>CAVTOX010000021.1:0-44973 GCA_963736425.1 uncultured Actinomycetes bacterium
GCACCTTCGTGGGGGCCGCGGAACGCGATGGTCGTCGGCTCATGGTCAGCCTGATGAACATCGGCGGCAACACCTACACGACCGCCGAGGTGCTGCTGAACTGGGGCTTCGCGAACGCTGACAAGCTCAGCCCCGTGGGCAAGTTGGCCGATCCCTCGGCCCCAGCCCCCCAGTTCGACCGCGCGGTCGCCGAGCTCCCGGCCAAGGGCAAGCTCCCGGTCAACCGTGAGGTCGCGGCTGCGCGGGCCGACGACGCCCCCACCGCGCCGATCCAGCCGCGCGCGCTGAGCCTGGGAGTGCCCGGGATCCCGATGCCCGGATTGCCCTCGCCACTGACCGTGCTGACCCTGCTCGCCGCCGTCCTGGTGGCCCTGCGGGCTCGCGTCTACTGGGTCGGTCACCGCAGCCGCACCGCGTGGACGAGCCTCGACACGTGGGCCACGAGTCAGGCGCGCTCGTCGAGTCGTCGTGGGCCCGCGGATCGCCGGGTCCGCAGCACGCAGCCCGAGGCAGCGACCGGCGACGAGAGCCTGGTCGGCGCCTCGCAGTCCTGAGCAGGTGGGGGCGCCTGGCGGGGCCGGGCCCTCGACGGAACCCCGACCACGCTGGAAACGGTCCAGGGGCTGGCACCCGCTATGTGCCAGCCCCTGGACCTCATGACCGGCGCCGCTTGGCGCCCGTCAGTCCGTGATGTTGAGTTGTGGATCGTCCGATCGGTCAGGCGATCGCAGCGTGGGTCAGCGTCGCCTCGATCGCCTCGTCCGTCACCCGGTTCTTCGACTTCGCAGCAGTCACCAGGAAGGCGCTCAGCGCGGTTCCGGCGGCGATCGCGGCGATGTACAGGAACGGGTTGGAGATCAGCGAGATGACCCAGATGCCACCGTGCGGGGCCCGCAGCTCGCACCCGAACGCCATCACCAGGGCGCCGGTGAGGGCGCTGCCGGCCATGAGCGAGGGGATGACCCGCAGCGGGTCGGCTGCAGCGAACGGGATGGCGCCCTCGGTGATGAAGGAGGCACCCAGCAGCCAGGCGGCCTTGCCGTTCTCCTGCTCAGCGTCCGTGTAGAGCTTCGGGCGCAGGACCGTCGAGGACAGCGCCATGGCCAGCGGCGGCACCATTCCGGCGGCCATCACGGTGGCCATGATCTGCAGTGCGGGGCCGTTGTTGGCCGCAATGGCCGTCGTCAGGTTGAGCGTGGCGAAGACGTAGGCGGTCTTGTTGACCGGGCCACCCATGTCGAAGGCCATCATCAGGCCGAGGATGACGCCCAGCAGGATGAGGTTCCCGCCCGACAGGCTGTTCAGCCAGTCGGTCAGGTGCGTCTGCAGCCAGGACAGCGGCTTGGCGAAGACCAGCAGCATGAGCGCACCGTTGAGCAGCGTCGCGACCAGCGGGATCACCACCACAGGCATGACACCGCGGATTGCCTTGGGCACGTTCAGCCCGGCGAACCACGCTGCGATGAAGCCACCGGTGAGGCCACCGACGATGGCGCCCAGGAAGCCGGCGCCCACGTAGCCGGCGGCCACGCCACCGACGAACCCGGGGACGAGTCCTGGACGGTCGGCGATGGCGTAGGCGATGAAGCCTGCCAGCACGGCGTTGAGGAACCCGAATGCCGCGGCGCCGAGGATGAACATGATCCCGGCCCAGTCATGCAGCGAGAAGGCGCTGAACGTGGAGAGGAACCCGGGGATGTCCTTGGTCACCCCGACGATCTCGTACCCACCGAGCATGAAGCTCAGGGCGATCAGGATGCCGCCGCCTGCGACGAACGGAATCATGTAGGACACACCGGTCATCAGGTAGCCACGTAGGCGGATCCCGAAGTGACCCTCCTCGACCTTGGTCGCCATGCCACCGGAGCTCGCGGAGGCCGCGGCCGCTGTCGCCGCCGAGCCTGCGGGGACCGGTCCGGCCTCGACCGCGGCAACCGCCTCGGCGATCATGGCGGGGGCATCGTTGATCGCGCGCTTCACTCCCGTGGAGATCGTCGGCTTGCCGGCGAAGCGTGCCTTGTCGCGCACCTCGACGTCGTTGGCGAAGATGACGCCGTCGGCCGCGGCGATGACCTGCGGGTCGAGCTTCTTGAAGCCACCCGATCCCTGCGTCTCGATCGAGATCTCGTGGCCGGCATCCTTCGCGGCCTGCTCAAGTGCCTCGGCAGCCATGTAGGTGTGTGCGATTCCGGTGGGGCACGAGGTGACTCCGACGAACTTCATGGACGTCTTCTCCTTCGCGGGCGCGGCGGGCGCCGTGGTGACGGCGGCTGCCGGTGCCGCGGGATCGGCCGCAGCGTTGATGGTGTCCACGACGACCTGGGGGTTCGTCGCCTTGAGCAGGGTGTCGCGGAACTCCGGCTTCATCAGGGCGCGCGACAGGCTCGCCAGGATCTGCAGGTGCTCGTCGCCGGCGCCCTCGGGAACCGTGATGAGGAACACCAGGTGGGCGGAGCCATCGGCAGCGCCCCAGTCGATCCCGTTGGTGGAGCGGCCGAACACGACCGTGGGCTCGCTGACACCCGCGGTGCGGGCGTGCGGGATGGCGATCCCGCCCTCGATACCGGTCGCCATGATCTCCTCACGAGCGGCGACGTCTGCGCGCAGCACGGCAGGGTCCGTCGCCCGTCCTGCGGATGTGGCCACCAGGACGAGGGCGTCGATCGCCCGGTCCTTGGTGGTGGCGGAGCCGTCGAGGTCCAACTCGACGAGCTGTGTTGTGATCAGTTCCATTGCAATGACCTCCGAATTGAGGGGTGGATCGGGATTCGGGAACGTGCCGGCACCGACGGTGTCGTCATGGCGTGGCTGTGGCGATGGCCGTCACCTCCACAGCACTCGGGTCGATCAACCCGGTGAGGGGCACGCCCGTACCGGGGGTCTGGACTGCGGCGGTGGCCCAGGCGATCCCCACGCGCAGGGCGTCGGGTCCGGCGCCACCGCCGTGCAGGAAGCCGGCCAGGAGGCTGTCGCCAGCGCCGACGGTGCTCAGGACGGGCACGTTCGGCCCGGTGGCCAGCCAGCGGCCCTCGTCGTTGACGAGGACGGCTCCGTCGCCACCCAAGCTGCAGATCACGGCACCGGCGCCACGAGCACGCGCCTCGTCACACCCGGCAAGGACCTCATCGAGAGTGTTCAGCTCGCGGCCGAGGATCTCGCCGAGCTCCTCACCATTGGGCTTGATCAGGTCCGGGCCGGCATCCAGGCCGTCGGCCAGCGCGGGGCCACTGGCGTCCAGGGCGAACCGGGATCCGGCAGCGCGGGCGACCTCGGCCAGGCGGCCGACGATGCTGGTGTCCAGGTCCGCGGGCAGGCTGCCGGCGACGACGACCCAGCCGCCATCGGTGGCCAGTTCGGACACGGCGGCGACCAGCGCGTCGACCTCCGCCGAGGTGAGGTCCGGGCCGGGCTCGTTGAGCTTGGTGGTGGTGCCGTCCGGCTCCACCACCGTCACGTTGGAGCGCGTGGCGCCGGAGATCGGGATCGCCCGATGGGGGATCCCGGCGTCAGCCAGGGCGCCGACCAGGGCACGTCCGATGGACCCACCCGAGGGCAGCACCGCGACCGAGTCCGTGCCCTGGGCGGACAGGAACCGCGTGACGTTCACGCCCTTGCCGCCGGGGTCCTCCAACGTGGAGTCGGCGCGGACGACCTCACCGCGGACAAGCGAGGCAACCGCGAGCGTCCGGTCGAGGCTGGGGTTGAGGGTGACTGTGACGATCATGCGCGTACCACCTGGGGTCCGGCCGCCTCGATCTCGGAGGTGGCCTCATCGGATAGGGCTGAATCGGTGACGATCACGTCGATCGCGGCGAGATCGGCGACGTGGGCGAAATGGGCGGTGCCGAACTTCGTGTGGTCGGCCAGCAGGACGCTGCGCCGCGCGGAGGAGACGAACGCGGACTTGACGGCCGCCTCGGCACTGTCCGGCGTGGTCAGCCCACGCTCGATCGAGAAGCCGTTGGTGCCCAGGAAGGCGACGTCGACGAAGACGCTGCGCAGGTACTCCAGCGCCGCGTTGTCCACGCTCGCCAGCGTCCGGCCGCGCACCCGGCCGCCGACTATATGGACGGTCAGGGCGCTGCGGTTGGCCAGCAACGAGGCGATCGGGAGGCTGTTGGTCACGACGGTCAGGGCGCGGTCGGCGGGCATGAGCTCGGCGAGGCGATATGTCGAGGAGCCGGCGTCGAGGGCGATGGCTCCCTCCTCCGGCAGAAACGCGAGGGCGCGCTCGGCGATCCGGACCTTCTCCGAGGTGTTCACCGACTCCCGGACGGCCAGGGCGGGCTCGAACCCGAAGAGGTCGACGACGATGGCCCCGCCATGCACCCGGCGCAGCAGGCCTGCCCGCTCCAGGGCTGTCAGGTCGCGGCGCACCGTCTCTGGTGTGACGTCGAAGGACTCACGCTCGGCCACCTCGACGCGACCGGCCACCCTCGCCCGGCTCACGATCGCCGCCTGCCGTTCCTCTGCATACATCTGCTTCCCTCCGTTTTCTTCCGTATAGGTGTAGTCAACACCCACACTCCCACATATGTCAACACCATCCGGAAAGAAACCAACATGACATTGGGGGAGGTACGTCTGCATGGATCCCTCCTGAGGGAAGACCGGGCGTGAGGACGGTGCGGGGTGTCGATCTCAGGTCAGCTGTTCCAGCGGATGACGGCTGCCGACTCCTTCTCGTGGCCCATCACGGACACGCTGGCCACTTCGAGCGGGAGGCTCTGGCCGAAGACCATTGGGAAGTCCAGCCAGCAGAGCGCCAGGACGCGCGAGGCGTGGCCGTGCCCGAAGCAGATCGCCCGGTCGGCGCCGGAGGCGCGCACCCGGGTGGCCACACGGGTCAGTCGGGCGCGGACCTCTGCGGCGGACTCGCCACCGGGGCAGCCGTTGAACCAGATCCTCCAGCCGTGGTGCTCCCGACGGATCTGCTCGCTGGTCATGCCCTCGAAGTCGCCGTAGTACCACTCCGCGAGGTCCTCGTCGACCTCGAAGTCCTCGAAGCCGGCCAAGCGGGCTGTGCGCTGGGCGCGGAGACGAGGGCTGGCCAGGACCAGGTCGAAGTCGGCCGGGTCGAGCCGGGAGTGCAGGGAGGTGGCCTGTCCCACGCCGCGGTCCGTGAGGTCCAGGTCGGTGATGGAGGTGTGCTGGCCGGACTTGCTCCACTCGGTCTCGCCGTGTCGGACGAGGTAGAGAAGGGTCATGCGCTGTCTCCTTGCGTTCGGCCCAGGGGCGATGGCGACGGGCGGGACCTGACCGCGGGACGATCCGGACACTTCCGTATCTGTCTGTTAGTGCCCACTCTAGCACCCATCCAGAAGCAATACAATAGACTCGGAACTAAAACCACAGCCGAACCTGACAGTGGTCCGCACCTTCCCTACCCGGCGGCGGCCATGCCAGACTCGCGAGAATCAGACCCGAGGAGCCCACGATGAGGATTGCCCTGGCAAGTGACCACGCCGGATTCGCGTTGAAGGAGGAGATCAAGGAGGTCCTGTCCAGCCAGGGCCACGACGTCGTCGACTTCGGGGCGCCGAGCACCGACGCGATCGACCTGCCCGACACGGTGTACCCCGCCGCGCTGGCCGTGGGCGCCGGGACCGTGGACCGCGGCATCTTCGTCGACGGGGTCGGCTACGGCAGCGCGATGATCGCCAACCGGGTGCACGGGGTGTACGCGGCCGTGTGCCAGGACCCCTTCTGCGCCCAGCTGGCCCGATCGCACTCGGACACCAACGTGTTGTGCCTGGGTGGCAAGATCATCGGGTCAGCGCTCGCCCACGAGATCGTGCGCGTCTGGATGGCCACTGAGTTCCTCGACGAGGAGAAGTACCGCCGGCGCGTGGCGAAGGTGCGCGAGATCACCGAGCGGCACCTGCGCCCGCTACCGATCTGAACGCCCCTTGCACCCGCCCGACCGTATCCCCCGGACCCGCGCCCGGGGGATACGGGGTCGCGCGGCTCAGGCCGCCGGCGCGGCCGCAGCGGCGCTGCTCGCGCCCGTGGGTGCCGTCAGGTCGTAGAGCGTCGGGGAGTCGACCGTGGTCGCGGTGAAGTTCTGCGCCACCCAGTCGGCGATCTCCGAGGAGGACTGGGACCCACCCATCTGACCGCCGCCGAACCCCTGGCCACCGGAGATGAAGTAGTGGATCTCACCGGCCCCGACCAGGGCCTGGAACTCGGCCAGGGTCGGCGCCGGATCGCTGCCGTTGAACCCGCCGATCGCCATGACCGGGCGCTCGGTGGCCAGCTGGTACCCGGCCGCTGAGTTCGCACCAACGGCCGCTGCCACCCAGGTGAACTCGTCGGCGTCGGCGAGCAGGGCATCGGCCACGGCCTGACTGGGGGTGCTGCCGTCGAGGAGTCCGCCTGCACCGCCGCCGCCGTTCGCCCCGCCGGGAGAGGTGCCCGTCGCGCCGGGGATCCCGCCGGGGGTCCCTCCCTGGGCTGTCCCGCCCGGGGGCGTGGGGAAGCCACCCGCGGCACCGCCCTGGGTCGTCAGGCCGGGGGGAGCCTGTCCCGGACCAACACCCGGCACGCCGCCGGCGAGGCCCGGAGGCAGCCCCTGCCCACGCATCCCTGGGCCTCCCGCGCCGCCGGGGCCACCGCGGCTCCCGGCGACCGCGGGGCCGGCCGAGGGCAATGATCCGGACGCCGTGCTCGACGCCGTGTCCAAGGAGTAGGCGGCCGGTCCGGCCAGCACGACCACCAGGCCGGCCAGCGCGGCACCGAGCGGACCCGGCGTCCGAGGGGACCTGGCAGGTACGGGGCCAGGACGATCGCACAGGCAGCGACCACCCCACCCACCAGCACCACCGGGCCCAGCCAGGACACGAACCCGGTGGACCGCGCCAGCAGGACCGTCGACCACCAGGCGGTCCCGACGATCAGTGCCGCCAGGACCAGCCGCGCCCAGACGTGCTCCCGGCGGGCCCAGAGCGTCACCGATCCGATGCCCACCAGCGCCCCGATCGCCGGGGCGAGGGCCACCGTGTAGTACTCGTGGATGATCCCCGCGCTGAACGAGATGACCGCAGCCGTGACCACCAGCCATCCTCCCCAGCCAAGCACGGCAGCACGAGTCAGGTCGGTGCGCGCACCCCGCCGGGACGTCACGAGCAGGACCACGATCATCGTCAGTGCCGCCGGCAGCAGCCAGGCGACCTGACCGCCGTACGAGGAGCTGAACAGGCGGCCCCACCCGGTCTCGCCCCACATCGAGCCGCCCTGGCCGCCGCCGGGGACGACGCTGCCGGTCTCGTCACCGGTCAGGCGGCCGAAGCCGTTGTAGCCCAGGATCAGCTCCAGCATGGAGTTGTTCTGCGACCCGCCGATGTAGGGCCGGGAACCAGCCGGCCACAGCTCCACCATCACCACCCACCAGCCCCCGGCCACCACCATCGCGGCGAACGCGGCCAGGAGGTGGCCGATCCGTCGACGCAGTGTCGATCGGGGCCGCCACGGCGTACATCGCCATGAACCCGGGCAGCACCAGGAACGCCTGCATCATCTTGGCCAGGAAGGCCAGCCCGACGAACCCGCCGGCCAGCACGATCCAGCGCAGCGAGCCGCGCTCGGTGGCCCGGCCCATCGCCCAGGCCGCACACACCAGCAGGAACACCAGCAGAGCATCGGGGTTGTTGAAGCGGAACATCAGGGTCGCCACCGGGGTGAGCGCCAGGACCGCCCCGGCGACGAGTCCCGCGGACGGCCCGAACCAGCGCCGCACCGTGGCGTAGAGGACGCCCACTGCGGCCACTCCCAGCAGGGCCTGGGGGACCAGGACCGACCATGAGCTCAGCCCGAACATGCGCACGCTGAGCCCCATCAGCCAGAGCGATGCCGGGGGCTTGTCGACGGTGATGGCGTTGGCCGCGTCGAAGCTGCCGAAGAACCACGCCTTCCAGCTCTCCCCCGCGGCCTGCGCAGCGGCGGAGTAGTAGGAGTTCGCCCACCCGTTGCGGCTCAGCCCCCATAGGTAGAGCAGGGCGGTGCCGGCGAGCAGTGCAGCCAGGGTCCAGCGCGCCCAGGTCGGGGTGGGCCGGGTGTCGGGGATCGGAGGGGACGCGACCGGAGCCGGGTCGGCCGATGCGCCCGCGGAATCCGCAGGGGCCGGGGACGGTGGGGCAGGTGGCGCCCCCCGGTCATCCGGCGCCTGATCGGACTGCCACCAGGCGTCGGCGGGGATCTGCGTGGACGTGGTCATCGGGAGACCTCCGTGGATAGGGCGGCGGGTGCCGCGTGGCGAGCCTGTCGGGAGCTGACCGCGACGCGGTCGCCGAAGACCCAGGCCCGGTAGAGCAGGAATCGGATGAGCGTGGCCAGGACGTTGGCGGCTGTCAGGACGACCAACTCCACCGATCGGCTGGCGTCGGGAGCGAGCCTGTCGAGGGCCATCAGGGCTCCCGCGGTGACCGCCAGACCGATGCCGAACACCACGAGGCCCTGAGCCTGGTGGCGCAACCGGTCAGGCCGACCGCGGACCCCGAACGTGAACGACCGGTTGGCCGCAGTGTTGGCGACGGCGGTGAGCATGAGCGCGACGGCATTGGCCCACTGCGCCGAAATCCCGGAGCGGAGGACCCAGAAGAGCAGTGCGTAGGCGAGTGTGCTTGCCACACCGACGAGGGCGAACCGGCCGAGCTGGCCGACGACGCCCCGAGGGGAGCCGCTGGCCGCCTCGGCCCGGGAGGCGTCGCGCAACGTGCTCAACGGGATCCGGCCACTGCTCAGGCCCCGGCCAAGCCGCCAGATCCCGGCGAGGTCCTTGCGGGCGGTGTCGAGGATGTCCACGGTCGAGCTGGGGTCATCGACCCAGTCCACCGGGACCTCATGGATGCGCATCCCCGACCGCTCGGCGAGCACCAGGAGCTCGGTGTCGAAGAACCACTCGGGGTCCTCGACCAGTGGCAGCAGCTCGGCGGCCGCATCGGCGCGGATCGCCTTGAACCCGCACTGCGCGTCGGAGAACCCCGCACCCAAGCTGGTGCGCACGATCAGGTTGTAGGCCCGGGAGATGAAGCTCCCGCTTCGGTCCCCGGACGACCCGCGAGCCGCGACCCAGGCGGGTGCCGATGGCCAGGTCCGAGTGTCCGGAGAGAAGCGGGGCCAGAAGCGGCAGGACCGCGGCGAGGTCCGTGGACAGGTCTGCATCCATGTAGGCCAGGACCGCCGCATCGCTGCCCGCCCAGACGTGGCTCAGCGCCCGGCCACGACCCTTGGCCGAGAGGTGGACTGCCCGCACCTCGGGCACTTCGCGCGCCAGGCGGCAGGCGATCTCCCAGGTCAGGTCCGAGCTGGCGTTGTCGGCGATCGTGATCCGAAAGGTGTAGGGCAGCACGGCGCGCATGTGGGCGTACAGGCGCAGCACACTGCGCTCCAGGGTCGCCTGCTCGTTGTGCACCGGGATCACGAGGTCGACAGCCGGGGCACACGGCATCAGGTCCTCCTCGCTCAGGACCGGGGCGGGGGCCACGGCCAGGTGGGTCCGGGTCAGCGGGGTCAACGTGGTCATGACCTGAAGGCAACCGGACCCACCTGTGAGCACCCTGTGAGCACCCTGTGCCGTGGACGCGAGCCGCCAGGGACCCGACGATTGCGCAGGGCCACTCGATTCACAGGCTTCTCACAGGGAACTGCCAGACTCCTGGCACCAGCCCTGCGCACAATGGGCCCATGAGCGTCGCAGACCCCTCGGCACCGCCCACGTCGAGTCCGCATCCGGAGGCCCGGCTGCTGGTCGTCGACGACGAACCCAACATCGTGGAGCTGCTCTCGGCCAGCCTGCGGTTCTCCGGGTTCGAGGTGCACACAGCCACCAACGGGACCCAGGCGCTGCACCAGGTGGCGACCATCGCGCCGGACCTCGTGGTGCTCGACGTGATGATGCCCGGGCTCGACGGATTCGAGGTCGTGCGCCGGATGCGCCAGGAGGGCCACCACTGCCCCGTTCTGTTCCTCACCGCCCGCGACGCGGTCGAGGACCGGGTGATCGGCCTGACCCTCGGCGCCGATGACTACGTCACCAAGCCGTTCAGCCTCGGCGAGGTCCTCGCGCGCATCCGCGCCATCCTGCGGCGCGCCGGAATCGCGCCACAGCCCGGCTTCGAGCGGATGACCTTCGCTGACATCGAGCTCGACGAGGACGCCCACGAGGTGTTCAAGGCCGGTGAGTCAGTTGACCTCTCCCCGACCGAGTTCAAGCTCCTGCGCTTCCTGATGGCCAACCAGGGCCGGGTGATGTCCAAGGCGCAGATCCTGGACCACGTGTGGCACTACGACTTCGGGGGTGAGGCCACCGTCGTGGAGTCCTACATCTCCTACCTGCGCCGCAAGATCGACACCACCGAGCCTCGTCTGCTGCACACCGTGCGCGGCGTGGGATACGTCCTGCGTATGCCGCGGAGTTCCTGATGCCCGGTCGCCTGGCGACACGCCTGCAGGCCACGCCCCTGCGCTCCCGGCTCGTCGGACTGCTCCTCCTGCTCGTCGCGGCCGCCCTGCTCGTGGCCGGTGCGGCCACGGTGGCCGCACTGCGCGGCTACCTGTTCAGCCAGGTCGACCGCAACCTCGCGGACATGGTCCGGCCGATGGCCAGCGCTGCCCTGCGGCCCCAGCTCGACGATGGATTCGGACCACCGAGGCCGGGACCCATCGGCCGTGATGTGACCTACGTGCGCCTGTCCGACACCACCGGGACAGCGCACGAGGTGCTGACCGACCCCCTGACGGTCACCGATCCCCCAGTCCTCCCCGACCTGACAGTCACCGAGGCGACCAACCAGTCCGGCCGTGCTTACGTGGTCGACTCCGAGTCCGGCAGCACGCGGTGGCGGGTGCTCAGCGAGCCCATGTCCGACGGTTCCGGCTCGGTGTCGGTCGCCCAGGACATCGGCGGAATCGACGCGACGGTCAACCGGCTGATCCTCATCGAGCTGGCGATCGGCGCCCTCGTCCTCCTGGTGCTGGGCATCACCGGCCGGATCCTGGTCCGCCGCAGCCTGCGTCCGCTGGCAGTCGTGGAGGAGACCGCCGCGGCGATCGCCGGCGGGGACCTCGACCGCCGTGCCCCGGCGTCCGACCCGCGCACCGAGGTCGGCAGCCTGGCCCACTCCTTCAACACGATGGTCGACGACCTCGCCGGCGCGCTGGCCGCTCAGCGGGCCTCGGAGCAAGCCGCCCACGACTCGGCCGGGAAGGCCCAGGCCTCCGAGGCTCGGATGCGCCAGTTCGTGGCCGACGCCGGGCATGAGCTGCGGACCCCGCTGACCTCGGTGCGCGGCTTCGCCGAGCTGTACCGGATCGGGGCCGTCGATCAGGGCCCCGCCCTCGACGATGCCATGTCGCGGATCGAGGCCGAAGCCGCCCGCATGGGCGTCCTGGTCGATGACCTCCTGCTCCTGGCCCGCCTGGACCAGCAGCGACCGTTGGACATCACGGACGTCGATGTCGTGGACCTCGTGGCCGATGCGGTGACGGCCGCACGTGCGGCGTCCCCCGAGCGGGTGCTGGCGGTGCACGTCAGCGATGCGGCAGTGGGGCTGTCGGTCCCCGGAGACCCCCTGCGCCTGCGCCAGGTCGTGGACAACCTGCTGTCGAACGCACTTCGCTACTCACCGCCGGAACAGCCGGTGGACGTGCGGATCGGGGTCCTCGCGGCCGCAGGTGTGCAGCCGGGATGGGCAACGATCGCGGTCGTCGACCACGGCCCGGGGATGCCCCCTGAGGTGGCGGCCCGGGCGTTCGAGCGGTTCTACCGAGCAGACGCTGCGCGCTCCCGCGCCGACGGTGGCTCGGGGTTGGGCCTGGCGATCGTCGCGGCGATCGTCGCCGCGCACGCGGGCCGGGTGGACCTGGACACCGGGCACGGCCAGGGGTGCCGGATCACCGTGAGCCTGCCGCTGGAGACGGGCATCGCCCGCCCCCACCCCGAGGCCGGCTAGATCCGACCTGCCTCGTGGACCCGGCGCAGGAAGTCCCTGGTGCGCTGGTCCTGGGGGTCGTGCAACAGCGACTGGGGGGCACCTCGCTCGACGATGGTCCCTGCCGAGAGGAAGCACACCTCGTCAGCCACCTGCTCGGCGAACCCCATCTCGTGGGTCGCGATGACCATGGTCATCCCCTCCGCCTTGAGCTCACGCACCGTGGACAGCACCTCATTGACCAGGACCGGGTCGAGGGCCGAGGTCACCTCGTCCATGAGCATCAGCCGGGGCGACACGGCCAGCGAGCGGACGATCGCGACCCGCTGCTGCTGGCCCCCCGAGAGCCGGTCGGGGTACTGCTGGGCCTTGTCCGCGAGCCCGAAGCGCTGCAACAGCTCCAACCCCTCGGCCTCAGCGGTGGCCCTGGCCACCTTGTGGACCTTGCGCGGGGAGAGCGTGATGTTGTCCAGGACCGTCAGGTGCGGGAAGAGGTTGAACGACTGGAAGACCATGCCCACCTTCCGCCGGACCGCGTCCGGCTCGACCTCCGGGTCGGTGATGTCCCACCCGTCGAGTCGGATCACCCCGTCGTCGACGGAAGTCAGCAGGTTGATGCACCGCAGCAGCGTGGACTTGCCCGACCCGGACGCCCCGATGAGCACCGTGACCGTGTGCTCGGGCACCTCGAGCGAGACGCCCTCGAGCACCTGCTCGGCGCCGAACGACTTGTACACACCCTCGACGCTGAGGACGGGGGTGCTGTCCGTGGCTGTCACGCGCCCACCTGGGCGTTCTGGCGCTGGATCGAGCGGTGCATGAACCGGTCGGTGAGCCGCGTCAACGGGATCGTGAGGATGAGGAACAGGATCGCCGCCACGACGTACGGGGTGTAGTTGAACGACCGCGAGGACTCGATCTGGGCGGCGCGGATCGCATCGACCACGCCCAGCACCGAGATCAGGCCCGTGTCCTTGAGCAGCGAGACGAAGTCGTTCATCAGCGGCGGGATGACCCGACGGACGCCCTGGGGGAGCACGACGTAGCGCAGCGCCTGCCCCGATGTCAGGCCCAGCGAGCGGGCCGCAGCGCTCTGGCTCGGGTGCACCGAGAGGATTCCGCTGCGCAGGACCTCAGCCACGTACGCCGAGTACGTCAGCACGATCGCCGCCGTGCCCAGGACGATCACCGACGACGTCACTCCGGAGAGGTCCAGCGCCGGGACCCCGAAGCCGATGAGCAGGATCACCAGCAGGGTCGGCACGCCGCGGAACAGGTCCACGTAGCCGGTCGCCAGGATCCGGAACGGGGCCAGCGCCGGCGCCTTGGAGGTTCGGGCCAGGGCGAGGGACAGGCCGAGGATCGAGATGAGGACTGTGGCGACGATGGTCAGCTTGATGTTGAGCAACAGCCCCTTGAAGACCGCAGGCAGCACCTCACGGGCGTACTGCTGGTCGAAGAAGGTGCTGCGGACGACGCCCCAGCCCGGGGAGCTGACCACGACGGCCACCAGCGCCCCGATGACCAGGACGCTGGAGACGGTCGCGATGACGGTGCTGCGACGCGCCTGCTTCGCGCGCACGGCACGCCGGCGCAGCTCCTCGTCACTCGGGCGATGGGGGCCCTCCGGCTGGCTCACCGGCGTGCTACTGGAGGGTGGGTGCGCCCGCGTCCGAGCCCAGCCACTTCTGCGTCAGCGCGTCCAGGGTTCCCGTCAGCACGGAGCTGGTCGACGGCCTGGCTGGTGCACTGGGTCAGCGGGCTGTTGTTGGGCAGCAGGATGCCGAACTGGTCGGTCGTCGCGCCCTCGGTGGCGGGGAGCTGCCCGACGATCACTCCCTCGTCGAGCTCGGCAGCGACCAGGTAGAACGCTGTGGGCAGGTCCACCACCAGCCCGTCGATCTGCTCGTTCTTCAGGGCGCTCACGGCGGCGGCGTTGTCGTTGAACACCGACACCTCCTCGCCTGTGGCCAGCGCCTGCGCGGCGTCCAGGGACGTCGAGCCGACTGCGGCGCCGAGCTTGGCCGACTCAAGGTCTGCCAGGGTCTTGGCTTCGGCGATCGGTGAGCCCTTGTAGGACACGATGGCCTGGTTCACGTCGTAGTACGACGTGGAGAAGTCGACCGCCTTCTCGCGGTCCTCGGTGATGGAGAACTGCTGGATGTTCCAGTCGAAGTCCTTCGCGCCGGGGGCGATGGCCACGTCGAAGGTGGTCCGCGCCCACTGGACATCGGCGGGGGCGTAGCCAAGCTTCTCGGCAACCGCGTAGGCCACAGCGGGCTCGAAGCCCTCGCCGGACTCAGGGGCGTCGTCCTTGACCCACGGCTCGTAGGCGGGCTGTCCGGTCGCGATGACGAGCTTGCCCGGGGTCTTGGTCTCGAGGGTCGCCTTGTCGCAGCTGGCCCCGGACGCCGACGCCGAGGCTTCGGTGGCGGTGTCGGACGCGGGCGAGCAGGCCGCCAACGCCAATCCGGCAACGGCGAGGGCAGCAAAGGTGCGGGTGCGGTTCACGGGGTCCTCCGGTGTCGAGTGCTCGGGAGAAGGGTACGTGCTCAGGCCCCGGGGGTCCGAATCCCCATGTGCGCGGAGGTCGCGTCGATCGGCGCGAGCTCCGCCGAGCCCGCTGCGCCGGACTTCTCGGGCAGGAGCGCGCGCACCGCCAGCACCATCGCCGCGAGCAGAGCCGCGATCCGCACTGTCTGCACCACCACTCCGATGACCCCACCATCGACGATGTCGATGTACGAGAACGGGTAGAGCACCTGGGCGGCGACAGCCGTGACCGCCACGGGGATCGTCGCGGTGCGCATGCGCGGGGATCCCGCTGCCCAGACCAGCGCCGCCATCCCGACCAGCCACACGTTGTACTGCGGGCTCAGGACCCGGGAGGTGACCATCAGCCACAGGATCGCGACGAACCCGATGTCCGCGACCGGGACGTGGTCCAACCGCCCGAGGGCGCGCGCCAGGATCAGCAGCAGCAGTCCGATACCCGTGATCGGGATCAGCCAGGGAGCGATCGCGTCGGCCAGGGGGACGCCCACCTCGGAGGATCCGTAACGGAACGCCTCGGGAACCCCTTCCTTGCCCACGAACAGGCGCGCCCAGACGAACGGCAGGGCGGCCACGGACTCGGTCTGCAGGCCGCGAGCCTCCCCATTGCCGAGGAAGCTGCTGATGACCCCCGGGAAGGCCCAGGCGGCCGTGGCGATCACGACAGCGGTGGCAATCGCGGCTCCGAAGGCTCCGCGGAGCCAGGCGCGCTGGCTCAGCGCCAGGGCCATCACGGCCGGCCAGACCTTGAGTCCGCCCCCGATGGCCAGGATCGCGCCGGCGGCGACCGGCACGGCAAGCGCCAGGAGGCCGGCCATCGCGGCCAGGGTCGGGATGGAGTCGTAGCGCCCGTAGAGGATCGGCCCGAGCAGCAGCGGCGCTGCCAACCAGACCGCGTAGCCGTCCCACCGGTTGCGCCGGGTGGCGTCCTTGGCCAGCAGCAGGCTGATCACGATGTCGACCGCGACGAAGAGCAGCAGGAACAGCCAGGGCTGGGAACCCAGCAGGCCGACGCCGCCGAACACGAAGGCCGCCAGGGGCGGGTACTGCCACATGGGGTCCGACGAGGGAACGCGGCCCTCGGCCAGCCCCTCACCCCAGCGCGAGTAGACGTTGAGGTCGTCGAAGATGTGCTTCCAGTCGTGGTGGAACATCATGCCCACGGCCATGAGCAGCACGACGCCACGGGTGACGAGCCACCAGGTCACGCGGTACCGGCGCTGCGCCAACCGCGGGATGCGCGACAGCAGGAACACGCCGCCATTGTGCCCGAACCGTCGGGCGCCGAAACTCCGAACGCTCTACGGCTCCTCGGTGGGGTTGATGACCGCGGGGTCACTGGGGAGGTCGGAGTCCTCGGACTCGGGCGCGGGGCCCCAGCCACGTCGCACGGATCGATCCCCTTGGCGGCCAGGACCGCCGCGGCCGCGTCGTTCAGCCGCTCCGGTGTCACGGTTCCCTCCTCGAGCGCCTCGCGCAGGGCCCGACGGCCCTCGACTGATCCGCCCGGACCGACGATCCCGAGATCGCCACCTGCTGCGATGAACCCGACCAGGGCACTGCCCTGGTCCGGTGCACCGGCAGCCTGCATGCCCAGGGCGTCGCTGACGATGAGCCCGTCGAAGCCGAGCTCGTCGACCAGGAGCCCCTCGATCACCCGCCTGGACTGGCTGCTCGGCTCCTTGGAGTAGCCCGGGATCGTCGTGTGGCCGACCATCACCGCGACGTCGACCTCCTGCGGGATCGCCTCGAAGGGCAGGAGGTCGGTCGAGCGCAGCTCGTCGAGGGACGGGCCGACGGAGCCCTCGTAATGCGTGTCCCCGTGGTGCTGCCATGTCCGGGGAAGTGCTTGAGCACCGGGAGCAACCCGGCATCCGCGTAGCCCCGGGCGGCAGCGGTGCCGTACTCGGTCACGACCTGCGGGTCCCTGGAGTAGGAGCGGGAGCCGATGCCGGGGCCGTACCCCACGTCGACGACGGGGGCGAGCACGAGGTCGACGCCCCAGTCGGCCAGGGCGGCCCCGTGGTCGGCGTACATGGCGCGGACCTCGTCGGGAGTCATGGTGTTCGCCTGCTGCCGGGCCGAGGGGATCGGGCCGATGACGTCGCGGTAGCGCTGGACCTGGCCACCCTCCTCGTCGGCGGCCAGGAGGGCCCCGTACTGGGTGCCGGTGGTCGCCCCGTCGAGGGCGCCGGCCAGCGCGGGCGTCAGGCGCCCGTTGGAGAGGATCCCGGCGATCAGCCCGTCATCGAGCCATCCCTGGACCCGGGTGATGTCCGTGGTCGTGACGAGCATCGTCTGGCCGATGCGCACATCCTCGGGAATCTGCGCGACGCAGGCCAGGACAGGATCGACGGGGGCCGCCGGGCTCGCCGATTCCGCGGCCGGGAGTGGGATGGCCGGCTGGATGACGCTGCCGGCTCGAGGGGAGCGGCGGCGGGGGTCGCTCCACAGGCCGTCAGGGCGAGCGGCGCATGCCGCACCCCACACCAGGAGCTGGCCGGGACGTCGACGCACCGGCACAGCATGCCATCTGCCGCTGACAATGGCCCAGGCTGGCGCGACCTACTCGTCGACTTCGACGATCGGCGCGTCAGCGGAGTGCTTGCGCACCGACTCGATCCCCTCGAGGGCCGACTTCTTGGAGGCGTAGCCCTGGCTGGCGGCGATGGTCTGGCCGTTGCTGGCCTTGAGCCGGAACCGGAACTTGCCCGCGTTGTCCGTGTAGAGCTCGAACTTGCCCGACATGCATCTCCCCTTCCTGGGAGTCGTGGTCTGCGGTGAGTATGGCGCCACGAGGGCCCCGGATGCGCTGCGAGCAGCCTTCGGCCATCCGGGCGAATCCCAGTGCCATCGGCGGCTCCGCCGGGCCTACCGTGGAACAACCGCCCATGTGCGGCAGCGAAGGGAACCACCATGGATGCCGATTTCGCGCGGGAGCGCCGGCGGATCCTGCTGGCCCTGATCGTGGCGCTGACTGCCGGGTTCCTGCCCGTCATCACCGGCACGTGGCTGGCGGCCACGCGGGCCGTGCAGGAGTGCCCGGCCCCCACCGATCTGGGGACGTTCGGGTTCAGCCTGGCGTTCGGGGCCGTGTCCTGCCTGGCGATCGTGGCGCTGGCGGTGATCGTGATCAACCGCTACCACCGGACGCTGATCCGCGCAGCCACCCGGGACCACGTGACCGGCGCCTACAACCGGCAGGCCTTCGAGGCGATGGCGGCGGATGCGATCGGCGCCACGACGCGCGCCGATCAGCCGCTGTCGGTGGTGCTCTTCGACCTCGACGACTTCAAGCGCTACAACGACACCCACGGGCACAACGCCGGTGATGCTGCCCTCCGGGAGGTGGCGCGCGTCGCCACGACCGTTGTTCGCCGCAGCGACGTCGTGGGCCGGTGGGGCGGGGACGAGTTCGTGCTGCTGCTGCCCTCCTGCGATGCCAGCGCGGCGGCCCGGATAGCCGCGGGCCTCGCGACGGCAGTGCAGACCGACGACCCGCACGCGGCTGGGATGCCGGCAGGCATCTCGATCAGCACCGGAGTCGCCGAACTGCGCAGCACCGACCGCCTGGCAGACCTCGTGGCTCGCGCCGACGACGCCATGTACCGCAGCCGCCGGGCCCGCAGGGCTGCGAGCCAGCGCACCGCGAGACAGGCACCCAAGGGGCACTGAGCCTCGTTCGCCGCACCGCCGATGGTGCCGGCGGCAACGGCCTGCCCGCTGGCACGAGGCGGGGCTAGGTGCGGCGGAATGCCGCCCTGGTCGACCGCCTCAACCTGGCTACCCGCCACTCCCGGGCCTCTCCGAGCCGGAGCTTGAGCAGGTCCGCGGCCTCGCGGGTGCTCAGCCTCTGGACGGCGGGCAGGTCGAGCTTGTTGATCGACTGGTCGGTCTCGGGTGCCACCGGCTTGCCGGCCATCGCCCCCGAGATCGCACCGAGGACAGCTTCTGCCGCCGCGTGCACCGGCAGCCGCAGGGCGTCGGTCGGCGGGTCTCCAGCCGGGATCGGATCGGCAAGGCTGGCGAGGTTCCCGTGCACGGTGATGCCCAGGGCTGCGACCTGTTCAGCCGTCTGCGCGCCCACGTCCTGGGCCGCCCGGACCGCCCACTCGGGGGTGCCGAGCGACTCCTCGTCCGACTCAGGGGTGCGCGACTCGACCATCCGGAGGATGGCCCCCCGGCGGACGAGCTTCTCGTACTGGGGCCAGTCCCAGCGCTTGGCCCCGCCGAGGTTGACCTGGCGGAGCATCTCGGCCTCGGCCGCGGTCATCGAGCGGTTGCTGGCACTGAGGTCCGGGTCCGGGACGAGCAGCCCGTTGGGCAGGGCGAGCATGTGCTCGAACGTGCGGAACAGGTAGTCGCGGTCGCCCTCGTCGAGGACGACCAGGCTCACCCTGTCCGGACCCAGCCGCTCCGCCCAGCGCGCCATGATCCCGGCGTGGTCGTTGCGGCGCCAGAAGTTGGGGGTCGGCGGGCACTCCGGGGGAGCCGCGAAGACGTTCTTCAGCCAGTTCTCGTAGCGCATGGCCAGCCCGTACTTCAGGTACTGCTGCCAGGAGGAGGCCAGCAGTCGCGCCATCGGGCGCAGGGTGAAGACCGCGTGCAGGCGCTCGGCGCCCAACCGAGCCACGATCTTGTCCAGGGCGGCGTCGTCGGCCAGGGCGAACCCCTCGCTGGAGATCACGACCCGACCCTGGTGCGCAAGGGCGGCACGGGCCACGCGCCCCCAGTACTTGGGCTCGGTGCGCCGGCCCCCCCGCTCCTCCCACCCCCACGTGCGCTTGGTGACCACCATGGCCGCCCGATGGTGCGAGCGACGGTTGCCGGGATACAGCACGCCGGCCTCGAGCAGCTGCGGGCGGCTACTGGCGAACGCCGACTGCAGCGCCGTCGTCCCGGTCTTGTGGAACCCCGCGTGGAACATGATCGTGCCGTCCGGCAGGGGCTCGGGGCGGGGCGGCATGCAACCTCCTGTGGCGTGTTCGCGGTCGTGGTGCAGGCTACCCGCGCAGTCGCCGGACCCGGCGCAGGCAGAGGCCTTGCGCCCGCCTCAAGGTCCGGCGTCACGGCCCCTCGGTCGACGTCCCGGCTGCGGGGTCGACGGCCATGCTGCGATGCCTTCGCCTGCGTCCTGCCGCGCCTGGAGCGCCTGGCGGATGTACCGGCGCTGCTGGTCGAGGGGCACCACGTAGCGCACCTCGGTGTGCAGTCAGGCGATCCAGCCAGCGATCGCCGCTTGGGATCGAAGAGGCTGAAGATCCCCGGAGATGATCCACACCACGATCCCGAGCACGCCGACCCAGCCCGGACCAGCGCCCTGACCAGCCCCGGGTTGCGCCCATCGGGCGTGCACACGCGCGTGCCCGACCAGCCAGGAGCCGAGCGATGCGCCCCGTCAGCCACCAGCACACACCGAGGTAGATCGGGACGAGCGAGGCCGCGATGACGGTGAGGCCCGCGACCAGCCACTGCGGGACCGGGTCCGAAGGATCGTCTCAGGAGGTTGACGAGGGCGGACAGCCCTGGCTGACCAGCCAGCCACGAGCGGTGGTGTCCAGCGCGAAGGCCACCAGGCGGGTCACGACCCCGGCGTGGGCGAACTCCCGGCCGGGCGGGGCCGGGGGAACCGGCATGGCGCGCCACACACGCGCGCTGCTCGGCGAGGTTCTCGCGGGTCAGGCGGGCCGGGGTCTTGTCGTCGTCACCGGCAGCGTCGAGCATCAGCGTGACCGCCGACTCCGCCTGCGGCGTGCGGGCTTGCGCACAGGCGCCGTCCGAAGCGCTCGACGAGCACGTCGGCGTCCGCCAGGTTCTCGCGGACGGACTCCAGCGCGTCGAGGAACAGGCCCTGGCTCTGCTCGCGGATCAGGTCGCGGACACGCGGGTCGTCGATGATGTCGTCCAGGATCAGCGGGACGACCTCGGTCCGGATCTTGGGCAGCAGGGCATCGACGAGCTGTGGCGCGACCTCGTCGGTGATCTTGGGCATCAACGCATCGACGAGCTGCGGAGCGATCTCGTCGCGGATGCGCGGCATCAGCGCGTCGACCAGGTCGGGGGCGATCTGGTCGCGGATCTTGGGCATCAGCGCATCGATCAGCTGCGGCGCGATCTGCTCCTCGATGCGGGGCATCAGCGCCTCGATGAGCTGCGGGGCGACCTCATCACGGATCTTGGGCATCAGCCCGTCGATGAGCTCCGGGGCCACCTGCTCCTGGATGTAGGGCACGAGGCCCTCGACGATCCGCGGGACGAGCTCGGCCTCGAGATAGGGGCGCAGGTCCTCCAGCAGCTTCGGCAGCAGATCCGCCACCAGCCGCGGGGTCACCCCGTCGACCACCTGCGGCACCGTCACGGCCACCAGGTGCGCCGTGACGCCATCGACGATGTCGGGGACGGTGTCGGCGACCAGGTGGTCGGTGATGCCCTCCAGCACCTCCGGGACGACCTTGTCGGTCAGGTAGGGCGTGAGCCCGTCGACGATCCTCGGGATCGCCTCGGCGATCAGGTACGGCTCGAGGTCCTCGATCACCTGCTGGGCGGTGGCTCCCGTGACGTCCATGGCCGCCTCGGTGACCGTGTGGCCCACCCGGCCCACGGTGGCGTCGAGGGCGCCACCGACCGCGCGGCGCATGCCACTGCGCAGCCCTGTGTCCGGCGGTCCCTCGGCCATGTGCGCAGGCTATGCCCGTGAGGGCGCGCCAAGGCGGCGTGAGGAGCGACCCACGTGCACGTGTCCCCCGCCCGTGGCGCCCTGGCGCCTGGGCCATCGCTCAGGCGTCGAGCTCGGGGAACTCGTCCTCAGTCGTCCCCGTGCCCTCCGAACCGGGCACACCGCCCACCGCGCCGGCGATCGCCAGGCCCTGGGCCACGGCCGGTCCGATGAGGACCGCGAACAGGACGGTGCCGAGTCCGACAGTCCCGCCGAGGAGCCAGCCGACGACGAGGACGACGAGCTCGATGCCCAGCCGCACCCGACCCACGGGCCACCCGGTGCGCAGGTGGATCCCGGTCATCCAGCCGTCGCGCGGACCGGGGCCGAGGTTGGTGGTCAGGTAGAGCCCGCTGCCCAGGCCGATCATCGCGATCCCGGCCAGGACGAGCGCGAGTTGGGCGGGCCACGCCGTCCGGCGTCGGGTATCAGGGCGACACCGACCTGCAGCGCCACCGCGATCACGATCGCGTTGGCGATGGTGCCCAGGCCGGGCCGTTCGCGCAGCGGGATCCACAGCAGGAGGACCAGTGCGCTGACCAGGAAGGTGGCCATGCCGATCGACACGGGCAGGATCGTGGACAGGCCCTGCGCCAGAACGGTCCAGGGGCTCACGCCGAGGCCGCCCTGGACGATGAGCGCCTCGCCGGTCCCGAAGGCGTAGAGGCCAACCAGCAGCACCACCAGGCTCGCTGGAGTCGGCGACCAGCGTGACGTGGAGCGCCACCGGGTGACCGGGACGGTGCGCGCCGGGCGCAGCCATCCCAGGATCTCCACCCGCCGGACTATAGGCGTCCGGACTGGTAGGACTGACCCATGCGTGATGACCTGCCGACCGGGATCGAGTTCCAACTGATGGTCTCCGGCGAGCCGTACCTGTCCAACGACCCGGAGCTGGTTGCGGCCCGCGCCCGGGCGCGGTCCCTGGAGTTCCGGTTCAACCACACGCCGCCCGAGGCCGCGGAGCAGCGCAGGGCCATCCTGACCGATCTGCTCGGCAGCACCGGGCAGTCGTTCGAGATCGAGCCGAACCTGCACGTCGACTACGGCTTCAACATCCACCTCGGCGAGCGCTTCTACGCCAACGCCAACTGCGTGCTGCTCGACGTCGCCGAGATCCGGATCGGCGACGACACGATGCTCGCGCCCGGGGTGCAGCTGCTGACGGCCACGCATCCGGTCGACGCCGCAGGAGCGGATCTCCGGGCGCGAGCTGGGATTCCCGATCACGATCGGCAGTCGGGTCTGGCTCGGCGGCGGGGTCATCGTCGGGCCCGGCGTGACGATCGGCGACGACGTGGTCGTCGGGTCGGGCGCGGTCGTGGTCAAGGACCTCCCCAGCCGGGTCGTCGCGGTCGGCAACCCGGCCCGGGTGGTCCGGGAGCTGTGAGCCTGGTGACTGAGGAGGTCGAGGTGATGAGGCGTCGGCAGTACCTGGCGGTGGTCTTCGACCAGGACGGGACGCTGATCAACACGTTCATCCCGGCGCTGCACGCCTACTCGGTGGCCGTGGGCCGGGAGATCACCCTGGCCGAGCTCGAGCCGGTGGCGCACCTCGGTGCGGCGCGCAACCTGGTCAGCGCCCTGCTGGGCCACGAGGCCACCGACGCCGAGGACGACGTCTTCCACGATGCGCTGGCCGAGGAGGTCGCCCGGATCGAGCCCTACCCGGGGATCGTCGAGCTGCTCGTGGCGCTGCGCGCCGCCGGGGTGGCCACCGCGGTGGCGACGAACTCCGACGCCCGGTCGGCCGCGGTGGTCCTCGGCGCGCACGGGCTCGACGCCCTGTTCGACACGGTGGTCACCGTCGACCTCGTCAGCGGACCCAAGCCCAACCCCGAGATGATCCACCTGACCCTCGAGCGGCTCGGCCTCCCGGCCGACCGGGTCGTGTTCGTCGGCGACAGCCCGGGCGACATGATCGCCGCCCGCGCGGCCGGGGTGCTCGCCGTCGCAGCGGGCTGGGGACACCAGACCCCCGGCATCCCCCGGGAGGACATCGACCTGCTGGCCGCCACCCCCGCCGACGTCGCGCGCCTGGTGCTGGGCGAGTCCTGACGACGAGCAAGGGGCCGCCCCGCCTGATCGGCACCCGACTCACGGGGCCACGACGGGCGTACCCATGGCAGGCTGGCGGTCCATGACCATCCCGTGGAGCCCGGGCGATCCCGGCACGCTGTCCGACGGCCGAACCCGTGCCGCATTCCCACCCGGATTCCTCTGGGGGACCGCCACCGCGGCGTACCAGATCGAGGGGTCGCCGGAGGCCGACGGCAAGGGCCCGTCGATCTGGGACACCTTCGCCCACACGCCCGGGCGGATCGCCGAGGGCTCCACTGGCGACATCGCCTGCGACCACTACGTGCGCTGGCCCGAGGACGTGGCCCTCATGGCGGAGCTCGGCGTGAACGCCTACCGGTTCTCCATCTCCTGGCCGCGCGTGGTCCCCACGGGCGAGGGCGCGGTCGAACCCCGCGGGCTCGACTTCTACGAGCGGCTCGTCGACGGGCTGCTCGAGAGCGGGATCGCGCCCGTCGTCACGCTCTACCACTGGGACCTGCCCCAGGCGCTGGAGGACCGTGGCGGCTGGCTGGACCGCGACACCGCGCACCGGTTCGCCGAGTACGCCGATCACGTCGCCCGCCGTCTCGGCGACCGCGTGCACACGTGGATCACGATCAACGAGGCGGTCGTGGTCTCCACCCACGGGTACGCGTTCGGCGCCCACGCGCCGGGTCGGGCGCTGCTCTTCGACTCGTTCCCGGCCACCCATCACGTCCTGCTCGCCCATGGACTGGCCACACAGGCGCATCCGCGCGGCCGCGCCGGGCGCGTCGGTCGGGATCACCCACAACCTGTCGCCGATGGTGGCCGCTGACCGACTCCGCGGAGGACGCCGCTGCTGCGGCCGCCATCGACGCGATCCAGAACCGCACCTACCTGGACCCCTGCCTGCTGGGCACGCTACCCGACCCTCGAGGAGGTCGGGATCCCCACCGACCGGTCCTGCGTCCTGGAGGGGGACCTGGCGATCATCGCCCAGCCGCTGGACGTGCTCGGGGTCAACTACTACAACCCGACCACGGTGAAGGCCCCCGGGCCGGGCAACCCGTTCCCCTTCGAGCTGGTGGCGATGGACGAGTTCGAGCAGACCGCCATGGGGTGGCCGGTGGTCCCCGGCGGCCTGCGCGACGTCCTGGTCGGGATCCACGAGCGGTACGCCGACGCGCTGCCGCCGGTCATGGTCACCGAGAGCGGCGCGGCCTTCCCCGACGAGCTGCGTCGAGCAGCCCGAGCCACACGTCGACGACCCGCGGCGCGTGGAGTACCTGCGCAGCCACGTGGCGGCAGTCGGGGAGGCGATCGACGCCGGCGTCGACGTCCGCGGCTACTTCGTGTGGTCGCTGATGGACAACTTCGAGTGGGCCGAGGGGTACCGCCCGCGCTTCGGGCTGCTGCACCTGGACTACCCGACGCAACGGCGCATCCCGAAGACGTCCTACGCCTGGTACCGCGCGTTCCTGGGCGGTTGAGCGCAGGGCCGGTCATCCTGTAGTCGGCTCACTGCGCTCAAGGCTGTGCGGTCACGTCCCGCGCAGAAGATCCCCCAACCACGAAAACGCATCCGTGTTGCCAATCACCCACATCCCGCCCAAAACCGCTATCAGGAACATCACCTACCGCCAGGAAACAGCCACCCAATTGGTCTTCCGAGATGAACATCACCGGAGTAGCGCGCGCGTCCCATGCACCAAAGGTAGCGCCGACTGGCCTCCGTTTCACCCTGTTGCTCATGAACCGTGGTTTGACGGGTCCGGCGTCCCCCGGTGCCCGGTCTCTCACCCGCCGAGCCCAACGAAAGCCCGGGCACCCCTCTCGACCGGCTCGGTTTGCGTCTCAACTGCTGGCGCGCCTGAAGGGATTCGAACCCCTGGCCTTCTGATCCGTAGTCAGATGCTCTATCCGCTGAGCTACAGGCGCAGTGCCCCAACGGGGCCTCCCAAGGTTATCCGACCCGGGTGGCGATGACGAAATCGCGGGACCTCCCCGGCGCACCTCTGACCGCCGGAACACGCAACGGTGGCCCCGGGCTGACCCGGAGCCACCAGCGTGCGTTCGGCGGAGGCGGAGGGATTTGAACCCTCGATGGGGCTCTAAACCCCAAACCCGCTTAGCAGGCGGGCGCCATAGACCACTAGGCG
Organism: uncultured Actinomycetes bacterium; assembly: GCA_963736425.1. GTDB lineage: Bacteria > Actinomycetota > Actinomycetes > S36-B12 > CAIYMF01 > Prado023. The sequence continues at coordinate 25,398 of CAVTOX010000021.1, forward strand.
ACGCCTCCCCGTCCGACGGACGCCCACAGGGTACCCGAACGGCCGAGGGGCGTGGTAATCGCCAGTCAGCCGGCCAGGCCCTCCACGAGGTCCGCGTACGCGGCCTTGGCATCGTCGGCCGACATGCCCTTGATCTTGTCCCACGCGTCGTACTTGGCCTTGCCGACCGGATCCGTGAAACCCGGCCTCTTGCCCTCGACGTCGCCGACCGTGGCCTGCTTGTAGAGCGCGTACATCTGCAGCAGCGTGTCATTGTCCGGGCGTGCCGGCAGGGTCTTCGAGGCGTCGGCAGCAGCGGTGAATCGATCGTCGAGCTCGGACATGCAATCCTCCTGCGAGTGGTGATGACCGGCCCATCGTGGCATGTCGGTCCCTCGATTGCCCGGCTGGAGGGACCGCCTAACCGGGTGCGTGCGGCTCGGGGTCACACGCGCCGCCCGCGTCAGTGCAGGGCCGCCGGCTCATCCACCTCTGGGACCACCGTGGCGACGCGGGGACCCGCGCGGTGCACGCGCAGCGCCAACGCCCCCGTGGCGACCACGATGCCCAGGACGAGCGTCCCCGCCACCGCGCCCGGGACTCCCGAGCACCTTCGAGATCACCGCCGTGTTGCTGACCAGCACCATGCCGCCGACGCACACGCCCAGGATCGCCGTGGGCGCCCGTCGTGCGAGTCGGGCAGCGAACGGGGCGACGATCGCCCCACCGACGACGAGTCCGAGCACCGGCAACCAGGGCATCCCGGAGTCCCCGGCGCCGAACAGGAAGCCCGCCGAGGCGGCCACCGCCACGAAGAACTCGGCGGCGTTGACCGTCCCGACCACGCGATGGGGCTCATGCCGGGTGAGCGTGAGCAGCGACGGCGTCGCCACCGGGCCCCAACCGCCGCCGCCGGTGGCATCCACGAGTCCACCGATCAGGCCCGACCGGCCAGAGGTGCCGCGTGCGGGCGCTGATCTCCGGGAACAGGTTCCGGCCGAAGCCGAAGCGCGCGATGATCACCAGGCCCAGGAGGAACAGGATGCATGCCATCCACAGCCGGGCGGTGTTCGAGGCCACCGTGGTGAGGATCACCGCCCCGATGAAGCCTCCGATCACACCGGGTACCGCGATGACAGCCATCACCCGGAGGTCGACGTTCCCCTCGCGCCAGTGGCTGATGCCCGAGACGAATGTGGTGCCCATCTTCGCCGCGTGCGTGCCCGCCGACGCCGCCACCGCTGAGTAGCCCAGGAGCGTCAACAGGGTGGCCGAGGTGACTCCGAAGCCCATTCCGAGGGTGCCGTCCACCATCTGTGCGGCGGATCCGACGAGGGCGAAGACAAGAACCGTGAGGAGCATGGACCGAACCATACCCGATCGGAATGGTAGGCAATAGCCGAAACGCCGGGCATGTTCCACCGCCGAAAGGCGGCCAACGGCGATCCGCTCCCGTCCCGGCGATCCGCTCCCGACCCGATGGGAGTGGATCGTCCAATCGGGAGCAGCTCGCGGGGCGGGCCCGCACCTACTCCCGGACCGCGGCAGCGACGACGGTGCTGACCGACTCGGCGAGGTCTCCGTCGCCGGCAACCACCAACTCGGGTGACAACGGCTCCTCGTAGTCCTGGCCGACGCCGGTCAGGTTGGGCAGGTCCCCGGATGCGGCCTTCGCGTAGAGGCCCTTGGGGTCCCTGGCGGCGCAGACCTCGACCGGCGTCCGCACGAACACCTCGACGAAGTCGCCGGGATCGAACAGGTCGCGGGCAGCCCGCCGGTCGCCGCGGAACGGCGACACCAGCGCGACGATCACCACCGTGCCCGACTCGACCATCAGCCTGGCGACCTCGGCCACGCGGCGGACGTTCTCGGCCCGGTCCTCGGTGGTGAAGCCCAGGTCCTTGTTCAGGCCGTGGCGGACGTTGTCGCCGTCGAGGACGAACGTGCGCACGCCCTGGGCGTGCAGGTCCCGTTCGACGGCGTCGGCGATCGTGGACTTGCCCGAGCCGGACAGCCCGGTGAGCCACAGGACGCGGCCGTGGTGGCCGCTGAGGCGCTCGCGCGCGGCGCGATCGACGACGAACTCGTGGCTGCGCACGTTCGCCGAACGGCGCAGCGCGTAGCGCACCATGCCCGCGGCCACGGTGTCGGCCGAGAGCCGGTCGACGAGCACGAAGCCGCCGGTGTCCCGGCTGTGCACGTACGGCTCGATCGGCACCGGGCGGTCCGTGGCCACCTCCACACGACCGACGTCGTTGAGGTTCAGGACGCGCGCGGCCTCCTCGGATCCGGTGGTCACGTCGAGGCGGTGGCGCACGCTGGTGACGACCGCGGGGACGACCAGCGGTCCGCAGACCAGCAGGTACGAGCGGCCGTGCGCGAGCGGCTCCTCGCCGAGCCAGACGACATCGGCGGAGAACCGGTCCGCCGGGACCACCGGATCGCCGGAGGCTGACTCGAGGAGGTCGCCGCGCGTCACGTCGAGGTCCGGTACCAGCTCGACGGCCACCGCGTCACCCGCGGTTGCCCGCTCCCGATCGAGCGCCGGCGACCAGCAGCCGACCGACCCGACCGGTCACGCCCACCCCGGCCACCGACACCTCGTCGCCGACGGCGAGCTGACCGGTGACCAAGGTGCCGGCCACGCCGCGGAACCCGTCCGCGCGGACGACGGTCTGCACCGGCACGCGGGCCGGCCGGGACGCGGTCGCGGGTGGCGCGTCGAGCTCGTGGGTCTCGCCGATGGCCGTGAGGACGCTCGGTCCGGCGTACCAGGCGGTGCGCTCTGAGGAGGTGGTGCACGTTGTCGCCGGCCAGGGCGCTGACCGGGATGACCGTGCACTCGCGAGAAGTCCAGCCGGGCGGCCGCACCGGCCACCGCATCGGCGAGCTCAGAGAACCGGGCGTGGTCGAAGCCGACGGCGTCGAGCTTGTTGACCGCGATGATCACGTGATGCACGCCCATGAGAGCGCAGATCGTCAGGTGCCGGTAGGTCTGGCGGGTGCACCCCGCGAGCGGCGTCGACAAGCAGCAGCGCCACATCGGCGGTCGAGGCTGCGACGGCCATGTTGCGGGTGTACTGCTCGTGCCCGGGGGCATCGGCGATGACGACCCGCCGGCCGTCGGGCAGCGCCATGTGCCGGTAGGCCACGTCGATCGTGATGCCCTGCTCGCGCTCGGCCTCCAACCCGTCGGTGAGCAGCGAGTAGTCGATCTCCCCCGCCGGGATCGTCGAGCCCGCGCGCCGCACCGTCCGGGCCAGCTCGAGGGTGTCCTCGGGCACGGAGTCGGTGTCGGCCAGGAGCCGGCCGATCAGGGTGGACTTGCCGTCATCGACGCTGCCGCAGGCGACCAGGCGGATCAGGCCCATCAGAAGTACCCCTCGACCTTCTTGGCCTCCATCGAGGCACCGCCCTCGCCGTCGATCATCCGGCCGGCACGCTCGGACTGCCGCGAGCCCTCCATCTCGGCGATCACCTCGTCGAGGGTGGCAGCCGGTGACTCGACAGCCGCGCTGAGGGGGTAGCAGCCCAGGGACCGGAACCGGACGAGCCGCTCGACGGGCGCCTCACCCGGTTCGAGCTCCATCCGGTCGTCGTCGACGACGATCAGCTGGCCGCCGCGGACCACCGTGGGCCGCATCGGCGGCGAAGTACAGCGGGACGACGGGCAGGCCCTCGCGGCGCACGTAGTGCCACACGTCGATCTCGGTCCAGTTCGACAACGGGAAGGTCCTCATCGTCTGACCCGCGGTGAGCTCGGCGTTGACCGTGTGCCACAGCTCCGGCCGCTGGCGGCGGGGCTCCCAGCGGTGCCCGGGCATCCGCAGGCTGAAGATCCGCTCCTTGGCCCGGCTGCGCTCCTCGTCGCGGCGCGACCCGCCGATCGCCGCGTCGTACCCGCCCTCGTCGAGGGCCGCCCGCAGCGCGACGGTCTTCATCAGGCGCGTGTACTCCTGGGCGCCGTGGCTGAACGGCGTGACGCCCTCGGCGACCGCATCAGTGTTCGTGGCAACCCGCAGGTCCAAGCCGTACCGCTCGACCATCTCGCCGCGGAACGTGATCATGTCGCGGAACTTCCACGTGGTGTCCACGTGCAGCACCGGGAAGGGGATCGGCCCTGGCGCGAACGCCTTCGCGGCGAGGTGCAGCATCACGCCGGAGTCCTTGCCGATGCTGTAGAGCATCACCGGGTTGCGGAACGCCGCCGCCGTCTCACGCAGCGCCCAGATGGCCTCGGCCTCCAAGGCGTCGAGCACGGCATCGGCAACCGGCGACAAAGCATGAGGCAACAAGGCAGGCGCAACCGGAACGGGCGAGCGCGGGGGTGAAGAGTCCGGAACGGGCGAGGTCACGACCACGATTCTCGCCCATACCCGCACCCGTGGCCGGCTACCGGCTCCCTCTCTGGATCGCGTCGGGTTTGAGCTGATCGTGTTCGTTCGAGATCCGACTCGATCCCGCATGGCACCCAGCAGACCGAACACGATTCTGGGGATGGATCGGGGCGGCGGCGGGCTTCGTCCACAGATGTCGTCGGGCGACTTCTCGGGGGCTCCCCTGCCCGTGAGGATTCGGGGCATGCCGCGACTGGTTCTCGTGCCTCGGATCGGGGTCCCTGCCGGCCTGCTCCAACCGGCTGTGGCCGTCCATCAGGACGGTGTCTTCACTCGTTCGCAGGCCCGAGCTGAGGGCTGGAGCGACGACCGGCAGCGTGCGCTGATCCGGGCGGGCACCTGGGTGGCGCTCACCCCTCGCGTCCTGCGCAACCGCGAGGTGGAGCCCGGCCCGTGGCAGTGCGCTCGCGCGGTGGCCCTCGCTGGCCGACTGGTGGTCAGCCACGCCACGGCCGGCAACCTCTGGGGGCTTCGCTCAAGCGGAGGACTCCACGGCATCGCGACGTTCGCTGTCGCTGCGCCGGGGGTCCACGTGCACCGGTCACGACTCCCGGAGGCCACCACGGTGGAGGCTGCGGGACTGGGCCTGACAGATCCACTCCAGACGATCGCCGACCTGATCCGGACACTCCCCCCCGCCGAATCCGTCGACCTGATCACCGATGCGCTGCAACGAGGCCTCCTCGGCGCCAAGGACCTCGTCGAGGCTGCCAGCCTGGCCCACGGGATGACCGGGGCTGCAAGGTCACGATGGATCGCGCGGACATGTGCCACCGAGCCGCACTCGGTCCTCGAGTGGCGGTTCCATCAGGGGATCAGGACGGTCGACAGCGGGTGGGAGTTCAACGTGCCCATCTACGACTCCGACGGACTCGTCGGGGTCGTGGATGCGTTCCATCGGCCCACCGGGACGGTCGTCGAGCTCGACAGCCGCGCCTTCCACGGGCCCGATCGCTACCAGCCGGACCGAACTCGCGACCAGCGCCTCGCCGCGCGGGGGTATGTGGTTCTGCGCTTCACGTGGGAGGACATAGACCGACGCCCGGAGCAAGCATGGGCAAGAATCCGCCACACCCTGGCCCTGCGCACCGGATGACCCTCCCCGGATCGCGTCGGGTTTGAGCTGATCGTGTTCGTCCAGATCCGACGCGATCCCCCTCGGACTCCAGCACACCGAACGCGATCCGAGGCACCGACCGGGGACGTTGGGCCTGTTTGTTCGGCGCTCACCGTGGCTGATGCGGCACGCTGTGCTCGTGGAACTCGAGCGGACACTGGCCATCGACTGCGGGGGAAGCGGGCTGAAGGGCTCCGTCCTGGATCACGAGGGGGCGATGGTCGCCGACAAGGTGCGCATCCCCACGCCCTACCCGATGTCACCGCAGCACTTCGTCGAGCTCCTCTGCGAGCTTGCCGAGACCCTGCCCCCAGCCGATCGCGCCACGGTGGGCGTGCCGGGCATGATCCGTCACGGCCGGGTCATCACGACCCCGCACTACATCACCACGAACGGCCCGCACTCGCCGGTGGATCCGGACCTGGAGCGTGCGTGGGACCACTTCGACGCCCAGACCGCACTGGCCCGGGGCCTGGGCATCCCGACGAGGGTCGTCAACGACGCGGAGGTCCACGGGGCGGCGGTCGTCTCGGGCGAGGGCCTCGAGGTGGTCCTCACACTGGGCACCGGCCTGGGCTGCGCGGTGTTCGACGACGGCAGCCTCGTGCCCAAGATCGAGGTCTCGCGCTCACCGGTCCGCAAGGGCGTGCTCTACGACGAGTGGATCGGTGACCTCGCCCGCCGGGAGCTGGGCGCCAAGCGCTGGTCGCGACGCGTGCGCAAGGCGGTGGACGGCCTGCGGCCGATGTTCGTCTGGGACCGGCTCTACGTCGGCGGCGGCAACGCCCAGCGCCTGGCATTGGACCTCGGCGACGACGTGACGATCGTGCCCAACGAGGCGGGGATCTCTGGTGGCATCCGGCTCTGGGAGCTGGGCCACGGCACCGTCAGCCACCCCGAGGACGACCTCCGCGACGCCCCTGACGAGGGCTGAGCCCTCCCTCGTTGCGCCGTCGTGGTGGTCCTCGATTCGGTGGATGGCAACGACCGAATCGACGACCAACGCCGGGCCGGGGGTCGCAGGGCAACCGCCACGGAATCAGCCGCCAACAGCCTTCAGCGCCTTGCTGCGCAGCCGATCGCTGAGCCCGACGGCACCCGCGTCCTCGGCGGCCAGCAGCCTCGCGAAGGACCCCGGCTCGATCGGGGGCAGCAGGTCGGCGACGGTCACGTCGTGCGCGGGAGTCGCCTGGGGGACGACCTCATCCCCCGCGCTGATCGCCCCCGGCTCCACGACCCGGACGTAGGCCCCCGGAGCGCGACGCTCGGTGAACCGCCGCACCCAGTGCTCCTCGCCCATCCGGCGCGCGAACGTCACGCACGGCGTCCGGGGGGCGGTCACCTCGAGGACGACGGACTCCCCCACGCGGAACCGCTGGCCGATGCGGGTCCCGCTCAGGTCGATCCCCGAGGTGCGCAGGTTCTCGCCGAACAGCCCGGGCGGGATCTCCCGGCCGAGCTCGGCGGCCCACCACTCGGCGTCCTCGTCGGCGTAGAGGTAGACCGCCTGGTCCTCACCTCCGTGGTGCTCGGTGTCTGACTGTCGGTCCCCGGCCAGCCCGAGCGGGCCCAACGCGACCGGCCCGGAGATCGCCCGCTTGTCGATCGCGGTCGTTCCATCAGGGTTCGTCGGCTCGGGATGCAGGGTGTGGAACACGCACACGGCGCTGATGTGGGCCATCGCCGCAGCGTAGTGCGGCGCGGCGGTCGGTGGTTCTAGTGCGGTGGGCCGCTTCCGGCCGTCACCGCCACCGATCAGAAGCTCTCATGCCCGGCTGCGAGGGGCCCAGCGCTCGACGAATGCCAGCACCTCAGCGGACTGCTCGGGCGTGAGACCGATGGCCTCCTCGGGGGCAACCACCAGCATCGGCGCCGGCGGGTCGCCGTACATCGACTGGCCGCGCCGATCGGCGCCGAAGTCGTCGACCCACACCAGGGGGTGGCCGGGGAAGGCCGCCTGAAGCCCGGCGACCTTCCAGTCCGCCGTGCGCTGCGGGAGCTGCCCTGCCAGGACCTTCGAGATCTCCAGGACCGGAAGCTCGGGGATGTCACAGAGGTGCGCGTTGGGCAGGACCGCACGCTCCCACGTGGTGGCCCAGACGACGCGCGCCCCGGCCGAGATCCAGCCGCGGACCATCGGGCCGTGCTCCCGGCTGACGACCACCCCGTGCAGGAAGGGACCAGGCCCGTCGGGCAACGGGCGGATGTACGGGTGGTCGGGCCAGTTGTCCCGGTCCAGCTCGACGATGTGCAGCTCGTAGCCGTCTGGGAGGTCACCTCGGGCGGTGATGTTCAGGACCCCGTCGAAGTCGAGGCCGACCACAGGCTGACCTGGGGCCACGGTGATGCGGTGCTCGTGCTCGGCCATGCCCACCTCCCCGGCGATCCTCGGTGGCGGAGCGCCCCGGAGTTGGGGTGGGCACCCCGGACCCCGGCGCCCTCGAGGCCCGACTCCCCCATCCTGCTCCCCCACGGGGCCCGAGCACCAGAAGTCCGTGCAGGACGGGTCGATGGTGAGGGGTCCGGCAGACCAGCCGCCGAGCCCCTCACCACGTCGTGCGACAGGTCAGCTGTTGACCTGCTTGATCAGCTCGGCGTCAGTACCGCCCTCGAGCGCCTTGGCCAGGCCCTGGGCGTCGGCGCTGTCAACCGGCGTGACGGACTTCTTGTTCGCCTTCGCCAGCGCAGCATCCAGACGGTCGGCGTACGCGTCGTCGAGGATCGCGATGATGGCCGAGGAGTTGTTCGGCAGGACGTCTTCGATCTCCTTGGAGATCTCCTTCTCCTCGTGCTTCTTCACCAGACCGCCGATGGCGGCACCGATGCCGGCACCGATCGCCGTGGCGGCCAGCAGCGGTGGGGCGAAGATGCCGATGACGACGCCGACGCCACCGCCGAGCAGCGCACCGCCGCTGACCAGGTGAGCCTTCTCGCGGACAGTGATCTTGCCGTCAGCATCACGGTCCATGATCACCGCGGCGACAATGTAGGCCTCCACATCGCGCAGGTCCTTGAGGGCCTCGTAGTCCTCAGTCGCCGACTCGGCGTCGTCGTAGCCGGCGGCGTACAGGACAAGGTTGCGCTCACTCAGGTCAGTCACGTGTTCTTCCCTCTCATTCGGGACTTGCGCCTCATGCGCAAGTCGACAATGTGCGCCCAGATGGTATTTCGCCCCGTCGGAGCCCGCCACCGGACCTGCTTCCTGCACCGAGAACCGATACTGGGTCCATGCCCGTTCCCACCTCGCGCATCCGCCGCAGCGCCACGCTCGCCGGTCTCCCGGTGCGGGCCGTCGGCCGAGCCGTGACGATCCAGGCCAAGGGGGTCCTCGGACAGGACCGCGCGGCACTCCGCGAGCAGGCCCGCACCGCGACCGCCGCCGACACCCGGGCCACGCTGGGTCGCCTCAAGGGCGGGGCCCTCAAGCTCGGCCAGCTGCTCTCCACGGTCGACGCCCTGTTCCCCTCGGACCCCGACGACTCGTGGCAGCACGCCCTGGGCGCCCTGCAGGAGGACAACCCGGGCCTGCCGTTCGCCGAGGTCCGCCCCGTGCTGGAGGCCGAGCTGGGACCGGGCTGGCGCTCGGAGTTCCGCGAGTTCGACGAGCACCCGACCGCCGCGGCCTCGATCGGCCAGGTCCATCGCGCGGTGTGGTCCGACGGCACGGCCGTGGCGGTCAAGATCCAGTACCCGGGGGTGGCCGATGCGGTCGCGGGGGACGTCCGCTCGCTGGCCGTCACGTTGCGGCTGACCTCGCTGGTCGCCCGCGGGATGGCGATGCCGCCGCTGGTGGCCGAACTGCGCACCCGCCTCGGCGAGGAGCTGGACTACCGCACCGAGGCCGACCACCAGCGGGCCTTCGCCGCGGCCTACGACGGCGACGCCCACTACTACGTGCCGCCCGTGCTGGCCGCCACCCGCGGGGTGCTGGTCAGCCACTGGATGGACGGGGTCGGGCTGGCCCAGGTGGCCCGCGACGGCACCGCCGCCGACCGCGACCACCTCGGCGCGGCCTACCAGCACTTCTTCCTCACCTCGCCGGCCCGAGTGGGGCTGCTGCACACCGACCCGCACCCCGGGAACTTCCGGCTGCTCGACGACGGCCGGATGGGCGTGCTCGACTTCGGCTCCGTCCTGGTGATGCCCGGGGGGCTGCCGCCGACGTTCGGCGGGCTGATCCGGGCCATGACCGCCACCGACCCTGACGCTGTCGAGCGCCGGCTGCGCGAGGGCGGGTTCGTCGCACCGGGCCAGCACATCGAGGTCGAGAAGCTCATCGACTACCTCTCGCCGTTCAGCGAGCCGTCACGCCACGAGGAGTTCACGTTCAGCCGGGAGTGGCTGAAGTCCGAGTTCGGCCGGGTCAACGATCCCCGGAACCCGGACTTCACGGTGGCGCTGCAGCTGACGATCCCCGCCGACCAGCTGTTCACCCATCGCCTCTGGCTCGGGCTGGTCGGCGTGCTCTGCGGGTTGGGCGCGACGGTGCCGGTCCGTCCGGAGCTGGAGGCGCACCTCCCCGGCTTCGCCGACCCCACGGCGTGACGCTGCCGGTCCGGTGGTCGAATCGGTCGATCCGAGCGGTCGTTATCGACTGCCACCGACGCCGGGCAGACCCAGCCGGTCGCGAACGAAGTCGATGCTGCGCTGCTCCTCGACGCTCGTGCGCCGACCGAGGATCGGCCACGCCTGGGCGACCTTCTCCGCCAGGTCGATCATCGCTTCCCTGAAGGCCAGGGCTCATCGGCCTCCGGGATGCCGTCGAGCACGGTTCGCCCCGCTGAGAGCACCTCGTAGAAGGGGAGACTGGCCCCCATCTGCCCGTCCAGGCGGTCCATGATCTGGCCGGGGTCCCCGGAGATCTGGCCCATCACCTCGCGCACCAGGCCGTCCTGCGGGCGATCCGCGTGCGTCCCGATGTCGTCGACGATGGCGGCGAAGGCCCGACGCTCCGCAGCGGCCAGCCTGCCATCGGCATAGGCGACCAGGAAGAAGACCGCGAACGGGACAGCGACGAGCATGTCCCACTCGTCCTTGCTCAGGCCACGTGTGTCGGTCATCGAAGTCAATCCCTCGGTGGTCGTCATCATCCCACCCGCGCCGGAGCCGGCCCGCGCAGAGCCAGGACCAGGTGGCCCTGCCGCGCCAGGGCCCCGTCGGGGACCGTGACCACCTCGGCGCCACGGGCCAGGGCCGCCTCGATGAGCTCGTCGACGGCGTCGTCGAGGACGCCGAGCTCCTCGGGGTCCTCGACAAGATCGAGGCCGTTCTCGGACAGGCGGGCCGCGGCCTCGTGCGTGCGTTCGACCACGAGCAGGTCCGGGTCGGACTGGTCGATCGCCTCCCATGCCGCCGCCAGTCCGGCGACCGCCCTGCCGTGCGCCAACCTGACGGAGACCGTGTCCAGGGCCGCTGCCGCGCGGTCGCTCACGTGCACGGCCAGCGCAGCCCGTGCGGCCTCTTCCAGATCCGCCACAGGGGTGTTTCCGTTGCCCGTGCGCACGACCGCGGCGATCCGACGGCCCGGAGCGACGCCGAGGTACTCCGCCGCCGTCCGTTCGCTGGCGACGAGGACCACGGGGAGTCGGAACTCCTCGACACGGGCAGCCAACCGGGAGTCGACCTCGCGGAGGAAGGCCCGGATGCGCTCCTGCCGGGCTCGGTCGCTCGCCACCCGTGGACCCCGAGGTTCCGCTGACCCTCGTCCGGGCGGATCATCGGGAAGTCGTGACCGAGGATCGGGCGGGTGTACCGCTGCCCGTAGTGCAGCAGCCGCGCAGCACGGCCGTCGATCACCAGCGTCAGGAAGGCCGGGTCCTCAGCGGCTGATCGGAGCAGGTCACGGGTGGCGAAGGTCGGGTCCACGACGACCCGGTTGCGCGGGGCAACGCGCAGGTGGAGCAGGTGCGTGCCCTCCGGGCTGACCAGGATGGCCAGCCCGCGATCAGTCGGTCCGTTCTTCGCCATGGCGACGGTGGCCGCCAGGGCTGCCCGCGTGGCCGCCGCGGCCTCCCGGTCCGGCTCCTCGTCCAGCCGCCGCAGGGCATCCAGGATCAGGCCCTGCAGTGTGGCGCGGTCACTGGGCAGCAGACGCTCGGACGGGGTTGTGGTCATCAGCACCGACACGCACATCGGGTGCCGCTCAGCGGCCAACATGGCCACATCCGCCGCGGTGGGCAGCCTCAGCTGGGGCTGCGGGATCGTGGTCGTTCCGGTGGACTGCGACATGGTTCCTCCGACGTAGGGACCAGAGGTCTTCCCCGGCCACCGAGATGACCCCCGGTGCCGGTCCGATGTCGGATCGGACGTGCTGACGACTGCCGGGTGGTGGGGTACTCCCCTCTAGATGAAGAGCGTAACATGCATTGCATGTCATGCAATAGCGCCGCAGACTTGCACTTCGTAGGCCGATCGCGACATGATAGGTGCACTGCAATTCGTGAATTCGCATACTGAGAGAGAGTTGAGCAAGCGATGGACGTGCCGTTGACGATCTGGCTGGCGGTCCTGGGGGTGATCGTGGTCATGCTGGCCATCGATCTGTTCGCCCACCGGGACGCCCATGTGATCACGGCGAAGGAGGCCGCGATCTGGTCGGCGGTCTGGGTCGCGATGGGGATCGGCTTCGGGCTGATCATCTGGGCCACCGCCGGCGGGGAGTTCGCCGGGCAGTACTACGCCGGCTACCTGATCGAGAAGTCGCTGGCCGTGGACAACGTGTTCGTCTGGGCGATCATCTTCAGCTACTTCGCGGTGCCTGCGCGCTACCAGCACCGGGTGCTGTTCTACGGCGTCGTCGGGGCACTGATCATGCGCGGGCTGTTCATCTGGGCCGGTTCCGCCGCGATCAAGGAGTACATCTGGATCCTCTACATCTTCGGCGCGTTCCTGGTGTTCACCGGCGTGATGATGATGCGCCACCGCAACACGCACTTCGACCCCTCGGGCTCCGGGGTGGTGCGCCTGTTCCGGCGCTACGTCCCGATGACCGACGAGTACGAGGGCCAGAGGTTCTTCACCCGCCGCAACGGCGCTCTGGTGGCCACCCCCCTGCTGCTCGTGCTGGTGCTCGTGGAGTTCACCGACATCGTGTTCGCCGTCGACTCGATCCCCGCGATCTTCGCGGTCACCCAGGAGACGTTCCTGGTGTTCACGGCCAATGCGTTCGCGATCCTGGGCCTGCGTGCCATGTACTTCCTGCTGGCCGACCTGATGCATCGCTTCGTCTACCTGAAGCTGGGCCTGGGCCTGGTGCTGGTGTGGGTGGGGATCAAGCTGGTGCTGCAGGTCGACCTCTACAAGATGCCGACCTGGCTGAGCCTGGGCGTCGTGGCCACGATCATCACGGTCGCGATCGTCGCCAGCCTTCGGGCCACACGTGGCCAGGAACCGGCCTCCGCACGCGGATCCCGAGCAGCTGAGCTCCACGCCAGCCGAGGGCGATGCCGTGGACACCGGGGCCTCCGAGGCCGCTGTCGAGCTCGTAGCCACTGACGACAAGGAGCAGGTCCATGGGTGAGCCGACCCCAGCCTTCGCCCGCACCTGGACGCTGCTGACCAACCACGGCCATGTCCTGGTCTACGTCCACCGGAACCCCGACGCGCGGGTCCGTGACATCGCGGACGCGGTGGGCATCACGGAGCGAGCGACGCTGAACATCCTGCGTGACCTCGAGGAGGGCGGCTACCTGACTCGGGTGCCCCAGGGCCGACGCACGCACTACGTCGTCAACGAGCACCGTCCGTTCCGCCACCCGGAGGAGGCCGACCACCGCGTTGGCGACCTGTTGGCGCTCTTCAGCTGATGGACACCTGGCAGTTGGCGGTCGCCAACCTCACCTCACCCCCGGTCCTGGCGTTCCTTCTCGGGCTGTTGGCCACCTCGATCGGCGGCGACCTGCGCCTGCCCGAGCCGATCTACCAGTTCCTGAGCTTCTACCTGCTGCTCGGCATCGGCATCAAGGGTGGGGTGGCCCTCTCCCAGGCCCCCGCAGGCGAGGTGATCGGGCCGATCCTGGTCACCCTCGCCCTGGGAGTCCTGATCCCCGTGCTGGCGTTCGTCGTCCTGCGATGGACCACGCGGCTTGGCCCGGTCGATCGCGGGGCGATGGCCGCCCACTACGGCTCGACCTCGCTGGTCACGTTCACCGCCGCGGCGGTGTTCCTCACCAGTGCCGGGATCAGCTACGAGGGGTACGTGACCACCCTGCTGGCCGTGCTGGAGGTGCCGGCGATCGTCGTGGGCCTGATGCTCGCCGGGCGGCACGTCACACGCTCAGCATCGTGGGGTGAGTCGCTGCGCGAGATCCTGACTGGTCGCAGCATCCTGCTGCTGGTCGGCGGCCTCCTGCTCGGCCTGGTCACCGGGAAGGCCGGCTACGAGAAGGTCGAGCCGTTCTTCGGCGGGCTGTTCGTCGGTGTGCTGACGCTGTTCCTGCTGGAGATGGGCGTGATCGCGGCCAAGCGCCTGCGCGACCTGCCGAAGGCCGGTCCGGGCCTGGTGCTCTTCGCGATCGGCTTCCCGATCGTGTCCGGGACGATGGGCATCGTCGCGGGGCTGGCAGTGGGGCTGTCCACCGGAGGTGCGGCGATCCTCGGGGTGCTCACGGCCAGCGCCTCCTACATCGCGGCCCCGGCCGCCGTGCGCCTGGCCCTGCCCGACGCGAACCCCGGCTACTACCTGACGGCCAGCCTGGGCATCACGTTCCCGTTCAACCTGATCATCGGAATCCCGCTGTACCTGGGCATCGCCCAGGCGTTGAGCGGCTGAGAGGAGCACCATGCAGACCGAGGCCCTCGTTCTGGTGACGGTCGTGGCCGAAGCCGTCGTCGAGCACCGACTCGTCCGCGATGTGGCTGCGGCCGGAGCCCATGGATGGACCGTCTGTGATGCCCGGGGGCAGGGCTCCCGTGGGGTGCGCGCGTCCGAGTTCGAGGGGTCGAACATCCGGCTCGAGACCCTGGTCTCCGCCGAGGTGGCCGACCGGTTCCTCGAGGTGCTCGCCCGGGACTACTTCCCACGCTATGCCGTCGTGGCCTGGACGACCTCCGCCCAGGTGGTGCGCCCCGCGAAGTACCTCTGACCGGTTCGGGGCCTTCGGGCCGGCGCCCACAGTTGGCGCGTCGCGTCCCGCCGCTGGCGGCCGACCCCGAGGAGCACCTGCGGGAGCGCGCCGGCAGCACCGCCGCTACTGTCGCCACGTGACCGACGCCCCCCGACCGCGCACGGTCGACACCACGTCCGACGACGCCCTGGGCACCAGTGACGCCACCGACCTGATCGAGCGCCTCGCGCGGCGCGAGGTCTCGGCGGCGGAGCTCCGACAGGCGGCCACGGCCCGGGCCCGCTCGGCGAACCCGCACCTGAACGCGGTCGCCCACTGGTTCGACGATCCGGTCCGTACCGAGGTGGTCGTCCCGGACGGCGCTCCACTGGCGGGGATCCCCACGTTCATCAAGGACAACGAGGAGGTGGCCGGCTTCCCGACGACCCAGGGGTCACGGGCGGTACCGGACATCCCGGCACCTGCCTGCTCCCCCATCGTCACCGCGCTCCTGCGTCTCGGGCTCGACCCGCTCGGCGCGACCAACCTGCCGGAGTTCGGCCTGACCGCGAGCACCGAGTCCAGCCGGTACGGGCCCACGCGCAACCCGTGGGACACCGGCCACTCCGCTGGCGGGTCGAGTGGCGGTTCGGCAGCCATGGTGGCGTCCGGGGTCGTCCCGGTGGCCCACGCCAACGACGGGGGCGGCTCGATCCGGATCCCCGCGTCATGCTGCGGGCTGGTCGGATTGAAGCCCTCGCGCGGGCGCCTTCCGATGAACCCGCTGAAGGAGCGGATCCCGGTGCGGATCGCGGCGCAGGGGGTCCTCACCCGATCGGTTCGCGACACGGCCCTGTTCCTGTCGCTGGCTGATCCGGACCGGCCGGACGCCGGCCTGCCGCCCATCGGCCACGTGACCCACTCGGGCGCTGCGCGGCTACGCATCGGGATGTGCGTGACAACGCTCCGGGGCCTCCCGCTGAGCCCGGACACCGTGACGGCGGTGCAGTCCGCGGGCGCCCTGCTCGAGGGTCTTGGACACCACGTCGAGGAGGTGGGTCCGCCGGTCGGCGACGAGTTCGCGATGGACTTCCTGCGCTACTGGGCACTCCTGGCGTTCGTGCTGCACCGCAGCGGCTCGGCAGCGTACGGCCCAGGCTTCGACGGAACACAGGTCGAGCAGCTGACCAAGGGGCTCAGCGGGATGCTGACCCGCCAGGCCGACCGGGTTCCGGGGTCGTTGCGACGGCTGCGTCAGCTGTCGCGCAACCCCGATGCCGGGTTCGAGCAGTACGACCTCTTCCTCTCCCCGGTCACCGGCTACCCGGCACCGCCCATCGGTCATCTCGGCCCGGATGTGGAGTTCCGCACGCACCTCGTGCGCCTGCTCCAGTTCGCCTCCATGACGCCGGTGCAGAACGTCTCGGGCGCACCGGCGATGTCCCTTCCGCTGGGACGCTCGTCCGAGGGCCTGCCGATCGGCGTCCACTTCGCCGCTCCCTTCGGCCACGAGCGACGGCTGCTCGAGGTCGCCCTCGAGCTGGAGCAGGCAGCACCCTGGCCAGTGCGCCCAGTCGTCTGAGCCCAGCGGGCAGCCCAGGTCAGGCGTTGAGGCGCGCGTACCCGAACGCCAGCGACGTGGCCAGGCTCACCCAGATCAGGTAGGGCAGGAGCGCGATTGCGCCGCCACGCGTGACCGACCAGGTCAGGATGACCAGGACCAGGGTCAGGAGCGCAGCGCCACCCAGGGCGATCGCCGAGGCGGTCAACTGGTGCGGGACGTAGAACAGGTAGGCCCAGGACAGCGCGCAGACCACGCTCGCCGCGCCCACCGCCAGCCACGCGCCCACGACCCCGGGGTCCCCGCGCTGGGCGACGATCACGCCCACCACCGCCAGCGCGACGAAGTTGTAGGGCCAGATCAGCCCGAACACGATGTCCGGCGGCTGCCAGCCGGGGCGGGTCAACCCGGCGTACCAGCCGGGGTTCGCCGAGACCCACACCCCCGACCCCACCGCATAGACGACCACAAGGGCCACCACTGCCACGGACGCGAGCACTCGCCAGGTGGTCATGGCCCAAGGATGCCGCTGAACCGGGCGCTGCGCTGACGAACCCGATCCTCAGGTCGCCGGAACCCTCACAGGGTCAGAGAACCTCGTCGAGCCAGGCCGCCAGCCGGTGGGAGGCAGAGTGCAGTGAATCACTCCACGTGGTCGCGGCCCCGTGGCCAGCATCGTCACTGATCGTCTTGGCCAGGCGCACGGGAATGCCCAGTCGAGCGGCCGAGGCCGCGACGGCGTATCCCTCCATGTCGACCAGGTGGGCGTGCTCAGCCAGGGCGTCACGGTCCTGCGGCGAGGAGATGAAGCGGTCACCTGTGGCCAGAACGACGCCCGAGTCGCCCAGCTCGATCCGAGGAGAGGGATCCGAGCCGACCAGCGTCGCGATCGCCCGGCCGTTGACGTCGTGCTGGAGGACGGCCCCGATCTCGTGCACGATCCCCGCGGCGAGGACACCGGGACGCAACGCACCAGCCGTCCCGAGGTTGAGGATCACACTCGGCCCGTGCGCCATCACCGCCCACGTCGTGGCCGTGGCCGCCCGGACCTTGCCCACCCCAGTCACCAGCGTAGGAACCCGGTGGGCGAACGCCTGGGCCTCCTCGATCACGGCAACAACGACCAACGGCTGGCCGGCCCGCGGCAGCGGACCATGCATCTCAAACACGCTCCGGAGGCTACCGCCCCCCAAGCCCCAAGCCCCACCGGATCGCGTCGGGTCTCAGCCGATCGCGTTCGTCGAGATTCGACGCGATCGGCCCCCGGACCCAGCAAACCTGACGCGATCTCGCGGAGGGTGCCCCGTGCAGGGCGTGGAGGCTACCGGGTGGGGATGGGGGAGGATGGGGGCGTCTCGCGCCGACCTGCAAGGAGCATCGTGGCCCGCATGCTGCGCTTCACCCCTGCCTGGGTCCTGGTCATGGTGCTCACTGCCTGCGGCTCCGGGGCTGACCAGGAGGCGACCGAAGGGCTTGCCTCTCAGCTCGCGACCGCCCTGACTGCCGGCCAGCTGGGCGATGTCCCGATACAGGGAGGTGGCCAGGCGGAGCTGGACGCGGTCGTGGCCGGCATGGATGGGATCCCCGCCACGGTGACCGCCGACACGGTCGCGCTGGATGGCGACACCGCAACGGCAACGCTCGACTGGCAATGGGACATGCGGGGTGCGCCCTGGCGCTACACGACGACGGCACAGCTGCGGAAGGTCGACGACCAGTGGGCGGTCCAGTGGGCGCCGACCCTGGTCGAGCCCTCGCTCACCGGGGGCGAATCCCTGGACTCGAGGACGGAGAGGCCCGCGCGGGGCGACATCCTCGGTGCGGGGGACGAGCCCCTGGTCACCCTGCGACCGGTGCTGCGCCTCGGCATCGACAAGACGAAGGTCCCCGCGGGTGAGGCTGCGGACTCCGCCCGCGACCTGGCTGAGCTGCTGGACATCGACCCCGGGGCTTTCGCGAAGGACGTGACCAAGGCAGGGCCCAAGGCCTTCGTCGAGGCCCTGGTCCTGCGCGACGAGGACACCAAGGAGCTCTCGCAGGCGGCGGTGGAGGCGATCCCGGGCGCCGTCGGAATCGCCGATGAGCGGCCACTCGCGCCGACCCGCGACTTCGCCAGCGAGATCCTGGGCCGGGTGGGCCCCGCGACCGCCGAGATCGTCGAGAAGTCCGACGGCTCGGTGCGGGCCGGCGACCAGGTGGGCCTGTCGGGACTCCAGGCACGGTACGACGAGACGCTCGCCGGAACACCGGGGGTCGTCGTCACGGCGAAGGTTGACGATCAGGAGCGAGCGCTCTTCACGACCGCGGTCGCCGACGGCCAACCGCTGCGGACGACCCTCGACGAGGACCTGCAGAAGGCCGCCGAGCGGGCACTGGACGGCGTGAGGCCGGCGAGCGCGTTGGTGGCGCTACGTCCCTCCACCGGCGAGATCCTGGCTGCGGCCAGCGGGGCGGGATCCAAGGGCTACAACACCGCGACATTCGGGCAGTACCCCCCGGGGTCGACGATGAAGGTGGTCACGGCGCTGGCCCTCATCCGGGCCGGGATGAAGCCCACGGATCAGGTGCCGTGCACGCGGGAGGTCGTCGTCGATGGCAAGACGTTCACCAACTACGACGACTACCCCGCCAGCGGCATCGGCGACATCCCGCTGCGATCCGCCGTGGCCAACTCCTGCAACACGGCCCTGATCTCCCAGCGGGAGCAGCTCACGGGCGAGGACCTCACGGGAGCGGCCGCGGCACTCGGGCTCGGTACCGACCACGACCTCGGCTTCCCTGCCTTCTTCGGGCAGGTCCCGGCACCGGCGTCCGCGACCGAGCAGGCCGCCTCGCTGATCGGCCAGGGCAAGGTGCTCGCCTCGCCCATGGCGATGGCGGCGGTCGCCGCGTCAGTGGCCGAGGGCAGGGCTGTGGTGCCCCGCCTCCTGCCGGACCGTCCTTCCCCCGAGGCCGACCCCGCCGGCCCCCTCACGGCGGAGGAGGCCGACTCCCTGCGCGACATGATGCGGGCGGTCGTCACCGAGGGCACGGCGAGATTCCTCGAGGACGTGCCCGGCGACCCGGTCAGCGCCAAGACGGGCACGGCGGAGTTCGGCACCGGCACCCCGCCGGACACCCACGCGTGGATGATCGCCACCCAGGGCGACTTGGCCGTCGCCGTGTTCGTCGAGGAGGGGCAGTCGGGCTCGCAGACGGCCGGTCCGATCCTCGAGGAGTTCCTGCGCGCAGCCGGGTAGGGCCCCGGGCGGCGCTCCACGAGCAGCCGGGCGCTGCGGCACAGGGCGCTGAACGCTGGACGGGCTCAGCGTGTGCGCGAGCGGCATCATGCCGGCGAACGCAACCGGGCTGGCCCACCCCGAACCATCGGCTCAGCGTGCAGTCCGACAGATCTCAGAGGTGAGCGGCCGGAAGTCCCCTGGCACGGGGAATGGAGTTGGCCACCGACAAGGCGGGTCGCACCCGTATGGATCGGTGT
>CAVTOX010000022.1:0-107751 GCA_963736425.1 uncultured Actinomycetes bacterium
ACACCCACCTGCAGGGCGAACCCGCTGGCCAGAGGCTGCAGCGCGGCCATGAGCACGGGAGCGCCAGGCGCGCCAGCGGCGACAGCGAACTTGAGCAGCAGGATCGCGGTGATCAAGGGGTTCCCGAAGATCGCGCCGACCGCGGCCATGCCGCCGGCGAGCATCATGACCATGCGCACCGGGCTCTGCGGGTTGCGGAACGCCAGCGCGCCCAGCGCGGTGCCGATGGCCATCAGCGGGGCCTCAGGTCCCAGGACCGCTCCGAAGGACAGCGACCCAAGTGCGGCGAGGATCACTGAGAGGACCTCGCGGGGACCGATGTCCAGGCCGAAGCCGTCCAGCGGGGAGTGTCCGGCGTGGCCGGGCAGCTTCATCGCGCCGAAGGTGATCAGGGCACCGGTGACCAGCAGGACGATGACGGCCGCCGGGGGCCGCTGCATAGCCGAGCAGGTCGGGCAGGTCGGTCCAGGAGGAAGTGCTGGAGGGTGTGCTACGACCTTCACGAAGATCGATGCCCCCAGGCCCGCCACGAGCCCCACGGCGATCGCAATCGCGCAGGGGCCGGCGACCTGCCGTGCTCGTGGTGCACAGGAGCCGTCGGTTGTCTCGGCTGGCTCAATCGGGGGGCCTGTCTCCGCGCTCATGTCTGGCCCTCCACCTCCTGCGGGCCGGTCGTGGCCAGCGTCTGCGCGCCTTACGGTAGAGCCATGTCCCGCTGGACACCGTGTTGCCGCGGCGGTCGGTTCAGTGGGACTGCAGTTCGCCGTGCTGTACGCCCGCCATACGGCAATCGCCACCGGGGGTCTGCCGTTGGACAAGCCGTGCACATCGCGGTGTTCGCCCTTCCGACCGTCGCCCTCATTGCGGCCGGTGCGCCGCGCGGCTGGGTGATCGGGCTGATGGCTGTGCACGCCCCGCTCGGCGGATCCAGGGCGCCCTGCTCGCGGATCGTTCCGCCGAGGGGGCGGATGTGCTGCGCCGGAGTGGCACTGGGTGCCCTGGTGGCCAGGAAATGGCACGAGCCCGAGGAGGTGGTGGTCGATTCGGTCGGGTGAATCGACCGAATCGACCACCACCGCTGTGGGCGCTCAGGCTATGCGTCGATCTCGGCGAGCATCTCCCCGCTCGGGTGCTCCGACCCGCCCGGGGGCTCCATGGTGATCATGAACTTGTCGACCCCGGTTGCACTGCCCTCGAGGACGGCCACGAGGTGCCCGTTGGTGTCCGGGGTGAACGACCCGGCGGAGGTAGTCTGCCGTCCTCGGCCACGGTCCACGCCTGGTAGACCATGCCCTTGGCCGGCGTCGGGCAGCGCTTCGGAGGCCAGGACACCGGCCTTGTCCATCTCCCCGCTCATCACCACCCGGGACTGCGTGCCCATAGACCACGGGCAGGACGTGCGCGTCGGCCGCGGAGGCGACCGCAACGACAGCGGCCAGGTCGCCGTCCGGGGAGGCGGACTCCGCCGGCGCCTGGGACCGCCGAGGCCGACCCCACCGGCGAAGAGCAGCGCTCCCGCGGCGGCGGCAGCCATCCATGGGGCCGCGCGACGCCACGCCGGGACCAGAGGGGTCACGGTCGCCGATGAGGTGCCGTTGGTCGCCGCGGGCATGGCGGGTCCGACGTGCCGGGGGACGGCGCCTCGGGGTGACCGCTCGCCCCCGCGCGGCACCGGCCACGACCGTCCTCCAGTGAGGGCCGCGGTGGGTGCACGGGGTGGGCGTCGGCCAGGGCGGCGAGACCTCACGGAAGTCGGCGGCCTCGTCGCGGCACTCGGCGCAGGTGGCGAGATGTTGCTCGAAGGCGGCTCGCTCGTCGGCGTCGAGGGCGTCGGTGCAGTAGGCGCCCAGCAGGTCGTGGACGTCGTTCACAGGTCGCCCTCCAACTCCGTGCGCAGGGACCGCAGCGCGTCGCGGATCCGGGTCTTGGCGGTCCCCAGGGGGATGTCGAGTCGTTCGGCCACCTCGGTGTGCGTCAGTCCGCCGAGGGAATGCCAGCTCGAGGGACTCGCGCTGCAGTCGGGTGAGGCCCTCCATGGCCTGCCGGACGCGGCGGTGCTCGGCGCAACTCGACCACCTCCGCCACGGAGTCGTGGTCGCGCTCGCGCGTAGAGGTCGCCCAGCGCGAGACCCGGTCGCGGTCGCCCTGCTCGCGGCGGACCCGGTCGACAGCGCGACGGTGCGTGAGCATCGTGATCCAGGACCGCACCGACGAGGTCTGCGGATCGAAGCGGGAGGCCTGCGCCCACAGGTCTGCGAAGGCTTCCTGCAGGACGTCCTGGGCCATGTGGTCGTCGCGGGTCACCCTCAGGGCGAGGCCGTAGGCGGCTGAGCGAGGAATGCGACCGGTACAGCATCCGGAACGCGTCCTCGTCGCCAAGCGCGACGCGCGCGACCAGCTCACTGGGCGAGGGTTCCGCGGCGCGCTGGGTCACGAGGTGCATGGTCGCATCACCGGATGAACTGGGAGTCGAGGTTCCATGGGGCGAACGGGGCGTTGACCACGATCCAGGTCTCGAGCGCCTTCATCCAGCCGGTGGCGACCAGCAGCCCGACCACGATGAACACGATGCCCAGGCCGACGGCGGAACCAGCCGTGGGAGTCAGCCGCCCAGCCGAAGCGCGCCACCACCCGCTGCCCGGCCAGGGCGATGAGCAGCAGCGTGGCGCACAGCCCCACGATGTAGACGCCCAGCAGCACCAGCCCGCGCACGGGCTCGGCCGGCAGGACGGTCACGATCACATACCCGTAGAGCGGGGAGCACGAGGTGAAGACCGGGCCGAGGGCAGCACCGGTGAGGATCTCGCCGGATAGCCCGTCCCGCCGGCGCGCCGCCCCCAGCCTTGTCGCGGACCGGGACTGCAGACCAAGTCGCGCCGACAGCCGCTCCCACAGGTCGGGGAAACGCGCCGACGACGCCCAGCGCGATGAGCACCCCGCCCGAGACCCATTGCCAGGTCTGCGGCGGGATGCCGATCAGGGCGGTCGTCGCCTTCAGCGCGAGGGTGAAGACCAGGATGGACAGGCCCAGCGAGATCGTGATGACCAGGGCTCGGGTGACCGCCGAGCGTTCCTTCACGGCCTGCTGAGTGGTGGTGCCCCCGGCGACGGCCTCGGCACCGGACTCCGCACGCTCCTCGGCAAGTGCTCCTGCCATCGAGCCCCCGACGATGATCGGCAGCAGGGGCAGCACGCAGGGCGCCAGGGTGGTCAGCACCCCGGCGACCAGCGCCCCGAACAGTTCGATCATGGTCCCTCGCCCTCGTGGATGGTGTCAGCAGTCGGATCGGTCAGGCGGTCTGGGAGGCGATCGCCTCGCCGGACGGGGCTCCGCTGAACTTCGCCAGCTGGTTGCCCTGCTCATCGACCTGCACGAACGTGTGCTGCACGGTGACCCCGTACTGCTTCTTCAGGTCGGTTGCGGCGTCGTAGTCCACGCTCACGACCGTCAGCCCAGCCGGCACCCCGTCGGCATCCAGGCTCTCCACGGTCGCCTTGCACGTGGGGCACCAGGAGGCGTTGAAGAACAGGACCACGTCACCGGCCTCATGGAACTCGGCCGGTGTCGGCCTGGTAGGCGGCCTGGTCGATCCACGCGCCCTCCTTGGCCATGGCTGCGTCCTCGGCCATCGCCGACTCGCTGGGGTCCGTCGCCATCGCGGACTCGCTCGGGTCCTTCTCCATGGCCGACGCGCTGGGCTCCTTCTCCATGGCCGACTCCGAGGCGGCTGCAGGCTGGCGGCGGTTGTCGGAGGCGCACCCGGCGAGGGTGAGGCCGAGCGAGCAGGGCCAGGGCGGCGGGGATGGTTCGGTTCATGTCGTGGTGCCTCTCGTCAGGTGACCGCGGGAGCGGGTCGTCGATGGGAGTTCGCTGTGCAGCGGGCGCCGGATTGGTCGGTGGTGTGGCTCAGCCGAAGGTGAAGGCGTAGGCCGACAACCCCTCCTCGAGGTCCAGGGTCAGCGTCGAGCGTCGTGCGGGACCCGCACGCAGCTCGTACAGGGTGGGTGCCCCGGAGACCTCGATCTCGCGGGTCGTTGTCCCGTCGGTGACGGTGGCGGTCCCCTCCCCGCCGAGGACGAGGAACACCTTGGCTGCGGAGTAGCCCAGGGTCAGCCCGGCGTCCGGGCCAGCCTCCGCCTGCTCGTCGCGGACGGTCCAGGTGCCGCTGAGCGTGACTCCGTCGGCTGGCCCGGTCGCAGCCGGATCGGTGGTGTACTCGGCGGGCCCGTCCTTGGTGATCTCGTGGGTGTAGCCGCGCGCTCGGGCGAAGCCGAGGTAGGTCTCCGGGGTCTGGGCCTGGTTCGCCTCCTGGGTTGCGGGGGTCACTGCGCTCTGGGCCACTGGAGCGCCCTGCTCGGCGAGCAGCTCGCGGATCAGGGCCTCGGTCTCCTTGTAGGCACCCTCGCCGTAGTGGACCTGGCGGACGGTTCCCGAGCGATCGATCAGGTAGTGCGCCGGCCAGTAGCGCTGGTCGTAGGCGCGCCAGGTCCGGAAGTCGTTGTCGATCGCGATCGGGTACTCGACGCCGAAGTCCTTCGCCCGCTCGGCGACGTTGGCCACCTCGCGCTCGAAGGCGAACTCCGGGGAGTGCACCCCGATGACGGTCAGGCCCTGGTCGCGGTAGGCCGCATCCCAGGCGGTGATGTAGGGAAGGGTGCGTTGGCAGTTGATGCAGGAGTAGGTCCAGAAGTCCACCAGCACGACCCGGCCCTCGGCCTGCAGACCGGCCAGGGACAGGGGCGCATTCTCGGGGGTGTTCAGCCAGTCGACGATGCCGGTGAGCTCGGGGCCTTCCCGCAGTCGGCGAGCACGGCGGAGTTCTGGGCGCACTCGTCGAACGTCTGCTCCCCGACGGGAGCAGCAGCGGCCTCGGCAGGTTGGGGGTCAGAGCGCAGTGCGTCCAGTGCGCCGCGGGCGGTGTCGTTGTCCTCCAGGCGCTGCTGGACCGCCGCCACGTAGCCCGGCACCGCGCGCTGCACGGCATCAGCCAGCCCGAACGCCATCGCCAGGCCCGTGATGAGGAAGACCGCGCCAGCCACCTTGCGCACGGTGGGCATCCGGTCTGCCAGCCGACGCCCCGCGCCGACGCCCAGGCGGGCCACGAGCAGCAGGGGGATCGCCAGCCCGGCGGCGAAGGCCACGGTGAGGACGACCAGCCCGGCGCTGAGGCCCTGGGACGCCGCCAGGACGGTGATGGCGGCCAGCACCGGTCCGGCGCAGGGGACGAACACCACTCCGAGGGTCAGGCCGAACACGAACGCCGACCCACCGCGAACGGGCCCCGGTTCGGGAACCGGTAGAAGATCTTCTCCAGCTGGTGACCGATCCCCGGGATGAGCAGGCCCAGGCCGACCCCGATGATGGTCACCAGGGCGATCCCCCGCAGCAGGCCCTCGGGAACTCCGAGCACCGCGATCAGCGTGGCGCCCAGCAGGGTCAGGAGGGTGAACGACGTGAGGAGTCCGGCGACGATCAGGTAGGGCCGCCGGCGGCTGACCAGTGGGGTGGCCGCCACCGCGACAGACCCGGTTCCCGGGCCCGGCCCGCCCGCCAGGCGGCACTACCGGCGGTCAGCGAGGATGCCGCGAGGATCCCCGGCAGCACGGGCAGGACGCACGGGGAGAGCGCGGTCACCAGACCGGCCACGAAGCCGATGGCCACGAGGGTCAGCACGGGAGTTGTTCGCAGGCGAGCGCCCTGCGGATTGGCCCACGCCGCGCTGAATCAGCGCCGACGACCGGCGGTACGGTCGATCGAACAGATCCGGGACGACAGAGGAGTGGATGGCGCCATGACCACGATCAGGTGCGCCCAGGTGCTCGAGAACGGCCGTCTGGTCGGTCCCCGCACGCTGACGATCGACGGTGATCGGATCACAGCCGTCTCCGACGACGCTGCCGCCGACATCGACCTCGGGTCCGGTGTGCTGACACCCGGGCTGATGGACCTGCAGAACAACGGGTCCTTCGGTGCTGACTTCGCCGATGCCACTCCCGAGCAGTGGGAGGAGGTGCTCGCCGGACTGGCCGCCCGTGGGCGTCACCGGCCTGGAGCCGACCATCATCACCGCGCCCCTTGATGAGCTCAACGAGGCTTTCAGCCGGGCGAAGGCAGCCCGCGACGCCGCGGACGGCCGACCGACCTGCCGGATCCTCGGCGTGCATCTCGAGGGGCCGTTCATCTCCGAGGCGCGCAAGGGCGCACACCGGGCCGAGTGCATGCTCGACCCGACGGATGAGGCCCTCGACGTGCTCCTCGGGCATCCGGCGACGAAGGAGACGCTGCTCACCGTCACCCTCGCACCCGAGCGCGACCACGCCCTCGATGCCATCCGGCGGCTGGTGAGCGAGGGAATCATCGTGTCCGTCGGGCACTCCGACGCCTCCGCGGAGCAGGTCTGGGCCGCTGCGGACGCCGGGGCGACCATGACCACCCACATCTTCAACGCCCAGCGCCCGTTCAGCCATCGCGAGCCCGGGGTGCCCGGTGCGGTGATGACCGATGAGCGGTTCTTCATCGGCACGATCATCGATGGCCAGCACGTGGATGCCGCCGCCGTGAAGATCGTCTTCGCCGCCGCGCCGGGTCGCGCCGTGGGGGTCACCGACGCCATCGTGACCGCAGGGCTGCCCAACCACACGCCGCTGATGTTCGGCGGCCAGCCGGTCGAGAACGACGACTTCGGTCTCGGTCGCCGCGAGAACGGGACGATCGCCGGCGCCGGGATCGTCCTCGACGAGGGCATTCGGCGGATGGTCGCGGCGGGCATGGACCCGGCCACCGTGCTGGCGTCCTGCACCGAGGTGGCCGCCCGGTCACTGAACCGCAGCGACATCGGACGGATCGCACCGGGCGCCCTGGCCGACCTCGTGTGGTGGGACGCCGACTGGTTCCCCCGCCGCGTGTGGATCGGCGGCCAGGAGATCCAGGTGGCCGCCCAGGGCCAGGTAGGGCTAGGCGTCGATGACGATCGCCATGATCACCGGGTTGCGCCGGTAGGTCTTGAACACCCAGCGGCTGACGGTCCGATGGATGATCTGCTCGAGCTGGTGCTGGTCGCCGATTCCGTCCGCGGCGGCCTTGGCCAGGGCCTTGTCGATGTGCGGGACGACGTCGGCGAACATGGTCTGGCTGTTGACCAGACCACGGGTCAGGAAGTCCGGGGGTTCGGCCAGCCGGCCGGTGTCGGCGTCGACGATGGCCACGATCGTGACCAGCCCCTCCTCGGCCAGGGTGCGCCGGTCCTTCAGTGACGCCTCCGTGGCTCCGCCGACGGTCATCCCGTCGACATAGACGTACCCGGCCGGCACCTTGCCGGTGATCCGCGCCCGCCGATCGACGAGGTCCACGACGACGCCGTCCTCGGCGATGACCACGTTCTCGGCCGGTACGCCGGTACGGATCGCGATCGACGCGTTCTCCGACAGGTGGCGCCACTCGCCGTGGATCGGCAGCACGTTGCCGGGCTTGACGATGTTGTAGCAGTACGCCAGCTCGCCGGCGCTGGCGTGACCCGAGACGTGCACCTTGGCGTTGCCCTTGTGCACGACGTTGGCCCCGTACCGGGTCAGGGCGTTGATGACCCGGTAGATGGCGTTCTCGTTGCCCGGGATCAGCGAGCTGGCCAGCAGGACTGTGTCGCCCGGGCCGATGCGGATCTCGTGGTCGCGGTTGGCCATCCGCGCCAGGGCCGCCATCGGCTCGCCCTGCGACCCGGTGGAGACCAGCGTGATCCGGTTGTCCGGCAGGTTCTTGATCTCCTTGAGGTTCATCACCAGGCCCTCGGGGATCGTCAGGTAGCCCAGGTCGCGGGCGATTCCCATGTTGCGCACCATCGACCTGCCCACGAATGCGACCTTGCGGCCGTGGTGGTGGGCGGCGTCGAGGACCTGCTGGATCCGGTGCACGTGGCTGGCGAAGCTGGAGACGATGATGCGCCGCGGTGCGGTGCGGAACACCTCCTCGATCGCCGGGGCCAGGTCGCGCTCGGAGATGGTGAACCCTGGGACGTCGGCGTTGGTGGAGTCCGTCATGAACAGGTCGACGCCCTCCTCGCCGAGCCGGGCGAAGGCGCGCAGGTCGGTGATCCGGGAGTCCAGGGGGAACTGGTCCATCTTGAAGTCGCCGGTGTGCAGGACCATCCCGGCGGGGGTGCGGATGGCTACGGCCAGCCCGTCGGGGATCGAGTGGTTGACCGCGACGAACTCGCAGTCGAACGGTCCGAAGCTGCGGCGATCTCCCTCGGCGACCTGCTTGGTGACCGGGGTGATCCGGTGCTCCTTGAGCTTGGAGGAGATGAACGCCAGCGACAGCCGCGAGCCCACCAACGGGATGTCCGGGCGCTCACGCAGGAGGTAGGGGACGCCGCCGATGTGGTCCTCGTGCCCGTGGGTCAGCACGATCGCCTCGATGGCGTCGAGTCGGTCCCGGATCCAGGTGAAGTCCGGCAGGATCACGTCCACCCCGGGCTGCGTCTCCTCGGGGAACAGCACGCCGCAGTCGACGACCAGCAGCCGACCGTCGAACTCGAACACGGTCATGTTCCGACCGATCTCACCGAGTCCTCCCAGGGGGACGATCCGCAGCCCGCCCTTGGGCAGCGGGGGCGGGGGTCCGAGTTCGGGGTGCGGATGGCTCATGGGGGCAGTCTCTCAGGAAACGCGCCCCCAGATCCCAGGAGGTGGAGCAGTCACCTGGTGAGTCCCATGGACCGGACCGGACCGGACCGGACCGGGCCGTGTCTGGCCGCCGGTCGGCTGGCGTCGCCAGCCTCCTCCCGATTGCAAGGTCCCCCACCCTCACGCCGAAGGCCCCCACAAGGGGGGTCTTCACCATGAGAGCGGGTGACGGGATCCGTCGGCTGGCGTTGCCAGCCTCCTCCCGATTCCAAGGTCCCCCATCCTCATGCCGAAGGCCCCCACGAGGGGGGTCTTCACCACGAGAGCGGGTGACGGGAATCGAACCCGCACTGTCAGCTTGGGAAGCTGATGTTCTACCATTGAACTACACCCGCTGCATCCCGATCTGTGCTCTCGACGACACGCCGATTATGCCCCAGCGGGACCCCATCCCAAACCGGGGCGACGCCACAGTCCCGCTCCGGCAGGTCGCGTCTGCATCCGCCGATACCATCCCGGACATGATCCTCTCCGATGGCACCATCCGACGTCTGCTCGACGAGGGCCGCCTGATCATCGACCCCACTCGACGACGCCCAGATCCAGCCCGCGAGCGTGGACGTGCGGCTTGGCCCGGAGTTCCTCGTGTTCCGCAACCACACCACCGAGGTGATCGACCCCTATGACAAGCCGGCCGATCTCAACGAGCGGGTCCGCGTGCGCCGACGGCACGGCCTTCATCCTGCATCCGGGTGAGTTCGTGCTCGCCACGACGGTCGAGGCGATCGGCCTGCCCGACGACCTGGTCGCGAGGGTGGAGGGCAAGAGCAGCCTCGGCCGGCTGGGCCTTCTGATCCACGCCACGGCGGGTTTCGTCGATCCGGGCTGGCCGCGGGGGCAGATCACCCTCGAGCTGAGCAACGTGGCCACGCTGCCGATCAAGCTCTGGCCGGGGATGCGGATCGGCCAGCTCAGCTTCCACGCCCTGGACGCCCCCGCGGAGCGCCCCTACGGCCATGTCGACCTGAACTCCAAGTACGTGGGCCAGTCCGGTCCGATGGCATCCCAGTACGCGCAGAACCCGAAGTAGGTCGTGCGGTCTTTCCGGGTCCAGTCCGGGCCCTGGCACCTCAGCAGGAAGCCCCCGCAGCGTCCGACGACGGCCGGGGGCTTCGTGTTGCGGTGAGGTCAGGCCGCGCAGCAGCACCGGCTGCGAGGTCAGCTTGATCTTCGATCCCGCACCGCCGCCCGTGTCCCGTCCAGCAACTCGACGACGCGTACCCCGGCCGGGACCTTCATCGTCTTGGCCTTCGAGGCGTAGGGGATGTCTGCTTCGTCCGCCAGGGGCGCGCACGGTGCAGAGCGTCATCGAGGACTTCACCTTGCAGCCCAGCCACTGCTTGCCCGACATCCAGGAGCGGACCTCCTGGAAGGCGACGCCGCCCTCACGAAGGGTCCCACCCTGCGTCATCGCCGTGCCCAGCACGTTGAAGTCCCAGCCGTACCAGAACACCCGCTGCACGCCGTAGCGCATTGAGTCGATGAAGGTGCGAGCCACGTAGGTCTGCGCCGCGGTGCCGGTGTAGGCCCGCTTGACCTTCATGTAGCCGCGAAGGTCGCCGAAGTTCATCTCCGTGTCCCACAGCGGCTTCTTCCCGGCGCCGTACTTCCTGTAGTAGCTCTTGGTCTTCTTGATGTAGGCGACCCGCGTGGCCGGGCCCTCCTTGGCCGGCGGGTACAGGTGCACGGACAGGACATCGACCGACGACCAGGCGCGGGCCTTCTTCATCGCGGCCCCGTAGCTCTTGCCGAACTTCTGGGTCGGACCGGTCTTGCGCATCGTGGTGCTCGCCGCGACCACCTTCGCGCCGCGCGCTCGGATCACCGGTGCGGCCGCCTTGGTCAGCTCGGCCATCTGCGCCGGGGTGCCCTGGTAGAAGTCCTGGAGGTTGGCCTCGTTCCAGATTTGGACCGCGGTGATCCCGGGGACGGCCCTGAGCATGTCGTCGATGAAGTCCACGTAGTCGGCGGTGCTGGCCGGGTGGCTGTTGGAGCCCGGACCGTACAGGGCCTTCGACGAGTTCGGGTTGGACGCCGCCCACTGCGGGGTCACGCCCATCGTGTACATGATCTCGCTGGCGCCCAGCTTCTTCGCATTGGAGACGGCAGCCAGAAGCGGAGCCCAGTTGTAGCCGTCGCGTGACGGCTCGAGGTCCCGCCACGAGACCCCGCTGTCCCACAGTCGGATCGCGCCCACGCTGGACAGCGTGCCGGGAACGCCGCCCGGGAGCGTCGAGACATGCTGGCCGAACAGCGAGTCGGGGACGACCGGCGCGGCGCTGGCCGCGGGTGCCATCGTGACGATCAGCCCGCCGGCGAGCGCCGGAATCAGGGCTTTACATCAACCTCATGTGGACCCCCCACGGTTGGATCGGAATCGTTGTCCACAGTGCCCGGCCGACGAGGACCAGTCAACTCCCCGTCCTGACGTGCCGCGGGGTTAGGTGCCCGTTATCGCGGGCATAGCCTGGTCCCTCACCCCGAGAAGCGGACGAGGATCGGGTTGGCCGTGACCTTCAGTGAGTCCCCGGACATGGGTTCGCAGGTCCCGTCCAGACGGCACACCTGCGCCGCTCCCGCGGGCATCGGGATGGTGGCAGGTCCCTTGTGGCTGAACAGGATCTGGGCGGGGAGCCCGTCCCCGGTGGTCAGATCGCAGGTCGTCAGCGCCCCGTCTTCCCCGGTCGGCTCCATCAGCTCGCCGGTGCACCCCTGCCAGTACGCGCCGTCGAACCAGTCCTGCACCGTCAGGTAGGCCTGACCGGCGGGCAGGATCTCACCGGTCTGCGCGTCCACCTGGTCGATGCCCAGGATGTGGTCGTTCCACGAGTACCAGTACACGCGGTCGACGCCCAGGGCGAGGGAGTCGATGTAGGTGCGCGCCACCCACCCGGCTGCGCGCGCCTGGGGGACGACGACCTCCTCCTTGGCGAAGCTGCGGCGGTCGCCGTAGTTGATCTCCGTGTCCCAGAGCTGGCCGGTCCAGCCGCGTTCGGCCAGCCATGCGCGCATGAGCCGCAGGTAGGCCGCGCGCGTTCCCGCGCCCTGGTCGGCCAGCGGGTACAGGTGCACGGCCATGGCGTCGACCGGCCACCCGCGCTCGGCCAGGGCCGCGGAGTACTTGCCGTACCAGGGCTTGACCGGCCCTGCCGAGCGGACCGTCGTGCTGGCCCCCACGAGCAGCGCGTCCGGATCGACCTCGGCGAGGACCTCCTTGGCCCGCAGGGTCAGCTCAGCGAGGTAGTCGGGCTTGCCGCGGTAGAAGATCTTGATGTTGGCCTCGTTCCACACCTGGTACGAGGTGATCCGGCCCTTGTACCGCTCGGCCACCTGGCGCAGGAAGCTCAGGTAGGCCTCCTGGTCGGGCGCGGAGGAGGTCCCGGGGCCGTAGATGCCGGGTGCTTCGGGATCCAGTGCGGCCCATTGCGGCGGGCTCCCGTGCACCCACTGGATGTCCGCCGCGCCGATCTTCTCGGCCTGGGCCACGGCGGAGTCCAGGGGCGCCCAGTCGATCTGGCCCTCCACCGGTTCGAGCTGGCGCCACGACACACCCGAGTCCCAGAGGCGGATCGCCCCGGCGGTGGGCGGCAGTGGCTCAGCCCCGGAGGCCAGGTTGCCCACGTGCGTGCCGAACAGCTCCCGGGCGACGGGCTCCCCCGCCGGGACGGGGACGACCTTCGTCGGGTCCGCCTTCGGGGTGCTGGGGTCAGCCGGCGGAGGGGACTCTGTGCAGGCGGCCATCACCATGACCACCAGACCCACGGCAGCGCACACCGCTAAACGGCGGATAACGGGCATCTGTCCTCCCTCGTCAGGGGTGCAGGATACCCACCTCGACGGGCGCGACCGCCCGAACCTCGATGGCGCGAACCGGCTGCTGGGCTTGGAAACGGCGCCACAGGTGTCTAGTCTCGTGACTTGCTGGGCCGTCTACGCTGGTGGGAGGGGAGATGGCAGGCAGCATGTCAGGCAGAGAAGCTCGCGCTGGGGACTCCAAGCCCCCGGTGCTGCGCGTTGCCGGGGACGAGGGTCGAGAGGCGTCTCCCTGTTGCCACCGTCGTGGAGCGTCCCGAGGCACGGGGTCGCTCCGAGGTCGACCCCATGTTCTCCGTGGCCTTCCGCGCCTTCCTGCTCGACCTGGGCATCCTGGGCACGAGCATCAGCCTGTACATCGCGGTCATGATCAACTCCGGCTACCTGATCGACCAGGTCGAGACCCCCCTGACCGGCGCGGCGATGATCGTGTGGTGGGTGCTGCTGATCCTGCTGCGTGGCGGCTACGAGGCGAGGTACCTGGGCGTCGGGAACGAGGAGTTCAAGCGGGTCGTGAACGCCGGGGTCACGATGCTGGCCGCGATCGCGATCGCGTCCTACGTCGCCAAGTCAGCCCCGCCGCTGCGCCTGGTCCTGCCCTCGCTGTTGATCGGCACGATGCTGGTCCTGCTGGGTCGGTGGTTGCTGCGCGTCTGGTTGGGCCGGCAGCGTCTCGAGGGACGGTTCCAGCAGAGCACGCTGATCGTCGGTGATCGCTTGCGCAGCGCCGCGCTGTCCGAGTCGTTCGCGACCGACGCGGTCGCCGGGTTCAAGGTGATCGGCACCGTCCAGCCCCCGCGGGTGGCCGTGACCGACTCCCGGTCCGACGCGCGCGACCACGTCGTGGACGCCTGGCTCGACGACGTCATGGACTGGATCGACGCCCACAACGTCCATGCCGTGGCGGTGGCTGAGTCCACCGCCGTCGACCCCGCCCTGCTTCGGCGCCTCGCCTGGCGGCTCGAGGGGCCCCGGATCGACCTGCTCGTCTCCCCGATCCTCTCCGACGTGGCAGGCCCGCGCATGTCCGTGCGGCCCGCCGCCGGGCTGCCCCTGATCCACCTCGACGAGCCGAGCCTGACCGGGCCGAAGCGTGCACTCAAGCGGATCGTCGACCTGGTGATCGCGGTCCCGCTCGTCGTGATCCTGGCCCCGGTCTACCTGTTGATCGGGATCGCGATCAAGTTCGACTCGTTGGGGCGGGCCCTCTACATCAGCGACCGGATCGGGCGGTCCGGCGAGACCTTCCGGTGCATCAAGTTCCGCACGATGCATGTCGGGGCCGACTCCATCCGCGACGACGTGATCGGCGACCTCGACGACGAGGTGGCCGACCGTTACCGAGACGATCCGCGGGTCACCAGGGTCGGCGGGGTGCTCCGGCGCTGGAGCATGGACGAGCTGCCGCAGTTGTTCAACGTGATCAGCGGGTCCATGTCATTGGTCGGTCCGCGTCCGATGCTTCCCGATGAGTTGGCTCTGCTGGGTGACGCGGAACATCGCCGGCACCTGACGAAGCCGGGCATGACCGGCCTGTGGCAGATCTCCGGGCGCAAGGAGGTCTCGTGGGACGACCGGATGCGCATGGACCTGCACTACATCGAGACCTGGTCGATCGCGCTGGACGTCGTCATCCTGGCCAAGACGGCCAAGGCAGTCATCACCGGCCACGGCGCGTACTGAGCAACTCGCCCGCGAGATGCTCGTAGGCGTCGACCACGTCCGACCATCGGTAGCGGACGGCGACGTCCGCCTGTCCGGCCGCGCCGCGCGCGATGGCAGCTGCCGGGTCCGATTCGGCGGCCTCACACAGTTCGGCCACGTCCTCGGGGGTCGTGAAGTACGCTCCGGCGTCGGCGGCCACCTCCCGGTTGAACACCACGTCGTAGGCGCAGACCGGGGCGCCGGCGCCCAGGGCCCGCAGCAGCGACGGGTTGGTCCCTCCGACGCTGTGCCCGTGCAGATAGGTCAGGGCGTGGGCGTACAGGGCGTCGAGGAGGTCGGAGTCCCACAGGCTGCCCAGGAACCGAACGCGAGGATCGTCGCCGGCCTCAGCCTGGACCTGGGCCCGGTAGTCATCGGCGTACGGGGCATCGCCGATCACGATCAGCGGCATCCGGGCCCCGGACGCCGCGTAGCCCGCGACGATCTCCCGGACATGGTTCTCGGGCTCGAAGCGGGCGACGACGAGGTGGTACTGCCGCGCGGCGACGCCGACCTCGGCCAGCCGGGTGCTGTCCGGGCCCACGATCGGGGCGCCGTAGGGGATGTAGTGCGCGTGGACTCCATGCGCGTCGCGCAGGTGGTCGGCGATCCCGTGGGCATCGGCGATGACGGCATCGGCCCAGCGGGCGCTGCGGGCCTCTGCCCAGCGGTAGTAGCGCGATGCGCGCACGCCCCACTTGGCGCGCTTCCACTCGAGTCCGTCGACGTGCACGGCCACAGGGATCCGGGCCGCGCGCAGGGCGGGGAGGAAGGGCGCGTTCGCGGCGTTGAAGACGATCGCGACATCGGGGTGCTCCCGGGCGATCGCGTGGCCGACGGACAGGCCGGTGTGGCTCAGGGTCTCAGCCGACCGGTGGCGTACGGCGGGCAGGTTGACCAGTCGCATGCCGAGGTACTCGGTCTGGGTCTGGCCGGGGTTGCGGCAGTAGACCACCACGTCGTGGCCGCGCTCCGCGAGCCGGAGGCCGATCTCCTCCGCGGCGGTCTCGAAGCCGCCGTACCGGGCGGGAACTCCGCGGGTCCCGAGCAGGGCGATGCGCATCAGCCGACCGTCAGGTGAAGGGGGCGGTCCAGGGTGCCGGACCACTCCAGGCCGGCGCCGGACCCGGTCCACCCAGGTGTTGCGGCCAGGGAGGTCCCCGGCGCGGGCTGGACTGTGATCTTCAGCTCGGCCGGATGGGCCAGTGCCTGCGGATCGGCGTGGACCTCGTAGGTCCCGGGCTCGAACGTGCCCGCGGGCAGCGAGTACTCCATCACCACGGTCGTGGTGTCACCGGGAGCGGTCTCGTGGCCCTGCCAGAGCACCTGCCCGCCGTGTTCGTCTGGGAAGGGCCCGGTGCGGGCCACCGGGACCAGGGAGACGGAGTTCCCCGTGGTGATCCGGGGGCCGATGGCCGTGAGCGGAAGCCGGTAGGCCACGCGCATGCGGGCGCGCAGGGCGAGGTAGCCGGCGTAGGTCGTGGGATCGCCCTCCAGGCCCTCGGGGACGGCATTGGTGAACGAGACGGTGCGGCGGACCGTGGCGCCGCCCTCGGCCGTCAGCTGGACCTCCTGGGTGATCCGACGATCCTGGAACACCGAGAGCTTGTTGGGGGCGCTCTGGGAGTGCACAGCGATCAGGTCGCCCGTCCCCTGGGCGAGCTCCCCACCGGCCGCGAGCGCGTCGATGGCGTCCTGCAGGGCAGGGGCGTCGAACGAGGCCTGGATGTGCCGGGGCGGGATCGCGTCCATCGCGCCCCGGACCGCGGACATGAGGTTCAGCGGCTGGGTCAGGTGCTTCACGAGCGCCTTGGTCAGCTCCTCGT
Organism: uncultured Actinomycetes bacterium; assembly: GCA_963736425.1. Taxonomy (GTDB): domain Bacteria; phylum Actinomycetota; class Actinomycetes; order S36-B12; family CAIYMF01; genus Prado023. The sequence continues at coordinate 16,023 of CAVTOX010000022.1, forward strand.
TGCGGGCATGCCGCTCGATCACGCCCTCAGGGCTGTTGAACTGCCGGTAGGCGTCCACCAGGACGGTCCGCAGGAGGTTCTCCGAGCTGATCGTCCCGAAGCCGGGCGACTCGACGGCGCCGGTCCAGGCCAGCATCGAGGCCAGGGCGCTCATGTCCACGGTGATGACCCCGTCCACCTCCGGGTAGCCCAGCGCGGCCCACGCCCGACGCATGTCCACCGAGGCGGTGCCGAAGTCCGGATGGAAGTTCGAGTTCACGAACGGATAGCGCTTGCCCTCGCGGTACCAGGGCGGCCCACCCTCGTGCTCCCAGTCGATCGGGGGGTTGTTCGGCGACAGCTTCGACTCCAGCTGGCCGGAGATCGGGACCGACAGGGCCCCCTTGTCCGCCTGCACCACGAACGCCGACAGCGGCGCCCCACCGGAGCCGAACGCCTCGGCGTCGTTGAGGGCTGCCACCAGGTAGCGCTTGGGCTCCGTCGATCCGAGCGCCTCGGCGACGTCCGGCATCGCGATCTCGGCGGCGCCCGCCAGTTGGGTCAGGTCCGCGACCGACCCGGCCACGGAGTCGGCGACGGCGCCGATCGGACGGCCGAGCGGGCCCGATCCCTCGACCTCCGCGAGCGCCTCCCCGTCGCGGCCAGCGCTGGTGGACGTCCGCGACGGGCCCAGCGAGATCGGCGACCTTCAGGGGGTCGATGGTCGCTCCGTTGACGATGGGCGGCTCGCCGTCGAAGCCGACGGTCGCCATGCCGATCTCAGCGAGTGGATCCAGCGCCTCGGTGCTCACGGCCAGCGCGTGCACCGAGGCGCGCAGGTCGTCCATGGCACCCAGCGTCATCGGGTTGTACTCGAGGACGCGGGTGGCCGGGGAGGACCAGGTCCTGTCCAGGATGTTCGCCGCGGTCCGGATGTTGGCCAGGCCCCGCTCGAGCCCGGCGCTGTCGCGGGAACGCCCCGCGAGGGCGGTCTGCGCGACGCCGACGAGGCCGGTCAGAGCTGCCACCTGGGTGCCGATGGCGATCAGGGCCAGGGGCGCCAGGAGGATCAGGGTGACCCATCCCCTTCTGCGCATCGCCCACCCCCGCTGCGACTCGGAACGCCTGGATCTGGTGCCCCATGGTAACCCGCGGGGTGTTCGGGCAGGTCGGACGTGATCGGCGGGCCCGGCGGCTAGGGTGAGTCCGTGAGGGCCACAGCGATCGTCCTGGCCCACGGCGCAGAACCGACGCTCGAGGCGTGCATCGCGGCACTTGTCGCTGACGGCGCGCACGACATCGTCGTCGTGGACAACGATGCGGCGCCCGGGCCGGTGGAAGCCGTGGGCGGGATGCCGGGAGTTCGCGTGCTCTCTGCCGGGCGCAACCTGGGCTATGCCGGCGGCTGCAACTACGCCGCGAGCCACGCGACCGGGGACGTGCTGGTCTTCGTCAACTCCGATGCCCTCGTGCAGCCGGGTGCCGTGGCCGCGCTCGTGCAGCGCGTCACTGAGCCCGACGTCGGGCTGGCCTCGGCCAGCATCCGACTGGCTGAGGATCCCGGGGTGCTCAACACCGCGGGCAATCCGGTGCACTACTTGATGTTCTCCTGGGTGGGCAGCCTCGGGGAGCCCGCCGCGGAGCATGCGGAGCTCACCGAGGTGGCCTCGATCACGGGCGTGACCTTCGCCGTGCGCCGGGAGGTGTGGGACGCTCTCGGCGGGTTCGACGCCGACTACGTCGCCTACTGCGAGGACGTGTACCTGTCACTTCGGGCGTGGCAGGCGGGGTACCGGGTGGTCCACGAGCCGGAGGCCGTGGTGCTGCATCACTACGACTTCGCCCGGAACTCGGCGAAGTTCTACCTGCTCGAGCGCAACCGGCTCATGAACCTGATGCTGCTGCCGGAGCGACGCACCCGCCGGTTCCTGGCCCTACCCGCCCTCGTGGTCGAGGGCGGCGTCCTGCTGGTGGCCGTCCGCGACGGCTGGGCCCGGGACAAGGTGGACGGCTGGCGCTGGTTGGTGACCAATCGCAGGTCGCTGGCGGACCGTCGACGGGGGATCCAGGCGGGGCGCAGGGTTCCCGACCGCGAGCTGGCTCGTCTGCTTCGCGGGCCGCTCGACCCGCCGGCCGGGCTCGGACCAGGGGTTCCGGCACCCGTGAGTCGGGCACTGGCGCGGTACTGGAGCTGGGCGGAGCACCGGTTGTGAGATCGCTGGAGTGGGGCCGGACGATCCACCTGCGGGACCTCGGGTGGGCCGCGCTGGTGGCGGTGGTCGCGATGGGTATCGCCCTGGTCTACCGCTCTGCCCTCGTCCCGACCGATCCGTGGCACTACGTGCAGGGCGCGCTGGCCTTCCCGGAGGGCACATGGCGCGCCACGGGCCTGTCGCGGTGGGGCTTCCTGCTGCCGATCATCCCGTTCGCCCGGATCTGGGGCGACGCCACGGCGACCTACTACGTCGTGCCGGTTCTGAGCACGGGCGTCCTGGCGGCCGTCCTCTACCTGCTGGGCACGCGCTACGTCTCACGGTCCACGGGGGTGTTGGCGGCGGCCTTCGCCCTCGGGACGCCGCTGGTCTTCGTCAACCTGACCCGTGGGTACACCGACCTGACAGCCACCACCCTGATCGGCCTGGCCCTGCTCCTGGCGACCCTTGCCGCGGACGCCGCCGACGAGGCCCGGGAGGCCGGCCGGAGCTGGGGGTGGCGGGTCCCCGCCCTGCTCGTGGCCTGCGGATTCGTGACGGGGTGGAGCTTCGAGGTCCGCGAGACCGCGATCTTCGCGTGGCCGGTGATCGGCTGGGTGCTGTGGCGCATCGGCCGGCCCCTGGTGACCCTGGCGTGGTTCGCCCCACCGGCCCTCGCCTGGCTGGTGCTCGAATGGCTGCTCTGCGCCGTGGTGTACGACGACCCGTTCCTCAAGTTCCGGATCATCCTGGGGGCGGACATCTCCGAGTCGGAGGTCAGCTCCGACGCCGGCTACGTCGGGCAGTCGCGGTGGTGGTACATGACGATCCTGCCCCGCTCGATCCTGGAGGTCTCCGGCGGTCCGGCCCTCCTGGCCTGCCTGGCCGTCGGTGCGGTCGGCGGGGTGGTGTTCCGCGCCCACTGGGTCGGATCTGGGCATGGGGGATGCTGACGGTGGCTCTCCTCTGGCTCCAGGGCGGACCGCTCAACCCAGGGCATCCCTCCGTGCGTCTCGACGTGGCGCGCTACTGGCTGTCGTTCATCGTCCCGCTGATGCTGGCCGCGGTGGGCACGATGGCGATCCTCATCCGCAGCTCGCGGGGCGCCTTGAAGGTGGGAGCGGCAGTGGCGGGCGGCCTGCTGGCTCTTGGGGTGGTTGTGCCGGCCGTGCGTTTCGCCACGTCGTATCCGGGGTTCGCGCCCAACGGCGGCGACGCCATGGTCGAGCTGCGTGCCCACCTCGCCTCGCAGGGTGGGGAGCTGGCGGACGCCAAGGTCTGGGCCGACTGGGGCACCCAGCGGGTGCTCCCCGCCTACCAGACCAGCCCGTTCGGCGACCCGCGCTGGGAGGCGGGCAGCTTCCGCTCGCTCAACCGGCTGGTGCGCTTCCCCCCGACCTCAGCTGCGGAGTACCCCCAGCCCGGGGAGTACGTGGTGATCTACAGCGCCGAGGACCGCACCTGCTGGCACTGCCGGCGGGCGTTGCAGCCGGTCGATCAGGCGTTCGGCCCCCTGCCCGGCCCGGGTTGGGAGGAGCTGTTCACCTCCTCGGAGGGCAACCTCACGCTCTACCGGCTGGGCCCGTCAGCGAGGTGGCCGATCCCGACCGGGCGCCGCGCCGGCAACCGACGCGGCCGCCCGGGGACGAGCCCACCACCGACGCCCGACGGCGGCGCGGAGGATCCCACGCTGTAGGCCACGGTCCTCGGTCGTGCGCCCGCCCGTCGTGGGCTGCCCGACCTGGTGCGTTCGTTCTCCCTGAACGCAACGCGTCACCACGTTCCGATCGCGGGTCGGCCGTACGCTGGCTGTTCCGCCGCCACCTGAGGACCTCCTGTGCCTGCCCGTCGTGCCCCAGTTGTCCTGCTGCAGGTCGCCAACCTGCTCGGCGGCGTGGCCAACTCGACGGTGGCCGTGCTGGTCCCCTGGCTGGTCCTCCAGGAGACCGGGTCCGCCGCGGACGCAGGGCTCGTTGCGGCCGCGGCAGCGATCCCGGGCATCTTCGTCTCGCCCTTCGTGGGGGCGTTGGTGGACCGCTTCGGCCGCCGCCGGGTCTCGATGGCCTCCGACGCGTTCTCCGCGTTCTCCGTGAGCCTCTTCCCGCTGGCCGAGGGCGCCGGCGTCCTCACGCTGGGCATGATCCTGGCGCTGGCCGTCCTCGGTGCGACGTTCGACCCTGCGGGGTACACCGCACGCAAGTCCCTCATCCCCGACGTGGCGCTGGCCGGACGCTTCTACATCGACCGGATCAACGGCGTGCACGAGGGCGTGTTCGCGGCCGGATGGGTGATCGGGCCTGCCCTCGCTGCGCTGGGCATCAGCACGATCGGGGTGATCTCCACGTTCTGGGTGACCGCTGCCGCGTTCGTGCTGGCGATCGTGGCGGTCGGCGGGATCCGGGTCACCGAGGCCATCGGCGAGTCCCGCCACGAGGCGGGCGACGACGCGGAGAAGTTCTGGTCGTCCATCGTGCGCGGGGCCAGGATCCTCTGGCACGACAAGGCCCTTCGCGTGCTGACCCTGGCGATCGCCGTGCTGGCGATGGTCTACCTGCCCACGGAGTCCATCCTGATGCCGGTGCACTTCGAGGAGATCGGCCAGCCGGGTAGCTACGGCCTGACGCTCACGGCCCTGGCCGCCGGCGGCATGATCGGGTCCTTCTCGTACGGGTGGCTGTCAGTTCGGATGTCCAAGCACCGGATCGTCGTGCTGGTGATGTTCGCCGTCACCGCGGCCATCATCCCCATGGCCTTCCTGCCGCCACTGCCGGTGTTCGTGGCGGCGGGATTCCTGCTGGGCCTGGGATGGGGACCCATGAACCCGTTGCTCAACTCACTGGTGCAGACCCGTGTGCCGGCCCACGTGCAGGGCCGCGTGTACGGCGTGCAGACGGCCCTGTTCTATGCCGCCCCTCCGCTGGGGCTGTTGCTGGCCGGGATCGCCGTCGAGGCATGGGGAGTGCAGTTGGTGTACGCCATCATCGGCGTGCTGCTGGTGGGGCTCTCCCTGCTGATCGCAGCCCTGCCGTCGCTGCGCGGCCTGGATGACGAGGGCCCTGCGGTGGCCGGTGCCGGTCCGTCCCCCGATCCCAGCGGGTCGGGCACCTGAATCGGCGGCGGCCCGGAACCACGCAGGGGTCCGACCCCATGGCCGGACCCCTGCGTCGACGGGAACGTCAGTCGTTGACCGGTGCCCTGACCGAGCCGAGCAGCAGCGAGGCCACGTCGAGCACCTCGACCACGGGGGCGTCCTCGCCGGCCTCCTGGGCCCGAACGGTCACGCCGTCGTGGAGCATCACCGAGCAGAACGGGCAGGCGACGGCGATCTTGTTGGCGCCCGTTGCGATCGCCTCGTCGGAGCGGTTCTGGTTGACCCGCGTGCCGAGTCGCTCCTCCATCCACATCTGGGCGCCACCGGCGCCGCAGCAGAACGACTTGTCGGCAGAACGGTCCATCTCCACCAGCTTCACGCCGGGAACCGAGGCGACGAGCTCGCGCGGAGGAACGTAGACCTTGTTGTGCCGGCCCAGGTAGCACGGGTCGTGGTAGGTCACGGTCTCGTCCACGGGCGTGAGCGGCTTGAGCCGGCCGTCGCGCAGCAGCGTGGCGAGCAGCTGGCTGTGGTGGACGACCTCGTAGTTGCCGCCCAGCTGCGGGTACTCGCGGCCGATCGTGTTCATGCAGTGCGGGCACGTCACGACGATGCGCTTGGCCTTGACCTCGTTGAGCACCTCGACGTTCTGCATCGCCTGCATCTGGAACAGGAACTCGTTGCCCGCCCGACGCGCGGGGTCACCGGTGCAGGTCTCGCCCTCGCCGAGCACCATGTACTTCACGCCCGCGACGTTGAGCAGCTCGGCGACGTCCTTGGTGGTCTGCTTCGCCCGGTCCTCGTAGGCACCGGCGCAGCCGACCCAGAACAGGTACTCGACGTCGGCGGGGATCTCGTCCTCGCCCTCCATGCCGAACACGGGCACCTCGAAGTCGACCTCGCTGATCCAGTCGTTGCGCTTCGAGGCGTTCATGCCCCACGGGTTGCCCTTGTTCTCGAGGTTCTTGAACAGGCTGTTGAGCTCGTTGGGGAACTCGGTGGCGATCATCACCTGGTGGCGACGCATGTCGATGAAGTGGTCGATGTGCTCGATGTCCACGGGGCACTGGTTGACGCACGCACCGCAGGTGGTGCACGACCACAGGGCGTCGACGTCGATGACCGGGCCCTCGTGGGAACGGTGCCCGGAGGCGTCGTAGCCGTCGGTGTCGCGGTGCGGATCGAAGTCGCGCTCGCCGATCAGCGGACGGGCGACCTCGGCCTGGACCTTCTCCGACATGGTCGCCAGGACCTCGTCGTCGACCTCGCCGAACTCCACGTTCTTGCCGTCGAGCTTCGCCTGGGTGGCCTTGATGTACGGCGCCTTGATGAAGGCGTGGTCCCGGAGGTTCATGATCATGAGCTTCGGGCTCAGCGGCTTCTCGGTGTTCCACGCCGGGCACTGGCTCTGGCAGCGACCGCACTCGGTGCAGGTCGCCATGTCCAGCAGGCCCTTCCAGGTGAAGTCCTCGATGCGACCACGGCCGAAGATGGCGTCGTCGGCGGGGTCCTCGAAGTCGATCTTCTCGGTGCCGGAGTACATCTCGAGCAGGGGCCCGAGGCCATCGGGGCGCCGCGAGAAGTACACGTTGATGGGGGCCGCGAAGATGTGCAGGTGCTTGCTGTGCAGCACGATCAGCAGGAAGCCCAGGATGACCGCGACGTGGGCCCAGAGGCCGAGGGTCAGCAGCCACTCGTTGGCGGTCTCGCCCAGGGGCTCGAGGATGGCGGCCACCCCGTGCGAGGCGAACGCCCCGTCCATGCCCTCAGGGCCGTCGGCGTTGATCTTGGCGCCGCGGTAGAACAGCAGAGTCGCCACGACCATGAAGATCATGAACAGCACGAGCCACGCGCCGGAGGTGTGCGAGCCGAAGAACCGCGACCAGCGGCCCTCCTTGGCCGGGTTGTTGCGGAACCGGATGACCGCGAAGACCAGGATGCCCGACGAGGACCAGGACCGCGAACAGGTCCTCGAGGAAGCGCACGATCGGCCACGTGCCGATGATCGGGAACGCGAAGCCGGCGAAGAACAGCTCACCGAAGGCCTCGATGACCGTGAGGGTCAGGATCAGGAACCCGAAGAACACGAACACGTGCGCGACGCCGGGCACCGACCACTTGAGCAGCTTCTTCTGCCCCAGGACCTCGGTGGCCTCGACCTGGACGCGGGCGCCGACCTGGTCGGTGCGGCCCTGAGCCGGCTGCCCGGATCGGACCAGCCCCTGCAGGAACCACGCGCGCTTGAGGGCCAGGAACCCGGCCACCACAATGATGATCAGGCCGACCGTCGCCCGGATCAGCTCCATCGAATCCATGTCCGCCAACCTCCTGGCCGGGGGTGCCCCGCCCGGCCAATTCTCGCCCCAGTTCGATGCGGTCCCTCACGTGGGACCCTACCGATCGGTAACATAGCCGATTCGCCCGAGGGGTGGGCAATCCGGGCGGGTTTGGCGGCCCATGGAATGGCTCGGGGCCGCCGGATCTCCCGACGGCCCCGAGCCATGCAGTTCGGGCAGGCCCTACCCGGGCTTGTTCTCCCCGCCGTCCTCGCCACCGGGGAGGTCGATCCCAGTCGCGTCCTGCGCAGCGCCCTCGACGGTGTCCCCGGCCTCCTGGGCCAGGTCTCCCGCGCCGACTGTGGCCTCGGCCACCACCCTCGGCCTGCTCGGCCGACGTCGCCAGCCGCTTCGTCGACCTGGTCGACTGCCTCGCCGGCGGCCCCCTGGGCTTCGTCGGCGAGATCACCGACCGCTCCCTCTGCGGAGTCCGCGCCTCGGGCACCTCCTGCGGGGCCTCCACCGGAAGTGCTGCCGTGGCGTCGCCCTCGTCAGCGTCGGACAGTGCGACAGCGGCGGCACCGGCCCCCGCCGCACCGGCTGCCGCGAGGCCCGCAGAGGATCCACCTGCATCGGACCCGTCGGGGTACCCGCCGGCGAGTGGTGCACCCGCATCCGGGCCATCCGGTCCCGAGCCACCACCCGCGGTGGCAGGCGCGGCCTGGCGGCGCTGGGTGACGAACCTGGCACCGACGAAGCCGGCGACCAGGAGCAGGACCAGACCCAGCAGGACGCGGGGCAGGGTGCTCGGGGCCTCGGTGTCGGCCGGGTCCATCCGGAACTCATAGGCGCCGGCCAGCTTGGTGCCATCGGGTGCCTCGGTCACGTCACACCCGTACGGCAGCGGGCATTCGTGCGCCATGGTGACCAGCCCGGCGACCTCCGCCTTGAGGGTGTCGGCCTTGTCGATGACAGCACCTGCGGTTTCCTTGCCAGACTCGACGGCTGCGCCGACCTCAGCCTTCGCGGCCTGCAGGGCAACGGCCAGCTCCGCGACGTAGCTGCCGATCTCGGTCTTCACTCCCGCGATGCCGCCGCTGACCTGGTCGAGCCCACTGGTGACCTGTTGGCCACCCTCGGAGGCGAGGATGGACGCCGTGATCTCAGCCAGCACGGCGTCCAGGGTCGGCAGGTCGACGTTCTTGCTGGCGATCCCCTCCCCGATGATGGCCATCTGCTCCGACAGGCCCGTCAGGGCCGCCTCCAGCTTGGCGAGAACGCCCTGAAGCGCGGTGAGCACGGGCTTCAGCGTCGTGATGACCCCGGGCAACTGCTCATCGAGCACCTGGAGGCTCTCGGACAGGGGGACCAGGATGGGTGCCACCTTCGCGAGCGCTTCAGCAGCCTTCGCGAACTCGGGGGACGCGATGATGTCCGCGGCCTTCTGGAACTCCGGGCTGTTGAGGATCTTCGCGGCCGTCTGCAACTCGGGGGCCTCGAGGATGGCGATCAGCTTGTCCTTCTGGTCGCAGACCTCGGGGGGCAGCAAGGGCCCGGTCTCGCCCGGCGGGTCGACGCAGCCGGTCTTGATCGTGGTGGCGATGAGCCCGGCGTTGTCGGCGATTGCCTGGATGTCCTCCGCCGAGTCGGCCAGCTTGGTGATGGCCTCGGAGTTGTCGGCGAGCTTGGTGATCGTTGGGCTCAGCTCGACGAGCAACGCAGCGTTCTCGGGGGTGAGCGCGTTCGCGGCTTGGTCGATCTGCTCGATGACCCCTGATTCCTCGATCTGCGTGATTGTGGCCAGGGCATCGTCGACGGTCGCCTGCAACTCCCCGACAAGCGCAGTGGCGCCGTCGGGGTTGTTCGGATCCACCAGTGTGGAGATCGTCTCGATGTTGGTGCCGAACTCCGTGAAGAAGTCGTTCACCTTCCCCTCGACGGTCGTCAGGGGATCGGGGCTGCCGTCGTCGGCCGTCAGCGTCTCCAGGCCGGAGATGACGTCGGCGACGCCCCCCTTGATGGCGTTCACGTCGCCGCTGACGTCCGGGGGAGGGACAGCCTCGAAGGCGGCCTGGCGCGCCGCCTCGTTGGCGGGGTCCTTCGCGCCCCCCTCGCCGGGCGGGATGTAGATCGGCAGGACCTGGACCAGCATCGAGGGGATGACCGCGTTGGTGACGTTCGCCGCCCAGCCGAAGGTCGACGTCCCGTCCTTGCTCAACGGGGCGAACGGCAGGGCGATCCACTTCACCTGGGTGTTCCCGCGACCGTCTGCGCCACCCAGTCCGGCGCCCGTGTTCAGGGCCGAGAACCGGTCGGGCAGGAGGGTGACGGCCTCGACGACCATCGGGACGTCGGCCTCGACCTCCTTCTCGATCTCATCGCCGGTCACGCTCGTGATGGGCACCGTCAGCGTCTCGCGGGTCTTGTTGATGACCGTGTAGCTGGCCGTGACGACGCCGTCCTTGCCCACGAGGTCCTGGGCGAGGATCGGCTCGCCGTCGAGGGTGAACTCGGTGGTGAGCTCAACAGGCAGCTCGAAGTCCTCGGGTGGGACAAGGCTCACCGAGCGCGCGGTGCCGAACCCGGTGTCGTTGAGGCTGATGTCGAACAGCCCCTTGCCGTCCTCCTGCGGGATCATCCCGAACTCCTGCAGGTTGTGCAGCAACAGGCCTTCCTCAGGGACCGCCACGGTGATGTCCGCCCCGGGATCGCCCTGGGCGCCGATCTGGGTCACCGACCAGCGGAAGTCGGTGGCGCTGCTGTTGGGGTTGCCGTCGGCATCGGTGCGGATCTGCACGCTCTGGCCGATGGAGTTCGACGAGCCGCGGACCTCCAGGGGCTCGTCCGGGGCGTCGTCGTTGGCGATGGCCGCGGTGGGAGCCAACGCGAGGGTGAGGGCGGTCGCTCCGGCCATGGCGGCCCGGAAGGTTCGGCGGCTCATGCGGACACCTCGGTGACAGTCCCGTCGGACACGTTCGCAGGCTCGGACTCGACCGAGCCTGCGTGCTTCTCGGCCTCCGCCTGCGCGTCGGACTTGGTCAGCCACTGCACCGCCATCCCGGCAAGGAAGCCCAGGGCCAGCGGGTAGATGGTCTGTCCCATCGCGACCGGCAGGGAGTAGTTGAGGCTCTGGGGGTCCAGGTTGAACTGGAACGCGTATACGCCGGTCAGGGCACCGGCCCCGAGGATGCCGGCCAGGAAGTCGGTCTGGCGCTTGGTCCACATGGTGGCCAGGGCAGTCAGGGTGATCGGCACGACGCCGCCGAAGAAGAGGCCGACGTTGGTGTCGGGGAAGATGCTGGCACCGAGCACGTAGCCGATGGCGCCGAACAGCACTCCGACGAACAGCCAGATGCCCCGCGCAAGCATGTGGTTCGGACCACCGAGGTAGCTTGCCGCTGCGCCGCCTCCCACGCATACGGAGGCTGTCAGCAGGATCCGGGCTCCGTCGAGGGGCCCGGAGAGGAACAGGGCGAACAGAGCCAGGATCAATCCAAGGGCCAAGACCCACACGCGTCCCATGGCGCATCCCTCCGGTAGGTGGTGATCGCGCGAAAGTAGCGCCGGTGTCGGACGCGATGCGCGCTGATCGGCGCCGGACTGGTGATCCGGATCACATCGACGCCAGGTCCAGTGCGCACGGCTCCCTGAGCGGCTTGGCCGGCTCGAGCAGCTCGGCACAGGGCGCTCGCTACCCCACGTCGCCGCTCAGCCAGGCCCCTGGGTCGACGAAGTCCCCGCCGCTCCAGCCGTCGCCACCCTGGGTCACCTCGAAGTGCAGGTGGGCGCCGAACGAGTTGCCGGTGTTGCCCACCTCGCCGATGGCATCCCCGGCCGTGACCTCCTGGCCGACCTCGACGTCGATGTCCGACAGGTGGTTGTAGGTCGTGTAGTAGCCGTTCTCGTGCTCGATCACGATCCGGTTTCCGTAGGCGTCGTCCCAGCCGGCTTCCACCACGGTGCCGCTGCCGGCAGCCATGACGGTCGTTCCCTCGGGTGCTGCGAAGTCCACGGGAGAACGGGGACGGTAGGACGTGAGCGTGCGACGGCATCGCACTGGGCACCGACGGTGCGTCACGCCTCGACCGTGACCCGTGCGGATCGGACATTGAGTCGCGGTACGAACTCAGGGTTAGATGAGCAGCAGGGCAATGATAGGAGGGTTGACACAAACTCCAAGCCGGGGGACGATAGGACAGTCATAACGCGCCCGACGGCGTCGCCGCTGGGCATCCGAACGGAAAGGAACCACCTTCCATGAGTCGTGCTGTCGGCATCGACCTCGGTACCACCAACTCCTGCGTCGCCGTCCTCGAGGCCGGCGAGCCCGTCGTGATCGCGAACGCCGAGGGCGCGCGGACGACCCCCTCTGTTGTCGCCTTCGCCAAGAACGGTGAGGTCCTCGTCGGTGAGGTCGCCAAGCGCCAGGCCGTCACCAACCCGGACCGCACCATCCGCTCGATCAAGCGTCACATGGGCGACGGCACCTTCAAGGTGCGCATCGACGACACAGCCTTCACCCCGCAGGAGATCAGCGCCCGCGTCCTGGGCAAGCTCAAGCGTGACGCGGAGGCCTACCTCGGCGAGTCGGTCACGGACGCGGTCATCACCGTCCCGGCGTACTTCAACGACGCCCAGCGCCAGGCCACCAAGGAGGCCGGCGAGATCGCGGGCCTCAAGGTCTCGCGCATCATCAACGAGCCGACCGCGGCCGCCCTGGCCTACGGCCTGGACAAGGCCGACCAGGAGCAGCGCATCCTCGTCTTCGACCTCGGCGGCGGCACGTTCGACGTGTCCCTGCTGGAGATCGGCGACGGCGTGGTCGAGGTCAAGGCGACCTCCGGCGACAACCACCTCGGTGGCGACGACTGGGACCAGCGCGTCGTCGACTGGCTGGTGTCGCAGTTCAAGAACGCCCACGGCATCGACCTGAGCAAGGACAAGATGGCCAGCCAGCGCCTGCGCGAGGCGGCCGAGAAGGCCAAGATCGAGCTGTCCTCCTCGATGCAGACCGGCATCAACCTGCCCTACATCACCGCCGGCGCCGACGGCCCGATGCACCTCGACGAGACCCTGAGCCGGGCCAAGTTCGAGGAGCTCACCGCGGACCTGCTCAACCGCACCAAGGCGCCGTTCGCGACCGTCATCAAGGACGCCGGCATCTCGGTCGCCGACATCGACCAGATCGTCATGGTCGGCGGCTCGACCCGCATGCCCGCGGTCAGCGAGGTCGTGCGCGAGCTGACCAACGGCAAGGAGCCGAACAAGAGCGTCAACCCCGACGAGGTCGTCGCACTCGGAGCCTCCCTGCAGGCTGGCGTGCTCAAGGGCGAGGTCAAGGACGTCCTCCTTCTCGATGTGACCCCGCTGAGCCTGGGCATCGAGACCAAGGGCGGGATCATGACCAAGCTCATCGAGCGCAACACCACGATCCCGACCAAGCGCTCCGAGATCTTCACCACGGCCGACGACAACCAGCCGTCCGTGCTGATCCAGGTGTTCCAGGGCGAGCGCGAGATGGCGGCCTACAACAAGAAGCTCGGCACCTTCGAGCTGACCGGCCTGCCGCCGGCCCCGCGCGGCGTGCCGCAGGTCGAGGTCACGTTCGACATCGACGCCAACGGCATCGTGCACGTCTCGGCCAAGGACCTGGCCACCGGCAAGGAGCAGAAGATGACGATCTCCGGCGGCTCCGCGCTGCCGAAGGACGACATCGACCGGATGATGCGCGACGCCGAGGCCCACGCGGCCGAGGACCACGCCCGCCGCGAGGAGGCCGAGGTCCGCAACACCGCCGAGTCGCTGGTGTACCAGACCGAGAAGTTCCTGCGCGACAACGCCGACAAGGTCCCGGCTGACGCCAAGGCCAACGTCGACGAGCCGATGGTCGAGCTCAAGCGCGCACTCGAGGGCACCGACATCGAGGCGATCAAGACCGCCTCGGAGAAGGTGGCCACCGCGTCGCAGGCCCTGGGCTCGGCGATGTACGCCGCAGCGCAGGCCGCAGCACCCGCCGGCGACGGGAACCCCGGCGGCTCCGATGAGGGTGCTGCCAACGCCGATGAGGACGTCATCGATGCCGAGATCGTCGACGACGAGGGCACGACCGAGGGCGAGCAGAAGTGACCGAGAGTCCCGAGCAGACCCCGCCCCCGGAGGGCTTCGTGCCCCCGGGGGCGGGGCGGCCCGACCCGGACGCCGCCCCGGATCAGGGAAGGCCGACCGAGTCGTGGACGCTGAGATCCTCGAGGGCGACGTCGTCGAGCCGGCGGGGCAGCGCGAGGCGGAGTCGTCGAGGGCGAGGTCGTGGAGCCGTCCACGGTCGAGGCCGCGGAGGTCGACGCCCTGCTGGCCGAGGCGCTCGACGCGGACGCGATCGAGGCTGAGTTCAGTGCCGCAGAGGCCGACATGGCTGCGGCGGCGGGTGGATCCGGTGCCGTTGCCGAGCAGGTGGCGATCCTGACCACCGACCTGCAGCGCGTCCACGCGGAGTACTCCAACTACCGCAAGCGCGTCGAGCGGGACCGTGAGCTCGTGCGTGAGCGCGCGGTCGAGTCGGCGCTGGTCGAGCTCCTGCCGATCCTCGACGACATCGGTCGTGCCCGCGACCACGACGAGCTCGTCGGCGGGTTCCGCAGCGTGGGCGAGGCCCTGGAGGCCGCGGTCGTGCGGCTGGGCCTGACCCCGTTCGGGGCGGTCGGCGAGCCGTTCGACCCGACGCGGCACGAGGCGCTCATGCGCGAGGAGCGTGAGGGCGTGACCGAACCGACGGTGGTCACCATCCTGCAGGTGGGCTACGAGATGAACGGTCGCGTCGTGCGTCCGGCTCGCGTGTCCGTCGCCGGCACGGACTGACCGACGATCTCGCGAGGAGGTGGGGGTGCGGTGAGCACGAAGGACTGGATCGACAAGGACTTCTACAAGATCCTGGGCGTCAAGAAGGACGCCACGGCCGATGAGATCAAGAAGGCCTACCGCACCCTCGCCCGCAAGCACCACCCGGACAAGAACCCGGACAACGCGGCCGCGGAGGCGAAGTTCAAGGAGGTCTCCGAGGCCTACGACGTGCTCTCGGATGCCAAGACCCGCAAGGAGTACGACGAGGCCCGCTCGCTGTTCGGTGGCGGGGGCGTCCGGTTCCCCGGCGGCTTCGGCGGCTCCGGCGGCACCTCGGGCGGCGGCTCCGGGGGGATCAACTTCGACGACCTCCTGGCCCAGATGCGTCAGCAGGGCGGCGGAGCCGGTGGGCCGGCGGGGTCCGGCGGCGGCGTCGGTGGGGTGTTCGGCGACGTCCTCGGCGGGCTGTTCAACCGCGGCGGCCAGCGGTGCGACCGCGCGCCCGGCCCGGCGCGGGGCCGACGTCGAGAGCGAGGCGACGATCTCGTTCGCCGAGGCCCTCGACGGGGTCACCGTGTCCCTGCGCCTGACCACCGACGCACCGTGCTCGTCCTGCTCCGGCACCGGGGCGGCGGCCGGAACCGCACCCCGGATGTGCCCCACCTGCAACGGGACCGGGCAGGCCGTGCGCAGCCAGGGCGGCTTCGCGCTCTCCGAGCCGTGCCGTGCCTGCCTCGGTCGTGGCATGGTCGTCGACACGCCCTGCACGACATGCGCCGGCTCGGGGCGCGGTCGCTCCGCCCGCCCGGTCAGCGCCCGGATCCCCCCGGGCGTCACCGACGGCGCGCGCATCCGGCTCAAGGGCAAGGGCGCCCCCGGCGAGAACGGCGGACCGGCCGGCGACCTGTTCATCGTGGTGCACGTCAGCGCCGACCCGGTCTTCGGCCGGGCCAAGGACAACGTCACCGTGAGGGTCCCGATCACCTTCGCCGAGGCAGCCCTCGGGGCCGATGTCCCCGTCCCGCTGCCCCGCGGCGGGAAGGTGACGCTGAAGGTCCCGGCCGGCACCGCCAACGGACGCACCTTCCGGGTACGTGGCCGGGGGGCGACCCGTCGCGACGGAACCATGGGCGACCTCCTGGCCACCGTCGAGGTCGCGGTCCCGCGCGCCCTGTCCGACCAGGCCCGGACCGCACTGGCCGCCTACGTGGCGGCCGCCGACGAGCCCGACCCCCGCGCCCACCTCATGTCCATCACCACGAGCACCAAGGGAGGCAGCTGATGAATTTCGACGACGACACCCCGGTCTATGCGATCTCCATCGCAGCATCCCTGGCCGGCCTGCACCCCCAGACCCTGCGCCAGTACGACCGGCTCGGCCTGGTCTCCCCGAACCGCACGGGCGGGCGCAATCGCCTCTACTCGATGCGCGACGTCGCCCGGTTGCGCGAGGTGCAGCGCCTGGCCGCTGATGGGGTCAACCTGACCGGCATCATGCGCATCCTCGAGCTCGAGGAGCACCTGGACAGCATGCGCCGCCGACTCGACGCCCTCGAGGGCCGCGAGCGCTCGACGGCCCTGGTCGTCTGGCGCCCCGACCGCCGCCACTGAAGCTCGAAGTCCCGCCGCTGTGAACGATTCCGACCATCCGATGGTCGAGTCCGCGCACACCGATGATCGATCGAAGGAGGATCGCCATGGCTGATCAGTTCACCACCCGCACCCAGGAGGCCCTGCAGGCCGCGGTGCGTGACGCCGCGGGGCGGGGCAACGCCCACGTCGAGCCCGTGCACGTCCTGCGCGCCCTGCTCGACCAGCGCGACGGGATCGCCGTTGCCCTGATCGAGGGCCTCGGCGCCGATGTCGACACCCTGGCCAGGCAGGTGGAGCGCGCCATCGCGGCGCTGCCGGTCGCCTCCGGTGCGACGGTGGCCAGCGCGGACCTCGCTCAGGCCACGTACAAGGTGCTGAAGTCGGCGGGCGACCTCGCCCGCACCCGCGGGGACTCGTTCGTCTCGACCGAGCACGTCCTGATCGCCCTTGCCGCGCCCGATGCGGCGACCGGCCCGATGCTGGCTGCCGCTGGTGTGACCCCCGATGCCCTGAGCACCGCACTGGATGCTGCCCGGGGCGGGCGTCGGGTGGACTCCGCCGACCCGGAGGGCAGCTTCAAGGCTCTGGAGAAGTACGGCCTGGACCTGACCGCGCGGGCGCGGGAGGGCCGCATCGATCCGGTGATCGGCCGTGACGCTGAGATCCGTCGGGTGATCCAGGTGCTCTCCCGGCGCACGAAGAACAACCCCGTCCTGATCGGTGAGCCCGGTGTGGGCAAGACCGCCGTCGTCGAGGGCCTGGCGCAGCGGATCGTCGCCGGCGACGTGCCGGAGTCGCTGCGCGGCAAGCGCCTGATCTCCCTGGACCTGGCCTCGATGGTCGCCGGGGCGAAGTACCGCGGGGAGTTCGAGGAGCGCCTCAAGGCCGTGCTCAAGGAGATCGCGGACTCCAACGGCCAGATCGTCACGTTCATCGACGAGCTGCACACCGTGGTGGGTGCCGGCGCCGGCGGGGACTCGGCGATGGATGCCGGCAACATGCTCAAGCCGATGCTGGCCCGCGGCGAGCTCCGGATGGTCGGGGCGACCACCCTGGACGAGTACCGCGAGCGGATCGAGAAGGACCCCGCCCTGGAACGGCGCTTCCAGCAGGTGTTCGTCGGCGAGCCGAGCGTGGAGGACACGATCGGGATCCTGCGTGGGCTCGAAGGAGAAGTACGAGGCGCACCACAAGGTCGCGATCTCCGACGCGGCGCTGGTCGCGGCTGCCACGTTGTCCGACCGCTACATCACCAGCCGGTTCCTGCCCGACAAGGCGATCGACCTCGTCGACGAGGCGGCCTCCCGGCTGCGGATGGAGATCGACTCCTCCCCGGTCGAGATCGACCAGCTCCAGCGCCAGGTCGACCGGCTGCGGATGGAGGAGCTCGCCCTGGCCAAGGAGACCGACGAGGCCAGCGTCGCGCGCCTGGCAAAGCTGCGCACGGACCTCGCTGACAAGGAGGAGCAGCTGGGTGCCCTGCGTGCCCGCTGGGACCAGGAGAAGGCCGGCCTGGACCGGGTCGGTGACCTGAAGATCCAGATCGACGAGCTGCGGATGGCCGCCGACCGCGCCCAGCGCGAGGGCGACTTCGAGGCTGCCGCGCGCATCCTCTACGGCGAGCTGCCCGCGCTGGAGTCCCAGTTGGAGGTCGTGGCCGCCGAGGCGAACGACCGATCCGCGATGGTTCGCGAGGAGGTCGGCCCGGACGACGTGGCTGAGGTGGTCGGCGCGTGGACGGGGATCCCGGCCGGGAGGCTGCTCGAGGGCGAGACCGCGAAGCTGCTGCGGATGGAGGACGAGCTCGGTCGCCGGGTCGTCGGCCAGGCCACGGCCGTGCGAGTGGTGTCTGATGCTGTGCGGCGTGCGCGGGCCGGGATCGCCGACCCCGATCGGCCTACGGGGTCCTTCCTGTTCCTCGGCCCGACCGGCGTCGGCAAGACCGAGCTGGCCAAGGCGCTGGCGGAGTTCCTGTTCGATGACGAGCGGGCGATCACCCGGATCGACATGAGCGAGTACGGCGAGAAGCACTCGGTGGCTCGCCTGGTCGGGGCACCTCCCGGGTATGTCGGGTACGAGGAGGGCGGTCAGCTCACCGAGGCCGTGCGGCGGCGGCCCTACTCCGTGGTGCTGCTCGATGAGGTGGAGAAGGCCCACCCGGAGGTCTTCAACGTGCTGTTGCAGGTCCTTGACGACGGCCGGCTCACCGACGGCCAGGGCCGGACCGTGGACTTCCGCAACGCGATCCTGATCCTGACCTCGAACCTCGGCTCCCAGGCACTGATCGACCCGACCCTGACCCCCGAGCAGCGCCACGATGCGGTCATGGCCGTGGTGCGCACGGCGTTCAAGCCGGAGTTCCTCAACCGCCTGGACGACACCATCATGTTCGACGCGCTGAGCCGCGAGGACCTGGCCTCGATCGTCGACATCCAGGTCGGGGCCCTGGCCCGGCGGCTGGCCGACCGCCGGATCACCCTTGAGGTGGAGCCGGCCGCGCGCGAGTGGCTCGCCGACCACGGGTTCGACCCGCTCTACGGTGCCCGCCCGCTGCGCCGCCTGATCCAGACCGCCATCGGCGACCCGCTCGCACGCGGAATCCTCGCCGGGCAGTTCCGCGACGGCTCGACGGTCGGGGTCGAGGTCGGCGCCCAGGGCACTGACGAGGGCCTGGTCCTGACGGGGTCCTGATCCCGGGGCGGCCCGTGGTGTCACACACCGCGCACCGCAGGGCCGCGAGCACTACGCTCCCTCCGGGGTCGCCATACCCCAGCGGGTACGGAGTTGTGGCGGAAGCCCATCGCGGGGGCCTGAGAGCAGTTGGCCGTTCGTCGAGCACTGATGCGCTACCCGTCCAGGGACGACGAGAGAACAGGTGCACATGAGCGCGGACGTGCGGCCCGATTCCCGGGCCCTGGAGACCGTGAAGCGCGGCCGGGTCTCCAGCGGCACGGTCCTGGGCATTGCCTCGTTCGGGGCGTTCCTGGCCTTCCTCGATGCCACGATCGTCAACGTCGCGTTCCCGAGCATCCGGGAGTCGTTCCCGGACTCCACGATCAGCAACCTGTCGTGGATCCTCAACGCCTACAACATCGTCTTCGCGGCGTTCCTGGTCCCGTTCGGCCGGATGACCGACCTGATCGGCCGGCGGCGGGCGTTCGTCTGGGGAGTCCTGGTCTTCACGGTCGCCTCGGTCGTCTGCGCGCTCTCGCCGTCGGTGGCCTTCCTCATCGGTGCCCGCGTTGTCCAGGCTCTCGGCGCGGCCATGCTGGTTCCGGCCTCCCTGGCGCTGGTCGTCGCAGCGTTCCCTGCGGAGCGTCGGACACACGCAGTCGGGCTGTGGGGGGCGTCAGCCGCCCTGGCGTCCGGGCTCGGTCCGCCGATCGGCGGCCTGCTCGTACAGCTCGGTGACTGGCGCTGGGCGTTCCTCGTGAACCTTCCCTTCGGGATCGCGGCCTGGGTCATCGCCCGGCGCTCGCTCGTCGAGAGCCGGGCACCGGGGCGTCGGACCCTGCCGGACCTCGGCGGGGCGGCGCTGTTCGCCCTGGCCCTCGGGCTGCTCACCCTGGGCATCGTCCAGGGCGACGAGTGGGGGTGGACGAGCGGGGCGGTGATCGGCTGCTTCGTCGTCTCCACTCTCCTGCTGATCTTCTTCGTGCTCAGCTCACGGCGCCACCGCTCCCCCCTGCTCGACCCCGAGCTGCTCAAGGTCCGCGCCTTCAAGGTCGGCAACGTGGCCACGATCGCGGCCGGGATGGGCTTCTACGCCTACCTGCTGACCAACATCCTGTGGCTGTCCTACGTCTGGGGCTACAGCGTCCTGCGCGCCGGCATGGCGCTGGTGCCTGCGGCGCTGATCGCCGCGGTGGTCGCCGCGGTCCTGGGTCCGATCGCCGCGAAGCGGGGGTATCGGCTCTTCATCGTCCCCGGCGCGCTCATCTGGGCCAGCTCCTACGTCTGGTACGCGACCCAGGTGGGCACGACCCCGGCCTTCCTGACCCAGTGGCTCCCCGGCCAGGTGCTCAGCGGGATCGGGGTCGGCATGACCCTGCCCCTGCTGGGCAGCGCCACTCTGGCGGCCGTGCCGGGCGGTCGTTACGCCACAGCGTCCGCCGTCGCGTCGAGCACCCGGCAGATGGGTGGCGTCCTGGGCATCGCCCTGCTGGTCGTCATCATCGGCACGCCCACCCCGGCGACCTCGGTGGACTCGTTCCGCGAGGGCTGGTGGATGTCGGTGGCATGCTTCGTGGCGGTCGCGGTCATCTCGGTGTTCCTCGGCCGGATCCAACCGGCCGAGCGAGGAGCCCGACGACCCGTCGAGCCGACGGATCGAGGTGCACCTTCCCGAGCCGGGGACCACCGAGGGGCAGGCTGTCACCTCGATCGGGTCCGTCCCGCTCTTCAGCCGATTGCCCGAGTCGGTCCGCTCTGCGCTGGACCAGGCCGCGGACGACCGGCACCTCCAGGGCGGCCAGTGGCTGTTCCGCGCCGGCGACACGGCCGACTCCGTCTTCGTCCTGCGGGCCGGGAGGCTCGAGGTGGTGATCGGCGACGAGGTGGTGCGCGAGCTCGGGCCGGGGTCGGTGGTCGGGGAGCTCGCGCTGCTCACCGCGGGGACGCGTTCGGCGTCGATCCGTGCGCGCCGGGACAGCATCCTCAGTGAGGTGTCGCGCGCGGAGTTCGACGCCGCGATGTCCCTGGACGCCAGCGCCTACCCCGCCCTGGCGGGGGTTCTCGCTGAACAGCTCAGCGACGCCAGGCCCCCGGCGCGGGCCCTGGGGACCCGTCCCGTGGTGGTGTCGGTTGTCGGCATGCACCCGGGGGCACCGGTCGAGGCGGTCGCCGCCGAGCTGCTGGCGCACCTGCGCACGCGCCTGCGGGCAGACACGCTGGCCGAGCCGGGCCCCGAGGCCCTCGAGCGCGCGGAGGGGGCCCTCGACAGGGTCCTTCTCGTCGCCGCAGCCGACGACCCGGGCCGCGACTTCTGCCTGCGCCAGGCCGACCACGTGGTCCTGGTGGCAGTGGCCAGCCATGAGCCGCCGACTGGATCCGACGGCGCCCCAGCAGGTGCGGACCTCGTCCTGGTCGGCAGCCGGCCGGCTGAGGACACCCTTCGTCGCTGGTGCGAGGCGCTGGATCCCTGGCAGGTCACGATCGTCGCCGCGGGGGTCCCGCACGACGACCTGCGCATGCTGGCCGCGCGGATCGGCGGCTGGTCGGTGGGCATGGTCATGGCCGGCGGCGGGGCGCGTGGGTTCGCCCACATCGGCGTCCTCCAGGAGCTCGCTGCCGCGGGGATCCACGTGGATCGCGTGGCCGGCACCAGCATCGGGTCCATCGTGGCCGGCGCCTACGCCACGGGGATGGACGCCACGACGCTCCACGAGGTCTGCTACGAGGATTTCGTCCGGGGCAACCCGATCGGTGACTACACCTTCCCGAGCGTGTCCCTGATCAAGGGCCGCCGGGTGCGCAGCCTGCTTCGCCGCCGCCTGGGGGGCCTGGAGATCCAGGCGCTGCCGCGGCAGTTCCGGTGCATGAGCGTGGACCTCCTCGGCCGTGCGCCGCTGGAGCACCGCAGCGGCGATCTCGCCGAGGCGATCAGAGCCTCGTCCGCGATCCCGGTGCTGTTCCCGCCTGTGCGCTCCGGCAACCGGCTCCTGATCGACGGAGGAGTCCTGGACAACCTCCCGGTACGGCTGCTGACGGAGCGCGACGAGGGGCCGATCGTGGCCGTGAACATCGCGATGGGCAGCGGTGGAGGCGGGAAGGCGCGCACCGGACCCCCGCGGATGCCCGCCATGGGCGACACACTGCTGCGGGTCATGATGATCGGCAGCGGTGGTGCGGTCCAGGCGGCACGCGCGAGCGGCGCCACGGTCGTCACACCGCCGCCGCTCGGGGTGGGAACCCTGGAGTGGCACCAGATGGACCTCGTGGTCGAGGCGGGGCGGATGGCCGCGCGCGCGCTGCTCGAGCAGACCGGCGGGGTCCTGCCGGGGCACACGACGCAGGTGATCGACCAGGAGTGACCCCCCGCGCACCCGTCAGAGCCCGTTTATCCTTGCTGCCTTCCGGCCCTGGGGAGGTTCACAGGGTGACGCCACACGGGGGGTCGGCGACCATTCTACGCCCCCGGTGGGGGTGACCGACGACGGCCGGATCATCCCTGCGCAGCGGTCCGAGGCCGGGCCGGGAGGCCTGGTGATCCGCGGATTCGGAGGAACCCCACGGCGCACCGTAGGATTCTCGACGGAGGATTCGCATAGTGGCCTAGTGCGCACGATTGGAAATCGTGTTGGGGTAACACCCTCACGGGTTCAAATCCCGTATCCTCCGCCGCGGGTGAAGGGGCAGTCGCAATGGCTGCCCCTTCGTCATTCCCGGTGAGGATCGGGATCGGCGCATGGCCCGTCTTCGCCCAGCCCACCGCGGATCAGCCACGCCGCTGGCGTAGCGTTGGGTCGTCGCCCACGGAGCCACCTGTGCGGGGGGAGGATTCGGTCGAGATGTTGCTGAGCCAGCCGGACCTCCCCGGCCCGCTGCTCGCGCCGGGTGCTCGGATCGCCGTGATCGCCCCCTCCGGCCCCGTCCAGCCCGCGCGCCTCGGGCGGGGTCTGGATGTGCTCCGTGAGTGGGGCTACCAGCCCCAGGTGGGCCGTCACGTCCTGGCCGTGGCCGGGCACACGGCGGGCACGATCTCGCAGCGGCTCGAGGACCTGCGCTGGGCGATGACCGACCCCGAGGTCGAGGCCATCTGGTTCGCGCGTGGCGGCTTCGGCGCCATGCACCTGCTCGAGGACCTGATCCGGCTCACCCGTGATCCCGCAGCCGTGCCCAACCGCCCCCTGCTCGGCTTCTCGGACGCGACGGCCTTCCTCGCCGCGTTGTACCGGGAGCACAGCCTGACTGATGATCTCGCCCATCCGCGCACCCATGGGCTCATGGGGATCCACGCCCCGGTCGTCACCGCGCTGGGCGACCTCTCGGCTCCGCCCGTCCTGGAGCGGGTGCGGGCGATGCTCCAGGACGGCTCAGGGTTCCGCGCGCGCGTGGATCACGTGGCCGGCCCGCTGCGCTCGGTCCGGGGGCCGCTCGTCGGGGGGAACCTGGCGATGCTTGCCGCACTTGCGGGCACGCCGCACGCGCTGCGCTCACATGACGCGATCATGGTCCTCGAGGACGTCGGGGAGCCGGTCTACCGCCTCGATCGGATGATCACCCAGCTTCAGCTGTCCGGCGGGCTGATGGGCGTGCAGGCCTTCGCGCTCGGCTCATTCAGCGCCGCAGTGGGGGAGCGCGACCAGCACGCGGAGAGCTTCATGGAGCAGCGCCTGCTCGCGTTCGACGTGCCGATCGTGGTGGGTGTCCCGGTCGGCCATGACCCGGACAACGAGCCCTGGGTCTACGGCCAGGTCGGCGAGCTCGTCACCGACGAGTCCGACATCGTGGTGTAGGGCGCCGTCGCGCCACGGCTGGCGTCGGGGATGTCTGCCGCCGGGGCCGCCCGGCGGTGCCCCGCTCAGACGACGCCGTAGAGCCGGTCGCCTGCGTCGCCGAGCCCGGGCACGATGTATCCGTGGTCGTTGAGCCGCTCGTCGATCGCGGCCGTCACGAGCGTGATGGTCGGGATCCGGTCGGCGACCGCGGCATCGACCGCCGCGATCCCCTCCGGGGCGGCCAGGATGCAGATCGCCGTCACATCGCTGGCGCCTCGGGACAGCACCAGGTCGATCGCCATGATCAGCGTCCCGCCGGTTGCCAGCATCGGGTCGAGCAGGAACACCTGCCGACCCGAGAGGTCCGCGGGCAGACGGTCGGCGTAGGTCGAGGCCTCGAGCGTGACCTCGTCGCGGATCATCCCGAGGAAGCCGATCTCCGCGGTCGGCAGCAGCCGGGTCATCCCCTCCAGCATCCCGAGCCCCGCGCGCAGGATCGGGATCACCACCGGACGGGGCTGGGCCATGCGGTGCCCAGTGGCAGGGCCGACCGGTGTGGTGATGGCGACCTCCGCGACCCGGATGTCGCGGGTGGCCTCATAGGCCAGCAGGGTCACCAGCTCGTCGACGAGGCGCCGGAACGTGGGGGAGTCGGTCCGCTCGTCGCGCAGGGTGGTCAGCTTGTGGGCGACCAGCGGGTGGTCGGCGAGCATGGTGCGCATGGCCGCCACCCTATGGGCGCCGTGTTGCACGGCCGGCACCGACCGGCCGAGGCCCGCGCCGGCTGATCAGCCGCGGTGGGTCTCGAAGAATTCCCGGAGCACCCGGCCGCAGTCCTCGGCCAGGACGCCGGCCACCACCTCAGGGCGGTGGTTCAGCCGCGGGTCGCGCACCACGTCCCACAGCGACCCCACCGCACCGGCCTTCGGGTCGAATGCCCCGAAGACCACGCGGTCCACGCGCGACAGGACGATCGCCCCGGCGCACATCGTGCAGGGCTCGAGCGTGACCACGAGCGTGCAGCCCTCGAGCCGCCACTGACCCACCTCGCGGGCTGCGGCGCGCAGGGCCAGCACCTCCGCGTGCGCGGTCGGGTCGCCATCGACCTCCCGGCGGTTGAAGCCCTCGCCGATCACGGTCCCGTGGGCGTCCAGCACCACCGCACCGATCGGGACATCCCCGCCGGCCAGAGCGCGCTCGGCCACAGCCAGCGCGAGGCGCATGGCCCGCTCATCGGCGGTGGAGGACCTCACGCCCCGAAGTCTGCCACCGGGTCAGACGCGCTTGACCGCTGCCACGACCTTGGTCAGGGAGTCCTTGGCGTCGCCGAACAGCAGCTGCGTCCTCGGGTCGAAGAGCAGCTCGTTGTCGATGCCGGCGAACCCCGGGCGCATCGAGCGCTTGAGGAACACCACCTGGGCGGCTTGGTCGACGTTGAGGATCGGCATCCCGTAGATGGGGGCGCTCCGGTCGTCGCGAGCGGCCGGGTTGACCACGTCATTCGCCCCGACAACCAGGGCCACGTCGGCAGAGCCGAACTCCGGGTTGACCTCGTCCATCTCCCTGAGCTGCTCGTAGGGGACGTTGGCCTCCGCCAGCAGGACGTTCATGTGCCCCGGCATCCGCCCGGCGACCGGGTGGATCGCGTAGATCACCTCGATGCCCCGGCTGCTCAGGAGGTCGGCGAGCTCGCGCAGGGTGTGCTGGGCCTGGGCGACGGCCAGGCCGTAGCCGGGCACGAAGATCACCTTGCGGGCGTAGCCGAGCATGACGGCGACGTCGTCCGGCGAGCAGGAACGCACTGGTCGGTCCGCTGCCGACCCGGCCCCGGCGGTGACCGCCTTCGCGGTGAACGCCCCGAACAGGGTGTTGGTCAGGGGGCGGCCCATCGCGTGGGCCATCATCCGCGTCAGCAGCGTGCCCGAGGCGCCCACCAGGGTGCCGGCGATGATCAGCAGGACGTTGTCCAGGACGAAGCCGGAGGCGGCCACGGCCAGGCCGGTGAATGCATTGAGCAGGGAGATCACGATCGGGACGTCCGCACCGCCGACGGGCAGCACGAACAGGACACCGAGGACAGCCGAGAGGACTGCGAGCGCGTACAGGGCGGCCGAGCTCGGGGCGGTGATCATCCACACCGCCGCGGCGAGCGCACCGAGCGCCACACCGATCGTGATCCACCGGCCGGCGGGAAGCACCACGGGCCGGGTGGTCATGAGCTCCTGGAGCTTGCCGAAGGTCACGATCGACCCGGTGAAGGACACCGACCCGATCAGGATCGTCAGTGCCGTGGCGATCAGCGTGAACCCGGACATGTCCGGGGTGTGCAGCCACTCGGTGATCGCAACGAGTCCGGCGGCCCCACCGCCGACTCCATTGAGCAGCGCCACCAGCTGTGGCATCTGGGTCATCTTCACCCGACGTGCGGCCAGGGCGCCCACAGCGGAGCCGACCACGACGGCGGCCAGGATGATCCCGATCCTGTTCAGCGTGATCCCCGACAGGAACACCGTGACGGTGGCCAGGGCAGCACCGAACGCGCCGATGAGGTTCCCCCGGCGCGCCGTCCTCGGTGACGACAGGCCCTTCAGGGCCAGGATGAAGCAGACGGCAGCGACCAGGTAGGCCAGCGCCACCCACGTGGGGGTCCCGCTCACTGGCCGGCCTCCCTGTCGGTGACGGCGGGCTTCTTCTTCGGCCCACCGAACATCTCGAGCATCCGGTCGGTCACCACGAAACCACCCACCAGGTTCATGGAGGCGAGCACGACAGCCACGATTGCCAGCCAGAACTGGCTGTTGTTGTCCGCCGCTCCCGCCACGGTGATCGCGCCGATCAGCACGATGCCGTGGATGGCGTTGGCGCCGGACATCAGTGGGGTGTGCAGCACCGAGGACACCTTGGCGATGACCTCGAAGCCGATGAAGATGCTCAGGACGAAGATCGTGAGCAGTGCCATGCCCTCCATCAGGACCCCTCCTCCTCTGTCAGCGGGGCGACGGGCGCGGCGGGATCGTCTGCTGGGGCGACCTGATCCGCCTGCTCGTCCGGCTCGTCCGGCCCCGCCTCCGGGGCGACCCCCAGTCCAAGCGCCTGCGCCGCAGCGGCGTTGCGGACAGCGCCGCGGTGAACCACGGCGCATCCGTCGATGACCTCATCGGCCAGGTCCGCGTCGACGACCCCGTCGTGTGTGATGAGCGTGAGCAGCGCCACGACGTTGGCCGAGTACAGCTTCGAGGCGTGCACCGGCAGCTGGCTGGGCACGTCGGCACCTCCCCAGACGAGGGCGCCACCGATCTGCACCTCGGCGCCCGGCCGGGAGCCCTCCACGTTGCCGCCGGACTCGGTAGCCAGGTCGACGACGACCGATCCGCTACGCATTGCCGCGACCATCTCGGCACTGACCAGCAGGGGCGCGGGTCGACCGGGGATGGCGGCCGTCGTGATGACGACATCGGAGTCGGCCACGTAGGGCGCGAGCAGCTCCATCTGCCGTGCTGCCCGATCGGCGGCCATCTCGGTGGCGTAGCCGCCGGTACCCTCCGCCGTGTCCAGGTCGAGGGCGAGGAAGGTCGCACCCATCGACTTGACCTCCTCAGCGCTCGAGGGCCGCACGTCGTAGGCCGAGACGACCGCACCCAACCGGCGGGCCGTGGCCATGGCCTGCAGCCCGGCCACACCGGCGCCGAGCACGAGGACCTTCGCCGGCGGGATGGTCCCCGCTGCGGTCATGAACAGGGGGAAGAACTTGGGCAGGCGGGTCGCCCCCACGAGCGCCGCGAGGTAGCCCGAGACCAGCGACTGCGAGGTCAGGGCGTCCATCGATTGGGCGCGCGAGATGCGCGGGACGAGGTCGAAGGACAGCGCCGTGGCCCCGGCGTTGGCCGCTGCCACCACCGTGGCCAGATCGGCGACCGGCTGCAGGAACGACAGGCTGATGGCCCCGGGCTTGAGCAGCTCGACGGCCTTGGGATGCAGTGGGCGCACGGTCGCGACCACGTCCGTGACGCCCAGCGCAGCTGCGACGTGCTCAGTTGCGATCACCTCGGCCCCGGCCTGGCGGTAGTCATCATCTGTTGCGTAGCTGCGCAGCCCGGCACCGGTCTGGACCGCGACGGTCAGGCCGAGGGCCGTGAGTCGCCCCACCGATTCGGGGACCAGCGCCACGCGATTCTCGCCGGGCCGGGACTCGGCCGGCACGAGAACCTTCATGGGGTTCACCTCCTGCGCCCCGGTGCCTGCGCACCCACGGGCGTCCTGTCGTAGGCATCAAGCCTATGTCCCGCCAGGGGGTCCCCGGACCCGCTGCCGCCCGGGCCTGCGTCGTGGATCCGGCATTCGGAGGGCCTGAACGATGACGCACGCAGGGCGGGACCCCCGGGTTCCGGTTGTGCACCGGGCCGACTGCTGGTGGGGTGGGGGGATGCAGAGCCCCTCCTCGGTCCTGAGCCCTGCCGGCTTCCACGGCTCGGGCGTCCTGCGCGCGCACGCGCACGGTCGGGACCTGGGTCGGTCGTTCTTCGAGGGCTGGTACGTCAAGCTGGTGAACGCCGACCGAAGCACCCGCCTGGCCGTCATCCCCGGGATGTTCCTCTCCGAGGACGGCTCGATCGCTGAGGCATTCGTCCAGGTCCTGGACGGGATCACCGGCACCACGGCCTACCACCGGTTCCCGTTGTCGGACTTCCGGGCCGACTCCCGGCGCTTCGACGTGCGGGTCGGGGCCAACAGGTTCAGCGCCGAGGGGATCGTCGTGGACCTCCCCGGGCTCTCGGCTGACGTGCGCTTCGGCCCCGGTGCCCAGTGGCCGGTGACCGTCCGGGAGCCGGGCGCGATGGGCTGGTACGCGTGGGTCCCGACGATGGAGTGCTACCACGGCGTCGTGAGCCTGGACCACGCCCTGGGCGGCTGGGTCGACACCGGGGCCGGGCGGGTGGACCTCGCCGGCGGGCGGGGCTACCTGGAGAAGGACTGGGGCACGGCCTTCCCCAAGGCCTACGTCTGGATGCAGTCCAACCACTTCGAGGAGTCGGGCGTCAGCCTGGTCGCCTCCACCGCTCTCATCCCCTGGCGCAGCGCGGCATTCCGCGGCGACCTGGTGGCCCTGCACCTGCCCGAGGGCCCGGACGCCGGCCTGCACCGGTTCACGAGCTACACCCGGGCCCGGACCGTCGACCTGACCGTCGACGACGGGGAGGTGCGGTGGTCATTGCGGTCCCCAGGTGGGGACCGCCTCGACCTCACCGCGACGATCGGTGGGCGGACCACCGGCCTGCTGCACTCACCGGTCCGCACCGAGATGCACCAGCGCGTTGCCGAGACCCTCGACGGGACTCTGCAGATCAGGCTCTCCGATGCGGCTGGGCGGACCCGCTTCGAGGGTCTCGGGCAGTGCGCTGGCGTCGAGGTGCACGGCGCAATCGACGAGTTGCTGGCCACTTCCGGCCGGTGATGGTCGAGCCCCTCCCGTTGTCAGGACATCGGGTCGGAGGAGGGGGCAGACTGGCCCCACGCCGGGGCGCGGACGCCCCACACACGAATCGGAGGATGAATGGGCAAGGCTGAGGACATCATCGAAGCCCTGGGTGGGGCGGACAACATCGACGAGATCGAAGCCTGCGCCACTCGACTGCGCACGGTCGTCAACGATCCTTCGCTGGTCGACGAGAAGGCGCTCAAGACAGCCGGTGCGTTCGGCGTCCTGTCCGCCGGTTCCGTCCTCCAGGTCATCGTGGGTGGCGAGGCCGACGGCCTGGCCATGGACATCAACGACATCATCGAATAAGGGAGCATCAACGTGGCACTGCAGGTCCTATCCCCCATGCCCGGCCGGGTCGCGAACCTCACAGAGGTCCCCGATCCCATGTTCGCCGAGGCCATGCTCGGCCCCGGTCTCGCGATCGATCCGCCCCGGAGCCCGGTCGTTGCCGTGGCGCCGATCTCGGGCACCATCGCCAGCCTGTTCCCGCATGCCATGGGCATCGAGGGTGAGGGCGGCTACTCGATCCTTGTCCACCTGGGCCTGGAGACCGTCCAGCTCAACGGCGAGGGCTTCACCCTGCTCAAGGCCAAGGGCGACACCGTCGTGGCCGGCGAGCCCGTCATCGCGTGGGATCCCGCAGTCATCGAGGCCGGTGGACTTCCGGTCATCACCCCGTTGATCGCGATCCAGGCAGAGGCCGGTCAGATCACCCAGCTCGTCCCCGACGGCCAGATGGTCGAGGCCGGCGACGCCGTCTTCGAGATCGCCTGACCGGACGCCCACCAACCGACAACCTGCCCGCGAGGGCTGCCGAGAACACACACTGAAAGGTCTTGCATCGTGGCTGAAATCACAGTTGTCCTGCCCCCCGGAGTCGGGCTGCACGCTCGTCCGGCGGCGCTCTTCGTCGGCGCCGCTGCCAAGTCGTCCTGCGACGTGACCATCGGACGCCCGGGCGAGCCCGGCGTCAACGCCAAGAGCATTCTCGGCGTGATGGGCCTCGGCGCGAAGGCCGGCGAGGAGATGGTCGTCACCGCCGAGGGCGAGGGTGCTGACGAGCTGCTCGCCGGTCTCAAGGAGATCCTCGAGACCCCTGAGGGTGGCCATGCCTGATCTCACGACCCTGACGGGGGTCGGGGTCAGCCCCGGGGTGGGCGCCGGACCGGTCGTGCGTGTCGTGGACTCCGTTCCCGAGCCCAAGCAGGGCCCGGGGGCGGGGACCCCCGACGAGGAGTTCGCCGCCGCCGCCCAGGCGCTGGAGGATGTGGCCGCTGACCTCGAGGACCGCGGCCAGCGAGCCGGCGGCGAGGCGCAGCATGTTCTCGAGGCCCAGGCCATGATGGCCCGCGATCCCGACCTCGCCGTCGGGATCAAGCAGCGCACCGACGCCGGCTCGAACGGCGCCCGCGCGGCCTACGACGCGTTCGGCGCGACCCGTGAGGTCCTGCTGACCCTCGGGGAGTACTTCGCCGCCCGTGTGACCGACCTCGACGACATCCGCAACCGGACCGTCGCCCTGCTGCTCGACGTGCCGGCTCCCGGCATTCCCGAGCTCAAGGAGCCGAGCATCCTGGTCGCGATGGACCTGGCTCCCGCTGACACGGCACTCATCGACAAGTCGATGGTGCTGGCGTTCGCCACCCAGGAGGGTGGCCCGACCTCGCACACCTCGATCCTGGCGCGCAACCTCGGCATCCCCGCGGTCGTCGGCTGCCCGGGCGT
The DNA here is from genome assembly GCA_963736425.1 of uncultured Actinomycetes bacterium. Taxonomy (GTDB): domain Bacteria; phylum Actinomycetota; class Actinomycetes; order S36-B12; family CAIYMF01; genus Prado023. The sequence goes on from CAVTOX010000022.1 coordinate 46,634, forward strand.
GCGCGAGCTCGCACCGGGCACGTACGTCATGGTGGACGGCTCGTCGGGCAAGGTCGTCATCGACCCGCCCAAGGAGATGGTCGCCGAGCTGGCGGGCAGGGACGAGAAGCGGCGCGCAGCGCTGGCCGCCGTGGGCAATGCTCCCGGGGCGACGGCTGATGGTCACGCGGTTCCTCTGCTGGCCAACATCGGCGGTCCTGAGGACGTCGCCGGTGCCGTGGCCAACGGCGCTGAAGGTGTGGGTCTCCTGCGCAGCGAGCTGCTGTTCCTCGACCGTACCGACGCCCCGAGCGAGGACGAGCAGTACGGCATCTACCGCACCGTGCTCGAGGGCTTCCCCGGCCAGAAGGTCGTCGTCCGCACGCTGGACGCCGGCGCCGACAAGCCGCTGCCGTTCCTGCCGTTCGGCGAGGAGCCCAACCCGGCGATGGGCGTGCGGGGCCTGCGCATCTGCATGCAGGCGCCCGACATCATGCACACGCAGCTGCGCGCACTGGCCCGGGCCGCTGAGGGCCTGGACACCGAGCTATGGGTCATGGCGCCGATGGTCGCCGACGTCTACGAGGCCACCTGGTTCCGCGAGGCCTGCAAGAAGGCCGGCCTGCACGCCAAGATCGGCACGATGGTGGAGATCCCGGCCGCCGCACTGCGGTCGCGCCACCTGGGCCAGGTGGCGGAGTTCTTCTCCATCGGCAGCAACGACCTGACGCAGTACACATTCGCGGCCGATCGCCAGATCGGTTCGGTGGCGCGGCTCCAGGACGCATGGCAGCCTGCGATCCTCGACCTTGTCGCGGCGACGGTCAAGGGCGGCCAGGCCAACGGCATCCCCACGGGTGTCTGCGGTGAGGCTGCTTCAGATCCGGCCCTGGGCTGCGTCCTGGTGGGCCTTGGTGTCAACACGTTGTCGATGTCGGCCGGCTCCCTGCCGGGCGTGCGTGCGGCTCTGGCAGCCCACACGCTCGACGAGTGCAAGGCGGCAGCAGCGGCGGCCAGCGACGCGGTGGACGCCCCGGCGGCCAAGGCGGCGGCGCGGGCGGCCCTGCCCAAGCTCGCTGCACTCGGGCTGTAGCCAGGGCACCGGAGCACGTAGATCGGCGGAGGCCGTCCCGAACAGGGGCGGCCTCCGCCGTCAGGTGGGGCGACACTGCGCGCTGCGCGCCACCATCCCCGTGGTCCGCGCGGTGCCGGCCGTATGTGGCGTGGAACGCGCGGGCGGCGGTCGGGATGGCGTGGAAGCCCCGGTCTGGCGGGGTCAGGCCCAACGCTGGCCGGTGAGGCGCTCGTAGGCCTGCACGTACAGGGCGTGGGTGCGCTCGACCACCTCGTCGGGCAGGGGCGGGGGAGGCTCGCCGCCGCCGCGGTCCCAGCCGGAGGCGGGGGAGGTCAGCCAGTCGCGCACGTACTGCTTGTCGAACGACGGCTGCCCACCGGGGCGGCCGGGCTGCCAGCCGTCGGCCGGCCAGAAGCGCGAGGAGTCCGGGGTCAGCACCTCGTCGGCGAGCAGGATCGATGCACCTGGGTCCTCGGCCGGCCGCCCGAACTCGAACTTGGTGTCGGCCAGGATCAGCCCGCGCTCACGGGCGATCTCCTCGGCGCGCCCATAGACCGCGAGGGTGAGCCGTCGCAGCTCCTGGGCGTCGTGCGCGCCGAGCGTGGCCACCACGGCCGCGAAGTCGACGTTCTCGTCGTGGGCGCCCAACTCGGCCTTCGTGGCTGGGGTGAAGATAGGGGCGGGGAGCCTGGACCCGTCGACGAGTCCGGCGGGCAGGGGAACGCCGCACACCTCACCCGACGCGGTGTACTCGACCAGGCCCGAGCCCGTCAGGTACCCACGGGCCACGCACTCCACGGGGAACATCGCCAGGGGCTGGCACAGCATCGCGCGCCGGGCGACCTCGGCCGGCACATCGGCGGACAGGACGTGGTTGCCGACGATGTCGGCAACCCTCTCGAACCACCACAGGCTGAGCTGGGTGAGGATCACGCCCTTGTCGGGGATGGTCGTGGGCAGCACCCAGTCGTAGGCTGATATCCGGTCCGAGGCCACGAACAGCAGGGCGCCGTCGGGCGACCGGTACAGGTCGCGGACCTTGCCCGAGTAGACGGCCGTGTACCCCGGAAGCTGCGGTGCGGCGGGGATGTTGGGCATGGGGGTCGCCGCCCCCTCGCTGCCCGTGCTCACAGGATCGCCCCCGGGGTGTAGGTGGCCGCGCTCGGATGCTGGGCCGCGATGACCTCGACCCGGTCGACGACGCGTGCCACCTGGTCGCGGGCAGCGCCCGTGAACTCGATCGGCTCGGCAACCAGCGCCTCCAATGCGGTGCGGTCCAGCCCGAGCCGTCCGTCCGCAGCCAGGCGGTCGAAAAGGTCGTTCTCGGCCTGGCCCCGACGCATGTCCAGGGCGACGGCAACCGCGTGGGTCTTGATGACCTCGTGCGCGGTCTCGCGGCCCACCCCGGCGCGTACCGCCGCCATCAGGATCTTGGTCGTGGCCAGGAACGGCAGGTACCGGCGCAGCTCGGCCTCGATCACTGCCGGGAACGCCCCGAACTCGTCGAGCACTGTGAGGAACGTCTCGAACAGGCCGTCGATCGCGAAGAAGGCGTCGGGCAGCGCCACCCGGCGCACGACCGAGCAGAAGACGTCGCCCTCGTTCCACTGCGCCCCGGCAAGCTCCGCGCCCATCGAGGCGTACCCACGCAGGATCACCGTCAGGCCGTTGACCCGCTCGCAGGAGCGCGAGTTCATCTTGTGGGGCATCGCCGAGGAGCCGACCTGGCCCTCCTTGAACCCCTCGGTCACCAACTCGTTGCCGGCCATCAGGCGAATCGTCGTGGCCAGGCTCGACGGACCCGCGGCCACCTGGACGAGCGCCGAGAGCACGTCGTGGTCCAGCGAGCGGGGGTAGATCTGGCCGACCGAGTCCAGCACCTCGGTGAAGCCCAGGTGCGCCGCGACCCGCTGCTCGAGCTCAGCCAGCCTGCTGGCGTCGCCGTCCAGCAGGTCGAGCATGTCCTGGGCGGTGCCCACCGGACCCTTGATCCCGCGCAGGGGGTAGCGCTCGATCAGGTCCTCGAGCCGGGCGTAGGCGACGATCAGTTCCTCGGCGGCCGACGCGAACCGCTTGCCCAGCGTGGTCGTCTGTGCGGCCACGTTGTGGCTGCGCCCTGTGAGCGGCTGGTCGGCGTACTGGGCGGCCAGGGCCCCGAGGCGGGCCAGCGTGGCCACGACCCGGTCGCGAACGAGCAGCAGCGACAGCCGAACTTGCATCTGCTCGACGTTCTCGGTCAGGTCCCGGCTGGTCATCCCCTTGTGGATGTGCTCGGTGCCCGCGAGGTCGGCGAACTCCTCGATGCGTGCCTTGACGTCGTGACGGGTCACCTTCTCTCGCGCCGAGATCGACGCGAGGTCGACCTGGTCGCGCACCGCCTCGTAGGCCTCGATCGTGCCGTCGGGCACGGGGATGCCGAGGTCGGCCTGCGCGCGCAGCACCGCGATCCACAGGTCGCGCTCGAGGCGCACCTTGTGCTCCGGCGACCACAGCTCGACCATCTCCGCTGAGGCGTACCGCTGGGCCAGGACGTTGGGGATCGTGGTGGCACCGACGGGCCCATTGTCGCAGCCCCGTGGGGCGCCTCGACCGGGCAGTCCGATCCGGATCGCCCCTGATCCTGAGGTCTCGCGGTCGGCTGGTGTTCGGGGCCGGCCAAGGGTCGGCCAGCGGTTGGCCGATGAGAACGACGATGGTGCAGGGTCAAGGGGTGGGATGCCGGCCCTCGGCAGCGGACTGCGCGATGTCGCGACGGTAGTGGCCACCCTCCAGGTGGATCCCCTCGAGCAGCTCGTAGGCGCGCTCGCGCGCCCCGGCGAGGTCTGCCGCGCGGGCGGTGGCGCACAGCACCCGGCCGCCGGTGGCGACGAGTTCGCCGTCGTGGCGTGCGGTGCCGGAGTGCACGACCCAGGCCGCGTCCCATCCCGACTCGGCGTCGGCGCCGACAGGCACCCCGGTGAGGACGCCGCCCGTCGTGGGGGCGTCGGGATAGCCCGGCGCGGCCAGCACGACGGTGACCGCCGAGCCCGGATGCCACTGGAGGTCACCGACCTCGTCGAGCGTCCCTCGGGCCGACGCGTTCAGCACGCCGGCCAGAGGGGTGCGCAGCAGTGCGAGGACTACCTGGGTCTCCGGGTCGCCGAAGCGTGCGTTGAACTCCACCACGCGCAGCCCGCGCGAGGTCAGGGCCAGCCCGGCGTAGAGCAGGCCGCTGAACGGGGTGCCGCGCTCGGCCATCAGGTCGATCGTCGGCCGGACCACCCGCGTCATGATCTCCTCGACGAGTCCGGCAGGGGCCCAGGGCAGGGGGGCGTAGGCGCCCATGCCCCCGGTGTTGGGGCCGGTGTCGCCCTCGCCGACCCGCTTGAAGTCCTGGGCGGGCAGGAGCGGCACGGCGCTGAACCCGTCGGTGATGGCGAACAGGGAGACCTCGGGGCCGTCGAGGTACTCCTCCACCACCACGGCCCCACCGGCTCGGGTCAGGCACTCGGCGGCGTGGTCGAGGGCCGCCTGGCGGTCGTCGGTGACGACGACGCCCTTCCCGCCCGCGAGCCCGTCGTCCTTCACCACGTGCGGCGCGCCGAACTGGTCGAGCGCGTGGGCGACCTCGTCGATGGTCGTGCACACGTGGGCCATTGCGGTCGGTACCCCGGACTCGGCCATGACTCGCTTGGCGAAGGCCTTCGATCCCTCCAGCTGTGCGGCGGCCCCGGACGGTCCGAACGTCGCGAAACCCGCCTCGCGCAGCGCGTCGGCGACGCCGGCGACCAGCGGCGCCTCGGGGCCGATCACGACGAGGTCCACGGCCAGCTCGCGAGCCAGGCGGACGACGTCGGCGGGGTCGGTGGCAGCGACCACATGGTTGGTGCCGACCTCGGCCGTGCCGGCGTTCCCGGGGGCGATGTGCAGTGCCGTCACGGCGGGGTCGGCCGCCAGGGCCAGGGCCAGGGCGTGCTCACGGCCGCCGGAGCCGATCACGAGGATGTCCACGCCCCGCAGGCTACCGGGCGGCGGACGCGGTCCCGGGCGAGGCATCCCGCAGGTGGCGCCCCACGACGGCCACGACGTACCAGAGCCACAGGATCATCCCGATGTGCAGGACGTCGTTCTCGGAGAAGTAGAAGCCCGCGCCGTCCTCCCAGAGGACGGCCGTGATCCCGGCGGCGTAGTAGCCGAAGTACGCGATCTGGACTCCGACGAGGAACACCGCCGCGATCACCAGCGAGCGGTCCATCGGGTCCCGCGTGGACTGGTAGCGGCGGCCGGCGACGACGATCACGATGAGGATTCCCGGGACGGCGAACAGCATCAGCACGGGGAATGACAGCAGCACCGCGCTGGGCGCCAGCACGCCGATGATCGTGACGATGACGTAGACCACGGCGTTGAGGGCGGCGAAGATGACCAGGCCGCGACGCAGACGATCGGTCGCACATGCGTGGGCGACGGCCATCAGCATCGCGCTCACGCTGCACGCCTGCGTGACGCTGTACCCCACCTCCCAGCCGTTCGTCAGGCGGCACAGCTCCAGGCCCGCGCACTTCAGTTCATAGCTGAACGCCTGGTAGCTGACCCCCGCGAGCGCGGCGCCGATCCCGCCGAGGATCAGGGCGACTCCGAGCCACTCGCGTGAGCGCTGGCCGCGCCGGGTCCGCACGAAGTAGATGCCGGAGGCGACCCACAGCCCGGCGAGCAGGAACACGAGGAAGGTGCCCAGCGGTTCGTTGACGATCGCGTCCCCGACCTGGACGCACGGGCGCTGGTCACACCACTGCTCAGGGGTGGTCTCGGGCTGGTAGGTCAAGTCGTCGAGGCGCCCGCACGCGGTGAGCAGGAGCGCGCCGGTCGTGGCCGCGAGCCCGCGGATGGTCCGGCTCGTTGCTCGACCAGATCCTCGCGTGCTCACAGGCCCAACGTGGCGAGGTCGCCCTCGACCACGGCCCGATCCTCGACGTCGTCAAGGCTCGCCGCCAGCTCTGCGGCGATGTCGCGCTCGATCCGTGCGGCGTTCAGGTCGCCATCGACCACGTACGCCCGCGCGAGGGCCTCATGCGCGGAGGCCACGATGAAGCCGTTGAGCTGGTGCTCCTCGCACAGGTCCATGCACCTCTGGGCGTGCACCATGGCGGGCTCGGAGCGGCCCAGGATGGCGTAGGTCCGGGCGCACTGCCACTCACCGATGGCCCACTCCTGCGGACCGCCCGCCCGCCCCCAGTGCCAGCGCGAGGCATGCGTGCAGTGGATCAGGTCGAAGTCCTCGGCCGCCGTGCGCTCGGGAAGGTCCAGCAGGCTCCATGCGTGGTTGAAAAGGGCCACGGCCTGGGCGCGGTCGGCGGCACGCTCCTGGTCCGTCTCCAGCGCGGCTGTGTCGATGTCGTCGGAGGGCATGGCACACAGGCTAGGGGCTGGGAATCGTCGACGGTCGGCCCGGCGACGCCCACGGCCGGCTGTCGAGGGCGTGCACGGGTCGGCGGGGCCGCGGGCGCGCGTGCCGGGGTGTGGTGCGATCCCGGTCGGCGGTCAGCCCTCGTAGTAGCGGTCGACCTCGGTGAGCACCTCGTCGAGGATCGCCAGGCCGGTGCGCGCCTCCTCGTCGGTGACGGTGCACGGGGGCACGACATGCAGGCGGTTGAAGTTCGTGAAGGGCAGCAGGCCGCGCTTCTTGGCCTCAGTCACCAGCACGGTCATCGCCTCGGACGTCCCGCCGTACGGCGCCAGCATCGCCCGGGTCTCGCGGTTGCTCACGAGGTCCAGCGCCCAGAAGACGCCCAGGCCGCGGACCTCGCCGATCACCGGGTGCCGCTCGGCGAGGTCGGCCAGGCCGGGGCCAAGGACGTCGGTGCCGATGCGGGCGGCGTTCTCCACGATGCCCTCCTCGCGCATGGCGGTGATGCTGGCCACGATCGAGGCGGCCGCCAGCGGGTGCCCGGAGTAGGTCAGGCCGCCGGGGAACACTCGGTTGTCGAAGGTGGCGGCGATCTCGTCGGAGATGATCACCCCGCCCACGGGCACGTAGCCGGAGTTCGACCCCTTTGCGAACGTGACCAGGTCGGGACGGACGTCGAAGTGGTCGAACGCGAACCACCTGCCGGTGCGGCCGAACCCGGCCATGACCTCGTCGAGGATCAGCATGATCCCGTGCTCGTCGCACAGCGCGCGCACGCCCTCGAGGTAGCCCGGCGGCGGGATCAGGACGCCCGCGGTGCCCACGACCGTCTCCATGAGGATGGCCGCGACCGTGCCCGGACCCTCGAACCGGATGACGTCGGCGAGGTGCTCCAGCGCCCGCTGCGACTCCTGCTCCGGGCTCGTGGCCCAGAAGTGCGAGCGGTAGGGGTAGGGGCCGAAGAAGTGCACGTGGTCGTCGGCGAACTCGTTGGGCCAGCGCCGTGGGTCGCCGGTCGCGACGATCGCTGAGCCGGTGTTGCCGTGGTACGAGCGGTAGAAGCTCATCACCTTGCGGCGGCCGGTGTGCAGTCGGGCCATCCGGATGGCGTTCTCGATGGCGTCGGCGCCGCCGTTGGTGAAGAACACCTTGTTCAGGCTCGCGGGGGCCAGCTCGCAGATCAGCCGGGCGGCCTCGCTGCGGGCGGCGTTGGCGTGCTGCGGGGCGATCGTGGCCAGGATGCCGGCCTGCTCCTGGATCGCGGCGATGACCCTGGGGTGCTGATGGCCGATGTTGGTGTTGACCAGCTGGCTGGAGAAGTCCAGGTACCGGTTGCCGTCGTAGTCCCACACCCAGGACCCCGACGCACCCGCGAACGTCATCGGCGCCAGCGGCGCCTGCGCCGACCACGAGTGGAACACGTGCGCGCGGTCGAGCTCATAGGCACGCGCGCCCGCTGCGGGATCCGTGGTGGGGGTGGGCTCGGACATGCGTTCTCCTTGATCGGCCAGCGCGTGATCCGCGATTTTAGTACCCCACAGGGGGGATCTGCCCAGCCCGTCGCCGTCTCCGGTGCCGCCTACAGCGCCTTGAGGATGTCCTCGACCCGATCCTTCGCGTCGCCGAACAGCATCTGGGTGTTCTCCTTGAAGAACAGCGGGTTCTGCACGCCCGCGTAACCGGTGGCCATGGAGCGCTTGAACACGATCACATCCTTGGCCTGCCACACGGTGAGCACCGGCATTCCCGCGATGGGGCTGCCCGGGTCGTCCATGGCTGCGGGGTTGACAGTGTCATTGGCACCGATGACCAGGACCACATCGGTGGCCGGCATGTCCGGGTTGACCTCGTCCATCTCGAGGACGATGTCGTAGGGCACCTTGGCCTCGGCCAGCAGGACGTTCATGTGCCCGGGCAGGCGCCCGGCCACCGGGTGGATGCCGAAACGCACCTCCACGCCACGCTCGCGCAGCTTGCGGGTGAGCTCGGCCACCGGGTACTGCGCCTGCGCCACGGCCATGCCGTAGCCGGGCGTGATGATGACCGAGTGCGCCTCCGTCAGGAGGTCGGCCGCACCCTCGGCCGTGATCTCCCGGTGCTCGCCGTAGTCGACGTCCGAGGCCACGGTGCCGGCCTCCACGCCGAACCCGCCGGCGATGACCGAGATGAACGAGCGGTTCATCGCCCGGCACATGATGTAGGACAGGTAGGCACCCGAGGATCCCACCAGGGCGCCGGTGATGATGAGCAGGTCGTTGTTGAGCAGGAAGCCGGCTGCCGCCGCCGCCCAACCGGAATAGCTGTTGAGCATGGAGACCACGACGGGCATGTCGCCGCCGCCGATCGAGGCAACCAGGTGCCAGCCCAGGAAGAGCGCCAGCAGGGTCATCAGGCCCAGAAGCGACTGGCGCACGACGATGTCGTCGGAGGGCACCATCACGTACGCAGCGGTCATTGCGAAGAACGCGACGATGATGCCGAGGTTGATCACGTTGTGGCCGGGGAGCATCAGGGGCGCGGACTTGATCTTCGCCGAGAGCTTCAGGTAGGCGACGATCGAGCCGGTGAAGGTGACCGCACCGATGAAGACCCCGACGAACACCTCGACGTCGTGGATCGCCGGGTACGCGACGTTGGTCTCGTAGGAGGAGTTCCAGCCGACCAGGACGGCGGCCAGGCCCACGAAGCTGTGCAGCATCGCGATGAGCTCGGGCATGCCGGTCATCTCGACCCGCTTGGCCCGCCAGATGCCGATCGCCCCGCCGATGGCCATGGCCGCGACGATCAGTCCAAGACCGGTGAGGCCGGTTCCCTCGGTCTCGATGGCGCCGTTGGCGGCCTCGACTCCGAGGACCGCGGCGAGGATGGTGATGACCAGCGCGACGGTCATGCCGATGATGCCGAAGCGGTTTCCCGCCTGTGCGGTCTCGTGCTTGGACAGGCCCGCGAGAGCGAGGATGAACATCAGGCCGGCGACGATGTAGGCGCCCAGGAGCAGGCTCAGTGAGATCGTCATCAGACTGAATCCTCACGCTTGAACATCTGGAGCATCCGGCCGGTGACGGTGAAGCCACCGAACACGTTGATGCTGGCCACGAGGATCGCGATGAAGGCCAGGACCGAGACCCAGACCTCGCCGTGGCCCACCTGGATCAGCGCACCGACGAGGATGATGCCGCTGATCGCGTTCGTCACCGACATCAGCGGGGTGTGCAGCGCGTGGTGCACGTTGCCGATCACGTAGAACCCGATGACGACCGAGAGCATGAACACCATCATGTGCCCGAGGAGTGGTGCCGGTGAGAGGGCCGAGATCGTCAGGAACACCGCGGCGCCTGCCCCCATGAGGGCGAGCCTCGTTCCGTCAGCCATCTTCTTCTTCGGTGGTTTCGGTTCCGGAGGTATCGCCACGGCAGCCGCGGGTGCGGCCGAGACCTGCACCGGGGGCGGGGGCCACAGGATCTCGCCCTGCTCCACCACGGTCATGCCGCGCTGGACGACGTCCTCGAGGTCGAGGACGGCCTGGCCGTCCTTCTCGGGGGTCATCAGCTTGAGCAGGTTGACCAGGTTGGTGCCGAACAGCTGGGAGGCCTGGGTGGGCAGCCGACCGGGGAGGTCGGTGTAGCCGAGGATGACCACGCCGTTCTCGGTGACCACGCGCTCGTCGGGCCGGCTGCCTGCGACGTTGCCGCCGTTGGCCGCCGCCATGTCGACGACGACGCTGCCGGGCTTCATCGACGCCACCATCTCCTCGGTGAGCAGTCGGGGTGCGGGCCGGCCGGGGATGAGCGCGGTGGTGATGACGATGTCGACGTCCTTGGCCTGGGCGGCGTACATCTCGGCGGCCTTGCGGTTGAAGTCCTCGCCCATCTCCTTGGCGTAGCCGGTCGCGCTGGGCCCGGTGTCCTCCACCTCGATCCGCAGGAACTCCGCGCCCATCGACTCGACCTGCTCGCCGACCTCGGAGCGGGCGTCGAACGCGCGCACGATCGCACCCAGGCTGCTCGCCGTGCCGATCGCTGCCAGACCCGCCACGCCGGCTCCGACGACCAGGACCTTGGCCGGCGGGACCTTGCCCGCGGCCGTGACCTGGCCGGTGAAGAACGACCCGAACTCGTTGGCCGCCTCGATGACCGCGCGGTAGCCGCCGATGTTGGCCATGGAGCTCAGGACGTCCAGGGACTGGGCGCGCGAGATGCGCGGGACCGCGTCCATGGCCAGGGCGGTGACGCCGCGGGCGGAGAGCGCGCTGACGAGGTCGGGGTCCAGCGCCGGGGCCAGCAGGCTGACCAGCGTCTGGCCGCTGCCTGGAGGCGCTGCACCTCGTCGGACGAGGGGGCGTTGATCTTCAGGAGGATCTCGGCCGACCACACCTCGTCACCGACGATCGTCGGCACCGGCCGCACGGTAGGCCGCGTCGTCGAACGAGGCCCCGACACCGGCGCCGGACTCGATGGACACGTCATATCCGAGCTTGACGATCTGCTCGACGGTCTTGGGGGTGGCAGCCACCCGGCGTTCGCCGGGCTTGGACTCCTTGGGCACACCGATGCGCACGACTGTTCCTCTCGCCGAAGCGGTCGCTGCCGAACCTACCTCCTCGGCCTCAGGGGTTCACACGTGGGTGAGGCCCCGGGGCCGAGGTCAGGACGTAGGTCCCGGGCGGCGACGTGGACACAGGTCCCGCCCCGTCCGGGCCGACCGGCCACCGGGTCCGCCGCCTCGAGCTGGTAGTCGATTCGGTTCGCTCGGATCGACCGGATCGACTACCAGCGGCTGAGGTCCGGGCGCCGCGTCACGGGAACCGACCGCGCAGGAGCTGGGGTGGCCAGGTGGCCTCGGCGCCGAGCTCGTGGGCCGCGCGCAGCGGCCACTGCGGGTCGCGCAGCAGGACCCGGGCGAGGGCGACCATGTCCGCGGAGCCCTCGGCCAGGATCGCCTCGTGCCTGGGCAGGGTCGGTGATCATCCCGACGGCCGCGGTGGGGATGCCCGGCCTCCTGGCGGATCCGTGCGGCGAGCGGGACCTGGTACCCGGGGCCGGGGGTGATGTCCTGGTGCGGGCTCACCCCGCCGCTCGAGACGTCGATGAGGTCCACTCCGAGGTCGCGCAGCCATCCGGCCACCACGACGCTGTCGTCGAGGGTGTGCCCGCCGGTGACCCAGTCGGTCGCACTGATCCGCACCAGCAGCGCGCGGTCCTCGGGCCAGGCCGCCCGGACCGCGGCGACCACCTCGCACAGCAGTCGGGCACGACCGGCGAGGTCGCCGCCGTACCCGTCGGTCCGGTCGTTGGACAGCGGGGAGAGGAACTGGTGGAGCAGGTATCCGTGAGCTGCGTGCACCTCCACGGTGTCGAAGCCCGCGTCCAGGGCGCGCTGCGCTGGCGGCCACGAACGCCGCCACGACCCCGGGCAGCTCGTCGGTCGACAGCGCGCGCGGCCCTGCGTAGCCCGGATAGCCGGTGCTGCTCGGCCCCACCGTCGCCCAGCCGCCCTCGTCCGCCGGGACGCTGCCCCTCCCGCTCCACGGCCGGTAGGTCGACGCCTTGTTCCCGGCGTGCGCCAGCTGGATCCCGGCGACAGCGCCCTGGCCCTGGATGAACGACACGATCGGTGCCCACGCGCGGGCCTGCTCGTCGGACCACAGCCCGGTGTCCTGGGGGCTGATCCGGCCCTCGGGCACCACGGAGGTGGCCTCGGCCATCACGAGCGCTGCCCCACCGCGGGCCAGGCCGCCGAGGTGGACCAGGTGCCAGGGCGTCGGGACCCCGCTCTGGTCCTCGACGGAGTACTGGCACATGGGCGAGACCATGATCCGGTTGCGCAGGTGGGTGCCGCGCAGGTCCAGCGGCGCGAACAGGTGGGTCATGGCGGTCACGCTACCGGCGCAGCCGGCGCCTGCGGCCGCCCCGGACGCTGCGCCCGAGGGTCAGGAGCCGGAGAACCGCACGATGCCGGCGGGCCAGAACACCCGGAACTCGGGGTTGATGATCGCCTCGGGGCGCTGGAGGCCGGCCCCGGCGATGTTGGACGCGAGGTCGAGCAGGTTGTTGTCCGTCAGCGCGTTGTAGGTGACCCCGTAGGCTGCCGCTCGCCCGTCGTTGGCCCACGGCATGAACTGGATCGCGCGGGCCATGTTGGCGAAGACGTTGCCCCGCACCGTCAGGTTCTCGGCCCCGCTGGCCAGGATCCCGCGGCAGTCGTTGCCGTGGCTCGGGCACCAGACGCCGTCGAAGGTGTTGCCGATGATGGCCGAGTCGCGCCAGTTCATGACCCGGATCGCGTCGTTGCGCATGTTCAGGAACTGGTTGCCGGTGACGGCGATCCGCGTGTGGTACTGGCCGCCGGAGAAGTTGTGGGTGCCGACCCCACGCACCATGTTGGCGAACACGTTGCCCTCGATCAGGACGTCGATGTTCGGGGTGCCGGTCCAGGTTGCTCCAGATCGATCCGAACCCGTCGGTCAGCCCGTCGGGGGTGTCGAGGTTGACCGCCTCGGCCGACATGCGGGTGCTCCCGGTCGCGCCCAGGAACTCGTTGTTGCGGATCACCGAGTTGGCGTTGGCGTCCATCTCGATGAAGTGGTTGTTGTTCATGTTCGTGAAGCGGATCCCCTCGATCCGCACGCCCTGGTTGTGCCCGGCGATGATCCCCAGCGAGTTGCGGATGCCCGCGAGGTCGATCACGGACTGGCCGCCGCCCGCCCCCACGATCGCGATGTTGGACGCGCCGCCGTACCCGCCGACGGACCCGCGGCGCTTGCCCAGCGACGGGGGCACCAGCATGAACATCGAGGACGCGGCCTTGAACTTCTTGGTGCACGTCCGGTTCGTCTTGACCAGGGTCGTGCCGGCCGACAGCTGGATCGTCGTGTTGGACGGGACGTAGATCGTGCTCGGGATCCGGTAGGTGCCCGGAGCCAGGGTGAGGGTGCCGCCGCCGGCGCCCTCGAAGTTCTCCATCCAGGAGCGGATCATGTAGTAGTCGCGGGTGCAGGCGTTGATGGTCTTGAAGTTCGCGACCCGTGACCCCGGGGCGAACGCGGCGCCGCTGGACAGCGCGACCTGCGGGCCGTCGGCGCGCACCACGCTCGGCGCTGCGACGCCGGTGGGGGTCACCGCGGCGCGCGGGGCGGCCTGGGCGAGGGCGGGGGTCGCCGCCCCGACGACGATGGTCGCGGCGATCAGGGCATGGGAGGCAAGGCGGACCGGACGCATGCCCCCGTTATCGGCTCAGTTCAGCAGGTCGTTGAGCACCAGCGTCGCATCGCGGTCAGGTCCCACCCCAATGGCCGATACCCGGCACCCCGACGCCTCCTCGAGGAACCGGACGTACGTGCGGCAGTTGGCCGGCAGGTCGGCGAAGTCGCGGACGTCGGAGATGTCGGTCCCCCAGCCCGGAAGCACCTCGTAGATGGGCGTTGCGTGGTGGAACTCGGTCTGCGTCGTGGGCACCTCGTCGACTCGCGTCCCGTCCACGTCGTAGCCGACGCACACCGGGATCTCCTCGAAGGTGCTGAGCACGTCGAGCTTGGTCAGGAAGTAGTCGGTCATGCCGTTCACCCGTGTGGCGTAGCGGGCGATCGGCGCGTCGAACCAGCCGCAGCGACGGTTGCGCCCGGTCGTGACGCCGACCTCGCCGCCGATGGTGCGCAGCTTCTCGCCGTCGGCGTCGAACAGCTCGGTCGGGAACGGACCCTCGCCCACGCGGGTCGTGTAGGCCTTGAGGATCCCCAGCACGCGGTCGATCCGGGTGGGCCCGATGCCCGAGCCGGTGCACGCCCCGCCGGCGGTCGGGTTCGAGGAGGTGACGTAGGGGTAGGTGCCGTGGTCGACGTCGAGCAGCGTCCCCTGGCCGCCCTCGAGGACGACGGTGTCGCCCCGGTCGAGGGCGTCGTTGAGCAGCAGGCCGGTGTCGACGACGTGCGGCCGGAGGCGATCGGCGTAGGAGAGCAGGTACTCCACGGTCTGGTCGACCTCCACGGCCCGGCGGTTGAACACCTTGACCAGGGCCTGGTTCTTGTTGACCAGGGCGCCCTCCACCTTGCGGTGCAGGATCGAGGGGTCCATGAGGTCCTGGATCCGCACGCCCACGCGGGCCATCTTGTCGCCGTAGGTGGGGCCGATGCCACGCCCGGTGGTCCCGATCTTCGCCTTGCCCAGGAAGCGCTCAGTGACCTTGTCGAGGGTCACGTTGTAGGGCGTGATGATGTGGGCGTTGGCGCTGATGACCAGGCGCGACGGGTCGACGCCACGGGCGATCAGCCCGTCCATCTCGCCGAACAGCACCTCGAGGTCGACCACCACGCCGTTGCCGATCACCGGCACGCAGGTGGGTGACAGGATCCCGCTGGGCAGCAGGTGCAGCGCGAACTTCGCGTCGCCGATCACCACCGTGTGGCCAGCGTTGTTGCCGCCCTGGTAGCGCACCACGTAGTCGGCGCGCCCGCCGAGGAGGTCGGTCGCCTTGCCCTTGCCCTCGTCGCCCCACTGGGCTCCCACGATCACGACCGCCGGCATCGGTGCCTCCACCCTCAGCCATGTGCCCAGCAGGGCGCACGGGATCTCGCCCCCGCACCGGAGGCGCCGCAGCAACCCTAGCGCCGCAGGGAGTCCCTGCTCCCCTCGCCGCCCGGCCGCCGCCCCCGTCGTGTCATGGATCCGGTTCGTCACGTGGACCGGATCCCGGGGTGGGAGGCGGGAGGGGAGGCGGCGCGAGAAGGGGAAAGGTGGGGGGCACGCGAACGCGGCGCCCCCGTGTGGGGAGCGCCGCGTTGGTCATGCGTTGGTGGTGCCTCTGCGCTGGCTACAGCTTCGTGCCGGTGGCGCGGAGGTCCTCGGCGGCCCTGACCACACGTGCAGCCATGCCGGCCTCAGCCGACTTGCCGTACGAGCGCGGGTCGTAGACCTTCTTGTTGCCGACCTCGCCCTCGACCTTGAGCACGCCGTCGTAGTTCTTGAACATGTGGTCCACGATCGGGCGGGTGAAGGCGTACTGGGTGTCGGTGTCGATGTTCATCTTCACCACGCCGTAGTCCAGCGACTCGTGGATCTCGCTGAGCAACGAACCGGAACCGCCGTGGAACACCAGGTCCAGCGGCTTGGAACCGGGCTCGAGGCCGCGCATCTCGATGACCTTGTCCTGCAGTGTGCGCAGGATCGACGGCGTGAGGACGACGTTTCCGGGCTTGTAGACGCCATGCACGTTGCCGAAGGTCGCCGCGACCAGGTAGCGGGCCCGCTCGGTGAGGCCGAGCTTGTTGATCATCGCCTCGACGTCCTCCGGGGTGGAGAACAGGTGGGCGTCGTGACTGGCCTCGACGCCATCCTCCTCGCCGCCCACGGCGCCGATCTCGATCTCCATGATCGTGTTGGCGGCGATCGACATGTCGAGCAGCTCGTCGGCGATGTCGATGTTGCGGTTGAGCTCGATCGCCGAGCCGTCCCACATGTGCGAGTTGAACAGCGGCTTCTTGCCGGCCTTGACGCGCTCTGCACCCAGCACGAGCAGCGGACGCATGTAGGCATCGAGGTTGTTCTCGGGGCAGTGATCGGTGTGCAGGGCGATGTTGGTCGGGTACTGGTCGGCGATCGAGTGCGCGAACTCAGCGAGGGCGACGGCCCCGGCGACCATGTTCTTGGCGTACTGACCGGACGCGAACTCCGCGCCACCGGTTGAGAACTGCACGATGCCATCGCACTCAGCCTCGGCGAAGCCGCGCATGGTGGCGATGATCGTCTGCGATGAGGTGCAGTTCACGGCCGGGTAGGCGAATCCGCCTGCCTTGGCCTTGTCCAGCATCTCCTCATAGACCTCACGTGACGCGATGGGCATTGAAGGGCTCCTCCTCGTTCGACAGCACGACGAGTCCCGCCGTGCATGAGAGTCATCCTGACATCACGCTGCAGCCGACGCGCGGTGGCGCCGACCGCCACCGGGACGTTCGCCGAGCGTTCACTGACAGGTGGGCGGCAACCCCCGTGAGGTCCTGCGCGGTGCACTCCGGCTGGCCCGCGGTGCATCGCCGAACCTCCTGCGGGGGCCTCGGCGGAGGCCCGGGAGGCATCTGGGCAGGATGTCCCCGTGACCACGTCCTCCGATCCGCCGAATGGGCTGCGGCCGCCCGACCGCGACCAGGTCGACCGGAGTCAGGACGGCCCGCTGCCGGCTCTGCCGATCAGCCTGCGTGACGATCTGGCCGCGGCCGGGATCGCGATCACGACGGACCCCGATCTCCTGGCGGGGTACTGCATCGACTGGACGGGGCGGTGGAGCGGCCCTGCCCTCGCGGCCGTCCGGCCGACGACGTCCGAGCAGGTCACGGCGGTGCTGCTGGCGGCGAGGGCGGCGGGCGTCCTCGTGCAGGTCCAGGGTGGCAACACGGGGCTGGTGGGCGGGTCCGTGCCCGACCGACCAAGCCTGCTGCTGATCACGACGGGACTTGACCGGATCGATCCGGTCGACACCGTCGAGCGAACGGTCGTGGTCGGCGCCGGGGTCACGACCGCCGCGCTGGCTGCGCACGCCAGCGCGGCGGGGCTGCACTTCGGCGTCGACCTTGCGGCCCGCGACTCGGCCACGGTCGGCGGGATGGTCGCGACCAACGCGGGCGGGATGGGTGTGTGCGCGTTCGGGATGATGCGCGAGCAGGTCCGCGGGCTGAAGGCGGTGCTTGCTGACGGTCGGGTCGTCAACACCGTGGGCCGGCCCCGCAAGGACAACTGCGGCTACGACCTCACCGCTCTCCTGGCAGGCAGCGAGGGCACCCTCGGGGTGATCACCGAGGTCGAGATCGCGCTGCACCCGGCTCCGAGGGCGTCATCGGTCGCCGTCCTGGCGGTCGCTGACCTGGGTGCGGCAGTGCGCCTGGCTCGACAGGTCCAGTCCGGCGAATCGCTGCTGCTCGCTGCCGAGGTCGTCGATTCGGCTGGGGTGGCGCGTGCGGCGGCGGCGCTGGGACTCACCGACCCGCTCCCGGACGGGGCCCCGTGGATGCTGTTGCTGGAGGTCGCTGACGGTGCAACGGCGGCGGGCTTCGAGCCGGTCGCCGATCAGGTGGTCGCGGTCGCGACCGGTGACGTGCAGCGCCAGCGGCTCTGGGCGCTGCGCGAGCGACAGACCGAGCTGTACGCCAGCCTTCCGGGGCTGCGCAAGCTCGATGTGAGTGTGCGGTTGACCGACCTGGATGCCGCTGTGTCGGCGATCCGCGCGGTCGTGGACGCAGCCGATCCCGAGTGGGACGGGTCGGCTGGGGTGGACGGGATCGCCCAGGTCATCGGGTCCCGCGGACCTGGACGTCCCTGGGTCGGGATCTTCGGTCACGCCCTCGACGGCAACCTGCACGTGCAGCTGGTGGGGGCCGACCGGGCATTGGCGGGCCGGATGCTCACGGCGGTGGCTGAGCTGGGTGGCAGCATCAGCGCCGAGCATGGCATCGGCCGGCTGAAGGTTGAGCAGCTGCACCTGGCTCGGTCCGCGGATCAGATCGAATGGATGCGTCAGATCAGGGCGACGGTCGATCCCGACGGGTTGCTCAACCCGGGGGTCCTCCTCGATCACGATCCGCGCTGAACGCACGCGCATCCCCGGGGAGGACGGTGCCGTGGCCACTGCGCGGGACACAGTGCCCCACACAGCGCGCGGCAAGGGAGGTGGGGCGTGCATGCTTGGGCCCGTGTCCGGCCGTCCCCTGGTGATCGCCCACCGGGGTGCCAGTGCCCTGCGGGCCGAGCACACCCTGGCCGCCTACGAGCTGGCCATCGAGCAGGGCGCCGACGGCCTGGAGTGTGACGTCCGCCTGACCGCGGACGGGCACCTGGTCTGCGTCCACGATCGACGGATCGATCGGACCTCGGACGGATGGGGCGTCGTCTCCACCAAGACCCTGGCCGACCTGCGCCGCCACGACTTCGGCTCGTGGGCCGAGCAGGAGGGCCCGCGCCCGGCGCGTCGGCCCCTGCGGGAGCGTCGCGTGGCCGACCGCCGCCTGGAGTCATGGCCAGCCGAGGACGTCGTCGCCGATGCCTCGGGCGGGATCCTCACCCTGCCCACCCTGCTCGACCTGGTGACCAGCGGCCCCCGGCCCATCCTGCTGGCGATCGAGACCAAGCATCCGACGCGCTACGCCGGCTGGGTCGAGCAGGCAGTCGTGGCACAGCTGCGCCGGTTCGGCCTGGCCAATCCGGCGCGCCAGGGCCCCCACCCGGTGCGGGTGATGTCGTTCTCCGCCCAGGCCGTTCGGCGGTTCCGGGCACTGGCCCCCGGCGTGCCCCGCGTGTTCCTGATGGATCGTGTTCCGCTGCGCATGCGTGCCGGTGACCTGCCCTTCGGGGCCACGATCGCTGGGCCGGACATCGCCATCCTCCGGGCGCACCCCAGCTATGCCGCCCGGGTGCGCCGCCTCGGCGGCCAGCTCTACGTCTGGACCGTCGACGAGCCCGAGGACGTGGAGCTCTGCCGCGAACTGGGAGTTGCGGCGGTCATCACCAACCGCCCGGGCGACGTGTCGACTGCCGTGCGCCGGATGACGTAGCCATGAGGGCCCTGGGCAGGTTCCTCCTGTGATTGCACCGTCTGACAGGAAGGATGGTGCTGATGTGACGGGATTCACGAAGTACCTGCGCTGCGCGAGTTGTCGAACGCTCCGCTGGTGGCGTACGGTTCATCCAGTTCGGACGTCACCGCATCCCCCGTCGGTGGCGTCCGAATCCTTTTCCTGGCCCGTCGGTGACGTCCGAACCCCTGTGCGCCACCGGCCCCGCGGCGACTAGCCTGTCGACCCATGTCCCCGGCCGTGAACTCCGCCCTGGCGCTCGTGGCGCTGGGGCTGGCGGTCGCCGCGATCGTGCTGGCCACCATCGCGAACCGACGGTGGGCCCGCAGGCCGTCCAATGAGTCGCTGGGTGCGGTGCTCGGCGCCGAGTCCGCGACCCTGCGCGCCGAGTTCGAGGCCCTGCGCATCCATGTGGAGGATCTGGCCACCCGGGGCGAGGATTCCGGGGACCCGACCGCCCTGCGCCACGTCGCGCTGGTCCGCTACGACGCCTTCGCCGACGTCGGCGGCCGGTTGTCCTACAGCGTGGCGCTGCTCGACGACACCGGTTCCGGGCTGGTCCTGACGACGCTTGCCGGCAAGGCCGACGTGCGCACCTACGTGCGGACGATCTCGGCCGGGACGCCCGACGGTAGCCTGACCGCCGAGGAGCAACAGGCGATCGATGCAGCAGTGGGGAGTCGACAGTGACCGTCGTGGCCTTCCAGGGCGAGATGGGCGCGAACTCGCACATCGCCATCAATGAGGTGTACCCGAGCGCCACCCCGCTGCCGTGCGCGACCTTCGAGGACGTCTTCGCCGCCGTGGCCGACGGCAGCGCCCCCCTGGCGATGATCCCGATCGAGAACTCGCTGGCCGGTCGGGTGTCGGACATCTACCACCTGCTGCCGGTCGCCGGGCTGTCCATCGTCGGCGAGCACTTCCTGCCGATCCGCCACCAGCTGCTCGGCGTCCCAGGGGCCCGGATCGAGGACCTGCGCACCGTCGAGAGCCACGTGATGGCCCTGGGGCAGTGCCGCGATGCGATCCGCCGGCTGGGCCTGACCCCGATCGTGGCCGCGGACACGGCCGGCTCCGCGCGCGAGGTGGCTGAGGTGGCTGACCCCTCACGTGCGGCGATCGCCTCGGCGCTGGCGGCCCGGACCTACGGCCTGGAGATCCTTGCCGAGAACGTCGAGGACGCGGACCACAACACCACGCGCTTCGTCGTCCTCGCGCGTGAGCCTGAGGACTGCGATCCTGATGATGGGCCGTTGATCACCACGCTGGTGTTCCGGGTGCGCAACGTCCCGGCCGCGCTCTACAAGGCGCTCGGCGGGTTCGCGACCAACGGCGTGAACATGACCAAGCTCGAGAGCTACATGCTCGACGGGCACTTCTCGGCCACGCAGTTCTACGCCGATGTGGACGGTCATCCGGCCGACCGCGGGCTCGCCTTCGCCCTCGAGGAGCTCGAGTTCTTCTCCCACGAGGTCAGCATCCTGGGCACCTACCCGGCCCACCGGTTCCGCGAGTCGATGGACTGATCCCGACGGGCCTGGCGGCCGGGCGGCCCGTCGGCCCGTCGGGCCGTCAGGGGTGAGTGGCGGCCGGTGCCCGGCGGGGCGCGAACCACCACGCGGCCAGGCCACCGGCCAGTGCTCCGGTGAGGTGCGCCTGCCAGGAGACGTTGTCGGCCACCGTCCAGGGCAGCGCGCCGAGCAGCAGCGTCCCGTAGATGATGAGCACTGCGACCCCGATGAGCAGGTCGCGCCAGTGCCGGGTGCGCACGCCCGCGACCAGCAGGTATCCGAGGTAGCCGAACACGAGCCCGCTGGCGCCGATCGTCACCGTGTTGGCCGGGGCGATGAGCCAGGTTCCCAGTCCGCCGAGCAGGACGACTGCGCCGGTCACCTTCCAGAAGACGCCGCGACCGCTGGCGGCCACGAGCGTCCCGAGGATCAGCAGCGGGATGGTGTTGGACACCAGGTGGCTGTACCCCCCGTGCAGCAGGGGAGCGAACAGGATCCCGAGAAGGCCCCCGGAATCCCGCGGCCGGATGCCGCCGTTGTCGAGCCACCCGCGGAGCACCACGTCGATGGTCTCGAGGATCCACATGGCCGCCAGCAGGAGCAGGGGCGGACCGGCGGGCCCGAGGCGGTCGAATGCCCGCTTGCCCGCGGGCGTGGGTTCGACGGTCATCGCCGGGCCACCAGGATCGCCTCCAGCAGCCGCCCGACGCCGTCGTCGGAGTTGCTGGGGATGACGTGGTCGGCGGCCTCGCGTGCCGAGGGATGGGCGTTGGCGACGGCGTACCCGGTCCCGGCTGCGCGGATGAGCGCGACGTCGTTGGGCATGTCCCCGACCGCCGCCGTGCGCCGTGCGTCGATGCCGCGCAGCGCAGCCACCTCGAGGAAGCCGACCCCCTTGTCGATCTCGCCGGACATGATCTCGATGAGGACGTCCCTGGTCCCCGAGTGGGTGATGTGCAGGGCTCCGGCGAACTCCGCCTCGGCCAGGGCGAGCAGCGAGTCCGAGTCGTGTCCGGTGCCGGCCGGCGGTGCGGCCAGGATCTTCACCGGCTCGCCGCGCATGATCAGGTCGAGGATGTCGCCGCTCTCCACGCCGGGCATCCGAGCCCACGGGGGGTCATAGTCCGGCTCGAACCCGACGACGGTGAGCTGGTCGAGGTCGCGCGCGTTGTCCGCACCCTCGACCAGGCGCTCGAGGGCGAAGGTGATGCCGGGGACGAGCTCGCGCAGTCGCAGCGCGACCGTCGAGGCCAGGTCGTGGTCCATGGCGGTCCGGCGCACCAGGCGCTCCTCGGCGAGGTCCACCACCAGAGCGCCATTGGCGCAGACGGCCATGCCGGCGTGACCCGTCTGGCTGATGATCGGGCGCAGCCAACGCGGTGGGCGGCCGGTGACGTAGACGAACTCGATGCCCGCCCCAGCCAGCCGCGGGATCGCCGCGAGGCTGCGCGCACCGACCGCGAGGGTCGGGCTCAGCAGGGTCCCGTCCAGGTCGGAACCCACCATCGCGACGTCGTCGGGCACGGGGATCGGGGCATGGAGGTCCACGTCGACATGGCCGCCCGCGCGGACGCCGATGTCATCGGGCAGGACCTCGCCGGCCCCGGGCAGGTCCTCATCCGGGCTCGGCCTGGGTGCCGGCTGCGGGGTGTCTGCCATGCGGCGATCCTTCCACGCCCGCTCGCGTCGCGCCCCCGGTCGACCGGGAGCCGAGTGGGTCAGGCGGGGGGCTCGAGGGTCGTGAGGCCCCCGAGGAACGGCTGCAGCGCGGCGGGCACGTGCACGGAACCGTCGGCCTGCTGGTGGTTCTCGAGGATCGCGATGATCGTGCGCGGGATCGCCACCAGCGTCCCGTTGAGCGTGGCCAGCGGGCGGACCGTCCCGTCGGCGGAGCGCTCCCGCACCCGCAGCCGCCTCGCCTGGAAGGTGGTGCAGTTCGAGGCCGACGTCAGCTCCCGGTAGCGGCCCTGTGAGGGGATCCACGCCTCGCAGTCGAACTTGCGCGTCGCGCTCGCGCCCAGGTCGCCGGTCGCGACATCGATCACGCGGTAGGGCAGCTCGAGGCTGTCGAGGAACTGCTTCTCGAACTCCAGGAGCCGCGCGTGCTCGGCCTCGGCATCCTCGGGGGCGGCGAAGGTGAACATCTCCACCTTGTCGAACCAGTGGACGCGGAAGATGCCGCGGGTGTCCTTGCCGTAGGTGCCGGCCTCGCGCCGGAAGCACGGGGAGTAGCCGGCGAACCGGCGCGGCAGGGTGTCGGCAGGGAGGATCTCGTCGGAGTGGTACGCCGCAAGCGGGACCTCGGCGGTGCCCACGAGGTACATGTCGTCGGCCTCGAGGCGATAGACGTTCTCTGCGGCCTGGCCGAGGAAGCCGGTGCCCTCCATCGCGGCGGGCTTGACCAGCGCCGGGGGGATGATCGGGGTGAGCCCGTTGCCGGTGGCCTGGGCCATCGCGAGGTTGATCAGGGCCAGCTCGAGCAGCGCGCCGATGCCAGTCAGGTAGTAGAACCGCGACCCCGACACCTTCGCGCCGCGCTCGACGTCGATCGCGCGCAGCGCCTCACCGATCTCGAGGTGGTCGCGGACCGTGATGCCCTCGGTCGCGAAGTCCCGGATCGTCCCGTGCTGCTCGAGGACGGTGAAGTCCTCCTCGCCGCCGCGCGGGGAGTCCGGGTGCACGAGGTTGGAGATCGCGAGCACGAGCTCGTCGGCACGGGCTGTGGCCTCCGCGCGCTGGGCGTCAGCGGCCTTCACCTGGTCGGCGAGGTCCTTGGCACGGGCCAACAGCGCGGGCTTGTCCTCCAGGGAGGCCTTCGCGACGTCCTTGCCCAGGCCCTTCTGCTCGTTGCGCAGCGCGTCGAAGCGGGTGCCGGCCCCGCGCCGGGCCTCGTCGGCGGCCAGCAGCTGATCGACGAGCCCGGGGTCCTCCCCGCGAGCTGTTTGGGAGGCGCGGAACAGGTCAGGGTCGTCGCGGAGCAGGCGCAGGTCGATCACGAGCGCTCAGCCTACGCGGCTGCGCAGGTCACCAGGGGCCTGTCGGCTGCCCCATCGCCGTGCGGGGCCCGTCAGGCCATCGATCCGGCACGTGGATGACCTGATCGATGACACCGGGGGCGGCTGTGCGGCCTACAGGTACGGGCCGCTCGTGCCACCGCGACGATGCCCGTCGGGGCCCGGCGTGGGCTGCTCCTCGGGCTCGGCGGTGATCGCCGCGCGGCGCATCTGCTCGAACTGGGCGCGAGCAGCCATCTGCTGGGCGAACAGGGCGGTCTGGATCCCGTGGAACAGGCCCTCGAGCCAGCCCACGAGCTGGGCCTGGGCGATCCGCAGCTCGGCGTCGCTCGGGACGGTGTCGGAGCTGAACGGCAGCGACAGCCGGTCGAGCTCCTCGACCAGCTCCGGTGCCAGGCCGGACTCCAGCTCGATGATCGAGCGCTGGTGGATGTCGCGCAGGCGGGCACGCGAGGCGTCGTCCAACGGTGCGGAGCGGACCTCCTCCAGCAGCTGCTTGATCATGGAGCCCACGCGCATGACCTTGGCGGGCTGCTCGATCAGGTCGGCCACGGACGGTTCATTCGACTCGTCCGCAGTGGCGATCGGCTGGCCATCGGGCCCGACGATGACGATCTGCCCGAGGCCCTCGTCGTCGCCAGCGGTTTCGTCGGGCTGCTCAGTCATGGAACCATTGTCGCCCCCGCATCTTGAGACCCGCGCCCCAGGAGGGTGGATGCTGCACAGCTGGCTCACGCCGAAGGCCGCCGTCCGCGACGTCGGCGAGCACGGCCACGGGTCCTTCGCGCTCGAGGCCATTGCCGCAGGTGAGGTCGTGGCGGCGTTCGGTGGCTACGTGGTCACCGGCGGCCAACTGCCCGAGTTCGATGAGGACCGCGTCTCGCGCTCGATCCAGATCGCTGACGACCTGTACCTGCTCGCCTCGGCCGAGGTGGAGGACGGGGACCTCGTCAACCACTCGTGCGACCCGACGTGCGGGCTGCTCGGTGAGACCGTGCTCGTCGCCAGGTACGACCTCGAATCTGGCGAGGAGCTGACCTTCGACTACGGCACCTGCGACGCCAGCCCGTACGACGAGTTCGACTGCGTGTGCGGGGCGCACCGGTGCCGGGGCCGGGTCACCGGCGACGACTGGCGCGACCGGGACTTCCAGATGCGCAACAACGGGTGGTTCTCGCCCTACATCGCCCGCCGCATCGCCGCGCAGCACGGGCGGTCCGGGGCGGCCCCGCTGTAGCCGTTCGCACAGGCGGTGCGGGAGGTGCGCCACCCGACCGGGGCGACGGCGTACATTTCCACTCGTGGCCGAGCTCGGGAACCTCTTCGACGAGGAGACGACCGGCGAGTCGCGCGTCGTCTTCCCGAGCAAGCGGCTGACCGCCCGGCGGTCCCTCGGCGTGCGGATCGCGATCGCGATCGGCATCGTCGTGGTCACCACGTTGCTCGTGTACTTCGAGCGCGACGGGTACGCCGACTTCGGCCAGGACAACGGGGTCTCGCTGTCCGATGCCCTCTACTACTCGACCGTCACGCTGTCGACGACCGGGTACGGCGACATCGCCCCGGTCACCACGGCGACGCGCATGGTCAACGTCTTCGTGATCACCCCGTTGCGGTTCCTGTTCCTGATCGTCCTGGTCAGCACGACGGTCGAGGTGCTCACACAGGCTGCCCGGGAGCGATCGCGGGTCACCCGCTGGAGGAAGCGCATGAAGGACCAGACCGTGATCGTCGGCTTCGGGGTCAAGGGGCAGGCGGCCCTGCGCTCGCTGATCGCCCATGGCCTGGACCCGCGCACGATGGTGGTCATCGCCGCCGACCGGTACGCCGTGGCCGAGGCGACCCGGCAGGGCGTGACCGGTGTCGTCGGGGATGCCCGCAGCGAGCAGGTGCTGCGCGACGCGGGCGTGCCCGAGGCCAGCCGGGTGATCGTCGCGGCCGACCAGGACGACACCGCGATCATGGTGACGCTGCGCGTGCGCGCGATGGCCCCCGGAGCCACGATCGTGGCGGCGGCCCGGGAGGCCTCGGCCGCTGAGCTCCTGCGCCAGAGCGGAGCCGACCGCGTGATCACCCACGCCGAGTCGGCGGGCAACCTGATGGGCCTGTCGATGCTCTCGGCCAACGTCGGGGAGATGATCGAGGACCTCATGGACACCGGCCGCGGGCTCGAGGTCGTGGAGCGTCCGATCAGCCGGGCCGAGCTGGGGCTGACGCCGGCCGATGTCCAGTCTGCGGGGGACCTCGTCCTGGCGGTCGTGCGCGGAGACGAGGTCATCCGGTTCGACCAGGGTGCGGTCCGCGTGTTCCAGCCCGGTGACCGGGTCGTGGTGATCCGCAAGGCCCACGACGGCGTGGTTCCGCCCCCCGGTTCTGGCGGGCCACGACCGGCCGCGGGCGCGGTAGATCCCTCGCGGCATCGATCCCAACGTCCGCACCCCTTGACATGCCCCGGTGGGAGAGTGCTAGCGTCCAACTATTAGGAAACCTTACTAACAGTTGGGGCGAGAATGAGTGGACGGACGGACCCCGCGCGGCCGGTCCTGCTGCGTCAGCTCAACGACCAGCGCGCCGTCGAGGAGCTGCTGGCCAGGGGAGCCCTGTCGCGGACCCAGCTGGCGATCGCGACCGGCCTGTCGAAGCCGACGATCTCGGAGGTCATCACACGACTTGAGGCCGCCGGGCTCGTCCAGCTCGTCGGTCAGGACTCGGGACGCCCGGGCCCCAACAGCAGCTTGTACGACGTCCCGACCTCGCGGTGGCTCGGGGCCGCGTACTCCCTGCGCGTGGGTCGGGTGACTGGCGAGCTCGTCTCCGTGCGCGGCCAGCGGCTGTCCGACCTCGACCTGAGCCTGCGCCGGCTCCCCCGTGACCCCGGCGAGCTGATCGCAGCCCTGAACTCGCGGCTGCTCCTTGAGGCGGGCGCCGCACCCGATACGCCGATCGGCGCCGTTGCGGTGGGCGTCCCCGGCGCCTACGACCCGGACGCCGACCGGATCGCCCACCTCGACGGGCTCCCCGCGTGGAAGGCCCCCGGTATCGCCGCCGAGATCCAGCGTGGTGTCGGCGGGGCAGCCGCCGTGAGCATCGAGAACGACGCGAACCTCGCCCTGATCGCCGTGAGCCCGCCCGAGAGCGCCGGCCCGGGCGTCACCTGCCTGCTGTGGATGGCCGAGGGTGTCGGCCTGGCGATCTCCGTGGCGGGGCACCTGTTCACCGGATCCGCGGGGCGCGCCGGCGAGATCGGCTACGTGCCGGTCATTGGGCCGTCGGGCCCGAGGGATGCCTCGGCCCACCCCACGAGCCTCCAGGACCTGATCAGCAGCGGGGCGGCCGCCGGGCTCGCCGCCCGCCACGGCGTACCTGGGCACACAGGCACCGACGCGATGGCGTACGCCGTGACCCATGCCGACGAGCCGGCGTCGGAGCGCTTCCTGGCTGAGCTCGCCGAGCGCGTGGCCCTTGCCGTCAGCGTCGCGCTGGCGGTCCTGGCCCCATCCGAGGTGATCCTCGGAGGGAGCCTGGGCAGCGCCGGTGGCGTGGAGCTCGCCCGGCGCACCGAGCGGGCGCTGCGGACCCTCACTCCGTTGCGCACCCGCGTGACCCACACCCCCGCGGGCGATGACCCGGTCCTGGCCGGCGCTGCCCGGCGCAGCACGGCGCTTCTTCGGCAGTCCGTACTCGCCGAGGTCCGCATCCCGTGAATCGCAACGACCCAACAACACCACCCGAGGAGACGGACGTGAACACGAATCGAAGCACGTGGCAGCGAGCATGCAGGGCCGGCGCAGCAGTGGCCCTGGTGCTGAGCGTGGCAGCCTGCTCAGGATCCGAGGAGCAGGCGGCACCCGTGGCCAGCGCTGCGCCCTCCGAGCTGTCGGGGACCGTGAACTTCTGGCACTTCTTCTCAGGTCGGGAGGGCGAGGCGATCCAGCAGCAGGTCGACGCGTTCGAGGCGGCCAACCCGGGCGTCACCGTCGACGTGAAGTCCGGTCAGGACGACGAGAAGACGATCAAGGCGATCGCCGCGGGCCAGCCCATCGATGCGGTGCTGTCCTACTCCACCGACCAGATCGGCAAGTTCTGCTCGACGGGCGCCTGGCAGGACCTCGGGGCGTACGTGACCCGGGACGGCGTCGACCTCAACCAGATCCCCGAGGTCGTGCGGGACTACACGCAGTTCCAGGACAAGCGGTGCGCGATGCCGGCGCTGTCCGATGTGTACGGGCTCTACTACAACAAGAAGATGCTCGCCGACGCCGGGTACACCGAGCCGCCCAAGACCCTGGCCGAGCTCGACGAGATGGCCAAGAAGCTCACGAAGCGCGATGCGGACGGCAACATCGAGGTCGCAGGATTCGTCCCCACCAACGGCTTCTACGAGAACGCCCCTGCGCACTTCGCACCGGCCTTCGGTGCCACATGGCTCAAGGAGGACGGCACCTCCAACATCGCCTCCGACCCCGGCTGGGCGCAGATGCTCACCTGGCAGAAGGACCTGGTCGACTGGTACGGCTACGACAACCTGAAGAAGTTCACCTCCGGGCTGGGCCAGGAGTTCTCCGCGGACAACGCCTTCCAGGCCGGCAAGGTCGCCATGATGATCGACGGCGAGTACCGCAACGCGTTCATCAAGGACGAGGCGGCTGACCTCGACTATGGCACGGCGCCCTTCCCGGTGGCCCCGGACAAGACCGATCAGTACGGCGCGGGCTACCTGACGGGCAACGTGCTGGGCATCGGCCGCGGCGCGCAGAACCCCGAAGCCGCGTGGGCGCTCATCAAGTACCTGAGCACCGACACCAAGGCCGTCGTGGACCTGGCCAACGCGATCAAGAACGTCCCGACGACGACCCCGGC
Source organism: uncultured Actinomycetes bacterium (assembly GCA_963736425.1). Taxonomy (GTDB): domain Bacteria; phylum Actinomycetota; class Actinomycetes; order S36-B12; family CAIYMF01; genus Prado023. Next base: position 75,012 of record CAVTOX010000022.1, read on the forward strand.
GCTGGAGTCCGCGGACCTCGAGAAGGACGCCAACTACCAGACGTTCCTCGACGTCTTCGCCAACCCGATCAGCTCGACCACGCCGGCAACGGAGAGCGGCAAGGCCTACCAGGACACGTTCTCCACGTTCGTCAGCGACTACCTCGCGGGCAAGAAGACCGACCTGCAGGCGGGGCTGGCTGAGGTCGACCAGCAGATCAACGACCAGATGACGCTCGGCGAGGCCCCGTGACCATTGCGACCGCCGCTGTGGGGTCCGGCGCCGCCCGGCCCCGGCAGCCCGTCCCCCGAGGATCGGGCCGGCGGGCCGGCGGCGGCTGGTGATCGCCTCGATGCTGGCGCCGTGGTTCCTCGGTGTCCTGATCTTCTTCGTCTACCCGCTGATCGACACGATCTACCTGAGCTTCACCCGCTACGACCTGCTGTCACCGCCGAAGTGGGTGGGCCTGAACAACTACCGGTTCATGTTCACCAAGGACCCGCGGATCGGGCAGGCCACGTTCAACACGCTCTGGCTGACGGCAGTGATGGTCACCGCGCGGATGCTGTTCGCCCTGGTGGTGGCCTCCCTGGTGGTCCGCCTGAAGTCCGGCGGCGGGTTCTTCCGCACCGCCTACTACCTGCCCTCGCTGGTGCCGCCGGTGGCCGGGACCGTGGCCTTCGTCTACCTCTTCAACCCTGCGACCGGCCCGGTCAACCAGGTCCTCGGCGCGCTGGGGCTCCCCGAGCCGCTCTGGTTCAACTCCCCGGAGTTCGCCAAGCCCGCCCTGGTGCTCCTGGGCCTGTGGGGAGTCGGTGACCTCATGGTGATCTTCCTCGCCGCACTTCTCGACGTGCCCAAGGAGATGTACGAGGCGGCGGCGCTCGACGGGGTCAACTCGTGGCAACGGTTCCGCTACATGACGATCCCGACGATCTCCCCGGTGCTGGCGTTCGCGGCCATCACGGGAGTCATCGCGACCCTCCAGTACTTCACGCAGGCGCTCGTCGCGGCCGCCACGGCCTCGGGGCAGGCCACCACGGGCGGCGGCGGGGCGACGTTGCTCGGCTACCCGGAGGGCTCGACCCTCACCTACGCCCAGTGGCTGTTCAACATGGGCTTCAAGAACTTCTACCTCGGCTACGCCTCAGCGATGGCCGTCATCATGTTCATCGTCTCCCTGGCCGTCACCCTGTGGCTCATCCGGCGCTCGCCCACGCTGATGAATGCAGGGAGGTGAGCAACGACATGGCCGTCATCGACAGACCCGCCGAGCAGGTCGCGCAGCGTCCGACCGCACCGTCCGGGTACGCCCGCAGGAGCCGGCTGGCGTGGATCGCCGACCACGCCTTCTCCATCGTCCTGATCGTGGTCTTCCTGGCCCCGTTCGTGTTCATCGTGCTGCAGTCGTTCATGCCGACGAAGCAGGCCCTGACCGCCGAGCTGTGGCCGCAGTCCTGGCATCCGGAGAACTACATCGAGGTCTTCACCAAGGCGCCGATGGGCCGCTACCTGGTGAACACCGTGATCTACGCGGTCCTGGCCACGGTGTTCATGCTCGTGTCCAGCATCCCGGCCGCGTACGCATTGGCGCGGTTGCGCTTCCGCGGGCGCAGTGTGGCCTTCCTGGTGGTGCTCATGATGATGATGCTGCCGCCGCAGGTGACCCAGGTGCCGATCTACGTGATGTGGACCAAGCTGCACCTGACCGGCACCCTCTGGCCGATGATCCTGCCCAACCTGCTCGCGGACGCGTTCAGCATCTTCCTTCTTCGGCAGTTCTTCATGACGATCCCGGAGGAGTACTCGGACGCCGCCCGGGTGGACGGCTGCTCGGAGTGGCAGGTGCTGCGCAAGGTGATCGTTCCGATGGCCAAGCCGGGCATCGCCGCGGCCGCGATGTTCATGTTCTTCTTCTGCTGGAACGACTTCTACGGCCCGCTGCTCTACACCTCGGAGGCGCCGGAGAACTGGACCCTGTCGCTCGGGCTGGCCTCGTTCCGCAACATGCACCAGGTGCAGTGGAACCTGACGATGGCCGCGACGATCCTGGCGACGCTGCCGCTGCTGATCGTGTTCTTCCTGGCCCAGAAGGTGTTCGTCGAGGGCATCACGTTGACCGGAGTGAAGGGATAGTCATGAAGCTCGCCGTGGTGGGTGGGGGATCCACCTACACGCCCGAACTGCTCGATGGCCTGGCCGCCATGGGGGATCGGCCGCTGTTCGAGGAGCTCGTCCTGCACGACATCGACGCCGAGCGGCTGGCGGTGGTCGGTGGGTTCGCCGAGCGGATCCTGCGCGCCTCGGGCTCGTCGGCGAGGCTGACGCTCACGCAGCGACCTCGAGGCTGCCGTCGACAGCGCCACCGCGGTCCTGCTGCAGCTGCGGGTCGGCGGCCAGGCGGCGCGGGCCAGCGACGAGTCGTTCCCGCTCGCCTGCGACTGCCTGGGCCAGGAGACGACTGGCGCCGGAGGCCTGGCCAAGGCGCTGCGGACGGTCCCGGTGGTGCGGGGCATCGCTGAGGTGGTGCGTGCCCGCGCCCTGCCCGATGCCTGGATCGTGGACTTCACCAACCCGGTCGGGATCGTCACCCGCGCGCTGCTCGAGGACGGCCATCGGGCGGTCGGGCTGTGCAACGTGGCGATCGGGTTCCAGCGGATGTTCGCCGGATGGCTGGAGTGCGAGCCGGATCGCGTGGCGTTGGACCACATCGGGCTGAACCACCTGACCTGGATCCGGTCAGTGACGGTCGACGGCCACGAGCGGATGCCGCAGATCCTGGCCGAGCACGGCACGGAGCTCGCCGAGAGGCTGGAGATGCCGCTGGGCCTCGTCGAGTCGGTGGGGGCGATCCCGTCGTACTACCTGCGCTACTTCTACCAGCACGACGAGGTGGTCCGCGAGCTGCAGTCCTCAGGCACCCGGGCCGCCGAGGTCATGGCGATCGAGGCCGACCTGCTGGCCATGTACGCCGACCCGCAGCTGACCGAGAAGCCGGCGCTGCTCGAGCAGCGCGGCGGGGCGTTCTACTCGCAGGCCGCGGTCGCCCTCGTCGAGTCGCTGCTCGGCCAGCCGGGTGCGCACCCGCGACACGTGGTCAACGTCCGCAACGGTTCGACGATGCCCTTCCTCCCGGCGGACGCCGTGATCGAGGTGCCCGCCGAGGTGGATGCCGAGGGGATCCACGTCCTGCCCGTCGCAGATGTGGCCGCCAACCTCCGCGGACTCATCAGCCACGTCTCGGCCTACGAGGAGCTGGCACTGGACGCGGCGATCCATGGCGGTCGCGACCGGGTCCTGGCTGCCATGCTCGCCCATCCCCTGATCGGGCAGTACGACGTGGCCGAGCGGCTGACCGACGACCTCCTGGCCGCCAACCGCGCCCACCTGCCGTGGATCGCCTGATGAGCTCCCCACCGAACCTGGTCCTCGGCGTCGACGGCGGCGGGAGCAAGACGCATGCGGCCGTCGCCGACCTCGACGGGCGACTCCTGTCCGAGTCCGTCGGACCGGGGTGCGGCCACGGCGGGTTGGGCTTCGCGAGGGCTGCCGCCACGATCAGGGCGGCCGTTGACGCTGCCCTGGCCGAGGCGGGCGCCCACGCTGGGCAGATCGCCCGCGCCGGCGTCTTCGTGTCGGGCCTGGACCTCCCCGATGAGGTGGCGGGGCTGCGCGCGGAGCTCGCCCCGGCGGACTGGGCCGCTCATGGCCTCCTGCTGGACAACGACGTGTTCGCACTGCTGCGGGCCGGCACGGACTCGCCCATCGGAGCGGCGGTGGTCTGCGGGACGGGCATCAACGCGGTGGCCGTGGGTGAGGGCGGTCGGGTCGGTCGGATGCTGGCCCTGGGCCGGGAATCTGGCGACTGGGGCGGCGGTCACGGCCTGGCCGAGGAGATCCTGTGGCACGCGGCCCGCGCAGAGGACGGCCGGGGCCCGGCCACGGCGTTGCGCGGGATCCTGCTGTCACGAACGGGGCGGGAGTCGGTGCGTGAGGTCTCCATCGCCGTCAACCGGGGTCAGCTGCGGGTCGGGAGCTGGATCGACGTGGTCCCCCAACTGCTCGCGGCGGCTGCCGCCGGCGATCAGGTGGCGGTCGAGCTCGTCACGGCCCAAGGTGCGGAGATCGCGGCCTGCGCTGCGAGCGTCCTGGCGGAGGTGGCTCTGCTCGAGGACCCGGTGCCTGTCGTCCTGGGCGGCGGCATCCTGGCCGGCCGCGACCCGATCCTGCTCGAGGCGTGCGCTGCCGAGCTCGAACGGCGGGGGGTGCGTGGACAGATGGTCGTCGCGGACCGACCACCCGTGGCAGGCGCAGTCGACCTTGCCCGTGAGGCGCTGGCCGGACGGGACGTCGACCAGCGCCTGCAGGGTCAGTAGCGGGGCAGCGGCCCTGCGGCGAGGACCTCGAACAGCTCGCGCTCGTTGAGAGCCGACAGGTCGTAGGTCATCTCGAAGCCCTCGGACAGGTCGAGGTGGGCACGGGTGCGCCACCAGGCACGCGTGACCGAGTCGTCGGCGACGCAGGTGATGTCGCCGGCGTCGTCGAGCTGGCCCAGGTAGACGGTGCCGCTCGGGGGCTGCTGGCCGGCCTTGAGGACGGCTGCGCCATGCTCGGTGAGCAGCACGGTGACGTCACCGCGGGCCTCGGCGAGGGTGCGCAGGTGAGCCTGCGCGGCGGGGGTGGCCACGATGTGGGCGGGGGTCTCGTCAACGGTGAACATGTGCCTGTCTTCCATGTGAGGGAACGTTCATGTAAGGCAAGCATTGCCACGGTGAGCGCCCGCAATCCAGTTACTGGCGGGTTCTACCGATGGGTAGTGTCGGGGACCCGGCGGTGGCCCGTGGGGTCGGATCGCCGGGATCGCCCGGGGGGTCGGCGGAGCGTCCTACGGGGGCCGCTCGCGCGGGGCCGAGTGAACTTGACGCTGGCGTCAACTTGACGCTAACGTCAAGTTTCGTGAAACCGGTGATGCGCACGTCGGTGGACCCCCGCTCCGAGACGTTCCGGGACAACCGGGACGCGATGACGGTGGCCCTGGCCGAGATCGAGAAGCTCAATGCAACGGTGGTCGCCGGCGGCGGCTCATCGAACCCCGAGAAGGCCGCCAGGGCGGTCGCCCGGCACCGCGACCGCGGCAAGCTGCTGCCCCGCGAGCGGATCGCTGCCCTGCTCGACTCGGACAGCCCGTTCCTCGAGCTCTCCCCGCTGGCGGGCTGGGGCTCCAAGGACGAGCTGGGTGTCGGGCTCGTGACCGGCATCGGCTGGGTCAACGGCGTCGAATGCCTGGTCAGCGCCAACGATCCCACCGTCAAGGGTGGGGCCCAGAGCCCCATGACCATGCACAAGGCTTTGCGGGCGATGGACATCGCCGAGCGCAACCGGCTCCCGCTGGTCAACCTCACGGAGTCCGGCGGTGCGGACCTGCCCAACCAGGCGGAGGTGTTCGTCCCGGGCGGGGCGAGCTTCCGCAAGCTCACCCAGATGTCGGCCGCCAACATCCCCACCATCACCCTCGTGTTCGGCTCCTCGACCGCGGGCGGGGCGTACGTGCCCGGCATGAGCGACTACATCGTCATGCAGAAGCAGTCGGCCAAGGTGTTCCTCGCGGGGCCGCCGCTGGTGAAGATGGCGATCAACGAGGACGCGATCGAGGAGGACCTCGGCGGTGCGGAGATGCACGCCCGGGTCTCCGGGCTGTCGGACTACCTCGCAGAGGACGAGCTCGACGCCCTGCGGATCGGGCGCACCATCGTCGGCCACCTCAACTGGAGCAAGCTCGGCCCCGCGCCGCGGACGGCGGTTCCGGACGCGCCGGTGCTCGACCCCGAGGAGCTGCTCGGGATCGCCAGCGCGGACGTGCGGGTGCCCTTCGACACCCGCGAGATCATCGCGAGGATCGTCGACGGATCCCGGTTCGAGGAGTTCAAGGCGCTCTACGGATCGCAGCTGGTCACCGGCTGGGCGGAGCTGGCCGGCTACCCGGTCGGGATCATCGCGAACAACGGCATCCTGTTCAGCGAGGAGTCGCAGAAGTCCGCGCAGTTCATCCAGCTGTGCAACCGCCACGACACCCCGATCCTGTTCCTGCAGAACACCACCGGGTTCATGGTCGGCACCCGCTACGAGCAGCGCGGCATCATCAAGGACGGCGCCAAGCTGATCAACGCGGTCTCGAACTCGACCGTCCCGCACATCACGCTGATGGTCGGCGCGTCCTACGGCGCCGGGAACTACGGCATGGCCGGCCGGGCGTTCAACCCGCGGTTCGTGTTCTCCTGGCCCAACCACCGGATCGCGGTGATGGGGCCCAAGCAGCTCGGCGGGGTCATGGAGATCGTGGCCAAGCAGAAGGCCGAGAAGCTCGGGATCCCGTGGAGCGACGAGCAGTTCGCACCGATGCGCGAGGGCCTGGAGAACCAGGTGGAGCGCGAGTCGACTGCACTGTTCGCGACCGGCAGGGTCTGGGACGACGGGATCATCGACCCGCGCGACTCCCGCACCGTCCTGGGCTTCGCCCTGTCGGCGATCCACTCCAACGAGGTCAAGGGGACGTCGAACTTCGGCGTCTTCCGGATGTGAGGCGCGAGATGGAATCGCAGAGCACCCCCAACGCCGAGCTGGCAGTCGATTCGGTCGATAGGAACGTCGGTATCGACCACCACCACGCCACCGTCCGCCCGATCCGGCGGATCCTCGTCGCGAACCGGGGCGAGATCGCCCGCCGGGTGATTCGCACCGCCCACAGGATGGGCCTGCAGGCCGTCGCGATCCACTCCGACCCGGACGCAGGCGCGCCATTCGTCCGGGACGCCGACCTCGCGGTGGCCATCGGCGGACGGACGTCGGCGGAGTCCTACCTGGTGGCCGAGAAGGTGCTGGACGCTGCCCGGCGGTCCGGTGCGGACGCGATCCACCCGGGTTACGGCTTCCTGTCGGAGAACCCGGTGTTCGCGCAGGCCGTGGCCGATGCTGGCCTGGCCTGGATCGGGCCGACACCCGAGTCGATGAACGCCATGGCGCTCAAGGTCGAGGCCAAGCGGCTGGTCGCCGCGGCCGGGGTGCCGCTCGTGCCCGGTGCGGAGCTCGAGGCCGACGCCAGCGACGCGGACATCGTCGCGGCCGGTGGGGTCGTCGGTCTGCCGCTGCTCGTCAAGGCCTCGGCCGGCGGCGGCGGCAAGGGCATGCGCCTGGTCCGGGAGCCCGACGGCCTGCTCGAGGCCGTGTCGGCCGCGCGCAACGAGGCGGCGTCGGCGTTCGGGGATCCGACCGTCTTCCTCGAGCGCTACCTGGAGCGTGGCCGGCACGTCGAGGTGCAGGTCTTCGGCGACACCCACGGAAACGTCGTGCACGCCTTCGAGCGTGAGTGCTCGATCCAGCGCCGCCACCAGAAGGTGGTCGAGGAGTCCCCCTCGCCCGGTGCGACGCCGGCCACTCTGGAGCGGATGTTCGCCGCCGCCGTCGCTGCCGCGAGGGCGATCGACTACGTCGGCGCGGGCACCGTGGAGTTCATGGTGGCCGGCGAGGGCCAGGCCCAGGAGTTCTTCTTCCTGGAGATGAACACCCGCCTGCAGGTGGAGCACCCGGTCACCGAGGAGGTCACCGGCCTCGACCTCGTCGAGTGGCAGGTCCGGGTCGCCGCCGGCGAGACGCTGCCGCTGGCCCAGGAGCAGATCACGCGCTCGGGGCACGCGATCGAGGTTCGGCTCTACGCCGAGGATCCGGCCCGCGGCTACCTGCCCGGCATGGGCCGCATCGAGTGCTTCGAGGCCGACGCCGCCCCGGGCATCCGGGTCGAGTCCGGCGTCGAGACCGGGTCCGAGGTCAGCGCCTTCTACGACCCGATGCTGGCCAAGATCATCGCCCACGGACCCACCCGGGAGGTCGCCGCGGCCACGCTGGCCACCAGCCTCGAGGGGCTGAGGGTGGCCGGGGTGCCCACCAACCGGGAGTCGCTGGCGGCGATCCTGCGCTCGCCCGGCTTCCTGTCCGGGGACACCACGACGGCCTTCCTCGACGAGCACCCGGAGACTGCCACACCGGTCCTCGAGCGCCGGGAGCTGGCCCTGCACCTTGCGGCTGCTGCGCTCGGCCTTGCCGAGCAGGAGCGTGTGGGCCAGCCGTGGGCCGCACTGGCACCCGCCGGCTGGCGCAACATCCCAGCCGTGCCCGAGGTGCGCCGTCTCGGCTACTCCGAGTTCGGCGTCGACCTGTCGATCGAGGTGCGCTACACCCGTGATCGCGCCGGCGGCGTGGACATCGTCCTGGCCGGCGACGGGGTCGGGACCGACCAGGTTCCGGCTCCGGTGGAGGTGGGGAGCGACGCCCTGCGCGCGAACGCCGAGGCGGCCCTCCTCGATGAGGGTCCGGAGGTGACCGAGTCCACCTTCGAGGTCGGGCTCCCCCCGCTGCCCGAGCAGCTGAGGGTCGACCGGACCCAGGCCGAGGGCAGCCTCGTGATGGTCGAGGTCGACGGCGTCGGCGGCTGGTTCACCGTCCGCCGCGCGGGGGACTGGGCGCTGGTGACCGGCCTCGGGCGGACGACCGTCCTGCGGGTCCTCCCGCGCCACCCGGATGCCTCCGACCACGGCCACGACCACGGACTGGTCACGCCGGTGCCCGGTACCGTGACGGCGGTGCTGGTCGAGCCCGGTGCCCACGTGGCCGCGGGAGACACCCTGGTGATCCTCGAGGCGATGAAGATGGAGCACCGGATCAAGGCCGACGAGGACGGCGTCGTGGCCGAGGTCCGGGTCGCGGTCGGCGACTCGGTGGACGCCCACCACGTCGTGGCGGTCCTCGAGGAGGAGTAGGGCTCAGCGGAGGTCGAGGGTCCGCAAGGGCGCGACCTCCGCGATCCGCTCGAAGTCGGCATCCCGGTGGGCAACGACGTCGCCGTACCTCAGTGCGACCGCGGCGATGAGGCAGTCGTTCAAGGACCGGATGGTCGTCCCACGGCGTCGGCAGGCGCGGTACAGCATCGCTGCGTCGCGATAGTCACGGCTCGGATCGACGGCGCGGAGGTTCACTGTGGCGAGGCGGGCCTCCACGGCGTCGGGGTCACGTGCACCAGCCAGCACCTCACCGACGATCGGCTCAGTCACTGCGAGGGGCTGACCAGCCGCGGCCAGGGCTGCCTTCAGGCCACGTGTGCTGCCTCGGGCGATCTCGATCCAGATCGAGCTGTCGATCAGCAGCATCAGAGGGCCTCGACGGGGTCGTCCAGGGCGCCCTCGGGCAGCTCCCACCCGGTTCCCTCGATCTCGAAGACATAGTCCAGCAGGGCCTCGCCCGTGAGCGCTGGCCCGACAAGGCGTTGCAGGGCGAGCTCGACTGCCGATCGCTTCGTCGTCAGCCCGTACTTGGTCATCGCGCGCGCGATCAGATCGTCGTCGATCTCGATGTTGGTGCGTGTCATACACCAAGCGTACACATCAGGTCGATGTGCCATGGCGCTCACCCGAGGACCGGGTCGCAGGCCCATCGGGGGGTGGCACTCAACCGCCGCGCGGAGGATGCTGGAGGTATGGGCACCCAGGCCCGGCAACGCAGCGTCCCTCCGGCGACATGGCCCGGGCGGTGGTGGCACGCGCTCGATGACGGGCGGATCCAGTGCGACCTGTGCCCGCGTGAGTGCCGACTGCACGAGGGGCAGCGCGGCCTGTGCTTCGTGCGCGCCCGCGAGGGCGACGCGATCGTGTCGACCACCTACGGACGGTCGTCGGGATACTGCGTCGACCCGATCGAGAAGAAGCCGCTGAACCACTTCCTCCCCGGGTCCTCGGTGCTGTCGTTCGGCACGGCCGGCTGCAACCTCACGTGCAAGTTCTGCCAGAACTGGGACATCTCGAAGTCGCGCGATCTCGACACCCTGGCCGACGCCGCGATGCCGCAGGACATCGCGATCGCCGCGGAGCGCCTGGGATGTGCCAGCGTCGCGTTCACCTACAACGACCCGGTGATCTTCGCCGAGTACGCAATCGACACCGCGCTGGCGTGCCGGAGCCGCGGGATCCGCACGGTGGCGGTGAGTGCGGGATACGTGAACCCTGAACCGCGTGCCGAGTTCTACCGTCACATGGACGCGGCCAACATCGACCTCAAGGGATTCACCGCGGACTTCTACCACCGCGTCTGCGGCGCCGAGCTGGCTGCGGTGCTGGAGACGATCGAGTACGTCGCCACCCGGACCGATACGTGGTTGGAGCTCACGACCCTGATCATCCCGGGGCACAACGACTCGGAGCCGGAGCTGGACGCGCTGACCCGCTGGGTCGTGGAGCACTGCGGGCCCGACGTCCCGATGCACTTCAGCGCGTTCCACCCGGACTGGAAGATGCGCGATGTCCCGGCCACGCCGCCAGCCACCCTGACCCGTGCGCGGATGATCGCGATGGCCAACGGGGTGCGCTACGCCTACACGGGCAACGTCCATGACGCCGAGGGCGACTCGACGATCTGTCCCGGCTGCCACCGGCCCGTGATCGAGCGCGACTGGTACGAGATCCGGGGATACCGGCTCAACGATGACGGGGGCTGCGCCGGGTGCGGCACACCGATCCCCGGCGTGTTCGACGGCCCCGCCGGGACGTGGGGCCGCACGCGCCTGCCCGTGCGCATCGCCGAGGTCATCCGATGACGCATCATCGCCTGCAGGTGGCCCCGCCCACGTGGTGTTCCGTGGTCGGGGGGCGCAGGGAGGGCATGACCCGGTCCGGGTGCAGGAGGGCAGGAACGTGAAGTTCTGGGGGCAGCCCGCCGGGCTCTCCGGAGGCATCCGCGAACCTGCTGTGGCAGGGAGGTTCTACCCCGGCAGGCCGGAGCGGCTGGCGGGCGATGTGGACCGGTACGTGGCGCAGGCGCGCGAGGAGATGATCGCGCGCGCCGGAGCGGCGTCCGGGCGGGGCACGGGGGCTCGGGATCCCCGTCGCTCCTCGGCCGCAGAGCGCCTGGTGGCACTGGTCGTGCCACATGCCGGACACGTCTACTCCGGCCCGACGGCCGCCTTCGCGTACGCCACGATCGATCCTCCGGAGGTTGACCGCGTGGTCCTGCTCGGCCCAGCGCACTACGTGCCCGTCGAGGGGATCGGGCTGAGCACCGCATCGGCCTGGCGCACCCCACTGGGCGACGTCGAGCTCGACGCCGCAGTGGCCGCCGACCTCCAGTCCCACATCGACACGGTGCTGCCTGCCGATGCCGCGCACGCCCCCGAGCACAGCCTCGAGGTGCAGCTGCCGTTCCTCCAACGGGTCCTTCCCGAGGGCTGGCGGCTGGTGCCCCTGATCGTGGGGGCCGACCTGCCCGGCGATGTCGCGGCGGTGATCACCTGGTGTGCGGGCCTCCCGCGCACGCTCGTGGTCATCTCGACCGACCTCTCGCACTACCTGGACTACTCCTCGGCGATCGCCCAGGACGGCCGGACCATCCGGTCGATCGTGCACCGGCGCCCCGACTCGATCGGCACCTCCGATGCGTGCGGGCGGTACCCGCTGCGGGGGCTCCTCACGGCGGCCGCTGCTCAGGACTGGTCGGTCCGGCTGCTGGACGCGCGCAACTCGGGTGACACCGCCGGGGACCGCGACCAGGTCGTCGGCTATGCGGCCTTCGCCGTCCGCACGGCGGAGCCGACCGACGCAATGGCCCCCGAGCAGGCCGTCGCGATCGACGCACCGCGCTCAGATCCGCCCGCTGAGCACTACGGGCAGCATCCGGACACCGGTGTCCGCAGCGCGCCGGACGTTGTCCGGATCGCGCCGGAGTCGCGGGCGACACTCCTCAGGCTCGCCCGGGCGACCATCCAGGAGGCGCTCTCGACCCAGCGTCGCCCGGGGTTCGACGCCACCCGGTGGCCGGTCGATGACCCCGTCCTGCGTGAGCCGGGAGCCTCGTTCGTCACCCTGCGGGCGGCGGACGGCGAGCTCCTGGGGTGCATCGGCACCCTCTCGGCGCGCCAGCAGCTCATCGCCGATGTTGCCGAGCACGCGTTCGACGCCGCGTTCCGCGATCCCCGGTTCCCGCCCATGACCCGCGAGCGCGCCGCCGGGATGGTCATCGACATCTCGGTGCTCTCGCCGACCAGGCCGTTCCCGTGCGCGGGCTATGCCGACCTGGCGCGACGCGTCCCCGTTGGCAGTGGCGTCGTCGTCGATGCGGGCCGCAGACGTGCCACGTTCCTGCCTGCCGTCTGGGAGCAGCTGCCCGGGCCGCAGGCATTCCTGTCGGCGCTCTGGCGCAAGGCGGGGCTGGCGCCGGGTGAGTGGCCTGCCGAGACCGTCATCGAGGTGTATGACTCCGAGGAGTTCGCCGAGTCCTGACGGGTGCGAGCGATTCCGGAACCCCCCGGTGGGATCGCCCACCGGCTGGGCCATACTGCCCGAATGGTGGATGCAACGGCACGTGGCCCGGTCCGGATCGGCAACTGCTCGGGATTCCTCGGCGACCGGATGTCGGCGGCAGCCGAGCTGGTGGGCTCCGGGGAGATCGACGTCCTCACCGGTGACTGGCTGGCCGAGCTGACCATGCTCATCCTGGCCCGGCAGCGGATGAAGCACGGCGCCGGCTCGGGGTACGCCCGGACGTTCGTGACCCAGATGGAGCAGGTCCTCGGGACCTGTCTGGAGCGGGGGATCCGGGTGGTCAGCAATGCCGGGGGCTTGGATCCCCAGGGCTGCGCCGATGCCCTCGGCGAGCTCGCCGGCACGCTCGGGCTGTCGCCCCGGATCGGGGTGGTCACCGGCGACAACGTCCTGCCGATCATCGCCTCCCGACCGGAGGAGTTCCCCCACCTCGACACCGGCGAGGTGCTCGGCCGTCGCGCGCCGATCACTGCGAACGCCTACCTCGGCGGCGAGCCGGTGACCGCAGCGCTGGGCGCCGGTGCCGATGTCGTGATCACAGGTCGGATCACCGACGCCGCACTCGTGATCGGTCCGGCTGCCTGGTGGCACGGCTGGTCGTATGCCGATGCCGCGGCTGGCGATCCGGTCGCCCTGGACCGCCTGGCCGGAGCTGTGGCCGCCGGCCATGTCATCGAGTGCGGGGCCCAGGCCACGGGCGGCAACTACTCGTTCTTCACCGAGGTCCCGTCCTGGCCGGCTGGCTTCCCGATCGCCGAGGTGGCCGCCGACGGGTCGAGCGTGATCACAAAGCCGACCGGGTCCGGCGGGCTGGTCTCCGTGGGCACCGTCACCTCCCAGCTCGTCTACGAGATCGCCGGACCGCAGTACGCCAACCCCGACGTCACCGCCCTGTTCGACACGATCGCACTGACCCCTGCCGGCCCTGATCGGGTGACGATCAGCGGGGTACGGGGAGCCCCCGCGCCAGAGAAGCTGAAGGTCGCGGTCAACCTGTTCGCCGGGTTCCGCAACACGATGTCGCTGGTCCTGACCGGCCGCGACGCGGGGGCCAAGGCCGACCTGGCACTGCGCATGGTCGCGGGCGTCGGGCTCGCCGAGGCCCTGGGTGATCCGGCCGACGGCCGCCCCGCCCCCACCCCGCGCGACCTGGCCCGGGCCAGCACCCTGGACGTCAGTGCGCTGCACGTGGCGTTCGAGGACGTGGCCGCCGACGATCCGGCCACGACGGCCGCCGCGCAGGGCCACCTGAGGATCACCGTCAAGGACCTCGAGCAGCGCAAGGTCGGAAAGCCGTTCACGACCGCCGTCGTGGAGTCCGCGCTCGGCGCCTACCCGGGCATGTTCCCCACCGCGCCGCCCGCGGAGGGCACGGCGTACGGCATCTACTGGCCCACCCTCATCGACCGGTCCGAGGTCTCGGTCGAGGTGACGGTGGACGGCGAACCAGTGGATCTGGGCGCCTTCGGAGAGACCCAGGTGGCCCTGGCGGGGGCGGCGGGCGCTGGCCCTCGGGCAGCTGGCGATGTGGCTGCCGGTGGCGCCGAGCCGGACTTCGGGTACGTCGAGGGAACCGTGCTGGGCGATGTCGTCGGGGCCAGGTCCGGCGACAAGGGCGGGAACGCCAACGTCGGCGTCTGGATCCCTGAGCCGGGGGTCGGGCCGAGCCGAGGACTCAGCGCCGATGACGTGGCTGCCCGGTGTGTCTGGCTGGAGCGGTGGCTGACCCCGGACAAGGTCCGCGAGCTCCTGCCTGAGGCCGCGGGGCTGGCCGTCGACGTCCATCCGCTGCCCAACCTGCGGGCGGTCAACGTGGTCATCCGCGGGCTGCTGGGCAGTGGCGTGGCTGACTCCACCTCCCTGGATCCCCAGGCCAAGGGCCTGGCCGAGCACCTGCGCGCCCGCCGGATCCGCTGAGGAGCGAATGTTCCGGGGCGTCCGACCACGCGCCCCGTTGCCTCGGTGCCTGGCCCCGGGTGAGGCCCAAGGGCGGGCGGAGGGCCCTCGCGCCCGCTCGTGTCGAAGGACCCGTCCGGCGGGAACTTGACGCTCGTGTCAACTTGACGCTAGCGTCAGGTTCCATGAGGCCGCTGACGGCCCGGGGGCAGGCGACCCGGGACAAGCTCGTCGCAGCCGCGCGCGAGGTCTTCTCCCAGCGGGGCTTCGCCGGCACCCGGATGGGCGACCTGGCTGACGCGGCCGGCGTGGCCCACGGCACCGTCTACACGTACTTCGACACCAAGGAGGACGTCCTGCTCGCGGTGCTCGCCGCCGTGCGCACCGACCTTCATGAGGCGATGACCGTCCCGCGGCTGCGCGACCCGATCGCACGCGTGGATGCCGCGAACCGCGCCTACCTCGACGGCTACCGCAGCCACGCGCAGCTGCTGCAGGTGGCGCAGGAGGCCTCGGCCGGCGACTCCCGGTTCGCCGATGTCCTGCTCGACCTGCGCCGCACGCACGTCGCCCGTGTCGCGGCGGCCATCGGCAAGCTCCAGGAGGAGGGCCTGGCCGCTCCCGACCTGGACGCGCATACCTCGGCTGCGGCCCTCTGCGGGATGGTCGAGGGCTTCGCCGCGCACTGGCTGGGGCGCGGGGAGGTCCATGACGAGGCAGTGGTGACGCGCACGCTCACCCAGCTGTGGGTCCGCGGGCTCGGGATGCCCGCCCGGATCGCCGTGGCCGGTGGCCAGATCCCCACTCTGAACCGACCGCTGGCCACGACCGCCCGTACGCCTCGACCCAGCCCCCGCCCTGCCCCCCGCCCCGCCCCCCGATCCGCCCCACGCAAGGAGTCCTGATGATCACCTTCACACCCGAGCACCGCGAGTTCCGCGCCATGGTCCGGCGCTTCGTGGAGACCGAGATCAACCCCAACGCCGACAAGTGGGAGGCCGATGCGATGTTCCCGGCCCACGAGGTGTTCGCGAAGGCCGGCGAGCTGGGCCTGTTCGGACTCGAGGTCGACCCGGATTTCGGCGGTCAGGGAGCCGACCACATCTACAACATGATCCTCGGCGAGGAGCTCGGCAAAGCTGACGTCGCGGGAGTGCCGCTGGCCATCGCAGTGCAGGCGACCATGTCGACACCTGCCCTGGCCAAGTACGGCACCGACGAGCTCAAGCTCAAGTACCTCGCCCCGGCGCTGCGTGGCGAGATGGTGACCTCGGTCGCGGTCAGCGAGCCGGATGCGGGCAGCGACGTGGCGGGGATCCGGACGAAGGCCGTGCGTGACGGGGACCAGTGGGTCATCACTGGCCGGAAGATGTGGATCACCAACGGCACCCAGGCCGATTGGCTGTGCCTGCTGGCGCGCACGGTGGAGCCAGGTGAGGAGGCCGCCACCGGCTACCGCGGCATGAGCCAGATCATCGTGCCCACCGACACCGCCGGGTTCTCAGTGGGCCGCAAGATCGAGAAGATGGGCAACCACTCCTCGGACACCGCCGAGCTGGTCCTCGACGAGGTCCGGGTGCCGGTGGCCAACACGGTCGGGCGGGTCGGCAAGGGCTTCCAGCAGCAGATGTCGCAGTTCCAGGACGAGCGGCTGATGGGCGCCTACATGGCCACGGCCGGGATGCGCCGGGCGATCACGCGGACCGGGGAGTACCTCAAGGTCCGCCACGCGTTCGGCGAGCCGCTGATCAACAACCAGTACCTGCGGTTCCGGCTCGCGGAGCTGGCCGCGGAGGTCGACATCCTCCAGGAGTACAACTACACGGCCGCTGAGCGGTACGCCGCCGGACAGGACGTCACCCGGATGGCGACGATCGCCAAGTTCAAGACCGGCCGGCTGGCCCGTGAGGTCGCCGACATCGCCGTGCAGTTCCACGGCGGGATGGGCTACGCCGAGGAGAACTGGCCCGCGCGCTACATGCGCGACTCCCGGCTCATCTCGATCGGCGGCGGCGCCGACGAGGTCATGCTGCGCGTCATCGCGATGCTCGAGGGCTGGGAGCGGCTGTGACCGAGACGACGGGCGCCGCGGGCGCCGCGAGCGCGCCGAATCCGCTGGGGTCCCCGGGATCCGCTGCCGCCCCGGCGCCTGAGGCCCTGCTCGAGGTCGCCGGCCAGGTCGCCACCATCACGATGAACCGTCCGGACGCGCGCAACATGCTCACCGCCTCGGGCATGGGTCTCCTGGCCGAGCACCTGCGGACAGCCGGCGCCGACCCGGCCGTGCGGGTCATCGTCCTCACCGGATCGGGCAACACGTTCTGCTCCGGCGCGGACCTGCGCGGGGCGTCGGCGGCTGATGCGTCGTCGTTCACCGGCTCCGGCCCGGGGGCGCTGGTCGAGGTACTCACCGCGATCCTCGACAACCCCAAGCCCGTGATCGCCCGGGTGCAGGGCCACGTCGCCGGCGGCGGGAATGGGCTCGTCGCGGCCGCGGACCTCTCGGTGGCGGCGGAGTCCGCGAGGTTCGCGTTCTCCGAGGTTCGCCTCGGCCTGGCGCCGGCGGTGATCAGCGTGGTCTGCCTGGCGCGGATGCACCGCGCGGACTCCCAGGAGCTGCTGCTGACCGGGGATCGCGTCCCGGCCGCACGCATGGTCGCCGCCGGGATGGTCAACCGGGTGGTGGCTGACGAGGACCTCGACGCGGTGGTGGATGCGTGGATCGCTTCCTTGGTGGCCGGTGGCCCCGAGGCCCTGACCCACACGAAGGATCTGCTGCGGGTTGTTCCCGGGTTGAGCCGGGAGGAGGGCTTCGCGCACACAGCGGCCCTGTCCGCGCGGCTCTTCGCCTCCCCGGAGGCGGCCGCCGGGATGATGGCGTTCCTGTCCCGCCAGCCCGCCCCCTGGATCCCGCAGGGCTGAGCTGCTCATTTGCCGCCCGGCATCGAGCGTGCTCCAATGGGAGTAGTTGCCGGTTCAAGGAGTGGTCGTGCTGAAAGTCGATGTGTGGTCCGATGTTGCGTGCCCGTGGTGCTACATCGGCAAGCGCCGGTTCGCCGACGGGGTTCGTCGCCACCGCGAGGCCGGTGGCGAACCCGTCGAGATCGAGTACCACTCCTTCGAGCTCTCGCCGGACCTGCCTGAGGACTTCAACGGTTCCGTGATCGACTACCTGCACGGCCTGCGCGGGATCCCCGAGGCCCAGGTCCATCAGATGATCGAGCAGGTGAGCGCTCTGGCCAGGGCCGAGGGCATCGACGCTGACTTCCACGCCGTCCAACAGACCCGGACGCTGAAGGCCCACGAGCTGCTGCATCTGGCCAAGGCTCGGGGACTGCAGGAGCCCATGAAGGAGCGGTTGCTGAGCGCGTACTTCGTGGAGGGCCGGAACGTCGGGGATGTGGAGCATCTCGCGGACATGGCCGCGGAGGTGGGCCTGGAGCGCGATGAGGTCCTCGAGGCGCTGGCCGCCGGTACGTTCGCGGCCGACGTCCAGGCCGACATGGACCAGGCGCGCGCCTACGGCATCTCCGGTGTGCCGTTCTACGTGATCGATGGGCGCTACGGCATCTCCGGCGCGCAGCCGGCCGAGACCTTCGCCCAGGCCCTCGCCCAGGCCGCGGGCGAGCGGGTCAGCCAGTGATGAGCGATCAGCCAGTGAGCACGGAGGATCGGGCAACCATCGTCGTGGCGTCCGCGAGGCCGGCCGCGCTCATCATGGTCGGCCTTGCGGATCAGGGCTCATGCGCCGGGGATGCATGCGAGATCCCCAACCCCCTCGAGTCGGGCTGAGCGCACCCCCGACACCCGGTCCCACGGCGAAGACCCTCCGCGAACGGTCAGATCCTCCCCTTCTCCGCGGAGGATCCGTGCCAATCCGGAGGGTTTGCCGACCGTCGCTGGTCCATCGGGAGGGCCAGGGTCGAGGCCGGACCCTCAGGCCATCGCGGCCAGCACCTGCGTGACCAGCTCGCGTGTGGTCCGCGGGTGCAGGAACACCAGGCGGCCGACCGTGCGCCCCTCCCATTTCGTGGAGGTCACCAGCGCGACCTGGTCGTCGAGCAGTTCCGCGGCCCACCGGTCGTAGTCGGCGGGCTCCCAGCCGTTGCGCTCGAACAGGACGATCGACAGGGTCGGCTCGCGCAGCAGGGTCAGGTGGTCGCTCTCCTCGATCAGTCGGGCGGTCCAGCGCGTCAGCTCCAGCGCACTCTCGACGGCGCGCGTGTAGGCGTCGGTCCCGTTGACTGCCAGCGAGAACCACAGCGGCAGGCCCCTCGCGCGCCGTGTGAGGTGGTAGGCGAGGTCGCTGGGGTTCCACTCGTCCTCGTCGGTGTGGATCACGTCCAGGTAGCTGGCGTCCTGGGTGTGCACCGCCTTGGCCAAGCGGGGCTCGCGGTAGAGCAGGGCGGCGCAGTCGTAGGGCGCGAACATCCACTTGTGCGGGTCGACGATGAACGAGTCGGCATGCTCGATCCCGGCGTACAGCGGGCGCACCGACGGGGCGAACAGCCCGCCGCCGCCGTAGGCCCCGTCCACGTGGAACCAGAGGCCCCGCTCGCGCGCGACCTCGGCGATCGTGGCCAGCTCGTCGATGATCCCGGCGTTGGTCGTGCCCGAGGTCGCCACGACGCCGACGACGTTGCCGGCGTCCGGGTCAGCGTCCAGGGCGGCGGCGAGCGCCCGGCCGGTCAGCACGTGGTTGTCGGTGGGGACGACCAGGGCGCCCATGTCCAGGATCGACAGGGCGTTCTTGATCGAGGAGTGCGCCTGGTCGCTGACGGCGATCCGCGTGAGGTCGCCCCGACCCAGCCCTCGCGATCGGCGCCCCACGTCGCGGGCGACGGTCAGGGCCGACAGGTTGCCCGCCGAGCCGCCGGAGACGAAGACCCCACCGGCGCTGGCGGGGAGGCCCGCGAGGTCGGCGATGAGCCGCAGCACCTGGTTCTCGGCGGCGATCGCGCCGGCAGCCTCCAGGGCGGAGATCCCCTGGATGCTCGCCCCGGAGACGAGCATGTCGAACAACAGGGCCGCCTTGGTGGGTGCGGCCGGGATGAACGCGAGGAAGTTCACGGCATCCGAGCTCATCACGTGCGGGGCCAGGACGTCGGTCCACATCTCCATCACCCGGTGCGGGTCGGTGCCCTCTGCGGTGATGAGGCCATCGAGCTGTGCGGTGAGCGCGGGCACGTCGCCGGGCCGGTCGAGGGGGACTGGGTCCATCGCGAGGCGGTCATGCATCGCGGTGAGGACCATGCGGGTCAGCCGCTCGTCGTGGGTGTGCATGTCTCGGGCCATGGATGCCCACCGTAGTGGGATCGGGGATGCCGTGCGATGGCGCGGCGGGTTTCCCGTCGGGGCGGCGGTGCGCGATGATTGGGGTCGGCTGGTGGTCCGCTCGCGGTCGCCCAGCCGAGGCGGGGTCGCCTAGTGGCCTAGGGCAGCGGTCTTGAAAACCGCCGTGGGGCAACCCACCGTGGGTTCAAATCCCACCCCCGCCGCAGCTGCAGCTGGGGCTGGCTGGCGCTGGTAGCTGGTGTCATTCGACGACCAGGATTCCTCAAGGGGGGCCTGGATGGGGTCGATGATCGAACCGTGAGGTCGAGTACTTCGGATTATCCCCGGGCTAAGCCCCGGTGTCGATGTGTCCGAGATCGGTGGTCGTGTGGTCGCGGATGCGCATGCAGGGCGTCTGGTCATGGAATGGTGACCCCACCCGTCCTGCGGGGGGATAGGGGAGATTCACGCGGTTCGCGTCGTTCCGCCGATTCCTGACGTCTGACTGGTCAGGAGATCGGCAGGTGGCGGGAGCGAACGATCAACCACCACGCGGCTTGGAGGCACACATGGTTCCCGCAGTCCGAATTGATCCCCGAAGGACCCCCAGATGGATCGGCGGACTAGTTGGTCTTGCGGCCATGGCATTGCTCGTCGGTGTTGTGCAGCAGGCGCCCGCCGCCGGCGCGACCGTCCGTCTGAGGGTCAGCGCCAATGAGAACCGCACGTCGGCCTCCGCCCTCTCGGGGGCGTCGCTGTCGGGTCCCATGTATGTGTTCGTGGGCCCACGCATCTACGACGAGAGCATCGACCGGGTCTATTTCCGCCTCGACGGCAGGCTCGTCCCGGGGGCGTTCAACGACGCATCAATCGACTGGTACACCCCGTGGGACCTCATGGGCGGTGACACCGATGTGACCAAGCCGTTCGACTTCTCGACGCTGTCGCGGGGGACCCACACCATTTCCGCGCAACTCGTGCTGACAAATTCGCAGAAGCAGACCATCAGCTCGACATTCACCGTCCGGGCCGGCACCTCTGGAACTCCCAGCGCAAGTCCGACGCCCACGGCTACCCCGAGGGCTCCGACGCCCACGGCTACCCCGACGGCGACCGCCACGAGCACTCCCCCCGCCACCACGGCCCCTCCGTCGCCGACCACGACTCCGACCAGCACCGCATCGCCCTCGGCCGGGGGACGGACCTATCCCCTCCACACCAATATCGCCTCCACGACGTTCTGGGTGGGCGAGCTGTTCGACGCAACCCTCGCCGACGGCAGCCAGGTGTGTTCCACGTACGACTCGCTGTGGGCTTACCACTGGTCGGGTGTGAACGGTGGGAAAGTCCCAGCGGGTGCGGCCGGCTGCGCCGGATCGATCATCGGTGGTTGTGACGGCATTGCCGGTTCCGGCAACTCCTGCGCCACCGAGCCCCGCACGGCCGCCAACGGCTTCTTCCCGACACGGGTGACGCCGAAGGAGAACCCCTTCTACCTCGATCTGCCCTACGACGACCTGAACGACTCGATCGGGTTCGCCCAGCGCTGCTCGATCATCCCGTGGGCGAACGATCCGGGATACGCCGGGCACTGCACTGACGGCGCCTTCTCATACATGAAGAACCGTTGGGTCCAGCTGACCGGGCCGAACGGTAGCGTCTGCTACGGCCAGGTCGAGGACGCCGGTCCGTCGCACGGCGATCTGTACCACGACGCGAACTACGTGTTCGGTGCGAACAATGCCCAACCGGTGCAGGGGAAATTCAACAACGCCGGCGCGGATGTGTCCCCTGCTCTCAATGGGTGCCTTGGCTTCAAGGAACTTGACGGGCAGAGTGACAAGATCAGCTGGCGCTTCGTAGACCGGGTCGCCGTCCCTGCCGGTCCGTGGACCCGCATCGAGACGACGTCCGGAGTCTCCGAGTAGCGTTCGGTCCACTGTGATGCGAGGTCCCCGCCGCCGGCCCTGAGGGCTGAGGAGACACGCCCTAACGGGGCTGCGACCGGCTTCTGGAGTTCGGGAGGCTGTTGTCCGAGCCGCTGGTGGGTGAGCACTGCCAAACCCAGGCCCTCAAGGTCTGGCCGTGGATCGACCCTGGCTTCTCGGCACCCGGGCCGAAGCGCGTGGCGGAGCGAGCCCTTGGGCCCCGGCGCTGGCGATCGGTGCCATGTATGGGCCTGACCGCGAGGGGTACGAGGGGGCAAGGAAGTCCTCCGCTCGCGGGGACTTGCTCCACGGATCGGATGGGAACCCGATGCACCAGCCAGTCGCGGATCGCGCCCCTGAGGCGCGGGGCCGAGTGGTGGGCCGACGGAAGGGGAGCTCGGTGGCCGAGGGCGAGGAGGCGAGTGCAGCCCCGATCACGGCAGCGATCCCGAATCCCATCCCGGATTACCGCTTGTCAGATCTGCTGCTCGGGTCCCTGACCAGGGCAGGGCGCACACGTGGCGCCGATGAAACGTCCGATTCCCGTGCCAGGTGCCAGCCCCACGGGGGTGGTCGGCCAATTGGCCACTGGCGCCGTTCGCCTCAGGAGGCATGATGCTCCACACCGATTCCCCAGGGACCGCTTCTGCGGTCCACGCCCCGATCGTCCTGGAGCCCCGGCGGGAGACCCACGCCGTCGTCGCCGACACCGTTCCCGTGCGAAGGGCCGCGGTGCGAAACGACTTCGCATACGACGTCGCGGTTGTGGGCATGGGGTACGTGGGCCTTCCCACGGCCCTGTCGTTCACCACGGCCGGGCTCTCGGTCATCGGGGTGGACCTGAATCCCGGGCGGCTGAACGACATCCGTGACGGGACGGTGGACCTCGTTCCCGCTGACGTCGCCCGGCTGGTGACGGCGTTGGCCGAGCAGTCCCTCGCCCTGACTGCGTCGGCGGACGCGATCGGCCAGGCGGCCACCGTCATCATCTGCGTGCCCACCCCGGTCGACCGACACCTCGTCCCGGACCTGAGTGCCCTGCGCGCTGCTTGCGGGTCTGTCGTCTCGCAGGCCACTGACGGGCAGACGATCGTCCTCACGTCGACCAGCTATGTCGGAACGACCAGGGACCTGCTGGTGACGCCCCTGGCCCAACGCGGGTTCGCCGTGGGCCAGGACCTGTACGTCGCCTTCAGCCCGGAGCGCATCGACCCCGCCAACGAGCAGTATCCCCAGGAGATCGTGCCGCGAGTGGTCGGTGGCGTCACGCCGGAGTGCACGCAGCGCGCCGCGGCTGCGATCAGCACGTATGCCCAACGGGTGCACCCGGTCTCCAGCCCGGAGGCCGCCGAGCTCACCAAACTGCTGGAGAACACGTTCCGCGCGGTGAACATCGCCATGATCAACGAGATCGCGGACCTCAGCGAGACACTCGGGATCGAGATCACCGAGGTCATCGATGCTGCGAACACGAAGCCGTACGGATTCATGGCCTTCTCGCCGGGCCCGGGAGTCGGCGGGCATTGCATCCCGTGCGATCCCCACTACCTGCTGTGGCAGTTGAAGGACTCCCGGGTCGCGCTGCCCCTGGTCGAGCAGGCGATGACGTCGATCTCGCTGCGCCCGCGGCATGTCGTGCGCCGCATCAGGGAGCTCCTCAGCGACAGCGGGCGCCCCATCCGGGGGGCGCATGTGCTCGTCGTCGGATGCGCCTACAAGCCCGGTGTGTCGGACTACCGTGAATCCCCGGCGCTCGAGGTGCTCGAGCTGCTCGAACATTCCGGCGCGCGCGTCTCCTACTACGACCCCCGTGTCCCGGAGCTCCGGCACCACGACGGCAGCGTCAGGCGGGGCGTGGGCGATGCGACCGCGGAGCAGGCGGACCTCATCCTGCTGCACACGCTGCACCCCGACACCGACTACGACTGGGTCGTCGAGCACCCCCTCGTGCTCGACGCCACCTTCCGGTTCACCCAGGCCCCGCACAGGGCCCTGCTCTGATCGATCGATCCCTACGAAGGAACGGACAAACATGCGCACGCTCATCACCGGAGGTGCCGGGTTCATCGGCTCCCACCTGGCCGAACATCTGGTCGGCGCCGGGCACACACTTGTGGTGCTCGACGACCTGAGCACCGGACAGCTCGCCAACCTCGCGAACCTGCCAGAGGGCGCGGTGGAGTTCGTCCAGGGCAGCATCACCGACCAGCCGCTGGTGGATGAGCTCACCCGTCGCGTGGACGAGGTGTACCACCTGGCCGCCGCAGTGGGGGTGTTCACCATCCAGCAGCGAACCCTGGAGAGCCTGCGGGTCAACCTGTACGGCACCGAGACGGTGGTCGAGGCCGCCGCGCGTCATGGGGTGCGGCTGCTCGTCGCCTCCACCAGCGAGATCTACGGCAAGAACACGAAGGTCGGCCTTCGCGAGGATGACGACCGCATCATGGGTTCGCCGCTGAAGAGTCGGTGGTCCTATGCGGAGGCGAAGGCGCTGGACGAGACCTTCGTGGCGCAGTACGTGCAGCATCACGGGCTGCGGGCGGTCCTGGTGAGACTGTTCAACACGGTCGGCCCCCGGCAGACCGGGAGGTACGGCATGGTGATGCCTCGCTTTGTCACGCAGGCCCTCCGGGGTGAGCCCCTGACCGTTCACGGGACGGGGACCCAGACACGGTGCTTCTGTCATGTCTCGGACGCCGTCCGCGCCCTCGTCGCACTCATGTCGACCGAGGCCGCTGTCGGCCAGGTGCTGAATGTGGGAAACCCGGAGCAGGTGACGATGAATGGCCTGGCTGAGCGGGTCATCAATTCGGTCGGGTCCTCCAGCGACATCGCGTACCTGGACTACGAGTCGGTCTACGGAGCGGGCTACGAGGACATGCAGCGCCGAGTGCCGAACTGCGACCGGATCGCTGACCTCATCGGGTGGTCCCCGCGGCACAACCTCGAGGACATCATCGAGTCAGTCGTCGACTACCAGAGGTCCGCCCTGCGTATCGACGCTCGACCCCTGGAGGCACTCTCTGCTGGTCACGCTGACCATCTGATACCTCGGTGACCGGTCTCCAGGCTCTGTGGCAGGCCGAGGAGACGGTTGGTGTCAGCCCACCCTCGCCGGGGGACCGCCCGACGGCCCGACGCGGACGGAGGTCGGGAAGTCGACGGCCAGCACGATGGCTGCTCCCCGTCGGCGCCGCCTCGGCGGCGGTGCTGTTCATGGCCGCACTGGGGCTGGCCAACTTCGTCAGGGCGCCGGCGTCGCCACAGCCGGCTCAGGTCGTGGCCGCACTGCCGGTGTGGCACCTCGCCGCCGGGACCGAAACCACCGTGCAGCAGGCGCAGCACTTCTCCGGTGCGTCGCCACAGGTCTACGAGATCGGGGCCAAGGGTGAGATCCTTCCACGATTCCAGCCACCGGGGGTTTCGCTCCAGGACGAGCTGAACCGCCTGCGCGAGGCTGGGATTCCGATCGTGCCGAGCATCACGAACACCAGCCACGGGTCCTGGGACACCGAGCGGATCCGCCGAATCCTGCACGACCCCGTCCTGCTTCGCCAACACATCGATGCCGTCGTCGCCCTCGCCCGGGCGGAGGACTTCGCCGGGGTGGACATCGACATCGAGGAGCTCGGCGCCCAGGACCGGGACGCGTTCAGCTCCTACATCGCCCAGCTCGCCGCAGCCCTTCACGAAGACGACCGGATCCTCGCGGTCGACGTCTTCGCCAAGGACAGCGACGCCGGCTACGACGAGCGCAACCTCGCCCAGGATTACGCGGCACTTGGGCGCTCCGCCGACCAGCTCCGCATCATGGCCTACGACTACCACTGGGCCACGAGCGCTGCCGGGCCGATCGCACCGTTGAACTGGGTGCGGTCGGTCCTGCAGTACGCAGTGAGCCAGGTGTCAGCCGACAAGATCGTCCTCGGGCTGCCCACCTTCGGCTACTCATGGGCCAAGGGGGGCAGGACGGCAAGCTCTTCAGCTGGCTCCAGTCCTATGGTGCCTCGAAGGAATTCGGCGCGCCCGTCCAGTGGGACGCCTCTGCCCAGTCGCCCTGGTTGACCTACAGGGACGCGCAGGGTGTGCGACAGGACGTCTGGTTCGAGAACTCCTACAGCCTGAAGGCCAAGGCCGATCTCGCCCGGTCCTACCACGTGGGCGGCGTGTTCATCTGGTTGGTCGGTGATGTTGACGACGGAATATGGAAGGTGGTCGAGGACTACCGCGTTGCCACCCGAGGGGACCAGGCGGGTGGAACGCCGTGACTGCATGGATGCTCTTCCTCTTGGTCATCGGCGTCAACTTCATCATCTGGGGAACGATCGGGCTGCTGCGGGTCATCGACGAGCGAGTGATCAGCAGATTCCGCGGCGGACGTGGCGCCCCCTTGGCGGCGTTGACCTCCAACCGCCGGCTGACCACCGCCGACATCGCGGTGCTCATGGCCGCGCACAACGAGGAGCTCGTGATCGGGCAGTCGCTGCGATCGATCGCCCGGCACGTACCCCTGTCGAACATCCACGTCGTCTCCGACTACTCCACCGACCAGACCGCCGACATCGTCCGTCGGACCGGCGCGAACATCCTCGAGACAAGCAGCAACGTGGGCAAGGCCGGCGCACTCCAGGCGGGGATCAGCCACTTCGAGCTGGCCGACCGCTTCGCCGCCGTCATGGTCCTGGACGCCGACACCCAACTCGACGACCGCTACTTCGACGTGGCCCTGCCCCTGCTGGACGACCCCCGGGTGGTCGCCGTCGCCGGATGCGCGCAGACCCGATGGCCCTCGCGGGAGGTCGGCCTGTTCGGATCGATGTTGGTTGCACATCGGCAGCGGATCTACACCCTGACCCAGCGGCTGCTCAAGTACGGCCAGACGTGGCGCGCGGTGAACGCCACCCACATCGTCCCTGGGTTCGCCAGCATCTACCGCTCCAGCGCGCTGCGGGAGATCGACGTCAACCCTCCCGGGCTGGTCATCGAGGACTTCAACATGACCTTCGAGGTGTATGCGAAACGGCTGGGACGCATCGCGTTCCATCCTGGCGCATGCGCCTACACCCAGGACCCCAACCATTACCGAGAGTACGTGCAGCAGACCAAGCGGTGGTCCCTTGGGTTGTGGCAGACCCTCCGGCGTTACCGTCCGCGACGGGGACTGTTCAGCGCCATGCTGACCGTGCTGATCGCCGAACTCCTGACCAGCAGCGTCCTCCTCCTGGGCCTGACCCTGGCTCTCGTCGTCCTGGGGGTCTCGGAGGGGATGTCCATGGTGGGCGTTGCCGCCGGAACCTCTGTCGCTGGCACGATCACCAGTCACCTGAGCATCAAGGCGATCGCGTTGGGCGTCCTGTTGCCGGACTACCTGCTCACGTGCTGGGTGGCGCTGCTCGAGAAGCGACCCCAGTACCTCTATCTGGGGCTCGTCTTCCCGGCCATGCGGGTGACCGATGCCGCGATCGCCCTCTACACCCTCCCGCGCGCCTGGCGGGAGAAGTCCAACGGACGCTGGGTCAGCCCAACGCGACGAGCCATCGTGGCTCGCGAGAACCACCAGGTCGCCATATGACTTCGGTACCGCCCGGTAACGAGGAACGACACTCCAGCGAGGTCTCAGATGCAGAAGCGTAGGTATCAGAAACAAGTGTTCAGCGAGGTGGGGCTCGCCCACAGCCGACTCCCAGCCGTGGCTACAGTCATCATCGCCCTGCTCGCCTTGGTCGCACCGTTCCTGGCGCCGGTCAAGTCCTCGGCCGCCACCAACCCGACGATCGTGTCGATCACCTTCGACGACGGCAACGCAGATCAGGCGGCCGCTGCGACCGTGCTCAACAATTCCGGGCTGAAGGGAACCTTCTACATCACCACCGGGTGGATCGGGGCACCCGGATACTTGAGCCGCACCGATCTGTCCGGGCTGGCCGCCGGCGGACACGAGATCGGAGCACATACGGTCACCCACCCCGACCTCATCGAGATCGATCCTGCAGAAGCCAAGCGCCAGATCTGCAACAGCCGCTGGACGCTCGACTCCTGGGGCTTCAAACCGGTCAGCTTCGCGTACCCGTTCGCCGACGCCAACGCCACGGTGGCGAGCCAAGCGGCGGACTGCGGCTTCAACACCTCCCGGGGCCTCGGTGACGTCAAGAGCCCAACAGGCTGCACCACTTGCGTGAAGGCCGAGACGCTGCCCCCGCCGGACGGCCAGTTCTTGCGTGCTCCGGACCAGGTCGACGCATCCTGGACGCTGAACAACCTCAAGCAGCAGGTGACTCAGGCGGCGAACAAGGGGGGCTGGGTGATCCTCACCTTCCATCACGTCTGCGCCGTGACCGGCACCGCCGCCTGCCCAGCCGACCAGTCCATCAAGACGAGCACGTTCACCAGCTTCGTGTCGTGGCTGAAGACGTACGCGAGCACCTCGACGAACAACACGGTGGTACGCACCATCGACCAAGAAGTACGCCAGTACATGGGCACCTCCTACCCGGCCTACAAGGCACCGACACAGATCGGCAGTCCGGCCGTGGTGCCGGATGGCGTCAACGCGATCCAGAACCCGTCGCTGGAGACGACGAACCCCGCCACCGGGTTCCCGCAGTGCTTCCAAGCCGGGGGCTGGGGGACGAACACGGTCGCGTGGAGCAAGACCAATGACGCCCACAGCGGCAGCGTCGCAGAGCAGCTCGACGTGTCGGGGTACCAGAACGGGGACGCCAAGCTCCTGCCGACGCTCGACTTCGGGGCCTGCTCGCCGAGCGTGACACCCGGGAAGGCCTACGACCTGTCGGTGTGGGCCAAGTCGACGGCGGTCACCCAGTTCGCCCTCTACTACCGGGATGCAGCCGGTGTCTGGTTCTACTGGACGTCCAGCCCCTGGTTCGCGGCGGCCTCGACCTATACCCAGATGACCTTCCGGACTCCGGTCGTGCCGGCGGGTGCGACTGCGATCACCTTCGGTCTCGCGCTGATCGCCAATGGGTCTCTCACGACCGACGACTACAGCATGGTCTCGGCCGGCACCGGTGCGGCCGCATCCGACGCCTCGGCGCTCACCTCCGGGAAGTCCTCGACGTCCGTGGAGTCCCCGACGTCCCCGAAGAAGCCCACCAAGAAGCTGCACTCGCGCGTCCGGCCCGAGTTGCCGGGTCTCGGCAAGCTCAAGCAGGGAGACCAGGTCGCCGTGCCTGAGTTGAAGGGGTCCGGCAAGGGCTGACACGTCCGTCGCGGGAGGAGGGCCGATGCGGTTCGCTGGGGGTGCGCTCGTCCTGGCCCTCCTCCTCAACGGGTGCTCGGCGCAGGAGCCCTCGTCGAGCCCTCAGCGGACCGCAGCGCCAGATCACCGGCCTCCGGTGTCGGATCTCCACACGCCGACACCGGGGGCCCGGCTCATGGACGGGACATACCCCTGGCACACGGGGATCGTGGCGACGACGTTCTGGGTCGGTGAGATCTTCGATCCGAAGGCCGCGGACGGCTCGCAGGTCGAGTCCGCCTACGACTCGTCCTGGATGCGGCACTACGGCGGCTGTGATGGACGCGTTGTCCGGCACGGCCGCCGGAGCACGTGTGAGACCCAGCGCCGCACAGCGGCCAACGGCTGGTTCCCGACCGACATGCGGCCGGGTGAGAACCCGTTCTATCTCGACGTGCCCTTCGACGACGTCAACGATCCCATCGCCTTCCGGCAGCGCTGCGGGGTGGTGCCCTGGGCGCAGGACCCGGGCTACCGCGGACACTGCAGGGACCGGTCCTTCTCCTACCTCAAGAACCGGTGGGTGAGGATCGTCGGGCCGGCCGGCCGAACCTGCTACGGGCAGGTGGAGGACGCCGGTCCGGGGAAGTATCACGACGCCGCCTACGTCTTCGGCAGCCACGATGTGCGCCCGGCGAACCGGCGCTACGGCGGCGCGGGGATGGACGTGTCCCCGGCGCTCAACGGCTGCCTGGGCTTCGCCGCATTGAACGGGGACGCCGATCGGATCTCATGGTCCTTCGTCGAAGCCGACGATGTGCCGCCTGGCCCGTGGACGCGCATCGTGACCCGCCGCGGGCCAGTTGGGTGACGGTGTTCAAGGGGGGTCCGGCAGCCGACACTTGGACCGTATGCCCTCAGCAACCTCCTTGTTCCCGCTCGGCACCCTTCATCTGCAGACCGGCACCGTCGTCCGCCGTGTATGGGCGTACGCCCGTCGGGTAGTCAACCTGTGCGGGCGGCTCACCTCTGGGCATCCCCTCCGCTCGACCAGGCACGACACAAGTCCTTCGCATGCATCTCGCCACTGTGGGCGGGTTCGACATCTTCCCCTGGAGAGGTAGCAATCATGGATCGCGCAGCAACCAGAGGGCGGACGCCGCGATCGACGGGCGGAGGGGTTGGATGATGCAGACGACATTCGGGGATTCCTTCTTGAAGGACCAGCGCCTGCTCGTAGTGGCACCGCACCCGGACGACGAGGTGCTCGGCTGCGCTGGCACCATGGCTCGCGTCAAGGCGCTGGGCGGTGAGGTCTTCGTCTTGGTGCTCACCGCTGGAGGGATCGAGCAGTACGGGCGCGGGCTGGACGGCAGCACGGCCCTGGTTCCGGGCAGCACCAGGGTCCAGGAGTTCGAGGAGGTGATGAAGCACCTCCTCGTGGACGGAAGCGACGTGCTCTTCACCGACGACGAGACCCATCAGCGACTGGACACGCGCCCACAGCGGGAGATCATCGAGTGGCTCGAGCGCGGGTCCCTGCTGTCCCTGGAGGCGCTGCGGCCGAGCATGGTACTCATCCCGGCCCTGAGCTTCAACCAGGACCACCGAGCGGCCTATCGGGCGTGTGTCGCCGCTACCCGTCCAGCTGCGCCCGGGACGCGGCATTTCGCGCCGGCCGTACTCACCTACGACAACTCCACCGGTTTCTGGTCTCCGCCCGGTGAGGCATTCCTACCGGATGTCTACGTGGACATCTCGGATTTCCTCGAGACCAAGATGATTGCGCTCGACTTGTACCGATCACAGATGCGGCCGCGCCCCTTCCATGCGAGTCCCGACGGCATCCGGACGGAGGCCGCCTACCGGGGCGGGCAGGTGGCGCTGGATGCCGCCGAGGCCTTCCGGATCATGCGGCTGGTGCTGTGATGAGCCTGAGTCAGACCCTCGACGTCGAAGTCGTGGAACCGGCGCTCCACCCGCCGTCAGCGCGCGCGGGCGCTCCCGGGGCTCCTGTTCGGGCATGTCTGCACCAGCCGAACTTCCTCCCCTGGGCCAAGCTGATCGACAAGATCATGGCCTGTGACGTGTACATCGCATACGACAGCGTCCAGTACACCCGTACCGAGTTCCATTCGCGGCAGCAGATCGGTTCACGCTCCGGGCCGATCTGGCTGTCCGTGCCGGTACTGAGCCGGGGACGCGGCAGGCAGCGCCTCTGCGAGGTTGAGCTCGTTCCGCACACGGACTGGCGTGATGCCCATCTGCGCCTGCTGCGTGAGCACTACGGGCGTGCCCCCCGGTACGACGAGGTCTCCGACCTCATCGCCACCGTCTACGCCCAGGAGCACCGCCGGCTCGTGGACCTGAACCTCGCCCTGATCGAGACGATCCTGGCCTACATAGGAGCCAGCGTGCGGATCGTCCGGGCCACGGCATACCCCCATGAAGGGTCCAACACCGAGCGCCTGATCCAGCTGACGCAGGCCGTCGGTGCTGACACCCACGTGACCAGCACATTCGGCACCGACCGGCAGTACATCTGCTGGGAGGAGGTCGCGGACGCTGGGATAGTCGTGGAGTCGCAACGGTTCCAGGAGCCGAGAGTCGACGGGATGCACCCGTCTGTCCCAGGGCTGTCGATCGTCGATCTGCTCTTCGTGGTCGGCTCCGACGCGGGGCGTGCCCTCACCGAGACCCGCTGCCTGGACTCTGTCCTGGGCGTGCGGAGAAGGTAGGGCGAAGCCAGTGGCCGCCGCGCCCCTACCGCAGGAAGGATGCAGAGAAGCTGTTGAGGTCGACCGCAACGCCCTGGACCTTCACCTCGAAGCGCTGCTGCAGGCCGATGCGAGCCGTGCTCGCACCGGTGTTCCACCCTCCGTAGGGCATAGCTGCGGGCGTCGTCATGTTCGGCTTCCAGGATGACAGCTCCGCGCCGTACACGGCGTTGGTGTCCCACAGAGGCACGTCGGAGAACGCGGTGCTGCCACCCATGACCTGCGGCCACATCCCTGAGCCGGAGTAGATGACGGGTCGCACCCCGAGCGCGCGCACCCCGTCGACCATCGCCCTCGTCACCGGGACGCCGGGGTCGGTCTCGACGTCGAGGGCGAAGAACTGCAGCTGGGAGGCGTACTGACCGAGCGCCGTGATGCCGGTCCGCCAGCACCTCGGGTCGCGGGTGTACGCGGCGATGCGCAGTCCGGCCTTGAGGGCCATGGCGGCCTGGACCTGGGATCGGGCCCAGGGGTCGCAGGACCCCCACGAGGTGCTGTGCAGCACGTACAGGTCGAACCCGCGTGTCCGCATCGAGGCGAACCACGCGGGATCGGTGATGGTGGCGGTCGTGTCGAAAGCACGCACGGCGGCGGGAGCGCTCACGACGCCGGGATGGGCGCGGACGGTCGTTGCAGCCCAACTGGCGTTGGTGGCCGAGCCGACGACAGCGAGGGCGAGGGACAGGGACAGGGTGGCGGTGACGGTTCGTAGGCGCATGCGGATTCCAGCCTTCTGTTGTCGGAGATGAGACCCGGGACCCCCGTCGGGCTCGCGACGATCATCGGCAGGGCAGGAGTCATCCGCCCGTTCCCTTAGAGTCTCCATAGCTTTGGGTTAGGTTGCCCCGAACGACATCGAGGTATGAACCACCGAAACAGGCGAAACCACCCCCACCCTTCCTCCGCATGTCGCAGGGCCGTGGACCGGTTCTCCTCGCTCCTCTGACCGCCGCCCCAGCCTCCGTATGAAGGTGCACCCCACGGGTAGGAGGTGCTCATGGCAAGTGATATCGCCCTCGTCCTCGGATCGGAGCACCGTGACCTGCTGGTCCTCGCCGACCAGTGCGGTCGGGTCAGCAGGGGATTCCATGACCCCGTCACTGAGTTGGGTCGCCGGTTGCTGGCTCACGTCGCTGCAGTCGAGGCGGAGTTCCACCCCGTCCTGCGCTCGTCGCCCTCTCTGAACCAGGTGGACGTGAGAAGTGCTGTCGAACGGGTTGATGCCGTCCTCGGCGATGACGCGGTGGACGGGGAGGCGCTGGCGGGCGCCGCGCGGGATCTGGTCGACCTGGAACGGGCCGTCCTGCCCGCCCTCGTTGCGATGCTGCCGA
>CAVTOX010000023.1:0-90144 GCA_963736425.1 uncultured Actinomycetes bacterium
GGGGGAGTTCCTGGCACTCGCGGAGTCGTTCCGGCATGAGGGGGCCAAGGGCAACGCGCGGGCCCAGGTGCTCGGCGACACCCTCGACCGCGCCACCGAGACCCTGCTCACTGAGAACAAGTCTCCTGCGCGCAGGGTCGGGCAGATCGACAACCGCGGAAGCCACTTCTGGCTGGCCCGCTACTGGGCCCAGGAGTTGGCCGCGCAGTCCGAGGATGTCGAGCTTGCTGCCCTGTTCGCCCCCGTGGCCGACCAACTGGTGGCGCAGTCCGAGGCGATCGACGCCGAGTTGATCGCCGTCCAGGGCCATCCCGTGGACATCGGTGGCTACTACCGCCCGGACGAGGCCAGGGCGGCGGAGGTCATGCGGCCGAGTGCGACGTTCAACACGATCCTGGCATCGTTGGCTGGCTGACCCCAACTCCAGGGTACGGCCTTGCCGTATCGAGAGTACGGCGATACCGTACCTCCATGAAGACGACCTTGGTGCTCGACGACGCCCTCGTGGATCGCGTCCGCGAGCGTGCGAAGGAGCGCGGTGTGAGCATGTCCAGCGTGGTCGAGGAGGCCATCGTGCGCATGTTGGCCCAACCGGAGGTCCCCGCGACTCGGGAACCGATCGATCTCCCGTCGTACCCGATGGGTTCCTTCCTCGTCGACATCACCGACCGAGATGCGCTCTACGACGCGCTGGACGACCCCGATCAGATGGCGCGGTACCGGGGCGAGCAGTGATCGGGGTCGATACGAACGTCCTGGCCTATGCCGTCAATTCGCAGTGCCGGGAGCACGTGCCCTGTCGTGAGGTTCTTCAGGGGGTGCGGGGTGCCGGCGCCCAGGGTGAGCCCCTCGCGCTGCCATGGTCGGTCGTGTATGAGTTCATGCGCGTCGTGACCCACCCCGGGTTCCCCCAGCGGGCGCTCACGACAGACCAGGCGTGGGGCTTCGTCCAGGATCTGGCCCGTGCCCCGCACGTGACCGTGTTGGGACCGGGACCCGGCCATGCCGCGGCGGCCGAGCGGATGCTCAGCGCCCCCGGGGTACGCGGGAACCTTGTGCACGATGCGCACATCGCTGCGGTCCTCGCTGAGCACGGAGTGCGGCGGATCTACACCCGCGACCAGGATTTCCGCAGATTCCCCGGCCTCGAGGTCGTCGACCCTCTGGCCTGAAGGCACGCCAGCCGTTGTGTCATAGATCAGGCCAATTGAGCGCCGGATCGATGACACAGGGCAGCCGGACTCAGCGGCGTGGCGCCACAGCAGGGTGGTCGAACGTTGCCGACACCGCAGCGTGGTCGCTCCAGCGCTCGGCGTAGCTAGGCGCCTTGTGCACGGTGACCCCAGTGGCGCGCTCGGCCATCGCGGGCGACGCCAGGACGCCGTCGATCCGCCAGCCGCCGTCGGTGTCGAACCCGCGACCACGCCACGACCACCAGGTGTAGGGCCCCGGCCCGTCGCCGCCGAAGCGGCGGCCCAGGTCCGTCCAGCCGAGGCCGTCGGGGGTGTCGGCGTACCAGTGGTCCAGATGCGCACGCTCGGACTCCAGGAACCCCGCCTTCCCCCGGTTACCGCGCCAGTTCTTGATGTCGTGCTGGCAGAGGGCCACGTTCAGGTCCCCGCACACCAGGGCGGCCTCCCCGCAGTGCCCAGCCATCCACGAGCCGATCGCAGTGAGGAACCGGTCCTTCTCCTCGGCGCGAGGGCCTTCGGCCTCACCCGTGTGCACGTACACGCTGGCCACCCGGACCAGCGGTCCACCGTCGGGGTCCGCGACGCTCGCCTCGACCCAGCGGCCCTGATCCGCGAACTCGGATCCACCCACTCCGAGCGCCACATCGGCCAGGGGCGTGCGGGCAAGCAACGCCACCCCCGCGTGCCCGTTCCTCGCCCCGGGCGCGAGCGCCAGGTGCCAGTCGCCCAGCCCGGCAGCGCCGAGCACCTCATCGACCTGCTCGGAGGTGGCCCGGACCTCCTGCAGGCACAGCACGTCGGCTCCGCTGCTCGCCAACCAGTCAAGACCCCCGCGGCGCAGGGCCGCACGGATCCCGTTGACGTTCGCCGTCACCACGCGCAGGGTCACGACGCGATTATCCCGGTTGCCCCGCGACCGGATGCCACCCCGCTGTCCTGGGGGAAGAGTGGGTTATGACCTGGGCAGGACGCCGCTGAGGAAGGCGTTCAGCCCGGCGGCGGGCTTGGCAGCCGTGCGCATCATCACTCCCGGCAAGGTCTTCTCCAGGGCGCTGGGCAGTTGGCGCAGGAGCAGCCCGGCCATCAACTCGTCGAGCTTGTCCTGCGTCTCGAGCTCGGTGACCGCCTCCAGCATGGCGGGCAGCACGACAGCGAGCACGTCGTCGGTCGCCTCCTCGATGGCCGCGACCGACATCTGGCGCATCGCATCGCTGGTCGCCGCGTTCGTGATGGCGTTGCTGACGACGGCGCTCATGGCCTCGGAGCGCTCAGCGCGCACCGCGCGGCCCCGCTCGGCGAGGGCGGCCAGACGGGCATCGGCCATCTCAGTGGCGAAAGTGGGCGAGATGGCGCGGACGACGTCAGCTGCGCGCATCGTGATCCCGGTGGCCATCGCGATGCTCCACGAGCCGGCGCGCCAGGCCCGATCGGCGATCACCGATACCACTCCGAGCGCCACATCCTCGGCGGGCGGGTACGCCGGCCGGGTGATGAGGGTGGTCGCCGGCCGAGGGGCGGATGCGGCCACCACGGGTGTCCCATCCAGCGGTAGGGACGCGGCCGGGGTCTCCTCGGCCCGCTCGGGGCCCCGCGAGGCGCCCCGCTCGGTTCGTCCCTCGGCCCGACCCTCACCGGGGAAGTCGGCGAGGAGCGCCTCGACGGCCGAGTAGCCGGTTGCGCGACTGATCGGGGCGGGTCGGTCCTCGCTCAGGCGTCGGGCAGCTCGGCTCGTGGCTGAGCGGCTCGTCCCGGTCCGTCGGACCGAGGCGCGGGTGGAGGCGGGCTCCGGTGCGGCCTGCGTTCGACTGGGACGCGGCCGGAGCGAACGGCCGATCGCTGCTGGTGCGGGTCCCCTTCGCCGAACGGCGGGTGCTCGATCCCCCCGCGGCCGGCGTGGCAGCCCCCGTGGCTGGGTCGGTGGACGTGGACGGGGACGTGGGACGTCGACGGGGACGTCGACGTGGCCGGGGCTGCCTGCCTGGCTTGGGCCTTCTTGGCCTGGGTGGTCCTGACCGGGGTCGGGGCAGTTGAGCCTTCTTCGCCCCACCCGCGGTCGAGCTGCCTGCGCGCGACCCACCCGTGGCTGAGCCCCCAGTGGCTGAGCCGGACGAGGTCGCTGCGGTCCCCGTGGACCGGGCCGACGCCGAGGTGCGCTTGCGGGCCGACGATGTGGGCTTGGGGCTCGGCGTCTCGGCACTCATGGAACAACGGTACGCGGTGTTCCATGAGCGGTGTGAATCCGTTCCGGGGCCACAAGCCGCGGGAAACGGCCCCGGTCACGCCCCCGGGTGGCCGATTCCGCAGCCCGTGAGGGCCTCGTGCGGTACATTTTCCAGCATTGTGGGTGAGTTGGGTGGGACCTTCGCGATCATCCTGGTCTTCACGCTGATCGGGGGCTTCTTCTCCGGTTCGGAGACCGCCCTGATCTCGCTGCGTGAGAGTCAGGTCCACCGGCTGGCAGAGTCAGACAGCCGACGTGGACCGCGACTGCTCGCGCTCATGGCCAACCCCAACCGGTTCCTGGCCTCGGCGCAGGTCGGCGTCACCCTTGCCGGATTCATCTCCGCCGGCTTCGGCGCCTCGAGGATCGTGCCCATCGTCACCCCCTGGCTGACCTCGGCCGGCGTCCCGCTCCGGTTCGCTGAGCCGGCGGCCCTGATCACCAGCACGGTGGTGGTCGCCTACATCTCGCTGGTCCTCGGCGAGCTCGTCCCCAAGCGACTGGCCATCGCCAAGGCGGAGACGGTCGCGCTTGCAGTTGCGACCCCGATCGACTTCATGGCGCGGATCTCCCGGCCGTTCATCTGGTTTCTGTCGGTCTCCACCAACACGATCGTTCGGGTCGTTGGCCTGGACCCGGGCAGCGGTCGCGAGGCGATCACGGGCGAGGAGCTGCGCGGAATGGTGGCTGCGCACACCGACCTGACCGCTGAGGAGCGCGAGCTGATCGACGACGTCTTCGACGCCGGCGACACTGAGCTGCGCGAGGTGATGATCCCGCGCACGGAGGTGGCCTTCCTCGACGCGTCCCTTCCGGCCTTCCGCGCCGCGTCGCTCGTGGCCCAGATGCCGCACTCCCGCTACCCGGTGATCGGCGACTCCCCGGACGACATCCTCGGGTTCGTGCACGTTCGCGACATCCTCACCCCCTCGATGGTCGACAGGTCGGTCCGCCTGGAGGACCTGGCCCGCGAGGTCGCCTTCTTCCCGGGGAGCAAGCAGGTGATCCCCGCCCTGACGGAGATGCGCCGTGGCGGGCATCACCTGGCCGTCGTCGCCGACGAGTACGGCGGCACGGCGGGGATCGTCACGCTGGAGGACCTGGTCGAGGAGCTCGTGGGCGACATCCAGGACGAGTACGACCAGGCCGGCGGCCCCCACGCCCACGCCCTGCGCACCGGCGCGCCCTTCGAGGTCGACGGGCTGCTCAACCTCGAGGACTTCGAGGAGGAGTCCGGGGTGGTGCTCCGAGATGGGCCCTACGAGACCGTTGCCGGCTGGTTCGTCGCCCAACTCGGTCGGCTGCCGGCGATCGGTGATCAGCTGAAGGGGACCGGAGCCGGGCTCGAGGTGATCGAGCTCGACGGACGCCGGATCTCCCGGCTGCGGGTCACGCCCACAGCCATCTCGTCGGACCCGACCGCGACGGCTGAACCGGAGGATTCCGGGGGCTGACCCACTTCCGGACGCGGGCCCGCCCGGTGGGGTCGGGCAATGGCGCAGAACTTTGCGACAATGACCGTCATGTCTGACCGCCCTCGTGTGCTGTCCGGGATCCAGCCGACGGCCGATTCCTTCCACATCGGCAACTACCTGGGGGCATTGCGCAACTGGGTGGCGCTGCAGGAGACCCACGACTGCTTCTACTGCGTCGTCGACCTGCACGCGATCACCGTGGAGCACGACCCGGCGGAGCTGAACCGGCGCACCCGGGTGTCGTTCGCGCAGCTGGTGGCCCTGGGGGTCGACCCACAGCGCTCGACGGTGTTCGTCCAGAGCCAGGTTCCCGAGCACACGCAGCTGCAGTGGGCGCTGGCGTGCCTGACCGGCATGGGCGAGGCCGGCCGGATGACGCAGTTCAAGGACAAGTCGGCCCGGGCCGGCAGCGACCGCACCTCGGTCGGGCTGTTCACCTACCCGATCCTGCAGGCAGCCGACATCCTGGTGTACCGGGCCAACGCAGTCCCGGTCGGCGAGGACCAGCGCCAGCACCTCGAGCTGACCCGCGACCTGGCCGTCCGGTTCAACGGCCGGTTCGGGCCCACGCTGACCGTCCCGGAGCCGCTCATCGTCAAGGACACCGCCAAGATCTTCGACCTGGCCGATCCCACGTCGAAGATGAGCAAGTCCTCCCCGGCGGGCTGCGTGTTCCTGCTCGACCCCCCCAAGCAGACCGCGAAGAAGATCCGGTCCGCGGTCACGGACTCCGACACCGAGGTGCGTTTCGACGCGCAGGACAAGCCCGGGGTCTCCAACCTGCTGACGATCCTGGCCACCTTCACAGGGCGCACGGTCGCCGAGGTGGAGCCGGAGTTCGCCGGCCGGATGTACGGCGACCTCAAGAAGGAGGCGGCCGAGGCCGTCGTGGAGTTCGTCGAGCCCTTCCAGGCCCGGGTCGCCGAGCTTCTCGAGGACCCCGCCGAGCTCGACCGCCAGATGGCCGAGGGTGCTGCCCGTGCCCGTGAGGTCGCGTCCGCGACGTTGGCCGACGTGTACGCGAACCTGGGCTTCGTGACCGCTCGATGAGCGTCGCACCGGTGGTCCCCGCGGACGTCCTGGGCTCCGAGCCGCAGGACTGGCCCCTGACCATCGGCGTGGCCCTGCCCATCCCCGAGCCGTTCCTCAGCGAGCTCGGCGCCTATCGGGAGCGGTTCGGCGACCCGCTGGCGCATGCGATCGTCGCGCACATCACCCTGGTGCCACCGACCGAGGTGGCCGACGAGGAGCATCTGGCCGCGATCCTGGCGCACCTGCAGGTGCTCGCCTCAGCCATGGAGCCGTTCCCGGTCGTCCTCGAGGGGGCTGGCACCTTCCGCCCGATCTCCCAGGTGGTGTTCGTCCCGATCGTTGAGGGCGAGCCAGAGGTCCGGGGGGCGGAGGCGGTGGTCCGTCAAGGGCCTCTCGGTCGGCCCCTGAACTTCCCGTACCACCCGCACGTGACCGTCGCCCACGACCTCGAGGAGGAGTGGCTGGACCAGGCCCACGAGGCGCTGCTGACCTACCGGGCGGCTTTCGAGGTCGATCGCCTCAGCCTGTTCATCCGGGGTGCCGATGCCGTCTGGCGCCCGGTGGCTGAGTTCCCGTTCGGGCAGTCGATCATCGACCCCCAGCGCTATGCCGGGGATTCGGTCATGATCGGCCTGCTGGACCCGGCCGAGTTCCCAGCACTCTGCCCTCGGCTCGGGGAGATCGTGGCCGATGCGGTGGCCTCAGGTGCAGGCGTGAACTTCCTGCTCCCGTTCACCGCAGCAGACGGCGAGGAGTGGTGGCGTGCGCAGTCCGACGACGTGGCATCGGGCCGGCGGATCCTCCTCGTGGCGCGCGACGAGGGCGAGGTCGTCGGCACGATCTCGCTGAACCCCTCGCTCGCGCCCAACCAGCCACATCGGGCCGAGCTCAGCAAGCTGCTCGTGCACTCGGCCGACCGGCGTCGCGGTGTCGCGACCCGACTCATGGACGCAGCCTCCGCAGAGGCCCGTGAGCGCGGGTTCACCCTTCTGACCCTCGACTGCGTCGCCGGCGGGCCTGAGGAGGAGTTCTACCGCGGCGTGGGCTACGTGCCACTCGGCACCATCCCGGGTTACTCCCTGTCCCCGACGGGCGAGCCGCAGGACACCACGATCCTCTACCTCGAGCTGCGCTGAGTCACTCAGCCGAAGACCCCGGGAGGGGGGATCGGTGAGCCCGTCGCCGTGGCATCGGTGAATGCCAGGTGGTCGCCCACGAAGCCCTCGAGGTCCGCCCCGTGGAGCACCCGGGCGGGCCACGGGTCCCCCGCGCTGCGCCGGGTGAGGGCCGCGAGGTCCAGGGGCTCCGCCCACGGCGATTGGCCGACCACGATCAGGTTCCCGAACCGGCGGCCACGCAGGACCGAGGGCTCGGCGGCCACCACGACGCGATCGAAGGTGGCCCGCACCCCGGCCACGTACCTGCGGGCGTAGGTCAGGGGGTTCTCGTCGGCGATGTTGGCCACCAGCGTCCCGCCGGGGGTCAGCACACGTCGCACGTGACCGAAGGCCTCCACGGTCGTGAGGTTCCCCGGGGTCTGGGCGCTGGCGAAGACGTCGAGGATGATCAGGTCGGCCGAGCCGTCGGGCAGCGACTCCAGCGCGGCCCGCGCCTCGGCAGTGCGTACCCGGATCTGGTGCTCCCGCGGCCAGGGCAGGTGCACGCGCACCAGCTCGACGAGCGCGGCGTCGTGCTCGATCACCAGGTTGCGGGTCCGGGGTCGGCTGGCGCTGGCATACCGGGCCAGGGCCATCGCCCCGCCGCCGAGGTGCACGACCCGCAGGGGTCCCGGCGGGAGCAGGTCGATCACGTGCCCGATGCGGCGCATGTACTCGAAGACCAGGCGGCTCGGGTCAGCGAGGTCCACGTGGGACTGCTGCGTGCCCTCGATCAGGAGCAGCCAGCCCTCGGGCAGGTCCGGATCGGGCACGAGGGTCGCCTCGCCCCCGGCCACCATGCGGGTGACGGTGCCACGCAGTGCCCGACGTCCCATGGGCGGTCATTGTCCACGAGGAACTCTCGCGACCCCGCCGCCGACGGCGGAATATCCGCGGCACCACGTGTGGTTCCATACCTGCCGGGGTATATCTGGCAAGACCATACTGACGCCTAGTGCAAGGAACAGACACATGGCAAGCGTGACCCTGAGCTCCACGGACTTCGAGTCGACCGTCCTGGGCAATGACATCGTCCTGGTCGACTTCTGGGCTGCCTGGTGCGGCCCGTGCCGCAACTTCGCCCCCGTGTACGAGTCCGCCTCCGCGGTGCACTCCGACGTGGTGTTCGGCAAGGTCGACACCGAGGCCGAGCAGGCGCTGGCCGCCGCCGCGCAGATCACCTCGATCCCCACGTTGATGGCCTTCCGCGAGGGCGTCCTGGTCTTCGCCCAGCCCGGGGCCCTTCCCGCGCCGGCGCTCGAGCAGGTCATCGAGGCGGTCCGCGGCCTCGACATGGAGCAGGTCCGCGCCCAAATCGCCGCCCAGAAGGGTGATCCGCAGTAGCGTCTGGAGATGCCCGGACCGTACAGGTTTCGGGCGGAACGTCCCGGCGGCCCCCGATCAGGGCCTGGGACGTCGCACGGCGAAGGCTCGTCGCCCCTCGACCCGGTGACGAGCCTTCGTCATGTCCGCCTGATCCCTCCCGGTCGGTTCAGGTGGCGGGATCGGTCGGGGTCGCGGGGGTGTCGGCCGGTGCCGGCATCGGGGTGGGCTGTGCCGCGGGGGGCGGTGTGGCCCCGGCGCGGCGGCTGCGGCTCCGACGCACCCAGGCGATGATCCCCATGGCGATCAGCAGCGGCGAGATGATCAGCAGCGCCTGGCCGAACCAGCTCCAGAACTGCGACAGGCCGTCAAGGAACGACTCCCACCACGTCTGCTGCGGCTGCGGGTCGACCGAGTTCTGGGCGTCGTCGGGTGTCATGAGGGTCAGGCTGATCTGCGACATCGCGGTCTGGTTGGCCAGGTCGCGCTGCTGGGCCCGCAGGGCGTCGAGCTCGGACTGCCGCTGGGAGATGGCCTGCTCGAGGGTGATCACGTCGGTGATGTCCGTGGCCTCGTCCATGAGGGCCGTCAACCGGACGAGGGAGGCCTCCAGCGCCTTGATCCGGGCGTCCACATCGGCGACCTGCGCGCCGACGTCGTAGGTGGACTGCTGCATCTGCACGACCTCGCCGGCGTCGCGTGCGGCCTCCATGGCCTTGTCGTAGTCATCGACAGGGACCTGGACGGTGAGCCAGATGCCCGGGCCGCTCGGGTACCACGGGTAGGGGTAGCTCACACCCATGTCGCGTGACATGGACATCTCGGGGCCGTAGGGCTGCGCCCCGCCGCCACTGCCCTCGGTCACCACGGACTCCGAGGTGACCCGGCCACCCATCGCCAGGATGGTCGCCACGAACTCGTCTCGTGCTGCCTCGGGGTCCTCGGTACCGACCAGGACCGAGCCGGAGCGGACGAGGGCCTCATCGGTGGTGTCGGCGCCAGGGACAGCGGCGGAGGTGCCGGTATCCGGGCTCATCGCCTCCGAGGAGCCCGCAGTGTCACGGGCAGCCTCGGGGGCGCCGACGCTGCCGTCGACTCCGGTGCCCTTGTCCGTAACTGCACCGGCGAGCGCCTCGCTCCCGCCCGCTGTGTCCGAGACACCCACGCTCGCGGCCGAGTCCGAGCTGTTGCCGGCGGCCAGGCCGGGCAGCACGCTTCCCGCAGCCAGCGCGAGTGTGGCCACACCGGCGGCAGCCATGAGCATCCCCTGCCAGTGCTTCTCGGTGAACGAGCGGTGCTCGGTGAGCGAGGTGGGGGCGCTCTCGGAGTCTGCTGGAGCGCTACCAGCCGCGGGTGTCGCGCCGGTGGCCGCGGCGGCCCGGACGCGGTCCAGCAGGTGTGCGGGCTCGGGCTGGGTCGCGCCAGCCTCGGGATCGGCCTGGGCGAGCAGGGCGCGCAGGGCCTCGTCCGCGCGATCCTCGGTGCTCTGGGTGTTCATCGTGTGGCCTCCGAGCCGTTGGGGGTGGTCAGGGTGTCGAGGGGGGGTGTGTCGGCGTCCGCTCGCTGATGGGTCCCGGGGCCGTCGACACCGGGGCCGCTGACGCCGCGCTGGACCAGTGCCTCCCGCAGCCGGCTTCGCGCCCGGTGCATCCGCGTGCGGGCCGTGCCCGGTGAGCAGCCCAGGACCTCGGCGATCTCGGCCGGGTCCAGCTGTTCCCAGGCCCAGAGGCGAAGGAGCTCGGCATCGGACTCGGAGAGGTCATCCAGGGCAGCGGACACCACGTCGTGGGCCGTGGCCTCGTCGACGACCTGCTGGGCGGGGTCCACCTCCGTCGTGTGCAGCGTTCGCACGGTGGCCAGCTTGGTCCCGAGCCGGGTGCGACGGGAGTCCGATCTGATCACATGGGCGATCACGTTGCCGGCGGTGGCGTACAGCCAGGGGAGCGCCTCGTCGGGCACGACCTCCCGTCGACGCCATGCGGTGGCGAAGACCTCCACCACGACGTCCTCGGCATCCTCCGCGGAGTCCAGCCGCCGGCGCGCGTAGGCCAGCACCGCCCGGGAGTTCTGTCCGAAGAGGTCAGTCAGCCACTCGTCCTCGAGCTGTTGGGTGCTCATACCCCTATGTTCCCGCCGCGGACCTGCGCGTTACAGGACCGTTCGGGTGCGGCGCACAAGAAGCCGCTCTGATGGGGACGGTCTGCGGCCGCCCCGGAATCCGCGCACGCCAGACCGCCCTGTTGGCGGCTCTACCCGAGGGCGGCTGAGACCACGTCGCGGGCCTCGCTCTGGATCCGGGCGAGGTGCTCGGCCCCGAGGAAGGACTCGGCGTAGATCTTGTAGACGTCCTCGGTGCCCGACGGCCGTGCTGCGAACCAGCCGTTCTCGGTGGTCACCTTCAGCCCACCGATCTTGGCCCCGTTCCCGGGAGCCTCGGTGAGCTTCGCGATGATGGTCTCGCCGGCCAACTCGGTCGCGGTGACCTGGTCCGGGGAGAGGTTGGCCAGTTTGGCCTTCTCCTCGCGGTTGGCCGGTGCATCGACGCGGGCGTAGGCCGGCGCGCCGTGCTTGGCGGTCAGTTCGGAGTAGTGCTCGGAGGGGTCCTTGCCGGTGACGGCGGTGATCTCCGCGCTGAGCAGGGTGAGCAGGACACCGTCCTTGTCGGTCGTCCACACGGTGCCGTCCTTGCGCAGGAACGATGCCCCGGCGGACTCCTCGCCGCCGAACCCGAACGACCCGTCGACCAGGCCCGGCACGAACCACTTGAACCCGACGGGGACCTCCACGAGCCGACGGCCGAGGTCGGCGGCCACCCGGTCGATCATCGACGAGCTCACCAGCGTCTTGCCCACGGCGGCGTCCGCGCGCCAGCCGGGGCGGTTGGCGTACAGGTACTGGATCGCGACGGACAGGTAGTGGTTGGGGTTCATCAGGCCAGCTCCGGGCGTGACGATGCCGTGTCGATCGGCGTCCGCATCATTGCCGAACGCCACCCGGTACTGGTCCTTGAGCGCCACGAGGGAGGCCATCGCGAACGGCGAGGAGCAGTCCATCCGGATCTTGCCGTCCCAGTCCAGGGTCATGAAGCGCCAGGTCGGGTCGACCTTCGGGTTCACGACGGTGAGGTCCAGGCCGTGCATCTCGGCGATGAAGCCGTAGTACGCCACCGCGGCGCCGCCCATCGGGTCGGCACCCAGCTTCAGCCCGGCGTCGCGCACGGCGTCGAGGTTGAGCACGTTGGGCAGGTCGCGGGCGTAGGCGTCGAGGAAGTCGTAGGTGCCGGTGCTGTCCTGGGCCAGTGCGGTGGCCAGCGGGATCCGCCTCACGCCCGCCATGCCCTCGGCGATGATCTCGTTGGCTCGGTCCTGGATCCAGCCGGTGGCCTCGCTGCTGGCTGGCCCGCCGTCCGGCGGGTTGTACTTGAAGCCGCCGTCGGTGGGCGGGTTGTGCGAGGGCGTCACCACGATCCCGTCGGCCAGGCCGTCGGTGCGGCCACGGTTGTACGCGAGGATCGCGTGGCTCAGGGCCGGGGTCGGGGTGTACCCGTCGCGGCTGTCGATGCGGATCTCCACGTCATTGGCGGCCAGTACCTCGAGCGCGGAGACCCACGCCGGCTCGGACAGGCCATGGGTGTCCTTGGCGATGAACAGCGGACCGTCGGTGCCCTGCATCGTCCGGTACTCGACGATCGCCTGGGTGGTGGCCAGGATGTGGAACTCGTTGAATGAGGTCTTCAGGCTCGTCCCGCG
The DNA here is from genome assembly GCA_963736425.1 of uncultured Actinomycetes bacterium. GTDB lineage: Bacteria > Actinomycetota > Actinomycetes > S36-B12 > CAIYMF01 > Prado023. The sequence goes on from CAVTOX010000023.1 coordinate 12,151, forward strand.
GTGCCCGGAGGTGCCGAAGGCGACCCGTTGGTCGATGTTCTCCGGGTCGGGCTGCTCGGCGTAGTACAGCGTGATCAGCTTCGCGACATCGACCAGGTCACTGTCCTGGGCCGGAAGTCCGGCGCGCTCGTGGGTCATGGCACCTCCTGGTCGTGTGGTGGCGGACGGGCCACGCACGAAGGTCCAGAGTATTGACGCCGACCCCTTCAGGGCGCGGTGAGCGCCACCGGTTGCCCCGTGGGATGGCGGATCTGCCCGGAGAGAGTGCCCGGGCGTGTCATCATTGCCCGGTGACCGGCTCCACCCTCTACCGACGGCTGCCCAACGGCTCATGGGCCGCGCAGCGCGAGGACCTGTCGGCCGGTCAGGTGGACGAGGGCGCACACGAACCTGAGATGGCCCATGCGGGCGCCATCCCCGTGCTCGCCGGCGCTGTTGCCCCCGGCGCACCGGTCGCCTCGGCCGCTGGATCAACTGGAGCCGACGGAGCCGGCACCGCCGACCCGGCTCCTGCCTCGCCCCAGCCCACGATCGCGCGGCCGACCCCACCGCCGACGAAGCGGCGCAGGCGTTGGTCGATCTGGCGGATCATCGCGTGTGCGCTGATCGCCTACGTCGTGTGGCTTGCCGTGCTGGTCGTGTACGCAGCAGCCTCCCTGGACAAGGTCGAGGCCCTCTCGCCGGATCCGATCGCCGACACGGACGGGACCGTCTGGCTGCTCGTGGGCTCGGACAGCCGCGATGGGTTGACCAAGAAGCAGCAGAAGAAGCTCAAGACCGGAGACGTCGAGGGCCAACGGACAGACACGATCATGCTGGTGCACCAGCAGCTGGGCCAGACCCCCACCCTGGTCTCGATCCCGCGCGACTCCTGGGTGACCATCCCCGCTCACACCGCGACCGATGGGTCGCAGGTGGAGGAGCGCGGCGGCAAGATCAACTCGGCCTTCTCCTATGGCGGGGCGCCCCTTCTCAGCGAGACGATCGAGTACAACACCGGCCTGCATGTCGACAACTACATGGAGGTCGGCATGGGCGGGATCGTCAACATGACCGATGCCGTGGGCGGGATCGAGGTCTGCTTCGAGAAGGCGATCTCGGACAAGAACAGTGGGCTCGACGTCCAGCCCGGCTGCCAGACCCTCGACGGTGCCCAGTCCCTGGCCTGGGTCCGGATGCGCTACGCCGACCCCAAGGGCGACCTCGGCCGGATCGAGCGCCAGCGCCAGTACATCGCTCTGATGGTCGACCAGATGCTCAGCTGGCAGACCGTGGTCAACCCCTTCCGGCAGTGGGCGATCGTCAACGCGATGCTGGACTCCGTGCGGGTGGACGAGGGCACCGGGCTGATCAACCTGGGCACGTTCGGATTCGGGATGGGCCGGATCGCGTCGGGAAGCGGCGAGGTCACGACCGTGCCGATCGACGACACCGACCACTGGGAGAACGGCCAGTGGGTCATCAAGTGGGACGCAGCGGAGGCCGACCAGTTGTTCTCCTCGATGGGCGGGAGCACCCCGCAGTCGGCGTTCGACCAGGAGTAGTCGCTCATGGATGGAGCCACGATCCTCATCACGGGGCTGGGTCTTGCCGTCGCCGCCGGCCTGAACGCCTACATCCCGTTGATGGTCGCGGGGCTGTTGGTGCACTTCGATGTCGTCAGCTTCGGCGATCCCTACGACATCCTCGGGAGCACCCCGGCGCTGATCATCATCGGCGTCCTGCTCGCCGTCGAGCTCCTCGCCGACAAGATCCCGGCCGTCGACTCGGTCAACGACGCCGTCCAGACGTTCATCCGTCCGGCGTCCGGCGCCGTGCTGTTCGCCGCCGCCGCCTCGGGTGCGGACTGGCAGTGGGCGCAGGCCCTCGCGGTGATCGTGGGCCTGCTCACCGCACTGGGTGTGCACTCGACGAAGGCCGCCGCGCGGCCGGTCATCAACGTCGCGACGGCGGGGGCCGGCGGCCCGGTGGCCAGCGTCGTGGAGGACGGCTTCTCGCTGAGCCTCGCGCTGGCGGCCCTGCTGGCGCCCTTCATCGCCCTCGTGATCCTCATCGGGTTGGCGTGGTTCGCGTTCCGGGCGATCCGGCGGATCCGGCGTCGCCGGTCGGGAGCTCCGGCAGCCGCAGTCTGATCCCCCTGCGCCGAGGCCGTCGGCGCGGCATCGGCGCCCGCACGAGTGCGGCCAGCCTGGTCGGGCCGTCGAGTGCGTCGAAGTAGGCTGTGCGCAGAAATTCTCGCCGCACCCCCAGGAGTTGCCGTGGCCCGCGTCGTCGTCGACGTCATGCTCAAGCCGGAGATCCTCGACCCGCAGGGCCGGGCGGTGATGGGAGCCCTGGGCCGGCTGGGCCTGACCGGCATCGCGTCGGTCCGGCAGGGCAAGCGCTTCGAGATCGAGGTCGAGGGCGAGGTCGACGAGGAGCTCTCGGAGCGCCTCCACGAGCTGGCCGGCTCGCTGCTGAGCAACCCCGTGATCGAGGACTACGAGATCTACGAGGAGGGCGAGGAGATCGCCTGCGAGTGCGACGACTGCGTGTGTGAACCAGTGGCCGAGGGCTCGGCGGAGGCTGCGGCCGCTGCGGACCAGGGCGGATGCGCCTGCGGTGGGCAGGGCTGCGGCGGCGGGTCCGGACCGGTCGACGTCGAGGCCCCGGTCACGGTGGAGCAGGGCTGATGCGCATCGGCGTGGTGACCTTCCCCGGGTCGCTGGACGACCTCGATGCCGCGCGCGCCGTGCGGATCGCCGGCGGTGAGTCAGTGGCCCTGTGGCACGCCGATGCCGACCTGCACTCCGTGGACGCGGTGGTCCTGCCCGGTGGCTTCTCCTACGGCGACTACCTGCGCTGCGGGGCGATCAGTCGCTTCGCGCCGGCCATGGGCTCCATCATCGACGCCGCCTCGGGCGGGCTCCCGGTGCTGGGCATCTGCAACGGCTTCCAGATCCTGTGCGAGTCCCACCTGCTCCCCGGCGCGCTGACCCGCAACGCCGGGCTGCACTTCGTGTGCCGCGACCAGGAGCTCGAGATCGCCAATGCAGCCACGCCGTGGACCCGCGAGTACCAGGCCGGCGAGCGCATCGTCGTCCCGCTGAAGAACGGTGAGGGGCGTTACCAGGCCGACGAGGCCACGCTCGACACCCTTGAGGGGGAGGGCCGGGTCATCGCCTACTACGCGGGTGTGAACCCGAACGGCTCGCAGCGCAACATCGCAGGAATCTCCAACGAGGCAGGCAACGTCGTGGGATTGATGCCGCACCCCGAGCACGCGGTGGAGGCCCTGACCGGCCCCGGAACCGACGGCCTGGGCTTCTTCACCTCGATCCTCACCCACCTCGCCGGTGGCGGATCGTTGGCCGGCGCCGCACAGGGAGCCCCCGCATGACCGACACCGTCGCCGCAGCGCAGGCCCAACCGGTGGCCGCGCAGCCGTACGCCGAGCTGGGCCTCAAGCCCGACGAGTACGCCCGGATCTGCGAGATCCTCGGCCGTCGCCCGACGTCGTCCGAGCTGGCCATGTACTCGGTCATGTGGAGCGAGCACTGCTCGTACAAGTCCTCGAAGGTGCACCTGCGCCAGTTCGGCGAGAAGGCACCCGAGACCGACGCGCTGCTGGTCGGGATCGGCGAGAACGCCGGCGTCGTCGACATCGGCGATGGCTGGGCGGTCACGTTCAAGGTGGAGTCGCACAACCACCCGTCCTACGTGGAGCCCTACCAGGGGGCTGCCACGGGAGTGGGCGGCATCGTGCGCGACATCATGAGCATGGGTGCGCGCCCGGTCGCGGTGATGGATCCGCTGCGGTTCGGTGCCGCCGACCATCCCGACACCCGGCGCGTGCTGCCCGGGGTCGTCGCCGGGGTCGGCGGCTACGGAAACTGCCTGGGCCTGCCCAACATCGGCGGCGAGGTCGTGTTCGACGCCTGCTACCAGGGCAACCCGCTCGTGAACGCCCTGTGCGTCGGCGTGATGCGCCACGAGGACATCCACCTGGCCTCGGCCCGGGGCGTGGGCAACCTCGTCATCCTCTACGGCGCCCGGACCGGTGGTGACGGCATCGGCGGGGCTTCCATCCTCGCCTCGGAGACCTTCACCGACGGCGGGCCCACGAAGCGCCCCGCGGTGCAGGTCGGCGACCCGTTCATGGAGAAGCTGCTCATCGAGTGCACCCTCGAGGTGCTGCACTCCGGCCTGGTCGAGGGCATCCAGGACCTCGGGGCGGCCGGGATCTCGTGCGCCACCTCCGAGCTGGCCTCGAACGGCGAGGGCGGCATGCACGTGGTCCTCGACCGCGTGCCGCTGCGCGACCACACGCTCACCCCTGAGGAGATCCTCATGAGCGAGTCGCAGGAGCGCATGGCCGCGGTCGTCCACCCGGACAATCTCGAGGGCTTCCTGGCGATCTGCGCCAAGTGGGAGGTCGAGGCCGCGATCATCGGGGAGGTCAACGACTCCGGCCGGCTGACGATCGAATGGCACGGCGAGCAGATCGTTGACGTTCCCCCGCGCACCGTGGCCCACGAGGGCCCCGTGTACGACCGCCCGCTGGCCCGCCCCGAGTGGCTCACCCCGCGCCAGGACGACGGCCCCACGCCGGAGCGACTCGCCCGCCCGGGGAACGCCGCCGAGATCCGCGAGACGCTGCTCACGTTGTTCGCCTCGCCGAACCTCGCCGCCAAGGACTGGGTCACCGACCAGTACGACCGCTACGTCATGGGCAACACGGTCCTCGCCCAGCCCGAGGACTCCGGCATGATCCGCATCGACGACGAGACCGGACTGGGGGTGGCCCTGGCCACTGACTGCAACGGCCGGTTCGCCGCACTCGACCCGTACGCCGGCGCCCAGCTGGCGTTCGCCGAGGCCTACCGCAACGTGTCGGTCTCGGGTGCGGTGCCGCTGGCGATCACCAACTGCCTGAACTTCGGCTCGCCGGAGGACCCGGGGGTGATGTGGCAGTTCGCCCAGGCCGTCACCGGGCTGGCCGACGCCTGCCTGACGATGGGGACGCCGGTCACCGGCGGCAACGTCTCGTTCTACAACCAGACCGGCGACGTGGCCATCCACCCGACGCCCGTCGTCGGTGTGCTCGGCGTCATCGACGACGTCGCCCGCCGCACCCCCATGGCATGGGGGCCTGACGGCGACCTGATCTACGTGCTGGGCGATACCCGGGACGAGTTCGGCGGCTCCGAGTGGGCCCATGTCGTGCACAACCACCTCGGTGGGATGCCGCCGCACCTGGACCTCGAGGCCGAGCGCCAGCTGGGCCAGATCCTCGTGGCCGGCTCGCGCGACGGGATGTTCACCGCGGCCCATGACGTCTCCGACGGCGGCCTCGCCGTGGCGCTCGTCGAGATGGCGCTGCGCTCAGGCGTGGGGGCGCGTTGCTGGGTCCCCGACGGGCTCGACCCGTTCGTGTTCCTGTTGTCGGAGTCCGCGACCCGGGCGGTCGTCGTGGTGGCTCGCTCCGAGGAGCTGCGGTTCACCGAGATGTGCGCAGCTCGCGGATTCCCGGCGACTCGGATCGGGGTCGTGGACTCGGGGATCGGTGCTGAGTCCGGCGTGCTCGACGGCGGCGGCCAGGCCCTTGTGGTGGACGGTGTGCACGGGGAGACCGTGGTGCTCCCGCTCGGCGAGGTGCGCGCGCTGCGCGAGGCCACGCTCCCAGCCCTGTTCGGCTGAGCGCCGCGGACGGGAACCAACGGCCTCGCGCCCGAACCCGTCGAGGCCGGCGGGCGATGGGCGTGACGTCGACGTGTCTGAATGGCCCGAGTCATGTCACCATCGGCAGCTATGGGACTCGATGACCTGGAGCAGGTGCTGGTCACCTCGCGCGCGCAATGGCGGGAGTGGCTGGCAGCCAACGCTGACACGTCCCCCGGGATCTGGCTCGTCCGGCCCCGGCCGGGCAACGACGATCCGGCCCCCACCTATGACGAGGTCGTGGAGGAGGCGCTCTGCTTCGGCTGGATCGACTCCACGATCCGCACACGTGACGAGCGGTTCGGGCTTCAGCTGCTCACCCCGCGCAAGCCGACCTCGACATGGTCGGCGAGCAACAAGGAGCGGCTGTCCCGGCTCATCCCCGCGGGGTTGGTGACCGAGCAGGGGGCTGCGGGCCGTCGAAGCCGCCAAGGGCAACGGGTCCTGGGAGATCCTCGACTCGGTCGAGCGCCTCGAGGTCCCCGACGATCTCGCCGCGGCACTCGACGCCGTCCCGGCTGCGCGCGAGTTCTTCGACGGGATGCCCCCGGGAGCGCGCAAGCAGCACCTGTGGTTCGTGATCAGCGCCAAGCGCCCCGAGACCCGAGCCGCCCGGATCGCGAAGATCGTGGCAGCGTCCGCAGCGGGCCGTCGCACGGTTGGCTGACCACCGCCCGGCGCGGCGGTGTGCATCGTCGGCCGCGGACACCTGATAGGACTCGCCCTGTGGATCCGCTGTTCGTCGTTGCCGTCGCCGGGGTTGCCCTGGGTGGCCTCGCCCAGTCCGTCACCGGGCTGGGGTTCGCCCTTGTGGCGGCCCCGGCGCTGATCGCGCTGCTCGGGCCGAACCAGGGTGTCGCTGTCGTGGTGCTGTTGGGCACGCTGGCCTCGGTGCTGCCCTTGGTGGGTCACTGGCGGCGCGTCCGGGTGCGCGACACCGCGACGCTGCTGGTCCCGACGCTGGTGGCCACCCCGGTGGTCGCCGCGCTGCTCACGGGCATGGACACCGCGACAGTGGCCGTCGCGGCCGGCGTCGCCGTGCTCATCGGTGTGGCTGGCGCTATGGCGAGGGCTCACATGGAGTCGACTTGTGTCCCTGCCCGGGGCGGTCGGGACCGGGATCACCAGCGCCACGCTGAACGTGATCGGCGGGGTGGGCGGCCCGCCGGTCGGGTTGTACGCAGCGAACGCGGGATGGGATCCCCCGGAGTCACGCGCAAGCCTGCAGGCGTTCTTCCTCGTGCAGGGCATTGCGACGGTCGCAGTCGTGGGGCTGACATGGCCGGACCCGTGGATGGTTGTCGCCCTCGTGATCGGCACGGTGATCGGGAATGTGGCTGGCACCTCGGATCCCCGAGCATGCCGCCCGACTGGCAGTTCTGGGCGTGGCCGCGTTCGGCGGAGTGGCGCTCATCCTCGGCAACCTGTGAGCTCGGCGATCAGTCGCTGACCAGGGGGAGCCAGGGTGTGAGGTCCGCGCGCTCGCCGCTGGCCCGGATCCTGCCCGCGGACTTCGCCTGGGCCCACGCGAGCCCGACCGGTGGCCAGGGCGAGCCACGTCGTCGGGTCCATCTCGACCACCGCGGAGGGGGTACCCCGTCGGTGCACCGGACCGGGGATGGCCTGGACGGCCGCGAACGGTGGGATGCGAACCTCCACTGAGGATCCCGGGGCGCGCTCGGACAGGATCTGGAGCGTGTACCGGACGGCCAGGCGTTGCGTGGCTCGGTCCACCCGCTGGTCCGGCTGGCCCTGCTGGTCCGCGAGGCTGGGTGCGACTGGCAGGTCCGGCTGGTTCGGCCCGACGGGGTTCGTACATTCCCGGACAGCGGCCAGCCCCTGGGCATCGGGGATCCGGAGGCGTGCCATGCCCCGATTCTCCCCGACGCGGCTGCGAGTGGTCGGCTGCTCCCGGTTCGTCGGTGCTCCCATCGTGACGGGACCGGATTGCCGGCGATGGGATCTGCCCACGACACGACGGGGCGCGGCGTCAGAGCACCGGGACCGTCTCCGACTCCTCGGGCGCCGAGCGGCTGGCCAGCACGCCCTGCAGGAACAGCCCGGTCAGGATCACCAGGACGCCGGTGACCTCCATCACGGTCAGAGTCTCGCCGAGGACGACCACGCCGAGCACGGTCGCGACCACCGGGTCGGTGAGCATCAGGGTGGTCGCAGGGCCTGGGGTCAGGGTCCGCATCCCCCGGGTGAGCAGGACGTTGGCCAGGCCCATCGTGGCCACGCCGAGGTAGAGGGCCATCGCCACACCTGACGGGCTCGAGATCCACGCCAGAGGTTGGGTGGCCAGCAGGGGCAGGAGCAGCAAGCCACCCAGGACGAAGCTGCCGGTCGGCACCTCGAGTGCCCCCACCCCCCGGTCGAGCTGGATCCGTGCCGCGACGTTGTACCCGGCGATGCACAGCCCCGCCCCCAGCGCGAGTGCGAATCCGGCGGCGCCGCCCGCGGTCAGGCCGGGGCCGGTGAGCAGGCCCAGTCCGACGAGGCAGACCAGGGTCGCGGCCAGCCAGCCGAGGGTGGGGCGGTGCCGAAGGGCCACCCAGCCGACGAGCCCGGCGAACAGCGGCGCGCTGCCCACCGCGACGAGCGTCCCGAGGGCCACTCCGGCCCGACTCACGCCCGGCGAAGAAGAACAGCTGGTAGGCACCGGCGGTGCTGGCGGTGACCAGCATCGCGGGGGTGCGCCAGAGCGGGACGAGTCGGCGGGGCGACGATCCGAGCAGGGGCATGGCGATCAGCAGGACGACGGCACCGACCACGATCCGCACGATGCCGACGCTCAGCGGGGTGCTTCCGGCCGGCCCCAGCGCCTGAGCCGTGCCTGCGGTCCCGAACAGCGCCCCGGCCGCCACCACGAGCAGGACGGGCATCCGGGCGGCTGGCACGGGACCCGAGGCTACGCCCACGGGGCTGCGGCGTTCACCGGTGCCGGCCCGGGCACCTAGACTTCACCCGTGCCGCGCGGCGATGGGATGCTCACCCACGAGCTCGACCCCCACGATCAGGGGCCACAGGACGCGTGCGGCGTCTTCGGTGTGTGGGCCCGCGACGAGGAGGTCGCCAAGCTCACCTACTTCGGCCTCTACGCACTGCAGCACCGGGGCCAGGAGTCGGCCGGCATGGCCGTCAGCGACGGCCACCAGATCATGGTCTACAAGGAGATGGGCCTGGTCTCGCAGGTGTTCACCGAGGGCGTGCTCGCCTCGCTGCAGGGTCACGTGGCCATCGGGCACTGCCGCTACTCCACGACCGGGTCGAGCGTCTGGGAGAACGCCCAGCCGACGTTCCGCTCCACGGCCACCGGTCACCTTGCGTTGGGCCACAACGGCAACCTGACCAACACCCATGAGCTCGCGATCCGGGTCGCGGATGCCGAGTCGCGATCCGGCGCCCTCCCGCTGGGCACCCTGATGCACTCGACGTCCGACACCGAGCTGCTCACCGCGCTGCTGGCCGCACACCAGGGCGAGTCGATGCTGACGGCTGCTGTCGACGAGCTGCCGCACGTCCGCGGGGCCTTCAGCCTGGTCTTCATGGACGACAACACGCTCTACGCAGCCCGGGACCCGCAGGGCATCCGCCCGCTGGTCATCGGCAGGCTGGAACGGGGCGGCTGGATCGTGGCCTCGGAGTCCGCTGCCCTGGACATCGTCGGCGCGACATTCGTGCGCGAGGTCGAGCCCGGCGAGGTGATCGCCATCGACGAGCGCGGGCTGCAGAGCGACCGGTTCGCCCCCGCCGAGCCCAAGGGCTGCCTGTTCGAGTTCGTCTACCTGGCCCGGCCGGACACCCGGATCTCGGACCGCAGCGTGCACGCCACCCGCGTGGAGATCGGCCGCACGCTGTTCCGCGAGCACCCCGTCGAGGCCGACCTGGTCATCCCCACGCCCGAGTCGGGGACGCCCGCCGCGGTCGGGTACGCGCAGGCCAGCGGTATCCCGTTCGCCCAGGGCCTGGTCAAGAACGCCTACGTCGGGCGCACGTTCATCCAGCCCTCGCAGACCATCCGGCAGCTGGGCATCCGGCTGAAGCTGAACCCCCTGCGCGACGTCATCGAGGGCAAGCGCCTTGTGGTCGTGGACGACTCGATCGTCCGCGGGAACACCCAGCGCGCCATCGTGCGGATGCTGCGCGAGTCAGGTGCCGCCGAGGTGCACGTGCGGATCTCCAGCCCGCCGGTGCTGTGGCCGTGCTTCTACGGGATCGACTTCGCGACGCGGACCGAGCTGATCGCCAACGACCGCACCGTCGAGGAGATCCGGGCCTCGCTGGGTGCGGACTCCCTGGGCTACGTGTCACTGGAGGGGCTGACCGACGCCACGAGCCTCGGGGCGAAGAACCTGTGCCGCGCGTGCTTCGACGGCGTCTACCCGATCGCCCTGCCGGAGCCCGAGATGTTGGGCAAGTACCTGCTGGAGGCTGAGGAGGTGGCCGCACCGTGAGCCCCGCGAGCGACGCAGCGAGCCGCAGTGGCGCACCCGTGGGCGCCACGTACGCGGCCGCCGGGGTGGACGTCGAGGCCGGCGAGCGTGCGGTCGAGTTGATGCGCTCCGCGATCGCCCGCGCCCAGCGCCCGGAGGTCGTCGGCGGCGTCGGCGGGTTCGCGGGGCTGTTCGACGCCTCGGCGCTGACCCGTTTCCGCCGCCCACTCCTGGCCACCTCGACGGACGGCGTGGGCACCAAGATCGACGTGGCGCGCCGGATGGACGTCCACGACACAATCGGGATCGACCTGGTCGCGATGGTCGTCGACGACCTGGTCGTCTGCGGCGCCGAACCACTGTTCATGACCGACTACATCGCGGTGGGCAGCGTGGTTCCCGAGCGCGTGGCTGCGATCGTCACCGGGATCGCCGAGGGCTGTCGCCGTGCCGGGGTCGCGTTGGTCGGTGGCGAGACCGCCGAGCATCCCGGCCTGCTGGCCCCGGATGAGTACGACGTGGCCGGCGCCGGCACAGGCGTGGTCGAGGCCGACGAGCTCCTCGGCCCGGATCGGGTGCGCGAGGGTGACGTCCTGGTCGCGATGGCCTCCAGCGGCCTGCACTCCAACGGCTACTCGTTGGCGCGCCACGTGTTGTTCGACCGGGCCGGATGGGCCCTGGATCGCCACGTCCCTGAGCTCGGCCGGTCCCTGGGCGAGGAGCTGCTCGAGCCGACCCGGATCTACACCCTCGACGTCCTGGACCTGATCTCAGCTGGTGGGGTGCACGCGGTGTCACACATCACCGGAGGCGGGATCGCAGCCAACGTCGCCCGGATCCTGCCCCGTGGAATGCACGGGGAGATCGTCCGGGCGTCCTGGACGCCACCGCCGATCTTCGCCCTGATCGGCGAGCTCGGCGGGGTTGCCCTGACCGAGCGCGAGAGGACGTTCAACGAGGGGCTGGGGATGGTCGCCGTGATGGCGCCCGACGAGGTCGCTGCGGGTGTCCGTCGCCTCGCGGCCCGAGGTGTCCCGGCCTGGGTGTGCGGGCACGTGCGCGCGGCCTCGGCCAACGATTCCTCGGACTCCCCGGCCAAGGGCGGCGTGGGCGGAACCGTGACCCTGGTGGGGGAGCACGCCTGAGCGTGACGGCGTCGGCTCCTCTGCGTCCGTGGCTGTCGTCAGCCGGATTCAGGTCAGGCGCCGGTCAGCGGTCCCGGTCCTCGTCCGCATCGTCATCATCGTCGTCGTCCTCCGCCACGTACTTCGCGTAGGGGTCGTCGTAGTCGGAGTCCTCAGCGAAGTCGTCACTCTCGACGTGCTCCGATGGGGTGGACCCAGCGAGCTCGGCCTGGAGTCGCTCGAGGTCCGTGGTCGGGCCGCCGTACTTCAACTGGCGGGCAACCTTCGTCTGCTTGGCCTTGGCTCGGCCGCGCCCCATGGCTCGACCCCCTCCTCCGGTGCGATCCCGGGCGGTGCGTGTGCTCCGGCGTGACACGTCATCCACGCCTGCCCGCGGGAGGCGTGATCGGGGACATACTACCCGGACGCGGAGCCTCTCGCCCGTCTCATCGTGCGCCATGTGGTGTCCTGTGTCGCTGGGTCGACCAACAATTCACGGCGTGGCGCTGCGGCCGTTCGGAGGAATGCCCTGTCAAAATGTCCTCCCCGTGTTGAAGAGTCGTGGGTCTCGGTGCCATGCTCTGGGAAGATGCCCGATTGAGTACGTTCTGTGAACAATCACCGAGGAGTGTGCAATGGCTGCACGACAGCAGGAAGTGGAACCGCTGCTCACCCCAGCTGAAGTTGCTGCGCTGTTCCGCGTCGATCCCAAGACCGTGACCCGCTGGGCGAACTCGGGCAAGTTGACGTCCATCCGCACCCTCGGAGGGCACCGCCGCTACCTCGAGACCGAGGTGCGCGGACTCCTGGAGAGCATCCCGGCACCCCGCAACGGCATGGTCCAGGACACCTCCGCCGAGTAGGTGCACGACCGCCAGGTCGCAGATCGCCACCGCCGATCGCCGAGGCCGTTCTCGGCGACGCTTCAGCGCGTCGCGCCCGTCACCAGCCAGTCGTTGCCGCGCACCCGCCAGAGGAATGCCGCCGCCCGGGCCAGCATGAACACCGTCAGGGCCCACCACAGAGATGTGACGCTGCCCTGCGTGTGCAGCACCCACCACGCAGCTGGCGCGAAGGCCGCGAGTGCCAGCACCTGGGCCCACACCAGGAAGCGGGCATCACCGGCCCCCAGCAGGACCCCGTCGAGGACGAACACCACGCCGGCCAGGGGTTGCTGAAGCGCCACGACGACGAGGGCGGAGGCCACCATCGCCTGGACTGATGCGTCGTCGCCGAACAGTCCGGGCACCCACGCGCGGACGGCCAGGACGACGCCCATGAGGATCACGCCGAGCCAGATGCCCCAGCGGGTCATCTGCCATGTGACGGCCCGGGCGGTCCCGACGGAGCCCGCCCCAAGATGGCGGCCGAGCAGTGCCTGGCCGGCGATGGCCAGCGCATCCATCCCGAGGGCCAGGAGGTACCAGATCGTGAAGGTCACGTAGTAGGCGGCCAGTTCGGCGTCACCGAGGCGTGCTGCCACCACGACGGCCAGGACGAACACTGCCCGTAGGGCCACGGTGCGCCAGAACAGGGGGACCGACCCGCGCGCGGCCACCAGGACGCCGGAGCGGCTCGGCGTGAGGGAGGCCCCGTTCCTGTGCGCCCGTCGGGCGAGCTCCCACAGGAAGAGGCCGGCCGCGAGCGCCTCGGCCACCACAGTCGCCCACGCCGATCCGGTGATCCCCCACCGGGCGACCAGCACCAGGTAGGCGGCCAGCGCGAGGTTCGTGCCCACCGCGGCGAGCGTGACCCAGAGGGTCGTTGCCGTGTCCTGCAGGCCGCGCAGCACGCCGATCGCTGCCATGGCCGCCAGGGCGAAGGGGAACGCAAGGCTGATGGTGCGCAGGTAGGCCAGCGCCTCTGGCGTCGTGGCCGGCGAGGTACCGATCCAGCTCAGGAGTTGTGGGGCCAACACCCACGTCCCGGCCGTCGCTGCGACGCCAAGTGCCAGACCCAGGGCGACGCCCTCGATCCCGTCGCTGATCCCCGCAGCCACCTGGCCGGCGCCCACCCGTCGGGCCACGACAGCCGTCGTGCCGTACGCCAGGAAGATCGCGAGCCCAGTGACGGTGGTGAACACCTGGGCCCCGGCCCCGAGCGCTGCCAGCGAGGTGGTTCCCAGCGTGGCGACGATGGCAGCATCGATGAGCGTGAACAGCGGCTGGGCCACCAGCGCGCCGAAGGCCGGGACCGCCAGCCGCAGGATCTCGCGAGCGGAGGTGGCTGGCGCCGGCGCGAGGGGACGGTCGCTGCCGGGGGTTGCCACGCGGGGAACCCTATGGCAGGACTCACCGGGTGCCGGCAGCCCTCCTCAGGCCTTGAAGTCAGGCCCGTGCTCACGCCCGGCCGGAGGTGAAGCCTCCCGGGTGCGGGCATCGTGCTCGATCGACCGCGAAATGTCGCCGTCCTGCGCCGCGTCAGCGGCCTCCTGCGTGGCAGGCTGCGGCTGTGACGACGACATGGGCGCCAGGCGACCCACCACGGATCCAGGTGCGGGGGCTGACGGCTCCGTCCGCGAAGTCCCGACTGTTCCTGTCGGGGGCCTCATGAGCGCCGAGCAGGTCCTGGCGCCCGGCGCGCTCGAGGAGCCGATGGTTCCGGTCCGGCGGGGCTACATCGGCGCCGTCGCGCTGGTGAACCTCGGCATCACGATCGCGTTCTTCACCCCGATCCAGAGCCTCCTGCCCCGGCTGGCCCAGGAGGTGGCCCCGGACAACAAGGAGACCGCACTTGCCTGGATCGCCGGCGCGGGGGCATTCGCCTCCATCTTCTTCAACCCGCTCGCCGGGGCGCTCTCTGATCGGACCACGTCACGCTGGGGCCGGCGCAAGCCCTGGGTGCTGGGCGGCGCGCTGGTCGGCGCCGTGGGAATCGTGTTCCTGGGGGTTCCGGGCACGGTCCTGGGCCTCTCGCTGGTCTGGTTCGCCTGCCAGGCTGCCATCAACGGGTCCTACGCGGCCGTCACCGCGACCATCCCCGACCAGGTGCCGGTCCGTCAGCGGGGACTCGTCTCCGGTTGGGTGGGCATAGCCACCACCGTCGGCGTCGTCGTGGGAGTCGCCCTGGTGTCCTTCGTCGTGACCGACCTGCGGCAAGGGCTCGTGCTGACCGCCGTGCTCCTGGTGCTGCTGGTCCTGCCGTTCGTGTTCCGGGTCCGGGACGTGGTTCTGCCCCGATCGAGCTGAAGCCGGCGTTCCACCTGGGTGCCTGGCTGCGTGGATTCTGGATCTCCCCGCGCCAGTACCCCGACTTCGCGTGGGCGTGGATCACCCGCTTCCTCATGATGCTGGGCAACTCGATGGCCACCCTCTACCTGCTCTTCTGGCTGCAGGACGAGGTGGACTACCCGGAGCCGGAGCAGGGCCAGACCGTGCTGATCGCCCTGTACGCGCTGGGCACCATCCTGACGGCCGTGGTGTTCGGCCGGATCTCGGACCGCTCGGGCCGGCGCAAGGTGTACGTCATCGTCGCCACGTTGTGATGGCCGTGGCCGCCGTGATCCTGGCGCTCTTCCCGGTGTTCCCGGCCGCGATGCTCGCTGCGCTCGTCCTCGGCCTCGGCTACGGGATGTACTCTGGCAGTCGACCAGGCACTGGTGACACAGGTGCTGCCGACGCGCCATCGACCGGGGGCGCGACCTCGGCGTGATCAACATCGCCAACAGCGCCCCCCAGGTGTTGGCCCCGGTGATCGCAGCGCCCATCGTGACCGGGGCCACGGGGTACACCGGGCTCTACCTGCTCACCGCGGTGATCACGCTGCTGTCCGCTGTGCTGGTCACGCGGATCCGCAGCGTGCCCTGATCCGGGGGGCCGACGCGCCCAGGGCGTGGACCCCGGAACGGGCGAAGCCCCTCACGACGGGGGAGACATGAGGGGCTTCGCGGTGGCCAGGGGCGGGGTCGAACCGCCGACCTTCCGATTTTCAGTCGGACGCTCGTACCAACTGAGCTACCTGGCCGGTCGGTTCCGAAGAACCGGGAACCGGTACCGGAGCGACCCCGACGGGACTCGAACCCGCGACCTCCGCCGTGACAGGGCGGCGCGCTAACCAACTGCGCTACGGGGCCCTGCGTTGCCGCGAGGCCGTTGTGCTGCGCGGCCCGAGGACCGCGATCGTGCTCACCAACCCATTGGGCTGGTGGTAGCCCCAACGGGATTCGAACCCGTGCTACCGCCTTGAAAGGGCGGCGTCCTGGGCCACTAGACGATGGGGCCGGGACTGCTTGCCGTACCGACCCCAACTGGTGGTCAGGGACGGCGATAAGCATACGGGAGGCCCATGTGATTTCCCAATTCGACCGCGGCCGGTGCACGCTCATGGGCGCGACGCAGGGCCAGTGGGCGTCGGGATCGCCCATGGGGCAAGATGAATTGCGCTCCCACGGCTGTGTGGACCACCACCTGAAAGCGGAGTGACTGTGACGCGAGGAGTTCGTGATGAGTGACCGCCTGAGTCCCCTGGACGTGTCGTTCCTGTACATGGAGGAGCTGACGACCCCCATGCACGTGGGCGGTGTGGCGATCTTCGAGGTGCCTGAGGGCGGGTTCGACTACGAGCGCCTGGTTCGGCTGATCCGCGACCGGATCGCTCTGGTCCCGCGCTACCGCCAGCGCGTGCGCTGGGTGCCGGGGCACCTGGCGAACCCGGTATGGGTCGACGACGAGAACTTCGACGTGACCTACCACGTGCGGCGCTCGGCACTGCCGCGCCCAGGCACTGACGACCAGCTCAACGACCTGGTCGCGCGGATCATGAGCCGGCCGCTGGACCGGACTCGCCCGCTCTGGGAGATGTACCTCGTCGAGGGCCTCGAGGACGACCGGTTCGCGATCCTCACCAAGACCCATCATGCGATGGTCGACGGCGCAGCCGCGGTCGACATCGGCCAGGTCATCCTGGACTCGAGCCCCGAGCCGCGCGACGTGCCGCAGGACGACTGGCGCCCGCTGCGCGAGCCGTCGTCCGTGGAGCTCGTGGCGGGCGCCGTGAACGAGATCGCGCGATCGCCCAAGGCCGTCGTGGACACGGTCCGGACCGGCCTGATCGATGTGCAGGAGACGGTCGGCCAGCTCGGGCGCAGCGTCGTGGGGCTGGCCGCTGCCGCACGCACCATGGCCCGCCCGGCCAGCTCGAGCCCGCTGAACGTGTCCATCGGCGGGGCCCGTCGCTATGCGACGACCGAGACCGACCTGGAGAAGCTCAAGCGGATCAAGCGCGCCCACGGCGGGACCATCAACGACATCGTGCTCACGATCCTGGCCGGGGCCCTGCGGGCATGGATGCTGACCCGTGCGGAGCCGGTCACCACCAGCAGCTCGATCCGGGCGATGGTCCCGGTGAGTGTGCGCACCCCGGGGGACAACTCGGGCAACCAGATTGCGGCCTTCCTCTGCGACCTGCCCATCGGTGAGCCCGATCCGGTCATCCGGCTGCAGCGGGTGCGCTTCGAGATGGACATGCTCAAGGAGACCGGCCAGATGCTGGGGGCCACGGCGCTGGTCGGTGTGGCCTCGTTCACCCCGCCGACGGTGCACTCGCTGGGGGCCAGGGTCGTGTCGGGGCTGTCGCGCCGGGTCTACAACGTGGTGATCACCAACGTCCCCGGCCCGCAGTTCCCGCTCTACGCCGGTGGCGCCCTGATGCTCGCTGCCTACCCCGTGGTGCCGTTGGCCCGCGGGCAGGCGGTGTCCATCGGTCTCACCTCCTACGACGGCGGCGTGTACTTCGGGATCAACGCCGACCGCGAGGCACTGCCCGACGTCGAGGTCCTGGCGCAGTGCATCGACGACGCGATCGAGGAGATGCTGGCCACGGTGACACTCAGCGGGAAGGCGCGACGGCCGAGAAGGCCCACCACGTAGGGAATTGCGGCCCCGCGCGACGGCTGGATACCCGGGGGCGTAATCTGGGCACTCCTGTGTGCGCTGGGTCGATACGGCGCGTCGGTCACCAGCGAGGAGGTTCCGCCCATGGCGTCGGTTGAACGGCCCATCCGGCGCGGGATCGTCCTGGGCGGCGGTGGCGTGCTCGGCGGGGCCTGGGCAGTCGGCGCCCTCGCGGCCCTC
The DNA here is from genome assembly GCA_963736425.1 of uncultured Actinomycetes bacterium. GTDB lineage: Bacteria > Actinomycetota > Actinomycetes > S36-B12 > CAIYMF01 > Prado023. The sequence continues at coordinate 29,482 of CAVTOX010000023.1, forward strand.
AAGGCGGTCCACGGTTTCGAGCCGCGCGACGCCGAGATCATCGTCGGCACGTCCGCAGGGTCGGTGCTCGCGGCTCTCATCGGGGCAGGCGCCACAGTTGAGGAGTTGGCCGCCCAGGAGCGCGGCGACAAGGTCACGACCGGACCGATCGCTGGCTTCAGCTGGGACATCGAGGCTGTGACGGGTGGCTCTCGCCCCGGACGGCCGAAGCTGGAACCCGGCTCACGAGCCCTGATGCGCACCGGACTCAACCGCTTCCGGATGCGCCGCATGCCCCCGACGGCCTTCCTGTCCGCCTTCCTCCCCACCGGATCGAAGACGCTGGACCGCGTGGCCCACCTCGTTGAGGGGTTCACCCCGATCGGGGAGTGGTCACCGCACCCGAACGTGTGGATCGTCACCATGGACTACGCCACGGGTACGCGGGTGGTGTTCGGCCAGCCCACGGCACCGGAGGCTCCGCTGTCGCTGGCCGTGCAGGCCTCGTGCTCGATCCCCGCCTGGTACTCGCCGGTCGAGATCGACGGGCGCAGGTACGTCGACGGCGGGGCCTGGTCGGCGACGTCGGTCGACCTGGTGGCCAACATGGGCCTGGACGAGGTCTACGTCATCGCCCCGATGGTCAGCTTCCACATGGACCGCCCCGACCACCTGCTCGCGCGCCTGGAGCGGACATGGCGCGTGCAGGTCACCAAGCGCTGCCTGAACGAGGTCGAGAAGGTGCGTGCGGGCGGCACGGATGTCACAGTTCTGGGCCCGGGAGCCGAGGACCTGGCGGCCATCGGCGGGAACCTGATGGACTTCGAGAAGCGGATCCACGTCCTGGAGACCTCGATCCGCACCTCGATCGAGGCCCTTCGCGATCCCGACCACCTCGGCCCGGACCACCTCGCCTCGGTGGGCTGATGCGGGCCTACATCCCGGTGGGGTGGGAGCAGCTGGCGGCCTTCAATGTGGCGGGCCGGCTTGAGGGGCCGCTTCGTGGCTGTGCCGTCGACCCGTCGTGGCGCGCCAGCGACCCCGACGTCGACGAGGAGGAATGGGAGTTCGAGGCGCAGCTGGTGGCAGCCGAGGCCCTGGTGGACCTCGACGGTGGGGTCGTCCTGGCCGTGGATGTGACCGACCCGGATCCTGGCAGTTCGGCTTCCTCGTTCGAGGACGGATGGGTCAGCCTGACGGGTCCGATCACCCGCCGCGAGACGGCGGCCGTTCTGACCACGGACCTGGCGTGGTTCGGCGTCCAGGAGATCCCGGAGCTGCTGGACCGCTGAGCGGTCAGCGGCGTCAGAACTGCTTGGCCAGCGCCGAGGTGGCGCCCTTCAAGGTGTCCTTGACGGTCTTCTTCTGCACGAACCCGGGCAGCGGAAGCGAGGTGTCGACCGTCAGCGACATCGTCGCCTCGGTCTTGCCGTCCTTGTCGGCCAGTGCCCAGGAGCCCTCCTGCTTCTTCTGCACCTTCGTGGGAGCCACGAGGGTCCAGGAGAAGCCCGAGTCGCTGTGGGTGTAGTTCAGCTCGAACTCGTCCTTGGCGACCTTGACGTCATTGATCAGGCGCGACTTGATGGGCAGTCCGGCGTCATCGCGCTCGAGGACCTCGGACGCCAGGTTTCCCGGGAACCAGTTCTTCTGGTTGTCGATGTCGCGCAGGAAGGCGAGGACCTGGTCGCGGGGTGCATTGACAGTGACGCTGAGGGACTCTGAGACGGCCATGGCGGGAAGGGTACTGGGGTGGGCACGCGCTGACGCGCGCCGAGCGCCGATCGGGACGGATCCAGGGAGTCGTCCCGCTACTCCGTGAACCACCGGGGTGCGATCTGCTGCTCCTTGCGCATCGCGCGCATGAACTGCTCGCCCACGACGTTCTCGATCTTTCCGCCGACCATGGGCACGTGGGCCTTGGCGTGGATGACGACCTTCAGGACCGACCCATCGCCGTCCGGATGCAGGTCGATGGTTCCGTAGACCTCCATCGGAGCCCCGCCGAACGAGGCCTTGACGGTGCCGTGTCGGGAGCCGTCGAGGTCAGCATGGGACCACGTGTGCACCTCGTCGATCTGGATCGACTCGCCGACGAACCTGCGGGCAGCGGCTGGGATCTGGGCCGGAAGCTTGCGTGAGGAGCTGACGATGACGTGTGAGCCGTCCTCCTCCACGTCGGCCGAGACATCAAAAGCGGCCATGTGCTCGTGCTTCCAGACGACGTAGTGCGGGTCACACTGGGCGGCGAACACCACGTCGGGCGCGTAGCCGAAGTGGATGTCGCCGGCGAACCTCTTGGCCATGTGCACTCCTTGCTCGACCCTCGACCCCGTGGGGCGGGCGACTGGACTAGCAGGACTATAGGCCCGAGGAGGGTGCTTTCCCGTGCTCGCGCCACTGCCCGTGCTGCCCCGGTCGACTGCCCGGGGATCGCAGTGCGAAGGTGGGACGTTGGGTCACATCGAAGGAGGAACAGTCCGTGGGCGCGGGATTTGCCGAGTGGTACAGCTGGTCATCGGCGCGCGACGAACGGCTCGCGTCCGTGTTCTACCGGCATGTGGATCCCGGTGACATCTCCGGCCGCGACCCGGAGGCCGTCGTCGGCGCCGTCACCCATCTCATTGAGGCGGCCACCGATCGGCAGCTGCAGGCAGCACTCGTTCGGGCGGTCAATCCCACGGTCGCGGACAACGGGTGGACATGCGGGCGAACCGTGGTCAGCGTCGTCACCGACGACATGCCGTTCCTCGTCGACTCCGTGAGCGCCGAGCTGAACCGGATGGGCGTGGGCATCCACTTGGTTGTGCACCCGATCGTGGCGGTGACCCGCGATGAGGCAGGTGCGCTGCTCCGTGCCGAACCGCCGGCGTCCGGCGCTGACTCGGAGCCGACGCTGCCGGAGCAGGACATGACCGGCAGCCTCGAATCATGGATGCACATCGAGGTCGACTGGCAGCCCCACGACGCGGCGCTGACGGCCATCGAGGCCAACCTGCAGCGGGTGCTCGGTGACGTGCGTCGCGCGGTGGCGGACTGGCCGCGGATGGTGGCCGAGGCCCGCGGTCTGGCGGCGCAGCTGATCGCCCAGCATCCCCGAGGGGTCTCCGGGGACCAGGTCGGCGAGGCGATCGACCTGCTCAACTGGCTGGCCGATGACCACTTCACCTTCCTGGGGTACCGGCAGTACCAGCTGACCGGCCAGGAGCTCAGTGCGGCCGAGCTCAGGCTCGTCGAGGAGCCCGGAAGCGGCCTGGGCCTGCTGCGCTCCGAGCTCCCCGAGTCGGTGTCGTTCTCCGAGTTGTCACCCGTAGTTCGGCAGAAGGCGCTCGAGCCGCGCCTGCTGATCGTCACCAAGGCGAACCGCCGGTCGACCGTCCATCGCCCCGTCTACCTGGACTACGTCGGGGTGAAGAAGTTCGATCGCGCGGGACGGGTCGTGGGCGAGCACCGCTTCATCGGGTTGTTCTCCGCCTCGGCCTACACCCAGAGCGTCGAGGGCATCCCGGTGATCGACCGGAAGGCCCGACAGGTCCGTGAGGTCCTCGGGTTCAGCCGCGGCTCGCACGGGGGACGCGACCTCATGGCGTTCCTCGAGACGTTCCCCCGCGACGAGCTCTTCGCGATCGACACCGATGAGCTGACCACCGTGGCCGAGGCGGCGCTGAACCTCAAGGAGCGCCGGGCCACCCGGCTGTTCGTCCGGCGCGACACCTATGAGCGCTTCCTGTCGTGCCTGGTGTACCTGCCGCGTGACCGCTACACGACCGATGTGCGCCTGCAGATCCAGCAGGTCCTCTCCGACGCCGTGGGCGGAGCCAGCGTCGACTACACCGCGCGGGTCACCGAGTCCGTGCTCGCCCGGCTGCACATCGTGGTCAGGGTGGCTCGTGGCCAGTCGATTCCTGAGGTCGATGCCGACGCGCTCGAGGCGCGGATCGCCGAGGTGGTCCTGTCCTGGGACGACCGGCTCTCGATCGCCCTGGTGCTGGCCTCCTCGGAGGCCAACGCGCATGCCATGCTCAGCGGATACCCCGACGGATTCCCGCAGGCCTATCGCGCGGCCACCTCGACCGCGGAAGCGGTGGCAGACCTCTCGGAGATCGAGCGGCTGACCCCAGAGGAGCCGTTGCGGGTGTCGCTGCAGCCGGCCGCCGAGGCCAGCGGTGAACAGGCCAATGCCCGGCTGAAGCTGTACTCGCTGATGGACATCTCGCTGGCCGAGGTCCTGCCCGTGCTGTCCAGCTTGGGCGTCGAGGTCGTGACCGAGCAGCCGTTCCGGTTGGTGCGCTCCGACGCGCTGGGCGCACCGGGTGGTGCCTTCATCTTCGACTTCGGCCTGAACGCTGCAGGGTCGGCGCGGCTCGGTGGAGTACGGCGGATGTGGGAGCAGGCGTTCCTTGCCTGTTGGCAGGGCCAGGCCGAGGCCGACGGGTTCAACGGACTCGTCGCCGAGGCGGGCCTGGACTGGCGCCGGATCTCGGTGCTGCGGGCCTACGCCCGCTACCTGCGCCAGACCGGGTCCGCGTTCAGCCAGGCGTACATCGAGAACGCGGCGCTGGCCAACCCCCAGATCGCCAGCCTCCTGGTGCAGCTGTTCCATGCGCGGTTCGACCCCGACCTGGTGGTCGACAGGGCGCAGCGCGCCGATGAGCTGCGTACCCAGATCACCCGCGCGCTCGATGACGTGGCCAGCCTCGACCAGGACCGGATCCTGCGCTCCTTCCTCGACCTCATCCGCGCCACCCTGCGCACCAACCACTTCCAGCCGGATCGGCCCGCCCTGGCGATCAAGCTCGAGCCGGCGCACATCCGTGAGCTCCCCGAGCCGCGGCCGAAGTACGAGATCTGGGTCTGCTCACCTCGGGTGGAGGGCGTGCACCTGAGGTTCGGGAAGGTGGCACGCGGCGGCCTGCGCTGGTCGGACCGTCGCGAGGACTTCCGTACCGAGGTCCTTGGGCTGGTCAAGGCCCAGGCCGTCAAGAACGCCGTCATCGTCCCCGTCGGGGCCAAGGGCGGATTCTTCGCCAAGCAGCTGCCGGATCCCGCACTGGATCGCGACGCCTGGATGGCTGAGGGGATCGGCGCCTACAAGGTGTTCATCGGGTCGCTGCTCGACCTCACGGACAACCTCGTCGGCCAGGACGTCGTGCCCCCGGACCGCGTCGTCCGCCACGACGGCGACGACCCCTACCTGGTGGTGGCCGCGGACAAGGGGACCGCGACGTTCTCGGACATCGCCAACGGAGTCGCCGCCGAGTACGGCTTCTGGCTCGGGGACGCCTTCGCGTCCGGCGGATCCGCGGGCTACGACCACAAGGCGATGGGCATCACGGCCCGTGGGGCGTGGGAGTCCGTCCGGGCGCACTTCCGGGTGGTCGGGCCGGATATCGACGCCACGACCTTCACCGCCGTGGGCGTCGGTGACATGAGTGGTGACGTCTTCGGCAACGGGATGCTGCTGTCACCGAACCTGCGCCTGCTGGCGGCCTTCGACCACCGGCACATCTTCGTCGACCCGGACCCCGATCCGGCCAGGTCGTTCACCGAGCGCCAGCGGCTGTTCGCCCTTCCGCGCTCCTCCTGGGCTGACTACTCGGTCGCCCTGATCTCGGCCGGCGGCGGCGTCCACCCGCGCACGGCGAAGTCGATCCCGGTGAGCGCCGAGGCCGCCGAGGCGCTCGGCATCGCCGAGGGGGCGAGCTCCATGGCGCCCAACGACCTGTTGCGCGCGATCCTCACCGCACCGGTCGACCTGCTCTGGAACGGTGGGATCGGCACCTACGTCAAGGCCTCGACGGAGTCGCACACGGATGTGGGCGACCGCGCCAACGACGCCATCCGGGTCAACGGCTCCGACCTGCGGGCGCGGGTCGTGGGCGAGGGCGGCAACCTCGGCCTGACCCAGCGCGGCCGGATCGAGGCAGCCCACGCCGGTGTGGCGCTGAACACGGACGCCATCGACAACTCCGCCGGCGTCGACACGTCCGACCACGAGGTGAACATCAAGATCCTGTTGGACCGGGTGGCCGCCGCTGGAGACCTGGATCCCGCCGAGCGAGACCCCCTGCTGCAGTCGATGACCGACGAGGTCGCCGCGATGGTGCTGCAGGACAACATCGACCAGAACGTCCTGCTCACGTTCGAGGCCCACCATGGACAGGCCATGGCCCCCGCGCTCGGACGGCTCATCCGCAGCCTCGAGCGGACAGCCGGGCTCGACCGCGGGCTGGAGGCGCTGCCCGACGACGCCACGCTGGCGACGATGATCCTCGAGGGCCGCGGCCTGACCAAGCCCGAGCTGGCGGTGCTGGTCGCCTACACCAAGCTCGACCTCAAGGATGCCCTGCTCGAGAGCTCGGTCCCGGATGAGAGCTTCGCAGCGACCTGGATGTACGGCTACTTCCCCGAGGTCCTGGCCCGGCGCTGCGCCGATCACCTGGACTCCCATCCGCTGCGTCGCCAGATCATCGCCACTGGTCTGGTCAACGAGCTGGTCAACCGGGGCGGGATCACCTACGCCATGCGCGCCGCGGAGGAGTCCGGTGCCGCCCCCGCGGAGATCGCTCGAGCCTTCACCGTGACCTGCGGCCTGTTCGGCCTGCCGGACCTGTGGCACCGCATCGACTCCCATGGTGGGGTGGTGCCCACGGCAGCACTGAATTCGCTGCGCAGTGAGGTGCAGCGGCTGCTGGACCGGTCAACGCGCTGGCTGCTGCAGACCCGCGGCGGGACGCTGGACGTCCCTGCGGAGATCGAGCGGTTCCGGGCCACGGTCGCCGACCTGGCTGGGCAGATCCCGGAGTTCCTGGTCGGTGTCGAGCGCGAGCGCCTCGATCAGCGTGTCTCGGACTTCGTGGCCGCCGGCGCCCCCGCAGACCTGGCGGCCGAGGTGGCTGCGCTGCTCGACGTGTTCTCCCTGCTGGACATCGTGGAGGTGTCCCAGCGCACAGGGGAGGAGCCGGTGAGCGTGGCGAGGCTGTACTTGACGATCTCCGAGCGCTACGAGGTGGACCGGTTCCTCGGACGGATCACCGCGCTGCCGCGGACAGACAGATGGTCGTCATTGGCCCGTTCGGCGCTGCGCAGCGACCTCTACGGGGCACTGGCCGCGCTGACGTCGAGGGTGGTCCGGGCCACGCCCGATGGTGGTGAGCCGATTGACCGGGTCACCACGTGGGAGGAGCGCTACGCAGAGGGCCTGGGCCGCGCCCGCGCAACCCTGGCTGAGATAGGAGCCCAGGAGAGCTTCGACCTGGCCACCCTCTCAGTGGCCCTGACGAGTGATCCGCACGCTGGCGAGCCAGGGCGGCTAGCCCGCCCCGGAATCGAGTCGGGTCTGCTGGGTGCGAACCGGGATCGGGTCGGCTCTCGACGAACGGGATCGGCTGAATCCCGACGCGATCGCGGGGGGTGGACGCGACGGTAGGCTTGCCAGCCATGGCACTTGACTTCTCCGTGGCCGTCGCTGAGCTGGAGACCACCCTCACCAGCATCGAGAAGGTCCTGGACCTCCCGGCGATGCGCTCGGAGGTCGTCGAGCTCGAGGCGCAGGCCTCGGCCCCCGATCTCTGGGACGATCCAGCCGCAGCCCAGAAGGTGACGTCCCGGCTCTCCTTCGTGCAGGGAGAGCTGCGCCGGGTCTCCACCCTGCGACAGCGCCTGGATGACCTGCCGATCCTCGTCGAGCTGGCCGAGGGCGAGGGTGACGCGGACTCCCTGGCTGAGGCCGAGAAGGAGCTCGGCGACCTGGGGAGGGCGGTGGCCGAGCTCGAGGTCCGCACGCTCCTGGCCGGTGAGTTCGACATGCGCGAGGCGCTGGTGACCATCCGCTCGGAGGCGGGCGGAGTGGATGCCGCCGACTGGGCCGAGATGCTGCTGCGCATGTACACCCGCTACTGCGAGCGCCACGGCCTGGCCTACGAGGTCTATGACATCTCCTATGCCGAGGAGGCGGGCATCAAGTCGGCGACGTTCGCGGTGAAGGCGCCCTACGCCTACGGGACCCTGTCGGTCGAGCAGGGCACCCACCGGCTCGTGCGCATCTCGCCCTTCGACAACCAGGGCCGCCGGCAGACGTCCTTCGCTGCCGTGGAGGTCCTTCCCGTCACCGAGCAGACCGACCACATGGACATCCCGGAGAACGAGATCCGGGTCGATGTCTTCCGGTCCTCGGGCCCGGGTGGGCAGAGCGTGAACACCACCGACTCCGCCGTGCGGATGACCCACATCCCGACCGGCATCGTGGTGTCCTGCCAGAACGAGAAGTCCCAGATCCAGAACCGCGCCGCTGCACTGCGGGTGCTCGAGGCCCGGTTGCTCGAACGCCGCCGCAGTGAGGAGCGCGCCGCGATGGACGCGCTCAAGACCGACACCTCCGGCTCGTGGGGCAACCAGATGCGCTCCTACGTGCTGCACCCCTACCAGATGGTCAAGGACCTGCGCACCGAGTACGAGACGGGCAACACCTCAGCCGTCCTCGACGGGGAGATCGACGAGTTCATCGAGGCGGGGATCCGCTGGCGCCGCCAGGGTGGGGCCTGACATGACCGGCGTCGCTCCGCTCCCCGGTGACGCGATCCTGCTGCACCTGGGCTTCCACAAGACCGGCACCACGGCGCTGCAGTCAGCCTTCGCGGCCAGCCGGCCTGCGCTGCTCGAGCACGGCGTGCTCTATCCCGGGCGTCGGCGCTCGCACCACCCGGCGGCCATGGCGATGACCAGGCGAACGTGGGGCGTGGGTCGCGAGGGCGGCTGGGATCCCGATCCGCGGGACTGGGATCGGCTGGCCCGAGCGGCCGTCCGCCACCCGGGGAGGGTGCTGATCTCCAGCGAGAGCTTCGCGCTCACCCCCGACGATGCCGCCGCCCGGATGGTGGCCGACCTCGGATCGGACCGCGTCCACGTCGTGTTCACGCTGCGTCCGATGGCCGCCCTGCTCAGCTCGTCGTGGCAGCAGTACTTGAAGTCCGGCTGGACCACCACCTACGACCAGTGGCTGCAGCAGATCACCGCCGAGCTGGAGCCCGGCGCCCGCCGATCCGGCTTCTGGCTGCGCAACGACTACCCCGCGATCGTGGGCCGCTGGGCCGATCTGGTGGGTGCCGAGCGAGTCCACCTCGTGTGCCTGGACGGCTCGGACCGGGGGTTCCTGCTGCGCACCTTCCGCGGCCTGCTCGACCTGCCCGAGGGAGTCGTCGATGAGCGCGCGGCTGACTCCAACCGGTCGATGACCGCGGCCGAGGCGGAACTGCTCCGCTCCCTCAATGAGGTCACCGCGGACTGGGACTGGCCCACCTACCAGCGGACCATCCGGACCGGCGCAGCAGCAGGCATGGTCGAGAGCCGCAGGCCGGATCCGAGCGAGCCGCCGATCATCACCCCTGCGGAGGTCCTGGCCCGGGTGGCCGCGCACGGGCGTGAGGTGGCCACCGAGCTCGCACGGCTCGGGGTGGTCGTTCACGGGGACCTCAGGGTCCTCGGCGAGGAGGCCGGCACTGGTCGCGCAGGCACGGACGGCACGGGCGGGACATCGGGTGCGCCAGCGGACCTGCCGATCGATGCGGCGGTGGCCTCCGTCCTCGGTGCCATCCGGGGCGCACAACGGCAGGCGTCCGAGGACGCCCAGAAGGCGGCTGTCGCCCGGGAGGCCACTGCCGGCACGCCCGCGTCCGAGCCCACGACCAGGGAGCTCGCCGGCCAGCTCTCGGGTCGGATCAGGCGCGCGACGCGCCGTCGCCTGTCGCCACGTCGCGGCCGTGGCCTGCGCCCGGAGGGGCAGACCCGCCCGTAGACTTCCCTTCGACGGCCGGGCTGACCCGCCCGGGCCACACAGTCATCGGTCCCGGAGGGGGGTTGTGCGTGATCCGCTTTGCGAACGTCACCAAGCACTACCCCACGCAGATGCGCCCCGCCCTGGACGACGTGAGCCTGGAGGTCACCAAGGGCGAGTTCGCCTTCCTGGTCGGTGCCTCGGGCTCGGGCAAGTCCACCTTCCTCCGGCTGGTGCTGCGCGAGGACCGACCCACGTCGGGCACTGTCTTCGTCGCCGGCAAGGACCTGAGCCGGATGCCCAACTGGAAGGTTCCGCACCTGCGCCGCCAGATCGGCGCCGTGTTCCAGGACTTCCGCCTGCTGCCGAACAAGACCGTCTACCAGAACGTGGCGTTCGCCCTTCAGGTCATCGGCCGGCCCAGCGCCCACATCCGCAAGGTGGTTCCTGAGGTCATCGACCTCGTGGGCCTCGCGGGCAAGGAGGGTCGCTACCCCGACGAGCTGTCCGGCGGCGAGCAGCAGCGCGTGGCCGTGGCCCGCGCCTTCGTCAACCGCCCGATGATCCTGATCGCCGACGAGCCCACCGGCAACCTCGACCCCGCCACCAGCGTGGGCATCATGCGCCTGCTCGACCGGATCAACCGAACCGGGACGACCGTCGTGATGGCCACCCACGATGCCGCCGTAGTCGACCAGATGCGCAAGCGCGTCATCGAGCTCGAGAACGGTCATATCGTGCGCGACCAGTCCCGTGGTGTGTACGGGGTCGCACGATGAGCAGCTCGTCGGGTCCGATCGGGGGACCCGCATGCGCCTGAGATTCGTCCTCGGCGAGGTCCTCACGGGGATCCGGCGCAACCTGACGATGACCATCGCGGTGGTCATCACCGTGGCGGTGTCGCTGGCGCTGTTCGGAGCCGGGCTCATGGTCCGCTCGCAGGTCGACCTGATGAAGGACTACTGGTACGACAAGGTCCAGGTGTCGATCTATCTCTGCGGCTCGACCTCGGAGGTGATCTCGTGCGCGGAGGGCCCGGTCACCCAGGCCCAGCGTGAGGAGATCCGCGCAGACCTCGAGTCCCTGGCGCCGCTGGTCGAGGAGGTCTACTACGAGTCCTCCGCGGAGGCCTTCGAGCGGTTCTCCGAGCAGTTCAAGGACGCGCCGATCCTGTCCAACATCACCCCGGACCAGATGCCCGAGTCGTTCCGCGTGAAGCTGTCGGACCCGACCAAGTACGACGTCGTGGCAAGCGCGTTCATCGGCCGCCCCGGGATCGACTCCGTGAACGACCAGCGCCGGGTACTGGACAAGCTGTTCGCGATCCTCAACGGGTTCCAGACCGGTGCCCTGGTGATCGCCGGGATGATGCTGCTCGCCACCGTCCTCCTGGTGGCCAACACGATCCGGGTGGCCGCGTTCTCCCGGCGCCGGGAGACCGGCATCATGCGGCTGGTCGGCGCCTCGAACTTCTACATCCAGCTGCCGTTCCTGCTCGAGGCGGCGCTTGCCGCGATGGTGGGCGCCCTGGTGGCGATCGGGCTGTTGGCGATGCTCAAGGCGGTGCTGGTCGACGGGGTGCTGACGCCCAGCTTCCAGTTCACGAGCTTCGTCGGCTGGGACGTCTGGGCCCAGGTCTCGGTGATCGTGTTCCTCACCGGGGTCACCCTGGCCTCGGTCGCGGCCCTCGTCACGCTGCGCCGGTACCTTCGGGTCTGATCGGCTCAGGATGGGGCACGTGCCGGTCGATGACGTGGACAGGCCCGCATCGCGCGGTACTCTGGAAGTTACGCCCGCGCGTGCGGGCGGGTGCGGCATGAGGGGTGGGCAGATGCGGGCACAGCGGGCGATGGCCCTCGTGGCCTCCCTGATGCTTGCCCTGGGCGTGGCCTCCCTCGGGACGGCCGCGGCCGACCCCGAGGACGACAAGAAGAAGGTCGACGCCGCCGTCGAGGCAGCCGGGGACGACCTGAAGGCGGCCAACGCCGAGGTGGAGAAGGCGATCGCGGACCTGCAGGAGGTCCGCCAACTGCTGCCGGCAGCACGCCAGGAACTCGAGGATGCGCGGGTCGAGGCGACCGCGGCCGAGGAAGCAGACCGAGCCGCCCAGGCCGAGCTCGAGCAGGCCACTGCGGCTGCCATCCGCGCCGAACAGGAGCGTGCCGAGGTCGAGTTCCAGATCCAGGACCTGCAGAGCAGGGTGGGCAACCTCGCCCGCGCGGTCTACCAGAACGGTGCCTTCGCGGACTTCGACCTGCTGATCACCGCACAGTCCCCGACGGATCTCTCCGATCGCGCCCAGGCCCTCGACGCGGTGTCCCGTGCGAACAACCAGACCCTTGCCCAGATGGCGGGGATCCGGGCTGAGCTCGCCCTCAAGGAGGCCCGGCTCGAGGTGCTGCGCCAAGAGGTCGACGACAAGCGCCAGCAAGCAGCCATCTCCCTGAGCAAGGCCAACATCGCGCGCGACCGCGCGGCCGCAGCCAAGCTGAAGGTGGACCTGCTGGTCGCCCAGAAGGCCACCGCTCTGGATGTCGCGGCCTCCGAGCGGGCCAATGTCCTCAAGCAGTACAAGTCGGTCCAGGCTGAACAGCAGCGGATCGCCGCACTCCTGGCCAAGCAAGCGGCCGCGGAGGCTGCCCGCCTCGCCTCGGGCGGCTCGCTGGGCTTCGCCCCCACCGACGTCGAGGGCTTCCAGTGGCCGATTGAGGGGGCCAGGATCAGCCAGGGGGTCGGGCCCCGGATCCACCCCGTCTATGGCTATCGCTCGTGCCACACCGGCGTCGACCTGAGCGCGAGCAGCGGTACGCCGATCCGGGCCACGGCCGCCGGCATCGTTGTCATCAATGCCACGGGCGGTCCGTACGGCAACCACACCCTGATCTCGCACGGCAACGGCCTGTTCTCGATGTACGCCCACCAGTCGGAGTTCGGCGCGGAGGAGGGGCAGACGGTCAAGAAGGGCGACGTCATCGGGTACGTCGGGAGCACCGGCTACTCCACCGGGCCGCACCTGCACTTCGAGATCCACGTGGGTGGAACGCCGTACGACCCGCTTGGCTGGTTCGGGGCCGGTGACAAGGAACCGGTCAACTGCTGATGCCCCGGGAACAGGGGCGGCGACTGGTCGCCCAGAACAAGAAGGCACGTCACGACTACCACATCGACGCGACCTGGGAGGCCGGGATCGTCCTCGTCGGCACCGAGGTGAAGTCCCTGCGGGCCGGGCGTGCCAGCATCGTTGACGCCTTCGCGCAGTTCCACGATGGGGAGCTGTTCCTGCACGGGCTGCACATCCCGGAGTACACCCAGGGCTCGTGGACCAACCACGCCCCGCGGCGCGTGCGCAAGCTGCTCATGAAGCGTGCGGAGCTCGAGCGGCTCGAGCGCAAGCTCAAGGAGAGTGGCTACACCGTGGTGCCGCTGTCGCTGTACTTCAAGGACGGCTACGCCAAGGTGGAGATCGCCCTGGCCCGCGGCAAGAAGGCCTACGACAAGCGCCAGACCCTGGCCGAGCGGGACGCCAACCGGGACATCGCCAAGGAGATGGGCCGCCACCTCAAGGGACGCACGTAGGCGCGCACCAGAGCGCGCACTCCAGGCCACAGATCAGCCGCCGTGCGCATTCCGGGCCGGATGTGGCCGGCAGTGCGCGGGACTTGCTGGGGATGACCTGGAACGCGCGGCCTGTCCGCTCCGGGCAGGGCCGACCGGGTGGGTCGCAGCTGTGGGCGTTGGCCTATGTCGGGCGGGACCGCTACTCTGAAGGAGCCGGTTCGCCGGTGACAACTCAACAGGGGGGTGACAGGTTTCGACGTCGGCTGTGGTCGACGGGAGAAGCGGGCCGAGGATGGCAGTTATCTCGAGAACGACCTGCCAAAAAACAATTGCGAACAACAACGCAACTGTCGCACGCTCTGATTACGCCTTCGCGGCCTGAGCGACAAGCGACCGGTGGACCGGGGGCGTCTCCGACCCGAATCCGCCGTCATTGAGGAGACTCACCAACCCGCCCGGTAACGGGGTGGGACGGAACACCTAACAGTTGCTGGACCGTGTTACCGCGCAGTGCCACACGAAGCGCGGAGGTTGAGACCACAACAGCGTGGCTGCGCCCGGAGAAGACCCTGAGAGACACCGATGGACCCGGGTTCGATTCCCGGCACCTCCACAATGCAAATGGCCCCCGGCTGTTCCCGGGGGCCATTTGCATTGTGCCGGCTGCACGTCGGGAATCGGGAGGAGCGGCCGTCCTGCGGCCGCGACGGATCCCGGCACCTCCACATCTATGCCTGCCGGCGTGGGGCCCGTAGCATCACGTCAGGCGCCGGGCGGATTCGTCCGACGCGCCCGAGTTGAGCTGGAGGTCCTCATGGCGAGCCCGGTCAGGCTTCGGTCAGGGCAGGAGGGCGCCGCGCTCGCGCGGGGCGCCAGGGCCTGATGGGGACTGCCCGGCCGCCCGGCCCGAGCGGCGAGCTGCACCTCCGGTTGGCGCAGGTGCCGGCCGCCGACGCCTTGCTCTCGCACGACCCGTTCGCGCTTCTGACCGGCATGCTGCTCGACCAGCAGTTCCCCATGGAGCGCGCGTTCGCCGGTCCGCGGCTGCTCGCCGACCGACTGGGTGTCGACCGGCTCGACCCCGTCGCGGTCGCCGATCACGATCCGGAGGACTTCGTCGCCCTCGCTGCGGGACCGCCAGCCGTGCATCGATACCCCGCTGCGATGGCCCAGCGGATCCAGGCGCTGGCCCGGTACGTGGTCGTCGAGTACGCGGGGGACACCGCGAGGCTCTGGACTACGGCTCCCACTGGTGCCGAGCTGCTGCGCAGGCTCCGGGCCCTGCCGGGCTTCGGGGATCAGAAGGCCCGGATCTTCCTCGCACTCCTGGGCAAGCAGTGCGGGGTCCAGCCCGAGGGCTGGCGTGAGGCGGCAGGAGCCTATGGCGAGGTCGGGTCGCGCCGCTCGGTGGCTGACGTGGTCGACGCCTCGACGTTGTCCGAGGTCCGTGCGTACAAGGCGCAGCAGAAGGCAGCCGCCAAGAGGCCGTGACCGGGCTACCCGCGTTCACGGGGCCGGCGCGGCCGTGGTCTCCCGCACGACGAGGCGTGCGCTCAGGTGCGGGGAGCGGACGGGTCGTCCCGCCACCAGGTCCAGCGCGGCTCGGGCCGCGAGCCGGCCCTTCCCCTCGAGGTCCTGGGCCACGGTGGTCAGCGGCGGGCGGGTCCGGGCCGCCTCGTCGATGTCGTCGAAGCCCACCACGGACAGCTGCGCCGGTACGGCCAGGTCGAGGCGGTGAGCAGCTTCCAGCACGGCGAGGGCAAGGACGTCGGTGACGGCGAAGATCGCCGTGGGTCGTTCGTGGGTCGGCCGGTCGAGGAGGGCGCGTGCGGCCCGGATGCCCTCGGCCATGGTGTTCTCGGGGGTGTCGACGACCCGGACGTCGGCGTCGGGAACCGCACCGGCTGCGCGCGTGAACCCGGTGACCCGCTCCCGGATCCCGATGCGCACCGGAAAGACCCGGTTGGTGATGTCGCCGGGGTCACGGCCGGGGAGCCCGACCACGCCCAGGCGGCGATGCCCGAGCCCGAGCAGGTGCTCGGCGACGAGCCCACCGGCCGCGGCGTTGTCGATGCCCAGGAAGGGCACCCCCGTCAGCCGCGGGTGGCCCACGGTGACCACCGGAAGTCGACGGTGCTGCACGGCATCGACCGCCTCGTCGTGGGCGTCCATCGAGCAGATGATGAAGGCGTCCACGAGTGCGCCCCTGACGACGGACACGACGTCGTCGGACTCCGAGGGCACGAGCAGCATCGCCTGGCCGGCCGTTCCGAGCTCGGCCGCCAGCCCGCGCATGAGCGCCACCATGCCGGGGTCGGTGAACGCGTAGGGCAGCCGCTCGGTCATCAGGACGCCGATTGTCCCCGCTCGACGTCGTCGCAGTGAGCGGGCTGCCGGATCCGGACCCGGGTACCCCAGATCGGCTGCCACGGCGAGCACTCGCTCGCGGGTCGCGCCCGAGAGCTGGTCGGGGCGGTTGTAGGCGTTGGAGACCGTCATCCGGGAGACGCCGGCCGCCTCCGCCACCGTGTCGAGCGTCGGTCGGTCGGTGCCCAAAGCGGTGACCCCCTGGGGAGACGTTGTCATTGTCGGCTGATGGCTGTATCGTTACAGACTGTATCGATACAGAACACGGATCGGATCAATGGACACTCACACCCTGGCACTCTCGCTGGCCTACCTCGGCGCCGCTATCGGCGTGGTCATGGTGATGCCGCAGATCGTGCGGATCGTGCGCCACCCGCACATGGGAGGTGTGTCGCCGTGGACCTGGTCGATGGTCGCGGTCTCCTCGACGCTCTGGCTCACGTACGGGGTTCGATCCGCCTCGATGCCCCAGATCCCTGGCAATGTCCTGCTCAGCTCAGGCGCAGTGGCGATCGTGCTGCTGGTCCCTGCAGCCTGGAGCCGTCGGCGTCGTGCGGGCTCGCTGGCCGCCGCGGCCGTCGTGCTGCTCCTGGCCTCGACTCAACTGGCACCGGAGCAGGTCGGATTCCTCGCGTTCAGCATCAGCCTGTTCGGGATGTGGCCGCAGGTGTACGAGACGGTCTGGGCCCGCCGCGGGCTGGGACCGTCAGCGATCTCGTTGACATCCAACGCCCTGAAGATCGGTGCCCAGATCTGCTGGCTGAGCTTCGCGGTCCTGACCACCGACCTGCCGGTGCTGGCTGGTGCGGTGATGGCGCTGTCCACCAACGCCCTGATCTCCTCGGTGGAACTCGGGCGTCGTCGCGGCGCACGCGCGCCGTCGACACTCGTCCCCGCAGCCGAGCCCATGTCAGTGGGGGCGTTGGCCTGAGCCCCTGGCCTCAGGTGGGCGAGACCTGCACGTCCGGCTCGCCGGTCGAGGTCGCGATGTCCGTCGTGGCCTGTTCGAGCAGCTGGTCGGCCAGATGGCGAAGCGCCCGGGCCACTGCCACCTCGTCGCCGATCCGCGGTTGTGGAGGGTCCTGCGCACGCCGATGGCTGATTCCGGTCGCACGGATCCCCTCCAGCGGGTCGGCAACGAGCACCGCCCGTGCAGTCGTGTCGTCGCCCTCGAAGAGCGAGATGCGCACGGTCCACTGGTGGGCCGTCAGCGGGGTGACGGCCGTATCCGACTCGGACACCTCCGGGGGCTCGTGGGGTGCGTCCTCACCGGCATTCTGCACGCGCAGGACCGAGCCGGGGCCGGGATACAGCAGTCCTGTGTGCCCGTCGCTCCAGCGCACCAGATAGGGAGGAGCGCCGTCGGCACCCCGCACCTCGAGGACCTCTCCGTCCCGCGTCGGGCGGTCCACCTGCTCGCCAGCCATGACGATCCGATCGCCCACCGATGCCTTCATCGCGCCACCTCCAGGGGTTCGTCTGTGCACCTCCACTCTGCTCCTCCGCAGGGTCCCGACGGAAGCCCGGAGCGGGGCCGGGCGACCCCACCTTGGCCCTCAGGAGCCGCCCGGTACGCGGCCCGACCTACTGTGACACCTCCCACACCGGGGTGTCTGGCAGTTTCCCAGTGCCATATGAGGGAACAAGTGGGTGATGAAGCCCTCGATGAGAAGCCCGTTGAGCACCTCCCCTGCCCGCATGATCGGCGCCCTCGCACTGGCCGCGACCATGGGATCGGCTGCCCTGATCGGTCCAGCTCCGGCAGCGACCGCCGTACCCGCCACGACGGCTGTGCAGGCCAAGTCCGCCGCCACCTCGGCGCCGGCCGGGGAGCGCAACACCAAGGTGTCGCGCAGCATGACCGGGATCCGGGCCTCGGCCTACGTGGGCAGGTACTACCGCTCGGCACACGAGGGCACGCGCAAGTGCATCGTCCGCAAGGAGTCCCACGGCAACTACAGGATCGTCTCGAGCGGCGGGAGCTACCGCGGCGCCTACCAGTTCAACGCCCACCTGGCCCGCGCGACGGCCAAGAGGATGGGTCGCTCCGACCTGGTCAACAAGCCCTTCAACCACTGGAGCCGCTTCGACCAGGACAAGGCGTTCTGGACCGTCTGGAACCACGGGAAGGGCCGGGGCAACTGGCCGACCGCCCGCGGCTGCTGACCGCCGGGAACCCGACGGAACGTGCGCGAACCCCAACAAATCGCCTGTGACGTTCCTCACAGACATGGCTTCGCATTTCCGTCCTGTGCCTCGATCTGGCAACACTGGTGCCAGCCCCGACGGGACGCAGCCGGCGTCCTGGGGCGCTCAGCAGCCCGCGGCGTGCCGCGGGAGCCGCCCGTCAAGGGTGGTGCGAGTCGCGCGGGAGACACGAACCTGCGTCTGACGTCGAGCCTGCTGTGACGCGCGTCGGCCCACGGTGACCGGCCCGGACCAGGAAGTTCTATGCCTGCAGCACTGTCGCGATTGACCGGAGTTGTTGCCGCCGCCGCCACCGCCGGGGCACTGGTCCTGATCGGACCCGTCTCCCCGGCATCAGCCGGCACGGTCGCAGCGGCCCCCACCCCGGCTGCGGCGGCCAGCGCTGTGCGCGCCGGCGAGCGCAACCCCAGGGTGTCGCGCAGCCTCAGCGGCGTGCGCGCCTCGGCCTACATCGGCAAGTACTACAGCGCCCGCTCCGAGGGCACGCGGCGATGCATCGTGCGCCGCGAGTCCGGAGGCAACTACCGGATCTCCTCGCCTGGCGGGCGCTACCAGGGTGCCTACCAGTTCAACGCTGGGCTGGCGCGTGCCACGGCCTACAAGATGGGCCGTCGTGACCTGGCCGGCAAGCCGATCAGGACGTGGAGCCGGTTCGACCAGGACAAGGCGTTCTGGGTCGTGTGGAACCACGGCCGTGGCGCCGGCCACTGGGGTGGCACCCGGCACCGCTGCTGACCGGGGCGACACCTGCGAGGATCGAGGAATGCTCGATGTGCCGCTCGATCGGTTCGAGGAGCTCGTCTCCGAGGCCCTGGACGCGATCCCGGACGACCTTGCCCGACTCGTCTCCAACTGCGTGGTCCTCGTCGAGGACGACGTGCCGCCCGGAACCCGTAGCCTGCTCGGGCTGTACGTCGGCACGCCACTGACGCAGCGCGGTGAGTGGTACAGCGGAGTCCTTCCGGACCGGATCACCATCTACCGGCTGCCGATCCTGAGCATGTGCCGCAACGACCAGGACGTGGTCGCACAGGTGCGGATCACGGTGATCCACGAGGTCGCGCACCACTTCGGCATCGCCGAGGAACGCCTGCACGAGCTCGGCTGGGGCTGACTGGGCGCTCGCCGGGCGCGTGGAGCCCTGGCCTCCCTAGGCTGGGGCCACGCCGCTCTGGGAGGTTCGCATGGCCCTGATCGAAGAACGCCGCAAGGCCGTGGCCGTCCTGACCTCCGGGGGTGACTCCCAGGGGATGAACGCGACAGTCCGGGCCGTGGTCCGCACCGCGATCGCCAACGGGGCTGATGCCTACGCCGTCTACGAGGGCCTGCAGGGGCTCGTCGATGGCGGCGACCGGATCCAGCACTTCGACTGGAACTCGGTCGGCTCGATCATGCACCTCGGCGGGACGGTCATCGGGACGGCCCGCTCGGCGGACTTCCGTGAGCGCCAGGGTCGGCTGCGGGCCGCCCGGAACCTCGTCGAGCGCGGGATCGACCGGCTCGTCGTGGTCGGCGGCGACGGATCCCTGACGGGCACCGACATCTTCCGCTCCGAGTGGTCCGGGCTCCTCGACGAGCTGGAGACCACAGGCGAGATCAGTGCCGAGCAGGCGCAGACGCATCGGCAGCTGATCATCGCGGGAGCTGTCGGCTCGATCGACAACGACATGGTCGGCACCGACAAGACCATCGGCGCCGACACCGCCATGCACCGCATCATCGAGGCCATCGACGCGCTGTCCTCGACCGCGTCGAGCCACCAGCGCTCCTTCGTCGTCGAGGTGATGGGCCGTCATTGCGGGTACCTCGCCGTGATGTGTGCGATCGCCGGCGGGGCGGACTACGTCCTGATCCCCGAGGTCCGGCCGGGCCCCGGGTGGGAGGACGCGCTGGTCGCGCGGCTCTCGGCGGGCCGAGCCGCGGGCCGCCGGGACAACCTGGTGATCGTGGCCGAGGGGGTGTCCGATGAGGCCGGCGCGCCGGTCACGTCCCAGATGGTTGCCGACCTGATCACCGAGCGGCTCGGCGAGGACACCCGCGTGACGATCCTCGGGCACGTGCAGCGCGGTGGAGCACCCACCGCCTACGACCGCTGGATGCCCACCCTCATGGGGCACGCGGCGGCCCTGGAGGTCCTCGGCGCCGACGCCGACCACGTCTCGCAGCTGATCGGGATCCACAACAACCGCGTCTCCCGGATGCCGCTCATGGAGGCCGTCGCCGCGACCCAGGCGATCCCGCGGATGATCGAGGCGGGGGACTACGCGGGCGCGATGGCTGCCCGTGGTGACTCGTTCACCGCGATGTTGCGCGTCTTCGACGGGATCGCCCAGCCCGAGCCGATGTTCCCGGGACAGGGCACGCGGATCGCCATCGTGCACGCCGGGGGCCTTGCGCCGGGGATGAACGCCGCTGTCCGGGCGGCTGTCCGGTTCGGGATCTCGCGCGGACATGCCATGGCAGGCATCCGGGGAGGCTTCCCCGGACTGCTCAACGACCAGGTCGAGGATCTCGACTGGGCCGCCGTCGAGGGCCTGGCCAGCCTTGGTGGAGCCGAATTGGGGACCAGCCGGATGACACCGGACGGCGAGGACTACGCCGCCGTGGGGGAGGCCATCCAGCGCAACAGGATCGACGGCCTGCTGGTCATCGGCGGCCATCGCGCCTACGAGGCGATGTGGCGCCTGCGGGAGCACCGGGGCGACCATCCCGGGCTTCGGATCCCGGCGATCTGCCTGCCCGCGACGATCGACAACAACCTGCCTGGCTGGGAGATGACGATCGGGGCGGACACGGCGTTGAACGCGATCGTCTCGGCCGTCGACATCCTCAAGCAGTCCGCGAGCGCCTCGCACCGAGCGTTCGTCGTGGAGACGATGGGACGCAAGTGCGGGTTCCTGGCCGCCCTCGCGGCGCTCTCGGTCGGTGCCGAGGAGGTCTACCTCAACGAGGACCCGCCCACGCTGGCCCGGCTCAACCAGGACGTCGCGCAGATGGTGGAGGGCTTCCGGACGGGCCGCAGCTTCCATCTGTCGATCCGCAACGAGGAGGCGAGCGCCGGCTACACCACAGCAGTTCCTGTGCCAGCTCTTCGCCGAGGAGTCCGACGGGCTGTTCGACGTCCGGCCCATGGTCCTCGGGCACCTGCAGCAGGGCGGCAACCCGACGCCCTTCGACCGCGTCCACGCCGCACGCCTGGCCGCCCACTGCATCGACTGGCTGACCGGCCGGATGCTCGCGGGCCGGATCGACTGGCACTACGCCACCCTGGTCGACGGCAAGATGGGCTCGGCCCGCCTCGTGCGGATCTCGGAGGTGTACGACATCGAGAACCGCCGCCCCAAGGAGCAGTGGTGGACCGAGATGCTCCCTGTCATGGACGAGCTCGCTCGGGGGCCACGATGATCGTGGAGACCGCCACCATCTCGGTGGAGCCCGGCCGGGAGGACGAGTTCCTCGCGGCACTGGCGCAGGCCAAGGAGGTCCTGTCCCAAGCCCACGGGTGGCATGACATCACCGTCCACCGTGGCATCGAGCGCCCGTCGGTCTTCCTGCTGGCCATCACGTGGCAGACCCTCGAGGACCACACTGAGGGATTCCGCGGCAGCGAGCTGTTCGGGCAGTGGCGCGCCCTCATCGGCCCGTTCTTCGCCGACCCACCGCAGGTCGAGCACTGGACCATCCTGTGAGCACTGCCGCGCTGCATGAGCTCGGTGCGCTCGAGGCAGCGGCCCTCATGGCCGACGGTCGGCTCACCAGCGTCGACCTGGTCGCGCACCTGCTGGAGCGGATCGACGCAGGGCGAGCAGACCCTGCGTGCCCTCATCGCCGTCCATCCGCAGGCCCTCGACCAGGCGCGCGCCGCGGATGCCCGAAGGGCCGCTGGGCAGGCGCGCAGCGAGTTCGACGGCATCCCGATCATCATCAAGGACAACATCGAGTGCCTGGGCCTGCCGGCGACGGTCGGGTCGCTGGCCATGGTCGGCTCCCCGGCTGAACGGGATGCGTCCCTGGTCACCCGGCTGCGGGCGGCGGGGATGGTTGTCCTGGCCGCGTCGAACCTGTCGGAGTGGGCCAACTTCCGCGGCCAGCACTCCACCAGCGGATGGTCGGGCGTCGGCGGGCTCACGGACAACCCGTGGAAGTCCGGGCACTCGGCCGGAGGCTCCTCGTCGGGCTCAGGAGCCGCCCTCGCAGCCAGGTACGCGCCACTGGCGGTCGGCACCGAGACCGACGGGTCCATCACCTGCCCCGCGTCGCTGTGCGGCGTTGTGGGTCTCAAGCCGACCGTGGGCACGGTCCCGGTGCAGGGGGTTGCGCCCATCTCGGCCAGTCATGACTCACCGGGCCCGATGGGGCGCAGCGTCGCCGATGTCGGCGCCCTGCTCTCGGTCCTGGCCGGGCAGCCGTTCGCTGCCGACGAGGACCCCGAGCGGGAGCGGCGCCGGCGTTATGTCCTGGGCGTCCCCGGGGCCTGGCTGTCGGGCGACCCGGCCACCGACTCGCTGTTCGCCCACGCGGTCGAGTCCCTCCGGGCCGCCGGGATGACCGTCCTGGACGTCGAGGCCGCTCCTGCCGACGACGAGAGCGCGCGCGACGAGGTGACCGTGCTCGTCCACGAGATGGCCGACGACCTCGACGCCTACCTCGCCTCCCGCCCTGGGGCCGGCCCGACCTCGATCGCAGCCGTGGTTGCCTTCAACGCCGCCCACGCCGACGAGGAGTTGGCCCATTACGGCCAGGAGTACCTCGAGGCTGCTGTTGTCAGCGGCGGCCGCTCGGCGCCCGAGTACGCGCAGGCACGCGCCCGCAATCTCGCGTGGGCTGTCGATGCCGTGCTCACGCCGGCCTTCGCGCACGGGGTCGACGCCCTGATCTCCCCTGCCTATGGGCCGGCATGGCGCTCTGAGCTGGTCGGCGGGGACTCCTTCACCGGCGGCCTGGTCACCTCCGCCCCTGCGATCGCGGGGTGGCCGATCCTCACGCTGCCCATCGGTCTGGTCGGCAGGCTTCCGGTGGGCATGAGCATCGTCGGCCCCGAGCATGGGGAGGATTCCCTGCTGGCGATCGGAGCCGCGATCGAGGCAGCCCTGGGCTGGTCCGAGAAGCCGCTGGGGGTCTGAGCGGGTCAGCTCCATGGCGGCACAGCCGTTGGACCCGGGGCTCTCGGGACCATCGGCGGGGCGGAAGGGTACCTCCTCCTGTTGGCCCGGAATGCCGATGCGGCAGGCTATGTCCTGTGCGCCCGCTCGGGGCGCGCCAGGATCAGATGGAGCGCTCATCCCATGACTGTCGCCGGACTCGAGAATCCGCCCACCGAGAACAAGAAGCTGCTGGAATGGGTCGAGCAGGTCGCCACCCTGGCACAGCCGGAACGCATCGAGTGGTGCGACGGCTCCCAGGAGGAGTGGGATCGCCTCACCCAGCTCATGGTCGATGACGGCATGGCGATCCGCCTGAACGCCGATCTGCGCCCCAACTCGTTCCTCTTCCGCTCGGACCCCTCCGACGTGGCCCGCGTGGAGGACCGCACCTACATCTGCTCCCTGGACGAGCAGGATGCCGGCCCGACCAACAACTGGCACGACCCGGTCCACATGCGCACGACCCTCAAGGGCCTGTTCGAGGGCTCCATGCGTGGGCGCACGATGTACGTGATCCCGTTCTCGATGGGTCCCCTGGGCTCGCCGATCTCCGAGCTCGGCGTGGAGATCACCGACTCGCCCTACGTCGTGGTCAACATGCGGATCATGACCCGCATGGGCCAGGCGGCACTGGACCTCATCGGCCCTGACGGCGACTTCGTGCCGGCCGTGCACTCCGTCGGCTACCCGCTGGCGGACCGGGATGGCAACACCCGCCCCGACCTCGCCTGGCCGTGCAACGAGATCAAGTACATCGTGCACTTCCCCGAGACCCGCGAGATCTGGTCCTTCGGCTCGGGCTACGGCGGCAACGCCCTGCTGGGCAAGAAGTGCTTCGCGCTGCGGATCGCCTCGGCGATGGCCCGCGACGAGGGCTGGCTCGCCGAGCACATGCTGATCCTGAAGCTCACCGGCCCGACCGGTGACGTCAACCACCTGGCTGCGGCGTTCCCGAGCGCCTGTGGGAAGACCAACCTCGCGATGCTCGAGCCGAGCGTCCCGGGCTGGAAGGTCGAGACCGTCGGCGACGACATCTGCTGGATGCGCTACGGCGAGGACGGCCGCCTGCACGCGATCAACCCCGAGTCCGGTTTCTTCGGCGTGGCGCCCGGCACCTCGATGAAGACCAACGCCAACGCGATGCGCACCATGTGGGGCAACTCGATCTTCACGAACGTCGCGCTGACCGACGAGGGCGACGTGTGGTGGGAGGGCATGACCGACGAGGCGCCCGCGCACCTCATCGACTGGAAGGGCCACGACTGGACCCCTGAGTCCAGCGAGGTCTCCAGCCACCCGAACAGCCGGTTCACCACGCCGGCTGCCCAGTGCCCGATCATCGCCGACAACTGGGAGGACCCGGCCGGTGTGGCCATCGACGCGATCCTCTTCGGCGGCCGCCGCGCCACCAACGTCCCGCTGGTCAACGAGGCCCGCGACTGGGAGCACGGCGTGTTCATCGGTGCGACCGTCTCCTCGGAGATGACCGCTGCGGCCGTGGGTGGCCTGGGCCAGCTGCGCCGCGACCCGTTCGCGATGCTGCCGTTCTGCGGCTACAACATGGCCGACTACTGGGGTCACTGGCTCAAGGTGGGAGCCGCCACCACGCCGGAGAAGCTGCCCAAGGTCTACCAGGTCAACTGGTTCCGCAAGGACGCAGACGGCAAGTTCATCTGGCCGGGCTTCGGCGAGAACAGCCGCGTGCTGGCCTGGATCATCGACCGGGTCAACGGTGTGGGCGCCGGCGTGGAGACCCCGATCGGCATCGCGCCGGCTCCGGGAGCACTGTTCCTCGACGGGCTCGAACTCTCAGAGGAGCAGCTGACCGAGCTGTTCACCGTCGATCCCGATCGCTGGCTCTCGGAGTGCATCCTGACTGAGGAGTACTTCGGGCAGTTCGGTGATGCCGTGCCGGCCGCCATGTACGCCCAGCTCGAGGTCCTGCGCGAGCGCCTCGAAGCAGCCAAGGCCTGATCGAACGACCACGACCGCCCGGTCCCCCCAACGGGGTGCCGGGCGGTCGTGCGTCCGGCCCTGGGTGGGAGGATCTGTGGATGGATGATGTTGCCGTTGACCTTCGTGGGCGCGACTTCCTGCGGGAGGCTGACTTCACTGCTGCCGAGCTCGATTCGCTGATCGGCCTGGCCGGCGTCCTGAAGGCTGAGCGGGCAGCGGGCCGTGAGCGCCAGCGGCTGGCCGGTCGGGTGATCGCGCTGGTCTTCGAGAAGACCTCCACCCGCACCCGCTGCGCGTTCGAGGTGGCGGCCTACCACCAGGGCGCGAACGTGACCTTCCTGGATCCGGGGGCCTCGCAGATGGGGCACAAGGAGTCAGCGGCGGACACCGCGGCCGTGCTGGCCGGCATGTACGACGCCATCGAGTTCCGCGGCTCGGACCACGCGATCGTCGAGGAGCTGGCGGCGGCGGCCGACGTGCCGGTCTACAACGGCTTGACCGACATGTGGCACCCGACCCAGATGCTCGCGGACTTCCTGACCATGCGCGAGCACTCAGGCGCCGCACCGTGGTCGGACGTGAGCCTGGCCTATGTCGGTGATGCCCGCTACAACATGGGCAACTCGATGCTGGTGATGGCCGCGATCATGGGCGCGGACGTGCGGATCGTCGCTCCCCGGGAGCTGTGGCCGGCCGAGGACATCCAGGCGCTGGCCCGCGAGCGGGCGGCTGTCAGCGGGGCGCGCATCCTCCTCACCGAGGACCCAGCTGAGGGGGTCGCAGGTGCACGGTTCGTGCACACCGACGTCTGGGTCTCGATGGGGGAGCCCAAGGACGTGTGGGACTCCAGGGTCGAGATGCTGCGCCCCTATCGGGTGGATGCCGCTCTCATGGCCGCCACGGGGCGCGCCGATGCCCTGTTCATGCACTGCCTTCCCGCGTTCCACGATGCGCTCACGGTGGTCGGCAGGCAGGCGGCCGAGCGCTATGGGCTGCCTGACGGTATCGAGGTCTCCGACGAGGTCTTCCGATCGGCGGCCAGTGTCGTCTTCGTGCAGGCACACAACCGGATGCACACCATCAAGGCCCTGATGGTCGCCACCCTGGGGTGAGGCGCCCGGACATGCAACGACGCCCACTCCGCGGCGGGAGGGGCGTCGTGAGCGCTGGCTCTTCGGGGTGCTCAGGCGATCCCGAGGGTGACGGGTGCGACCGCCAGGGCGATCTCGTCGGCGGCGGCCGTGGCGCCCTCGCCGCGCTGGCGCGGGAAGTCGGTGAGGTCGATGCGCACGTACACGCGCTCGCGCTCCTCCTCGGTCATCCCACCCCAGACCCCGTAGGGCTCGCGGGCACGGATCGCGTAGTCGGCGCACTCGACGCGCACCTCGCACCGGGTGCACACGGCCTTCGCGGCCCTATCGCGACGCAGCCGTGCAAGGCCCCTCTCGTTCTGCGGGTGGAAGAAGAGGTCCTGATCGGCGCCGCGGCAGGCGCCCACCTCCTGCCATTCCCAGGTGGCGTCCATCGGTACCTGGGACAGGGGCTGCTGCGGCATTGACTACTCCGTTCCGGGCCGTGGCCCGCGACGTGGAACTCGTTCTCCGGCAGTTGTGGCACGCTTCCCGCGTGACGTTCCCGGGGCGGTATGAGCCCTTGATCGGATTCGTCTGCGGTGCTCGTCACGCTACTCACCGTGAAGGCTGATGTTATCCAACGAACAGATGAAAGTCCACTAGTACGAAAGTACCTCTACTTACGTTCTGTGCAAGCTGACTCACCCGGTCTTCCGCTAGAGGAGCGATCCACAGTCGCTCGCGAACCCTCGCGTGCATCACACTACGTCACCGGTAAGTGGCCCGGGTCTCACGAGCGGTTCATCTGCCATGGTCGTGACGCATGGTGATCGGCGTACCATCTGGGGCATGCCCGATGACCTCGATCCACTGGAATCACCGGAACTCTCTGGCGGCACAGCCGTCATGGAGCGGACCGAGAGTACCGATGGCACGGGCGATCACGATCGCTTCGCGCACTACGTCAAGAAGAACCAGATCGTCGAGAGTGCGGTCATGGGCACGCCCGTCGTCGCCCTGTGCGGCAAGGTCTGGGTGCCTGGTCGCGACCCCTCCAAGTTCCCGGTGTGCCCGGATTGCCTGAAGGTGTACAACGGGCTTCCGGCTGGCGGGGGCGACGACGCGTAGTCGTCGGGAGGTGTCGCGGCCGCTAAGGATGGCCCATCCACCGGATAAGGCGGCGCGGCATCACCGGGTGTGCGGCCCGGGCGCCGGTCCTCCGTGGCATCATCGAGTCCGGGTGAGGGGCCGGCGGGGCCAGGGTCGATGCGGGAGGTGCGGGGTGCAGCCGGACGTCGAGCCTGTCGCCGGTGCGACTCCCCGCACGGTTCGCCCAGCCGTCCTGGCCATGGCGCTGGCCCTGCTCCTGGGACTGCTGGCCCCGACGAACCCGGCTTCCGCGGTCGACCCGACGCCCACCCCGCTGGTCAGCGGGTGGCTGCCGAGCTGGGCCACCGACACCGCGTTGGCCGGGGTCGAGGGCAACGCCGACCTCATCGGTGAGGCATCTCCCTTCTGGTACACGGCCAAGGCCTCAGGAGGTGCGGTCAGCGTGACGACGACCATGAGCCCCGAGACGGTGGCCGGCGTCCTGGCCAGCCTGAGGGCCAAGGGGATCGCTGTCATCCCGTCGGTGGCCGATGGATCCGCAGCCAAGGCCATGGCCGCGGTGATCACGGATCCAGCTGCGCGGGCGGCCCATGTCAACCAGCTCGTGGAGCTGGTCACGGTCAACGGGTTCGACGGCATCGAACTGGACTACGAGAAGTTCGCGTTCTCCGACGGAACGTCGACGTGGGCCACGACCCGTCCGGCGTGGGTCGCGTTCGTCACCGAGCTGGGCACGGCGCTGCACGGTCTCGGGAAGCGGCTGGCCCTGGCGGTCCCGCCGATGTACGACGGGACCTACACGTCGAGCAGCGGCTACTGGGTCTATGACTATGCGGGCGTGGCCCCGGTGGTCGACTCCCTGCGGATCATGACCTACGACTACTCGGTCTCCCGGCCAGGACCGATCTCGCCGCTGTCGTTCATCCGGCGGACGCTGGCCTACGCCGTGACCGCCTTCCCGGCCGCACGCATCCGCATGGGGCTCCCCGCCTACGGCCGGCTCTGGACGGCCCGACGGGCCGACGGGACGCCGTCGATCACGGGGACGTGCCCGACCACGGGGGTACCCGGGACCACGAGCTTCACGACGGCCACGGCGATGACCTACCTGACGTCGGTGGCCGGCGCCCCGCCGACGCTGCGCTACGACGAGCCGACCGGCGAGATGGTTGCGAACTTCGCCAAGGAGTACGCGGGGCTCGACGCGGATGGCATGGCCACGTCGTGCGTGGTCGACCACGAGGCCTGGTGGGTCGACTCCCGCGGGGTCGCGGCCCGGATGCCGCTGGTCACCGAGTACGGCGTCGCCGGCGTGGCCGCCTGGCACCTCGGTGGGGTGGACCCGGACTCGTGGGCCGCCATGCGGGCGTTCGCCTCGGGGATGCCGTTCGTGGCGCCACCGCCGATCGCGACGCCGGCCGTCTCAACGGCCGTCGAGGCGCGGCCGTCCACGTTGGCTCCCAAGCGCGGCAAGAAGGTCAAGGTCCGGGTGCAGGTCACGCCGGTCAAGAAGTCGGTGACCGTGCGCCGGCAGATGCTCGTCAAGGGCAAGTGGAAGACGATGTCCACGAAGCGGACCACCTCCAAGGGGCGGGTGACGTTCACGTTCCGCTGGCCCAAGTCGAAGACCTCACGGACCTACCGGATCACGACCAGGAAGAAGGGCGCACTGCCCGCTGGGCGCTCCGAGCAGTTCACGATCACCACTCGCTGACCGGGATCAGTCCGCCGCCGGGACCCAACTCCCGGCGGGGCGCGATCAGGCGAGGCTGGCGGCCGGGAGATCGAACCACTGCAGGTGGCTCAACTCGTCGGGCAGCGTCGCCTCGGGGCCCGGGGCCTCCTGGACCGCTGCGGCCATGAGCGCGCGGGCCGCCACCAGGTGCTCCACGAGTGCGTCCTCGTCGGCGCGATCGTCGTGGCGCGGGCTGATGAGCTCCCCGGAGGCGTCGTAGTGCACCTCGGCAAGGCGCAGCGGCGGCTCGACGGGCCCGGCCCGGTGCTTCCACAGCCCGGTCGCGATGTCGAAGCGGTAGTCCTCCAACAGGGCCCAGCCGTCACGCGCGATCAGGTCGACGGCCTCCACGAGGTAGGTGAACACCTCCTCGGAGATGAAGTAGTTGAAGTTGACCCGCACCCACCCCGGCTTGATCCCCTCGCACCCGACTGAGATCTGCTCCTCGAACTCCGCCGAGCGGTCCAGGGAGATGCCCAGCAGCCGATGCCCGTAGGGCCCGGCGCAGGAGCATCCTCCGCGCGCCTGGATGCCGAACACGTCGTTGAGCATCGCGACGATCGCGTTGTGGTGCAGGTAGCGGCCACTGGGCCCCCGCACGGTGAACGACACGATGGACAGCCGGTCGGCCTCGACGTTGCCCAGCACGCCGATCGCCGGATTGGCCGACCACGCGGTGACGGCGCGGTGGACGAGGTCCTCCTCGCGGGCTCGGATCACGTCGGTCCCGACGGCGCGCTTGAGGTGGAACACCAGCCCGGCGCGGATCGACTCGATGATCGCCGGCGTCCCGCCCTCCTCGCGGTGCTCGGGGTCGGTCAGGTACGTGTGCTCTGTGGGGCTCACGTAGGCCACCGTGCCCCCGCCCACCACGTCGGGCACCCGGTTGGTCAGCAGCTCCCGGCGCACGATGAGCAGGCCCGGCGTCCCCGGACCGCCGATGAACTTGTGCGGCGAGAGGAACACCGCGTCCTTGGCTGCGGTCGGGTCCCCGCCCGGGTTCATGTCGATGTCGATGTACGGCCCGCCTGCGGCGTAGTCCCAGAACGCCAGCGCGCCGTGGGCGTGCAGCAGCCGGGTGATCCCCTCGGCGTCGGACAGGATGCCGGTCACGTTGGATGCGGCGCTGAAGCTGCCGATCTTCAGCGCACGGTCGGCGTACCGGACGAGCTCTGCCTCCAGGCGATCGGCATCGATGTGCCCGTCGGGGCTCTCCGGGATCAGCACGACGTCGGCGATGGACTCCCGCCACGGCAGCTCGTTGCTGTGGTGCTCGAACGGGCCGATGAACACCACGGGGCGCTCTGCCTCGGGGATCTGGGCACTGAACCCGTAGCGGTCATCGAGGTCGGCGGGGATGCGCAGGTTGAGGATCCCGATCAGCTTGTTGATCGCGCCGGTCGTGCCCGAGCCGGCGAAGATCACGGCGGTGGAGGCGTCGCCGTTCACGCACTCGCGGATGATCCGGCGGGCATCCTCACGCAGCCGGGTGGTCTGCAGCCCGGTTCCGCTGGACTCGGTGTGCGTGTTGGCGTAGCGGGGCAGCACCTCGCAGCGGATGAAGTCCTCGATGAAGTCCAGGGCGCGACCGCTGGCGGTGTAGTCGGCGTAGGTGACCCGGCGGCGGCCGTACGGACCGTCCATCACCTGGTCGTCGCCGATGACACCGGCACGGATGCGTCCGAGCAGGGCCGGCTCGGGGAGCGCCGGGTTCCGTGGCGGGATCTGGATCATGCGCGCACGCCCTTCTGCAGGGCGTGCACCAGGCGGTCCTGGTGGTAGGTCAGCCAGTCGTAGACGAGGTACATCGCCCGCCGGGGGTCGTCCTCGGGCAGGGCGAGGAACTCCTCCGGGCCGTCCTCGCCGACCTCCAGCCGGGTCCCCAGCGTCAGGCGCAGGTCGTTCAGTGCGCCGAGCCACGCCAGGCACTCGGCCTCGGACAGCTGAGTCGGGTTGGGCCGAGCCAGCGTCTCGTGCGCCGTTGTGAGGTTGCCCAGCTTCGTGGTTCGCAGGTCGCGCTGCGTGAAGCGGCGGAACTCATCGGCATCGTCGGGGTCCTCGTAGGCATCGGGGAACAGGCGGGCCAGCGCCGGGTCCTCGGGGCGGGCCGCGGTCGGGTCGATCCCCACCAGCTCGGCGAGCGGGTCCACGGGGGCCTCCGCCTCAGGCTCTGCGAGCAGGCCGACCATCTGCGTCAGGAGGTCACCAATCAGGCGACGGTCGGCGTCGCCGAGGTGCAGCCAGACCTTGCCGTGGCGGTTGCGCCGGAACCCCGGCGGGTCGAGCAGGCCCATGGTGCTCCTCAGTGGTCCCGCGACATGGTGGCCCAGAGACCGTAGCTGTGCATCGCCGTGACGTCGCGCTCCATGGCGTCCCGGCTGCCCGAGCTGACCAGCGCGCGGCCCTCCTGGTGCACGTCGAGCATGAGCGCCTCGGCCTTGGCGCGCGGATACCCGAAGTACGTCATGAACACGAACGTGACGTAGGACATCAGGTTCACCGGGTCGTTCCAGACGATGGTCACCCAGGGCGTGTCGACGTCGGCCTCCTCGGCGACCTCCACGTCCTCCACGGGTGCGATGCTCACGGGCCCCATGGTCGCATCCCCGGGGCCCGGATCGCCAAGCCGATCAACCGGCGGTGACCCACTCCGGGGTCTGCTCGACCAGGGTGACCTCCGGGCCGAGGAACCGGCGCCCCAGCCGCGCGAACGGCAGAGGGTCACCGGTGGCCAGGAACCGGTGCACCGGGGGCGGCGAATCGGCTGGGCGCCCGAGCTGGTGCGCGGCAAGGGTCCGGTAGACGTCCTTGGCGGTCTCCTCGGCCGACGAGACCAGCGTCACGTCGTCGCCGCACACGTAGGAGATCACGCCGGTCAGCAGCGGGTAGTGCGTGCAGCCCAGGACGAGGGTGTCGATGCCCTCGTCGAGCAGCGGGTCGAGGTACTCGTGGGCCACGGCGATCACCTCGTCTCCGGTGACGACCCCGGACTCCACGAAGTCGACGAACAACGGACAGGCCCGCGACCGGATGGTCAGGTGTGGTGCGGCGGCGAATGCGTCCTCGTAGGCCCCGCTCGTGACGGTGGCCAGCGTCCCGATGACCCCGATCCGCCCGTCACGCGTCGCCCGCACCGAACGGCGGACAGCCGGCTTGATGACCTCCACGACCGGCACCGGATAGCGCTCACGGGCGTCGCGAAGGACTGCCGCCGACGCGGAGTTGCACGCGATCACCAGGGCCTTGACCCCCGAGTCGACCAGGTGGTCCATGACGTCGAGGGCGAACGCCCGGACCTCGGCGATCGGGCGCGGGCCGTACGGCCCCCGGGCGGTGTCGCCGACGTAGAGGATCGCCTCGTCGGGCAGCTGGTCGATGACCGAGCGGGCGACCGTGAGCCCGCCCACGCCGCTGTCGAAGATCCCGATGGGGGCGTCGGGGTTGCCCACGCCCGGGCCTGCGATGGACGGTGTGAGCGACATGACTCCCATTGTCCCCACCGGGCTCGGGGGCCGGCCGTTGTGGCTCGCTAGGGTTGCCCGCGTGTCGGGGCGGCTCGTGCCCCCACATCGCGGGAGGGCGCGTGCGACTCACTGTCATCGGCTGTGCGGGATCGTTCCCGAACCCGACCTCAGCTGCCTCCTGCTACCTCGTCGAGCATGAGGGCGCCGCGATCGTCCTGGACCTCGGGCCCGGGTCGCTGGGGCCATTGGCGGCAGCCACGGACATCCGCACGCTCGACGCCGTGCTGCTCTCCCACCTGCACGCCGACCACTGCCTGGACCTCGCCGGCATGTACGTGGCGCGCAAGTACCACCCTGACGGACCGCCGCCACCGCTGGCCGTGCACGGTCCGCGCGGGACCGGTCGGCGCATCGCCGAGGCGTACCGGACCTCGCCGGGGGAGCCAGTCGAGGGGTTGGAGCGCATCTACCGGTTCGTGGACCACTCACCCGACCCGGTGCCGATCGGCCCATTCAGCATCACGGTGGCCCGGGTCGCGCACCCGGTCGCGGCCTATGCGATCCGCGTCGAAGCCGGTGGTGCGTCGCTGGTCTACAGCGGGGACACCGGCCCGACTCCGGCACTCGTCGAGCTCACGCGCGGGGCAGACCTCGCCCTGTTCGAGGCCTCGTGCCTGAGCGACGTGGTCAACCCGAAGGACCTGCACATGACCGGGGTCCAGGCCGCTGAGCACGCGACCGCGGCAGGAGCCGGGCGACTGGTACTGACACACCTCGTGTCGTGGAACGATCCGGGGGCGACGCTGGCCGAGGGGCGCAGTGCGTTCAATGGGGAGGTGGCTCTGGCCGCCCCCGGGATGGTGGTGGAGCTGTGACCCGATCCGATGGCCGTGCGCCCGATGCGCTGCGCGAGGTGACCTTCCAGCGGGGCTGGCTGGACCACGCCGAGGGCTCCTGCCTGGTGTCATTCGGCGCCACGCGAGTCCTGTGCGCCGCGTCCTTCACCGCGGGGGTTCCGCGCTGGAAGAAGGGCTCAGGTTCTGGCTGGGTCACCGCGGAGTATGCGATGCTGCCGCGCTCGACCAACACCCGATCGGACCGCGAGTCGGTCAAGGGCCGGATCGGCGGCCGGACCCACGAGATCTCCCGCCTGATCGGACGGTCGATGCGGGCAGTCATCGACGTGCGGGCGCTGGGAGAGAACACGATCGTGATCGACTGCGACGTCCTGCAGGCCGACGGCGGCACCCGGACGGCCGCGATCACCGGTGCCTACGTGGCCCTCGCAGACGCTGTGGCCTGGGCGCGTGGCCAGGGTCTCGTGGCCGCGGGCGCCTCGCCCCTGGTGGACTCCGTCGCAGCGGTGAGCGTCGGCATCGTCGACGGGCAGCCCTGCCTTGACCTGCACTACGACGACGACGTCCGGGCCGACACCGACATGAACGTCGTGATGACCGGATCCGGGCGGTTCGTCGAGGTCCAGGGGACCGCCGAGCG
Organism: uncultured Actinomycetes bacterium; assembly: GCA_963736425.1. Taxonomy (GTDB): domain Bacteria; phylum Actinomycetota; class Actinomycetes; order S36-B12; family CAIYMF01; genus Prado023. The sequence goes on from CAVTOX010000023.1 coordinate 63,342, forward strand.
CGAGCCGTTCGACCGCGCGGAGCTCGACCGGCTGCTCGACCTGGCCGCGGCCGGCTGCCTGACGCTGACCGACCTCCAGGCGGCAGCCCTGGGCGGCTCTCCCGGGGGCCGGCCGTGACCCGTCGGGTCGTGCTGGCCACGCGCAATGCGGGGAAGGTCGCCGAGCTCCGCCGGATCCTCGACGCCGCTGGGCTGGACGTGGAGCTCGTGGGTGCGCAGGCATTCGCAGCCCTGCCCGACGTTGCCGAGACCGGCACCACCTTCGCGGCCAACGCGCTGCTCAAGGCTCGTGCCGTGGCCGCGTACACCGGGTTGCCGGCGATCGCCGACGACTCCGGACTGTGCGTCGATGCGCTCAACGGGCTGCCGGGGATCCTGTCGGCACGCTGGGCAGGACGGCACGGTGATGATGAGGCCAACCTGGACCTCGTCCTCGCCCAGCTGTCCGACACCCCGGACGAGCGCCGTGGGGCGCACTTCTTCTGTGCTGCTGCCGTCGCGATGCCGCCCGGGCACCATGGCCAGCCCGGAGAGTGCAGGGTCGTCGAGGGCCAGATCGATGGCTCCCTCATGCGGGAGCGTCGGGGCGCCGGCGGATTCGGCTACGACCCGATCTTCGAGCCCTACGGATCGTCGCGGACCACCGCGGAGATGGACGCCGCCGAGAAGGACGCGATCAGCCACCGCGGTCAGGCCTTCCGTGCGCTGGCTCCGGTGCTGGCCGAGCTGCTCGGCGATCCCGCCACCTGAAGCCAGGGCCGTCCGCGCTCCTGGCCCCGTGCTCGCCGCAGGGCCGGGGTGCCGCGCCGTGGGCGGGCTCTCGCCCCTGCGCCAGGTCGGCATCCCTCCCCGCGATGTTCTGGAGGTCGCCGTGGGGCTGGGCCATCTGGGCCATGGCCGCCTTTCCACCAGGACCGTCACCGGACCAGCGACCGTGCGGGTGGCGGGACTTGAACCCGCACGTCCGTGGACACAGGAACCTAAATCCTGCGCGTCTGCCAATTCCGCCACACCCGCGTGCCCCCATTGTGGCAGTCATCGTGGCCGATCCCGGGAGAGCCCAGGGCCGGGCGGATGGTTGGATGAGGGCATGCAGGTCTCGGCGCGCGTCGACTACGGCACCCGCGCGCTGGCCGAGTTGGCCAGCCGCCCCGACCAGCTGGTGACCTCCGAGGAGCTCGCCGCGTTGCAGGGGATCCCGGTGAAGTTCCTCGAGGGCATCCTCACCCAGCTGCGCCGCGCCGGGTTGGTGCTGAGCAAGCGGGGGGCCGAGGGCGGGTTCCGATTGGCCCGGCCCGCCACCGAGATCGCCGTCGCTGACGTGTTCCGCGCGCTGGACGGGCCCATCGCCGCCGTGCGTGGGCAGGCCCCGGAGGACATGGACTACCCCGGTGCTGCCGAGCACCTTCGCGACGTCTGGGTCGCAACGCGGGCCGCGCTCCGCACGGTGCTGGAGCAGGTCACGCTCGACGACGTGGTCAGCGGCACGCTGCCCGACACCACCCGTGGGTTGCTGGCCGAGCCCGGTGCATGGGAGCGCCGGTAGCCCCGAAGTGCCTCTCAGCCGTGCCCCGGCCATGCGGGACGCAGCCGTCAGAGACCCAGCTCGCGGCGGAGCTTGGCGACGTGCCCAGTGGCCTTCACGTTGTACATCGCGCGCTCGACACGACCGTCGGGGTCGATGACGAAGGTCGAGCGGATGACGCCCACCACGGTCTTGCCGTACAGGGACTTCTCGCCGAACGCTCCGTAGGCCGTGAGGACGGCCTTGTCCGGGTCGCTTGCCAGGGGGAAGGTCAGGTGATCCTTGGCCCGGAACTTCGCGAGCTTCTCCGGGGCGTCCGGGGAGATGCCCACGACGGTGATCCCGGCGGCCGCCAGGGCGTCGAGCGAGTCGCGGAAGTCGCAGGCCTGCTTCGTGCACCCGGGAGTCATGGCCGCGGGGTAGGCGTAGAGCACGACCCGCTGCCCGCGCAGGTCGGCGAGCCGGATCCGGCCACCACGGTCGTCGGCGAGGTCGAAGTCGGGGGCGGTGTCACCGGGCTCGAGTCGGGTGTTCATGGGACCTCCTGCAGGTTCGGGCGTCCCGACCCTATCCCCGCGATGGCTTGGGCTGCCTCTGCCCGCGTATGGTGGGGCCATTCCGTGCTGTCAGGAGGATTGACGTGTCCGAGGCAAGTGCCAGCAAGCCTGCGAGTGCTCCCGTGCGCAAGCCCGCCGAGATCGAGGCCGACCTCGATGCGACCCGTGAGCGCCTTGTCGGCACCCTCACCGATCTCGAGGATCGGGTGAACCCCACGAAGGTGGCCAAGCGCGGCACGAACAAGCTCAAGGACTTCTACGTGGGCTCCGATGGCGTGCGCTGGAAGAACGTCGCCCTCACCGCCGGCGCTGTCGTCGGCGGGTTGATCGCGGTCCGCATCACGAGCAAGACCGTGCGCTGGGCGATTGCTGCCCCGCCCGCCCAGCAGGTCCCCACCGACATCGTGTTCCTGCCAGTGCCGCGCGCACAGGCAGGCGCCCTGGCAGGGCTTGCCGCGGTCATCTGACGGCCCCAACTCGCAGTACCCGCCTCGGATCGGCCGCCAGGTTGTTCGCGCGCGCCAGACCCGTCGCGGCTACTCGCCCTCGGACGGCCCGCCGGACACCAGCCGCGCGAGGTGGCGGCCGACGAGCAGCGTCGGGGTGATGGCACCCACGGCCAGGGCGATCACCGTCAGCGTCGCGATCGACCCGTTCACCACGGCGGCGTCGACGATGGCCGAGGGGTTGGGCTCCTTCCCCGAGGTGAGCTCGAGCACCCCAGTGAGGGCGTCGAACATGTAGGTGCCGGGGATCAGGGGGATCACCGGGGCGAACGCGTAGATGGGAGTGGCCTGGTCGGTCCGGGGTGCGACGACCGCCGCGGTGAACCCCACCAGAAGAGCAGCACCGAAGCTGGCCAACGGCAGTGCGGCGCCCAGATCCAGGCCCATGCTGCGTACGAGGTGCGCCACGATGGCCAGCGCGACGATCCCTGGCAGCGTCCTTCGCGGCACCGCGAACACCATCGCGAAGCCGAGCACCGCCACTCCGGCCCACAGCGAGAGCGCCCAGGTCATGGCAGGGCCCCCACGAGGGCAACGGCTGCCGTGAGCCCGACGGCGGCGGAGGCGATGATGACCGCGCTCATGGCGAGCTTCACCACGCCGTTGAGGTAGTGGGCGGTGAGCAGGTCGGCGGTCCCGTTGAGCATCGGGACCCCGGGGACCAGGAACAGCGTCGAGGCCGCCAGTGCCGGGGTCACCTCCACCTCGAGGAGCCCGAGGAGGTGCCCGCCTCCGGCGACGATCAGGGCGGAGACGAAGGCGGCGCTGGAGACGGACACGAACGGCTGGAGTCCGCGCCCGACCAGCAGGTGCCGGACCCAGGCCCCCGCCCACCCCCCAGCAGTGCCAGGGCCATGACGCTCGCGCCGGCGTGGAACAGGGCCGCGAACGCGGCGGTGGAGCCGCCAAGCGCCAGCATCACCAGCCATGTGGGGTAGACCGCGCCCGTGTTGCGGATCAGCGTGAGCCGCGCACGCACCTGGCTGGCGGTGAGTCCGTGGGCCTCGGTGTCGGCGACGAGGCGCTTGACCTGGGTCAGCGTGGTGAAGTTGATGCCCAGGTGCCGGGCGTGCCGACCGGCGGTGATCTGCTGGCCGTCCGCGGAGACGGTCATGGCCACGTTGACCGAGGAGATCCTGGCGTTGCTCTCCTGGGCACCGAGAGCGGCAGCCATGCGCTCCATGTTGTCCACGGTGCGGGTCGTGTGTCCGCCGGAGAGCTGCACGAGCTCGCCGACCTCCAGGGACAGGTCGAGCGCATCCGCGAGACCGGTCATGACCCAAAACCGTACTCCGCTAGGCTCACCGGGTGCGCCAGCAGCCCCCGTCGGCACCCGATCTCACGCCCGGTGCGGATGGGTCGGTGCCGATCAAGCTGCTCCACGACCGGGTGCTGGTCCACATCGACAGCCCCGACGGGGAGCGGCGATCCGGCGGAGGGATCCTGATCCCGGCGACCGCAGCGGTGGGCAAGCGACTGACCTGGGCCACAGCCGTGGCCATCGGGCCGTTGGTGCGTGCCGTGGAGGTGGGCGACCAGGTGCTCTTCGAGCCCGAGGAACGCGCGGAGGTCGAGCTCCGTGGGCTGGCCTACGTCCTGCTGCGCGAGCGCGACATCCACGCCGTGGCGGCGTCCCGCGTGGCCGAGGACGAGACCGGGCTGTACCTCTGAGCCGCCCGGCGCGCCGGGGCCGTCGCTGTAACCGTTACGGGCGGAGATGGCCGGGACGTAGCTGCGGCGGCTCTGGGGCTCCGGCCCGGGAACGCGAAAGCCCCCCCGGGATCGCCGGGGGGGCTGGTACGCCGTGTAGGGCTCGAACCTACGACCCGCTGATTAAGAGTCAGCTGCTCTACCAACTGAGCTAACGGCGCGAGTGCCCCCACACCATACCAACGCCGGGGGGAGGGGGCCAAACGCACGTACCCGAGGGACGAATCGAGGCGGGCCGCCTCCTGAGGCGCCCTAGGATGTGGCCCACCCACAGCCCGACCAGTCAGGGGATCGACCATGGGGAACACGCCGGAGTCGGCGGCCGATACGACGTCGGACCCGAGCCTGGAGCAGTCGACCGTCGTCCGCGAGGCGAGCAGGTTCGCCCACAACTCCCGCTCCGATGTCGCCGCCGACTGGTTCGCCACCGGTGCCCTGCTCTACGCGTTGTTCCTCTTCGTGGTCTCGATCATCCGGCCCTTCCAGCGCTACTTCGACCGACCCGACGACATCGTCTCCGAGACCTTCCTGATCGTCGACCCGAACCTCGTGTTACGCCAGCCTCGTCCTGGTCATCGCGATCGGGCTCCGACGGCGCCTCGCGGAGGCATGGTGGCTCGGCCTGATCCTGATCCTGCTCCTGCCGACCCTTGGCCGCCTGCTCTCGCTCGCCGCCGCCGATGCCACCTCGTGGGCGAAGTGGGTCGGGGTCGTCGTCAACATCGCGCTGATCGTCCTGGCCATCCGGGCCAAGGGCCAGTTCCGCGCACACAACGCCAAAGGGGCTGACCTGCGAGCCCTGGGCGTCCTTCTCGTCGGTGGCGCAGTCACAGTGTTCGTGGGCGGCTGGCTGGCCAGCCGGTACGGCACCGGCGGCGAGGCTGGTGTGGCCGTCGGTGTTCGGCCTTGAGACGATCCTTCAGGACGTCGGAGCGGTCCAGTCCGACCAGGGCCTGACGGTCCCGCTCTGGGTGCGGGCGGTGGTGAACCTGCTCGGCGCCGCCGTGGTGCTCGGTGCTGCCTACGTGTGGTTCCGCTCACCGAAGGACTCCCGGACGCTGGAGGCCAGTGACGAGGCCCGCGTGCGCGCGCTGCTTCGCCAGTTCGGTGGCCTGGACTCGCTGGGGTACTTCGCCACCCGTCGCGACAAGTCCGTGGTCTGGGACACCGACTCCGTCGATGACGCCCTGGCGGGGGTGTCCTACCGCGTGGTGGGCAGTGTGGCCCTGGCCAGCGGGAATCCCATGGGGGACCCCGCCCGGTGGCCGATGGCCATCGACAGGTTCCGCGAGCACGTCCGGGCGAACGGCTGGTCCATGGCCGTCATGGCGGCCGGCGAGGAGGGCGCGGCGGCCTACCAGAAGGCTGGTCTGGACACCTTCCAGATCGGCGACGAGGCGATCCTCGGGCTGACCGACTTCTCCCTCGAGGGCCGCGCGATGAAGGACGTCCGGCAGGCCGTGTCCCGGATCGAGCGTCGCGGGTACACCGTGCGGGCTGTCCGGCACGGGACGCTCGCCCCGGCCGACTTCGAGGAGCTCGAGGCAGCGGCATCCCTCTGGCGTGGGGACGGCGGGGAGGAGCGCGGCTTCTCGATGGCCCTCGGCCGGCTCGGTGACCCTCTGGACGGCGACTGCGTCCTGGTCGCCGCCTATGACGGCGAGGACAAGGTCCGCGGCTTCCTCTCGTTCGTGCCCTGGGGTCGCAACGGCCTCTCCCTGGATCTCATGCGTCGCGACCCCACGGCCGAGAACGGCCTGATCGAGTTCCTGGTCGCGGGATTGGCGCGTCGCGCCGGGGACCTGGGCGCGTCGCGGGTGTCGCTGAACTTCGCCGTGTTCCGCGAGGCCTTCCAGCGCGGCGAGTCCCTGGGCGCCGGCCCGATCGCCCGCACGTGGCGCAGGGTCCTCATGGTGGGCAACGCCAACTGGCAGCTCGAGAGCCTGTACCGCTCGAACGCGAAGTACTCCCCGGACTGGCAGCCGCGGTACATCTGCTTCGAGTACTCCTCCGACCTGCCCCGGGTCGGCATCGCCGCCGGCAGCGCGGAGGGATTCCTCACCAGGCCCTCGCTGGCCCTGGCCCTGCGCCGCGGCACCGAGGAGGGCGCGGGCTCGCTGGATCGCTCGAGCGAGGTGTACGCCGCGGAGGTGGCCGCTCTGATCCCCGCCGAGGAGGACCCGCTGGAGGCGGCGCTGTCGACCGACGGCCTGCCGGAGCAGGTCCGGGTCCGCCGCGAGAAGCTCGAGCGGATCCGGGAGATGGGGATCAACCCGTACCCGGTCGGGGGCCCGCGGACGGCGACCCTGGCTGAGGTGCGCGCGCAGCATGGCGGAGCTCGGCTGCCGACCAGCGGACCGGCGAGGTCGTGAGTGTCGTGGGCCGGGTCATGCTCAAGCGCGACGGGGGCAAGCTCTGCTTCGCCACGCTGCGCGACGGCTCTGGTGACCTGCAGGTGATGCTGTCGCTGGCCGAGGTCGGCGAGGAGCAGCTCGACCTGTGGAAGCGGATCATCGACCTCGGCGACCACGTGTCGGTCACCGGTGAGGTGATCACCTCGCGAAAGGGCGAGCTCAGCGTCTCGGCCACGTCGTGGGTCCTCACTGCGAAGTCGCTGCGACCGCTGCCCGAGAAGCACAAGGGCCTGACCGATCCCGAGGCCCGCGCGCGGATGCGCTACGTGGACCTCATCGTCCGCCCGGAGGCCCGCAGTGCGGCCTACATGCGCGCCACGATGGTCCACAGCGTGCGCGACTCCCTGCACCGGCGCGGGTTCGTCGAGGTGGAGACCCCGATCCTGCAGCAGATCCACGGCGGCGCCAACGCGCGACCGTTCGAGACGCACATCAACGCCTACAACCTCGACGTCTTCCTGCGCATCGCCACCGAGCTGCACCTCAAGCGGCTGCTGGTCGGTGGGATGGAGCGGGTGTTCGAGCTGGGCCGGCAGTTCCGCAACGAGGGAGCGGACTCCTCGCACAACCCGGAGTTCACGTCCCTGGAGATGTACCAGACGTACTCGGACTACCAGGACATGCGGATCCTGACCCAGGAGATGATCCAGGAGGCCGCGATCGCCGCGCTTCGGCGAGCCGGTGGCCCGTCGGATCCAGCCCGACGGCTCGATCAGGGAGTACGACCTGTCCGGGGAGTGGCGGCACATCACGGTCGTCGATGCAGTCAGCGAGAAGCTCGGCGAGCACATCCACGCCGACACCCCGATCGAGGAGATGCGGGCGCACGCGGCCACGCACCACATCGAGGTCGAGGAGCACTGGACCTGGGGTGCGGTCCTCGAGGCCCTGTACGAGGAGCTGTGCGAGGACTCCACGGAGCTTCCGACGTTCTACATGGACTTCCCCAAGGAGATCGCCCCGCTGACCAAGGCCCACCGCGACGACCCGCGGTTCGCCGAGAAGTGGGACCTCGTGTGCTGGGGAGCCGAGCAGGGCACCGCCTACTCCGAGCTCAACGACCCCGTCGACCAGCGCGCGCGGTTCTACGCCCAGTCGCTGCTGGCCGCGGCCGGCGACCTGGAGGCCATGGCGATCGACGACGACTTCCTGCACCGCCCTGGACTACGGCATGCCGCCCACCGGTGGCCAGGGAATGGGCATCGACCGCTTGGTGATGACGCTGACTGGCATGAACATCCGGGAGACGATCCTGTTCCCGATGGTCAAGCCGCAGTAGGGCGCCTCGGGGGTCCTGGCCGTCGCGGTCGTCGGGGCGACTTCGGGGTCAACCCGACGATCCGCCCCAACGCCCTCTCAGGCCGTGTTGCCCAATGCCGCTGCCAGTTGGCTGCGGGCCGTCTGCAGCGCTGCAGCGGACGTGGCCACGGCTTGGGGGTCGGCCCCGGCGGACCCGACGAGCGCGACGTGTGCCGCGGCCGAGGAGCGCACCTGGGTCATGGCGGTGGCGATCGCCCTGGCCTGCGCCGCGCGCGCCTCGTCCGGGGCGTCGGTCACCAGCCCGGCCAGGTTGGCCTCGAGCTGGTCCAGGGTGGGCTGCGCGGTGGCCCAGTGCGGGCCCACCATCTCCGGCGGTGTTGCGGGGTTCGTCAGGGCGGGGACCAGTTCGGACACGACCCACTGTCCCTGGGCCTGCTCGACGACCATGCGCTCATCCCATGCCTTCTTCTTGCGGCCGGCGGCGGCGAACAGGGCCAGCCCTGCGAACACCGCCCCCACGGCACCCAGGGCAAGCCACAGCGGCAAGGTGCTCTCCTGCGATCCATCCGGGGCAGCGGATGCCGAGGCCGACTCGGTCGCGGACGCACTCGACGAGTCGGTCGGGGAGGCGCTGGTCGGCGTTGGGCTGTCACTCGGCGACTGCGTGGCGGTATCGGTCGGCGTGGGGGTCTCGGTAGGGCGTGGGAGTCTCGGACTCGGTGGGCGTCTCGGACTCCGTGGGCGTCGGCGACTCCGCCGGCTTCGTGGACGTGGCGGCCGCGGGACTCGAGGGCGGGATGGAGGTGGCCGCCTGGGAGAGCGTCTTCGACGGGGTCGGGGATTCCGTGGGCGCTTCGCTGGTGGGCGCTTCCGTCGTGGGTGCCTCCGTGGGCGTCTCGCTGGGCGACTCCGTGGGCTTCTCGCTCGGTGACGCGGTGGGCTTCGTGGTGTCGGTCGCCGCGGGGCGCGACGGGCTGGGTCGTTCACTCGGCAGGCTCAGCGAGGGCGTCGGCTGTTCGACGGACCCCGAGGGCAGTGCGGTCGGGAGGGTCACCTCCCCACCGGATCCGCAGCCCGCGAGGGCTGTCAGGAGCAGGAGTGCGGCGGCTGTCGCTGCATGGCGCTGCGGTGTGGGCACAGTGGGCTCCTGCCGTGGTGGGGACCGAGTCGACTCCGAGCGTACCGGCAGGCCGCTGGGAGTCGCGCTCAACGGGGAATCGCGGCCCCGTCACCACGAGGATCCCCCGGCGACCGGCGGAAGAGCGTTGGGCCGTCCGTGTTCCGGACGGCCCAACGCATGGGGTGAGTGACGGGACTTGAACCCGCGACCACCGGGACCACAACCAGGTGCTCTACCAGCTGAGCTACACCCACCATGCGCTGGGCAGGATCACTGCCCAGCAGGTGTCGAGTGTACCCGACTCAGGCGGGCAGCTCCGACTCAGAAGTGCTCACCGCATGGTCCACGACGTGGTTCGTGGCGGCCGCGCGGGCCTGATCGGTGGACGGCCCGGGGACCGCGACGAAGAGCGTGTCGCGGTAGTAGCGCAGCTCGGCGATGGACTCCCGGATGTCGGCCAGCGCCCGATGCCCGCCGGTCTTGGCCGGGGCGTTGAAGTACGAGCGGGGGTACCAGCGGCGTGCCAGCTCCTTGATCGTGGAGACGTCGATGAGCCGGTAGTGCATGTACTGGTCGAGCTCGGGCAGGTACCTGGTGAGGAACCCGCGGTCCACGTAGACGCTGGACCCGGCCAGCGGCGCGCGACGGGGCTCACTCACGTGACCTTGTACGTAGGCCAGGACCTGCGCGCCCGCGTCGGCGAGGGTGATCCCGGCGGGGATGTCGTCGAGGAGCCCGGACTCGGTGTGCATCCGCACCACGATGTCCTCCATGCCCTCGAGGATCGAGAGGTCCGGGGGGCACACGACCAGGGAGATCCCGGCATCGAGCTCGTTGAGCTCGGCGTCGGTGACGATGGCGGCGATCTCGACGATCTCGTCGTGCGACGGGTCCAGCCCCGTCATCTCGAGGTCGATCCAGACCAGCCGGTCGTTGCGCGCGTCAGTCACGCAGCGCAGCCTACGGCCTCTCGGTGCCGTCCGCGGCCCACCAGCGAACGAGGTCCGAGCCGGTCACGATACCGACCAGTCGGCCGAGCTCGTCGACGACGGGAACGGCCTCTGCGGAGTGTCGGGCCATGATGCGCGCGACGTCGGCGAGCGGCGCATAGTCGCTCACCGACCGCGCCGGTGCGCGGGACAGGAGATCGCCGACCCCGCGGGCGCGCATGCGCTCCTCGGAGACCGGGATGTCGGTGAGGATCATGCGGTCGGAGATGACTCCGAGGCAGCGGCCGTCGTCGACCACCACCAGGTGCCGAAGACCCGAGACGCTGAGCAGCTGCCACGCATCCCACAGGCTCTCGGTCACATCGATCGTGAGCACCGGCCGGGTCATCGCCTGAACGACCACCGCGCGCGCCCACTCGGCCCCACGGCGCCGGGAGGCCATCTCGCCATGAGTGGACGGGGACGGCAGGGTTGTGCCCTCCGACGGGATCTTGTCCATGCCACCACCTCCGTTGCACTCGTCCGGGGCTCAAGCATCACCCATGCCGGCCAGCAACTCGCAGGGGCAGGAGGCCTCGGAGTGGGGGACCTAAGTCACGACGCGTGATGACGTGGCCCACGCGGGCGCCCCGGCCCACTCAGCGGCGTCGAGGGCCGGGCGGCTCGGTGCCGGGCGCGCCTGGGCGGCGTCGCGGCGGGTGTGCGTGTGAGGATCGCCGCATGCGCCTCTACCCGGACCTCGCTGGACCTCGGAACCAGCAGGTCACCCGCGATGTGTTCGTGCTGCTCGCCCTCGTGCTCTTCGGATTCTTCGCCTGGGCCGTGAAGAAGGCGGTGATGACCCTGACGGCCATCAGCACGGGGTTCACCGACAGTGCTCAGGGAGTCGAGGACTCCTGGAACTCGATCGGGAGCACGCTGTCGGGGCTCCCATTCGTCGGTGATGACATCCAGGGCGCGGTCAACGGCCTGTCGGATGCAACGGTGGGCAATGCAGTGGACGCCGGACAGGCGATCACTGAGGCCGTGACGACGACCGCGAACGTCCTCGCGTTCGTGACGTTCGCGGCTCCGGCCGCCGTCCTGCTCGTGCTGTACCTGCCGCGGCGCCTCGACCGCTCGAGAGCATGGACCGCCGCCGCCACGGTCCTGTCGGCGATCGAGGTGAACCCGGCCTTCGGCCTCGCCGGTCCGGCGCCGTGGCCAGTGTCCGGCGCGGCCCCGATCCCGGAGATCGAGGGGCAGGCGCACGACACGATCGCGCTGCCCTGGGGCCCCCCGCCGGGGGTCGCGGCGGCGGGTGCAGGGCGGGTCGGCCCTGCGGTCGTGGCCTTCCCGCCCGATGAGCTGCTGGCCCTGCGCGCGTTGTGCGACCTGCCGTTCGTCGACCTCGTGCGCTACACGCCGCGGCCGTTCGAGGCGTTCTACGCCGGTGACTACGCACCGCTGATCCGGGCGCTCTACGCTCACGAGGGGCTCGAGCCACCGGTCTGAGTCGACCCTCGATGCCGGTTGCGATCAGCCCGGCGGCCACTCACGCCAGGCCGGGACCGGATCCCCACGCCCGGCGTCTACGGTGTGCCCATGCTGATCTCGCGGGTCCCACTGCGGCTCGTGCTGGGCAGCGCCCTGATGCTGTTCCTCGAGCTCGCGCTGATCCGCTGGCTCGGGGCCAACATCCTGCACCTGTCGTACTTCTCGAACATCGTGCTGCTCGGGTCGTTCCTGGGCATCGGCCTGGGCTTCCTGCGCTCCCGGCAGGGCGCGCAGCCGCCGATCTGGTTCCCGCCGCTGCTGGCCATCATGGTCATGGGCGTGCTGGCCGCCCCGGTCGAGGTGGATCGCTCCAACTCGGACCTCATCTTCTTCACGTCCCTGTCGACCACCGGGCCGCCAGCCTGGGTGGTGCTCCCGGTCGTGTTCGTGATCGTGGCGGCGGTGCTGTTCGGACCCGGCTACCTGGTCGGGCAGTGCTTCTTCGAGCTCCCGCGCCTGACGGCCTACCGGTTCGACCTCATCGGGTCGCTGATCGGCATCACGGCGTTCACAGCGTTGAGTTTCCTCGGCGCCCCGTCGCTGGTGTGGGGCGTGGTCGTGGGCGTTCTCACGCTGGTCCTGTACTGGCCGGCGCCGATGGCGCGCGGGACCGGGGAGTACTCGGCCGCGACGTTCGCCCCGGTGGGGCGAGTCGGGCTGCTCCTGACATGCCTGAGCGTGGTCGCGCTCGTGGGTGCGCTGGCGGTGGAGACCGCCCAACCGGGGGTGCGCTGGTCGCCGTACTACAAGATCGAGACGCAGTCGCAGATGACCACGATCGGTGAGTTCACCACGATCATCGCCAACGGGGTGCCGCACCAGGCGGTGACGGACGTGGACGCACGGGTCGGGTTCGAGCCGTTCTACGCCGTGCCCTACCAGCGCTCGGCACGTACCGAACCGGGGCGCGTGCTGATCGTCGGGGCGGGGACTGGAACCGATGTCGCCCTGGCTCTGCGCCAAGGGGCCACCAGTGTGGACGCGGTCGAGATCGACCCTCGCATCCGTGAGATCGGCCAGGACATCAACCCGAACAAGCCGTTCGACGACCCCCGGGTGACGGTCCACATCAACGACGGCCGGGCATTCATCGAACAGGCCGACGGACCCTACGACACCATCCTGTTCGCGCTGCCGGACTCGCTCACCCTGGTTGCTGGCGCCAGCCAGCTGCGCCTGGAGTCCTACCTGTTCACCGAGCCGGCGATGCACCGGGTCAGTGAGCTGCTCGCCGATGACGGCGTGTTCGCGATGTACAACTACTACCGCGAGCCTTGGCTCGTGGGTCGACTCGGCGCGACCATGGCATCGGCCTTCGGGCATGCTCCGTGCATCGACCTCAACCGCGACTACAACTCCGCGGTCCTGGTTGTCAGCGCGGACGAGTCGATGCAGCGCTGCTCGCCTGAGGACCAGTCGGCCGCCCTGCTGGCCGGTGCACCGGCACCGGTCGACGACAACCGCCCGTTCCTCTACCTGCGCACGCCGCACATCCCGGGGTTCTACCTCGCCGTGCTCGCAATGATCCTCGGGATCAGCCTGGTGGCGGTCCGGGGCGCTGTGGGCAGCCTGCGGCGGACCCGTCGGTACGCGGACCTGTTCCTGCTGGGCGCGGCATTCCTTCTCCTGGAGACCCGGGCCATCACGATGTTCGCCCTGCTGTTCGGGACCACGTGGCTGGTCAATGCGATCGTGTTCGGCGGGATCCTCGTGGCCGTTCTCGCCGCCGTGGAGTTCACGGCGTGGATGAAGCGCACAGGTCGGTCGGACCGGATCTCCCTGCCCCTCGCGTATGCGGTCCTGCTGGCCTCGCTGGCCCTGGTCTGGTTGGTCCCGCTCGCATCCCTGCTGCAGCTGCCCCTGCCGGTCCGGATCATCGTGGCCTCCGCCCTCACGTTCATGCCGGTGTTCACCGCCAACGTGGTGTTCGCCTCGCGGTTCGACGAGGCGCCCGAGCCGTCGATCGCGTTCGGGGTCAACCTGCTGGGCGCGATGCTCGGCGGGGCGCTGGAGTACCTCGCCCTGCTGATCGGGTATCGCGAGCTGCTGCTTGTGGCCGCGGTCCTCTACGTCGGGGCGCTGGCCCTGGGCACCCGCGACCGGCGCCGCGCGGCCGTGCCAGTCGGCTGATCCGGAGCAATGGCTACCTGGGGTGGGCAATGATTCGCTCGGAGCGGGAGACCAGGTGGTTGACCGCGGCCCCGAACTGCGCGAACGCGGGGTTGGTCGTCTCCCCGGCCCGGTACCGGTACCAGATCTGCTGGGCGATGACCGCCAGCCGGAACAGCCCGTACACCTCGTAGAAGCGCCAGCCCGCTGCGGGCAGCGCCAGCCCGGTCCGGTCGAGGTAGTGCGCGACGACCTCGTCACGGGTCGGCATGCCCGGCACGTTCGAGGGCTGCCGGCGGAACATCTGGAACACCGGGTCGTCGTCGGCCTGCACCCAGTACGCCAGTGACGCGCCGAGGTCCATCAAGGGGTCGCCGACCGTGGCCATCTCCCAGTCGAGCACCGCACGGACGTTCGACAGCTCCTCGGGGTCGACGACGAGGTTGTCGAAGCGCCAGTCCCCGTGGATCATCCGTGCTGCGACGTCGTCGGGCTGGTGGGCGTCCAGCCACGACATGACGTCCTCGGCGTCCGGGACGTCGTCGGTGATCGCCGCCCGGTAGCGCCCCGACCAGCCCTCGACCTGGCGGCGCACGTACCCCGACCCGCGCCAGAACGCGTCCAGACCACTGGCGGCGATGTCCACCGAGTGCAGGTCTGCCAGGGAGTCGAACATGCCCAGCGCGAGGTCGTGGGCGGCGGCCGGTTCGAGTGTCAGGCCGGCGGGCAGGTCCCCGCGCAGGATCAGCCCGGGCACGTGGGTCATCACGTAGAACTCCGAACCGAGGATCGCCGGGTCGTCGGTGTAACCAAGCACCTCGGGGACCGCCGGGAACCAGGGGGCCAGCATCCGCTGGATCTCGAACTCCCGGCGCATGTCGTGGGCGCTGGCCGCCTTGTGACCGGCCGGGGGGCGGCGCATCACGAGGTCGCGGTCCGGGTAGCGAACCAGGAAGGTCAGGTTGGATGCCCCACCGCGGAACTGCCGGACCTCAGGCAGCCCTGCGGGCAGGTCGACCCGTCCGCGGAGCCACGCGTCGAGGGCCGGGACGTCGAAGGCGTCCTCGGAACGGACGGGTGCCGTGTCCTGGGAGCCCTCGCTCATCGCGGGACCACCAGCGGCCGGAGCTCGAGCCGGGCGACGTCGCGCAGGTGCACCTCGTCGGGCCCGTCCGCGATCCGCAGTGTCCGCAGGCCGGCCCACATCATCGCCAGGGGCGTGTCGTCGCTGACGCCTGCGCCACCGTGGGTCTGGATCGCGCGATCGACCACCTCGAGGGCCATCCGCGGGGCCACGACCTTGATCGCGGCGATCTCCTTGCGGGCGCCCTTCACGCCCACGGTGTCGATCATCCACGCCGCCTTGAGGGTCAGCAGCCGGGCCTGTTCGATGGAGATCCGGGACTCGGCGATCCACTGCTGGACGACACCCTGGCGGGCCAGCGGCTTGCCGAACGCCACGCGCTCGACCGATCGGCGGCACATCAGGTCCAGTGCCCGCTCGGCCATGCCGATCGCGCGCATGCAGTGATGGATGCGCCCCGGGCCGAGCCGGGCCTGGGCGATCGCGAACCCGGAGCCCTCCTCGCCCAGCAGGTTCGTCACCGGCACCCGCACATCGGTGAACGTGATCTCGGCGTGCCCGTGCTGGTCGTGGTAGCCGAACACCGGCACGTTGCGCACGATCTCGACCCCAGGGGTGTCTATCGGCACCAGGACCATCGACTGCTGGTGGTACACGTCGGCGTGCGGATCGGTCTTGCCCATGACGACCAGGACGCGGCAGCGCGGGTCACTCGCCCCGGTGCTCCACCACTTGCGGCCGTTGATCACGTACTCGTCGCCGCTGCGCTCGATCCGGGTGGCGATGTTGCGCGCATCGCTGCTGGCGACCTCCGGCTCGGTCATCGAGAACGCCGATCGGATCTCACCGGCCAGCAACGGGTCGAGCCACTGCTCCTTCTGCGCGGGCGTGCCGAACATGTGCAGGATCTCCATGTTGCCGGTGTCCGGCGCGGCGCAGTTCAGCGCCTCCGGCGCGAGCTCGGGCGACCATCCCGACAACTCGGCCAGCGGGGCGTATTCCAGCACGGTCAGGCCGTGCGCGGGGTCGGTGCTGTCCGGCAGGAAGAGATTCCAGAGTCCGGCCCCGCGGGCCTGGGCCTTCAGGTCCTCGACGACCTGCGGCAGCTCGTGGGGCCGTCCAGCCGCGGTCAGCTCGCGACGCTGGGCGGCATAGACCGGCTCGGCGGGGAGCACGGCGTCGTCCATGAACGCCTGCAACCTCGTGAGGTACTCCTGCGCGTGTGGGCTGTGCTGGAAGTCCATGGGCTCTCCGTCCCGTCCGAGCGGTGTCCGGGTGCCGACGTGGGGCGCGCCGGACGCCTGTGGCGTGGTTGGTACGTTGGCATCGTCCCACCCCCGGTGTCACCCCCGAGAGGAGGGCCTCATGGCCCCCGACCTCCCCCTGGACCTCGACGGTCGCGTCGCGCTCGTGACCGGCGGGGCGTCCGGGATCGGGGCCGGGGTGTGCCGGGCGCTGGCAGGCGCCGGGGCGCAGGTGGTCGTGTGCGACATCGATGTGGACGGGGCATCGGCGGTGGCCGAGGAGGTCGGCGGCCTCGCGCTGCGCTGCGACGTGAGCGTCCTGGCCGACAACGAGGCGGCTGTCGCGGCGGCCGTCGAGTCGTTCGGTGGGCTGGACCTCGTCGTGCTGAATGCGGGGGTGGACAGCCTGGCCGTGACGCTCGACCGTTTCGACGAGGTCGCGTACCGCCGTGCGATGGGCGTCAACCTCGACGGCGTGGTCTTCGGGCTGGCGGCGGCCCTGCCGGCGTTGCGTGCCCGTGGTGGGGGCCGGGTGGTCGTGCTGGCCAGCCTCGCGGGACTCGCACCTGTGCCGATGGACCCCATCTACGCCGCCAACAAGGCGGCCGTGGTCAACCTGGTGCGGTCCGTCGGTCCCGGGCTGGCGCTGGGGGGATCGTGGTCAATGCCGTCTGCCCGGGGTTCACCGACACCGCGATCGTCGATCCGGTCCGCGGGTTCCTCGAGGCGGCCCGGATGCCGCTGATGGCCGTCGACGACGTCGTGAGTGCCGTGACGACCGTACTGGGATCCGAGTCCGGCGGGGAGGCGTGGCTGGTGCAGCACGGCCATCCGGCGCAGCCCTACCGCTTCCGCGGCATCCCCGGCCCCCGAGCCGCCGGACCCGCCTGACCCCGCCCGCCGCCCCGCCCCCCCCGCCCCCGCCCCGCCCCCCGCCCCTGCGATCGGTCCGCCATCCGGTGGCTCACCTCCGGGATCGGTCCGGATCTCCGACCAGGAATCGTCGGAGATATCCGGACCGATCGTTGCCGCGGGGTTCGCGGGGACGGGTCGGTACCTGTCGTTGGCCGCTCGGCGCCCGCGGTCGGCTGACCCGCGCAGCAATCGGCGACTGCCACGTCCGATTCCTGCTAGTGCGAGTCCCTCGAGTGGGGGAGGATGCTGCCCATGGACGCCGCCCTGGATCACGAGCGCTGCTACCGGGCGGTCTCCAGCCGGGACGCCCGCTTCGACGGATCCTTCTACACCGCCGTCCGCACGACGGGGATCTACTGCCGGCCGAGCTGCCGGCGATCACCCCGAAGCGTGGGAACGTCACCTTCTTCCGGACGGCCGCGGCAGCCCAGCGCGACGGGTTCCGGGCATGTCGCCGGTGCCGTCCCGATGCGGTTCCCGGATCGGCGGAGTGGAATGTCCGCGGGGATGTCGTGGCCCGCTCGATGCGGCTCGTCGCCGATGGCGCCGTCGAGCGGGTGGGCGTCGCAGGCGTCGCGGAGGCGCTCGGCTACAGCGAGCGGCACCTCAACAGGCTGGTGACCGAGGAGCTCGGGGCCGGCCTCCTGGCGATCGCCCGGACGCAGCGAGCCCACACCGCGCGGATCCTGCTGGAGACCACCGACCTGCCCGCGAGCGAGGTGGCGTGGGCGGCTGGCTTCGGGAGCATCCGGTCGTTCAACGACACGATCGGTGGTGTGTACGGCGAGTCGCCGACGATGGTGCGGGCACGTCGGTCGCGAGGTGGTCCGGTGGGTGGTCTCGCTTCGGCGACGGGCCCAGCCGACGCCCGATCGTGGGTGCCCGAGCCGGCCTCCGGTGCCGCGCACGCCCCGATCCGGGTGCGCCTGGCCACGCGCCAGCCGTTCGATGCGCGCGCCCTGCTGACGTTCCTTGGCCAGCGCTCCGTCAGGGGTCTTGAGGAGTGGGACGGGCGAAGCTACCGGCGGACGCTCGCACTGCCCCACGGGCACGCCACGGTGGCGTGCGAGGCGAGCCAAGGCGGCCTTCTCGCGGAGTTCCGGCTCGCGGACCTGCGTGATCTCGCCCCCGGAGTTGCCAGGGTGCGCCGCCTGTTCGACCTCGATGCCGATCCGGTCGCGATAGCTGAGGTCCTCGGACCCGATCCGATGCTCGGACCGCTCATCGCTGAGCGCCCAGGGCTTCGCGTCGCCGGCAGTGTGGACCCGCACGAGATCGTGGTGCGCGCGATCGTCGGACAGCAGGTCAGCGTTGCCGGCGCGGCGACGGTGGTGGGGCGGTTCGTCGCCGCTCACGGCGAGCCGCTCGGGTTCGCCGATCCGACCCTGACCCACGTCTTCCCGACAGTTGACCGGCTCGCCCGTGCGAACCCCGCCGCCCTGTCCATGCCCCGGGCTCGCGGGACCGCCCTCGTGGGCGTCTGCCGTGCACTGGCCGACGGCGACCTGGTGCTCGACCCGGGCGTTGATCGATCCGGGATCGGCGCCGCCCTTGAGGCCCGGCCGGGGATCGGGCCGTGGACCGCGGCCTACATCTCGATGCGCGGGCTCGGTGACCCGGACGTGATGCTGGCCGGGGACCTCGGCGTGCGCCACGCGGTGGCCGCCCTCGGCGGGGACGCTCGCGCCCGCGAGGTCGAGAGGGCGGCGCACGCGTGGCGACCCTGGCGTTCGTATGCGGTGGCACACCTGTGGGCCAGCCTCGAGCCGCCCTCGGAGGGAGCTCCGGAGGCCCGCGGAGTGCCCTCGGCGGCGGGCGCGGCGGATGCCGGCGGCACCTCGCTGCGAGCCGGCCGGCCGAGGCAACGATCATCGACAGGCTCCCCGCCGCAGCGCGTCTCACGGAAGGTGACCTGATGGCACCCACGACCACGACGAACAACTCCGACTCACTCGCCCTGCGGCGCAGGACGGTGAACACGCCCATCGGACCCGTCGAGCTCGTGGCCGGTCCGGCCGGGCTGCGTGCGGTCCTGTGGCCCGGCGAGGACGGGTCCCGGGTGTCCCGCGCTGTCGGAACATCGAGGGCCGATGTCGGATGGGTTGCAGCCACGCCGGCGGGGGAGCAGCGGGCGGGAGCAGAGTCGGCTGCGGACCAGGTGCGCCGGACTGAGGCTCACCTTGACGCGACCCAAGCCCAGCTCTCGGAGTACTTCGCGGGCACCCGCCAGGTGTTCGACCTCGACCTCGACCCGGTCGGTACGGACTTCCAGCTCCGTGCGTGGGAGGCCCTGCGGACCATCCCGTACGGCCAGACGATCAGCTATGGCGAGCAGGCGGCTGAGCTCGGTGAGCCCGGGGCTGCGCGGGCCGTCGGCGCCGCCAACGGCCGCAATCCCCTGTCGATCGTGGTGCCGTGCCACCGAGTGGTCGCAGCGTCGGGGGCGCTCACCGGGTTCGCCGGGGGCCTCGACACGAAGGCCTGGCTGCTCGACCACGAACGGGCAGTCCTCGCTGGGAGGTGAGCGATCCTCGCGGCAGATGTCGTCGGTTACGTCGATCAGTGATGCCGCAGATGGCCTGTCCGGCCATCCTCGCGCTTCTCCTGGTCAGCGCGGGACGACCCGCCAGGCGGTGAGCCCCGAGCCCACCAGGGAGCCCACCCCCGCCGAGGCGCAACCGCCCGAGGACCCGCACCCCGAGCATCCCTGCGTCGAGCAGGCATCGGCGAACACGAGGACCCGGCGGATCCGCCCGGTCGAGGCCAGGGCCGCCAGCGCGGTCTCGGTGGCCTCAGTCGTCGCGCCCGTGCGGCGGGTGACCTCGGCGGTCGAGCCGGCTCCCTCAGCGACGGCGGCAAGGACCTCGCTCAACGTGCTCACGTCAGGGCCGAGCCGATCTGGAAGACGGCGACTGCCAGCAGCCACGCCATCCCCAGCTGCATGACCACGCCGGCGGCGGTCCAGCGCGTGCCGATCTGGCGCTTCTGGGCGGCCAGCGTCGCCACGCAGGGGGTGTAGGCCAGGAGGAACACCAGGAAGGCGGCAGCAGCGGCCTGGGGGTGTCCGCCCGAGCTGGCGACGAAGTCCGCGTACACGCCGGTCGACAGGTCGACGTCGGCCGGGTACGTCTGGGCCCACGAGGAGATCACGGCCTCCTTGGCCACGAATCCGACCATCAGCGCCCCGATGGCGTGCCACTCGGCGAAGCCCGTCGGGATGAACAGGACGCTGGCCTGGTCGGCCAGCCACGCGTAGAGGCTGTCGGCGATCGGGACCTCGCCGAGGCCCCATGTGGTGCCGGGGGCGGGGATCACGCCGAGCGCCCACACCACGGCGACCGTCGCCACGATGATCCCCGAGGCGGTCTCCAGGAACCCGCGCAGGCGCATCCACGTGGCCGATGCCGAGCAGGCGCAGCGCGGGGCGCTGGTAGGGCGGCAGGTCGAGCACGAGCGGGTCGGAGCCCATCGTGCGGATCAGCGTGGAGCGCAGCAGCAGCCCGCCGAGGATGACCAGCAGGATGCTCGTGACATACATCGCGAACACAACCGTGCCGGCGTATGCCGGGAAGAATGTGGCGGCCACCATCACGTAGACCGTCAGGCGCGCGGAGCAGGACGTGAAGGGGACGAGCAGGGCGGTGAGCAACCGGTGCCGGGCGTCCGGCAGGACGCGCACCGCCGAGATCGCTGGGACGTTGCAGCCGAACCCGACCACCAGCGGCAGGAACGCGCGCCCGGGCAGGCCGAGCCGGGCCATGAGCCGGTCGGTCACGACGGCCGCACGCGCCATGTAGCCGGAGTCCTCGAGCAGGGCCAGCAGGGCGAACATGATGGCCATGAGTGGCACGAACGTCAGCAGCATCCCCACGCCGGCGATGAGGCCGTTGACGACGAACCCCTCGACGAGGCTTCCGCCCAGGCCGACCGCGGCGAACGCGGCCGTCGTCACGGAGGTGACCGGGCCGGTGAAGAACGCGTCCAGCGCGCCCTGGAGGGGGGCTGCCACGGTGGTCGTGAGGGCGAACACGGCCCACATCACGGCCAGGAAGATGACCGGTCCGAGGACCGGGGCGGTCGCCCAGCGGTCGATCCGGTCCGACCACGTCTGGCGCTGCCCGTGCGCGCGGGTTGTGGCCAGGGCGGTCGTGTCGGTGACCCAGGTGAAGACCGCCTCGGCGCGGGCGAGGTCGTCGTCGGGATCGAGGCTGGCGGCGAGGTCGTCGATGGCCGTGGCCGCGCAGGATGTGCAGTCCACTGGGCAGTCCGCGCGGCAGCCGCCCACGGTCGTGGACGTCAGGGCCAAGCGGGTGGGGCGCCGGGACGGCAAGGGCCGCAGTGACCGCCTCGGCCAGGGTGTGGACGTCCCGGCGTCGTGGGTCGAGGCGCACGACCTGGACGCCCAGCCGCTCGGCCAGGACCACTTCGTCGACCTCGACGCCGCGGCGGGCGGCGACGTCGGTCATCGTCAGCGCGACGACAACGGGCACGGGCAGCTGGCGCACGTGCGCGGCGAGGACCAGCGAGCGCCCCAGGTGCGCGGCGTCGCAGACGACCACGACGGCGTCCACCTGATCGCCGCCGTGCAGGAGGTCCGCGGTCAGGGCCTCATCCGGGGACATGGGGTCCAGCGAGTAGGCACCCGGGAGGTCGGTGAGGGAGAGCTCGCCGAACGCTGGGTCGGCCCAGCGGCCGGTACCGACCTCGACGCTGGTCCCCGGGTAGTTGCCGACCGCCCGCCCGGCGCCGGTGAGGGCGTTGAACAGGGTGGACTTGCCGGAGTTCGGGCTGCCCACGAGGGCCACTCGGCGCGCGCCCGGGCTCGCCGGCTGGCCGGGGGTCTCGTGGCAGTTGGCGACGGTGTCAGCCACGTGCGGGCACCTCCGTGCCTACCTCGATGCTGGCCAGGATCAGCCGGGACACGGCGATCCGATCGTCGCCGATGGCCAGGATCGCGCCCCCGCCGCTCGTCCGGGACTGGATTCGCAGCGCCGCACCGGGACGGATCCCGAGCTCGGCCAGCCGTCGATGGACAGCACCCGTCGGGCCGCTGGGTCCGCTGGGCTGGAGTGGTCCCAGGACCGTCAGCGACTGTCCGGTGGGAGCCGCGTCCAGTTTCATGGAACGTAGGGTACCTCATGGTAAGGCTTGCCTTACCGGGCCATTGGTCCCGGCTCAGATGGGCTGAGGTCCCGGCGAATCGCCCACGGCGCGGATCACCGAGGCGGCCTCGGCCACGCTCATGTCCGTTGCCTGCAGCAGGTCGGAGGCGGACAGCCGGATCTGGGCCACCATCGGCGCGGTGAACAGGCCCTCGGCGGAGGCCCCGGCGGCCGTCGTGACCGCGTCGAGGATGACCGCGCGAACGGGTCCGACCTCGTCGTCCCCGGCAATGGCAGGGCCAAGGGCGTCGACGCCGTCGGCGAGGCCGAGCAGCGCCTGCGGGATCGCTGCGGGGACGACGTCGTCGCGCTCGAGGGCGATGGCCGCCTGGCGGGCCAGCACCCGCAGGTTGCGCAGCGCGTTGTCGAGGTGCCCGCCGGCCAGCGTGTAGGTGGCCAGGGTCTGGCGCTGCCCCCAGTACCAGGGTGAGAGCCGTACGGACTCGCGGGTCGCGTCCAGCCCGGCGTGGAACGAGGCGAGCACCGGGGCCGTCCCGCGCAGGCCCTCCAGCACGACGCGCGCCTCGTCGGGGTCGCGGTCGGTCAGGGCGGCGGCCACGCCCCGGTATCCCGCCGCGATCGTGCCGATCACGGGCAGGGTCACCTTCTGGGCGTGGCGAGCAGGGTCCACCGGCATCACCAGGGCAGAGACGGCCAGCCCGACGAGCCCACCGACCAGGGCGTCGACGACGCGTCCGGTGTTCCA
The DNA here is from genome assembly GCA_963736425.1 of uncultured Actinomycetes bacterium. Taxonomy (GTDB): domain Bacteria; phylum Actinomycetota; class Actinomycetes; order S36-B12; family CAIYMF01; genus Prado023. The sequence goes on from CAVTOX010000023.1 coordinate 86,140, forward strand.
GGGCTGGGCTGCCGTGGGAGGAGTCAGCGTCGCGATCAGGACGGCTGCGGAGGAGGCCTGCATGATCAGGATCGGTCCGCCGCCGAGCATGACGGCCGAGATCAGTGCGATCGCCACCACGAGTCCGAGCTGCCAGACTCCGGTCCCGATCTCGGCGATGAGCAGGTCGGCGAAGAGGATGCCGACGGCGTTGCCGAGGAGGAGCTCAGCGGAGCGGCGCAGCCGGTGGGCCAGCGACACTGCGACCGTGGCGATGGCAGCGATCGGCGCGAAGAAGGGCTGCTCGTGCCCGATGGCCAGGGCAGCGCCGTAGGCCAGGGTCGCGGCGAGCGTGGCCTGCAGGATGATCCGCCAGGAGCGGCGCACCTCCTCCAGCCCCTGGGCCGAGCGGCCGAGCGTGGCGCGACCGGCGCGGGAGAGGTGGGCCGAGGCAGCGGCGCTGTGTCCATGGCGCGACCCTAGCCGCGCCGCCGACGCCGCCCACGGCTCCCGCCGGAGATCTGGGGTGGCGGTCAGCGGCAGGTGCACTGCCGGGGCTCGGGCACGCTGGCCATCACCTGGTCGACGTGGCGGCCGCAGCCGGAGTAGGTCACCTTGCCGCAGGAACGGCAGATCGCGGGGCTGCACATGAGGGTCTCCTTCGAGTTCGTGGTGACTCGAGTATACCCCAGGGGGTATGCGGGGATCAAGTTCACGTGAGATGGAGGCCCTCCGTGAAGGGCAGGAGCCTCCCCACCAACGCGGAGGTTCCTGCCCCTGGCGGAGGATCTGTCCGTTGGGAGGACCTGCTCAGGCGGGGCCGGTGGTGCGGATCGGCTCCCACGGCGGTGGTGGCGCCGGGATCCGGGACCAGGGTCGAGTCGACGTCGCCGAAGCGCTGCCCGCGGTCGCGCCACTCGGCGTAGAACGTCGAGACCTCGTCGGCGTTGCGGGCCACGAAGTTCCACCACATGAAGACCGGCTCCGGGAACGGGACGCCGCCGAGGACCATCAGGCGCGTCGGCTCGCGGGCCTCGACGTCGATCTCGGAGCGCCCAGGCGCGAGGGCGGCGATCTGCCCCGGGTTTGCGGCGGTGCGTGGGGCGGTCGGGCTGCCTCCGACCAGGAGCGGGCCGTCGAGGGCGATGATCGCGTGCTCGAAGTCCGGGCGCAGCGGGAACGTCGTCACTCCGGGTTGGACGGTCACCTGCATGCCCAGCAACTCGGTGGCGAAGGTGGCAGGCGACGTCGAGCCGAGGTAGGTCCCGGCGATCAGGGTCGCCGAGGCCCGGCCCCACTCGACGACGGGGAGGTCAGCATGGTGCTCGAAACCGGGATCGCCGTGCCGGACATCGTCGGGCTGGGCGACCCAGAGCTGCATCCCCTGGAGGGTGCCGCGGTAGGTGCCGGAGTTCTCCTCGGCGTGCACGACGCCGCGACCCGCAGTCATCAGGTTCACCTGGCCGGGACGGATGAGCTGCTCTGAGCCGAGGCTGTCGCGGTGCAGCACGGCGCCCTCCATCAGCCACGTGACGGTCTGCAGGCCGGTGTGCGGGTGCGGGCCGACATCGAGCCCCGCGGTCTCGGTGACCTCCGCGGGCCCCATGTGGTCGGCGAAGCACCAGGCGCCGATCGTGCGCAACCTGCGGCGGGGCAGGACGCGCCGCACCTGCATGCGCCCGACCTCGGCCGTGACGCCGTCGTGGACCTCGATGGACATGGCCCCAGCGTTGTCGGCCGGACCGGTACGCGCAACGGGAGGCCAGATCCGCAGTCGCAGGAGCGGCGTCGCCGGCGGGAACCCATCGCACGGTTCCAGGTGGAATCGAACGCCACGACGTCGAGGATGACGGGGCGGGCGCAGAGTCCAGCGCCCGGGCGAGCGCCCCGCGGCCATGGACCCTCAGCTTCCGGTACACGTTGCCCAGGTGGTACTCGACAGTCCGGGTCGACAGGAACAGCGCCTCGGCGACCTCGCGGTTGCTCATCCCCGAGGCCACGGCCAGTGCCACCGCTCGCTCCTGCGCAGTGAGCGCGGAGATGTCGCCGGAGGTCTCGTGCCCAGCTCCGCCCGGCTGCCCGCCGGCAGCGCGCAGCTCCTGGCCGGCCCGCGCGGACCAGGGGGTCGCCCCGAGCCCGTCGAAGGCGTGCACCGCGCTCTGCAGGTGTGCGCGCGCGTGGGACCTCTGGCGGTTCCGGCGCAGGTGCTCCCCGAGCAACATGTGCGTCCGGGCCTGCTCGAATGGCTCGCCGGACAGGGCATGTGCAGCCAGAGCGGCCCGGTAGTGATCCTCGGCCTCCTCGCCGCCGGTGACCAGTGCGGCTGCGCGCTCGTCCAGCGCGGTCGCCAGCGGGTCGCCCATCGCGGTGAGCAGGGGATGGAGCTCGGCGTACCGCCCGGCCGCCTCGGCGTAGTCCCCGGAGCGCACCAGTGCCTCAATGAGGTCCACTCGAGCCGGAAGGACGGCGTCGCGCAGCCCACGCCCGAGGAACCGCACGTCCGCTGCCGCCGCGAGCCACGCCACGGCGTCGCTGAGATTCCCCTCGCGAAGGGCGCGCAGCCCGAGCGCGCGATCCAGGGTGGCAAGGCGCCGTCGGTCGGCACAGCGCGCCCCGACCTCACGCAGACGTCGGGCGTCGACCTGGAGCACTTCGTCCTCCCCACACAGCGCCGCGAGCTCGACCGCCAGCGCCGTCATCCCCAGCCAGGGTTGGGTGAGTCCGGCGGCCTCGGCCCGCGGCCGACCCGCGCGCAGGTAGGCCCACGCGGTCGGCCAGTCGCCTCGAGCCCGGGCCCGCCACCCCTGGATGCCGTACAGGCAGGGGATCAGTTGCGAGTCCTGGCCGGCGCGTTCGGCTGCCACCAGCAGGCGGTCGGTGGCCCCGGGGCTGATGTCGAGAAGGATGTCGTCGAGCCCGACGACCGCCATCAGCATCGGAAGCTCCACGGCCCTCGCGTCCAGCGGTGGCCGATGCCTTGAGCGCCGCCTGTCTGAGCGGCATCGCGCGAGCGACCTGCCCGGCCTGGAACAGGCCCGCTGCCAGCAGGGCTGTCGCCGTCCACGGTGGGTCGATCCGGCCCTGATCGAGGGCGCGCCCATCCTGGACGAGCTGGGCGTAACGCTGTGCTGCCCGTAGGCCGTCCTCCGCCTCACCGAGCTCCCATGCGATCCCGGCCGCATCCATGAGCGGCCGCAACGAGACCGTCTCCGGCGCACTGACCTCGGCCCTCTCGACCGAGGCCCAGATGGCTGGGAGTGCTGACTGTGGGTCGATGTCCATCCGGCTCTCAGCCCGCATCCAGGCGACCTGCGCCTGGGTCTGGGGCGTCAGGTAGTTCGTTGTGATCACCTGTAGCAGGGCCTCCGAGGCGGGCAGGCCGAACGAGAAGGCCACTCGGGCCGCTGTCGAGGGCGAAGCCGACACGGTCGGAGGGGGCGGTCGTCATGTGGGCGGCGGCCTCCCAGGCGCGGGCCGCGACCTCGAACTGGTCGTGTGCTTCCGCGCGGGTCGCCTGCTTGGCGACCTGAGTCGCCGTGGATGTGTCGGCGGTGTTCACCGAGGCGATCAAGTGGTCCACGACGATGCCGGCGGGGAGATCCAGCCTCGTGGCGGCGTCCGCGGCTCGGCGGTGGGCGGCTCGGACCTGGGCGGGGGGCGCCCAGGGCCAGCACGACGTCGCGGAGGGCGGGGGTGCGCAACCGACGGGTGCCGTCGGGCCCCTCGATCAGGAGCCCGGTGCCGCTCGCCTCGTCCAGCGCGACGGGCAGGAGCCCCAGTGCTGCGGTCATCGAGGTGAGCAGGTCAAGGCGGTCCCCAGCCACGGCAAGGTCCAGGAGCGTGGCGCGCGTCGGCCCGCTCAGCCCGTCGAGGGTCTGGACCCATTCAGCGGCGAGCGCCGGGGGGACGGGTACGGGTCGGGGAGGGGCGTTCGCCCGGCGATCTGGTCGGTCGTGAGCAGGTCCCCCGCGCGGGTGAGGAGGAGCGGATGGTCGTGCAGGGCCGCGGCGACCTGGTCGAGGATCG
>CAVTOX010000024.1:0-99518 GCA_963736425.1 uncultured Actinomycetes bacterium
GACCACCAGGTAGACCTGCGATCCGCTGCGGCGGCTGACCTCGACGACCTGCCCCTCGATCCAGACCCGGTTGAGCCGCGCGATGTAGTCACGCAGCTTCACTGAGATCTCGCGCACGGGCCAGGCACGTTCCGGGGCGGATCCGTCTGCGGCTGCGCCGCCCGGGGCGGCGATCTGGGGGGCTATGACCATGGTCGCGAGGGTACGACAGGCGGCAGACATTGCTGGGTCGCCCTACCATTGGGGCATGTCTGAATCGGGTGGCAAGGTCCTGCTGGCAGCACCCCGCGGCTACTGCGCCGGTGTGGATCGGGCCGTGGTTGCCGTGGAGAAGGCCCTCGACCTCTACGGTGCCCCGGTCTACGTCCGCAAGGAGATCGTCCACAACCGCTACGTGGTGGACTCCCTGGCTGCGCGCGGGGCGGTGTTCGTCAGCGAGACCGACGAGGTCCCCGAGGGCGCCACGGTGGTCTTCAGCGCGCACGGCGTTGCGCCGTCCGTGCACGAGGAGGCGGCCGAGCGGAACCTGCGGACCATCGATGCGACGTGCCCGCTGGTCACCAAGGTGCACAACGAGGCTCGCCGGTTCGCCGACGAGGGCTACCGGATCCTGCTCATCGGCCATGAGGGCCACGAGGAGGTCGAGGGCACCATGGGCGAGGCCCCCGAGGCGATGACGCTTGTGGAGGGTCCGGGTTCCGTGGCTGCGCTCGATATCGCGCCCGACGAGAAGGTGGTCTGGCTGTCGCAGACCACGCTGTCCGTGGACGAGACGATGGAGACCGTCGGGGCCCTGCGTGAGCTCGTGCCGGGGTTGGTCAGCCCGCCCAGTGACGACATCTGCTACGCGACGCAGAACCGCCAGACCGCCGTGAAGAAGGTCGCCCCGCGCAGCGACGTGCTCATCGTCGTGGGTTCGGCCAACTCATCGAACTCGGTGCGCCTGCTCGAGGTCGGCCTGCAGCACGGCGCCAAGGCGGGTCACCGCGTCGACCTCGCGACCGAGCTGGACGCGGCCTGGTTCGAAGGGGCGGCCACGGTCGGGGTGACCAGCGGGGCCTCGGTCCCGGAGATCCTTGTCCGCGACGTGCTTGTGCGCCTCGCCGAGCTGGGATTCGACGACGTCGAGGATGTGGACGCGGTGGAGGAGCACATGGTGTTCGCGCTGCCCCAGGAACTGCGCCGGGACCTGAAGGCCGCAGGGAAGCAGTAGTTGCGCCGCCGTCTCGGGGCCGGGGCGTCAGCGGTCCGTGAAATGGCGGATCGCGGCGATCGTGGTCGACAGGATCGTGGCGGCCACGACCCAGATGGCGTTCGGGCCGAGGGTCTGCGCGATCATCAGGGCCTCGCGTGTGCGCCACGATCCACCGGTGGTGGGTACGAGCAGCTGCCCGGCGATCAGGACGGCGGCCAGGAACGCCAGGGGCGGCATCATCGCCGGCAGCGAGCGATCGCCCGCCCGAGTGACCAGGGGCGCGATGATCGCCACGACGACCAGCGTGATGCCCGTCCAGAGGCCGATCCGGTCGCGTAGCGCCGCTTCGAGACAGGCGACGGCGATGACTGCGAGCGTGGCGAGCGCGACCACGCGACCGCCACGGAATCCCCGGCCCTGGTCGCGCTGCGCGGCCGCCGCCGGCACCGCACCCGGATGCTCGCGTGCCTCGTTGGCCGGCGCCCCGGAACGTCCCCACCCGGCATCGCTGGCTCCGGGTGCGGGCAGGGTCACGGGGCGATGGTAGTCCGCTGCCCGACGAGCATCACGCGACGGCCGTTGACGTCGTGTCCAGGGTCAAGTCCTGTAATGACTCGCGTGCCCCGAGGGCGCGTTGTTCCAGCCCGTCGAGGCCGTCGGGTGGGGTGGCGTCGAGCGCTGTCCAGTCCTGTGCTGCCGAGTCCAGCGGCGTCGAGTCCAGCGGGGTCGAGGTGAGGGCGAGTTCGTCCGCCTGGCTGGGCGCGTTCTGGCCGGGGTTCCGGGCAGCCAGACTGCGCGGCTGCTGATCCACCTGCCGGGGAGCGTCCAGCGGGATCGGCAGGCCCTGCATCTCGGTGAAGCGTCGACCGGTCACCAGGACCCGGGACTCCAGTGAGGCGATCGCCCGGTTGTAGGAGGTGACACCCGAACCGAGGGCGGAACCCACCTTGTCCAGGTGCCCGAGCATGGTCGCCAGCCTCTCGGCCAGCTCCCGCCCGAGGGCCTGGACCTCCTTGGCGTTGGCGGCCAGGGCGTCCTGGCGCCAGATGTGACTGACGGTGCGGGTCAGTGCCATCAAGGTCGTCGGGGTTGCCAGAACGACGTTGCGGTCGAAGGCGTGCTCGAGCAGGGTCGGGTCGCAGGCCAGTGCCTCGGCGAGCAGTGACTCCGCGGGCAGGAACATGACGACGAACTCCGGTGCCGTGTCGAACTGCCGCGCGTACTCCTTGCTCGCCAGCCGATCGACGTGGTTGCGCACCTCCCGCGCATGCTGAGCCCGCGCGGCGGCAACCTCGTCCTGCGGGTCGCCGGCCTCGATGCCGAGGATCGCACGCAGGGAGACCTTCGCGTCCACCACGACCGTCTTGTCCTCGCCGAGGTTCAGCACCACGTCCGGGCGCAGCAGGCCCGCATCCGTGGACACGCTCAGCTGTTCGGTGAAGTGCACGTCGCGGACCAGCCCGGCGGATTCCAGCACGCGGCGCAGCTGGAACTCGCCCCACCGCCCGCGCACCTCACTGTGGCCCAGTGCCCCCACCAACCGGGCAGTCTCGCGCCGCAAGCCGTCGGTGGACACGCTCGTGCTCTGGGCCACGGCTCGCATCTGCTCGGCCAGTTGAGCTGTCGAAGTCGCGCGTCCTCCTTCCGCTCGAGCCACCGCCTCCTCCAGTCGGCCCAGGGCAGTCTGGACGGGAGCCATCGCTTGAGCCACCTGTTCCGGCGCCTGGTCCCGGGACTCCGCGGTTGCCCGTGCGGCCGTCAGCTCGGCCTCCAGCCGCGCCATCCGCTCGGTGGCAACAGCGCGCTCAGCTGCCTGCCGCGGCCGGTCCATCAGCCCACGCAGCAGCCACCCCACCACGAGGGTCACCACGGCGAAGGCGGCGCTCCACAGAATCGTCGTATTCATGGGTCATTCCTACGCGGGGGGTCTGACATTGACGAGGTGATTGGCGAAACGTGTCGGGTCGGCGTGTCGCGGGCTCGCCGGGCTCAGGCCACGCGGGCGTGGTTGTCGTCCGGGTGGGAGAGCGCGGATGCGCCCTGGGGGCTGGTCCAGCGCAGCCCTCCTGCCGAGGTGGCCTCGACTCGCCACCCGCCCTCGTGCTTGAGGCCGTGGTGGCGCCGGCACAGCGCGTGCAGGTTCTCCGAGGAAGTCGGGCCGAGGGGAAACGGGACGAGGTGGTCGAGGTCGCACTCCGTTGCTGGAACGGCGCAGCCGGGGAACCGGCAGGTGCCGTCGCGCAGTCGAACATGCCGGTCGAGTGCCGCGGGCGGCCGGTACGAAAGCGTCCCGACGTCGAGCACGGCACCCGTGGTGCGACAGGTCAGGACATGTCGCCAGCGCGCATCGCCTGCGGCCAATCGTCGGGCGTCGGCGGCAGGGATCGCTCCGAACCCGTTGATGACACCGGGGGAGTCGGTGAGCCCTGCCAACGAGTCGACCGGGATCGTCACCGTGATGACGGTACCGACACTGGTCCGCCGTCCCACCTTCCCGCCGTCTGAGACGCCGGGTGCGTCGGCCTCGCGGGCACCGGCCCGTGGGTCGAGGACCAAGTCGACGAAGGCCGCCGCGAGCCAGATGTCCATCGGTTCCCGGGTGTCTGACAGTTCGTGGGTCGGGTCGCCGTTCCGGTCCGCCAGCGCGCAGGACCGGATCACGGAGTACACGCGCTCGGCGTCCTCACTGGCCAGCCGCGCGACCAGGTCCGCTGTCCCGTCCCCGCGATGCCCGACCCAGACGCCTCGCTCGGCCAAGCCCCGGCTGCGACGTCGGGGCCGCTCCCCACAGCCGAGGGCCAGCAGACGACGTTGGAGGTAGAGCTCAAGGCGGCGGGCTGTGTGTTCCCGGGCGTAGGCCAGGCCGTCGGCCAGCAGGGCGGAGCAGTCAGATTCGAAGTCCTCGCGCGGCAGCCCGTCGGGGTCGGTGCGGGGAACCTCGAACAGGGCGTCGGCGAGGATGCGCGCTCGGGTCAGGTCCAGCTCCCCGCGGAACAGGGCAGCCCACACCTCCGGCTGGTGGCGCAGCAACTCGGCCGTGGCTCGGGTGTGCTGCGCCGACCGGCGCGAGACGACCAGGGCGCATGACACCTCGTCCAGCACGCGGTCGGTCGCCGATCCCCCCGGGGTCTCATCCGCGACGGCTGCCACGCAGGCGACCCTGAGGGCCGCGACCTGTCTGGACAGGGACTCGACAACTTCCAGGGACAGCATCGCGGGCCCGAACGCCGCCAGGTCGAGGTCCCGTTCCGTCGGACCGTCCGGCCCTGGGCTCGGCGGTCGGGCCCGGATCACCTCCACCAGTTCATCGACGCCCAGCTCTGCGGCGTCGATCGGCAGGCCGCGTTCATCGCGCACCGTCAGCACGACCTCAAGCATGGGCTCCCCCTTCGCTCGAACTGGTGTTCGATCACCTGTCAGAACCGTACCCCACCCCACCGACATAGCGGGGTGCCGCGGAGCCGGCCTGTGGATGGAGGACGGAGTGGTGTGAGCCTGTCTGCTGAACAGCGCGTCTGGACCCGCCAGCGACGGGTCCAGAGGCCCATCGGATCGCCGGTAGAATCGTGCGTTGTGGCCCTCACCATCGGCATCGTCGGACTGCCCAACGTCGGCAAGTCCACCCTGTTCAACGCGCTGACCCGCAACAACGTGCTGGCGGCGAACTACCCGTTCGCGACCATCGAGCCGAACACCGGGCGTCGTCGGCGTCCCGGACCCGCGACTCGACGTGCTCGCCGGCATCTTCGGCTCGGTTCGCACGCTGCCCGCGACCGTCACGTTCGTCGACATCGCCGGAATCGTGAAGGGCGCCAGCGAGGGCGCGGGCCTGGGCAACAAGTTCCTGTCGCACATCCGGGAGTCCGACGCGATCTGCCAGGTGATCCGCGTGTTCACGGACCCCGACGTGGTCCACGTCGACGGGCGCGTCTCGCCGAAGGACGACATCGAGGTCATCAACCTCGAGCTGATTCTCGCTGACCTCCAGACACTCGACAAGGCGATCCCGCGGCTGCAGAAGGAGGCCCGGATGAACAAGGACCGGGCCCATGCCCTCGCCGCTGCAGAGGAGGCGAAGGCCGTCCTCGAGGGCGGTACGACCGTCTTCGCCGCCGGGCTGGATCGTGAGCCGCTTCGTGAGTTGTTCCTCCTCACGGCCAAGCCGTTCCTCTATGTCTTCAACGTCGATGCCGACGAGCTCTCCGACGAGGCCATGCGCACCGAGCTCGCGTCGCTGATCGCACCCGCTGAGGCGGTGTTCCTCGACGCCAAGACCGAGGCGGACCTGATCGAGCTCGACGAGGCCGAGGCCCTCGAGCTGCTGCAGTCGATCGGCCAGGAGGAGAGCGGCCTGACGCAGCTGGCTCACGTCGGGTTCGACACGCTCGGGCTGCAGGCCTACCTGACGGCCGGGCCCAAGGAGTCGCGCGCGTGGACGATCCCGAAGGGCGCGACCGCCCCGGAGGCAGCCGGCGTGATCCACACGGACTTCCAGAAGGGCTTCATCAAGGCCGAGGTCGTGTCCTTCGATGACCTGGTCGAGGCCGGGTCGATGGCCGAGGCCAAGTCCCGCGGCAAGGTCCGCATCGAGGGCAAGGAGTACGTGATGCACGACGGCGACGTGGTCGAGTTCCGCTTCAACGTGTAGCCGAGAGCGTCGTCGCAGGTCACGGGCTCAACCCGGTTGCTGTTCGGTCGACATCGGCGGCGAGGCCCCGCCTGTCTCCCTGCCTCTGGCGTTGGCAGGGTCATCGACGGGGCCCGCCCACGATCGGTCCAGGCTGACCACCACCGCGCGTGCGCGGTCGTGCACCTACCGGCGCCGGAACTGGCGGCTCGGGAAGTGGACCAGAGTCTGAGGTCCCGGGAGCGGGCGACAACCGGCGGGACGGACGTCCCTGCCCCAGCGCCCCTGTCGGATCTACCTGTGGGAGGTGGACGGAACCCCCGACCCCGGTCAGAGTGTGGACCAACACCATCCGCGCCGCGCGCTCACCGGGGCCGGCCCTGTGACTCTCAGCCGTTCTCCTTCGTTCGGAACCGTGCCCGGCCTCACCTGGCGGCGGATCTCGTCAGGTTGCGTTGTCGGAGTCCTATGCTGGGCGTCTGGGGCCACGTCGGCCCGGAGCGAAGGAGCGGGACCATGCCGGATGGCACGATCGAACCCCGCATCATGGCGTCCTCAACCGTCCGTCCGACGCTCGTGGTCGCACCCGCGATGAGGCAGACCTCGACGCACTCGCCTGAGTTGACCCCTGGCGTCTCGACAGTCGACGACGTCGCCGGCGCCGTCGTGGGGATGACGTCGAAGGCGGCGAAGAAGCTCCTCGAGCCGCGTGGATTCGTGGTCCGAGTCCTCTCCGAGGATGAGGGCCAGCGGTCACAGGCGCTTGGCTCGAACGCCGAATGTGCCAACCTGACGGTCGTTGACGGCAAGGTCACCCATGTCGCATTCGGCTGACCAACTGCCGCCCCGTCCTGATGATCAGGCCCCTGGAGATCGCCGATGCCGAGGCCGTGGCGGCGATTGCGCGCAGGGCCCGCATCGGGGCCATCCCGCGCTTCCCTGATCTGCACTCGCCCGCAGAGGACCTCGGCATCGGGACGGATTGCCACGTACGTGAGCCGATCGTGACGTGCATCGATTGCTCAATGAACGTTGCTATAGTTCACCCGTGAGTGTCGGGATGCCGTCGAGGGCCAGCGTGCCTACCCGCACCCAGAGGTGGTCGACATGACCCTGACCCCCACCACCCGCCGGGTCCTCGCCGAGTACCTCGGGACCATGATCCTGGTCACGGCTGTCGTCGGCTCGGGGATCATGGCCACCGAACCTCACCGACGACGTCGGCGTCCAGCTGCTGATGAACATGCTTGCCACGGTGATGGTCCTCGGCCTGCTGATCTGGACCCTGGGTCCCGATCTCCGGTGCGCACTTCAACCCGGCCGTGACCGGCGTGGCACTGGTCCGCCGGGAGATCGCCGGCCGTGAGGGGGCTGCCTACATCCCCGCCCAGATCGCGGGCGCCATCACCGGCGCGATGCTGGCCAACCTGATGTTCGACCTGCCTGCCGTGGAGATCTCGACGAACGACCGGACTGGCGCGAACCTGCTCCTCGGGGAGGTCGTGGCCACGGCCGGCCTGCTGTGGATCATCGGCGCGCTGACCCGGACCGGGAACGGCCGCCTCGGCCCGATCCTCGTGCCCGCGTGGATCGGCTCGGCCTACTTCTTCACCTCGTCGACCTCCTTCGCCAACCCGGCCGTCACTGTCGGTCGGATGTTCACCGACACCTTCGCGGGGATCGCACCGGCCTCGGTGCTCCCCTTCATCCTCGCCCAGTTGGTCGGCGCGGCGATCGGTGCCGCCCAGACCGAGCTGTTCCACCCGCGCCCCGGGGTCATCCCCGAGCCGCTCGACCTGCCCGGCCCCGTCCACGAACGTCCCTGATCCACCCGATCCCTGGAGGAATCCATGTCCGAGAAGCCGTCCGTGCTCTTCGTCTGCATCCACAACGCCGGCCGCTCCCAGATGGCCGCGGCCTACCTGACGCACCTCGCCGGCGACCGCGTCGTCGTCCGCTCGGCCGGGTCGGCGCCCGCCGAGTCCGTGAACCCGGCGGCCGTCGCGGCGATGCTCGAGGAGGGCATCGACATGTCGGCCGAGACCCCCAAGATCCTCACCGACGAGGCCGTGCGCGGATCCGACGTGGTCATCACGATGGGCTGTGGCGACACCTGCGCGATCTACCCGGGCAAGCGCTACGAGGACTGGAAGCTCGACGATCCGGCGGGCCAGGGGGTCGACGCCGTGCGCCCCATCCGGGACGACATCCGCCGGCGGATCGAGACGCTGATCAGCGAGATCGCCCCGGCCTGATCGCCCCGACCTGATCGGACCGCCGCGGAGCGCCCTACCGCATCGGCTCGGCCGCTTCGACCCAGCCGTCGATCCGCGTGGTGAGGTCGGCGAGCGTGCGCTCGAAGGCCGCTGGCGTCCGGACGCCCAGACGGCGGCGCGAACACGACGCAGGGGCCAGCACCGGGGGATCGACCCCGCGCTGGCATGCCCGGGCCAGGCACCCCCAGCCGGACCTCCGAGGGCAGGCGGCGGACCAGGCCGGCGGACTCCAGGACCTTCAGGTGGTGCGCCAGCAGGTTCGACGACATGCCCAGCGTCGCGGCCAGGTCGCGCGGGCTGACGTCAGCGACCTCGAGGGAGTCGATGACGCGCAGTCGACCCACGTCGGACAGTGCGGCGTGGCCCGCCGCCCGCCAGGCGAGATCGTCGGCGCCGCTGGACTCAGTGAGCATTGAGCAAGAGCGACCTGCGTGGCAGGCACAGTCAAGCGGCCGAGGTCTCCGCCGGGCGCCTGGCTGATGACGGGGGTGCGGGCTGAGGCCCTCAGCGAGGTGCGGGCCGCGAACCCGATGCCTCAGGCCCCGCTGGCCCCTATTGTTCGAGGTCAGGATGCCGCGGCCGACAACTGCCGCGGCCCACGCCGCGGACGGGCATGCGTGACCTCAGCGGGGGTGGTGGATGGCGACGCCGAGGATCTCGCTGCGCCTGCGCCTTCCCGGTGATGGCCGGATGCGTCGCGTGCTGCTGGCCTACCTGCTGTGCGACCTGATCGAGTTCGCGACGTGGATGGCCGTGGTTCTCGTCGCGTACTCGCGTGGTGGCGCGACCGCCGTCGGGATCGCCTCGGTGGCCATGCTGCTCCCGGCGATCCTGATCGTTCCCCTGATCGCCGGGTTCGGGGACCGGATGCCGCGGGGGCAGGCCCTGTCGCTGGCCCACGGTGCGGTGGGCGTGACGTCCCTGTGCATGTCCCTGCTCCTGGTCGTGGAAGCGCCGTTCTGGTCGGTCGTCGCCGCGGGCGCCGTGCAGACGGTGGCCCTCAGCCTCGTCCAGCCGATGCACTACGCCGCCCTGCCCTTCCTCGCGCTGCGGCCCGGCGACCTCGTCGCCGCCAACGGGCTGTCGTCCTTCCTGGATGGGGCGACGCTGTTCGTGGGGTTCCTGGTGGCTGGGGTGATCTCCGACGTGGCGGGTCCGTGGGTCGTCCTGCTGGCCTGCGGGGTCATGGGAGTGGTCGCGGCGCTGCTGACCACTCGGCTCGGCATCGCCAGGGCCACACAGGCGGCTGACGACCAGGACGAGCCGGGTGAGATCCGCGCGGCGATCGAGGGGCTCCTCGCGCTGCGCGGCAGATGGGGCCCCCTGGCGCTGTTGGCCCTGCTCGGCTGCACGTTCTTCATCGACGGTTCCAACGAGCCGCTCACGCTCACCTTCAACGACGAGGTGCTGGGGCTCGGGGACGTCGACCGCCGGCCTGCTCGCGGGGTCCTACGGCGTCGGGCTCGCTCTCGGCGGGGCGATGCAGGCGGGACTCGCCCATCGCAGCAGGCTGGCCCCGGTGGTCCTCGCAGGTGCGGGGGTCCTGGGCGGGTTCTGGCTGACGGTGGCCTTCGTGGGGACGATCGGGCCCGCCGTCGTGATGCTGACCCTCGCCGGGATGGGCGCCTCACTGATCATCGTCTCGGCGCGGACGCTCCTGCAGCGCAGCACGGACAACCTGATCCTGGCCCGGGTCCTGGCCATCCAGGAGGGGGTCCAGATGAGTGGGCAGGCGATCGGCTCGCTGGTGGCGCCGCTGGCGATCCTCGCCCTCGGACCCAGCTGGGCGTTCGTCCCGATCGGCCTGCTGGTGGTCCTGACGGGTCTGGTGACCTTCGCGACCGTCCGGGGACTGGAGGCGACGTCCACCGTCCCGCACCGCGAGATCGCGCTCCTGTCCCGGGTGCCCTTCCTGAATGCACTGCCGGCCTACGAGTTGGAGCACCTGGCGCAGACGGCCCTGTGGCGCGCAGCCCCGGCGGGGGCTGTCGTCGTGACCCAGGGGGAGCCGGGTGACGCCTTCTACGTGGTCGACGAGGGGGAGTTGTCGGTGACCGTCGACGGCCGTCTGCGAGACCACACCCTGACCGCTGGTGACGGATTCGGCGAGATCGCCCTGCTGCACCGGGTCGCCCGGACGGCCACCGTCACGGCAATCACGACAGCGAGTTGCTGATGGTCAGCTCGGCGCAGTTCCTCGCCTCCGTGACGTCCAGTGCGGACGGCGCCGCCCTCGCGGCCGAGGTCTCCGCCGGGCGCCTGGCCGCGGACGCGCGACGCCTCGCCGGCCCGGTGGGTCGGACCCCGATGCGGCCGCGGCTCCCCGCCGGCACGAAGCGACGCTGACGCGCGACGCGCTCGGGGGTGCGACGAGGCGGACGCGGCGCAGTCGCCCGCGATAATGCGCCGCATGGCCGACATGCTGGAGTTCTGCGCCGACCTCCCCGTGCTGTCCGTGCCCGCGGGCGAGGTCCTGATCCTCGAGGGCGGGCAGCCGTCGCGGATGTTCGTGCTGGTCTCCGGCTCGGTCACGATCGAGAAGGACCTGGTCCCGTTCGCGCGGATCGACCACCCGGGTGCGGTGTTCGGCGAGATGTCGTGGGTGCTCGACCGCTCCGCGACGGCCACGGTCCGTGCGGCCACGCCCGTCGAGGTGCGGGTCATCGAGGATCCGGACCTGTTCCTGAACGACAACCCGGGTGCCGCGGTCGCGGTGCTGCGGATGACCGCCATGCGTCTCGACGGGCTGACCCAGTACCTCGTGGACGTCAAGCAGCAGTTCGCCGGGCTCACCGGGCACCTCGGGATGGTCGACCAGATCCTCGACAGCCTGGTGCACCACCAGAGCGGGCCCACGAGGACGGGCTCGGTGCGCGACCCGGAGTGCTGACGGGCTGCGGAACCCCGGGCCTCAGTCGAGGCTGATCGTCTCGGACTCGAACACGCCGTACCAGTGGGCGGTCCGCTCGTTCGTGTCGAGCGTGATGTTCGGCGGGATCGGGCCGATCTGCTTGCCGGGGTTGAACACCCAGGTCCGGCCCAGCTTGGCGTGCCACGAGCCGTCCGGCACCCAGGGGGCCTGGTGGATGTGCCCGCAGAACACGACGTCGGGCTGGTACTGCTCGATCCACGCGGCGAGGTCGTGGTCGGGGAACTCCCGTCGGCCGTCCTTGCACAGCGGCGTGCCCGCAGGGGGCGCGTGGTAGAGCCAGATCCAGGTCGCCGGGCGGTCCACCGCGGCGGCGGCCAGCTGCGCGCCGACCTCCTCGCGGGTCACCGGGCCGTCCCACCACGGGCAGATCGTGAAGCGCACGCCGTCGACGTCGATGCTCGTGCCGTCGGTGTGCACGCCCTCGTCGGCCACGCGCCGCAGCCAGCCGGCCACCTGCTCGCCGTGCGCGCCGGGGCCGTCGAGGTCGTGGTTGCCCGACGCGGCCAGGACCAGGGCCTCGTTCGACAGCGCAGTCAGGTACTTGCCCAGGACGACGGACTGGACGTCGATCGGCACCGGGTTGACCACGTCGGCCAGGTCGCCGCACAGCGCGACGACGTCGGCCTCGGAGGAGGCGCGCACGAGCCAGTCGTAGTGGGGGAGCCGGTAGTGCAGGTCCGACACGGCCAGGATGCGCACGGGGTGAGTCTCCCCTAACGGGCGGCGGTCGGCATGCGATGGGTCCGGCGTGGTCGGCGGATCAGGGCAGGTCGAGGACCATGCCCTCGTACGCGACGCTGGCGAAGCCGGTCGCTGCAGAACTGCTCGCGGATCTGGTCCAGCGCATCGTCGGTCCGGTGCGGCCCGTGGTGGAACAGCACCAGCGACTTGGCGTTCACCTTCTCGGCGAGGGTGATGGCCTCGTCGATGGTCGCGTGGCCGTAGTCGACGGCGCGCGGGCGCTCGTGGGCCAGGAACTGCGCGTCCTCGATGAGGACGTCGACACCGTCCATGGCCGCCATCGCCTCGTCGGTGACGCCCGCTGCCGGGGCGTGGTCGGGCACGTACGCGAACGACGTGGCGCCGACCTGCACCCGGTACCCGAAGCTGCGCCCGCCCTTGTGGGCCACGTCGAACGGCGTGACCTCGAAGCCCTCGACGGTCAGCGGGGTGGCCTCGATCGCGTTGAACGTCCAGGTGCCCTTGAGCCCCTCGGGGGTGATCGGGAACGCGGGCGGGGACATCATCTGGGAGAGCAGGTCGAAGCCGGTCCGACCCGACTCCTCGGGGATGTACACGTCCACCCGGGAGTCGTCACGGTCGCCGGCGGCGAAGAAGGGGATCCCCTGGACGTGGTCCCAGTGCAGGTGGCTCAGCAATGATGGATCCGTCGAACGACGCACCCTCGAGCAGTGCCGGTCAGGGATCGGATCCCGGTGCCGGCGTCAGGGCGAGGACCGGCGCGGACGCGGCGTCCGGGGCGACCACGACGCACGAGGTGTGCCCGCCGTAGCGCACGAAGTCAGGGCCGGGGGCGGGCGTGGAACCACGTACCCCGAGGAAGGTCAGCCGCACGTTCTCTCCTCAGCCCGGGCGCTGTTCCGCCCTCTGCCGACGCTGGACCTGTGACATTCTAGGGGTTACAAACCGTCCCACTGAGTCAGGCCGATGGGGAGACATGACCGACCTGCGCCGGCACGTCCCCCCGATCGCGCTCGCGTGGGACGACGAGACGCCCGGGGAGCTGTGGCGGGTCGTCGACGGGACGCTCGTGTTCGCCGACGTCTCGGGCTTCACGGCGCTCACCGAGAAGCTGTCCCGGCGGGGCCGGATCGGTGCCGAGGAGATCGTCGAGACCCTCAACCGGGTGTTCGGCCCGATGCTGCGGATCGCCGGGACGCGCGGCGGTGAGCTGCTCAAGTTCGGCGGCGACGCGTTGCTGTTCCTCTTCACGGGGCCGGACCACACCGAGCAGGCGTGCGACGCGGCGGTGGAGATGCGCACGGCGCTGCGCCAGGCCGCGGCCGTGCCCACGTCGGTCGGGCGGCTCTCGCTGAAGATGTCGGTCGGGGTGCACTCCGGGGACATCCACCTGTTCCTCGTCGGCTCCCCGACGCGCGAGCTGCTCATCCTCGGGCCGGGTGCGACGTCCACGGCGCTGGCGGAGAAGGCCGCGGAGGCCGGCGAGATCGTGGTCAGCGCCGCGACCGCGGCCCGGCTCGCCCCGGATGCCGTCCGCCCACGCGAGGACGGCGAGCTGCTGCTGCGGCGGCGCGCTGCGCACTCGGCGCCCGGCGATGAGTTCGTGCTCCCCGACGTCGATCGCGAGCGGATCCGCGGGCTGTTCCCGATCGAGCTGGGGGAGTACCTCGACCCCGGTATCCCCGACCCCGAGCACCGGATCGCCAGCATCGCGTTCATCAAGTTCTCCGGCACCGACGCCCTGCTCGCCGGGCCGGGTCCCGATGTCCTGGCCGAGGCGCTGCACCGGACGGTCAGCCTGGTCGAGGAGGCGCTGGCGCCTGAGTCGATCAGCCTGCTGGCCACCGACCTCGACAGCGACGGCGGCAAGTTCTTCCTCGGCTCGGGCATCCCGACCTCCTTCGACGACAACGAGGGCCGGATGCTGCGCGCCCTGCGCCGGATCGCCGACTCCGACTCACCCCTTCCGCTGCAGTTGGGCGTCAACCGCGGCCACGTGTTCGCCGCCGAGGTCGGGATCCCCGAGCGCGGCGCGTACACCGGCATGGGCGACACCACGAACACGGCCGCCCGGATCATGTCCAAGGCGCCGGCGGGTGTGCTGTTCGCGCACCCGGCGGTCCTGGAGCACTCGCGCACGCGGTTCGCCGTCCAGCCGGCCGGACCGTTCCCGATGAAGGGCAAGGCCGTCCCGCTGCTGGTCTTCGAGATCGGTGAGGAGTTGGGGACCGCCGAGGAGGCGACGGCCGATTCGCGGCTGCCGTTCCTCGGGCGTGACGAGGAGCTCGCGATCGTGCGCGCCGCGCTGGACACGGCGCTGGACGGTGCCGGTGGCGTGATCACGATCACTGGTGCCACGGGCATGGGGAAGTCCCGGCTGGCCTTCGAGGCGGTGGAGGCGAGCACCGGCGCCCGTGTCGTGGTCGTGCGGGCCGAGCCATACGGCGCAGCCAGTGCCTACCGGGTGTTCCGCGACCCAGTCCGACGTCTCCTCGGGCTCAAGCGCGACACCCCGGAGGCGATGGGGCAGGCCCTCCTGGTGACCCTGGCCGAGGTCGCCCCCGACCTGCTCCCGATGGCCCCACTCATCGCTGACGTGGTTCAGGTGGACGTGCCCAGCACGCCCGAGGTTGACCAACTGGACCCTCAGTACCGCCCCGACCGGCTTGGCCGATGCGCTGGTGCGGCTCGTGGACGAGGCCATGCCCGGGCCACTGGTGCTCGTCGCCGAGGAGGCGCACTGGGCGGACGGCGCGTCCGCACGCCTGCTCGACCGGATCGGCGCCGCGAGCTCGGGACGGCCGTGGGCGGTGATCGCGGTGCGGCGGGGTGAGGAGGGTGGGTTCGCCCCCGCCGGCGGTACCCACGTGACTCTGGAGCCGCTGCCGAACGAGGTGATGGAGCGCCTGGTCATCGCCGCGACCGAGGCCACGCCGCTGCGCCCGCACGAGATCGCCGCCGTGGTCGACCGCGCTCAGGGCAATCCGCTGTTCGTCGAGGAGGTCACCCGCGTCGCCCTCGACACCGGTTCGCTGGACACGCTCCCCGAGTCCGTCCAGGCCGCCATGAGCGCCCAGATCGACCTACTCCACCCGGACGCCCGACGGGTCCTGCGCTACTGCGCAGTCCTGGGTCGCAGCTTCCGGGTGGAGGTGCTGCGACGGACGCTCGCCACGGATGGTCTGGTCGCCGACGCTGCGACGCTGAGCAGCCTCAGCTCGTTCCTCCAGCCGGACGGCCCCGACCGCTGGCGCTTCCGCAACAGCCTGATCCGCGACGCCGCGTACGAGGGCCTTGCCTACAAGATCCGCAGTCGCCTGCACCGGGCTGCCGGCGAGACGCTGGAGGCGATGAGCACCGACCTCGATGCCGACTCCCCGACGCTCGCTCTGCACTTCTGGCGCGCGGGCGACGCCGAGCGCACGTGGCGCTACGCGCAGATGGCCGGCGAATTGGCGCGGGATTCCTACGCCAACGCCGACGCCGCCTCCCAGTACGAGCGCGCGATCGAGGTCAGCCGGCGCGTTCCGGGCGTCTCGGATGCCGAGCGGGCACTGCTGTGGACCACGCTGGGGGAGCTCCGCGAGCTCGCGGGGGTCCTGGACGGTTCAGTCGATGCCTATCGCCGTGCAGCCGCACTTGCGCCCGATCCTGTGGCCAAGGCCGCAATCCTGGCCAGGAGAGCACGAGTTCACCAACGGGCCGGTGCGCCGCAGACCGCCCTGAGATACGTCACTCAAGCGCGCCGCCTGCTGGCCCTCGAACCGGGCGCCGAGGCGGACAAGGTGACGATTCGGTTGGACAACTTGATTGCGTTGATTCGTCTCGGGCAGGAGAGCCCGCGGGAGGCGCGCAGATGGGCGCAGAGGGCGGCGGACGAGGCCCGTCGGACCAATGACCTCGACAACCTCGGGTCCGCGCTCCTGGCGATCGGTCACGCCAACTGGCAGTTGGGGGTGGGTGGCCAGGGCGAGCAGATCCGAGAGGCGCTGGAGATCTTCGTCGCGAACGGGGACCTCCGGCAGGAGGCCGTCGCGCGCGTGAATCTCGGAGTGGCCTCGTTCATGGCGGGCCGATGGGAGGAGGGCGTCGAACTCTTCCAGTCCAGCAGGGTGGCCGCGATCAAAGCCGGTATGGACTTCCACGCGGCGGAGACAGACCTCAACATCGCCGAGGTGCTGATCAAGCAGGGCCATCTCGACGAGGCCGACGCTGTGCTGCGCGATGCGTTGCGCGTGCTCCGTGCGTCGGGGATGGAGGACGCCTCGGCGTTCGGTGACCTGCTGGCCGCCCGCCTGCACCTCGCCCGAGGCGACGCAGCTGAAGCCGACAGGCAGGCTGCCCGGCTGGTCGTGGGTTTCGCCACCACGGGCAACACGTACAGCGTGCTCGAGGCCAGCATCCTGCGGGCCGAGGCAGCCATCGAGCGTCGGTCGCCCTGACGATGCGCTGGCCCTCCTCGATGAGGGCGAGAGGGCCGCCGGTGAGGAGGCCATGGCCCTGCACTCACAGGCGCAGCTCGTGCGCTCTGGCGCGTTGCTGCAGTTGGATCGTTTCGAAGAGGCGGGTGAGGCCATCGAAGCTGGCCTTGGATCGGCCCGCGAGCAGGACCTCCCATACGAGGAGGCGAAGCTGCTGCAACTGCGCAGCCAACAGGTGATGCGTTCCGGCGACGGGGCCGCAGGGCTGAGCGCCGAGACCGATACCGCCCGGGCCAAGCAGATCCTGACAGAGATCGGCGCCTGGTCCTAGGTCTCCCCAGGGCCAAGCGCCGATCGTCGTCTGTGCCTATCCAGTTGTTGTCACTTCCCGAGCGTCATCCGAAGATCGCCGATCGCGAAGATCGTGTCCTTGACCTTGATCTCCGTGTCGGTCACCTCAGCAGTCCGCTTGTCGACGCACGCGTACTCCTTGAAGGCTGTTGTGTTGGAGGCTGTTGTGGCGTCGTCGAAGTCAAGAAAGTCTGTGCTAGCCAAGAAGGCCTTGTAGTCCGTGATCTTGAGTTCTTGGGTGGCGTCCCGCGTGAGGATGTTCGAGTTCTTTGGGCAGTAGGGCAGTTCAGTCTTGTTTTCCGCACCGAGTTCGAAGTCGATCTCCGGTGTGGGGATGACGATCTCGGGGTCAGCGGTCGGCTTCGCGAGTTTCCAGTCGATCACGAACGAGAACTGCGCCGAGGGATCAACTGATGCCGGCTTCTTCAAGGAGACATTCGTGTCGCCCGGGGTCAGGATCGCGCCGAAGCCTGTAACGCATGGATCGCCGCGATCCGCGTTCCCGACGTACTTCACGCTGGTGTTGTCCCTCTAGGAAGGGCGTGGTCCCCGTGCAATCGAACACCGTGTCGACCTCGGAGACCAGGTCGAACGTCGTTGCCGTGGTGCCGGCGTCGGATCCGCCCTCCAGCGAGAATGCGCCCTTGTTGGCCTTCAGGAGAAGGGTGTCGAAGTACTTGCCAGCCACCGGCTCGACCGTCACCTGGCAATTCACGCCGTTTGCAGTTGTAACTGGGCAAGGTGCTGTTCCTTGAGTCACGTCCAAGGATGTGACGGTCTCACCGGTTGTGGAGTTGATGGCGGTGATTGGATCTCGACCTGGGACTTCAGGAGGGCAAGCCGGCCGCGCGCACCTCAAGATCGAGCGAGGCTTTGGATGCCAAGCACGGGCTTCCATTGAACTTCAGGTCCGTCCCTAGCGCCACCTCGAGCGTTTCGACTCCACCCTTCGTGTACGCGACCGCGTCCACCTGATTGCAGAGGCTCAAGGAGTTGGTGAACGATGTTGTTTCGATGACGCCGATTCCGTTTCGCGGAAGCCCGACTTGGCGTTGTCCGTTGTTCCAGCGGTGCCGATGTAGCCCTGACGAGAGCGGGCCCGGTCAGCGTGCGCGAAGGTCGCAGGGCCGTGGTTGGTCCTTCGTCGAAAGGGTCTGCACTGACCCGCGTACGAGACGGTGGGTTCGTCGAACTGCTTGCCGTGAGGATCAGCTGACCCACCGATGCCCGCTGAATGGGGCCGGCGGATGCGGGCAGTACCACCGTCAATGCTCCGGCGGTCAGGGTGAGGGAGGCGGCGACGGCCAGCACTCCAGTTCTACGGGTACTACGCATTCGATCCTCCGGGCTAGGTCTGGGTGTGGGAAGGCTACCTTGTGTTAGGGCTTCATTACTACAGTGAGTTAGGGGACTTTCGTAAGGGACGGGTCAGGACTCCTCCAAGGTGGCTACCTCCGAGGTTGAGGCCCGCAGGCGTTGCGAGAGGCTCCGGGCGATGGCCAGGGTCAGTTGGGCGCAGGCGTCGGGTGCCTCGGCCCGCAGCTCCTCGAACCCCTCGGGCGACAGCACGAAGCAGATCGTCGACTCCAGGGCGGCGATCCGGGTGGAGCGCGGCCGGCCGTCGACCAGCGCCAGCTCCCGAACGACGACCCGGCAGCCATCGAATTGAGCCGGCGCCGTCCCCGCTGGCCGCGCACTCGGACGTCGGCACTCACCTGCCCGGCGCCGATGAAGTAGAGGCCATCCGGGTCGTCGCCCTCGTTGAACACCACGGTGCCCGAGGTGAAGATGCGCGTGTTGGTCCGCGCCTCGATCTCGGCGACCACGTCGGCGGGCAGACCGTGCAGCAGGTCCTGGTCGGCCAGTGAGACCAGGCCCTCGTCCAGGGACTCCTCGATTCCGTGGCTGCGCAGCAGCTGGGTCTCGCTCCACTCCAGCGCGCTGTCGCTGTCGGCGAACCGGGGCAGGTCCTCGCCGAGCGTCCCGGCGACCTCCCGAGGCCCCCGTCCGCGCGGCTCCACGAGCCCGACGACCACCTCGGCAGCCTGCAGTTGGTCGACGAGGCCACCTAACAGCGTCCGGGCGGCTACGTCGATCCGCGTGACCCGGCCCATGTCCAGTACCCGCCACCGGGCGGGCTCGGGGTCCGACAGCACCGTGCGCACCAGCGACTCCACCCCGGCGAACCCCTGGTCGCCCACCAGCTCGTGGACCACGATCGTCCGGCCCTCCGCCTCCAGCAGCGCCCGATCCGAAGCAGGCCGGGTGCGCTTGGACCGCACCAGATCTCCCCGATAGGTGCGCCGGACATTGGGCCGCGAGCGCTCGGTGGGCAGCAGCAGGTGCAGCCCGAGCCTGGACGACAACTGCTCGCACGCGGCCACGCCCCGGACGCTGTTGCCGCGAGCATCCAGCCGGGGGCTGTGCGCCGCGAGCCCCATCTGGCCCGGCAGGACCGCAGAGATGGCCCCGCTCACCCCGCTCTTCGCCGGCATCCCGACCCGGTAGAGCCACTCGCCGGCGTAGTCGTACATGCCACACGTGCTCATCACCGTGAGCACGGGCGCGACCACGTGCCGCGGGATCACCTGCTCCCCGGTCGTCGGGTTGACTCCAGCGTTGGCCAACGTCGCCGCCATGACCGCGAGGTCCCGGGCCGTCACCACGACGGAGCATTGGCGGAAGTACATCTCCACCTGGTCGTTCACGTCGTGGTCGATGAGGCCGGCGGAGCGCATCAGGTACGCGATGGCGCGGTTCCGGTCGCCGGTGTCGCGCTCCGAGGCGTACACGTCCTCATCGACCTCCAGCGCCCGGCCCGCGAACGCGGACAATCCATCGAGGATCCGGTCGAACTGTTCGGCGCGGGTCCGCCCGGCCACCAGCGTCGCGGTGACGATCGCACCGGCGTTCACCATCGGGTTGAACGCCCGGCCGCTGACGTCATCGAGGCTGATCGTGTTGAACGGGTCGCCGGTCGGCTCGGCCCCGATCTTGGACAGCACGGCCTCCGCGCCGCTGTCGGCCAGGGCGAGGGCGTACACGAACGGCTTGGAGACCGACTGGATCGTGAACGGCACGAGGTCGCCGGCGATGTAGACGGCCCCATCGAGGGTCGCGAGGCTCAGCCCGCAGGTGGCAGGGTCGGCCTTGGCCAGCTCGGGGATGTAGTCGGCGACCTGCCCGGTGTCGATCGAGCGGACTGACTGCCATACCTCGTGCAGCAACCCGTCGACTGGACCGTGGTCGCTCTCGAGCATGGGCAGAGTCCTCCCTCCTATTGGGGGCACACCATGGCAAACCCGTGTTTCAGGGGTGTTGCGGACATGTACCACTTCGGGATGGCTCCAACCGGTCGGCAGGGCCCACGCGAGGGCCGAAGTAGGGTGACGCGACCACGAGGCGGGGAAGCGGTTGCATGCCGAAGCTGGGAGCCGCCGCGCTGCTGGACCGATCCGGACACAGATGTCCGCACCGCGCCAGTCGTTGTCCGGATCCCGACATCAGGCGCGCCCGCATGGCGTCTCAGGGCTTCGTGTGAAGCGCGGCGATCAGTACGTCGGGATGCGCCTGCTGATCATGTCGTCGGCGGCGTTGTTGACCTCGCTGTTGCCAGTGACCGCGTCGAGGAAGTCCGCGCGATCCAGCGCCAGGACGACCGTCGGCTCGTCAGCTGTGACTGTTGCTGTCCGCGGCACGTCGCGCAGGAGGGCGATCTCGCCGAACGGATCGCCGGCTCCCATCTGTCGAAGAACCGTGCCCTCGAAGCTGGCAGTCATCTGCCCGGACTCGATGACGTAGAACCGGTCGCCCTCGTCGCCCTCCCGGATGAGGACGTCGCCTGCGGGAAGCTCGATGCGCACCAGCTGCTGCGCGACGCGCTCCAACGACTTGAGCTCCAGCGGTGCGAACAGCGGCACCTGGCGCAGCAGGGCCAGGCCCTCGGGCTCGCGCAGCGTCGCGTCCATGGCCTTGAGTCGACCGAATGCGGGCAGCACGGAGGCGGAGATGAGGATCGCGAGAACTGCAAGCGACCACCGCAGGCCCCAGAAGTGGATCATGACCGGCATGATGGCCGAACCCAGGGCCATGGCG
The DNA here is from genome assembly GCA_963736425.1 of uncultured Actinomycetes bacterium. GTDB lineage: Bacteria > Actinomycetota > Actinomycetes > S36-B12 > CAIYMF01 > Prado023. The sequence continues at coordinate 20,600 of CAVTOX010000024.1, forward strand.
CCGATGAGGGCTGTGTCGAGCGCCCCGAACACCCGACCCATCACCTCGTCGTCGGTCTTGCGCTGGAGGATCGTCGAGGCGTTGACATCGACCACAGGGTTCGCGACGCCGATGATGAACAGGGCGAGGAAGGCCGCCCACATCTGGGGCCAGATGGCTGCGAGCAGCAGGGGCAGGGCCCAGAAGATGACCCCGACTCCGAAGTCGGTCCCGAGCTTGCCGATCGACGACCGGCCGACCGCCACGAGGCCGCCGAGCAGTGCGCCGATGCCCATGACGCTGTCGAGGTACCCGACACCCGTTGAGCCGAAGCTGGTCATCTGCACGGCCATCTCGATGCCGAAGACGGCCGACGCACCGGCGACGATCGTCTGGGCCGAGTAGACCCCGGAGACAAGTCGTAGGTCGGGGTCCCTCCAGATCGCCTTGAACCCCTCCATCGACTCCATGAAGAAGCCCTGCTGCTCCTCCTCGATCGCGTCGGCGGGGGCCCCGGCTGCCAAGGCGCCCGCGGCCGCTCCCACGAGGGACTCGACGGGCTCCGCGGCCTCTGCCGGCTCGTCGGAGGCCACGTGGATCCGGCTGACGAGCGCAGCCGACCACAGGAAGGTCAGCGCGTTGAACACGACCACCACGGGGACGCCGATGGCGCTGACCAGGATGCCGCCGATCGCCGGGCCGACGAAGAACGCGAGGCTCTCGATGGTGCTCGCAGTCCCGTTCGCGGCAGTCAGCTCCTCCGGGGAGTTCACGAGCTTGGGCGTCAGGGCTGCGACCGCTGGGCGGAACGGGGCTCCAACCAGGGGCGTGAGGGTCGCGAGCACGAACACCGTCCACGGTGGGGCATCCGCCCAGATGAGGCCGGCCACAGCGAAACCGAGGGCCGCCCTGATCACATCTGTGCTGATCATGACCATCTTGCGCGGAAGCCGGTCGACGAGCGTCGAGGCGAACGGCGTGACGATCGTCATGAGGACCAGGCGCACCGTGAACCAGATGCCGACGGCCCGGGCGCCGCCCACGTCGTACACCCAGATCAGGATGGCCGTCGCGTAGGCCCAGTCACCGATCGCCGACCCGGCGAAGGCCAGGTTGATCCGACGGAGCCCGGGATTGCGGAACACCGTGGACAGTGACGTCCCCGTCTCGCGGACGGCGTCGGCGACGCGTGACATGGGTGCTCCCGGGGGTCGGCGGCGTGGTCTAGGCGCCGGACTCTATCCCGACATGGCGGGCCGGAGTCAGGCCGCCGCGCGCACCAGGTGCTTGCCCATCCCCTGTGTGGCGGTGACTGCCCCGGACGTCAGGACGGCGAAGGCCTGGTACTCGGCTCCGGGCAGCCAGTCCCACGACTCGGCCAGCGGTCGGTCCTTCGCCAGCGCCCAGATGGCCGTGGCGAACGCGTCGACGTGTCCGAGGTCCGGCCCCACGACGGTCACGCTGGCCAGTGCGTCGGGTCGGCCCACCCCGCCTGGCCGCCCGCCGAGTCCGGCCCAGATGTGGTCCCCCCGCTGGGCTGCCCCAGAGGTCGCAACCGCGAAGGGCCGCCCGTCGGCCGGTGCCTCGACCACCGCGACGATCCGGCGCTCGTCGGCCGGATCTGTGACGGCGACCCGCCAGGGGCGTCCGGTGTCGGCGCGGCCGATCATCTGGATGTCCCCGCCCACACCGAAGAAGGCGTCGTCGGCTCCGGCGGCGGACACGATCCGAACAGCGCGCTCGACGGCCCACCCCTTGACGTAGCCGGTGGGGTCGAACCGGCCCTGGCGGTCGTAGGGGTGGAAGCCCCCCTCGGTGAGGTCCTCCAGCGTTCCGACGGCGTCGATGACCTCGGCGAGCAGGGGGGAGCATCGGCCGAGGGTGCGGGCGCCCGCTCGCCACTGGCACAGGTCGCTGTCATCGCGGTACGGCGAGAGCGCGGCCTCGACCTCGTCGAGCCACGCCTTGACCTCGTCCACCGCCATCTCGGCACTCCCGACGGTCGGGTCGGACGGGTGCCACGGGATCGCCAGCGACGCGTACGACCCCATCGTGGGCCAGGCCCAGCGCCTCATCTCTGGTCCAGGATCGACTGCATCGACTCGCGATAGGCCCCGGTCGTGAAGGTGGCCCCCGAGACCCCGTCGAACTGGACGCCCTGCTCGGCGGCCTGGGCGTCCAGGGTGGGGATCGCCATGCTGTTGATCATCTGGGACTTGCGGTCGCCGTCGGGGTAGGTCAGCGCCTGCACGGCGCAGACGGTCCCGTCGGCCGCGAAGTCCATGCGGACCTGGACGGGTCCCCAGGGCGTCATCGCGGCGTCGCCGGTCACGGACTCGGCGTTGCTGCAGTCCGCGCTCGCAGCGGGGGAGTCCGTGGAGGCGCCCGAGTCGGTCGAGGTTCCGGAGTCGGTGGAGGTTCCGGAGTCGGTCGAGGTCCCGGAGTCAGTGGACGACCCGGAGTCGCTCGAGGTTCCGGAGTCCGCCTGGCCCGAACTGTCCGCCGTCCCGCTCTCCACCGCGCCGGACGCCGCGGTGTTCGTGACCTCCGGGTGCAGCGCCGGGTCGAACATCCAGACGCTGGCCAGCGCCACGCCCGCCAGGGCCAGGCCGGGGGTTGCTCGCTTCATCAACTCGCTCATGAGGGGCTCCTACCAGCCGAATCGTTCGGAATGGATCTGGTCGCGGGGGACCCCGGCGCGCTCCAGCTCGCGGCACACGCGGTCCTGTAGGTCCTTGGGACCGCAGACGAATGCCGCGCGGGAGCGCAGGTCGCCGATGTTGGCCGCCAGCGCCTCGGCGGTGAACGGGTTGCCGCCGGGGAACGTCGAGCGCGGCCCGGTGACCGGGATCATCGCGCCACCACGTGCCCGGGCCATCTGGTCGAACTCGGCTGCCAGCGGCAGGTCCGCAGGGCTGTGCGCCCGGGCCAGGACCAACGGTGCGTTCGCCGCCGTGGCGTCCTCGAGCAGGGCACGCATCGGGGCCAGCCCCACGCCCGCACCGATGAGCAGCACCCGCCGACCCTCCGCCTGGTCCATCGTCATGCCTCCGTAGGGTCCCTCGAGGAGCACGCGCGTCCCCGGGGGAACGGACAGGGTGCGCGTGGAGGCATCGCCCAGCGCCTTGACGGTCAGCCGCAGCGCACCGGCCCTCGGTGCAGCGGACAGCGAGTACGGGTGGGCCTGCCACCACAGGTCGCGGGTCATGATCCGCAGGCCCACGAACTGGCCCGGTCGTGCCCCGAGGCGGTCGACGCCCCGGCCGGTGATGACCAGCGACGCGACGCCCGGTGCCTCCGGGATGATGCGGCTGATGGTGGTGCGCCGACGCAGTGCTGGGCTCACGATCCCACCGACGCGGCTCCACAGGATGATGCCCGTGGTCGCGGCGTACAGGGCGATCCACCACCAGCGCGCGATGCTGCTGCTGCCCAGGGTGGTGCCGCTGAACAGCGCGTGCGGGAAGGCCAGCGCGACGGCGAGATAGCCGGCCAGGTGGACCATGTGCCAGGTCTCGTAGGTCATCCGGGTGCGGATCCGTCGCCACGAGGTGAGGCTCACGACGGCGAACAGCACGGCTGCTGCGACGGCGGCGACGAACCAGTCGGTCCCCGTCACGAGGTCCACCAGCCCGGTCCACATCCGTGTGAGCCCGCCGCCTGCGGCGTACAGCGAGGCGACGACGTGCACGAGCATCCCGAACGCCGCGGTCATCCCAGTGATCCGGTGCCAGGAGATCATCCGGTCCAGGCCGGCACCCCGTTCCAGCCACGCGGGGCGGGCGGTGAGGACGAGTCCGCCGAGGGAGGCCAGGGCCGCCAGGAGGCCCGAGAGCTGGCTGATCGCCAGCGCAGTGTCGATGCCTCCGGCGAACAGGCCGGCGAATCCACCTGCCAGGGCCCAGAGGCCCACGGTGATGGTCGTGATCCCGGCCGCCCAGGGAGCGGGATCGATCTGGATCCGGGAGGCGGGGCGAGCGTGTTCGTCGGTCGGGCAGCGCGGCGCCTGCTCGGACGTGTCGGGCGTGGGCCCCGAGGTGGCTGTGAGTGGGTGCGGGCAGCGTCACGGGCAGTGGCGGCCGATTGCGGGTCGCGACTGTCCGGCGCACCCGCGGTGGGGCTCGTCGGTGGCTCGAGCATCGTTGTCATGCGTCGATGCTCGCACCGTGACGGCGCCTCGGCGAAGGCCAGAGGGCCGTTCGGGGGCCCTCTTTACCCAGCCCGTACACGAGCGTGAACTGGCCCAGTTGTCCTTACCGTACGACTATCGGGCTCTCGTCGGAACGGCTAGGTCAGGCCGGGCCGCCGGCGGCCGCTGCCTCGGCCTTGCGCCGCCGGCGACGGCCCCGGGTCGCGAGCCGGTAGATGCCCCAGATGATCAGGATCAGGATCAGCAGCAGCACGCCGAGGATGATCAGCAGCCAGCCGAGCAGGCCGATCCGCAACGACGAGTGATCCGGCGGCGCCGACTGGGCGACGGCTCCCTTCGGCCCTGCGGAGACGTCCACCACGGCCAGGAGCCCCGCATGGTCGGTCGGCAGGCACACGCCTCGTCCGGTGATGGGCTCTGCGAGGCCCTTCTCGGCGAGGATCGCAGACGACTCCTCGGTCGTGGCGATCTGGCTCGGGTCGTTGCAGGCCCACACCTGATCGGCGTCCGGCCACTTGTTGCCGAACACCTCCGCACGCACGGGCGTCGCGCCGTTGCGGGTGAACACGTAGTCCAGGCGATCGGTGAAGCCCGGCGTCGTTGCCCTGCTCCAGGGACACCTCCAGCCGCTCGGGGTTGGGCCCGGCGAGGTCGCCGTCAGCGCCCCAGGTGCGGTTCTTCGGGTCCATCGCGTCGGGGCCCGAGTCGGTGTAGCCGGCGTCGACCATCGTCCAGTAGGCGCTGCACGACGGATCGGCGTTCGCGGCCGTGACGGGCTCCGGCTGGGCCGCGCACGTGGCGCCGGCCTCGGGCTGCCCGCCCGGGTTCGAGCCGCTCCGAGCTCCGCGACCCGAGGATCGCGCGGGTCGGAGTTGAAGTCGCCGATGACGATGGTCGGGACGGTGGTGGTGGACAGGTCGGCGACGAGTTGCCGTGCCTGCTGGGCGGAGGCGACCTCGCCGTCCGCCTTCCACGAGGACTCGAGGTGCGTGGTCACCACGCGGACCGTCGTCCCGGCGATGGCGATGTCGGCCCAGGCGTATCCGCGGTCGATCTTGAAGACCACGGGGGCGACGGCGTAGCGGTCCTCGTACTCGCTGGTGCCGACGGCCAGGACGTCCTTCGGCGATGTCCTCGCGCACGAGCAGGGCGTCACCGATGACGAACCCGCAGTCGGCGGTGTCCGTGCCGAACAGCGGCTGGAAGGTGTCCGGGTCGGTCGACCGTCGTCAGGAACGGGATCGGCGGGATCTCGTAGCCCGGGTTCTGCGCGGTGATCCCACCGCGCTCGGCCACCTTGTAGGTCGACGCCCGCCTCAGCCGTCGCCTGCGAGGAACTGCTCGGTGAAGTCGAACACCGGCACCGGCGAGCTCCACGGCTTCGGCCGGCACGACCAGATCGTGGCCTCCTGCAGGCCGATCACGTCGGGCTTGGCGGCCGCGGCCTCCTCGGCGAGCAGCGTGACCCGCTGGTCGAAGTCGGTGGCCGCCACCTGGTCCCACATGACCTGCGCAGCCGCGGGCATGTCGGGGAGCAGTTCGAGGGCGACATCCGGTGTCGGCGCCGAGGTAGAGGTTCCGCGCCCATGACCTGCACGCTCCCCGCCGGGTCGTCGGCGGTGACTGGGCCGATCGCCGGTACCGGGGCGGCCAGCGCCGCGGGCACGGCCATCAGCCCGGTGAGCAAGTGCGGCGGCCGTGACGATCCCCAGCCTGTGTACCCACGAGAGTCCCATGCCCCGGACCGTATCCGAGCGGGTGCCGGGGTCGCGCCCTGATCGTCCGCAGCGGCCCCGCGCGCCCACACCGGGGTGTCCAGGCGGGCCAACCGCGCCGCAGGAGCAGCCCGCGCCGATGATCCATTCTGGTTCGGGACTCCAGAAGCCACCCAACGTGCATGGATCATGGGGCGGGCGGGTTTCCGGCGCCGGGAGCCGACCCTCAGCCCAGTACCCGCTCCGAACCGCGCAGGATCACCCGTGTGGGCAGGACCACCTGCTCGGCGAGCCCCATCGGGTCGATCATCCGGCGCAGGGTGATCTCAGCGGCCATCTCGCCCATGCGCTCAGGCTGGTGGGCCACCACGCTCACACCCAGGAAGCCGGCGAGCTCGAAGTCGTCGAAGCCGAGCAGGCCGATGTGGGCGTCGCGCTGACGGATGCCCTGCAGCGCGCCGATCGTGGCCCGGTTGTTGCCGGCGAACACCGCAGTCGGCGGGGCAGCGGAATCCAGCAGGGCAGACACCGCTGCGGCTGCTGAGGCGATGTCCGGGGCATCCATGCGGATGATGGCCGGATCGATCGCGACTCCGCGCGCATCGAGGGCGTCGCGGTAGCCGAGCAGCCGCTCGTGGTGGGTGTAGAGCGAGTCGGCGCTCCCCACGAACGCCACACGGGTGTGCCCTGCGTCCAGGAGTGCGAGGACTCCGGCCCGTGCACCTGCCCGGTTGTCCAGGACGACGCTGTCGCTGGTTGCATTCGACAGGGGCCGGTCGACCGCGACGATCGGCGTGCCGAAGTGGCGCTCGCCGTCCAGGTAGCTGTGGTCGGTTGCGATGGGCACGAGCAGCAGCCCCCGGATCCGGCGCTCGAGCATGGCCGAGACCACGGCGGGCTCCAGGCGCGACTCGTCGTCGGAGGCGGCGATCACCAGTGTCATGCCCTCCCGCGCCAGGACACGCTCCACCCCGGCGGCGACCAGTGAGTAGAACGGGTTGGTCAGGTCCCCGATCACGAAACCCACGGTGTTGGCGACCCCACCGGTGCGCAGTTCGCGGGCCAGGGCGTTGGGACGGAACCGCAGGGTGGTCGCCGCATGCTCGATGCGGGCACGCGTCTCGGGATCGACGTTCGCCCCGCCGGTCAGGGCGCGGGACACCGTCTTCGTGCTCACCTCCGCCAGTCGCGCGACATCGGCCAGGGTCGCCCTGCCGGAGTTGGGTGTGACTCGGCCCACACCCTTGTCCATCGATGTCATGTGCCGAATGTAGCGCGTCAGTTCGCCGGAGAGCGATTGCTAGGGCGGCTGTTCACGGATCGACCATTCGTTATCAACTCGTTACCTATGATGCTTGACAACGTAGGACATGACAGATTGGCTTCGGAGTTGTGACATTCCTGAGACATGCCCGGCGTGGCGTATTGACCCAGGCCTCGGCTGTCGTGACGATCCGTGATCATGGTGGTGCATGCAGTGAGTGAAGCGCCCCTCCTGGAGATGCGCAGCATCACCAAGGAGTTCCCCGGTGTGAAGGCCCTGTCCGACGTCTCACTGACCGTGGGGCGGCCCGAGATCCATTCGATCTGCGGCGAGAACGGTGCGGGCAAGTCCACGCTGATGAAGGTGCTGTCCGGGGTCTACCCGTACGGCTCGTACGACGGGGACATCGTCTACAAGGGCGAGTTGGTCCAGTTCCGCAACATCGGTGAGTCCGAGGCCGTCGGCATCGTGATCATCCACCAGGAGCTCGCGCTGATCCCTGAGCTGTCGATCATGGAGAACATGTTCCTGGGCAACGAGCCCCGCAGGATGGGCGGCACCGCGATCGACTGGACCACGGCACGCCGCCGCTGCATCGAGCTCATGGAGCGGGTCGGCCTCGACGAGCGCCCGGACATGCAGATCAAGAACATCGGCGTGGGCAAGCAGCAGCTCGTCGAGATCGCCAAGGCCCTGAGCAAGGACGTCGAGCTGCTGATCCTCGACGAGCCCACCGCGGCGCTCAACGACAGGGACTCCCAGCACCTCCTGGGCCTGATGCAGGGTCTCAAGGACTCCGGCGTGAGCTGCATCATGATCTCGCACAAGCTCAACGAGATCGAGCAGATCTCGGACAAGATCACGATCATCCGCGACGGCAAGACCATCGAGACCCTCGATGCCGAGGGCGCCAACGAGGACCGGATCATCAAGGGCATGGTCGGCCGCGAGATGAACAGCCGCTACCCGACCCGGGAGAAGGACATCGGGGACGTGTTCTTCGAGGTCCGCGACATCTGGGTCAAGCACCCGATCGCCGACGACCGCTACGTCTGCAAGGGCTCGAGCCTCAAGGTCCGCCACGGCGAGGTCGTCGGGATCGCCGGCCTCATGGGTGCCGGGCGCACCGAGTTGGCGATGAGCATCTTCGGCCGCAGCTACGGCATCTGGGAGTCCGGGACGATCATCAAGGACGGCGAGGAGATCGAGCTGCGCCACGTGCGGCGACGCCATCAGCCACGGCGTCGCCTACGTGAGCGAGGACCGCAAGACCCTCGGCCTGAACCTGCTGGACGACATCAAGACCGCCACAGTGCAGGCCAAGTGGAGCAAGGTGAGCACCCGGGGCGTGATCGACAAGCACAAGGTGTTCGTCGCGGCCGAGGACTACCGCAAGCGCCTGCGCACCAAGACCCCCTCGGTCAATGAGGGCGTGGACAAGCTCTCGGGCGGCAACCAGCAGAAGGTCGTCCTGAGCAAGTGGATGTTCACCGACTCCGACCTGCTGATCCTCGATGAGCCGACCCGCGGCATCGACGTCGGCGCCAAGTACGAGATCTACGAGGTGATCTTCGAGCTGGCCCGGCAGGGCAAGGGCGTGATCGTGATCTCCTCCGAGCTGCCCGAGGTCATCGGCATCTCCGACCGCATCTACACGGTGTTCGAGGGGCAGGTCACCGCAGACGTCCCGGTTGAGGAAGCCACCCAGGAATCACTGATGAAGACCATGACATCCGCACGAGTGAGGACCACAGCATGAGCAAGATGAAGGAGTTCCGTCAGGGCGTGTTCGGAAACGCCGACGTGCGCCAGTACGGCATGGTCTTCAGCCTGGTCGCGATCATCGTCCTGTTCTTCTTCACCACCGATGGCGTGGTGCTGAGCTCGGTGAACCTGATCAACGTTGTGTCCCAGTACTCCTACATCCTGATCCTGGCCATCGGGATGGTGATGGTGATCATCGCCGGGCACATCGACCTCTCGGTCGGCTCGGTGGCTGCGTTCGTCGGTATCGTCGTGGCCAAGACCATGGCCGACTGGGGGATCGCATGGCCCCTGGGCATCATCGTAGGGATTGTCGCGGGGATCCTGGTCGGCATGTGGCAGGGCTTCTGGGTCTCCCGGGTCATGGTTCCGGCCTTCATCGTGACGCTGGCAGGCATGCTCATCTTCCGTGGCCTGAACCAGGTGATCGGCAAGTCGGAGACCGTGCCCGTGCCCGAGGGCTTCAAGGTCATCGGGCGGGGCTACATACCGCAGGTGGGCCCGGACCTCATCCTGGGCAATGGCTCGAGAGTCGTGAACACCCCCACGCTCATCCTCGGGATCGTAGCCGTGCTGGCGTTGGTCTGGCTCGAGTTCCGCAAGCGCGCCAAGGCCAAGTCGGTTGGTGACGAGGTGCCGCCGCTGTGGGCATCGGCGATCAAGCTGCTCCTGCTGGGCTTGGTGATCATGTTCTTCGCCTTCAAGTTCGCCACTGGGAACAAGGGCACGGGGTTCCCGGTCTCGGGCCTGATCCTGCTTGTCCTCGTGTTCATCTACTCCTTCATCATGGGCAACACCACCTTCGGTCGCCACATCTACGCCGTCGGCGGCAACAAGCGCGCTGCAGCGCTCTCCGGGGTGAACGTGCCGCGCGTGAACTTCCTTGTCATGGCCAACATGTCGATGCTCGCTGCCGTGGCCGGCATGGTCTACCTGGCTCGCGCCGGCGCCGCGGGCCCCGCAGACGGCGTGGGCTGGGAGCTCGACGCGATCGCCGCCGTGTTCATCGGCGGAGCGGCTGTCACCGGCGGTGTCGGGACCGTGGTCGGGTCGATGGTCGGTGGCCTGGTCATGGCCTTCCTCAACAACGGGCTGTCCCTCATGGGTGTCGAGCAGTCCTGGGTGTCGGTCATCAAGGGCCTGGTCCTCCTCGCCGCCGTCGCCTTCGACCTCCTGAGCAAGCAGACGGATCGCCCGCCGCTGTTCCCATCCCTGAGTCGACGTAAGCGCAAGCCGGCGGAGCACGCGGCCGCTGAGCCCGCTGCTGCACCTGCCACCGCCGCCAGCTAGGCGGCATCAGGCGCGGTCGTCGCGCCTTCCCCAAGATCTCCACCCCAACCAAAAGGAGAAATACAAGATATGAGGAAGTCACTGGTCGCCATTGCGGCGGCAGCAAGCTCGCTGCTCATCCTGAGCGGCTGTTCCACAGCGTCGGACACCGCGTCAGAGACCACCGCCCCCGCCGCCAGCGGTTCTGCGGCTGCCGCGGGTGGGCAGACCACCACGACGTGCGCCCCCGGCGACCGTATCGGCGTCGCCCTGCCTGCGCAGACGTCCGAGAACTGGACGCTGGCCAAGCAGCTGTTCGAGGATCAGATCAAGGCAGCCGGGTTCACCCCCGACGTGCAGTTCGCCGACTCCGGATCGTCGGCTGTCGCATCGCAGCAGGCAAACGCCGACAACATGCTGACCCAGAAGGCCAAGGTGCTCGTCATCGGCGCTGAGAACGGCCAGCAGCTCGGCAGCCAGGCCGACGCCGCCGAGGCAGCAGGCGTCCCGCTCATCGCCTACGACCGTCCCATCGACGCCAAGGCGACCGACTACTACGTCGCGTTCGACAACTTCAAGGTCGGCCAGCTCCAGGGCACCGCCCTCCTGGAGGGCATGGGCAAGAACCAGGGCGCGTCCCCGTGGAACATCGAGCTGTTCGCCGGTGCTGCCACCGACGCCAACGCCCCGGTGTTCTTCAACGGCGCCATGGACATCCTCCAGCCGAAGATCGACGACGGAACTCTGGTGGTCAAGTCGGGCCAGACCAGCTTCGACCAGGTGTCCACGGAGGGCTGGAAGAAGGCCAACGCCCAGAGCCGCATGGAGAACCTCATCACCAGCAACTACAGCGATGGCACCCCGCTGCACGGCGTGCTCTCGCCGAACGACCAGTTGGCTGAGGGCATCCTCAACGCGACCAGTGCTGCGAAGCTGACCCCGACCGTCACCGGTCAGGACTCCGAGGTCGTCGCGGTCACCCGCGTGGCCAAGGGCGACCAGTACTCGACGATCTACAAGGACACCAACAAGCTGGTGGCCGAGACCGTGAAGCTGATCACGGCTGTCTGCAAGGGCGAGGTCTACCCGACGACGGCAAAGTTCGCGATGGCGGACGTCGGCTCCGACAGCGGCGTCGTGATCCCCGCGGACTACCTCGAGCCGCTGATCGTGACCGCAGACAACGGCGCTGAGGTGTACGCGGAGAACCCCACGCTCCTCGAGGCGTTCAAGGCCGGTCAGTGACCCAGGGCTAGCCCTGATAGGGCAGCGGGTCCTCGCGGCCTGACGCCCTGATCTGCACCACCCGCTGGGGTGGGGTCCTCCACACGGAGGGCTCCACCCCAGTGCCATTCCCCGTCCCGGCCCTCATGAGAGGAACCCCCTGACGATGTCGTCCGCGAGCACCAGTGGATCGTCTCGATCGGCTGACCTGGCTGACCGGATCGCCGCCTACCGAGCCGCCACGGAGCAGTTCCACTCCGTCGCCTCGGCCCTCTCGGAGGCCGACCTCGACCGGCTGCCGCCGGAGCCCGACGGCTGGACCCCACGGATGGTGATCCACCACGTGGCCGACTCCGAGACCAACTCCTACGTCCGGCTGCGGCGCCTGCTGGCCGAGCCTGCCGGCACGGCGATCCAGGGCTACGACGAGGCGCAGTGGGCGCGGTCCCTGCACTACGACCGTCCCGTCGCGCTCTCGCTGGCCGTGTTCCGGGCGGTGCGGGACTCGAGCGCCGAGCTCCTGGACCTGATCACGCCTGTCGACCTGGCCCGCGCCGGCGTCCACACGGAGTCCGGGCCCTACACGCTGGCCGACTGGCTGGACACATACGTGGCCCATGCCCGCGACCACGCCGAGCAGATCCGCGCCGCCTTGGCTTGACGTCACGTCCGCCGGGCCAGCGACCAGTCAGTCGTGGTCCTTGGCCGGGTTCCGGCCCTCGGGCATCATCAGGATCGAGGCGACCAGGAAGCACAGCGGCCCCCAGGAACGTCCCGCCGTTGGACCACTTCGCGCTCACCATCTGCCCGTCGGGGTCCACATACGCGCCGATCGCCGATATTCCGAAGAACACCGATCCCCACATGTTCAGCGCCGTGATGTGCCAGTCGCGTTTGCCCGGGCGCCAGGAGAACCAGCGGTGGCCGGCCTCGGCGAAGGCGATGGCTGACGACGATCAGGAAGCAGACCGACCCGAGCGCGTCCGGGCGCCAGACGTACTGGCCGGCATCCGGCGAGGTCAGGCTGGCCAGCGCCGCGAAGGTGGTGACGTTGAAGAACAGGGTGCCTACGAACTGGATCGCAGTGGCCCAGAAGCCCATCAGCTGCGGCGTCCAGCCGATCCAGCGGCGCCCGCCCGTGCGCACGACCTGCATGTAGCTCAGGTAGGAGGCCGCGGTGAAGAACAGCGAGCCCACGAAGAACGTGGTGTCGGTGGCGCCCATGCCCACCGCGTCCTCGTAGGCGGGGATCGGCCCGATCGCGAAGCAGGCGGCCCCGATCGTGAACAGCAGCCCGATCCACCATGTGAGCCCGCGGGAGCCGTCGGTGACCTTGCGGTGCCTTCGCGCAGACCAATCGACCACGTGGCCGTCGGCGCCCCGGTAGTGGACCCGGGTGACGAATGGCCGAGGGCCCGTGACCTGGACCTCGGTCGCGTCCGGTGGGATCTCGATCGGGAGGCGGGAACGGGCGCCGATCAATGCGCGAAGCTGGCCGTGTGGCTGGGATCGGCCGGTAGCCGGGCCGGCAGGCTCTCGAGGAACTCCGTGGCCCGGCGCAGGTCGTCGAGGAACAGGTCGGCGAGGTCGCGGCCGAACCCGTTGCGCACGACCACGCGCAGACCGGACAGGTTGGTGAGCGGCTCGGGCAGGGAGTAGGCCGGCACCTGCCAGCCCCGCTCCCGCAGCTTCGCGGAGACGTCGTAGACCGTGTAGTTGACGACCTCGGGCTTCAACCGGAAGAAGAACACCGGAAGCTCGGATCCGTCGGAGAGCATCTCGTAGGGCCCGATCTTCGCGATCTCGTCTGCGGTGTACATCGCCGTATCGCGGCAGGCCTGCTGGATCTCGCGGAAGCCCTCGAAACCCAGGCGGATGAAGTTGTAGTACTGGGCGATCACCTGGCCGCCGGGTCGGGAGAAGTTCAGCGCGAACGTGGGCATGTCCCCGCCCAGGTAGTTCACGTGGAAGATGAGGTCCTCAGGCAGGTCCTCGGGCGTGCGCCAGATGACCCAGCCGACGCCGGGGTACACCAGCCCGTACTTGTGGCCCGAGGAGTTGATCGAACGCACGCGGGGCACCCGGAAGTCCCACTCGAGGTCGGGGTCGATGAACGGTGCGATGAACCCGCCGGAGGCGGCATCGACGTGCACGGGAACGTCCGGACCCCCGGACGCAGCCAGGGCGTCGAGGGCGTCGGCGATCTCCTTGACCGGCTCGTAGGACCCGTCGAACGTCGAGCCGAGGATGGCTACGACGCCGATCGTGTTCTCATCGACGAGCTTCAGCGCCTCCTCGGCGTTGAGCTGCAGCCGACCTTCGGCGATGGGGGCGTAGCGGGGCTCGACATCCCAGTAGCGGCAGAACTTCTCCCACACGACCTGGACGTTGATCCCCATCACGAGGTTCGGCTTGTCGGTCGACAGCCCGGCGGCCTCGCGGCGCTGACGCCAGCGCCACTTCAGGGCCAGCCCGCCGAGCATGACCGCCTCGCTGGAGCCGGTCGTCGAGGTCCCGGTCGCCTCCTCGTGGCTGGGCGAGTTCCACAGGTTCGAGAGGATCTTGACGCAGCGGCCCTCGATCGCGGCCGTCTGCGGGTACTCGTCCTTGTCGATCATGTTCTTGTCCAGCGTCTCGGCCATCAGCCGGTCGGCCTCCTCGTCCATGAACGTCGTGACGAACGTCGCGAGGTTCTGCCGGGAGTTGCCGTCGAGCATCAGCTCGTCGTGGAGCAGCCGGTAGGCCACGCGGGGGTCCATGCCCTCGGCGGGAAGTGCGTCCTTGGGGATCCCGGCCAGCTCGTTCGGGCGGGCGTAGACAGGGGCGATTGCGAGGCGCTCGATCTCGAGCATCTCCTTGGAGTGGATGGCCATGGCCCCCACGCTAGCCTGCGGCGCAGACGGATGGAAGAACGGAGTGCGACCGTTGGGTTGCGGGACCGTCGCAGGGGTGTCGGGCGCAGCCCGGAGCCCGCGCCGGGCACAGCCGGACCGGGAACCGAGGCTCCGTCAGAGGTGCTTCATGGCCTCGCGGATCGACAGTCCCGACATCTGCTGGCGGTGCTCCGAGACGAAGGCGCGGACCTCGTCGGGGTGGGTGCGGGCCGCATCTCGCAGGCCCCAGCCGATGCCCTTGCGCATGAAGAAGTCGCGGTCCGCGAGGTTCGCCTCGCATGCGGCGAACAGCAGGTCGAGGTCGACGGCGTCACGCCGACCCACCTGGAACACCAGCGCGATCCGCCGGACCCAGAGCCGCGGGTCGGTGGCCCAGCCGACCACCTCGCGGTCCCATGACCGGTGCCTCAGCCCGGCCCGGCCGATCAGGGTCGACCAGGCATCCACGGTGTCCCACCAGGGCCGCTCGAGGGCAAGGGAGCGCAGGGTCAGCAGGCTCGACTCCGGCAGGGCGCGCTCGTGACGGGCCACCAGGTCGATGGCCACATAGGCGAACTCGCGCTCCGGCTCGGTGACCAGCTCGTGTGCCGCAGTCAGCAGGTCGGTGGCCTGCGGGCCGGGGTCGAACCCCCGGATCCAGTCCCTTGGTCGCGGCCCGGCGGGCAGGCGTCGGCACCCCGAGGTAGGGCGCGATCCCCTTCATGTACGCGGCCATCGCCGGAGCTCGCTCCGGCTCGGCGACGCCCACGAGCATCGGACGCACCGCCTCAGCTGCACCGCTCACGCCCCGATGCTGCCACCGAGCACGGCGCCACGCCCACCCACGAAGTGCCGGCCTCAGGCCCAAGATCCCGATCTGATCCAACTTCGAGGCCGAACGCCAGCCCGAGCCTTGGAGCGAACCGCGCAGAGCGCCCGAGACCTGGAGCAAGTCGGGATCTTGGCGGGCGACGATCGTGGGCCAGGGATGGCAGACTCCTGCTCCTGACCGGTGGCGCACCCCACCGGATGCCCGAACCGCACCCACAGGAGCCGATATGCCCTCCGGCATCGACATGCAGCACATCGACGCATCCATCCGTCCCCAGGACGACCTCTACGGCCACCACAACGGTGGGTGGCTGGCCGAGCACGAGATCCCGGCAGATCGGCCCTCCGACGGGGCATTCCACGCCCTGCGCGATGCGGCCGAGGTCCACGTGCGGGCGATCATCGAGGAGTCCGCGGCCGAGTCGGCGCCAGGCACCCTCGGGGCGAAGGTGGGGGACCTGTACGCCTCGTTCATGGATGAGGCGGCCGTCGAGGCTCGGGGGCGCCAGCCACTCGAGGCGGACCTGGCTGACATCCGTGCGGTCACGGATCTCGCTGGGTTGCTCTCGGAGATGGCCCGGTTGCAGCTGCAGGGCGCGGTTGGCGGGTTCCTGGCGCCGTACGTCAACACCGATGCCCAGGATTCCAGCCAGCTACATCGTCTACCTCACCCAGTCGGGACTGGGCCTGCCCGACGAGTCGTACTACCACCAGGAGTCGTTCGCAGCGATCCGCGAGGCCTACGTCGCCCACACCGCCCGGATGCTGCTGCTTGCCGGCTGGTCGGCCGACGAGTCCGCCGCGCAGGCAGCCGCAGATCGGATCATGACGCTGGAGACGGCCATCGCGGACCGGCACTGGAACAACGTCGACACCCGCGATGCCCTGAAGTCCTACAACCGGCGCGCGTTGGCTGAGGTCCCGGGGTTCATCGACGGCTTCGGGATCCGCGAGTGGCTCACGGCCCTGAGTGCCCCGATGGAGCACATCGACGAGGTCGTCGTCCGCCAGCCCAGCTATGTGGACTCGATCAGCGCCCTGCTGGCCGAGCAGCCCCTGGACGCGTGGCGTGACTGGTTGGCGTGGTCGGTGGTGCGCAACGGGGCATCGCTGCTGGACGCCGAGATCGTCCAGGCCAACTTCGACTTCTACGGCACCACCCTGAGTGGGTCCCCGCAGCTGCGCGAGCGCTGGAAGCGTGGCGTCGGGCTCGTGGAGGGCTCCCTGGGTGAGGCCGTGGGCGAGCTGTACGTGGGCAGGCACTTCCCGCCGGAGGCCAAGGCACGGATGGTCGAGCTCGTGGAGAACCTCGTGGCGGCCTACCGGGAGCGCCTGGAGGTCCTGGAGTGGATGAGCCCCGACACCCGGGAGCGGGCCCTCGAGAAGCTCGCGGCGTTCACCCCCAAGATCGGGTACCCGGACAAGTGGCGCGACTACGAGCCCCTGGAGATCTCCGCGGGCGACCTCATCGGCAACGTCCGCCGCGCGTCGCTGTTCGAGGCCCGCCACATGTGGGCCAAGCTCGGTGGGCCGGTGGACCGCCTGGAGTGGTTCATGACCCCGCAGACCGTCAACGCCTACTACAACCCGGGGATGAACGAGATCGTGTTCCCCGCTGCCATCCTGCATCCGCCGTTCTTCGACCTCGACGCCGACGACGCGGTCAACTACGGCGCGATCGGGGCGGTGATCGGTCACGAGATCGGCCACGGCTTCGATGATCAGGGCTCCCGCTACGACGGCACCGGCAACCTCGTCGACTGGTGGACCGAGGATGACCGCGCCCGCTTCGACGAGCTGGCCGCGCGACTGATCGCCCAGTTCGATGGCCTTGAGCCCCGGAGCCTGCCCCCGGGGAACGGCGTCAATGGGGCGTTGACAGTGGGGGAGAACATCGGCGACCTCGGCGGGGTCTCGGTGGCCTTCGAGGCCTACCGGCTGAGCCTCGGTGGCGAGCCGGCCCCGGTGATCGACGGGGTGACCGGGGAACAGCGATTCTTCCTCGGGTGGGCCCAGGCGTGGCGGACCAAGCATCGTGAGGCGCGCGCGATCCAGCTGCTGGCGATCGATCCGCACTCCCCGGACGAGTTCCGCTGCAACATCGTGAGCAACCTGGCGGAGTTCCACGAGGCGTTCGACGTCCAACCAGGTGACGGCATGTGGCGCGAGCCCGAGGACCGCGTGGTGATCTGGTAGGGCCTACCTGCTCACCAGAGGGAGTGGATCGAGGCGCGCAGGCGCCTGTCGTACAGCTCGGCGACAGCGTCGTTGAACCCCGCGCCCAGCGGGGGGACTGACCCCGCGGCAGCGTTCTCGCGGGCCTGCTCGGGTGAGCGGGCACCGGGGATCACCGTGGTGACTCCGTCGAGCTGGGCGACCCAGGCCAGGGCTGCGCGTGCCGGCGACAGGTCGCGCGAGGCGGCCAGCGCTGCGAACTCCCGGGCGGCGCGCACCCCCTCGTCGTAGTCGACGCCGGAGAAGGTCTCCCCCCGGTCGAAGGCCTCCCCGTGGCGGTTGTACGTCCGGTGGTCCTCGGCGCCGAAGGTGGTGGTCTCGCTGTAGCGCCCCGACAGCAGGCCGCTGGCCAGGGGGACGCGCGCGATGATGCCCACGCCGGCCTCCCGAGCGGCGGGCAGGACGCGTTCGAGGGGCTTGAGCCGGAACGCGTTGATGATGATCTGGACCGAGGCCACCGCCGGCCGGGCGATAGCGGCCAGGGCCTGGTCGACCGTCTCCACGCTCACGCCGTAGCCGGCCATCACCCCCTCACCGACGAGCGTGTCGAGGTTGTCGAACACCTCATCGCTGGTGATCACGTCGGTCGGGGGGCAGTGCAGCTGGACCAGGTCGAGGGTGTCGGTGCGCAGGTTCGCCCGCGAGCGGTCGGTCCAGGTCCGGAAGTTGGCCATCGAGTAGTTCTCCAGGGTCTGCTCGGCGCGCCGGCCCATCTTGGTGGCGACGAACACGTCAAGCCCGGGGTTGGCTGCGAGGAACTCGGCGATGAGGCGCTCGCTGCGACCGTCGCCGTACACGTCGGCGGTGTCGAACATCGTGACGCCGGACTCGACGGCGGCCTCGAGGACGGCCAGGGCGTCCTCGGGTGCGACAGCGCCCCAGTCCGCGCCGAGCTGCCAGGTGCCCAGCGAGATGACCGACACGGGTCGCCCGGTCCGGCCCAGGACCCGCGCGGGCATCGGCGCATCAGGTCCGCCAGACTCGGGCAGCTCGTCGGTGCGGGGTTCAGCGTCCATCCGGTCCTCCAGGGAATTCGGTCGCGGCAGGTGCGTCGGTGGTAGAGGAGCGGGTGGTCTCGGCCGAGTGGCCGTCGATCCGGCG
Source organism: uncultured Actinomycetes bacterium (assembly GCA_963736425.1). Lineage (GTDB taxonomy): Bacteria > Actinomycetota > Actinomycetes > S36-B12 > CAIYMF01 > Prado023. The sequence goes on from CAVTOX010000024.1 coordinate 39,005, forward strand.
GGCCCCGCCGGCGGGGCTGACGATCCGGAAGGTCGGCGCAGCCAGGCCGTCGCGGGTCAGGGCCTGCCGCACCGAGTCCTGCACGCGGGCGACCGCGTCGGGCCGGCAGAGCGTCACGACGTTGCCGCCGAATCCGCCGCCGGTCATCCGGGCCGCTGCGGCCCCGGCGACCACCGCCGCCGACACGGCGATGTCGAGCTCGGGGCAGCTGACCTCGTAGTCGCGCGAGAGGGAGGTGTGCGACCCGGCGAATGCCCGGCCCAGAGCCGGGCCATCGGCATCCGCGAACGCCCGCACCGCATCGGCGACGCGCGCCTGCTCGGTGATCACGTGCCGCGCGCGACGCGCCTCGGGCTCGGGGAGGGCGTCGACCCGGACGATCTCGCCCAGCGGGATGTCCGCCAGGTGCGTGACCCCCAGGGCTTCCGCCGCGCGCTCGCAGGTGGCTCGCCGGTCGGCGTACGCGCCGTCGGCAAGGTCGTGGCGGACGTTGGTGTCGATGAGCAACACCTGAAACCCCAGGCGGTCCAGGTTCAGGGGTACGTCCTGGGACTCGAGGGTGGCGGAGTTCAGCAGCAGGGCGCTTCCCGGTTGGGCGAGCATCGACGCGGCCTGGTCCATGATCCCGCAGGGGACGTGGGCGTACTCGTGCTCGACCTGCTGGGCGGCAAGGGCCACCTCCCTCGGGGCCACCTCGGCCCCACCGAGGGCGATCACGGCAGTCAGGACGGCGCACTCAAGCGAGGCCGACGACGACAGCCCGGCACCCAGGGGCAGGTCAGCATCGATCGACAGGTCCACGCCACCTGCGAACCATCCACGCGCCTCGGCGATCGCCAGGGCGCCGACGACGTACCCGAGCCACCCGTTGGCGGCGGTGCGGTCGAATGTCGCCGGGTCGATCGTGGCGATCGGCCCGTTGACCTGGCGCGAATGCAGGCCGAACCGGCCATCCGTGCGCGGCGAGGCGGCGCACATGGTGCCCATGTCGATGGCCATCGGAAGGACGTTGCCCCCGTTGTAGTCGGTGTGCTCACCGATCAGGTTGACCCGGCCGGGGGCGAAGGTGATCACTTTCGGGTCGGTGGCGAACAGCTTCCGGTGCCGTGCGCGCATCTGCTCTGCGCGTCGCTCGTCATCGATCATCAGCGATCTCCTCACCAGTCACAGCCTGGCCGTCGTCCCGACCGAAGTCCGGATGCCCGAGCCTGCCAACGTCGCCCACATGTTACCGCTCTCAGACATCAATGCCCCCACTGGCAGGGACTCCGCCGCCAGACGCATCGCGTTCGGCTTCAGGGGCGATTCACCGCAGAAAGTCCCCATTAGGGGTGATTTCGCGGGCGAAACATGCGTTCCGGATCGCGCTCCGTGCCGATGGCTGCCGATGAGCGCCGCGTTACCAAATCGTTATCAACACGCGGTGCATCCGGGCCCGGCAGCACTTGACTCCCGGATTGTGTGCGCTAACAATTGCCGTCAAGCAACTGAGAAGGGGTGTGCAGTGGACGAGCAGCGCGAGTCCTACGTGATCGGGGTCGATTTCGGGTCCCTATCCGGGCGCGCCGTGGTCGTCCGGGTCAGCGACGGTGCCGAGCTCGCCGGAGCCTCGCTGGACTACCCGCACGCAGTCCTCGACAGGGTCCTGCCCGACGGCACGACCGCCCTCGGCCCGGACTGGGCCCTGCAGGTCCCCAGCGACTACATCGACGTCCTGCGCACAGCCGTCCCCGAAGCCGTCCAGTCAGCCGGCATCGACCCGGCCGATGTCATCGGGATCGGCACCGACTTCACCGCGTGCACGATGGTCCCGACCACCGCCGACGGCACCCCGCTCAACGAGCTCCCCGAGTTCGTCGGCATGCCGCACGCCTACGTCAAGCTCTGGAAGCACCACGCCGCCCAGCCGCAGGCCGACCGGATCAACGCGCTGGCTGCCGAGCGCGGCGAGTCGTGGCTGCCGCGCTACGGCGGGCTTATCTCCTCGGAATGGGAGTTCGCCAAGGGCCTGCAGGTCCTCGAGGAGGCACCGGAGGTCTACGCCGCGATCGACCGGTGGGTCGAGGCCGCGGACTGGATCATCTGGCAGCTCTGCGGCACGTACGTGCGCAACGCCTGCACCGCCGGGTACAAGGGCATCCTGCAGGACGGCGCCTACCCGTCGCCTGAGTTCCTCGCGGCGCTGAACCCCGACTTCGCCGACTTCGTGGCCACCAAGCTCGAGCACCCGATCGGCCAGCTCGGCGCACGTGCCGGTGGCCTCACCGCGCAGGCGGCCGCGTGGACCGGCCTGCCCGAGGGCATCGCCGTGGCGGTCGGCAACGTCGACGCGCACGTCACCGCGCCCGCTGCCCAGGCCGTCGAGCCGGGCCAGATGGTCGCGATCATGGGCACCTCGACCTGCCACGTCATGAACGGGGAGTCCCTGCACGAGGTGCCCGGGATGTGCGGGGTCGTCGACGGCGGCATCACCGCCGGGCTCTGGGGCTACGAGGCCGGGCAGAGCGGCGTCGGCGACATCTTCGGCTGGTTCGTCGACACGAGCGTGCCGGCCAGCTACTCGCAAGCCGCTGCCGACGCCGGCATCTCCGTGCACGAGCACCTGACCGCCCTGGCCGCCCAGCAGCGCGTCGGCGAGCACGGGCTGGTCGCCCTGGACTGGCACAGCGGCAACCGCTCGGTGCTGGTCGACCACGAGCTGTCCGGGGTGATCGTCGGACAGACCCTGACCACCCGACCCGAGGACCAGTACCGCGCGCTGATGGAGTCCACGGCCTTCGGCACCCGGCGGATCATCGAGTCGTTCACCGAGTCGGGCGTCCCCGTGACCGAGCTGGTCGTGGCCGGCGGGCTGCTGAAGAACGCGTTCCTGATGCAGATGTACTCCGACGTGACCAACCTCCCGCTGAGCACGATCGACTCCGCCCAGGGCCCGGCCCTCGGATCGGCCATCCACGCAGCGGTCGCCGCGGGCGCCTACCCGGACGTGCTGGCGGCCTCGCGGGCGATGGGCCGCTCGATCCGCGGCGTGTACGAGCCCGACCCGCAGAACGCCGCCGCCTACGACGAGCTCTATGCCGAGTACCTGCTGCTCCACGACTACTTCGGCCGGGGCGCCAACGACGTGATGCACCGGCTCAAGGCCCGCCGTCGCGCGGTCGCCGCCGAGATCGCCGCGGGGGCCTGACATGACGATCCCCGCCGAGGCACGCCCCGCACTGGAGGCCCTGCGCGCCCAGGTCGCGGCCCTGCACGCGGAGCTGACCCGCTACGAGCTCGTGATCTGGACGGCCGGCAACGTCTCGGCGCGCGTCCCGGGGCACGACCTGATGGTCATCAAGCCCTCCGGGGTCTCCTACGACGAGCTGTCCGCCGAGCGCATGGTCGTCACCGACCTGTACGGCACCCTGGTCGAGGGCGACTTCGCCCCCTCCTCGGACACGGCCGCTCACGCCTACGTCTACCGGCACATGCCCGAGATCGGCGGGGTCGTGCACACGCACTCCACCTACGCCTGCGCCTGGGCCGCGCGCCGCGAGGCCATCCCGTGCGTGCTGACGATGATCGCCGACGAGTTCGGCGGGGAGATCCCTGTCGGTCCCTTCGCCCGGATCGGCGATGACTCGATCGGCGCCGGCATCGTGGACGTCCTGCGGGGCAGCCGCTCCCCGGCCGTCCTGATGGCCAACCACGGACCCTTCACCGTCGGGCCCGACGCCCGCAGCGCAGTCAAGGCCGCCGTGATGCTCGAGGACGTCGCCCGCACGGTCCACATCTCCCGCCAGCTCGGCGAGCCCGTTCCCCTGGCCATCGAGGACATCGATGGCCTGTACGAGCGCTACCAGAACGTCTACGGACAGCACGGAGGACAGCAATGACCAACCCCGCCCCCTCGCAGATCTGGTTCCTCACCGGGAGCCAGACCCTCTACGGCGACGAGGTCCTGGCCCAGGTGGCCCAGCAGTCCGGTGAGATCGCCCGCACGCTCGACGCGTCGGCGGCGATCCCGTTCGAGATCGTGTTCAAGCCGGTGCTCAAGGAGGCCGAGGCGATCCGCCGCATGATGATCGAGGCCAGCGCTGACGACGCCTGCATCGGCGTGATCGCCTGGATGCACACGTTCAGCCCGGCGAAGATGTGGATCTCCGGCCTCGATGCCCTGCGCAAGCCGCTGCTGCACCTGCACACGCAGGCCAACCGCGACCTGCCGTGGGCGACCATCGACATGGACTTCATGAACCTTAACCAGGCCGCGCACGGCGATCGGGAGTTCGGCTTCATGGCGGCCCGCATGGGCATCGCACGCAAGACCATCGCCGGCCACGCCAGCGACCCCGTGGTCGCCGAGCGGATCGGGCAGTGGGCCCGCGCCGCCGCCGGAGCCGCGGCCATGCGCTCGATGCGCCTGGCACGGTTCGGGGACAACATGCGCAACGTCGCGGTCACCGAGGGCGACAAGGTCGAGGCCGAGATCCGCTTCGGCGTCTCGGTGAACACCTATGGCGTCAACGACCTGGTCGCGGTGGTCGATGCGGTCGCGGAGTCTGAGATCGATGCGCTCGTCGCCGAGTACGCCGACCTCTACGACATCGCCGCCGAGCTCCAGCCCGGTGCTGCCCGCCACGATGCGCTGCGGTACGGCGCGCGCATCGAGGCGGGCCTGCGCCGGTTCCTCACCGACGGCGGGTTCACCGCGTTCACCTCGAACTTCGAGGACCTCGGTGGGCTGCGCCAGCTGCCGGGCCTGGCCGTCCAGCGGCTGATGGCCGACGGCTACGGCTTCGCCGGTGAGGGCGACTGGAAGACCGCGGTCATGGTGCGCACGTTCAAGGTCATGGCCCAGGGCCTGCCCGGTGGGACCTCGTTCATGGAGGACTACACCTACCACCTGGCCCCCGGAGCGGAGAAGATCCTCGGGGCGCACATGCTCGAGGTCTGCCCGTCGATCACCGACGAGCGCCCGCGCCTGGAGATCCACCCGCTGGCCATCGGCGGCCGCGAGGACCCGGTCCGCCTGGTCTTCACCGCCACGCCGGCAGCGGGTGTGGTCCTGGGGCTGTGCGATATGGGCGACAGGTTCCGGTTCGTGGCCAACGAGGTGGAGCTTGTCGCCCCGGATGCGGACCTGCCCAACCTGCCCGTCGCTCGCGCAGTGTGGCGCCCCGCGCCGGACCTGCGCACGTCGGCCGAGGCGTGGATCACCGCCGGCGGCCCCCACCACACGGTGCTCACCACGGCACTGTCCGCTGAGCACCTGTGGGACCTGTCGGAGATGGTCGGCACCGAGCTGGCGCTCATCGACAGCACAACAGACATCCGCCACTTCATCCAGGAGCGGCGGTGGAGCCAGGCGTACTACCGCCTGGCTCTGGGCTTCTAGCCCGCAGCCAGGCGCACGACCCATGGGGCGAGCCCCGCCCCATGACCCATCAGGAAGGAACGCTCAATGAGGAAGTATGTATCCGCATTCGCGGCCGCGGGGCTCGTCTTCAGCCTCGCCGCCTGCAGCAGCGGCAGTGCCGAGACCGCAGCGCCCGCGGCCTCAGGCTCCGGCTCGGCAGCGGCAGCTGACTGCACCCCCGGCGAGAAGGGCACCATCGGTGTGGCCATGCCCACCAAGTCCTCGACGCGCTGGATCGCCGACGGCGACAGCATGAAGGAGCAGCTGGAGGCCGCCGGCTACCAGGTCGACCTGCAGTACGCCGAGGATGACATCCCGACCCAGGTCTCCCAGGTGGAGAACATGGTCACCAAGGGCGTCCAGCAGCTGGTCATCGCCGCCATTGACGGCACGGCACTGGGTGACATCCTGAACACGGCCGAGGAGTCCAACATCCCGGTCATCGCCTACGACCGCCTCATCCGTGAGTCCGGTGCGGTGGACTACTACTCCACGTTCGACAACTTCGGCGTGGGCGTGCTCCAGGCCGAGGCACTGGTCGAGGGCCTCAAGGCCACCGGCGACGGTCCGTACAACGTCGAGCTGTTCGCCGGCTCGCCGGACGACAACAACGCGACGTTCTTCTGGAACGGTGCCATGTCGATCCTGCAGCCGCTGATCGACTCCGGCGACATGGTGGTCGTCTCCGGCCAGACCGACTTCGAGCAGGCCGCGATCCTTCGTTGGGATCCCGCCACCGCCCAGAAGCGCATGGAGGACCTGCTGACCAAGAGCTACACGACCGAGACCGTTGATGGCGTCCTCTCGCCCTACGACGGCCTGTCCCTGGGCATCATCGCCGCCCTGAAGGCCAATGGCTACGGCAGTGGCGACAAGCCCCTGCCGGTCGTCACCGGCCAGGACGCCGAGATCCAGTCCGTCCAGTCCATCCTCAAGGACGAGCAGAACTCGACCGTGTTCAAGGACACCCGTGAGCTCGCCAAGGTGACTGTCGGCATGATCCAGGCAATCGGCAACTGCGAGGAGCCCGAGGTCAACGACACCACGACGTACGACAACGGCGTCAAGGTCGTCCCGAGCTACCTGCTCAAGCCGGTCACGGTGACCAAGGACAACGTCACCGAGGCTCTGGTCGACACCGGGTACTACACCCAGGAGCAGATCGACGGCTGATCCTCATCCCGCTGCCCCCGGGCAGTAGATGAGAAGGTGGGTGGTGGTTGCAGGGCACCCCTCGCGGCCACCACCCACCACAACCCGAACACCCGTCGCAGCAGCACCCGCTGCGAACCACGACCACGGAGCCACGGAGGCTGTGAGCAATGACCGGACCCATCCTCGAGATGCGCTCCATCACCAAGGAGTTCCCCGGGGTCAAGGCGCTGTCGGATGTGAACCTCACGGTCCGCGACGGCGAGATCCACGCGATCTGCGGGGAGAACGGCGCCGGCAAGTCGACCCTGATGAAGGTACTGAGCGGCGTGTACCCGCACGGCAGCTACGACGGCGAGATCGTCTACGAGGGCCAGACTGTGGAGTTCCGCGACATCCGGGCCAGTGAGCACGCCGGGATCGTCATCATCCACCAGGAGCTGGCGCTGATCCCCGAGCTGTCCATCGCCGAGAACATCTTCCTCGGCAACGAGAACGTCTCCCGGGGAGTCATCTCCTGGGACCGGACGAACCGTGAGGCGCAGGACCTGCTCGAGCGGGTCGGCCTGACGGAGAACCCCCTGACACCCATCAAGCAGCTGGGCATCGGCAAGCAGCAGCTGGTCGAGATCGCCAAGGCGCTGTCGCGCAGCGTGAAGCTGCTGATCCTCGATGAGCCCACTGCAGCCCTGAACGACGACGACTCCGCGCACCTTCTCAACCTGCTGCGAGAGCTCAAGGCCAAGGGCATCACCAGCATCATGATCTCCCACAAGCTCAACGAGATCGCTGCCATCGCCGACAGCATCACGATCCTGCGCGACGGCCGGACGATCGAGACCCTGGAGGTCGCCGAGGGCGGGGTGGACGAGGATCGGATCATCCAGGGGATGGTCGGCCGGGACCTCGAGCACCGCTTCCCGCCGTACACGCCCGACGTCGGCGAGGTGCTCTTCGAGGTCAAGGACTGGAACGTGTTCAGCCCGGTGGACCACTCGCGGGCGGTCGTCATCGACGCCAGCCTGGTGGCCCGCCGGGGCGAGATCGTCGGCATCGCTGGGCTCATGGGCGCCGGGCGCACCGAGCTCGCCCGCTCCATCTTCGGCAAGTCCTACGGTGCGCGCATCAGCGGAACGCTCGTCCTGGACGGCAAGGAGCTCGAGCTCAACTCGGTTGCAGAGGCGATCAGCTCGGGGCTGGCCTACGTGACTGAGGACCGCAAGTCCCTGGGGCTGAACCTCCTTGACGACATCAAGACCTCGGTCACCTCGGCGGGCATCCACAAGCTGGCCAAGGGCCTGACCATCGACGAGAACGAGGAGGTCAAGGTCGCCGAGGACTTCCGCACCCGGATGAACATCAAGGCCCCGACCGTCGAGGCCAAGGTCGCCCAGCTCTCAGGCGGCAACCAGCAGAAGGTCGTGCTGAGCAAGTGGATCTACACCGACGCGAAGGTGATGATCCTCGATGAGCCGACCCGCGGGATCGACGTGGGTGCCAAGTACGAGATCTACGGGTTCGTCCAGGCGATGGCCAAGGACGGCAACGCCGTCATCGTCATCTCCTCCGAGCTGCCGGAGCTCCTCGGGCTCTGCGACCGGATCTACACCCTGGCCGAGGGCCACATCACGGGGGAGTTCGTGGCCGGGGAGGCCACCCAGGAACTCCTCATGCGCCATATGACGACAAGCACACGGTGACCCATATGACGTTCCCGACAAGCACAAGGTGACCCGCATGACGTTCCTGACAAGCACCCGGTGACCCGCATGACGATCCAGACGAGCAGAAGGTGACACAGATGGCCAGCCTGAAGAATGTGATGAGTGGCAACATCCGCCAGTACGGGATGATCGGCGCGCTGATCGCCATCATCATCCTCTTCCAGATCACGACCGATGGGATCCTGCTCAAGCCGCTGAACCTGACCAACCTGCTGACCCAGAACAGCTACATCCTGATCCTGGCCATCGGCATGGTGATGGTGATCATCGCCCGGCACATCGACCTGTCGGTCGGATCGGTGGCGGCCTTCACCGGGGCCCTGGGCGTCATGATGATGGTCAAGTGGGACGTCCCGTGGCCGCTCGCGGTCGTCCTCGTGCTCATCACGGGCGCGGCGATCGGGGCGTGGCACGGCGCGTGGGTCGCCTATATGGGTATCCCCGCCTTCATCGTGACCCTGTCGAGCATGCTCGTCTTCCGCGGCCTGACGTTGGTCGTCCTCCAGGGCGAGACCGTGGGCAACCTGCCCCCGGGGTTCGAGAAGCTCGGCAACGGGTTCCTCCCGGAGATCGGACCGGACACCGGCCTGCACAACCTCACGATGATCCTGGGGATCCTGCTGTGCGTGTTCCTCGTCGTGATGGACTTCCGCAAGCGGGCCTCGAAGCAGCGGTACAACTTCGCGGTGTCGTCCACGCCGATGTTCCTGCTCAAGCAGGTGGCCGTGGTGGCCGTCATCATGTGGTTCTCCTACCTGCTTGCGCAGTACAAGGGCCTGCCGATCGTCGGGCTGGTGCTCTTCGCGCTGATCGGGATCTACAGCTTCATCATGAACCGCACCGTGTTCGGCCGGCACGTCTACGCCGTGGGCGGCAACTACCCGGCGGCCACCATGTCCGGTGTGCGCACCAAGCGCGTCGACATGCTGGTGATGGCCAACATGGGCATGCTTGCCGCCCTGGCCGGTCTGGTCTTCGCTGCCCGGCTCACGGCCGCCAACCCGAAGGCGGGCGTCAACTTCGAGCTCGATGCGATCGCCGCGGCCTTCATCGGCGGCGCCGCAGTCACCGGCGGGGTCGGCACGGTCATCGGCGCCATCGTGGGTGGCTTCTTCATGGGCGTGCTGAACAACGGGATGTCGTTGATGGGCGTCTCGGTGGACTGGCAGATGACCATCAAGGGTCTGGTCCTGCTGTTCGCGGTTGCCTTCGACGTCTGGAACAAGCGTCGCTCGTCGGTCGGGGCCGCGGTCACGACGGTCCCCGTGGAGGACGGCGCCTCGCAGGGCATGCCCGACCAGGATCAGGTCGAGGAGCTGCTGCCTGTCGACTCCGACTAGGTGGTGTGCGGCGCCGTTGGGGGGCGCCGCACACCCCCGGACGTTCGCCAGTCTCGTGCCGGAGGTCGATCGACCACTCGAGTGCGGTAGAGGAGGATCCCATGGCCAGCGGCCCGAGCCGCGCGCCCGCGATGACCGATGTGGCCCGCCTCGCGGGGGTCTCGCACCAGACGGTCTCGCGGGTTCTCAACGACCACCCGAACGTGAAGCAGCAGACCCGGCTGCGCGTGCTGGCCGCCATGCAGGAGCTGGGGTACCGGCCCAACCGGGCCGCCCGAGCCCTGGCCAGCGGGCGCAGCGACCAGATCGGCGTCGTTGCCCAGCCCTCGACCTTGTTCGGCCCTGCGTCGCTGCTGTACGCGGTCGAGGCCGCAGCAGTCCAGGAGGGGTACGGGGTCAGTGTCGCCAGCGTTGCGGCCCTCGACCGTGCCTCGATCGAGGATGCGGTCAACCGGCACCTCGACCGGCAGGTGGGCGGGATCCTGGTGATCGTGCCTGTGGTCTCGGCGGCTGAGGCGATCCGCGAGGTCCCTGCCGACAAGCCGCTGGTCACCATCGGCGGCGACCGCAAGGACGCCATCACGAGCGTGGGCATCGACCAGGTCCAGGGGGCCATCGAGGCAACCCAGTCCCTGTTGGATGCCGGGCATCGGACGGTGTGGCACGTCTCAGGGCCGGGGGATGTGTTCGACAGCATCGATCGCATCGAGGGATGGCGGTCCACGCTGGAACGGGCTGGGGCCGAGGTGCCCCCGGTGATCGCCGGCGACTGGTCGGCGGCCGGTGGCTACGAGGCCGGCAAGATGCTGGCCCGGATCCGGGATGTGACCGCAATCTTCGCGGCCAACGACCAGACCGCCCTGGGGATCCTTCGAGCGCTGCACGAGCACGGCCTGCGCGTGCCCGACGACGTGAGCCTGGTCGGCTTCGACGATCTCCCCGAGTCCGGCTTCTTCATCCCTCCGCTGACGACCGTTCGCCAGGGCTTCGCGGAGGTGGGTCGCCGGGCGCTGCAGATGCTCGTCACCCAGATGGAGGGCCAGCGCGAGGTGCTCCACGAACTGGTGCCGCCCGTGTTCGTCCCCCGCGAGAGCGTGGCACCGCCGCGGGAGCGGCGCGAGACGGGCATCCCGGCGTGAACGGTTCGGTCTCGTTGGAGGCAGGCCTCGCGGCGCTGACCGTGGATCCCCTCGACGGCGGGCGGATCACGTCGCTGGCGATCGACGGCGTCGAGCTGCTCGGTGGAGTCGGCAACGGCGTGATCGAGCACGGGTCGTTCGTGATGGTCCCGTGGGCGGGGCGCATCCGCGACGGGGTCCTGCGCGTGGAGGGCGTCGAGCATCACCTGCCGACGGACCGGACCCACCCCCATGCCGGTCACGGCCTGGTCATGGACCGCCCCTGGGATCTGGTTGCGGCGTCCGGGGACGCACTGACGATCCGGTGCGACCTGGACGCCCGGTGGCCCTTCCCCGGCCACGTCGTCCAGGAGTTCCGGCTGGCCACCGATCATCTGGCGCAGCGGATCGAGGTGCACGCCGCAGGCACGGCCTTCCCGGCGACTGCGGGCTGGCATCCGTGGTTCCGTCGGGTACTGAGCTCCGGGTCGGTTGCGGACCTGGACTTCTCCGCCGAGGGCATGCTGGTCCGCGACGCCGCAGGGATCCCCAGCGGCGACGTCATGCCCGTCCCGCCGGGACCGTGGGACGACTGCTTCGCCGGGGTCCAGTGGCCGATGACCATCACCTGGCCCGGCGCCCTGACCCTGCGGATCACCTCCGATGTCGAGTTCGCGGTCGTGTACGACGAGCGCGACGAGGCGTTCTGCGTCGAGCCGCAGTCGGGCCCCCCGGACGGCCCGAACACCTCGCCGAAGATGGTCCGGCCGGGCGAGCCGCTGGTCGCCTCGACGCAGTGGGCCTGGGGCTGATCGGTGCTGGCTGCGTGTCGCTCACGGGGGCTTGGGCCGAGGGTCGCCACACTGGGCCAATGGCTGAGCGACTTGCCCCCGAGCAGACCCCGCTGCGGGTCACCTCCCGACCGGAGCGGGCCCGCGGGCGCGCCCGCCGATGGTTCCGCCGGCTGGTCGCCCTCGCCCTGAGCCTTGCGCTGATCGCCGCCGGCACGGTGGCCACGCTGCACTTCCTGGCGATCCACCGGTCTGCCCAGGAGATCCGCGCCACCGCCCTCGTGCCCCCGGAGATGGCCGCGAACGTCCTGGTCGTGATCGCCCGACCGGGCCAGGAACTCCCGCTCGCCGGGACTCTCGCCGCCCTCGACGCTGCCGGAGCGACGGTGTCGGTCCTGTCCCTCACCGATGGCGCAACCCAGCCCCCTGCCCTGGACTTCGCCAAGGACAGCATCGGGGACGTGCGCTCCGATGAGCTGTCGGCCTCGGCAGATCTCCTCGGTGTCGACCGCGTGACGACTGCTCAGTACGCCGATGGCGAGTTGATCGCCGCTGATCCCGACGAGGTCACGGCCACGATCGCCGCCGAGATCAAGGAGGTCGCCCCCTCGGCGATCCTCACGGTCAGCGACACCACCGGAACGGATACGGACTCCCAGGCCGTGGCCGCCTATACGCTCACGGCCGCGCAGGCCAAGGGCTCGGGAGTCGGCCGTATCTGGACCGTCACCCGCGGCGACCGTGAGGTCTCCTGGAACGCCCTGGCCCGGGCCCCCATCGGCGACCGCGTCCCCGAGCCCCTGGTGTCGGTCCGCATCGACGACCAGACGGCCGTGAAGGGTGAGGTGCTCCTCGCCCACGGCACCCAGAGCCCCGACCTGGTCCGGGCCACCTACCCGTACGCCGACCGGGTCCCGGCCTGGGCGTACTTCCGCTTCTGGGACCGCGAGTACTTCGCGCTCGCCTGGGGCCAGCCGCTGCAGTAGGCGCCCGTGCGTCTCCCCGCGCCGCTGAGGGGGGCTCGGGATCCGTGGGATGATTGGGGTCCCGGGTGTGCCCGGGGCGTTCTGGGGGCGTGCCTCGGGACCTGATTAGGAGACTCCACCCGTGGCCATCCGCCAGCGCACTGACCTGCGCAACATTGCCATCATCGCCCACGTCGACCACGGCAAGACCACGCTGGTCGACTCCATGCTGTGGCAGTCCGGGGCGTTCACCACGCACCAGGCAGACGAGGGCTCCGTCAAGGAGCGGGTCATGGACTCCATGGACCTCGAGCGTGAGAAGGGCATCACGATCCTGGCCAAGAACACCGCGGTCAACTACCACGGTGTCGGGGCGCCCGAGGGCGGTGTCACGATCAACATCATCGACACCCCTGGGCACGCGGACTTCGGCGGCGAGGTGGAGCGCGGCCTGGAGATGGTGCACGCGGTGCTGCTGCTGGTCGACGCCTCCGAGGGTCCGCTGCCCCAGACCCGGTTCGTGCTGCGCAAGGCCCTGCAGAAGCACCTGCCCGTCATCCTGGTGATCAACAAGGTGGACCGCCCCGACGCCCGGATCGCCGAGGTGGTCGACGAGACCTACGAGCTGTTCTTCGACCTCGACGCCACCGCCGAGCAGATCGACTTCCCGATCATCTACGCCTCGGCGCGCGCCGGCCGGGCGAGCCTCAACCGTCCCGAGGACGGCGGCATGCCCGACTCCGAGAACCTCGTCCCGCTGTTCCAGACGATCCTGGGCACGGTCCCGCCGCCGGAGTACGACGACGAGATGCCGCTGCAGGCCCACGTCACGAACCTGGACTCCTCGCCCTACCTGGGCCGGCTGGCAATCTGCCGCGTGCACAACGGCACCATCCGCAAGGGCCAGTCGCTCGTTCTGTGCCGCGCCGACGGGAGCCAGGAGCGGGTCCGGATCGCCGAGCTGCTGATGACCGACGCGCTGGAGCGCAAGCCTGCCGAGTCCGCCGGTCCGGGCGACATCATCGCGGTGGCCGGGATCGCCGACATCACGTTGGGGGAGACGCTGACGGACCCCGAGGACCCGCGGCCGCTGCCGATCATCACCGTGGACGAGCCGAGCATCTCCATGACGATCGGCATCAACACCGCCCCGCTGTCGGGCCAGTCGGGAAAGAAGCTCACCGCCCGCCTGCTGAAGAACCGCCTCGACGCGGAGCTGATCGGCAACGTGTCGATCCGCGTCCTGGAGACCGAGCGCCCGGACACCTGGGAGGTCCAGGGTCGCGGTGAGCTGCAGCTGGCCGTGCTCGTCGAACTGATGAAGCGCGAGGGGTTCGAGATCACCGTCGGCAAGCCGCAGGTGGTGACCCGGATGGTGAATGGCAGGCTCCACGAGCCGATGGAGCGCCTGACCATCGACGCCCCCGAGGACTACCTCGGCGTGCTCACCCAGCTGATGGCCCTGCGCAAGGGCCGCATGGAGCAGATGGTCAACCACGGCACCGGGTGGATCCGCCTGGAGTACATCGTCCCCGCGCGCGGCCTGATCGGCTTCCGCACCGAGTTCCTGACCGAGACCCGCGGCACCGGACTGCTCCACCACGTGTTCGAGAAGTACGAGCCCTGGCACGGCGAGCTGCGCACGCGCCCGACCGGCTCCCTGGTGGCCGACCGCCGCGGGGTGGTCACCGCCTTCGCGCTGTTCAACCTGCAGGAGCGCGGCACCATGTTCGTCGGCCCGGGCACCGAGGTCTACGAGGGCATGATCGTGGGGGAGAACTCGCGCTCCGAGGACATGGACGTCAACCCCACCAAGGAGAAGAAGCTCACCAACATGCGCCAGTCCAGCAGCGACGAGCTCGTGCGGCTGATCCCGCACCGGCTGCTCTCCCTGGAGCAGGCGCTGGAGTTCTGCCGCGAGGACGAGTGCGTCGAGGTCACGCCGGCGACGGTGCGGCTGCGCAAGGTCACGTTGGTGGCCACCGAGCGGGCGAAGTCGCGCAACAAGAGGCTGTAGCTCAGCCGGCCCCGGACGGCGTCCGGATCGTGTTGCATTCTGGTAACTTTTCGCCCCCGGAACGCTATATCGGCGACATCCTCGCTCGGAACCCCCTACATTGCCTGATACCGCCTGCGTTCGCGTACCCTTGCGCCGTAATCGGGCGAACCGGCTGTCCTTGGCGAGCAGAGAGGTGCGCGTATGAGCACAACACCCCTTGTGAGCGCTGCCGAGGAGATCGGCGAGGGCACCGCGACTGAGATGGTCGAGGGCAAGTCACTGACCCAGATCGCATGGGGCCGCCTGCGCAAGGACAAGGTCGCGATGATCTCCCTCGGGGTCATCATCTTCATCTTCCTGGCCGCGCTGTTCGCCCCGCTGATCACCAAGATGCTCGGCGTCGATCCCTACGAGCCCAACACCGACCTGATCAGCCAGGACGGCGGCCTTCCTGCAGGACCCTGGGGTGGGATCTCCTGGGCTCACCCGCTGGGCGTCGAGCCGCTGATCGGTCGCGACATCCTGGCCCGCCTGCTCTACGGCGCCCGCATCTCGTTGACCATCGCCCTGCTGAGCACCGCCTTCGTCGTCATCCTCGGCGTCGTGCTGGGCACCGTCGCCGGGTACTCCAAGGGCAAGGTCGACACCGTCCTGAGCCGGATCATGGACCTCACCCTGAGCTTCCCGTTCCTGCTGCTGGTCATCGCCATGGCCCAGCCGCTGCAGCAGCGACTGGAGACCGTCATCCCGAGCCCCGGGGCTGCTCGGCGTGGCCGCGCTCGTCCTGCTGCTCAGCCTCTTCAGCTGGCCCTACTTGGCGCGGCTCGTCCGGGGCCAGGTCCTGAGCATGCGCGAGCGCGAGTTCGTCGAGGCGGCAGTCTCCACGGGCGCCTCGTCCCGCCGGATCCTCTTCAAGGAGCTGCTCCCCAACCTCTGGGCGCCGGTCCTCGTGTACGCCTCACTGGCGATCCCGAGCTTCATCGCCGCTGAGGCGACCTTGGCCTACCTGGGCGTCGGTGTCCTGCCGCCCACCCCGACCTGGGGTGCGATGCTCAACGACGCCGTGCTGACCTTCACCGTGCTGCCGAGCTACCTGTTCATCCCGGGCATGGCGCTGTTCATCACCGTGCTCGTGTTCAACCTGTTCGGCGACGCCGTGCGCGACGCACTCGACCCGCGGGCGGGCCGAGCATGACCACAGACTCCCGTCCCTCCGGGGCGGGCCCGCGCAAGCGGACAGATGGGTCCGGCAGCCCCGCCGCGGCCCGAACAAGGAGGAAGCAATGAGTAAGGCATCCACGAGCGCGAAGGTGGTGGCTCTGGCTGCCGCGTCCGCGCTTCTGCTGGCCGCCTGTGGGGGTTCGGACAGTGGGGACACTGGCTCCGGTGAGGCTTCAGGCGCGGCCGTCAAGGGCGGCACGCTGAACTTCATGACCGCAGGCGATCAGTTCAACCACCTCGACCCGCAGATGAACTACACGGGCGAGGACCTGGCCTTCGCCGGTGCGTACATCTACCGCAGCCTGACCACGTTCAAGCCGTCTCGGGCGATCCCGCCACGGCCGGCCAGCTCGAGCCCGACCTGGCCACCGACACGGGCACGGACGACGGACGGCAAGGTCTGGGAGTTCACCCTCAAGGACGGCCTGAAGTTCGAGGACGGCACACCGATCACCTGTGCCGAGGTTGCCTACGGCGTCTCCCGCACGTTCGCCACCGATGTCATCGCCGGCGGGCCCACCTACGCCATCACGATGCTGGACATCCCCACCAAGGACGGCGCATCGGAGTACAAGGGCCCGTACAGCGGCGAGGGCCAGGAGCTGTTCGACAAGGCGGTGACCTGCTCCGAGGATGGCAAGACCATCACCTTCAACCTGGTGCGCCCGATCGCCGACTTCAACTACGCAGTCACGCTGTCCGCCTTCTCCCCGGTCCCCAAGGCCAAGGACACCGGCGCCAAGTACGACACCGCACCGCTGGCGAACGGTCCCTACAAGATCGAGGACTACACGATCGGCGACTACGCTGACCCTGGTCCGCAACGACCAGTGGGATCCGGCCACGGACACCGTCCGCAAGGCCTACCCGGACAAGATCGTGGTGACCTTCGGCATCCAGCCGCCGGTGGCCACGCAGCGCCTGATCGCCGACAGCGGCGTCGACCAGCAGTCGATGACCTTGGGCGACGCGATCGACCCGGCACAGCTGGCGACCGTGTTCAACGACCCGCGCTTCGAGAACCGGCGCCTCGACGAGCAGGACATCTACGTCCGCTACCTCGCGGTGAACACCGCGAAGGTCCCCAACGTGAAGCACCGCCAGGCACTGGCCGTCGCGATGCCGCGTGCTGACCTCAGGACGATTGCCGGTGGCAACTTCGCCGGCGACCTGGCCGACGGGCTCATCAAGCCGAACATGGCAGCTGACTACCAGCCCTCGGGCATGTGGACCGACATGTTCGGCCAGGCGATCCCGGACAATGGCGACCCCGAGTACGCCAAGAAGCTCATCGCCGAGTCCGGCGAGCCGATGCCGAAGATCACCTACGACTACGGCAAGACCCCGGCCAACGACAAGGCCGCTGGCGCCATCGTCACGGCCCTTGCGAAGGCGGGTATCGAGGTCACCCCGAACCCGCTCGATCCCGGCGCCTACTACGGCATCGAGTTCGACGACAAGAAGGCCAACGAGCTGATCAACGGTGGCTGGGGATCTGACTGGCCCAATGCCTCGACCGTGATCCCTGAGCTCCTTGCCGCCAACGGTGGCTGGAACCTCTCCCGGTGGAAGGACGAGGCGTTCACCGCCGAGTCCGACAAGGCAAAGGAGATCCTCGACCGCACCGAGCAGGGCAAGGCGTGGGCCGCCCTGAACAAGCAGGCGATGGAGCAGGTGCCCGACGATCCCGCTGCGCTTCACCAAGCAGCAGCGCATGTGGGGCTCCAAGGTCGGCGGAGTGTACTTCTGGGCGCCGTATGGGTCCTGGGGCTACACCGACCTGTACGTCATGCCGTAACCTGCACGATCCGCGTGTGGTGGGGTGGCCCGTCCGGGTCACCCCACCACCTCGGTCAGCACGACTGACGTGACACTCCGGAAGGGGAGATCTCAAGCCAATGGGCGCCTATCTCGTCAGACGCATCCTCCTGATGCTCCTGATGCTCCTCCTCGTCAGCGTGGCTGTCTTCATCCTGTTCTCCCTGGTTCCCACGGACCCTGCGCGACTCACCTGCGGGAAGGGGTGCACCCCCGAGATCATCGAGGCCAACCGGGTCCGGCTCGGTCTGGCTGACCCGCTCTACGTCCAGTGGTGGGAGTGGTTCAAGGGCCTGTTCGTCGGACGCACCTACGCCGAGGGGACGGCCGTCGAGTTCACCTGCCCGGCACCCGCCCTCGGTTACTCGTTCCAGAAGTCCTCGTGCGTCACCGAGCTCATCGTCACGCGCCTGCCGGTCACGATGTGGCTGGCGGCTGGCGCCTTCGTCATCTGGATGGTCGTCGGCATCGTGTCCGGCATCTTCGCGGCCCTGCGCCGAGGCAAGTGGCAGGACCGGACGATCGTCAGCCTGGCGCTCGTCGGCTACTCGTTCCCCACCTTCTTCATCGGCCTCGTCCTGCTGTTCTTCGTCGTGATCAAGTGGAACCTGCTGCCGTACCCGGACTACGTGCCGCCCACCGAGGACCCCGTCCAGTGGTTCCAGACGATGCTGCTGCCCTGGATCACGGTCGCGATGGTCTACGCCGCGTTCTACACCCGGCTCACCCGCACGCAGATGCTCGAGACTCTCGGTGAGGACTACATCCGCACCGCGCGCGCCAAGGGGCTGCCGGAGCGAGTGGTCATCCGCAAGCACGCGTTCCGCGCCGGCCTGACCCCGCTCGTGACTGCGGCGGGGCTCGACCTCGCCGGACTTCTCGGCGGTGCCGTGGTCACCGAGGCCGTCTTCAACCTGCCCGGCATCGGGCGCCTGGCCATCGACTCGGTGACCGACTACGACCTGCCGGTCATCGTCGGCACGGTCGTGGTCGCGGCAGTCTTCGTCATCGTGGCCAACCTCATCGTGGACCTGCTCTACGCCGCCATCGACCCCCGAGTGAGGATCGCATGAGCGCCACGTCGGCCTCTGAGCCGTTCCTGAAGGTCCGCGACCTCGAGGTCGAGTTCACCACCGAGGACGGCAAGCTCAAGGCCGTCGACAAGGTCTCCTACGACGTGTTCCGGGGCAAGACCCTGGCCATCGTGGGCGAGTCAGGATCCGGCAAGAGCGTGTCGAGCATGGCGGTGATGGGCCTGCTCAACCGCAAGACGACGGCCATCGGCGGTGAGGTCTGGCTCGACGGCGAGGAGCTCATCGCCGCCACGGACGACCGTGTGCGCCAGCTGCGCGGCGAGAAGATGGCGATGATCTTCCAGGACCCGCTGAGCTCGCTGCATCCGTTCTACAAGATCGGCAAGCAGCTCGTCGAGGCTGTCCAGGTCCACCAGCCGCTGGACAAGAAGGCCGCGCGTGCCCGGGCCAAGGAGATGCTCGACCGCGTCGGCATCCCCGATCCGGAGAAGCGGCTCGAGGCCTACCCGCACGAGTTGTCCGGTGGCATGCGCCAGCGCGTGATGATCGCCATGGCCCTGGTCAACGACCCGCAGATGATCATCGCCGACGAGCCGACGACAGCCCTCGACGTCACGGTCCAGGCCCAGATCATCGACCTCCTGCGCGACCTGCAGGACGACTTCGGCACCGCCATCGTGCTGATCACCCACGACCTCGGCGTCGTCGCTGACATGGCCGACGAGGTCCTGGTGATGTACGGCGGGCGCTGCGTGGAGCAGGCGGAGCACCGCGAGCTGTTCTACCGCCCGCAGATGCCCTACACGTGGGGCCTGCTCTCCTCGGTGCCGCGCACGGACATCAACCTCGAGCGGCTCGAGCCGATCCCGGGCAACCCGCCCTCGCTGCTCAAGCTGCCCAAGGGGTGCGTGTTCCGCCCGCGGTGCACGTATCACGATCAGGTCCCCAATGGCCTGTGCGACACAGCCCGACCCGACCTGATCGAGTCCGAGCCGGGGCACCTGGCGCGCTGCCACATGACCACCGAGCAGCGCCTGCAGATCATGACCGACAAGTTCGGCGATCGGAGGATCTCGTGAGCTCCATCGACCGTTCCGGGGATCCGCTGCTCAAGGTCACCGGCCTCAAGAAGCACTTCCCGATCACCAAGGGTGTGATCTTCCGCAAGCAGATCGGCGCAGTCAAGGCCGTCGATGGCCTGGACCTGTCAGGTCTGGCCCGGGGAGACCATCGGGCTCGTGGGTGAGTCCGGCTGCGGCAAGTCAACCGGCGGGCCGGGCGATGACCAAGCTGCTCGAGCCGACCGCGGGCCAGATCGTCTTCGACGGCCGCGACATCACCCACCTCAGCAAGAAGCAGCTCGTGCCCCTGCGCAAGCAGATGCAGATGATCTTCCAGGACCCGTACTCGTCGCTGAACCCCAGGCACACCGTCGGCACGATCGTCGGCTCGCCCTTCCAGGTGCAGAAGGTCAATCCCCCCGGGGGGGTCAAGGCCGCAGTGCAGGACATCATGGCGCGAGTCGGGCTGAACCCCGAGCACTACAACCGGTACCCCAACGAGTTCTCCGGCGGCCAGCGCCAGCGGATCGGGATCGCCCGCGCCGTCGCGCTGCAGCCGAAGCTCATCGTCTGTGACGAGCCGGTCTCCGCTCTCGACGTGTCCGTCCAGGCGCAGGTCATCAACCTGCTCGAGGACATCCAGGACGAGTTCGGGATCGCCTACGTGTTCGTCGCCCACGACCTGTCCGTGGTGCGCCACATCTCCGACCGGGTCATCGTCATGTACCTGGGCAAGATCATGGAGATCGCCTCCCGCGACGAGCTGTACTCGCGACCGCTGCACCCCTACACCCATGCCCTGCTCTCGGCCGTGCCGATCCCCGACCCGGACAAGGAGGACGCCCGCGAGCGGATCATCCTCCAGGGCGACCTGCCCAGCCCCAGCAACCCGCCGAGCGGGTGCGTGTTCCGCACGCGCTGCTTCAAGGCCCAGGACATCTGCGCCTCGGAGATCCCGGTTCTGACGACCCGTCCTGACGGCCATGCGGTCGCCTGCCACTTCCCGGAGGTTCGCACGCTCGGTGGCGAGACGTATCCGGTTCCCGACGTCCCCACGGGCGCGGAGTTCGCCCAGGGCTGATGTCCTGACACAACTCTCGGCACACCCTGCGCATCGGGTCGGACCGTCCGTGCCGGAGTCGAGGTTCCCGCCCTTTCGGGAGAGTCTGCAGGTGTGAGGTCGGGCGACTAGCCTGTGCTCCTATGGAATCCGCTGATCACCGACTGCTCCTTGTCCACGCCCACCCTGACGACGAGACCATCGGGTCGGGCACCACGATGGCGCGCTACGCCGCCGCGCCGGCGACGTCGGTCACCCTCGTGACCTGCACCCTGGGCGAGGAGGGTGAGGTCCTGCTGCCGGAGGTCTCGCACATCGCCGCGGACCAGGAGGACCGCCTCGGCGAGCATCGGATGACTGAGCTGGCTGACGCGATGGCGGCACTCGGCGTCTCCGACTGGCGGCTGCTCGGCGGGCCCGGCACGTATCGCGACTCCGGCATGGTGGGCACCCCACCCAACGAACGCCCCGACTGCTTCTGGCGTGCGGACCTGCTCGCGGCCAGCACCCACCTGGTGGAGGTGATCCGTGAGGTGCGTCCGCAGGTCGTGGTGACGTACGACGACTTCGGCGGCTACGGGCATCCGGACCACATCCAGGCTCATCGGGTGGCCATGTACGGCGTCGCGCTGGCCGAGGCGCCCTCCTTCCGCCCCGACCTGGGCGAGGCGCACAGTGTGGCCAAGGTCTACTGGACGGCCTTCCCGAAGGCCATGCTGCGCGCGGGGATCGAGGCGCTGCGTTCGGCGGGGGAGACCACGGGCTTCGCGGCGATGGACCCCGACAACCTCACGTTCGGGATCGATGACGACCTGGTCACTGCCGCGATCGACGGTAGCGGCTTCTACGAGCACAAGCTCAACGCGATGCGGGCGCACGCCACCCAGATCTCCCTGGACAGCGGGTTCTTCGCGCTGAGCAACAACATCGGCTCACCGGCGATGGCGACCGAGTACTTCCGGCTCGTTCGCGGCCAGGCGGCCGGTCCGTTCGACCATGACGGCCGCGAGGTGGACTTGTTCGCGGGTGTGTGATCCGGGGCAACGCGCCGGCGACACGCGACAGGCCCGGAGAGTCGACGGAAGAGCCCTGAGCCGACGGGTCCTGGAACCCATGGGCCTTGAACCGACGGGTCCCGGAACCGACGGGCCCTCAACCAGTCGGTTGCGCCTGCCGTAGACTGCGGCTGTCCGCACATCCGGGGGTCGCGACTGCTTTCCGCGGGTTGGGCCCCCACCCCTGGAGGAGCCCCCATGATCACGTTCCGCAAGACCGCCGGCGTCGCCGCCGCACTCGCCCTGGCACTGTCCCTGTCGGCCTGCTCGTCGAGCAGTGAGACCGCCACCGAGACGCCAGCGGCGTCCGCCCCCGCCGCGTCCGCCCCTGCCAGCCCGTCGCCCACCGCGACCAGCTCAGTCGGTGCGGCCAGCGAGGCCTTCTGCACCAGCGCGGCCGCCCTCAAGACCGAGCTCGAGAGCCTCAAGACGCTCGTCAAGGGCGGCTCGGTCACCGCCGCTGACCTGCAGTCCCAGAAGGATGCCCTGAAGACGGCCGGCGAGCAGGCCAAGACTGATGCCCAGTCGCTCGACAAGGCCGTCCAGGCTGAGGTCGCCGCGGCCCAGACCGCGTTCCAGGCGGCGATCGACGCGATTCCTGCCGACCAGACCGGTCTGAAGGAGGTGGCGGCCTACACCGCTGCTGCTGTCGTCTTCGCCAAGGCGCTCGACGTGATCGACAACGAGGTCGGCTGCGCCTGACCCCCACGTGGCACCGATGTGGGCCTGTCCTCTCCCGAGGGCGGGCCCACATCCGCGTGGAGGCGCTGGAGCCCGCGAACTCGAACTCGTCGGGCTCCCGCCGGAGCATGACTGCGAGGGCCCCGGCCGCCGTCAGCTGACCTGGAAGTGCCCCTGCCCGACGCGCCGCGCCCGGGTGGCGGGACCGCCGAAGCTGGGTGGCCCGAGCGGTGGCCGACCGGCGACGTCGGCCACCGGAGCTGTCATTGCGACATCCGGTGCCGTGGCCTCGATGAGGATCCCGCCCAGGAGCTCGCTGTCCTGCTCGCCGATCCCGGCGGCCATCCTGCGGGTGTTGAGCCAGGCGGCCTCGTCCTGCTGGGCCAACGTGCGCGCCTGATAGGCCAGCGCGTCGGCGGTCCGCAGGTGGCGCAGCGCTCCCGGCGGGTCGGAGTCCCCCAGGGCAGTCCCAGTGGTGTGTTGGCCGCGCGCCTCGCAGAGCCGCACTCGCGCTTCCACCCCGACCGCTGCGCGCCGGGTCATGATCAGATCATCGGCCGCGCGGATGGCCGCTCGTGCCCCGTACCACGCGGTGGCCAGCAGGGACAGGGCGCGCTCCTGCGTGTCGTCGGCCGGCCGGATCGGACCCAGGGCCCGGCCCAGCGCGACATCCGTGTCCTGCAGCGCCCTGCGCATCTCCAGGGGGTCGTACCCGCCCGCGGAGACCTCGTCGGCGGCCCACCCCAGGGTCTCCCGGGCGTACTGACCCTTGGCTGCAAGGTCGTCGGCGACACCGAGACTCTCGGCCTCGGCGATGTCCTTCTCGGTCTGTCGCAGCAGGGTCGTCACCGCCTCCTGCGCCCTGGCCAGGATCTTCGGGGACCGGTCCACCGAGTCCAGCAGCGTGCTGGACTGGACGAGGGCCTCCTCGGCTGCGCGCGCTCGGGCCGCCGCGCCCAGCCGGTCCGATGAGGCGAGCAGCTCCGCCCCGGCGGCGATCGAGGTCCGGGCGAAGGCCAGGCGTTGGCTGGCCTGATCCAGATCGTCGACCACGCCGGCGATCGTTGCGCTCGGGAACTGGGTCCCCAGCGTCACAACGATGTCGGTCGCGCCCGACAGCCGATCCCCGAGGGTCGTGAGGACGCCAGCCAGGTGGTTCAGGACCTCGCCGACCCGCCCGTCGAGGTCGCGCAGCTCATCGAACCGTGGCACGAGGGCGTCCAGGTGCGCCCCGGCGGAGGCGCACATTCTGAGGATCTCCTCGAGCAGCGCGCGCTCGGCGTCGGTGTTGGCGCCGTCCTGGGCCTGGCGGGCAGTCCCGAAGGCCTGGTCGAGCTCCACCTGTGCCTGGTCCAGCGCAGCGGTGAATGGCTCGACGACGTCCTCACCGGTCTCGGATCTGGCGAGCCCCAGCTCATGGCGCGAGGACCGGATCGAGTCATCTGTGGCGACCAGGGCTGCGTTGGCCGCGGCGCGCAGCTCCTCGATCGTCGCCGGGCGGTTGTCCGCGTCACCTGGCAGGGCGCCGGCAACTTCCGGACCTTGATCTGCGTTCTCGTCCATCACGTCCTGAGCGGGACGCCGATGCCGCCACCAGGTGTACGCACCGGCAGCGACCAGGATCAGGACTCCGGCGATGATCCAGGGCCACGCGCTGCTCGTGGCCGTGGTTCCCTCGGCGGCCCTCAGCCCCGGTGGGGCGCCGATCGCGCCTCCCGTGAGCTGGGATCCGAACCCGGTCCCCGTCGTGGTCAGGCCTGCTCCGCGGCCATGGCGGCACCTGCGATGCCGGCCTGGTTCTCCAGCTGGGCTGCAACGATCTCGGACCGGATGTCGATCATGTGCAGGAACTTCGCGGACTTCCGGCTGATCCCACCGCCCACGACGATCAGGTCGGGCGAGAACAGGAAGTCCAGGTGCGAGTAGAAGCGCTGGAGCCTGGGCGCCCATTCCTTGTAGCTCAGGCCCTCGCGCTCCTTCGCCGCGGACGAGGCGCGTGCCTCGGCGCTCTCGCCGTCGATCTCCAGGTGCCCGAGCTCGGTGTTCGGCACCAGCTTGCCGTCGAGGAACAGGGCGCTGCCGATCCCGGTACCCAGGGTGGTCACGATCACCACGCCGTCGCGACCCCTGGCCACGCCGAAGTCCACCTCGGCCAGGCCGGCGGCATCCGCATCGTTGAGCACGGTCACGGTGCGCCCGGCGCGCTCGCTGAGCAGGCCTGCCAGGTCCACGCCCAGCCAGTGGGGGCCGAGGTTGGCCGCGGAGTACAGCACCCCTCGCTTGACGATGCCCGGGAAGGTGCAGCCGAACGGCCCCTCCCATCCGGCCTTGTCGACCACGTCGAGAACGGTCTGCACGACGTCATCGATCGCGTACCCCTTCGGGGTCGGGAACTTGACCCTGTCGCTGGCCAGCTCGCCTGTCTCCAGGTTCACGCGCGCGCCCTTGGTGCCGCTGCCGCCGATGTCCACGCCGAATCCGATGAGCTCCATGGGCCGATCGTAGGGCGACGGGTGGCCCTGTCGCAGCACGTGCGTCGCTGCCCGTAGATCATCCTCACGCAGAGTTGCCGGCTGCTCGCCCGTTCGGGTGAACCCCGCCCGCATACCGCCACGCAGGGCGTCGACCTGCCCCACCATGGAGCCACAGGAGGTGCGAGATGTCGATGCTCGACGAGGTGGGCTCAGGACGACTGGCGACGGCCACCAGCGATGTGGGTGCGGCCCGGGAACGGGCCCGCGGGTACCGGCTGGCCCGGATGGGCTTCGTCCTGGCTGTTCCGATGGTCTGGATGTGGTGGCGGATCATCGACGGACGCCCGTTCGACCTGACCCAGCTGTCGCTGCCCACGATCGACCCGTTCCTGTTGATCGTCGGGGTCTTCTTCGGCGTCATGATCGTCACCACGCTCGGGGTGACGCTGGTTGCGGGCCGCTCGCCGCACATCACCTACCGCCCCGAGCAGATCGACGTCTCGCTCGCCGACGTCAAGGGCATCGACCTGGTGAAGTCCGACGTCGTCCGCTCGCTGAACCTGTTCCTGGCCAACCGGGCGTTCCGAGCCGAGATGGGCGGCACGCCGCGGCGCGGCCTGCTGTTCGAGGGGCCCCCCGGCACCGGCAAGACGTACCTGGCCAAGGCCATGGCCGCCGAGGCCGGCGTGCCGTTCTTGTTCGTGTCGGCCACGAGTTTCCAGTCCATGTACTACGGCGCGACCGCCCGCAAGATCCGCTCCTACTTCAAGGCGCTGCGCAAGGCTGCGCGCCAGGAGGGCGGCGCGATCGGATTCATCGAGGAGATCGACGCCATCGCGATGGCCCGCTCGGGGGTCGGCTCGTCGGCCACCCCGATTGCTGCGGCGAACCTGACCGCCCCGATGTGCTGTGGTGGGCTCTCCGGGCTCCCGGCCACGTCGCTGTCAGCTGCCACGGGTGGGTCGTCGACGGTGGTCACCGGGATGACGTCGGAGGGCACGGGTGGGGTCGTCAATGAGCTGCTCGTCCAGATGCAGTCCTTCGACTCCCCGGACGGCTGGCAGAAGCTCCAGTCCTGGTTCATCGACAGGATCAACCTGTTCCTGCCGGTCCACCGCCAGCTCCAGCGCCCCGTCCCGGCGGCGGCGACGATCCTGCTGATCGCGGCGACGAACCGCGCCGACAACCTCGACCCCGCACTTCTGCGCCCGGGGCGCTTCGACCGCCGGCTCAGCTTCGACCCGCCGACCCGCGCAGGTCGCCTCGAGCTCATCGACCACTTCCTGGACCGCAAGTCCCACGCGGCCGACCTTGATGACCCCGATGTCCGCGCCGGGATCGCCGCCGTCACCCAGGGGTACACGCCGGTGATGATCGAGCACCTCTTCGACGAGGCGCTGGTCAATGCCCTGCGCCGTGGGGAGGGCGCGATGAACCGTGCCGACGTTGAGTCCGCACGCCTGACCGAGGAGGTCGGGATGGGCCAGCCCGTGGCCTACACCGCACACGAGGAGCGGCTCATCGCGACCCACGAGTCCGGGCACGCCACGATGGCGCACCTCGTGGCGCCGCACCGTCGGCTGGAGGTCCTGAGCATCATCAAGCGCCGCGATGCCCTGGGGATGCTCGCGCACGGCGACAGTGAGGACGTGTTCACCCGCTCGCGCAGCGGAGATGCTCGCGCTGATCCAGATCGCCATGGGTGGTCAGGTGGCTGAGGAGCTGTTCTTCGGCGACATCTCGACCGGCCCCGGCGGGGACCTCTCCTACGCCACCACCGTGGCTGCGCAGATGGTCGGCGCCGTCGGCATGGGCGGCTCGCTGGTCAGCCTCGCGGCGGTCCAGCAGGGCGCGCTGGCCGACTCGAACCTCGTCGGCCGGGTGCTGTCCGACTCCGCCGGACGTGCTGCTGTCGAGGCGATCCTGTCCGACCAGAAGCAGGTGGCGCGCGAGCTGTTGAGCGCCAACCGGCACATCGTGGAAGCATTGCGCGATGCCCTGATCGAGCGACACGAGCTGGTCGGTCGGCAGATCGGCGAGGTCATCTACTCCGCTGCGCCGCAGGTCGACCTGCGCGTCCCGGCGCCGATCGGCTGACCCCGAGGACCTCCCGGGTCAGTGTCGGGGACTCCCGGGGTCAGTGCCGGGGCAGGGGCAGCGCCCGGGGGAGATCGCGCTCGGTCGGGCCGGTGTAGACCTGCCGGGGGCGGCCGATGCGGGTGGCCGGGTCCTCGATCATCTCGCGCCACTGGGCGATCCACCCGGGCAGGCGGCCGAGCGCGAACAGGACGGTGAACATCCGCGGCGGGAAGCCGATCGCCTTGTAGATCAGGCCCGTGTAGAAGTCCACGTTCGGGTAGAGCTTGCGCGAGGCGAAGTAGTCGTCGGCCAGGGCGATCTGCTCGAGCTCGATGGCGATCTCGAGCAGCGGGTCGTCGACGCCGAGCTGCTGCAGGACGTCGTAGGTGGCGGCCTTGACGATCGCGGCCCGCGGGTCGTAGTTCTTGTAGACCCGGTGGCCGAAGCCCATGAGCCGGTGACCGGGCTCGCGGTCCTTGACCTTCGAGACGAACTGGCTCGCGCTCATGCCCTCGTTGTGGATCTGGTTGAGCATCTCGAGCACGGCTTGATTCGCCCCGCCGTGCAGCGGGCCGAACAACGCGTTGATCCCGGCTGAGACGGAGGCGAACAGGTTGGCGTGCGAGGAGCCCACGAGGCGGACCGTCGAGGTCGAGCAGTTCTGCTCGTGGTCGGCATGCAGGATGAACAGCATGTCCAGGGTGCGCGCGACCAGCGGGTCGGCCTCGTAGGGCGCAGTCGGCACCCCGAAGGTGAGCCGCAGGAAGTTCTCCGTCAGGCTCTTGGAGTTGTCCGGGTAGAGGAACGGCTGGCCGATGGACTTCTTGTGCGCGTACGCGGCGATCGTGGGCAGCTTGGCCAGCAGCCGGACCGTCGAGATGTGCACCTGGTTGTGGTCGAAGGGGTCCAGGGAGTCCTGGTAGAACGTCGACAGGGCCGACACCGCGGAGCTCAGCACCGGCATCGGGTGCGCGTCGCGCGGGAACCCGTCGAAGAACCGGCGCAGGTCCTCGTGCAGCATCGTGTGCGACTGGATCTCGGACTCGAAGGTCTTGAGCTCG
The DNA here is from genome assembly GCA_963736425.1 of uncultured Actinomycetes bacterium. Taxonomy (GTDB): domain Bacteria; phylum Actinomycetota; class Actinomycetes; order S36-B12; family CAIYMF01; genus Prado023. The sequence goes on from CAVTOX010000024.1 coordinate 67,039, forward strand.
TCGGGCGTGGGCAGCTCACCGTAGATCAGCAGGTAGCTGACCTCGGTGAACGTGGAGTGCGCGGCCAGCTGCTCGATCGGGTACCCGCGGTAGCGCAGGATCCCGGCGTCGCCGTCGATGTAGGTGATCGCCGACCGGCAGGCCGCGGTGTTGACGAACCCCGGGTCGTAGGCGACGTGCCGGGTCTCCTTGAGCAGCATCCCGGTGTCCCAGCCGGACTCGCCGTCCGTGGCTTCGAGCTCGGGCAGTTCGATCTCGCCGAGCTCGTGGACCAGCTTCGCGTTACCCATGGGTGCCTCCCCTGCCGAGGGTGGCGTGCGGTGCGCCCACCCTATCGACGCGCTGGCCGGCGCGTCGGCTGGGCCGCCCTTGTGGTCGCGGGTTCCGAGCGCTGGGCGCGGTACCCCACTGGGTATGCTTGTCCCACCTCGGCAGGGCCCGTGTCAAGGGCCTGATGACCCCGATCCGGGGGGTCCTGACAGCGCGGTGATCGGCACGGTGTTCGATGGGGGCATGCGCCTCGACCATGTCTCGTACGCCGCCCCTGTCGAGCACCTCGCCGACACGGTCCAGCGGATCGGGTCCGCCCTCGGTGCGACCTTCACCGACGGCGGTCTGCACCCGCGCTTCGGCACCCGCAACTTCATCCTCCCGCTGGCTGGCGGGACCTACCTCGAGGTCGTGGCCGCGCTCGACCACCCCGCCGCCTACAGCGCACCCTTCGGCCGCGCGGTGCGCGCGCGGGCCGACGAGGGCGGCGGCTGGATGGGCTGGGTCGTGTCGGTGTCGGACATGGCGAAGGTCGAGGCACGGCTGGGTCGGCAGGCCGTCGAGGGTCACCGCGTGCGGCCCGATGGCTACGACCTGCGCTGGCAGCAGATCGGCGTCCTGGACACGATGGCCGACGCGCAGCTGCCGTTCTTCGTCCACTGGGACGCCGACGGCGATGCACCATCCCTCGGCCGGCGGCCGCGACGTGCGCATCGCACAGCTGGACATCGCCGGGTCGCCGGACACGCGTGGCCGCCTGGCTGGGCGAGCCGTCTCACCATCCCCTCGACGAGGTCGACGTCGTCTGGCTCGACGAGGACGACCCCGCCGGCCCCGGCCTGGTCGCCGTCACCCTCCTGACCCCCCGCGGAGTGGTCCGCATCGACTGACCCCCGCGTCCTCCGGCCGCGTCGCCCCGTGCGAGGATCGTGTCGGGTTCGAGTCGATCGCGTTCGTCGAGATCCGACGCGATCGCCTGGTCGCCCCAGCAAACCCGACGTGATTTCGCCGGGTCTGGGCGCCGGGGCGACGGGGCGCCGGGGCGCCGGTTGGCTCAGGCGGTCAGGCGGGTGCCGGCGGCGGCTACTCGTTCGTCGGTGGCGGTCAGGGCGACTCGGACGTGCTGGGCGCCGGCGCGGCCGTAGAACTCGCCGGGGGCCACGAGGATCCCCCGGTCAGCCAGCCAGGACACGGTGTCCCAGCACGGCTCGCCGCGGGTGGCCCAGAGGTAGAGGCCGGCCGCGGACTCGTCGATCCGGAAGCCAGCCTCGGTCAGGGCAGCGATCAGGACCTCGCGACGTGACCGGTAGACCGCGCGCTGTGCCACGACGTGCGAGTCGTCGGCCAGCGCGGCGATCGCGGCCGCCTGCACCGGGCCGGGCACCATCATCCCGGCGTGCTTGCGGACCTCGAGCAGCGCAGCGATGACCGCGGGGTCGCCGGCGGCGAACCCGAACCGGTAGCCAGCGAGGTTCGAGCGCTTCGACAACGAGTGCAGGGCGATCACGCCGGTGGGGTCGCCGCCGCAGACGTCGGGGTGCAGCACGGAGACCGGCTGCTCGGTCCACCCAAGCTCGTAGTAGCACTCGTCGGAGACGACCAGCACGCCGCGCTCCCGGGCCCACGAGACCACCTTGGCCATGTGGTCGACGGGCAGCACCTTGCCGGTCGGGTTGCTCGGGGAGTTCAGCCACAGCAGCGACACGCGCGCCGGGCCGATGGCCGTCAGCGAGTCGGCGACGAGCACCTGCGCCCCGGCCAGCCGGGCGCCCACGTCGTAGGTCGGGTAGGCCAGCTCGGGGATCACGACCCGGTCGGCGGGACCGAGCCCCAGGAGGGTGGGCAACCAGGCCACGAACTCCTTGGTGCCGATCGTGGGCAGGACGTCGGTGCCCGCCGGGGCACCGAGCCGGCGCGACACCCACGCGGTGATCGCGTCCCGCGTCGCGGGCGCACCGGTCGTCAGCGGGTAGCCGGGGGAGTCGGCCGCCGCGGCCAGGGCCTCAGCGATGACCGGCGGGGTCGGGTCGACGGGCGTCCCGATGGACAGGTCGACGATCCCGCCCGGGTGTGCGGCGGCCCGTTCCTTGAACGGGGTCAACCGGTCCCAGGGGAAGTCGGGGAGGGTTCTCAGTGGTCGTGCTCCTGCGGCGGGAGGGCCTTGACCAGCGGCACGTCGTTGGCGATCAGGCCGAGCTTGGCCGCGCCCCCGGGCGACCCGAGCTCGTTGAAGAACTCCGCATTGGCCGCGGTGTAGTCGGTCCACTCGGCGGGGACGTCGTCCTCGTAGTAGATCGCCTCGACCGGGCAGACCGGCTCGCACGCCCCACAGTCCACGCACTCGTCGGGATGGATGTACAGCATCCGCTCGCCCTCGTAGATGCAGTCGACGGGGCATTCCTCGATGCAGGCCTTGTCCTTGAGGTCCACACAGGGAAGTGCGATCACGTAGGTCATGGGTGCCTCTCCATTCTCGTCTCCGACGGACCCGATCCTAGTGGTGGATCGGCCCGATCGGTCCTGTCGCGTGGCCGTGGGGCGCCGTGCCGGAGCATGGGCCGGCTGGCTCGTGGCGCGTGGGCCCAGTGCGGAGCGCCCAGCGCTGTCGTGGGCACAGCGCCCTGATGGACGTGGCGCGCGAGCCGGAGGACCGTCCCAACGTGCTGGCTCAGGGCTTCGGGCCGCAGATGACGTTCGGGGTCGGCTTGTAGGTGGTGGGCCAGGTCTCGGTGCTCTCGGACTTGCCGTCGTTGATCCGTCGGCGGGTGACCGCGATCGAGAACCCGCGGACTCCCTCGGAGGGCACGCACTTCTCGCCGTCGTCGTAGATGGTCTGGAAGTCGGTGTAGTTGCGCCGCTGCGTGAAGGTCGCGGTCACGTCGTCCCACTTCTTCGTGCCCCACATCTCGATCAGGACGCCGTCGCTGAAGCGCTTCGCGGTGATGAGCACGCCGTTGCCGGTCTCGTTGCGCATCCTCAGGTCCAGCAGGCCCCAGGCGACGGTGGCCTCGAGTCCTGCCTGGTAGCGGCTGATGTACAGGCCGTGCGGGTGCTGCTCGACGCGTTCGAGCCCCGCGAAGAAGCCGGCCGTCCAGGTGGCGGTGGTGATGATCGAGACGCCGCCACCGAGCTCCTCGCGGAAGCGGCCGCCGGAGATGATGAAGCCCTCCGTGTAGCCGTTGGCCCGCGTGCGCTCCTTGACGGTGTCGTTCATCGAGAACGTCTCGCCGGGCTCGAGGATCGTGCCGTTCAGGCGCCGTGCGGCCTCGCCGACGTTGGTGTACCGGTAGGGCGCGGGAGGGAACGCCTGCCGGAAGCTCGAGAGCTTCTCGGTGATGTTCAGCGCCTTCGCCTCCGCAGTCGTGAGGTCCGGATCGGAGATGCTCAGCGCCACGACGGCGCGCCGGGCATCCGCGGTGGTGGCGGGGAGCACGGCGAACACCGCAGTGCCCAACTCCTCGGAGTCCACCGAGCGACCGGTCTGGGACGGGACCACGACGGGCTTGCCGCCCTTGATCCGGACCGTCGCGTCCCGGCCCGGCTGCTCGATGCCGGCCAGCTCGTCGGCGATGCGCGTGTGCAGCTTCTCCCCGTCGAGGGTGGCCTCCATCGTGGTGCCCTTGGGCTCGAAGGTCAGCGTGCGCGCGATGTCCGTGGCTGGGATCTCGGCACTGTCCGTACCCACGGAGAGCTCGACTGGAAGCGCCACTGCCGGCTGTGCCAGCTCGGCGAACACCCGCTCAGCCTCCTTGTCCGCGACCTGCGCAGGCACTGGGGTCATCGGCAGGGCCAGGGTCCCGGTGTCGGGTTGGAAGTACGCGTCGGAGACCATGTCGGCCGCCCCGTCGACGTCCAGGAGGGTTCCGGGGACGCCGGCTGTGTACTTCGCCTCGGCCGCCTTCGAGTAGCGGATCGTGGGCTCGACGGGATCTGCTGCGGCGGTCTCGGCGACGGCTTCCAACGAGGCGACGAGTGCGTCGGAATCGATGGTCGTGATCGGCTCGAGCTCGACCTCGCCGCGCAGGTGGGCCAGCAGCTCGGTGGGGCGCAGGATCAGCCCCGAGGCCTGCGACGCAGTGGCCTCCCAGTCGACCGCGAGCCCGGCCTCCTCGGGCACGATCTCAGCGGTCGCCTCGCCCGCGGTGACCGGGATGGGCGCGCTGGCCTGGTCGCCGAGCTCGTCGGCCAGGGTGGTGGCCGCCTCGTCGGTGGTCATGCCCCCGATGTCCACCCCGCGCACGGAAGTGCCCGCCGGGACATCGCCGGAGACCGAGACCACGGTCGCTGCGTACCCACCGACCAGAACCAGGGCGCCCGCACCGAGCGCGAGCGCGATCCACCGGCCGCGGTGGCGCCGCGGCTGTGCGGGGCTGTCCGGGGGGAGGGTCACGCGGTCAATGGTAGGTCGTCGTCAGCGCCCCGATGGTCAGGCGATCCCGCGGAAGGTCGAGCCGAAGTAGACCAACGGCCGCGCACCCTCGACCGCATCGTGCACCTCGGTGACCGCCCCGATGACGATGTCGTGGTCGCCGGCGGGCACGACCTGCTCGGTGCGCAACTCGAGTGCCGCGAGGCCATCGCTGAGCAGCAGGCAGCCGTTGGTGGCGCGCGTTGTCGGCACCCGGTCGAACTGACCCTCCAGGGGCCGGCCGCGAGTGGCGAACCACCGGGCGGTGGCCTCGTGTCCCTCGGGGAGGAACGAGACCGCCCAGGCCTCGCAGGTCATGATCGCGGCGTGGAAGCGCGAGTCGCGCTCCACGCACACCAGCGCGAGGAGGGGGTCCAGCGAGACGGAGGTGAACGAGTTGGCGGTCATGGCGTGGTCCACGCTGCCGGCAATGGTGGTCACCACGGCGATGCCCGTCGCATAGCGGGCCGTCGCGCGACGGAACTGCTCGGCGGTCGGCTCAGGCATCGGTGGCCTCGGCGCCGGCCGGAGTCTGGGCCTCAACGGGCTGGTCCGGGGTGTCGTCGGCGGGTAGCAGCGGATAGCCGCATGCCGCAGCAAGCAGGATCGTCCCACCGATGAGGTACGCCATCTGACGCGTGCCGCTGCTGAGGATCAGGTCGCCGGCGCCGGTCTTGGAGCCCATGATCAGGGTGGCTGCCAGCCATCCGACCGAGAACGTGATCGCCCCCAACCTGGAGCCCTGCCACCAGGCGCCCGCGCGAGCCACGAGCACGACCGCGACAAGCGTGAGCAGCGCGCCGGCGGGGAGCCGCACGGATCCCACCGTGACGGTGTAGGTCTGGATCAGGGCGCCGGCGAATCCGAGGAAGAGCCCGAGGACGAGCAGGGCGGCGGCGCGCATGGGGCCAGCCTACGTCGGCGTGCCGGCCACGGGCTTCCCGTGCTCGGAGGGCCGTCAGTCGTTGGCGTGCAGGTGCTCGGCCAGTCCGCCCCAGTGGCCGGTGCGCGGGGTGGCTTCCAGCGCGCCGGTCATCGAGTTGCGCCGGAATAGCAGGTCGGCGACACCGGACAGCTCCCGGCCCTTCACGACCTCGCCGTCGGGAAGGCGCACCTTCGAGCCGGCCGTGACGTAGCAGCCCGCCTCGACCACCGACCGGTCGCCCAGGGAGATCCCGATGCCCCCGTTGGCGCCGATCAGCGCGCCCTCGCCGATCGTGACCTGCTCCTTGCCGCCGCCGGACAGTGTGCCCATGATCGAGGCCCCGCCGCCGATGTCCGAGCCGGCGCCGACCACCACGCCCGCCGAGATCCGGCCCTCCACCATCGAGGGCCCCAGGGTGCCGGCGTTGAAGTTGCAGAACCCCTCGTGCATGACGGTCGTGCCCTCGGCCAGGTGCGCTCCGAGGCGTACGCGGTCGGCATCGGCGATCCGAACGCCCGAGGGAACCACGTAGTCGACCATCCGCGGGAACTTGTCGACGCTGAGCACCGTGAGCGGCTCGCCGGCGACGCGGGCGCGCATGCGGACCTCGGTCAGCGACTCGATGGCCACCGGCCCCAGGGAGGTCCAGGCCACGTTGGGCAGCACTCCGAAGATGCCGTCCATGCTGATCGTGCGTGGGGCCACCAGGCGATGCGAGAGCAGGTGCAGGCGCAGGTACGCGTCGGCGACATCGGACGGGGGCGCCGACAGGTCGGTGATGGTCGTGGTGATCACTCGCGTGACCACTCCGCGGATCGGGTCGTCCCCGCAGGCGTCCTCGAGGTGGGCCACCGCAGCTGGCTCGGTGGACAGTGCCGGTGCCGGGTACCAGACGTCGAGGATCGGGGCGTCGGGGGCGCTCCCGGCGAACGTGGCGATGCCGAGGCCGGACGCGGGCGAGGTGAGCAGCTCCATGGGTGGGTAGCGTAGGGCAGCGCCCCGACACCGGGGCACCGATTGGAGACCGTCATGGCCCTGGACCCCACCGGCGACATCGTCACCCTGCTCGGCGAGCTCGTCGACATCCCCAGCGAGAGCCGCAATGAGGACGCCATCGCCGACGCCCTCGAGGCCGCCCTGGCCGGGATCGGGCACCTGACGGTCGAGCGGGACGGCAACACGCTCGTGGCGCGCACCCACCTCGGCCACCCCGACCGGGTGCTGATCTGCGGACACATCGACACCGTCCCCGAGGCGGACAACCTGCCGCACCACATCGAGACCGTGGACGGCGAGGAGCGTCTGGTCGGGCTCGGGTCGTGCGACATGAAGGGCGGTGTGGCCGTCGCCCTGGCCCTGGCGGTGGCCGTCGAGGCCCCGACCCGTGACATCACCTACGTCTTCTACGAGGCAGAGGAGATCGAGGAGCGCTACAACGGGCTCAAACGCCTGGCCGAGACCCGCCCGGACCTGTTGGCCGGCGACTTCGCCGTGCTCATGGAGCCCTCGGACGCAGGCGTCGAGGCAGGCTGCCAGGGGACCCTGCGGGCCGAGATCCATCTGGCCGGCCGGCGTGCCCACAGTGCCCGCTCGTGGCTGGGCAGCAACGCGATCCACTCGGCCGCCGACGTCCTGGCGCGGCTGGCGGAGTACCAGCCGTCCCGGGTGATGATCGACGGCCTGGAGTACCGCGAGGGGCTCAACGCGGTGGGCATCAGCGGGGGTGTGGCCGGCAACGTGATCCCCGATGAGTGTGTCGTCATCGTGAACTACCGGTTCGCCCCCTCGCTGACGCCGGAGTTGGCCACCCGACATGTCCAGGCGATCTTCGAGGGATTCGATGTCCGCATCGTGGACGTTGCTGCCGGTGCGCTTCCGGGCCTGTCGCAGCCGGCCGCGCAGGCGTTCCTGTCGGTCACGGACAGCACCCCACGCCCGAAGTTCGGGTGGACCGACGTCGCGAGGTTCACCGCCCTGGGCATACCCGCGGTCAACTACGGACCGGGGGACCCGTCGCTGGCGCACACGCGTGAGGAGTACGTGCCGACCAGCCAGGTGCGCTCGACCTTCGAGGTCATGCGCGCCTGGCTCGTGGCACCGGTCCCGGGCACGGACCCGTGGGCATCGGCGTCATCGGCTGCTCCGGCAGGGCAGGGCTGGCCGAGCACGCCGAAGCCGGCGCGCGGGGACATGTCGAGCTGACCCCGAACGCCGGCCGGTGGCCGTCAGGCCGGAATGGCGTCAGGCCGTCTGGATGGCGGACACGTCGAGCTGGATCTTGATCTTGTCGCTGACGAGCACGCCGCCGGCCTCGAGTGCGACGTTCCAGACCAGGCCGAAGTCCTTGCGGGACAGCTCCGCCTCGCCCTCGAATCCGGCGCGCACGTTGCCGAACGGGTCGGTGGCCACGCCGGTCGGCTCGAACTCGATCTCCACGGGGCGGGTGACGCCCTTGATCGTGAGGTCGCCGAGCAGGACGAACTCGTCACCGTCCTGCTTGAGGCCCGTGGAGGCGAACGTCATCTCCTTGTTGACCTCGACGTCGAAGAAGTCGGGGCTGCGCAGGTGCGCGTCGCGATCGGCGGAACCGGTGCTCACCGAGGCGAGCTGCACGGCCACGGAGGCGGTGGAGCCGCTGGGGTTGGCGGCGTCGATGACGATCGTGCCGGCGACGTCCTCGAACGCACCGCGGACCTTGGTCACCATCGCGTGGCGGGCGACGAAGCCCACGCGGCTGTGGCTCGCGTCGATCGTCCAGGTGCCGTTGTAGTCGGTGTAGTCAGTCATTGCTGCTCCTTGATAGTAGTTGCGTGATCAACAAGATGAGTGAATCGTAAACTAGATCGTCCTGTCAAATCAGCTGCCGTTTGATGGGCGCGTCGCGCTCACGCCACCATCTGCGCAGGGTGCGTGGCTACGGTGTCGGTCATGGACACTTCCGACAGCCCGGCCGAGACGCCCACGACCCCCGCTACAACGCCCTCGACGACTCCCTCGACGCCCGCCTCGACGCCTGCGGCGGGACCGGCCGCCGGCCCACCGGCACACCCGTCGGCCCCGCGGACCAAGGGCCCGGTCGTGCTGCGCCGCGAGCAGATCAGCGGCTCCACCACCGACCAGCGACTCCTGGACTCCCGTGACTCCGGGGACTGGGTGCACACCGACCCCTGGCGCGTGCTGCGCATCCAGGCCGAGTTCGTCGAGGGCTTCGGCGCCCTGGCCAAGCTCGGGCCGGCGATCAGCGTGTTCGGATCCGCGCGCACGCCCGAGGATCACCCCGAGTACGCCCAGGCCCGGCGCACCGCCGAGCTGCTCGTCGAGGCCGGATTCGCCGTCATCACCGGCGGTGGACCGGGCATCATGGCCGCAGCCAACCGGGGGGCGTGGGAGGCCGACGGCACGTCGGTCGGCCTGGGGATCGAGCTGCCGTTCGAGCAGGGCATGAACGAGTGGGTCGACCTCGGCGTGAACTTCCGCTACTTCTTCGCGCGCAAGACGATGTTCGTCAAGTATGCGCAGGGCTTCGTGGTGTTCCCCGGCGGGTTCGGCACCATCGACGAGCTGTTCGAGGCGCTCACGCTGGTGCAGACCGGCAAGGTCACCACCTTCCCGATCATCCTGGTCGGCTCGGCGTACTGGGCGGGGCTGGTCGACTGGCTGCGGGCCACGATGAACGCTGACGGCAAGATCTCACCCTCGGACCTCGACCTGTTGCACGTCACCGACGACCCGGAGGAGGTCGTGTCGATCCTGCGCGACGCCGAGCTTGCCCGCTTGGCCGGTCGAACGACCTTGGCAGGGGCCGTTCCGCTGGACGTCTCGCTCAACGACGGCACCTGACGCCCGAGTTGCTGCCGACGTCGGGGAGCCATGGCAGGATCGGGCCATGCTCGCGCTGTTCGTTGTTCTGGCCATCCTGGTGGTGGCAGGAGTCGCTGTGCTCGTCGTGCGTGACCAGCCCCTCATCGCTGACGATCCGGTCGGCGCGCGGGCCCTGGCGTGGTCGCCCGAGGACGGGGTCCGGCCGCAGGACCTGGCTGAGGTCCGGTTCGCAGTCGCCCTGCGGGGCTACCGCATGGACGAGGTCGACCGAGTCCTGGACGACACGCGCGCGGCGCTGGCCGGGCGGGATTCGCGGATTGCCGACCTGCAGCGCGTGGTCGCGTCCCTCGGCGGCGTGCCCGGAGGCGGCCAGGAGGGTGTCGTCCCCGCGTTCGCGCCGGAGCACGGCTCATGACGGGCCGGCGCCACCTGGTCCGCGACGTCATCGTGGATGCGCCGCCCGAGGTGGTCTTCGCTGCACTCACCGACTGGCCGACGCAGGGTCAGTGGATGCTCGGCACGCGGGTCTGGGCCGAGGGCTCGGGGGAGGGCGTGGGCGCCCGGCTCAGCGCGTTCACCGGAGTTGGCAGGCTGGGCTTCCTGGACACCATGGAGATCACCGAGTGGGAGCCGCCGAGGCTGGTCCGCGTGCTGCACACCGGTCGCGTCGTGCGCGGACCGGGCATCTTCGAGGTGCTCGCCCTGCCCAACGGTCGTAGCCGGTTCGTCTGGCGCGAGGAGCTCGACCTGCCCCTCGGTCGCGTCGGGCGGGCGGGATTCGCGCTGGTCGGCCCGCTGTTCGCCGCCGGTGTGGAGAGCTCGTTGCGAAGGTTCGCGCAGATGATCGAGTCAGGTCAGCTTCGGTAGTACGCCCTGAACTTGCCGGGATCCGCTCGATCGGGTGCCGAGTGTGGCCTGCGACACGCCGTGGATGGGGGATAATGCTCCTAGAGGCTCCGTGTTCAGGGGCCGGCCACTGAGAGGGGACTGCGATGGCGGCCATGAAGCCACGGACAGGTGACGGCCCGATGGAGGTCACCAAGGAGGGACGCGGCATCGTGATGCGTGTCCCGCTCGAGGGCGGTGGTCGTCTTGTCGTCGAGCTCAACGCGGACGAGGCACGTGACCTCGGCACCCAGCTGATGACGGTCGCTGGCTGAGCGCACCAATACTGCCGCGGACCCCGCACCCGACTGCCCCCGGGCGGTACGGTTGCGGGGTCCGCGTCGTTCCTGGGGAGGCTTGTGTGCCCGCACTGCCGCAGATGCTCGTCGAGGCAGTGGCCGATCCGCTGGGTGCCCCGGGGAGCTCCCTCGATGCGCTGGCCGCACCCCAGCTCCCGGGCGACAGGCCGGGGACGACAGCCCGGTGGACGAACGGTCGCTTGACGACAGCCCGGTCGACGAGCGACCAGGTCCAGGGGTGGTCATCATCGGCGTCCATCCCGCTCCCGGCGCCGACCAGCCAGTCTGGGTCGACCCGCCGGTCGTCGAGCTGCTCGCGCGGTGGGGGGTGGACCTGCCCCGCCGGTTGAGCCGCACGCATGCCTCGGGCGCGCGCTCGGAGGCCGTCTGGATCGACCTGGAGCGTGACGCGCCGGCCTCGGTCCTGGCGTTGGGCCTCGGATCCGGCGCCCCCTCGGAGATTCGCCGCTCCGCCGCCGCCGCAGTGCGTCGGGTGCGCGGGACCGACGAGGTCCTCGTCCTTGCCACCCGCGGCCTTGACGAGGCGGCGTTGCGGGCCTTCACCGAGGGCCTGTTCCTTGGTACCGCGACCCCGACCTGGGCGAGCTCACCGCCGCCGGCGCCGCCCGCGCGCGTGCGCCTGGCGGTCAGTGACGTGGCCGTCGGCCAACGGGCGATCGAGGCAGGCCGGGTGCACGCCGGCGCCACCCTTGCCGCCCGGATCATGATCCACACACCCTCGAACATCAAGGATCCGGCGTGGATGGCCGGGCAGGCCCAGGAGGTCGCGGATGTGTCCGGCCTGACGATCCGGGTGCTCGACGAGGCCGATCTGGCCCGTGAGGGGTTCGGCGGCCTGGTGGCGGTCGGGTCGGGGTCGGTGCGGCCCCCGCGGCTGGTGCAGCTGGAATGGGCGCCTGACGGGTCACGGGACTCCCGGCACGTGGTGCTGGTCGGCAAGGGCATCACCTTCGACTCCGGCGGCCTGTCCTTGAAGCCACCGGACATGCAGGTCGCGATGAAGACCGACATGTCCGGGGCGGCTGCCGTATGCGCGGTGATGGGTGCGCTCGCCGAGCGTGCGCCTGCCGGGCTGCGGGTGACGGGGCTGCTCTGCCTGGCCGAGAACCTGCCGGGCGCTGGCGCCACTCGACCGGGGGACGTCGTGACCCACCACGGCGGCCTGACCAGTGAGGTCGTGAACACTGACGCCGAGGGTCGGCTCGTGCTCGGCGACGGCCTGGACTACGCCGTCAACGACCTCGCCGCAGACGTGGTCGTGGACATCGCGACGCTGACCGGGGCGGCGACCCTCGGGCTCGGCCGGCGGCACGCGGCGCTGTTCAGCAACTCCGACGCGCTCGCGGCCGGACTCTCGGCGGCAGGCGACGCCGCGGGGGAGTCGATGTGGCGGATGCCGCTGCACGCCGAGTACTCCGCCCTGATCGCCTCGGAGGTCGCCGACCAGGCCAACGCCGAGTCCAAGCCCGGTCCCGGCCCGGGGGCCATCACCGCGGCGCTGTTCCTCCAGCGCTTCGTGGGATCGACACCCTGGGCGCACCTGGACATCGCGGGGGTGGGTCGCTCGGACGCCGAGCGCGACGACCTCCCCAAGGGCGGCACAGGGTTCGGCGCCCGCGCCCTGCTGCGCTGGCTGGAAGCCGGCGCCCCCGCGTAGGGCGGGTGCGTCAGCTGCGGGCGCGCAGGACCGCGACCAGCAGGCCGTCACCGACCGGCAGCAGGCTGGGCGTGAACCGCTCGTCGTCGCGCAGGGCCGTGACGAGCGCGCGCAGGTCGATCGTCTGGGGATCGCGCTGGGCGGGATCGGCGACCTTGTCGTGCCAGAGGGCGTTGTCGAACACCACTGCTCCACCTGGGCGGAGCAGGCGGACGGCCTGGTCGAGGTACGCCGCGTACTCGGACTTGTCACCGTCGACGAAGACGACGTCGTAGGCGCCGTCGGTCAGCCGGGGCAGCACCTCGAGCGCACGGCCGGTGATCAGGCGCGTGCGAGCCGTGCTGATGCCGGCGGAGGCGAACGTGGCCCGGGCGACCCGCTGGTTCTCGGCCTCCACGTCCACACTGGTCAGGATCCCGTCGGCGCGCATCCCGCGCAGGAGGGCCAGCCCGGAGATCCCGGCGCCGGTACCGACCTCGACGACGGCATGCGCGTCGAGCAGGGCGGTGATCATGGTGAGCGCCGAAGCTCCTCCGCGGCCGACGGCAGGGCATCCGAGCTCGGCGGCCTTGGCGCGCGCCTCGGTGACGTAGTCATCCTCGGGGAGCCATGCCTCGGCGTAGTTCCAGCTGGTGGCATTGGGGGGCGTGACCGCGGCGCACATGGTGGCCTTTCATTGCTTGCGGGCTTCTGGGCTGGGCACAGCGTAATCGCCGCGCGCGGGGCCTTGGGACCAGGGCGGGGGATTACAGGACGCTGACCTTGCTCGGCTGACCCCCTGATGGGCGACGCCTACGGTTTCCGTTATGACGATCAGACAGGATGATGTACCCATGACCGATCAGTACCCCGTGCCCGGGCAGCCTGAGGGCAGCTGGCAGGCCAGTGACGGTGCCCCCGCGTCGTCGCCGGATACGACTCCCTCAGCGGCTGACCACGCGCCCGCGCTGGCGCCTGATCCGACTGTGCAGCCCGCGGTCGGCCAGGCGCCCGATGCCTGGCCCACGCCCAACGGATGGCAGGCGCCCCAGGACAACCCCTATGGCGCCCCTGCCGGCCCCTCGGGCTACGACGCCGGATACCCGACCGGCCAGGCCGCCGGGTACCCAGCCGCCCCCACTGGGGGCGCCGCGTGGCAGTCGCAGACCTCGGCCTACCCGGGCCAGCCGGGCTACGGCTACCCCGGAGCTCCCGATCAGGCGGCCGGCGCGGGCAGCTGGCAGTACGACACCACCGCGTTCGCCGCAGCGGGTGCCCCGCCCGTCGCGCCGTCCACGGCACCGTCCACGGCGGGATCCGGCGGCGCCAAGTCGCGCACCGGGCTGATCCTCGTGACGGCAGCCCTGGTTGGTCTGCTCTCGGGCGGGATCGGCGCGTACGCCTTCACGCAGGCCGACTCGTCGGCCAACGGCACCACGACGGTGGCCCTGCCCCAGTCGGGCGCGGACAAGTCCGAGCGCCCGACCGGCACCGTCGCGGCGATCGCCGCATCCGTGAGCCCCGCCGTGGTCTCCCTGGAGGTCAACGGATCGCAGGGCTCGGGCACCGGCTCCGGCTTCGTGATCCGCGACAACGGCTACATCGTGACCAACAATCACGTCGTCGAGGGTGCCGCCGATGGCGGCGACATCACGGTCCACTTCGCTGACGGCCGGAAGTTCGACGCCAAGATCGTGGGACGAGACACCAACTACGACATCGCCGTGGTCAAGATCGATGCCTCGGGCCTGCCCACTGTGGTCCTGGGGAACTCGGACGGCGTCGTCGTCGGCGACCTCGCCATCGCCATCGGGTCCCCGCTGGGCCTCGAGGGCACCGTGACCGCCGGAATCATCAGCGCGCTCAACCGCCCCGTCACCGCAGGTGGTCAGGGCTCGACCTCCTTCATCAACGCGATCCAGACCGATGCCGCCATCAACCCGGGCAACTCCGGCGGGGCGCTGGTCAACTCCGCGGGTGAGGTTGTCGGCGTGAACTCCGCGATCGCCACGCTCGGTGATGGAACGAGCCAGAGCGGCTCGATCGGCCTTGGCTTCGCCATCCCGATCAACCAGGTCAAGCGCATCGGCGAGGAGCTGATCAACACGGGCTCCTCGACCAAGCCGATCATCGGGGTGTCCCTGGACCAGAGCTACCAGGGTGAGGGCGCGCGCGTCCAGGAGGTCACCGCTGGTGGTCCGGCGGAGGCTGCGGGCCTTGAGGCCGGCGACATCATCGTGGAGTTCGACGGCCAGCCGGTCACCGACGCCACCTCGCTGATCGTCGACATCCGCTCGATGAAGCCCGGCGACAAGGTCGCGCTGTCGGTCAAGCGGGGCTCGAGCACCGAGGACCTGACCATCACACTCGGCTCGGATTCCTCCTCCGGCTGACCCGCTGCGTACGCTGGGTCCGTGCCCGACATCGGCTTAGGCGAGATCATCGTGATCGTGGTGATCGCCCTGCTGGTGTTCGGGCCGGACCGGCTTCCGAAAGTGGCTGCCGACGCAGCTCGGCTGCTGCGCCAGGTTCGGGTGATGGCGGCCTCGGCGCGCAAGGACCTGGTGGATGCGGCCGGGCTCGAGGACGACGGTGAGATGGCGCAGACGGTCCGCGACCTGCGCGACCTGGACCCCCGGCGGGCGATGCAGGGCGTGCTGGCCGACGATCCCGCGGCCACGGGACCGGCCTCGGCAGAGCGCCCCGGACCGGTCGCTCCGAGGGCGAGCGCAGCAGATGCCCAGCCGGTGGCCCCGCCCGTCGTGGCCCCGGCGCAGGCCGACCCCGACTGGACCTGAGGGAGCAGAACGGCCGCGAGGCCCGCGACCAGGTCAGGTCGCTGCGGAGAGTCCTGCAGCCAGCACCATCACGCCCAGGACGACCAGCACGCCCACAGCCAGGGCCGTGCTGTTGGCCTCCAGCCAGGACTTCCAGCCACCGAGGACGTCGGGCGCGCGGTCGCCGAGCAGGCGATGGGCCACCACCGGCGTCGCCACCCCGATCGACCCCACCACGACGAAGGCGCCCACGCCGGCCATCGCGGTGCCCGTGCTCGTGGTGAGTGCCGCGATCTCAACGCCGGCAGCCAGCGCCATGACCAGGTTCTTCGGGTTCCCCACGGCCAGGACGGCGCCCAGCCCGGCCGACTGCCGGGGAGTGTAGGTCTCCAGGGCGGACATCCACTTCGGCGGATCCTTGACGTCCCCTCGAGCCGGGCGACGCAGCCACTTGACCAGGGCCATCGCCAGGAAGGCGATGCCGGTCACGACCTGGATCCAGCCGATGGACTGGTCGTCGGGGGGTGCCGGGTCCCGCACGCCGGCGAGCAGGAGCGCGCCGACGACCAGGGCCGTCAGGGCCACGAGCCAGGCCCCGAGGAAGGCCGAGGAGTTCGACCGGGCACGCGGGGTCATGAGGACCAGCAGTATCGGCAGGATCGGCAGGGGGCTCAGGCCCACGACCAGTGCCAGCGGCAGGATCGTTGCGACCAGGTCCATGGACGCAGACTGTCAGAACCGGCTGGCGGGGGTCAGCCCGAGCGACAGGCCGGAGAGCCCGCGTGGGCGCTTGCCCAGCCGCTCGGCGATCCCACGCAGCACCTCGGCGGCGGGGGCACTCGGCTGGGCCAGGACCAGGGGGGCACCGGAGTCCCCACCCTCGCGCAGGTGCACGTCGAAGGGGATCCGCCCGAGCAGCGGCACCTCGGTCTCCAGCGCTGCGGAGAGCACGTTGGCGACCTTCTGGCCGCCCCCCGAGCCGAAGATGTCCACGACCTCGCCGCAGTGCGGGCAGGGGAAGCCACTCATGTTCTCGATGACACCGGCGATGCGCTGGTTGGTCTCCTTCGCGACCATGCCGGCCCGGACGGCCACCTCGGCGGCAGCCTCCTGGGGCGTGGTGACGACCACGACCTCCGCGTGCGGCAGCAGCTGCGCGGCGGAGATGGCGACGTCACCGGTGCCCGGGGGCAGGTCCAGCAGGAGCACGTCGAGGTCGCCCCACCAGACGTCGGCGAGGAACTGCTGCAGCGCGCGGTGCAGCATCGGCCCGCGCCACGTCACGGGCTGGGTCACCCCGCCGGGCTTGAACGGCAGCATCGAGATCACGCGGACCCCATGGCCCGTCGGAGGCATGATCAGCCCCTCGACCATCGTCGGATTCACCGTCACGTTGAGCATCCGCGGGATGCTGTGCCCGTACACGTCGGCGTCCACGACCCCGACCGACAGCCCCTGCGCGACCATCGACGCGGCCAGGTTCGCGGTGATCGAGGACTTGCCGACACCGCCCTTGCCGGAGGCGATCAGGTAGACACGGGTCAGTGACCCGGGCTTGGTGAACTGGATCTCCTTCTCGGGGCCGCCGAGTGTCGCGCGCATCTCCTTGCGCTGCTCGTCGCTCATCACGTCGAGGTCGACGGTCACGCTGGTGACTCCCTCGACGGCCTCCACCGCGCGGGTCACCCGGCCGGTGATCTCGTCGCGCATGGGGCACCCAGCGACCGTCAGGTAGACATCTACGTGGACCGCGCCACCGTCGATCCGGATGTCCTTGACCATCCCGAGCTCGGTGATGGGTCGGCGGATCTCCGGGTCCTGGACCCCGGCCAGTGCAGCGTGAATGGTCTCGCGAGTAGGCATGGGAGAACCCTATGTCGGATCCGGAACTCCCGACCTCCGAGCCCTGGTCGACAGCGGGGCGAAGCCGAAGCGGGGTCGGGCCTTTTCGAAAGCGCACGTAGAGCAAGCGCCGCGAAGCGGTGCGCAGCAGTGCGCGTCGAAAACGCCCGACCCCGCGGACCGGTCGCAGGTTCCGACCGCCCCTGTGCCACCAGTCCCCTCCCGCCCCGAAGGCTGGTCAAGCCCGAAGGTCGGACCGAACTACTTGACCACGATGGGCGTAGTGCCCACGGCCAGCTTCCCGGGGCCCACCTGGGTCGTCTCACCGGTCATGCGCACGATGGTGCTGGCACCGCGCAGAGTCACGTTCGAGGTCTTCGACATCCGCCAGTAGACCTTCAGGGGCCCCCGAGCGCCGGACGGGTCGCGGAAGTTGCACACCCGCACCCCGGCCTTGGTCGAGCAGCCGTTGATGACCATGTTCACCAGTTGGCCGCGCAGGACCGTCAGTGCCGCACGGGAGGGCGTGCCCGGGTTGTGCCAGATGTTGACCGCCGACTGCACCTGCGGGCCGGCCAGCCAGTAGACCGACCGGAAGCCGTTGTAGAAGGCGTCCATCTGAAGGGCCGTTGCGAGCCGGCGCTGGGCGTCCGGGTTCGTGACCGCACCAGACAGGTTGGACTTGTCGGAGCCGTTGTTGACCAGGTTCAGGTTCGTCTCACCGATCAGGGCCGGCAGGCGACGCAGCTTCGAGTACTTGTTCACCCGCGAACGCAGGCTGCCGACCCGCTGGTTCCACTGCTTGATCATCGAGTCGGGGGTCCGGGTCTTGTACCCGTAGACGTTGAACGCCAGGGACTGGACCACCGGATTGCGACCCTGCTTGGCCAGATACAACTTGGCGAAGGTGTTGGGGCGATGGTGCAGCGCGGTCGACGTGAGGCTGAGGGCGGGATTCCCCGAGCTGTCGACGGCGACGCGGGTGATGCGCTCGAGCTCGTACAGGGACGCAACGGCGTCCTTCAGGCTCCGCGACGAGCCGGGGACCCTGGTCTTGACGCTCAGCCCGCTGGACAGGTTCGGCTCGTTCCAGACCTGCAGCATGATCGACATGGATCCGCCGTACCGGGCGTTGATGAACGCGATGACGGCGCGCACGTAGGTGTCCCAGCGTTGGGCCTGGACGGGCAGTGCACCGTTCTTCGCGCGCTTGAGCGTCGAGTACGCGGGGATGGAGACCCCGGCAGCTCCGTCGTTGTCGCAGCCGTACTGCACGACGGGCCGATTTGCACTTGCCGCGTTGTTGAACACCCAGGCCGGGGGGTGTCCCAGGCCGACGATGGCCGCCGAGGCTCCCGTCGCGCGCTGCGCGTCCAGCTGCGCGCCCAGCGTGCTGGCCAGGATCGCCTGCATGTCGGCGTCCGGCGTGGGCTGGATGCGGCACCACGTCGCTGCTTCCCATGCCCGCACGCCGGAGATGGTGTCGGCGTCGGTGCTGCCGTACATGATGCCGAAGCTGTTGGGAGTCACCGGCCAGCCCCGGTTGCCCGAGGCCTCAGCGGGGGCGACGACGCCCCCAGCCAACAGTGCAGTGGCCACGCCGAGCGTTGCGATTCTCCTGAGCATGATCCCCTTCACGGACGCCAGAGTAGCCCGGCGCCATGGGTCGGGCGGCGCAATCCACCGCGCCGCGACACGAGGCATGCAGGCTTCACCCGTCCTTTGCCTGCCGTTACCTGCGCCCGTCCCGCGGCTACTTCCAGATGCGGTCGAAGTAGTCGCGCATCGCGCGGTCGGAGGAGAAGAAGCCGGTGCGCGCGGTGTTGCGGATCGACATCGCCGTCCACGCGGCCTTGTCGCTCCAGAGGGCGTCCACGCGCTGCCTGGACGTCGATGTAGGCGCGGTAGTCGGCCAGCACCAGGTACTCGTCGCGCATGAGCAGGGTCTCGACGATCGGGCGGAACAGGTCGGGCTCGCCGGGGGGTGAGTAGTAGCCGCTGGCGATCTCGTCGATCACCGCGCGCAGCTCCTCGTCCTCGCGGTACACCTTGCCGGGGTTGTAGCCGGCTGCCTTGCGGGCGACGACCTCGTCCTCGGTCAGGCCGAAGAGGAAGAAGTTGTCCTCACCCACCAGCTCGCGGATCTCGACGTTGGCGCCGTCGAGCGTGCCGACGGTGAGCGCGCCGTTGAGCGACAGCTTCATGTTCCCCGTGCCCGAAGCCTCCTTGCCGGCCATGGAGATCTGCTCGGACAGGTCGGCGGCGGGGATGATCCGCTCAGCGAGGGTCACGTTGTAGTTGGCCGGGAAGACGATCGACAGCCGGCCGGTCATGGCCGGGTCGGCGGCGATCGTGGCGCCCACCTGGTTGATCAGCCGGATGATGAGCTTGGCCATCTGGTAGCCCGGGGCCGCCTTCGCGCCGAACAGGACCATGCGCGGCGGGATCGCCGCCGCCGGGTCCAGGCGCATCCGGCGGTACATCGTGGCCACGTGCAGCAGCTTGAGCATCTGGCGCTTGTACTCGTGCAGGCGCTTGATCATGATGTCGTACATCGGATCGGTGGGGTAGACGCGACCTGTGCGGGCCTCGAGCAGGGTCGCGAGCTCGACCTTGTTGGCCAGCTTCACGGCCCGCCACTGCTCCTGGAACGCCGGATCGTCGGCCACAGCCTCCAGCCCGCTGAGCATGTCCAGGTCGGTGAGCCACCCGTCGCCGACGGTTTCCGTGATCAGGTCGCTGAGGCGGGGGTTGGCCAGCTTGATGAACCGGCGTGGGGTCACACCGTTGGTGACGTTGGTGAACCGCTCGGGGTACATCTCGGCGAAGTCGTGCAGGACCGTCTCGCGCAGCAGCTGGCTGTGGAGCGCTGCCACGCCGTTGACGTGCGAGCTGGCCACGGTGGCCAGGTGCGCCATCCGGACCATGCGCTCGGAGCCCTCCTCGATGATCGACATGTTGATCACCCGGGACAGGTCATTCGGGAACTGCGACGCGCACCTGCTCCAGGAAGCGCTTGTTCATGCGGAAGATGAGCTCCATGTGGCGCGGCAGCAGGTACTGCAGCAGCCCGACGCTCCAGCGCTCGAGGGCCTCGGGCAGAAGCGTGTGGCAGGTGTAGTTGAAGCTGCGGCTGGTGATGTCCCACGCCTGCTCGTAGTCCATGCCGCGCTCGTCGATCAGGATGCGCATGAGCTCGGGGATCGCGATCACGGGGTGGGTGTCGTTGAGCTGGATCGCGACCCGGTCGGGGATCTCGGTCAGCGGGATTCCCTCGAGGTCGGCCACGCGGATCAGGTCGGCCAGTGCGCACGCGGTGAAGAAGTACTGCTGGCGCAGGCGCAACTCCTTGCCGGCGGGCGTGGAGTCCTCCGGGTAGAGCACGCGCGAGATGTTCTCGCTCATCGACTGCTGGCGCACTGCCTCGATGTAGTCGCCGGCGTTGAAGACCTCGAGGTTGAACTGCGAGGACCCACGGGCCTTCCACAGGCGAAGCGTGTTGACGACGTTGTTGCCGTAGCCGGGGACCATCAGGTTGTGCGGGACGCCGAGCACCTTCTCCGCGGGGAACCAGGTCCGGTCGCCCGTCGCCGGATCCACCTCCACGTGCCCGCCGAACCCGACGGACACAGCGTGCTCGCGCTGGGCGAAGAGCCACGGGTTGTCGTGGTCCAGCCACTGGTCGGGCTTCTCGACCTGGCGACCGTCCTCGAAGGACTGCTCGAAGATGCCGTACTCGTAGAGGATCCCGTACCCGATCGCCGGGCGACCCAGGGTGGCCAGCGAGTCGGCGAAGCACGCGGCGAGGCGCCCGAGGCCGCCATTGCCCAGGCCGGGCTCGACCTCCATGTCGTAGACCTCGTCGAGGTCGAGCCCCAGACCGGCCAGGGCCTCACGGGCGATCTCCGTCAGCCCCGTGGCCAGCAGGGCGTTGCCCAGCTGGCGCCCCATCAGGTACTCGGCGGACAGGTACACGACGGTCTTGGACTGCAGGCGACCGCGGTTGCGCACCGTGTCGAGCCAGTCGGACATCAGGCGGTCGCGGACGGTGTGGGCAAGTGCGGCGTACACGTCACGGCGGCCCGCCCGCTCGAGGTCGACGGCCCGGTCGAGCTGCAGGTGCGCGAGGAACTCCTCGGCGAAGTGCTGGGGGCTGGTCTCCGAGGTGGTGGTGGTCAGGCTCATCGTCGCTCCAGGGGTGTGTGGGCGGAACGGGGTTCAGGGTAGTCGGTGCCAGCGACTCTGGCACCCCTGCGCGGGTGCGGGTGGGCGTGCGGCGCTCCGTCCGTGCGTGCGGGAGAGAGCGGTCTCAGGCCCGGTCGCCGATGTTGGGGTCGTTCCCCGACGACCGGTGAGCGGCCGAACCGCCACCCGGTCCGGCACTCTGGCCCACTGCCTGTCCCGCGCCCTGGTCGGCCTCCCCCGCGAGCAGGGCGGTCAGCTCGTCGGCGAGGTCGCGAACCTCGCCGCGCAGGAAGTCGCGGGTCGCGAGGTCACCGGTGGCGATCCGGACTGCAGCGATCTCGCGGGTGAGGTACTCGGTGTCTGCGACCAGGCGCTCGGTGAGGTTGCGGTCCTCCTGGTACTGGACGCGGTCGCGGTCGGCCTGGCGGTTCTGGGCCAGCAGGATCAGGGGCGCGGCGTAGGACGCCTGCAGCGACAGGATCAGGGTCAGGAAGATGAACGGGAACGGGTCGAAGCGCAGGTCGTCCGGGGCGGTGGTGTTCCAGAGGACCCAGACGACGACGAAGACCGTCATCCACCCGATGAACCGGGCGGACCCGATGAAGCGGGCCACCTTCTCGCTCCAGCGGCCGAACATCTCCGGGTCGTACTGCGGCTTGATCGTGCGTGAGCGGTCGCGTGGCTGGTCCATCCGCGCGGACCGGGAGGAGGCGCGTGCCATGGCCTAGTCCTCCTCGTCCGCGTTGTCGGGGTCGGAGTCCAGGTCGCGCCAGTCCTCGGGGAGCATGTGGTCGATGACGTCGTCGACGGTCACCGCACCCAGCAGCCGGTCGAGCTCGTCGACGACGGGCAGTGCGACGAGGTTGTAGGTCGCGAAGTAGCGTGTCACGGTCGACAGCGGCGCCTGCGGCCCGACCGGCTCCAGCGAGGTGTCGATCACCGCCGAGACCAGCTTCGAGGGTGGTTCGCGCAGGAGCCGCTGGAAGTGCGCGACGCCGAGGAACTTCCCCGACGGGGTGTCCAGCGGCGCGCGGACCACGTACACCTGGGCGGCCAGCGAGGGCGAGACCTCGGGGCTGCGCACGCGTGCCAGCGCCTCGGCGACGGTCGCGTCCGGCAGCAGCATGATCGGCTCGGGGTTCATCATGCCGCCGGCCGTGAGCTCGCCGTACGAGAGCAGCCGGCGCAGGTCCTCGGCCTCGTCGGGCTCCATCTCCTGCAGGAAGCGCGCGGCCTGCTCGGGTGTCAGCTCGTTGAGCAGGTCGGCGGCGTCGTCGGGCTCCATGATCTCGAGGATGTCCGCGGCGCGCTCGATGCCCAGGTCGGTGAGGATCTGGACCCGGTCGTCCTCGGGCAGCTCCTCGAGGACGTCGGCGAGGCGCTCGTCCTCCAGGTTGCGGGCCACCTCGAGACGGCGCTTGTTCGGCAGGTCCTGCAGGACGTTGGCGAGGTCGGCCGCGCGCAGGGTGTCCATCATGGCCAGCAGGCTGTCCACGCCCTGCTCCTCCGGTGGGCCGTCGACGGACAGCCCGCTCACGTCGGACCACGGCAGCGTCGTGGCCTCGCCCCGGCGCCGGAACCCGCGCAGCACCCGCGCGACGTGCAGCCGGGTGACCCGCCAGTCGCGGTTGCGGTCCAGCTCGATCGCGGCGTCGACGATGGTCGCGGGCTGGCCGTCTGCGGTGATCGTGACCCGCCGGTCGAGCAGCTCGCCGATCACGAGCGTCTCGCCGGGGCGCTGCTGGAAGCGGCGCAGGTCCAGTCGGGCGTTGACCACGACCTGGCCGGCGTCGATCGTGGTGACCCGCGTCATCGGCAGGAAGATCCGCCGGCGCTGCACCTCCATGACCAGGCCCAGGACCCGCGGCGGCTCATGGTCATGGCGCAGCACCACCACGAGGTCGCGCACCTTGCCCAGCGTGTCACCGGCCGGGTCGAACACACCGATCCCGGACAGGTGGGACACGTAGACGCGCGCGCTGCTGCCAGCCGTCACAGCGCTGAGGCTACTGCCGGTGACGGTTCGCAGCGGGCAGCGACGCACGTGCGTGCGCATCGGTCGCCGGACCCGGACTGGGACTCAGGTTGTGCGGGTAGTCGATTCGGTCGATTGATGCGACCGAATCGACTACCACTGACGGCGTAGGGTCCTGCTGGTGAGTGCCACCCCTGCGACCCTGTCGCGGCCTCCGGGCACGGACATCGCGCTGCTCGCTGTGGCCGTCCTGGCGATCTCCACGTCCGGGCCGCTCATCGCCGCGTGCACCGCCCCAGCGCTGGCGATCGCGTTCTGGCGCACGGCACTGGGCTCGGGCATCACCTCGGTGTGGGTGGCGTTCCGGCACCGCGCGGAGGTGCGCGCGCTGACCCGGGCGCAGTGGCGGCTGATGGCACTGTCCGGTGCACTGCTCGGCGCGCACTTCGCCACCTGGGTGCCCAGCCTGCGGTTCACGACGGTGGCGTCGTCGACGGCCCTGGTGGCCACGCAGCCGGTCTGGGCGGCTCTGATCGCGCACCGGCGTGGGGTGGCGATCGCCCGGATCGCGTGGATCGGTATCGCCCTGGCCCTGCTCGGGGCGCTGGTGCTCACCGGCGTCGACTTCGCGGTGACTCCACGCGCACTGGTCGGCGACGCCCTGGCCCTGGTCGGTGCTGTGCTGGCAGCGCTCTACGTGACCGTCGGGGAGAAGGTCCGGGCGACCACGTCCAACCCGACGTACACGATGACCTGCTACGCGGTGGCGGCCATGGGCCTGCTGCTGCTCGTGCTGCTCGGCGGCGTCCCGCTCGTGGGGTTCTCGCTGCGCGACTGGGTGCTGATCCTGGCCATCACCCTCGGCGCCCAGCTGCTGGGGCACTCGGTCGTGAACAAGGTGCTGGCCACCACCTCGGCAATGATCGTCTCGCTGGCGATCCTGCTGGAGATGCCCGGCTCCACGGCCATCGCCGCGGCCTGGCTGGGACAGGTCCCCCCGCCGGCGATCATCCCCGCGGTGGTGCTGATGTTCGCCGGCATCGCGATGGTCATCAGCACGACCACCCGCCCGGCCGACGCACCCAGCGAGACCCCTCCGGTCTGAGGCGGGGGCTGGGCGGTGGGTGGGCGGGGGTCAGGCGCCCAGGGACTCGATCGCCTCGTGGATCGCCAGGGTGCGCTCGGCCGATGCCACGTGGAGGTTCTCGATCATCCGGCCGTTGTAGGTGACGACGCCGGACCCGCGCCCGGCCTCCCAGGCGGCGAGGATCCCGCGGGCGTCCTCCACGGCCTTCGCGGACGGTGCGAACGCCTCGTTGGCCGGCTCGACCTGCCCGGGGTGGATCAGCGTCTTGCCGTCGAAGCCCATCTCGCGGCCCTGGGCGCACTCGGCGGCGAACCCCTCGGCGTTCTTCACGTCGTTGTAGACGCCGTCGATGATGACCTTGCCGGTGGCCCGGGCGGCAAGCAGTGCGAGCCCGAGGCCGGTCAGCAGCGGCTGGCGCCCGGGGACGTGCTCGGCGTACAGCTCCTTGGCCAGGTCGTTGGTGCCCATGACCAGCACCGACAGCCGGTCGGAGGCGGCGGCGATCGACCGCGCGTCGAGCATCGCGACGGGCGTCTCGACCATCGCCCACAGCGTCGTGCGCTCGGGCGCCCCGTGCCTCTCCATCGCGGCGACCAGCGCGCGGACGGCGTCGGCGGAGTCCACCTTCGGCACCACGATCGCGTCCGGCCCGGCGGCGCACGCCGCGGCCATGTCGGCGTCGTGCCACTCGGTGTCGGCACCGTTGATCCGGATGGTCAGCTCGCGACGGCCGTACTCACCGGAGCGCACCGCGGCACACGCGGCCTCGCGGGCAGCCGGCTTGGCGTCGGGGGCCACGGCGTCCTCGAGGTCGAGGATCAGCCCGTCGCAGGGGATCGTCTTGGCCTTCTCCAGCGCGCGCTCGTTGGACGAGGGCATGTAGAGGACCGAGCGGCGCGGCCGGAACGTGCTCATGCCGACACCTCGATCGCGTCGTATGCGGCGCGCAGCTCGGGATCGATCTCGGCGAGCTGCTCGGCGAGCTTGACCATCACCAGGCACTGCTTGAGCGAGGCGTCGTCCTCCATCTTGCCGTCGAGCATCACCGCCCCCGTCCCGTCGCCCATCGCCTCCACCACGCGCCGGGCGTGCGTGATGTCGGCGACGCTCGGGGCGAACACCCGGTTGGCGATCGCGATCTGCTTCGGGTGCAGCGTCCACGTGCCCACACAGCCGAGGAGGAACGCGTTGCGGAACTGGTCCTCGCACGCGACCACGTCGGTGATGTCGCCGAACGGTCCGTAGTACGGGTAGATCCCGTACGCCGCGCAGGCGTCGACCATCCGGGCGATCGTGTAGTGCCAGAGGTCCTGCTGGAAGATGGCGCGCGGACCCTCGATGTCACCGTCCACGGCATCGGCCCGGACCAGGTAGCCCGGGTGCCCGCCGCCCACGCGGGTGGTCTTCATCCGGCGGTCCGCGGCCAGGTCGGCGGGACCCAGCGACAGCCCCTGCATCCGAGGCGACGCCCCACAGATCTCCTCGACGCTCGCGACCCCGCGGGCGGTCTCGAGGATCGCGTGGATCAGGATCGGGCGGGTCAGCCCGGCCTTCGCCTCGAGCTGGGCGAGCAGGCGGTCGACGTAGTGGATGTCCTCGGCGCCCTGCACCTTCGGCACCATGATCACGTCGAGCTTGTGCCCGATCGCCGGCACGAGGCGGGTCAGGTCGTCGAGCACCCAGGGGCTGTCCAGGGAGTTGATCCGCGTCCACAGCTGGGTCGGGCCGAAGTCGGTCTCCTGCGCGATGCGCACCAGGCCCTCGCGGGCATCGACCTTCTTGTCGGCCTTGACGGCGTCCTCGAGGTTGCCGAGCAGGACGTCGACGGTGCCGACCATCGCCGGCACCTTGGCGGCCATCTTCTCGTTGCTCGGGTCGAAGAAGTGGATCGCGCGCGAGGGGCGCGCGGGGATGTCGGTCAGCGGCGTGGGAGCGCCGACTGCCAGCGGGCGGAAGAAGTCCCTGGGGCTCTTGGTTGTGGGCATACTCGGCACGGTAGCAAGCGCCGATCGGACGGCGATTCCGGGGTGGTCGGTGGGGCGCGCGTCAGGCGTCGTTCCAGGTGTCCTCGTCGGGGATCGTGACCCCGCCGGCGGGTTGGTCGTCCCACGCCCGTGGGTCCTCGATGGGCTCCAGGTGGGTGGCGATGACGGTGTCGGGCAGGACGTGGCGGATCTCCTCCTCGACGGTCTCCAGAAGGTCATGGCCCTGGGCCACCGTCCACGCCCCCGGGACCAGCACGTGCATGGAGACGAAGCGCTGGCGCCCGGACTCCCGGGTCTGCAGGGCGTGGAACCGCACCTTCTCGGTCTGGTGGCGCTGCAGCACCTCGACGATCAGGGCGTTCTCGTCCGGGGGCAGGGAGGCGTCGAGCAGCCCCATCGCCGAGCTGCCGATCAGCTTCATTCCCGCGAACACGATGTTCAGTGCGACCACCATGGCGATCAGCGGGTCCAGGCGCAGCCAGCCGGTCGCGCCGACCAGCAGCACGGCGACGATGACCCCGCCGGAGGTCCACACGTCGGTCATCAGGTGCTTGGAGTCCGCCTGCAGCACGATCGACCGGTGCTTCAACCCGGCGCGCATCAGGATGCCGGCGACGACGAAGTTCAGGGCCGTGGCGATTCCAGAGACCAGCAGGCCGACCCCGAGGTCCTCGAGTGGCTGGGGGTCGAGGAACCGGGGGATCGCGGTGAACATGATGAGCCCCGCGGCGATCAGGATCATCAGGCCCTCGAAGAGCGCCGAGAAGTACTCCGCCTTGCTCAGGCCGAAGTGGTGGCGCTCGTCGCCGGGCCGCGCGGCGGCCTTCAGTGCCACGAGGGCGACGACGGCCGCCACGATGTTCACGGTGGACTCCAGGGCATCGGAGAGCAGGCCCACCGAGTCGGTCAGGAAGTAGGCGTACAGCTTGAGGCCGAACACCACGATCCCGGTGGCGATCGACAACCACGCGAACCGGGAGAGATCCTCCTGACCGTCATGCACGGCCACATCCTGTCACTGTGGGCGCAGCGGGTTCGCGGTGACACGTGACCGGCGATCGGGGGGCGTGGCCGCATGCTGCGATCAGGGACGGCCCCGGCGCGCGGATCTCCCACAGCGCGGGGGATACTGGCCAGTAACAAACCGTCGATCGAGGAGGAACCATGCCACGCCTGGCGCAGACTGAGGGCCTGACCGAGGTGCAGGAGGAGATCCTCGCCGCGGTCAAGGAGTTCGTGGACAACGAGATCATCCCGGTCGCCCAGGAGCTCGAGCACGCCGACGAGTACCCGACCGCGATCGTCGAGGGCATGAAGGAGATGGGGATCTTCGGCCTCATGATCCCCGAGGAGTACGGCGGCCTCGGTGAGTCGATGCTGACCTACGCCCTGTGCGTGGAGGAGATCGCGCGCGGCTGGATGAGCGTCAGCGGCGTCGTGAACACGCACTTCATCGTCGCGTACATGATCATGCAGCACGGCACCGAGGAGCAGAAGGCCAAGTACCTGCCGCGGATGGCGACCGGCGAGGTGCGCGGGGCGTTCTCGATGTCCGAGCCGCACTGCGGGTCCGACGTCGCGGCGATCACCTCGAAGGCCGTGCCGAACGCCGAGGGCGGTTACACGCTCAACGGCCAGAAGATGTGGCTGACCAACGGCGGCTCGTCCACGCTGGTCGCGGTCCTGGTCCGCACCGACGCCGACGTCCCCGAGGGCGCAAGCGTGTACAAGAAGATGTCGACGTTCCTCATCGAGAAGCCAACCGGGTTCGGCGAGGTCCGTCCAGGCCTGAGCATCCCGGGCAAGATCGCCAAGATGGGCTACAAGGGCGTGGACACCACCGAGCTGATCATGGACGAGTTCCAACTCGACGCCGACGACCTGCTCGGCGGGGTCCCCGGCAAGGGCTTCTACCAGATGATGGATGGCGTCGAGGTGGGTCGCGTGAACGTGGCCGCGCGCGCGTGCGGGCTTGCGGCGCGGGCCTTCGAGCTCGGCGTCGAGTACGCCCAGCAGCGTCACACGTTCGGCAAGGCGATCGCCGAGCACCAGGCCGTGGCGTTCCGGCTGGCCGAGATGGCCGTCAAGGTCGAGGCCGCCCACCAGATGATGGTCCGCGCAGCGCGCAAGAAGGACTCCGGGGAGCGCAACGACCTCGAGGCCGGCATGGCCAAGTACCTGGCCTCCGAGTACTGCAAGGAGGTCGTGGAGGACTCGTTCCGGATCCACGGCGGCTACGGCTACGCCAAGGAGTACGAGATCGAGCGGCTCTACCGCGAGGCGCCCATGCTGATGATCGGCGAGGGCACCGCCGACATCCAGAAGATGATCATCGCCCGGCGGTTGCTGGAGGACTACAAGCTGCGGTGATCCGTGCGGCGCCGGCGGACATCCCGCGCAACGATCGGGTTCGTGGTGCATCATTCCCCGGGGCGGCACCGGGTGCCGCCAATCGCGGAGGGGATGCACGGATGGCGCTGGTGTACGACGTGATCCACGGGGATGAGGCCGTCACGCTCGATGAGGCGCTGACCAGTCAGGCGCAGAGCTGCCTCGAGCTGGGGTCGCCGTTGTCGCACGACGTCCTCGTCGCGCTGGGCGAGGCGAGCGCCCCCGGCGGCCAGCTGGCGGACCTCATGGCCGACCACGCCTCCGTGCGCGGCGGTGACCTGATCGGGCTGCGTCTCCTGGCGGCCGCCCATCGGCTCGTCCTCTCCCGCCAGGCGCCGGGGCTGGCCATCTACTACCCGACGGTCGGGGGCACGGCGCCGAAGGATGATGCCGCCCGGGAGGCGATGGGCGCTGCTGTGGTCGCGGCGTTCCAGGCGCATCCGGATGTGGTGAACCGGTCGCTGGCCCACATCCCGCAGACCAACGAGACAGGTCGCGCGCAGCCGCTGCGTGGGGCGCTGGCCCGGGTGTCGGCCGCGCACGGCCAGCCCATCCGGCTGCACGAGCTGGCGGCCTCGGCCGGGCTGAACCTGCGCGCCGACGCCATGCCGTGGGCGCACGTGCCGATGCCCACGCCGGTGACGATCGCCGAGCGTTCGGGCTGCGACCTGCGCCCGCTGGACGTCAACAAGGCCGAGGACCGGCTCACGCTCGCCGCGTACGTGTGGGGCGATGACCTGCCGCGCTTCGAGCGCCTGCGGTCGGCGTTCACGCTCGCCCACCGGATCCCAGCGACGGTCCGGCCGATGAGTGCCGGGGACTACCTCGCCATGCTGGCCCACGCCGAGCAGGTCCCCGGTCAGTCGTTGGTGATCTGGCACTCCGCCACCTGGTTCTACCTGGACAGGTCGGCGCGGGTTGAGATCCGCTCGGGGATCCGGAAGCTCGCCAACCGCGCGACGCCCTCGACGCCGGTCATCCACGTGTCGTGGGAGTGGAAGCGTGACTCACCGGATCCGGCGATGTCGTACGCACTGGTGGGCCGGTCGTGGCCGGCGTCGGGGGCGTGGGCTCCGTGGCGTCCGGGGACGGCCGTGCAGCTGGGGTCGGGGTCAGCCCACGGGATGCCGATGCGCTGGACCGAGCCGAAGCCGCTGCCGAGTGACCCGCTGGAGTTCTGACCTCGGGGGCTGGCCCGTCCTGGCGCCGTGGACTACTTTCGCGGACCTGCGCCTGGGGGCATCGGCAGGTCGAGCCAGACGACCTTGATGTGGCCACGAGCGCGCCAACCCCAGCGCGCTGACATCTTGTCGACGATCTCCATGCCGCGCCCGCCCTCGTCATCGGCGGCAGCGGGTCGCTGCTGGGGGGCGCAGTCCAGGGACGAGTCGCCGACCTCCAGGCGCAGGAAGCCGTCGCGGACGTAGGCGCGTACGTCGATGGGCCCCGACGCATGGCGCACGGCGTTGGTCACGAGTTCGGAGGCGAGCAGCTGGGCGTCGTCGGTGAGCTGGGAGAGCTGGGCCTTGGACAGGAACCGCGCGATGGCGATCCGAGCCTCCCGGGGGGCGAGCAACGTGTTCGGGAGGATCTCGTGCAACGCCATGGGACCCGTATACCCATATGTGGATGAATCCACACGGCCGATCCGGGCGAGTTTCCGACGAGTTCGCCGGTGGGGGCCGTCGCGGGGCCGGGTGGCCAGCGGTGTGAACGGAATCGACCATCGGATGGTCGGAATCGTTCACACGGATGCCGATTGGCTAGGGCGCTGGCGGGTCCTGGCGGCCCGCCGCTGCGTTGGCGAAGACGTCATTGAGGGCTGTGGCGGTCAGCTTCGGGTTCTCGGTGGCGGGGTTGTGGCCGAGGCCTGGCAGTTTGTGCCATGGAACCCGCAGCCGTTCGGCCATGTCCTCCTGGGTGGCCGGCGACCAGGCGTCGTCGATCTCGCCGGTCACGACCGCCGCAGGCAGCATCGAGGCGTCAAGGGCGGCGGCGACCTGCTCGGTGAGGTCGGGGGCGGTCATCAGGATCTCGGCGCAGTCCGAGAGCGCGGCTGGGTCATTGGTGATGAAGCGCCGGGCGCAGAAGTCGGCGACGTCCTGGCTGGGCGGGTCCCAGCCGCCGGCGCGGTCCATCTGCTCCTTGACGGCCCACACGGCCTCGATCGGCGCGCTGGCCAGCGCCGCCTCGAGCTGGAGCAGGGCCGTGTGACCGTGGGCGGGGATGGACGCGGGGCCGCTGCTCATCGCGGTCCACGAGGCGAGGCTCGCGGCATCGGACAGCACGAGTCTCGCGGGTCACCAGGCCGCCCATCGAGTGCCCGACGAGGTGCACGCGCCGGCCCGGGGCGAACCACTGCGCCACCGCCGCGACGGAGTCGGCCAGGGTACGGGCCGTGTGGCTGCCGCGCGGGCCGAGGGCTGGGGCGCCGCCCTGCCCGGGGAGGTCCATCGCCGCGACCCGCCAGCCGAACGCGGCCAACGGCTCGAGGATCGCGAGGAAGTCCTCCTTCGAGCCGGTGAACCCGGGGACGAGCAGCACATCACCGCGCGCCGGGGCGGCAGTCCCATCCGCCCCACCCGTCACATCCGTTCGCGCCTCGGCGACCAGGACGGGCAGGGGAGCGTCCGGGGGCGCGAAAAGTCCGACGCCATCGGGCATGTTGATGAAGGGCGGTGTGCTCATGCTGTGCACAATAGGGGGAAGTTGCCGACGAAGCAGGGGCCGGGTATGACACGAATCATCGCCATCGCCAACCAGAAGGGTGGCGTGGCCAAGACCACGACCGTCGCCTCGATCGGCGCGGCGCTCGCCGAGATGGGCCAGAGGGTGCTGGTGGTCGACCTCGACCCGCAGGCGTGCCTCACGTTCTCCCTCGGTCTGGACCCCGAGACCCTCGAGTTCTCCATGCACGACGTCCTGCTCGGGCGGATCAGCGCGTCGATGGCGGTGATCAAGACCGACGAGGACATGCACCTGCTGCCGGCGTCGATCGACCTGGCCGGCACGGAGGCTCAGCTGCTGACGCGCACGGGGCGCGAGTTCTCGCTGCGCACGGCGCTGGAGGACATCGCCGGTGAGTACGACACGATCCTGCTGGACTGCTCCCCGTCGCTGGGAGTGCTGACGATCAACGCGCTCACGGCCGCGAACGAGGTCCTGATCCCGCTGCAGTGCGAGACGCTGTCGCACCGTGGCGTCGGGCAGCTGCTCGACACGATCGCCGACGTGCGGCGCATCACCAACCGCGACCTCGTCGTGCTCGGCGTGCTGCCCACGCTGTTCGACTCGCGGACCAACCACTCGCGGGCCGTCCTGGCTGACATCAACGACCGCTACGGCCTGGACATCCTCGGCCCGGCCATCCCGCGCTCGATCCGCTTCGCCGAGGCGCCCGCCGCCGGGAGGTCGGTGCTGTCGTCCGCGGGGCGGTTCCGTGGTGCGGAGGCCTACCGCCAGCTCGCGCGCGGACTTGTGGACGGGACCGCATCCTCGGCCCCGACGGCCCTGATGGGAGCCAGCTGATGAGCAACTCGACCTTCGACCGCGTTCGTACCCGCGCCGTTGCCGACCCGAGCGTGGCTGGGGTGGACGTCCAGGGCAAGTCCGCCCTGTTCAGCCGCGACACGGTGAATCCGTCCCTGGGGTCCGTGGTGATCACCTGCTCGAGCTGCCACGTCGCGACCGTTGCCTCGTACGCCCGGGCGCTGCACCTGGCGCTGCCGAGCCTGCACCTGCTGGTCGTGCGGCGCGACTACCCGTCGTGGATGCGCTGCCCCGCCTGCGACGAGCGGCACTGGGTGAAGGTCCGCTTCCACTGACGTGAGCCGCCGCGGTCGGCCGGCCGCCGCCGGCTTGGTCCAAGTTCGCGGCGCCCAGCGCAGTTTCATCCAAGTTCGCGGCCGTGAAGAGTCCCGGGACTTGGATGGGATCGCCGGCGTGCTACTCCGCCGCGGTGTCTCCGGCGTG
>CAVTOX010000025.1:0-81028 GCA_963736425.1 uncultured Actinomycetes bacterium
TCAGCTGCGGGCGCGTTCGGCGATGACCACGCCGGCGAGGATCACCGCGCCGCCGAGCATCTGCGCGGGCGTCAGGACCTCGCCGAGCACGAACCACGCCACCAGCGAGGCGATGAACGGCTCGGTCATCCCGATGATGCTGGCCCCGGCCGCGCCGATGTGCCGGATCGCGGCGAGCACGAGCCAGAACGGGACGATCGTGCCCAGGACGATCATCCAGATGGCCAGCGCCCAGAGCGGGACGGCGGTCGTGCCGGCGCCGAGGGGGGTCGCCGAGCCCTCTAGGGACGCCCAGGGGTAGCGCCACCAGGGCAGCAGCACGGCCCAGAGCAGGGCCGCGAACCCGAAGCCCCACAGGGTCAGCGAGACCGGGTCGCGCTCACGGCCGCAGGTCTCGCCGAGCAGGTAGTACAGCGCCAGCGCCACGGCCGCCCCGAACGCTGCCGCGACCCCGAGGGAGTTGAGCGTCAGGCCCAACCAGATCTGGGCGACCATCGCCAGGCCGACCATCGCCAGGGCCAGGCCGAGCCAGACGGTGTTGCGCACCGGCCGGTGCCAGGCGTAGCGCACCCACAGCACGACCATGATCGGTGCGGTGAACTCGATCAGCAGGGCGATTCCGATGGGCATGCGCGTGATGGCCACGAAGTACAGCCACTGGGTCATGGCAACCCCGAGGATGCCGTACGCGGCGACCGGTCCGAGCTCGTGGCGGTGCAACGGGAGGGAGCGCCGGTTGGTCAGGGCGACGAACACGAGCAGGATCAGGAACGCGAACGTGACGCGCAACTGGGAGACGCGGGCGGCGTTGTCCACGGCCGTGAGCAGCACCTTGCTGACTGTGCCGTTGATGCCGAACAGCAGCGCGCCGGTCAGGTAGAGCGCGTAGCCGAGCGCGGGCCGCTTGTGGAATCCTGCGGGCGGAGTGCCGGGGGCGGGGCCGGAAGCGTCGGCCTCCGTCTCGGGCACCGGCGGCGCGGGGATGCCCGAGAGCGCGTCCGGCGGTCCGGTGGTCAGGTTCGCGGGGATGCCTGCCTGTGTGCCTTGTGGGCCACCCGTGGGGTGCGCGGGGATTCCGGAGGGCGCGTCCGGCCGGCCACTCGTGGAGTGATCGGGGGTCACGTGGCCACCGAGTGGATCAGGTCGGCGATGAGGTCCACGGTCGGGTCAGGGGCGTCCCGGCGGACGTCGTGCCCGGCGGGCAGGCGGTGGACCGACCACCCGGGCAGGGATCGCAGGCTTGCCTCCGCCTCGGGTGCAACCAGGCCGCCGCGCTCAGGGAGCCCCGCGGCGACGACCACCGGGGCCGGTGCGTGGCGCAGCATCCGCTCGGTGTCGGCGTGCACCCAGACGACCGGCTCGATGAAGGCTGCCCGATCCACGGACTGCTTGGCGCGTGCCCAGAGCTCGTACTCCTCGTCGTCCCAGGTCGGGTGGTCGGCGCGGGCAGCAGCCACGACGTCGGCCAGCGGGATCGACTGCAGATCGGCGAACCAGTCGCCGAACTCGCTCACGTCGGCCAGCGACGGGGGCTGGGCCTCAGTGCTGCTCTCCGGGGCCTGTCCCTCCTCGGGCAGTCCCTGCGTCAGGGGCGGGTCCTCGAGGAACGTGGCCACCACCAGGTCCGGCCGGTTGGTCGCCACCCCCAGGGCGACCATGGAGCCCATCGAGTGCCCCCCGACCACGATCGGGCCACCGGAGCGCGCGACCAGCTCCTCCGCCGCGGCGATCGCCTCGGCCAGCAGGTCGGGCCACGCGATGCTCTGACCCGGTTGGACGTGCCGACCGCCATGGGCGGGGGCATCGGGGGTGGCGACGAGGAGGTCGGCCAGTCCCGGGCGCGAGTGCAGCCGTCGCACGAACGGGCGCCAGCATGCACCGTCGTCGCCGACCCCGTGCATGAGCAGCAGTGCGGGCAGGGCAGTCATGCGCAGCTCCTCGGTTCGTGACGCGGGGATGAGCCTATCCGCGTCCTGCCAGCGTCCGGCCCGGCCACCGCCAGCAGGGTGGGTCCTCATCGATTGCTCGATGGGGGGTCTGCGGATCGCCGATGGCGTCGCTCAATCCAGTCCCGGCCTCCCGATGCGAGCAGCTTGGAGGTTCGTTGCTCCTCTTGGGGCAGGAGCGCACCAGATTCGCCCGGGTCCTACGCTGTGCCGATGAACCCGGTCCGCGCCACGCGGTACGTGACCCCCCTGCGCGAGGGGGGCTCCCTGCCCGGCCTCATGGAGGCCGACGACCTGGGGATGTACGTGGTCAAGTTCCACGGCGCCGGACAGGGACCGCGGGCGCTCGTCGCCGAGGTCATCTGCGCCGAGATCGCGGGGGCGATCGGCTTGCGGGTCCCGCGGTGGGTGCCGGTCCTCGTGCCCGAGGAGCTGGCGCCGGCCGAGCCGGACGAGGAGGTCCAGCACCTCCTGAAGCTGTCGGTCGGCTTGAACCTCGGAGTCGACTTCCTGCCCGGCGCCTTGGACGTGGGGCCCATGCCGTCCGTAGATGCTGGACTCGCGGGGCGGATCGTGTGGCTCGATGCGCTGATCGCCAACGCCGACCGGTCGTGGCGCAACCCGAACATGCTCGTGTGGCACCGCGCGCTGCAACTGATCGACCACGGGGCGGCGCTCACGTTCCACCACGCGTGGGTGCCGGGCCGGGCAGACCAGGTGCAGCGGTTCGCCACCCGGGCCTACGACGTGGCCGACCACGCGCTCCTCGAGAACGCCCCCGACGTCGCTGGGGCCGATGCGGACCTCTCCGGCGTGGACTGGGCGTCCGTGGTCGGCGACGCGGTGGATGCCGTTCCCGACGAGTGGCTCGTCGCAGACAGCGCGGCCTGGGGCGGCACCAAGGAGGTCCGGGCCGCCTACCGGGAGTTCATCAGGGCCCGCCTCGACGCGCGGGCCTCGTGGGTCCCGCAGCTCGTGGAGGCCGTTGAGTCGGGGCCGGTGCGCGATGCGCTCGGGCACCGGATCTCGGCCCGGCGCAGCGCCGGTCCGCCGGAGTGGATCCCCGAGCTGACGATCGGCCAGGGGGAGTCATGAGCGCGATGCCGTTCGAGTACGCCGTCATGCGGATCGTGCCCCGGGTCGACCGGGGGGAGTACGTGAACGGCGCGGTGCTGCTCTACTGCCAGCAGGCCGAGTACCTCGGGATGCGGATCCGCGGGGACCTCAGCTGCGTGACGGCGCTGTGGTCCAAGGCCGACGTCGTGGCGATCGCCGATGCGCTGGCCGCGGCGAACGCGGTGGCCGAGGGCAGCCGCACCGCCGGGGAGGCGGGTCTGGCCGACCCGGGGCGGCGGTTCCGGTGGCTGACCGCACCACGCAGCGTGGTGATCCAGCCCGGACCGGTGCACACCGGCGTGACCGAGGACCCGGACGCCGAGCTGGACTGGATCGCCGAGGGGATGCTGGACTGACTGTCGCCGACGCCGGCGCGACAGGTCAGAAGAACTTGCGGATGACCCCCAACGGTGCGTAGCGAACCACCGTTCCCAGCGGCCACCACGGCCAGGTGGGGACCCGTGCGTCGGCCTTCTCATGCTCGATGGCGTCCACCAGTGCGCGGACGCCGGTCTCGGTGTCGACCATGAACATCGCGTTCTCGACGTACTCGTTCATCTCCGATCGGATGTAGCCGGGGTAGAGGGTCGAGATCCTGATGTCCAGGTCGGCGGTTGCCTGCATCTCGCTGCGCAGCCCTTCGGCCAGATTCGCCACCCCTGCCTTCGTGGCCGCGTACACGGCCATCGACTTCGGCATCCCGCGCAGGGCCGACACCGACGAGATGAACACCAGGTGGCCGCGCTTCTGGGCGCGGAAGACCTCCATCGCGGCCTCGGCCTGGCAGAGCGCGGCGACGAAGTTGGTCATGGCGGTCTGCCGGTTGGCGTAGTACTTGCCCGTCCCGATCCTGGCGCCCTTGCCCAGGCCCGCGTTGATGATGACCCGGTCGAGGGTGCCGAAGTCTGCGGCGAACCCGCGGAACACCTCGAACACGGCGTCGTCGTCAGTGACGTCCAGGGCGCGGATCTCGATGCGGCGGCCGGGGTTCGCCGCGTGGATCTCGGCGCGCAGCTCCTCGAGGCGCTCCATCCGTCGGGCGGCCAGGGCCAGGTCGTAGCCGAGGGCGCCGAACTGGCGAGCCATCTCGGCGCCGAGGCCCGAGCTGGCACCGGTGATCAGGATGGTGGGCATGGTGTCCTTCCGTTGCGGCTGGGAATCAGGAGCCGTCAGGCGTTGGCGTGGTCGTCCTGGTCGTGGCTGATCTCCCGGGGATGGCGTTCCTTGGGGACCAGGCCGTCGCCGCTGGACACCCGTCGGATGCGTCGGCCGATCCAGGGCACGAGGTGG
The DNA here is from genome assembly GCA_963736425.1 of uncultured Actinomycetes bacterium. Lineage (GTDB taxonomy): Bacteria > Actinomycetota > Actinomycetes > S36-B12 > CAIYMF01 > Prado023. The sequence continues at coordinate 4,353 of CAVTOX010000025.1, forward strand.
ACGCGAACCCAGTCGACGTCGCCGGCGAGGTCCTCGCGGCGTGACCGCGGCGGCGCCGGAGGGAGCGGCTCGGTCCACCAGCCGACTGGTCCGCCGAGGACCTGCGGGTCGGTGATCCCCAGCGCGTCGAGGACTGCTGCCGCGACGCGGGAGTGGCCCAACTCATTGAGGTGCAGCCGGTCGGAGGCCCAGAAGCGGCGGTCGGTCAGGGCGTGGATCTCCTCGAGGTCGACCAGCGTCGCGCCGTGCCGGGCGGCGACGTCGCGCACGTTGTCGTTGAAGGCATGGAACGCCCGCTCCAGGCGGTCGGCGAAGCGTCCGGAGCCGCCGGCCCGGGCCAGCGAGGTGAACAGCACCACCCGGGCGCCGGTGGCGGTGAGCTGCTCGACGGCGGAGTCGTAGCGGGCGTACAGGTCGGGCAGGTCGGTTCCCGGGCGCAGGACGTCGTTGGCTCCGGCATGGAACGTGAGGATGTCCGGACCCAGGGTCAGGGCGGGGCCGAACTGCTCGGCGACGACCTGGTCGAGCAGCTTGCCGCGGATCGCGAGGTTGGCGTACGTGACGGGGTAGTGAGCGACCCCGGACCGATCGGCGGCCAGGCCCGTGGCGACGCGGTCGGACCATCCGCGGTGGCGGCCGTCGGGACGCAGGTCATCGGACATGCCCTCCGTGAAGGAGTCCCCGAGGCAGATGAGACGAGTCACGGCCACACGGTAACGCGGGAGCGAGCGCCCGACGAATGCGGGTTGTCCGGCCCCTGGGGAGTTCTCCGCCCGGCAACGCACGCACCGGGACCCCTACGATCACAGCCCCACACGGATGGGCCGGAGGTCGTCATGACGATGAGGAAGCCGCTCAAGGGCAAGGTCGCGCTGGTCATGGGCGTGGCCAGCGAGGAGTCGATCGCGTGGGCGATCGCGCAGGAGCTGACCCACCAGGGTGCCCGGGTGATCCTCGGATACCAGTTCCGGTTCCACAGCCGCATCATGCAGCTGGCCCCGACGCTGCCCCACCTCATCGCCTACGAGCGCTGCGACATGCTCAAGGACGACGAGGTGAAGGCATTCTTCGCCAAGATCCACGTCCCCATCGACATCGTCGTCCACGCCATCGCATTCGCCCCCGCACGTTCCTTCGAGCATCGGGTCGTGCAGACCAAGGACGAGGACTTCACCACGGCCATGCTCACCAGCGCCCACTCGCTGGCGAAGCTCATGAATGCGTCCCGCAAGCACATGCCCCATGGCGGATCGGTCATCGCCCTGAGCTATCTCGGCGGAGTCCGGGTGGCTGCCAACTACAAGGTGATGGGCGTGGCCAAGGCCGCGCTCGAGGCCTACGTCCGCGAGCTGGCCGTGGACCTCGGGCCCAAGGGGATCCGGGTGAACGCGATCTCGGCTGGTCCGATCCGAACTCTGGCTGCCTCGGGAATCCCGGACATGGAGCGGCTGCTGGCGTACAACCGTGAGGTCTCGCCGATGCGCGACAACGTGACCCAGGGCGACGTCGGGCACCTGGCGGCATTCCTGGCCTCCGATGGGGCGCGGATGATCACCGGTCAGACGATCTATGTCGACGGCGGGTACTCGATCATCGGCGTCCCGGACACGAGCAGGGCGCTGGCGGCTCACGGCTGAGGGCCGAGCCCGCCGGGGAGGTCCTGCGCCCACCGGCAATCGCGCGATTTGGTGGGTTCGGCGGGCCTCACGTACACTTGAGGAACCGACGCGGGGTGGAGCAGCTCGGTAGCTCGCTGGGCTCATAACCCAGAGGTCGCAGGTTCAAATCCTGCCCCCGCTACTAGGCACCTTCTCAGGAGGGTGCACAAGTTGGGCTGGGACTGGCGATTTTCGCCGGTTCCGGCCCTTTCTTGTTCTTGTGGGGTGCGCGGTGCATGGTGAAGCGCCGCTGCGATGGTCTGCGGCGGGGCTCTCGGGATGTTCGGGGGTGTTCGGGGGCGGTTTCAGCTGTTTTCGGGCAGGGGTGGTTGTCCTCCGTGCTGGTTGCGGGTGACTTGCTTCGGGTGGGGGCTCATGATGCTGCCCCTGAAGCGGGTCTGTCATCGACCAAGGTGGCGCGATATGGAGTTCAACTCCCTCGCTGGGGCCGGAATGTCCATGCGGTGGGCGATCCCGATATCCGGTCTGACTCCGGAGCCCAGCTAGGTGTCCAGTTGCGGTCGGTGGCGGCGGTGCCGGCCAAGGTGAGGATGCTCACCGTGACTGTCATCGCCAGTTCCTCCTTGACATTCCCGGGGTGTGGGTAGGCCCGGGGAACGCTGCTGACCGGCGTTCCCTAGCCGCCGTAGTCGTCGGTGATCACCTGCGTGCAGTCGCCCACGTCCGCGATCGGCCCGACGACCTCCGGGCCCTGGAGGGCTGCCTGCGCGCGGTCGCGGCCCAGGTTCCAGGCCAGCGCGTCGTCCCGGAGTGGGGCGTAGTCCCGCAGCCCGAACATGCAGCGTGTGACCTCGGTCGGTAGCCGGTCGATCAGGGTGGGTGTCGCGTCGGCGCTCAGCGTGGACAGGTACAGCGTGTCCAGGGTCTGCCCTGCTTCGAATCGTTCGATGTTCCGCTGCGAGACCCAGGCGTCGGGGTTCATCGCGGCGAAGGCCAGGGTGAAGACCGCCGCGGAGATGAGGATGGCGCGTGCCAGCCACTGGCCCGACAGCCGGATGCCTGCGACGAGAAGCAGGACGACGACCAGCCCCAGCCAGAGTTCGAAGCCGTCGACGAACAGGCGCAGCACTGTGTAGCCGTAGGCCTGCTGGTACAGCGCCATCCGGTACAGGGCGCTGGCGACGACGGCGAGCGTGAGCAGGCACAGGATGCCCAGGAGCGCGCGCAGCAGGATTCGGTCGCCCCGGGTTGTGCGGGCGGCCACCCGCGTCGTGAGCGCGACGACGACCAGGGTGAGGAACGTGGCAGTGGTGAGCTGGGCGAATCCCTGGTGCACGTACTCGGCGTAGGTGAGCCCGGTCGTGCGCCGCAGGTACTCATGCCCTCCCCACATGGCCGCGCCCTGGGCGATGAGGAACCCGGCCATGACGGCCACCACCAGGCCGACCGGGACCGCCCACTCCCACACGTGGGCCGGGTGCCGGCGTCGGGGCAGCGACATGTGCGCGACCTCAGGTGGGTTGAGGGCCAGGTATGCGCCGGTGAGCACGATCCCGGAGATAAGGACGAGCACGAACGTCCGCAGCACGATGGTGTCCCAGCCGAGGTCCGGGATGACTGCCTCGGCCCAGGTGCCGAAGACGGCGTCCCCGGACGCGAACAGCCCGCCGAACAGGGCCAGGGCTACCAGGGACAGGCCAGCGGTGCGCAGCGCCGGCCAGAGGACCGGGACCCGGCTTGTGGTGCTGATCGTGCGACCGAGCAGCGGCAGGCCGCGCAGCGCCGACAGCGGCCAGGAGACGACACTGGCCGGAATCGAGATCAGGGTGCGCCCCAGGGTCATCCCAACAGCAGCGACCACCACCCCGACGAGGACAGACAGCGCGACCACCCCGCCTGCGTCGCGCAGCATCGTCGTCGAGGCCAAGAGCGCCGCGAGCAGGGCGCACGCGACCGTCCACGGGTGGTCCCGGTACCGGGCAACCCCCCACATCAGGGCCCCGGCGGTGAGCAGGGTGAGTCCCACCGCGAGCCCGACGTTGCGATCAGGCCACGTGAGCGCCGCCCACCCGCCGACGGCCAGCGCCCCGAGCACAGCCAAGGGCTGCGCTGTGAGCGCCCGCTCGGGCCAGAGCCCGTCCAGTGGGTCCGTTCCGCCACCGCCGGGAACCGGCCCGACCCCCGCGCCTCGTGTCCCCCCGGGGAATCCGGCGCCTGGTACGGGAGGTCCGCCCGGGGCGGTTCTCGGACCGGAAGTGGGGGAGGGGGTCATCTGAGTGAACATGGCAGCCTCCGTCGCAGGACGGGTGTGCGGTTCGGGATCGGTGCGCACGGGCAGACTCGCCCGCAGCAGCGCACCCGTCTCCGCGCGGTCGTTCGGCAGCGCGGTGATCGTTCCCCCGTGCAACTGGCACACCCATCGCGCGATCGCCAGCCCGAGACCCGTACCGCCGGCCGCGTCCCCGCCGGCGCCGAACCGTTCGAAGACCCGCTCAGCGTCCTCGCCGGGGATGCCCGGACCTTCGTCGCAGACCTCGAGCCACCAGACGGATGCATCGATCACGCGGGCGCTGACCCGCACCTCGCCCCCGGGCGGGCTGTGCCGGATCGCGTTGTCCACGAGGTTCACCACGAGTTGTGTGAGCCGGGCCGGGTCGGCCTGCACGACGAGGTCCGCGGGCTGCGTCTCGCACCGCACCTGGACGCCGCGGGGGTCGATCCGGGCCTCCGATGCAGCCGCCTGCAGCAGGTCGGCGATGCGCACCTCAGTGACGGACAGGGGGGCCACCCCGGCGTCGAGGCGGGCGAGGTCGAGGAGGTCGGCGACCAGCGCTCCGAGCCGCTCGGACTGCCGCAGCGCCCCTCTCAGCGCCTCGTCGCCCGGGCTCACGACCCCGTCGACGAGGTTCTCCAGGAGAGCGCGTTGGGCGGCCAGCGGCGTGCGCAGCTCGTGGGACACGGTTGCCACGAGCCGGCGCCGTTCCTGGTCGGCGGCGGCGAGGTCTGCGGCCATCGCGTTGAAGGCCACGGCGAGCTGCCCGACCTCGTCGGAGCTGGATGCCGTGACGCGCTGGCTGTAGTCGCCGCCGGCCATCATCTGCGCGGCGCGGGTCATCTCCCGCAGCGGCGAGGTCATCCCGCGTGCCAACCACTGGGTGACCGCCAGAGCAGCGGCGACGGTCACCGGCACGCTGGTCCACCACGGCACCTGCGCGGCGTCGCCGACCGCCGCCACGAGCACCGCGACCACCACGCTGACCCCGACGAGCAGGCCCAGCTTGGCCTTGATCGAGGTCAGAGCATCCAGCGGGCGCGCCGGGCTCACGGGTGAACCTCGAGGGCGTAGCCAACGCCATGGACGGTGCGGACCCGCTGTCCGCCGATCTTCGCCCGCAAGGACTTCACATGGCTGTCCAGGGTGCGCGTGCCAGCAGCGTCCGACCACCCCCAGACCTCCTGCATGAGTGCATCCCGGCTGCGCACCGTGCCCGGATCGCCGGCCAGTGCCCACAGCAGGTCGAACTCGAGGGGGGTCAGGTGCACCCCACCACCCTCAACGCTGACGCGCCGGGTCGCGGGATCGATCACCAGATCGGGCAGTTCGATGCGGCTTGCGCCCGAGGCGGCCAGCGCTGCCGCCCGCTCCACCCGACGCAGCAGGGCCCTGACCCGGGCAACGACCTCGCGCATCGAGAACGGCTTGGTCACGTAGTCGTCGGCACCGACGCCCAACCCGACCAGCACGTCGGTCTCGTCGGAGCGTGCCGTGAGCATGAGAACCGGCACCGGTCGGATTGCCTGGATGCGCCGGCACACCTCAAGGCCGTCGAACCCAGGCAGCATCACATCCAGCACGACCAGATCGGGCGAGTGCTGCCCGAATGCCGCGACCGCGCCGGGCCCGTCGAACGCCTGGGCGACTGTGAACCCCTCAGCGCGCAACCGGTCAGTGACGGCCTGGTTGATCGTCGGCTCGTCCTCGACGACGAGGATCCGTGCGGAGTCGCCGGTCGATGAGCTCATGCCACGAGCGTAGGTGAGCGCTGCCGCAGGTCCCGGGGCCGACGTGTGGAGATCCCGTGACGATCTGCTGATGATCCCCAATGGGCCGGTGGTAACCCAGCAGGGGCACCGGGAGTCCACCACCCTGGCTTGGGCGGGAATGGCGATGGCGTAGGCGATCCCGGGAACCTGGGCTGTCTTTCGGCCTCGGCGATCTCTGATAGGTCGTCCGGGCTCGTTTCGCTCGCGAGACCGTAGGCGGTGACCGCACTCGGCGGGCGGATCGAGCCGGCCTTCAGGTCAGGTCCCGCCGAACAGGTGGACGGTCCGGGTGGGGGAGGCGACCCCGACCTGGCCTCGACGCAGTTCACCGGGCGGACGCTCCTACGCTTGCTGCCCCGTCGCCCCGATCTGGACCAGCACCTGCCCGCCGACCACCGCGTCGCCCACGGCCACGAGCACCGCATCCACGGTGCCTGCGCTGGGGGCGGTGATCTCGGTCTCCATCTTCATGGCCTCGAGGAGGACCAGCACGTCACCGGCTGCGATCTCCTGTCCCTGCCTGACCAGAACCTTGACCACCGAGCCCGCCAGCGGGGCGGTGATCCCGTCCCCACCGTTGGACTGTGGAGCGGCCGCGGGAGTCGCCGCGTGTTGGGGGACGAACCCGCTTCCCATGAAGATCGCGCCCAGAGGCGGTCGGGTGTCCTCCTCGACCTCGACCTCCACCTCGTAGACAACGCCATCGACTGTCACCTTGAGCAGCATGACCTCACCTCACCCCATGAATGACGTTGCGCCGTTGGACCGCGTCCCGGCCCTGCTGCGCCCAGGTCTGGCTGGTTCGGTAGTGGACCTGCGTCAACCGCGCGCGGTGCCCGAGGAAGGCCGCGACCGCGGCCGAGATCGCGATCACGACGTCCTCGGGCACCTCCGGGCGCGGTAGTTCGGCGCGCACGGCGGCCAACTCGGCCTCGAGTGACTCCACGCGTGCGGTCAACGCGTTCACCGAGGCCAGCAGGTCGGCGACTGTGGGCTGGCTCATGTCGGGCCCAGGCCGTGCTTCTTGGCGGGGCGGATGTCTCGTTTGGCGATGAGCATCTCCAGGGCCCGGGCGACCTGCTCACGGGTGCGTGCCGGGTCGATGATGTCGTCGACGAGGCCCCGGGACGCCGCGACGTAGGGCGTGGAGAAGGTGGAGCGGTACTCCTCGATCAGTTCCTGGCGCTTGGCCGCAGGGTCCTCGGCCGCCGCGATCTCGCGCTTGAACACGATCTCGGCGGCCCCCTCGGCCCCCATCACCGCAATCTCGGCGGTGGGCCAGGCGAAGACCCGGTCGGCGCCGAGGTCCTTCGAGCACATCGCGACGTAGGCACCGCCGTAGGCCTTGCGCAGCACGACGGTCACCTTCGGCACGGTGGCCGCGGAGTAGGCGTACAGCAGCTTCGCGCCGTGCCGGATGATCCCGTTGTGCTCCTGGGCCACGCCCGGGAGGAACCCCGGCACGTCGACCAGGGTCAGCAGCGGGATGTTGAAGGCGTTGCAGAAGCGCACGAACACGGAGGCCTTGTCGGAGGCGTTGATGTCCAGCACGCCGGAGTAGACCATCGGCTGGTTGGCCACGATTCCCACCGTCCGCCCAGTGATCCGGGCGAACCCGACGACGATGTTCGGGGCGTATCCGGCCCGGACCTCCAAGAAGTCCGACCAGTCGACGATGCGCGCGATCACCTCACGCACGTCGTAGCCCTTCTTGCCCTTGACCGGGACGATTTCGGCGAGCTTCGGATCCGGCTCTACCAGGTGGTTGGGATCCACGACGGGCGGGTCCTCGGTGTTGTTCTGGGGCAGGAAGCTCAGCAGCTTCTGTGCCACCAGGATCGCCTGCTGGTCGTCGTCGACGACGAAGTGCGTCACCCCGGAGCGGGTCATGTGCGAATCCGCACCGCCGAGGTCCTCGGCGGTGACCTGTTCCCCGGTCACCTGGGCGATCACACTCGGTCCGGTGATGAACATCGTGGACTGGCGCGTCTGGATGATGAAGTCGGTGAGGGCCGGTGAGTAGGCCGCACCGCCGGCGCACGGCCCGGCGATGATCGAGATCTGCGGGACGACCCCGGAGAGCAGCACGTTGTTGTAGAACACCTGCCCGTAGCCTGACAGCGAACCGATCCCCTCCTGGACCCGCGCCCCACCGGAGTCGTTGATGAAGACGAACGGCGTGCCGGTCTTCAGGCTCGCCTGCATCATCGCCACGACCTTCTGGGAGTGCACCTCGCCCGCGCTGCCACCGGCCACCGTGAAGTCCTGGGACGCCACGTGCACGGGCCGGCCGAAGACCGCCCCCTCCCCAGTGACCACACCGTCGGCGGGCAGATCGGCGTCGGCCAGGCCGAAGTAGGTCGACCGGTGACGGGCGAACATGCCGGTCTCCTGGAACGTGCCCTGATCGAGCAGCGCATCGATCCGCTCACGTGCGCTGAGCTTGCCCTGGGCCCGCTGCTTGTCCTGCCGCTCGGCGCCGCCACCCAGCTCGATGACGGCCCGCCGCTCCCGGAGCTCGGCCGTGAGCTCGTCCATGGAAGGTTGCTTCGGCATCGTGGGCGCCTCAGGCTCTCTCGACGGTGACGTGGTGCTGGGCGCCGTCCAGGGTGACGGCGTACTTGATCGGCCCCTTGACCGGTCCCTTCCCGGTCGACTCGGACTGCTCGCTGGCTGCCACCTCGGCCTGATCGAGGCCGACATTCTGCGGGCCCTCGGGGCGGTTCGCGAAGAACACGGGAGCCACTCCCGGGAACATCGCGTAGGTCAGGATGTCCTCGTCGGTGCCGTCGGCCCCTTCAAGGGCGTTGGCCTCCTGGGTGAGCAGGTCCCACTCGGGCTGCAGGAGATCGGCTGGCCGCACGGTGATGGGCTCCTTCTTCGTCTGGGCCCGGGCCGCCTCGACGATCCCGGGATCCCGCTGACCCAAGGTGGCGCCGTAGTAGCCCAGCATCAGGTCGGCGAACTCGGCGGTGAGCACCTTGTAGGGGCCCATCAGCACGTTGAACACGGCCTGGGTGCCCACGATCTGCGACGACGGGGTGACCAGCGGGGGGTAGCCGGCCACCTCACGCACCCTCGGCACCTCCTCGAGGACCTCCTTGAGCCGGTCGCCGGCGCCCTGCTGGCGCAGCTGGCTCTCCATGTTGGAGATCATCCCGCCCGGGATCTGGCTCTTGAAGATCTCGGTCTCCACCCCGGTGATAGTCGACATGAACTGCGTGTAGCGCGGACGAACCTTGGCGAAGTGGTCCTTGATCCGCAGCAGCCGGGCGTCGTCAAGGTTGGTCGTGTACGGAGTTCCGGACAGCATCTCGACCAGCGACTCGGTCGGGTTGTGCCCGGGGCCCAGGGAGAGCGAGGAGATCGCGGTGTCGACCACATCGGCGCCAGCCTCGATGGCCTTCATCAGGCTGACCAGGGTGACCCCCGTCGTCGCGTGGCAGTGGACATGAATGCGCACGTCCTGCCCGAGGTCGTCCTTGATGGCCTTGACGATGTCGTAGGCCGGCTGCGGCTTGAGCAGAGCCGCCATGTCCTTGATGCACAGCGAGTCGCAGCCCAGATCCATCAGGTCCCGCGCCATCTGGACATATCCCTCGACCGTGTGCAGCGGGCTCTCGGTGTAACAGATGGTGCCCTGCGCGTGCTTGTCGACCCGGCGGACCGCCGCGATCGCGTGCCGCACGTTCCGGACATCGTTGAGCGCATCGAACACCCGGTAGACGTCCATACCGTTCTCCGCGGACTTCTCCACGAACCGGTCGACGACGCCGTCCTCGTAGTGCCGGTAGCCCAGCAGGTTCTGCCCGCGCAACAGCATCTGCAGCCGGCTGTTGGGCATGAGCTCCCGGAACGTGCGCAGTCGCTCCCAGGGGTCCTCATTGAGGAACCGGATGCACGCGTCGTACGTGGCGCCGCCCCAGCACTCCACCGACCAGTAGCCCGCTGCGTCGATGTCAGCACACGCATCGACCATGTCCTCAAGTGCCATCCGCGTGGCCATCAGGCTCTGATGGGCATCCCGCAGGACCAGCTCCGTGACCCCAACCTCCCGGCGAACCGGCGATGCTGTGGGCGCTTCCCCTTCGGCGTGCACCGTCATGGGCCTCAGCCTTTCACCTGCTGCACCACCCTCGGAAGACCGGGGTCGAACCCGGCCGGGAGACAAGGCCCGCGTACCCCGGGAACTCCGTGACCGCCTCGTCGAACAGGCCCACCTTCAGTGGGCAGGGAGTCGTCGGCTGTCGCGTGTCGATGGGCTATGCGCTTGGGTGTTACGTCCGGTGGCCCTTCGCCTTCGCCTTCGCCTTCGGGGCGTCAACGGGCTTGCCGGGCTTCTTCTCCTGTTTCTTGGTCTTCTTCTTCTGGGGCGGTTCGGTGGTCTCAGGTTCGTATCGGAGGAACACGGCTCCGAGGGGTGGGATCACGATCGTGGCGCTGGCTGGGAAGCCGTGGTACTCCTCGGCCTGCGCGGTGATCTGGCCGTTGTTCCCGTGTGCCCCGTGCCGTCGTAGATGGCGAGGTCGGAGTTGAAGAACTCGGTCCAGGTTCCGGACTCGGGCAGGCCGACTCGGTGCTGGGTCCACGGTTCGGAGGCGAAGTTGACCGCGACCGCGATCTGTTGGCCCGCGCCGTCGAAGCGCAACCAGGAGAAAGTGTTGCCGCCGGCGTCGTCGCCGTCGATCCACCGGAAGCCCTCGGGGCTGGTGTCGAGCTTCCACAGGGCGGGGTGCGCCCGGTAGACCTCGTTGAGGTCCTGGAACATCCGCTGCAGGCCGTGGTGGCCCTCGAGGTCGGCGACCCACCATTCCAGGCTGTCGTCCTCGGACCACTCCGGGCGTTGCCCGAACTCGCACCCCATGAAGACCAGCTGCTTGCCGGGGAAGGCCCACATGAAGGAGTAGAACGCGCGCAGGGTGGCGAACTGGCGCCAGGGGTCCTGGGGGACCTTGTTGATCATCGAGCCCTTGCCGTGGACGACCTCGTCGTGGCTGATCGGCAGGATGAAGTTCTCCGTGTACTGGTAGATCATCGCGAACGTCATCTCGTGGTGGTGGTACTGGCGGTGGATCGGCTCCAGTGCCAAGTAGCCCAGGGAGTCGTTCATCCAGCCCATGTTCCACTTGAAGCCGAACCCGAGGCCCCCGTGGTCCACCGGGCTTGGTGACGCCCGGTGAAGGCGGTGGACTCCTCGGCGATCATGACCACCCCGGGTACCCGCTCGTAGAGGTGCCGGTTGACGTAGCGCAGGAAGTCGATGGCCTCCAGGTTGTGGTTGCCGCCGTACTCGTTGGGGATCCACTGGCCGTCCTCGCGGCCGTAGTCGAGGTACACCATGGACGCGACCGCGTCGACGCGCAGGGCGTCGAAGTGGAACTGCTGGACCCAGTACAGGGCGTTGGAGACCAGGAACGACTTCACCTCGTTGCGCCCGTAGTTGAAGATGTAGGTGCCCCACTCCTTGTGCTCACCCTGGCGCGGGTCGGCATGCTCGTAGAGCGCCGTGCCGTCGAAGCGGCCCAACGCCCAGTCGTCCTTGGGGAAGTGGCCGGGGACCCAGTCCAGGATCACCCCGATCCCGGCCTGGTGCAGCCGGTCGACCAGGTGGCGCAGCTCGTCGGGGCGACCCAGGCGTGACATCGGGGCGAAGTAGTTGGTGACCTGGTAGCCCCACGAGGCCTCGAGAGGGTGTTCGGAGACCGGCATGAGCTCGACGTGCGTGAAGCCCATCCGGGTCACGTACTCCACGAGCTCCTCAGCCAGGTCCAGGTAGGTGCGTCCCTTGCGCCACGAGCTCAGATGCACCTCGTAGATCGAGGCCGGGGACTCGTGCGGCACATGCGCGGCGCGCCGGGTCATCCACTGGTCATCGCCCCAGACGTACCTGCTCTCGTACACGATCGAGGCGTTCGACGGGGCCCGTTCAGCGAACCGGGCCATCGGGTCGACCTTCTCGTGCCACACATCGTCGGCGCCCAGGACGTTGTACTTGTACAGGGTGCCCTCCCCGACCCCTTCGACGAACAGCGCCCACACCCCAGACCCCGGGACCAGCGACATGGCGTCCCCGGTCCACCCGTTGAAGTCAGCGTTCACCCGGACCGCTCGCGCGTTCGGCGCCCACACCGCGAACCGGGTGCCCCGTACCTCGCCCCGCTCGTCGTCGGTCACCGTGACCACATGCGACCCCAGGCGTCGCCAGCACTCCGTGTCGCCACCGTCGTGGAACCCCTCAAGATCCCAACCAGTCAAACCACCTGCCATGTCATGGGCCATGGGTGCTTCCTCTCTGGCTCAACTGAGCGGTGTCACCTGACTGGGGGACTGCCGTGGTGGCTGCTCACCTCGATTCTTCACCGAGGTGTCCGCATCGTGCGCCCCGGGGCGCTCCTTGCGACGAGGAAGCCGACCAGCACCTGACCCGCCGGTGCGGGTCTCGCGTCAGGTCACCGGGTGAACGGCGGCGAGTCAGTCTGCTTGGTACTTGAAGGACACGCTGAGCTTCGTGCGGAAGATCACTTCGCCACCAGCGAGGTCAATGTCCTGCTCGACCACCTCGGCCACCCGCAGATCCCGAAGGGTCTCCTTCGCGGTGTTCACAGCCACGACTGCTGCGTCCTCCCACGACGTGGTGCTGGTACCGACGATCTCCACGACCTTGTACACGCTCACGGTGTGCCTCCTCGATTTGATTGGCCTGTCCATCGTGTCACCAGCACGACCCGATGACCAGACCTCCCGACCAACCCAACCTCAGCCCCGAAGTCCGGGTCGTGGGCGCACGTCCCGACCGTGGAGCAGTTGCGCGAGATGGTCGGCTGCCCGCGGACAGCGGGACACCCGCACGGGCCACGCGATCCGTACGTGGCCCGACTGCACGGTCGGGTCCCCTATGGGCCTCCCGGGGTCACCGCCGGGAGGCCCGGGCCGGACACCGTGAGCATCGTGCTGGGCGTTGTCATCGGGCAAGCAGACGCTCGTAGAGGTTGAGGTGGTCGCGCACCATGCGGTCTGCCGAGAACCGGGTTTCGACCGCGTTCCGGCAGTCGGCTCGGTCGAGTTCTCCGACTCGCTCGATCGCGGCTATGAGTTCGGCGTCGGAGTCGCAGACGAACCCGGTGGTTCCATCGTCGATGATCTCTGGTGCTGCACCCCACGGAAGCGTGAGGACGGGTGTGCCGCAGGCCAGGGACTCGATCATCACGAGACCGAAGGGTTCGGGCCATCGGATTGGGTTGAGCAGCGCACGTGCCGACCCGAGCAACTCCAGCTTCTGCTCCATCCCCACTTCGCCTACGTAGCGCACCGAGGAGTCGAGCAGGGGCTCGACCTGGGTGTGGAAGTAGTCGACCTCCAAGGGCTCGCGCATCTTGGCTGCGAGGACGAGCTCGACGCCGGCCTCATGTGCCGCGAGCGCCGCCTCCCGGGCCCCTTTGTCCGGGGAGAACCGGCCCAGGAAGAGCAGGAAGTCGCCATCGCCTGCGCCGACAGGGAAGTCATCGGGTCGCACGCCGTGATGGATGACCGCGGACACCGGCACGGTGCTGCGTGAGGCGTGGTCGTGGGAGATCGCGATGACCGCCACCGGGGGGACAATCCTCGAGTAGATCTCGTTGACCTCGGTTGAGAACACCCCGTGGTTGGTCGTGACGACCTGGCCGCGGCACCGGCCCTGCGCATACACCGGCCCGAGCATCGTGTGGTCGTGGATGATGTCGAAGTCCGCGACCTCGTCGTAGGCGTGGATCACGTGGTGCAGCTCGATCATCGACTGCCCCAACAGGTCCAGGTCCGACCTTGCGCGGACCCAGGCCCGGGGCACCGGGCAGGTGCTGTCCCCGGTCGTGTACAGCAGCACGTCGTGCCCTGCCTTCAGGAACCCGGTGGCCAGCCGGTCGACGACGCCCTCGCTGCCGCCGTAGGCGGGCGGGGGTACCGGCAACCAGGGTGCTGCGACAAGGGCGATGCGCATCGTTCGACCCTCTGGCGGCGGCTGTCGTCGTCCCGTGTCGGAGATGGCCGATCGTGGCGTCCGCTACCGTCTCGGTTGTAGCATGCGCGTAGCCCACGGGGGTAGGGGCTTCCGTTCCTCCTGGTGGAGGGGTGCCAGCATGACGATCGACCTCGGCACCGCCGACGGCCCCGGGGGGAGCCGGGTTTGGCAGGGCTACGAGGCCATGCTGTTCGACCTCGACGGGGTGATCACCCGGACCGCTACCCTGCACGCGGCGGCGTGGAAGCGGCTGTTCGACGAGTTCCTGGCCGACTGGGCCACGCGCGAGGGCGTCACCTTCGAACCCTTCGACATCGATCGTGACTACCGGGCCCATGTCGACGGTCGACCGCGCTACGACGGGGTCGCTGCGTTCCTGGGCTCCAGAGGGATCCTCCTGGCCCCTGGGACGCCGGACGATCCCCCTGACCGCCTTACGTGTTGCGGGCTGGGCAACCGGAAGAATGCCTACCTCGCTGAGGAGCTGGCCACGAGCGGTGTCGAGGTCTTCGCCGACACGGTGCAACTGCTCGATGCTCTGCGGGCTGCGGGCAAGCTGCTGGCCGTCGTGTCGGCCAGTGAGAACTGCACGGCGATGCTGGACCGGGCGGGCCTCTTGGATCGCTTCGACGTCCGGGTCACCGGCGTGGAGGCCCGGCGTTGGGGCCTCGCAGGCAAGCCGGCGCCGGACACGTACCTCAAGGCGGCGGAACTGCTGGGCGTGGCACCGTCGCATGCGATCGTCTTCGAGGACGCCATCTCCGGGGTGCAGGCTGGGCGGTCCGGTGGCTTCGGGCTGGTCGTCGGTGTGGACCGGCGCGGGAAGCCCGAGGCGCTGGCAGGCAGTGGCGCCGACATGGTGCTCGACGACCTGACCGAGTTGCTGCGGTTGACCCCCGCGCAGGTGTTCGCCGGCCCCGGCCGGCCGACTGACGTCCTCTTCGAGGGCATCGTCGTGTGCCCGCCACAGGGCGGGGCGCGCGGGCTTCTGGACGGTCCCGCCTTGGACGGCGTCATCCAGCGGCTGCGCGACCTCGGCATCGACATCGTGGTGGCCGGTCACGACCCGCCGCTGGATGTGGCGCAGCTGACCCAGCGATTGGGTCGTCGCGGTATTGGTGCCGGGCTGGTGCTCGTCGTCGGCTGGCTGTGGCAGTTCGCGCTTCCGGCGGCCGCCACCCGCGCGGTGGTCGTGTCGGTCCTGCCGCGTCGCCCCGCCGGGCCACCGCGGTCGATGCGGTGGATGGGCGGTGCCATGGAAGCCTGCGTCGCGCTGCTGGCCGATCAGGCCGACAGGCGGGCCGCCGGCGTCGTGCCGAGCGTCGACGAGGACCCGGCCTGGACGATCACGGTGTCGGGGGACGACCCTGCGCAGCGGCGCGCCCACCAGGCGCTGCTCACGGTCGCCGACACCCGGTTCGGCACCAGGGGGATCAGGGAGGAGGAGGGCCTCGGTGCGCTGCCCCGGGTGCTGGCGGGCGGTGTCTTCGACGACTCGACTGAGCCCCCGACGCTACTTGAGGGGCCGGGCTGGACGGGGTTGCACCTGCTGCAGCGCTTGGACCTCCGGCGTGACCGGCGCACCTTCGACCTGCGCAGCGGGGTGCTGTACCGCGAGCAGGCCGCCACCCCGATTGCGCTGCGGTCGCTGCGGTTCGCCTCACTGGAACGACCTGGGTGCTTCGCGCTGCGGGCCGAGGGCGCCCCGGAGTGGATGCACGTGGGAACCGCGCTGATCCCGCCGGCCACGGATGGCACCTTCGAGCGTCGGCAACTGGGGGAGAGGTCCACGGCCGAGGTGCGCACGGACGCCGGGGGTGCGATCGCGGCCGCGACCGTGCAGCAGGAGCGCACCGCGGCCGGGCGGCGCATCGTCGACAGGCTGGCCAGCTTCGTCGGGGACCCCGACGGGATGACGCCGAAGCGGGAGGCGTTCGCTGGGCTGGAGCGCGCGGCGGGTGTCGGCTTCGCCGGTCTGCTGGCCGAGCAGCGGGCGGCGTGGGCCCGGCGGTGGGACGATGCGCTGGTCTGCATCGACGGCGACCCTGAGCTCGAGCTGGCGGTCCGGTTCGGGCTGTTCCACCTGATGGCCTCTGTGCCGACGTCCGGCGAGGCGGTGGTGGGACCGCGGGGGCTCAGCGGGCCCAGCTATCGCGGTCACGTGTTCTGGGATGCCGACGTGTTCGTGCTGCCCTTCCTGGCCGCGACCTGCCCGCCCGCGGCGCGCGCGATGCTCGAGTACCGGATCCGTCGCCTCGAGCCCGCACGACAGGCAGCAGCCCAGCGGGGGTACCGCGGGGCGCGGTTCCCCTGGGAGTCCGCGCGGACCGGCGTCGACGTGACCCCGAGCGAGGACCGCCCGCTCAGCGGCCCGGTCATCCCGATCCTGACCGGGGAGCACGAGGAGCACATCGTCGCCGACGTCGCGTGGGCCGCCGTGGCAGTACGCCGACTGGACCGGCGACGACACCCTGCTGACCGGGCCCGGACGCCCGCTCGTTCTGGACACGGCCCGCTACTGGGCCTCGCGGGTGCGCCTGGATGACGCAGGCGGCCACATCGACGACGTCATCGGGCCCGACGAGTACCACGAGCGCGTGGACGACAACGTCTTCACCAACGTGATGGCCCGCTGGAACCTGCGCCACGCTGCCGAGCTCGCGCAGGCCGGGGGCGACGTGCCCGCCGACGAGATCGCGCACTGGCGGCACATCGCCGACACACTCGTGGACAACTACGACGCGCATACTGGGTTGTATGAGCAGTTCGACGGGTACTACGCCCTCGAGCCACTGATGATCAGCGACGTCGCCGAGACCCCGGTCGCCGCCGACCTCCTGTTTGGCCGCCCCCGGATCAGCGGCTCGCAGGTGATCAAGCAGCCCGACGTTCTGATGCTGCACCACCTCGTCCCCGAGGAGACCGAACCGGGCTCCCTGCGATCGAACCTCGAGTTCTACGAGCCACGCTGCGCCCACGGCAGCTCACTGTCCCCGGCCATCCACGCCGCCCTGCTCGCACGCGACGGCCGACCCGACGAGGCGCTGCGCCTGTTCCGGATGGCCTGCCGGCTCGACCTGGACAACCTGACCGGGACAACCGCGTGGGGGCTGCACCTGGCCACATTCGGCGGGGTGTGGCAGGCCCTGGTATTCGGCTTCGCCGGCATCCGACCGCAGCGCTCAGGCCTGGTGATCGACCCCCACATTCCCACCGGGTGGGACCAGTTGCGCGTCCGACTGCAACACCACGGCCGGAAGTTGGAGGTGCGGGCCTCGCCCGCCACGCTGCACGTGACCAGCGACGCCCCCCTCGACGTCACCGTCCCAGGCGCCGGGACGGCCGAGGTCACCCCCCGAGGGCAGCGGTGGAGCCGGACCCCAGACGGCTGGCGGCGGCAATGAACACCGTCCTGGCAGCCGTCGACAACACCCCCGCCGCGCGCTGCGTCCTGGCCACCGCGCAGGCAGTCAGCCAGGCGCTGCACCGTGACACGCGGGCGCTGTACGTCGGCGAATCCTCGGGCCACGCGGCCGAGTACGCACAGGAGTACGGCCTACCCCTCCTCGTGGTACCCGGCCGACCCGACGTCCAGATCATCGAGGCTGGTGAGCATCCGGACGTGGATCTCGTGGTCCTGGCGCTGCACGGCCTTCCCGGCCGGAACGAACCGGGGCACACCGCCCGCGCAGTCGCCACCCACCTGACCAAACCGGTCCTTGTCGTCCCCCCCGATGCGCCGATCCGCGAGACCCCACGCAGGGTGCTCATCCCGCTCGACGGCACACGCGGCGTCAGCGCAGCTGTACGGCCCTTGATCGCCGCTTACGTCGCGGCAGGGGCCGAGGTCATCGCCGTCCACGTCTTCGAGCCGCACACCGTCCCCATGTTCCTCGACGGCGTGCCCGACGAGATCGCGTGGCGCGACGAGTTCCTGTCCCGGCACTGCGCCGATCTCGGAATCCGCCTCGAGACACGCCCGGGACCCACTGTCCTGGCACTGCTGGATGTCGCTGCCACCGAGGACGTCGACGTCATCGCTCTCGGCTGGCGCCAGAACCTGGCACCAGAGCACGCGAATGTCGTGCGCGAGGTGCTCCAACGGGCGCGGCGCCCCGTCGCCCTGATCCCACGGGGCCAGCGGCGCGACCAGGAGGATGCCCAGCCGGTCGGGTTCTCTGTTCGGTGAACCCGTCGAGGTCGATCAGGTCCCCGGGGGTGCTGTGCACTGCGTCGCCCATGCCATCGAGGTGTCCGCGATTCCGGGCACGCTTCACCCTGAGCCATGGGGTCCTGGTGGGGACGTTCTGCTCTGGTGTCGGCCGCCGCCGGGTGGGACGGTGAGCGTGGAGACGGGTTGGGAGATGGGTCGCGATGCCAGTCCCGATGGCAGGTGGTCGGCGGGATGGGCCGCACGGCAGCGGTGACTCCAGCGGTCGTGTTGGGCTAGGCGGGTTGCTGACCACGCTTGGTGGTGTCGACCAAGCACCGGGGAAGGCCCGGGTTGCGGCGGTGATCAGCGTCGAGGGCTTGGGCAAGGTGTATGGGCAGACGCGTGCCGTGGATGGGGTGTCGCTCGAGGTGGGGGCGGGGGAGATCTTCGGGATCATCGGACCGAACGGGGCGGGCAAGACCACGACCGTGGAGTGCTTGGAGGGGTTGCGGGTTCCCGACGAGGGTCGGGTCCGGGTCCTGGGTCTGGATCCGCAGCGGCAGGGAGACGCGCTGCGCGAGCGGATCGGCGCCCAGCTGCAGGAGAGTGCGCTTCCCGCGCGGCTGCGGGTCGGCGAGGCGATGGCCCTGTTCGCGTCGTTCTACGCCCACCCGCTGCCGTCCCAGGCGCTGCTCGACGAGCTCGGGTTGGCCGATCGGGTGCGGGTCGCGTGGGGGGATCTGTCGGGCGGTCAGCGCCAACGACTGGCTATCGCCCTGGCGCTGGTGGGTGATCCCGATGTGGTGTTCTTCGATGAGTTGACCTCGGGCCTGGACCCGCAGGCCCGGCGCGCGACGTGGGACCTGGTCAGCGGAGTGCGGGTGCGGGGCAAGACCATCGTCCTGACGACGCACTTCATGGAGGAGGCCGAGCGACTCTGCGACCGGGTGCTGATCATCGACCACGGGCAGGTGGTTGCCCTGGACACCCCGGGGAACCTGGTGGAGTCCCTGGCCGCGGAGCACCGGGTCAGCTTCGAGTGTGCGGGGGCCGGTGACGAGGTCCTGGGCGCCCTGCGCACCCTGCCCACGGTGGCCCGGGTGGAACGGTCCGGGGACCGGGTGATCGTGCACAGCCAGTCCGACCGGTCGCTGCCCGAGATCCTGGGCATCCTCGACCGGGCTGGGGTGTCCTACCGCGACCTGCGCACCGAGCAGCCGTCCCTCGAGGACGTGTTCCTGGCCCTGACCGGCCGTGAGATGCGGGCGTGATGGCCATGGCGACGCGGACGCGGGTGACCCGGGGGCTGGTGCCCCTGATGGTCGTGCAGGCCAAGCTGTACGTGCGGGAACCGGTCGCGACGTTCTTCACGATCGCGTTCGCCCCCCTGCTGCTGGTCCTGTTCGGGCTGATCTACGGCAACGAGCCGACCGACCTGTTCGACGGCCGCGGTTCCATGGATGTCACGGTCCCGGCCTACATCGGGCTGGTCATCGTCACTGTCGCGCTGATCGGCATCCCCATCCAAACGGCCACCAACCGTGAGATGGGCGTGCTGCGCCGGTACCGGGTCACCCCGATGCGCCCGATCACCTACCTGATCGCCGACGTGTCCGCGTACTACCTGATGACCCTGACCGGCACGATCCTGCTCATCGCGGTGGGAGCGGTGGCGTTCGGGGTCCGGCTGGAGGGTAGCCTGCCCGCCGTCCTGGCCGGGTTCACCCTCTGCGCCCTCGCGTTCTTCGCGCTGGGTTACCTGCTGGCCGGGGTGGCACCCTCCGCGCGGGTCGCCCAGACCATCGGCATGGTCGTCGCCTACCCGATGATGTTCCTCTCCGGGGCCTCCCTTCCCCTGGAACTGCTCCCACCTGGGCTGCGGCACGCTGCGGACTTCATCCCCCTGACCTACGTCGTGAAACTCATGCGCGGCCTGTGGTTCGCTGATCCCTGGGCAAGCCTCTGGCTGCCCATCCTGGTCCTCACCGGCATCCTCATCCTGGCCACCACGGTCTCCGCCCGCGTGTTCCGCTGGCAGTAACCCGACAGAGCAGCCCGGTCCGCGACCGTGATCCTGCTGAGTAGGGCCAGTCTCTTCCTCCGTCCCTTCTGCGCGCCTCCGGCAGGATCTTCTTCGGCAGCGAACGGACCCCGACCAGAGCCGTTACCGTGAGGTTACCCTAGCCTTACCGAGTGTCGGTTAGAGTGGGGACATGACACCGAACACGAAGAAGCCGCTCAATGACAGGCCAGTGCCACGCAAGGAGCAGCATGAGGTCGGGCACGCGTTCGACGGCCAGCGCTGGAACGGCTACGCCTGGGAGCCAGCGGGCGCTGAGGGGGTCGCCAGTGTCCCCGCACCGCGTCAGCACCACGACCCCGAGCCGGTCGTGATGTACCCGGCCAAGTAGTCCGCCGTTGACCGGTTCGAGTTTCCTGGTGGAGTGCACGATGGCGACCACGTCACCGATGCGTCAGCGTTGGTTCAGCCATCTGCGACGCTGGTCGGGAGGGTGCTCGGTGCTGCTGGCCTCGGGCTGGTGCAGCTGGTGCTGCCCGGCCTGACCTGGCCTACCGTCGGAAGATGAAGAAGTGGGTGAACAGTGGGTGCCCCTGGGGGACGTACTCGGACTGCCCAGTGGATTCCACCTGCACGACCGAGTGACTGTGCACCTCCCAGCCGCCCGCCACGCGCTCGCTGAGCATCTTGTTGACGGTCGACCGACCGTCCTCATTGCCATATGCGGTGACCAGGCCCACTTCGTACTCCATCACCCCACGGTGGCCCAGCCTTCGACCGGAAGCAACTCCGCCCGGGCCTGCTCCCATCTGGCGGCGGCCAGGGCCTGGCCACGAGGCCGTTGATGATCGCGATCTTCTCCTTGGGTAGCCGATGACCCGATTGCCGATCCGGTGTCCGCCGTCACCGGTCTCGGCGAGGACCAGGTCGCCCCGGTGGACGTCGTCGCGGGCCCGTCCGTCGAGAGTCCGGAGATCGAGTCACTGGGCACAACCCCCACACGGGAACGGCGGCAGTTGGCCCTTCCGAGCCCTCGGGTGCATGGAGTCCGGTGGCTATGGCGTCGCTGGTTCGCCCGCGTGGGGCAGGATCAGCCGGCAGGCGTCCGGGTCGGCGAAGGGCTGCAGGTCCACGCCGGCGTCGTCGCCGCCGAGCTGCGTGAGCGCGCCTTCGATGAGGCCCTGGTGGACCTGGCAGACGACCTCGGGATACCGGCGGGCGACGTCGAGCAGGGGGCAGCGGCGCAGCTGCACCGTCGCGTCGCCGGGGGAGTCGAGGGGGGCGAACCCGAGGTCCTCGAGGATGCCCAGGACCTCGGGTCGTGCGGCGGCGGTCGGGCCGGGGGCGGAGGTCGGCCCCATGGCCCGGTCCCGAACGATCTGCCGGCCCCACTCGACCCCGGCTGTGCGGGCCTCGTGTGTGGGGGTGGGGCTGGTGCGGATCAGGTGGGCGGCCAACGCTCCGGCCAGCGCCCCGTACTCCCGTACCCGGGCGTCGGGCTCCGGGTTATGCGGGTTGGCCCGGTAGTGCCAGGCGGGCCGCCCGCGCCCGGAGGTGCCCTGCCGGTGGCGCAGGGCCAGGCCGTCGTCGACGAGGGCGTCGAGATGCCCGCGCACCGTGTTGACGTGCTGGCTGAACGTCGTGGCCACGTGCTCGGCGCCGACCGGGCCGGCTTGGGACTGCAGGAACTCCAGGACCCGGGCACGCGCTGGCGACAACCCGGGCAGTGCACCGTCGTGCCGGATGGGTCGAGGGCCATGATTTTCCACAGAAGACAGTGTAGTATTTATGGAACCCGCCGACCAACACTTGGAGTCCAGCATGATCGAGCCCGTGACCACCCTGCCCCTGGCCCACACCCATACCGGGTGCACCTGCGGCGAGGCTCCAGGCCCAGGACGCCCCCGTGCTGGATGCCCGCACGATCCCGCACGCCATCCGGCACGCCGCCATCTTCGGGGCGTTGGACTCCCTGCCCAGCGGCGGCGCCCTGGTCCTGGTCGCCCCGCACGACCCGCAGCCCCTGCTCGCCCAGGCCCGCGACCGCTACCCCGAGGGCATCACCGTGGAGTACCTCCAGCAAGGTCCCGAGGCCTGGCACGTCCGGCTCCAGCGGGCCTGATCGGCATGTGCACCTACTGCGGGTGCCGGGCCATCACCATGATCGGTCGACTGTCCACCGAGCACGTGGCGATCATCAACGCCACCGGCGCCCTGCGCCGGGCAGTCCACGACCGTGACGGCGACGCCACCGCCACCGCCGTCGATGAGCTCGCGGCACTGCTCGACCCACACACCACCGGGGAGGAGCAGGGCCTGTTCACCGAGCTGCGCCTCGATCCGGAGTTCGCGGCCCACGTGGACGCGCTGTGCGCCGAGCACCGCGAGATCGACGCCCGCCTCGCCCGGGTCGCCAGTGGAGACCACGCAGAGGTCGACGCGCTGGAGAACCTGCTGCGCCGCCACATCGACAAGGAGGAGAACGGCATCTTCCCAGCCGCCGCCGTCGCCCTCGACGGGGCAGCGTGGGACCGCATCCAGCTGCGGGCACCCTGAACACCGGGACCGGGTGTCGGGAAGCCGTGATGGGCAGCGATCCACGCGACATGAATGCTGAACAGGAAGCCGGCGCCCGCCCGTCGAGGGACGACCCGGGCGGTGACTCGGCCTGCTGGCTGTCCCGGGTGTGTCCCACCTGCGGCCGGATCAACGACGGGCCCGACGAGGCCTGCACATCCTGCGAGTCGGCGGTGGATGCGCACCTGACGTGGGCCACCGTGTGCGAGTTCCGCGACTTGCCGGCCGGCATCCCCATGGCCGTCACCGTCGACGGGGATGCGATCTGCTTGGTCCACGCCGGTGGTGAGGTCTACGCCGTTCACGACGAGTGCACCCATGCCGCCGTGCCCCTGTCCGAGGGCGAGGTCGACGGCGCAACGATCGAATGTGGGATGCATGGGTCGAGGTTCGACCTGCGAACTGGGATGGCTCTGAACCTGCCTGCGACCGGACCGGTCAGGACCTATCCGGTTCGCGTGCTCGACGGGCACGTGCAGGTGTGGCGCTCTTGACTCGCCCCCGAATCCTCACCAGACCAACCACCCACCCCATCTGAGAAGGGCTTCCATGCAGATCACATCATTGACCGCACTCGTTCAACAGCACCTCATCCTCGCCCGCGAGGCCTCCAGCGGGCGCAGCGCCCACACCGTCTACGGAGGCCACGAGCACGCGCTGCGCCAGACGCTGATCGCGCTCGCGCGCGGTCGGCACCTCGACGACCACGAGAGCCCCGATGAAGCCACCCTGCACGTCCTGCACGGCGCGGTGCGCCTGACCAGCGGTGACTCCGCCTGGGACACCACAGCCGGCGATCACCTCGTCATCCCACCGGATCGCCACGGCCTGGAAGCACTCGAGGACAGCGTGGTCCTACTCACCGTGGCGGTTCACGAGTAGTCGGGGGCCCCCACGATCCGGCGCTGGCTCAAACCAGCGAGATGGGCGGTGAGCGGCATACCGAGATCCCCAGCGATCGAGTCGTGGGGGAGTCGACACACGGTGGGGCCGATCATCGGGCTCCACGGGCCTGGGCGTCCGGCATCTGTTCGGATCGGGTTCTCCCGGCGTACCGTCGGAGCAGCATGGCACACGGCCATCGGATGGCCGAGAGGACCAGACGTCATATGAACCCCTTGAACAGTTCATCCCGGGACTACACGCGTGACCCGTCCCAGGGGGACGGCGTCCGCCCTGTGAGCGCGGAGGCTGATCCCGTGACCGCCGATGCCACGGACACCGGACCGAACGAGGTGACCCCGGCCGCGGGACACCGCGTGGTCGACACCAACCCGCCCGCGCCCGCCGCGTCGGCTCAGGATCTTGCCGAGGGCGCGGCGTCGTCAGCGGATCGGGCGCCGCGGTTGACGCGGGCCAGTGCCGCGTGGGCGGCCATCATCGGCGCGCTGCTGCTGTCGGTGGTGCTCATCGTCTTCGTGCTGCAGAACCCCACCATGGTCGTCATCCACTTCCTCGGCTGGTCCGGCTCCCTGGCCGTGGGCATGGCGATGCTGATCGCCGCGGTCACCGGCGGACTGCTGGTCGCCACGATCGGGGTCGCCAGGCTGACCCAACTGCGAGTCCGGGCACATCGCACCAGGGCCGCATCGCGCTGACCAGGTGAGGCCGGTCAGCGGCACACCCGAACGACACCGTGGTCAGTGGTCTGCGCGACCGGTCCGTCGTCCAAGGTCAGCGCGATTCCCACCAGCAGTGCGGCTCTTGCCGATGGAACCGATCGGAGTTTTCATGACCCCCCACCCTTCGAAGCGCGAGGTCAACCCGTTCCCCGACCTTGCTGGGCGGGTTGTCCTGGTGACCGGTGGCACTTCGGGTATCGGAAAGGCGAGTGCGGAAGCGTTCCTGCGTTCCGGTGCGGTCGTGGCCGTCACCGGTCGGAGCCGGGAGCGGGGCTCGGCAGCGCTCGCGGAGCTCGCGTTGTTGGGACTGAGCCGCGAGTCGGTGATGTTCGTGCCTGCTGACGTCACTCGTGAGGAGGATGTCGTTGCTCTCGTGACGGCCGTAGTGGAGCGCTTCGGCGGTTTGCACATCGCCGTGAACAGCGCTGCGAACGTCGAGGTGGCCGAGGGCAGCGGATCGAACTTCACGGACATGAGCCTGGATGTCTTCGACGGTGTGCTGCGTACGTGCCTGACAAGCGTGTGGCTGTGCATGAAGCACGAGCTCACGGCCATCCTCGGCAGCGGGGGAGGTTCGATCATCAACATCTCCTCGGTCGATGCGCTGCTCGCGGCACCGGGAACCGGGTCGTACGCGGCGGCCAAGGCCGGGGTCAACGCCCTGAGCCGGGCGGTGGCGGCGGAGTATGCGTCGCAGGGTATCCGGGTCAACGTGATCAGCCCGGGAGCGATCGAGACCCCGATGCTCGCCGCGAATCTTGCTGCTGGTTCTGCCGAGGAACGTGATGCGATCATGGATCGCTACCTGTCGATGATCGACTCTCGTCGTCTGGGTAGGTCTGAGGAACTCGCCTCAGCGGTGGTCTGGCTGGCCTCGGATCACGCGTCCTACGTGGTGGGGCACAACCTCGTCGTCGATGGCGGAATCCGCGGAGACTGAGCGCGCGCCATCATCGAGGGACGAACCTCAGGGCCAGCAGTCCGGTGACCACCGCTCAAGCCTGCCGGCAACCCGGGCTGCCGGCGAGCGCGCCGCGGCCGGTGGGGTTACCGGGTGCTCGCCCTGGTGGTCTGTTGGGGCGCGCCCTGAGCCGATGGTTCGGGGTGGGTCAGGCCGGTGGTGTTCGCGGGCAGGGTCCGTAGGGAGGGAACGACCGCTGCCGCTGCCAGGGCTTGCAGGCCCACCATCAGCCAGAACAGGTCGGCTCCGGCGCTCATCACGCCGGAGTAGGCGATGGCGACGTCGGTGGTGGCGTGGAACAGGGCAGCGAGCAGGACGCTGCCCCTGGTGTTGTTGAAGATCCAGGAGGTGAGGACCGAGGTTGCCACGATGGACAGCAGGAACCCGGCGAAGGGAATCGTCGATTGGAACGAGTCGGCGATGAGGAACAGCGGGATGTGCCACAGGCCCCAGAGCACGCCGAGGACCAGGGCCGCCGCCACGGGCCGCATCCGGGCCTGAAGCCGGGGTAGGGCGAATCCTCGCCATGCGGATTCCTCGGTCAGCAGGAACAGCCACAGTGAGATCAGCAGCAGCACGGGGACACCCCCCGCTGAGACCTCGGTGCCCACGGCGGTGGGCATCCCCAGCGCGGAGCCCAGGGCCACCGCGAGTATCGCGAGCGCCGGGGTGAGCAGCAGTGCTGCGGCGTACCACCGCCCGCCGACCCGGGCGCGGATCATCCTCACCAGCAGGTCCTTCACCCCAGGCCACCCCTCAGCCAGGGCGGCGGTTCCGAAGGTGGCGGTGGTCAGGCCCACCCAGAAGGCCAGGGCCGCCGGGATGTGCCAACTCGTCGCGCCGTGGTCCTCGGCGATGGTCGTCCCCCAGACTGCCCAGGGCAGCAGGAACGCCAGGACGAAGAAGATGGTCAGTTGATGCTTGCGGATCATGTGTCTCCTCCTGATGAGGGGGCCACCTCCGACGCGGTTCGCCGTTGGTAGACCCAGATGAGCGCGACTTGGAGCACCGCGATGGCGATCCAGAGGTACTTGGCGGCATCCGGGCTGACCAGGGCGACCGGGATGCTGGCCAGGAACACCGCCGGGACGACGACCCCCCGGGCCCGCAGGTAGCCGAACAGGTCCGGGCCCAGGCGAACTGTGAACAGGCCCCGGGTCCACGCGTACTGCCACATGCCCAGGTGGGCCAGGCCCATGGCGGCCACGATCGCCGCGTACAGGATGACAGCCACCGACTGGTCGGCGTAGGCGGCGAGCACCCCGGTGCCGTAGGCCACCAGGGCCACGAACAGCAGGCCCAGGAGGTTGATCCGCTGCAGCGCGGCGTCATAGCCGTCCAGGAGTCGGAACATCCGGTGATGCGACATCCACGCCGCCCCGACCACCGCGAACGACAGCGCGAAGGCCAGGTACTCGGGGACCTGCTCTCGCAGCGCGTGGGCCAGATCCTCGCTGGGCACCCTGGGAACCTGGATCTCCACGGCCAGCAGGGTCATGGCGATCGCGAATACAGCGTCGCTGAAGAAGGCGGTCCGCTCCGTATCGGTGCCGGTGCTGACCCAGTCACGGTAGCCGGAGTAGACGCTGCGTGCCGTCGCCACGGACACGGATTATGCATCGAACTTCCCCCTCTCCGGAAGCCCCCCATCCGCAGTCACGTCGACGGTCGGCGAAGTCCCCGATCCCCGGCGCCGCTGGTCCGCACCGTCGGAGCATCGGCATCGGCGAGTACGGGCGGTTCGCGCGCGCACCTGGGTCGTGTCACCGCCACAGTCTGATGACCGGGACCCGCGGCTCCCCGATCATGGGCCTGCTGCCTGGTCGGGCCAGGGGAGTGGCGATCTGTGGGTTGGTCCGGCCTTCCCGCACGAGTGCGATGATCCGCTGTTGGCGTTCGGTCACGGTCAGGGGTCGGTCCGGGCGTCGCGACCAGTACGTGTCGGGGCCGTCGTCTTGCCGCACGTGTCAGACGGGGCTGATCACGACTTTGGCGCTGGCGTGCTGGGTCTCGACGTTGTGGATGGCTTAGGGCCCGGCACCCCGGTCATCGGGGTCGGCGCATCGCCGTGCGGTCCCCGAGCACTTGCCCGACGTTGGACGCCGGGTCGGTGCTGACCAGCAGGACAGCCCAGCCTCAGCCGGGTGCACGGCGGTCGCTCAGGTGATCGGGGTCTTGCCCACCCCACCCTTGCCGGTGAAGAACGGGAACCGGGGCGGGGCCCCAGGAACCAGGCAGGCTCGCTCAGAGCGTCATCGCCGCCACGCCAAACGTCGGCGCAACCACAGCGACACATACACCAGACCGACCAGGGCGGGGACCTCGATCAGCGGCCCGATGACCCCGGCGAGGGCTTGGCCGGAGGTGACTCCCCATACGCCGATGGACACGGCGATGGCCAGTTCGAAGTTGTTGCCGGCGGCGGTGAACGCCAGGGTGGCGGTCTTCGGGTAGTTCAGGTGGGCGCGTCGGCCCACGAGGAACGAGACCGACCACATGATCGCGAAGTAGCACAGCAGCGGGATCGCGATCAGCAGCACGCTCAGCGGGTCAGACGTGATGGCTTCGCCTTGCAGGGCGAACATGACCACGATGGTGAACAGCAGCCCGTACAGCGCCCAGGGTCCGATCCGGGGCAGGAACCGGTTGTCGTACCAGTCCGCGCCCTTGCGGGGGCGCAGGGTTCTGCGGGTGAGGTATCCAGCGGCCAGGGGGATGCCCAGGAAGATCAGCACGGACTTGGTGATCTCGGCGGTGGAGAAGGTGACGTCCTCGGTGGGCAGCCCCAGCCAGCCGGGCAGGATCTCCAGGTAGAACGTGCCGAGCAGGGCGTAGGCCAGGACCTGGAACACGGAGTTGATCGCCACGAGCAGGGCGGCGGCCTCCCGGTCGCCGCAGGCCAGGTCGTTCCAGATCAGGACCATGGCGATGCACCGGGCCAGGCCGATGACGATCAGGCCGGTGCGGAACTCCGGGTAGTCGTACAGGAACACCCACGCGAGGGTGAACATCAGCGCAGGGCCGATCACCCAGTTGAGCAGCAGCGAGGACCACAGCATGGGCTTGTCGCTGGTGACGTGGCTCATGTCCTCGTAGTGCACCTTGGCCAGCACCGGGTACATCATCATCAGCAGGCCGAGGGCGATCGGCAGCGAGGTCTGGCCGATCTTGACCGCGTCCAGGGCGTCCTGGATCCCGGGCAGGACCCGTCCGAGGAGCAGGCCGCCGACCATCGCGAGCAGGATCCAGACCGGCAGGAACCGGTCCAGGGTGGACAGCCGGCCCAGGACCGCGGCGTCGTCGTCGGCAGCGGTGACTGCGGGGGAGCCGTGCTCGGAGGGGGTCACCGGAATGCTCCTGTCAGGCTCACGGGGGGGAGGGGTCAGTTGGTCGGGGTCAGCAGCCTGGCGATCTCGGCGGCGTCGGGGACCCGCCCGGAGACCAGGACCTGCTCGTCGACGACCAGCCCGGGGGTCTTCATGACGCCGTAGGAGGCGATGTCGCCGTAGTCGGTGACCTTCTCCACGGTGGCCTGCAGGCCGAGGGTGGTCAGGGCCTGCTTGGTGTTGGCCTCGAGGCGCACGCAGTTGGCGCAGCCGGAGCCGAGGATCTTGATGATCATGGGTCAATCCCTTCGGTGGTGTTCGGTGTCTGGTCGTGGTGTGTGGCGGCTGCGGTGAGGAGCTCACGCAGCGCGGTCGGGGTGGGGACTCGTCCGGCGAGGACGACCTGCTCGTCGATGACCAGCGCGGGGGTGGTCATCACTCCGTACCCGGTGATGGTGGGGTAGTCCTCGACCTTCTCCACGCGGGCATCCAGCGCGAGGGCCGCGACTGCTTCGCGGGTGACCCGGTCGAGGAGCTCGCAGTTGCGGCACCCGGTGCCGAGGATCTTGATGGTCATGGTCATGTCGGCACACCCGAGCCGAGGAGGGCGTTGAAAAGGTAGCCCACGAAGATGATGCCGGCGGCCACCACGGCGACGAACAGCCCGAGGAGCTTGGGTTGCAGGACGCGGCGGAGCAGGATCATCTCGGGCAGGGACAGGGCGACGACGGCCATCATGAACGCGAGGACGGTGCCCATCGGCATGCCCTTGGAGTACAGCACCTCAACGAGGGGCATGATCCCGGCGGCGTTCGAGTAGAGCGGGATCCCGATCGCGACCGCGACGAGGACCCCGAAGGGGTTGTTGGCGTTGGCGTAGGTGGTGAAGAAGTCGGTGGGGACCCAGCCGTGGATGATCGCCCCGAGGCCGATGCCGATCAGCAGGTAGGGCCAGATCTTGCGCAGGATGGTGGCGACCTCTTCGGCGCCCATCACGATCCGCTGGTCGAAGGTGAGTCCGGCGGCGGGGTCGATCGCCTGGCCGCGGAGCGTGGTCTGGAACACGAAGGGCTCGACCCAGCGCTCGACGTGCAGCCGGCCCAGGACCCAGCCGGCGACGATCGCGATGCTCACCGCGGCCGCGACGTAGATGGCGGCGGTCTGCCAGCCGAACAGTGACCAGAGCAGGCCGATGGCGATCTCGTTGGCCAGCGGGGAGGCGATCAGGAAGCTCAGGGTGACCCCGATGGGGACCCCGGCGGCGACGAAGCCGATGAATGCCGGAACTGCGGAGCAGGAGCAGAACGGGGTGATCACCCCGAGGCCGGCGGCCATCACGTTGCCCACACCCTCGCGCTTGCCGCCGAGCAGGGCGCGGGTGCGTTCCACGCTCATGTACGAGCGCAGCACGGTGACGGTGAAGATGATCCCGCACAGCAGCAGGGTGATCTTGACGGTGTCGTAGAAGAAGAAGTGCAGGGTCTCGGTGAGCCGGGCCTCCGGTTCCATCCCGAACAGGTCGTAGAGCAGCCAGTCCCAGATCCGGGCGTTGATCCAGAACGCCAACCACCACAGGAACGCCGCGCCGGTGAGCGCGCCGACCTGGTTGCGTCGGTCGGTGGGAACCCGGTCCAGGACGTTCATGTCAGCCCCTCGACCCGCTCGGGGGCGGGCCGGCCGTGGGCAGGGCGGCGGCGATCCGGGTGTGCGCATCGTCGGCGATCGTGTAGTCGACCCACCGGCCTCGCTTGGCCGAGGTCACCAGGCCGGCTTGGCGCAGCACCTTCAGGTGGTAGCTCAGCACGTTGGGCGCCACCCCGCCGACGGGCTGCAGGTCGCACACGCACCGGGTGCCCGCGGCCGCCAGCTCGGCCAGCAACCGCCAGCGCACCGGGTCGGCGGCAACCGCCAGCAGCGCCACCGCCTCCTCGCGCTCCACCGGGGATCTATCCAACACCATTGTATCGATCATGGTTGAAGTGTAGTGCCGGGGTGGTGGGGTCCGGATGGGCCAAAGGTCCCGAGTCTGCCCGTCTCGCCCTGGGCGGCGTTCGTGGCGACCCCCAGCGGCTGACCCGCGGGGATCCCGGCCCCGGATGCTGAGGCTGGCGGGGACCCGATTGGATTTCCGGGCCGGCCATGGTCCACGATTGCTCAATGCGGATTGTTGTTGTTGGGTCGGTGGCGGCCGGGACGTCGGTGGGGGCGAAGGCCCGGCGGAACACTGAGGCCGCGGAGATCGTGATCTACGAGCGGGACTCCGACATCTCCTACTCCGGCTGCGGGCTGCCGTACTACGTCGGTGGCGAGGTGGAGTCGATGGATGCCCTGACCCCGAGGGATCCGGCGTGGTTCGCCACCCGCTACAACATCGACATCCGCACCCGTCACGAGGTCACCGGGGTCGACCCGACCGCGAAGACGGTGTCGGTGACCAACCTGACGACGGGGGAGTCGTTCACCGACCCCTACGACGTGCTGGTGCTGGCCACCGGCGTTGCTCCGATCGTGCCGGACCTGCCCGGGGTGACCGCGGCGGGGGTGTTCACGGTCCGCAACCCGTCGGATGCCCGGGAGATCCGCGCCCACATCGAGGCCACCGGCACGACCACGGCGGTGATCGTGGGGGCGGGGTTCATCGGCCTGGAGATGGCCGAGCAGCTCGCCGGCCGCGGGATCGCCACCACGATCGTGGAGCGACTGCCCCAGGTGATGCCCCCGCTCGATCCGGACATGGCCCACCGGGTGGCGGAGTCCCTGCGAGGCAACGCGGTGGACCTGCGGCTGGGGGCCTCGGTGACCGCGATCGAGGGCGACCCGGTCACCGCCGTCGTGTTGGACACCGGGGAGCGGATCGAGGCCGGCCTGGTCATCCTGGCCGTGGGGGTCCGCCCGGCCACCGAGCTCGCGGTCCAGGCAGGCGCCACCCTGGGCGGGTCCGGGGCGGTCGCCGTGGACGCGCGGATGGCCACCACCGTGCCCGGGATCTGGGCGGTGGGGGATGTCGCTGAGTCGTTCTCGGTGATCACCGGGACACCGATGTGGCGGCCGCTGGGGTCGACCGCGAACAAGATGGGCCGAATCGCCGGCGACGCGATCACCGGCGGGGACCTGACCCACCGCGGGATCCTCGGGACCGGGATCTTCCGGGTGTTCGACCTGACCGTGGCGCAAACCGGGCTGACCGAGCGCGAAGCCACCGATCAGGGGTACGACGTGGTCGTGCTGCACAACATCAAGCCCGACCGACCCGAGTACCTCGGGGGTCGGGAGATGGTGATCAAGGCGATCGCCGACCGGGCCACCGGCCGTGTCCTGGGCGCCCAGATCGTCGGCCCGCAGGGCGTGGACAAGCGGATCGACGTCCTGGCCACTGCGATCACCTTCGGGGCGAAGGCCGGCGACCTGTTCCACCTCGACCTCGCCTATGCCCCCCCGTTCGCCACCACCAAGGACCCGGTGCTCTACACCGGGATGGCCCTGGACAACGCGCTACGCGGCACAGCGCCGCTGATCACCCCCGCCCAGCTGATCGCCCGGCGCGCAGCCGGCGAGACCATCCAGGTCGTCGACGTGCGCTCGGCGAGGGACTTCGACAAGTCCCACGTCGACGGCGCGATCCACATCCCGCTGGGGGCACTGCGCCAGCGGGCCGGCGAGCTCGACCCAACCCTGCCCACCGTCACCTACTGCAACAAGGGGGTCTCGGGCAACGCCGGGCAGAACATCCTGCGCTGCCTCGGATTCACCTGGGTCGCCAACCTGTCCGGAGGCAACAAGAACTACCAGTCCCACCTCGCCGCCCAGGCGAACCGCGCGTGACCCTCGCTCCCACGACCCGCCGGGTGCTGGCCGAGTACCTGGGCACGATGATCCTGGTCGCCGCGGTCGTCGGCTCTGCGGGGACACCTGCCCGATCTACCCCGGCAAGCGCTACGAGGACTGGGCCCTCGGCGACCCCGCCGGCCAGGGCGTCGAGGCGGTGCGCCCCATCCGCGACGACATCCGCCGACGCATCGAGGCCCTGATCAGCGAGATCGCCCCCGCCTGACCGGCGCCCGGGCGAAGTACCCGAACGCCGAACACCCGGCCACCCCTCGCGGGGCGGCCGGGTGTTCGGCGTCGGCGTGGGCCTTCAGCAGCAGCCCGTGTCACAGCAGCCCTGCTTGTCCTCGGGGGTGGGACAGCAGTCGGTGGTGTCACAGCAGTCGGACATCGGATCCCCTTCTCGGTCACATCGACAGGTGTCGATGAATCACCATCGTGAACCATGCATCGACAGATGTCAATACATGTGCCACCATCGAGCCCATGGCCACCACCGCACCGGTCCTGCCGCCCCTCGCTGACGACGATGGGGCCTGCTGCGCGCCGCTAGCCCCGCCGTTGGACGCCGAGGCAGCGGTGGCCCTGGCCAGCCAGCTGAAGGCGCTGGCCGACCCGGCCCGGTTGCAGCTGCTCTCGATCATCCTGGCCAGCGGATCAGCGTGCATCTGCGACCTCACCGCACCGGTGGGGCTCAGTCAGCCCACTGTGAGCCACCACATGAAGGTCCTCGTGGACGCCGGCCTGCTGCACCGGGAGAAGCGCGGGAGGTGGGTCCACTTCAGCGTCATCCCCGAGGCCCTGCGTGACCTCAGCGACCAACTGGCCAACCCCCGCGGGACGCTGACCCCACCAGCCTGAGCGCCTCACCCAACAACGAATCAGGACCTCACTCCGCGCGAACTTCCGCGGCCTGCACCCAGCCATCGATCCGGGTCGTGAGGTCGGCCAGGGTCCGCTCGAACGCGGCCGGCGTGCCGACCGGGACCGGGTCGGGGACCGACCAATGGGTGTGCCCGACCTGGACCTCGCGATCAGCCGAGTCGCACACCGTGATGATCACGTCGTCGGCGGCCAGGACCTCGGTCGTCGAGGCGGGCCGGTCGGCCAGCAGTCGCAGCCCGTGCGAGCGGGCGACCCGGACCGTGCCCGGGTGGATCCGGGCCGCGGGCCTCGTCCCCGCGGAGGCGACCGGGCGCCCGGTGCGGGTGGCCCAGAGCGCGGCCGCGAGCTGCGAGCGGGCCGAGTTGCCCGAGCAGACGAACACGACCCGCCCCGCCGGCAAGGGGGGGGTCGGGAACCAGCCCAGGGCCGTCAGCGCCTCGGGGACCAGGCGCACGTAGGTTCGCCGGCCGTCGGACTCCGAGGGCAGCCGGCGCACCAGCCCAGCGGCCTCCAGCACCTTCAGATGGTGGGCCAGCAGGTTCGAGGACATCCCCAGCGCGGCAGCGAGGTCCCGCGGGCTGATGTCGCCCACCTCGAGGGAGTCGACCACCTGCAACCGGCCCACATCCGCCAGCGCCGCGTGCCCGGCCGCCCGCCACTGCACGCTCGTCACCTGCGGGGACTCAGTCGCCATTGAGCAAGAGTGACCTTCGCACCCGCCGCAGTCAAGCAGGACGACCCCGCTGGCAGCCCACACCGGCCTGGCATTGGGCACCCACCCGACCGACCCGCCCAGATGAACACTCGATGACAGCCAGGGGAATCTTCGATCGACCGCCGCCCGCGGCCTTGACGAGATGCCGTTCCCGGCCCCAAGATCGCTCAACATCGGTTGACCGAATGACGGGCCCGGCCCCGCCGTCGAGCGCCGGTGAGCCGATCAGCCGAACGGCTGCACAACCCGCCACCACCCTGAGAGGACCCGTCGTGACCAGTGGGTATGAGCGCACCGACCTGACGCTGGACCAGGTCCAGGCCATGCGCACCGCCGCCGTCCGGCTGCAGCGCGACTTCGACGGGGTGTTCGGCACCGAGACCATCGACCGGTTCCTGCACACCTCCTACGACGCGTTCGCCGGCCGGGCGACAGTCACCCGGTACCTTCCGATGCTGGCCGAGCGGTTCGCCAAGCAGCGGCTCAAGGCCCTGGCCCGGGTCGAAGGCAAGGCCGGCACCGGCATCCCCACCGTGCTGTTCCTGTGCGTGCACAACGCCGGGCGCTCGCAGATGGCCCTGGGCTTCTTCCAGCACCTCGCCGGGGACCGGGCCGCTGCCTGGTCCGGCGGATCCGAGCCCGGTTCCGAGATCAATCCCGCGGCCGTGGCCGCCATGGCCGAGGTCGGCATCGACATCACCGCCGAGTTCCCCAAGCCATGGACCGAGGAGATCCTCAGGGCCGCCGACGTCGTGATCACCATGGGATGTGGGGACGCCTGCCCGATCTACCCCGGCAAGCGCTACCTCGACTGGGAACTCGCCGACCCCGCCGGGCAGTCCATCGAGGATGTCCGCCCCATCCGCGACGACATCGAAGCCCGAGTCCGGGACCTGCTCACCGAGCTCAAGGTCGCACTCGACAACTCGGCGTCCAGAGGCTGAATCCGACGAACGCCCAACCCATCCAAGCCGTCGCACACGGACGTCCCCCTCGCCCCGGTGAGACAGGCGACGGCTGCACCCCCGGATCGGGTCCCTCAGCACTTCCACCGCCAGCACCACAGCGGTGGACTGACGGTATGGCCACAATCACCCAGGTCAAGGACCGCACCACCTGCAGCTGCACCGGCATGACACTGGCAGCCCTCGAAGTCCTGGCCACCGACGGGCAGCGAACCCACGAGTACCGAATCCGCGAATGGGCCTACAAAGGAGTCTGGCAACTCCAGGAACTCAAGGACGGCGCCACCGGGATGACCGACACCGACTACATCGACCTCGGCGAGTTCCCAACCCAGGAAGCGGCCCTGGCTCACATCGAGCCGCCGACCGAGGCGCGGAGCACTCCCTGACCTCACGGGCTGTGCAGGCGCCGACACCCCCGGGGGGGGGGCGTACCCGGGGGCCCCGGGCGCGGTATGGAGTTCACCTCCAGTGGGGCCGGCAACGGCTATGGGGTGGGCGATCCCGATATCCGCTCGGACCCGTAGCCCAATTCGTAGCCCAGTTCTGAGGCTGCTGGCAGGGCCGGTCTGGAGGCGGGCCCTACCGCCCGTACCCCCTTCCGTTCTGCGTGCCGACGGGTTTGCCGGGCTTCTGTTGTTCCACGCCGGGGTTGCCGGCAGCGGTGGGGCGTCGGCATGAGTATGGCCGGGGTTGATCGTGGTGCCGGCTCGCTGGCTCTCCGGCTGTGCTGGCGCAGGGTGGCCGGGGAGCTATTGTCCGGCCGGGGACGTGCTCCACCACCGCGGTCTCCCACGTCTGTTCCGCTTCCGGGGTGATCGCGCTCACCCGGGGACCGACCGCGCCCAGCACCGCCGCGACCAGGAGCGCAGCAATCAGCGCGAGTCCCGCGGCGCGCGGGACTCGACCGCGCCTCGCTCTCCGTCCGTGACTCATCCCACCCCCGGGTTCCACACCGCTTCCCCGCAAAGTAGCCCAGACAAGGGCAAGGAACAGCAATCACCGCGATAACACCCACCCGGGCTGCGCTGGGGTTCGGACCCTGACTCCCACCGATGAACGCGCTGACTCCGAGGGTGGCAACGAGGGTCTAAGGCGACGGGCGCTGACGGTTTATGTGGATTGGTCCTTGCGTGGGCGAAGTTGCCCCGAGTAGCGTCGAGGGTTAGGTAAGGCAGGCCTTCAGCAATTGGAAGTGGGTGGATCGTGGGCAGCAGTTATGACAACTCCGAACTGCGCCGCAGGCAGAAGGCTGGGGACTCCGGCCTCACTCGGGAAGGGATTCTGTTGGGTGCCTTCGGGAGCGACGTTCCCGCCATCGTCGATGTCGATGGTCGTGTCCGCGACCGCAGGACGTGGAGGCCGATGTTGGCACCGGTCGTCGCCCTGGCCGTGGGGTTCCTGCTCACATTTGTCGGCCCGCTGCCGGGGCTGGGCGTCATGATGGTCTCAGGTGCCTTGCTGGCCAGTGTGGTCGTCGGCCTGCAGATCTGGTTTGGAGGGTGAGTCCGCCCACCGTGGAGGAGGCGACGTCTGGGCTCAGGGGGATGAGGCGAGACGTACTTGGAGGAGGACGCTGCCTACTCGGTTGGCACCGATTCGTCTCGACGTGCTCCGATGACGGGACGTCGGCCTCCGCCGAGTGCAGCCGCTGCGGGAGGTGCCTGCCCGATGCCTGTGTCATGGGGCAAGGTCCGCGCCTGGCGGTGATGGACCGGCGAGGGTCCTCGTCGCGGCGGGCGCCGGACAGGATTCGGCGTCGGCGGGCTCGGTTGTTGGCAGCCGGCCTTGCGGCCGTGTCGCTGGTCGGCTGCACCAGTTCGACGGACACAGGCTCAGGCCCGTCGGCCATGTCGGGTTCGCCGGATGCCGCGGTCATCGCCGGCGTGATCCCCTCGAAGTGGGTCATCCAGAGCCGGCCCTTGCTGACCGCAGCAATTGACAGCGGGCTGGTAGACGACGACCAGCAGTACGACGAGATGACCGAGTTCGCATCGAGCCTGCCGTGGAAGCACATCCGCGCCGGCGGTGTCGTTCAGGCCGCGGCGTGTACCGGGTCGGGGGCGCCCACCGTGGTCTATAGCAACGGGCTTGGGGACGGCTCCGTGGCCGACAGCTCGGCGTGGGTGTTTGCGCGCAGCGCCTCGGCTCAGTCCGCGGTGAGCCGGGTCTGCCTGTTCGACCGGCCCGGTGTTGGCTTCTCAGGGCCGCGCCCGGTCGGCGCGGCACCCAATGGCCCGGTCGCCAACGCCACTGAGATGACTGCCCTCCTGCAGGCTCTCAATGAGACGGGCCCGTTCGTCGTCGTCGGCTCGTCCTACGGGGGACTGGTCGGGCGCACTGCATCAGCCCAGGAGCCAACCAAAGTGGCAGGCCTGGTCTTGGTGGACGCAACAGCCCGCAGCAGTGGGAGACGTTCGGCGAGTCGCACATGACCGAGGGTGGCGCCCCACTGGACATGGAATCCGCGGACCGGGCGGTCGCGGACGGATCGACCATGGGCGGCAAACCGGTCGTGGTGCTGCGCGCCGGCATGCACGAGGGGTTCCCGGCGAAGCTCTGGACATGGTGGAAGAGGGCCTAGACACGGACTGCCGAATCGATCTCGGACGACACGGTCTTGGGCGTGGTCCCCGCATCCGATCACGAGATCCCGGTGAAGGCGCCGAACGCTGTCGTCGCCGCCACGAAAGCAGTCATCCAATCGGTGAGGACCGGGGAACCGATGCCCACCTGCCCCGCCGGCTTCGCTGATGCAGGAATCACCTGCTGACGTCTGCGCCGATCCGAGCGGTGCGGTGTCCGGGGTCCCGGTCACCGCAAATGGCGAGGGTCTGTCAATCTGGGCGGTCGGCGGTTACGGCGGTCGAGCCTCGAGCCATCCTGGCCGGTTCCTTCGTGAGACTGATGTGAGGCACAACGTGTGGGATCGAGGCGCTTCCCGGCTGCGCTGGAATGGCACCCGTGACCCCTAGACGATCCGTTCCAAGTAAGCGTAGCCTCACCAATATCCCACAACCTAGGGAGGGTCCTCGATGAAGGATCTACGGTGTCTCATCCTCTTTCACAGCTACGCGGCGCAGCACGCCCCCGACACGCCGGGCTGGTACATGGAATGCCGCCGCTGCGGTCACGTGAAGGACAACTTCAGCCAGGAGCAGGGCGGCAACCCGTGGGGCGCTGCCGGCTAGGCCACTGAATTGGGTGCGCCTGCCGGGCGGGGGGCGGGGCCTTGTGGTGTTTCAGGTGCGACCCAGGGGATCAGCGGGACCAATAGGCCCCGCGCCTGAGC
The DNA here is from genome assembly GCA_963736425.1 of uncultured Actinomycetes bacterium. Classification (GTDB taxonomy): domain Bacteria; phylum Actinomycetota; class Actinomycetes; order S36-B12; family CAIYMF01; genus Prado023. The sequence continues at coordinate 42,353 of CAVTOX010000025.1, forward strand.
GGCGAGGCCAGAGCGAAGGTCAGGGTCGCCAGTCCGACGGGGCCGGAGGTGGTCCGTGATGGCGAGCATTCGTGGTAGGACCGCCTGGGTGGCATCGGCACTTTCCGTGATCCTGCTCGCGGGGGGCTGTACGGGCACGGAACCGCGGCAGGGCACCGAGCCGTCCGCGTCGCTGGCCGCGCTCGGGCCGCTGCTTCCCATGGCCACGTCGGAGGCCGACCTGACCGTGGATCGGGGTCTGGCGGCGGCACTGGACAAGGAGTTCGCCTCCGGCGAGTACAAGGACCTACGTTCGGTGATCGTGCTCGCCGATGGCCGGACCGCGTACGAGCGGTACTTCCAGTCGGGGCCGACCGATTACCACCACGTGTTCTCGGTCACCAAGAGTGTGATCAGCACCCTGATCGGCATCGCGATCGCCGACGGGGCCATCTCCGGGGTCGATGCCACCCTGGCCGAACTGCTGCCCGACAGGGCCGGTGACATGACCAAGTCGGTCGCCGGCACCACGCTGGAACAGTTGCTCACCATGATGGGCGGCTTCACCGACGAGGATCCGGGGCCGACGGTCACCGACTGGGTGGCAGACATCCTCAACAAGCAGGCGTTGGACCCGGGCAGCGGATTCGCCTACTCCAGCAACAGCGTCCACCTGGTCTCGGCGATCCTGGCCGAGGCGACCGGGCATGCCGGTCCTGGACTACGCCCGGGCCAAGCTGTTCGACCCGCTGGGGATCCCCAGCACCCCCGCCGCCCAGCAGAGCATCAATGATCCGCAAGCCTGGGACGGTCCCGGTTTCGGGTGGGCCGTGGACCCGCAGGGCATCAACGTCGGTGGCTTCGGGCTGCGGCTGCGCGCCCAGGACATGGCCAAGATCGGCCTGCTGTACCTCCACGACGGCCTCTGGGACGGCCAGCAGGTCGTCCCAGCAGAATGGGTCCACCAAGCAACCACCAAACGCGCGGACACCGACAAGGGCGGATACGGCTACTTGTGGTGGGTCGACCCTGTCGACGGGGACCGGGAGTACCTCGCCGACGGCCGCGGTGGGCAGCGGATCTTCGTGGTCCCGAACCGCCAGCTCGTCGTCGTCTACCAGGTGTGGACCGACCCCGCGACCGGCCATGCCGAACAGCCAGTCCAGGCGAAGATCGACGACATCTTCTTCACACTCATCGCACCCACTTACAAATCGTGACCTCCACTCGGGCACCGCGGTGCCCGTGTCGCGCGCGACGGAGCAGGCCGTTCCCTGAACCACGCAGAGCTGCGCTCGTGTCTGATCGTTGCGGAGCGCGGTTTCGCCGGTCACATCGGTGATTGCGAATGTCGGGACCTTGGTCCCGAGTTGTGTATGGGATCGGTAAACCGGGATTACCGGGTTCGCAAACCGGGCACGAGATAACAACTGAGGTGGCCGGCAACCTGCTGGTGTCCGTGAGGGACACGACCACCGAACCGAAGGGAACGCAGTACTGATGAGCACGCTTCACCGGCCGGTGGCCATGGGCACAGTCGCGACACTGCTGGCCGCAGTGGCGCTGGTCGGGATCTCGAGCACCGCGCACGCCGAGGAATCCTCGCTGCCCGGTATCGATCTGCCGGTGCCGGCCACCGACGTGACCGACACCGACTCGAACCTGGCCTCGGCCGCCCGTGAGGTGGTCGCCATCGTCGATGGCCCGGATGGCCCCGAGGTCCTCAAGTTGCGGGCCCAGACTCAGGCTGAGGCCGTCGTGCTGGCCGACGAGTTGGATTCCCGCCCGGAGGTGACCGCGGAGACCAACCGGGTCTTCACCACCCCGACGGTGGACACCACCTCGACTGGTCCGGCGAAGCCTGCGGGATCCTTCGACCTGACCGACACAGGTGGTTACCGCACCTCGTCGGTGCCCGCGCTGGGAGCTGAACCGTTCGGGGTCGACCAGTGGGGGTTGTCCGCGGTGCACGCTGATGGGGCCTGGACGGTGACCCGTGGTGGTGGGGTGACCGTGGCCGTCGTCGACTCCGGTGTCGATGCCACCCACCCGGATCTCGCCGGGCGGGTCCTGCCGCAGATCGACTTCGTCGACGACCCGTGGACTGGTGACCCGACCGGGCACGGCACCCACGTGGCCGGGATCATCGCCGCGTCCCTGGATGGGGCTGGTGTGGCCGGGTTGGCCAACGAGGTCAACCTCCTGCCGATCCGGGTGATGGACGCCACCGGGGCTGGGGACTCCCTGACGATCGCGTCGGGGATCGTGGAGGCCGTGGACCAGGGGGCGAAGGTCATCAACCTGTCCCTGGGCTCTGAGTACTCCAGCGACATCATCGCCGCCGCCGTCGGGTACGCCGTGGACAGCGGGGTGACCGTGATCGCCGCCGGTGGGAACTCGTACGCCGAAGGCAACCCGGTCGAGTACCCGGCCGCGCTGCCGGGTGTGATCGGGGTGTCCAGCGTGAACCGCGACGGCCAGTCCTCGGTGTTCGCCAACTCCGGGTCCTACATCGACATCGCCGCACCCGGGGAGGACATCCTGTCCACGGTCCCCGGTGGTGGTTGGGACTACCTCGATGGCACCTCGATGGCGGCCCCGTTCGTGGCGGCGACCGCGGCCCTGGTCCGGGTGGCCAACCCCACCCTGACCAAGGCGCAGGTCGACACCACCCTGCTGTCGACCGCCCGTGACGACGCCGACGGCGACGGACGCGACAACTGGTTCGGTGAAGGCATCCTTCAGGCCGACCAGGCCGCCCTGGCCGCCGCACAAGCCCCCGGTGGGATTCGTGCCATCACCGCCTCAGCCGCCCCCGTTGCGAGCGTGAAGGCCAAGGCCACCAGCGGCAAGTCCAAGCTGCGCGTCGACGTGAACCCGAACAAGGGCAAGGGCTACTGGACCTTCCAGGTGCAGCGTCAGCAGGCCGACGGATCGTGGAAGCCGCTGAAGACGTACAAGACCCAGGGCAGCAAGGAGACCCGCACCATCAACCTGCCCAAGGGCACCTACCAGGTCGTCGTCAACGCCAAGTACGGCTACCAGGGCACCACGTCCGCGCCGGTGTACCTCAAGAAGTAGCCGGGGCGTCTGCGCAGCACCCGGGCCGCGGGGCGGCGCTCGTGTACTGGAGGTGACTCGCCACGGGTCACGGGAGGAGATCTGATGACCACCACGACGGACAAGGTCCTGACGGCCGAGTACATCGCGGATCGGTGGCCCAGGCTGTTCCACGTGGCCGAAGCCGGGTCGTGGCCCTCGATCCAGGCGCACGGGTTGTTGTCGACGTCGGCCCTGCTCGACCTGTTCGAGGTCAGCGGGCCGGCCCGTGAATCGGATCGAGAGCCGGCGACGCCCGGAGTCGGTGACGGTCCAGCACCCGGTTCACGGGACCGCGGTGATCCGCGACAACAAGCCGATCACCGAAACCGTTCTTCGCCGCACCCTCGACGGGATGACCGATGCCGAGTGGTATCGGACGTTGAACGGGCGGGTGTTCTTCTGGCTGTCCGAGGCGCGTCTGCGCCGGTTGCGCACCGCGGCGGCGTACCGCGATCGCACGCACGACATCCTCGTGCTGAGCACGGAGAAGCTGCTGAGCGCCCACGGGACCAGCGTGGAGTTGTCCCCGATGAACAGCGGAGCCGTGCATCCCGGGTGCCAAGACCCGCCGCGGGACGGGCACGTTCCAACCGATCGCCGACTACCCGTGGGCCCAGCGGCGGCGGATCAACCCGTCGGAGCCGATCGTCGAACTGACCATCCCCTACTCCGTTCCCGACATCACCGACCTCGTCATCGAGGTACGCGAAGGGCAGTGACCCCTGGGCCGCGAGGCTGCCGGCAGGCGGTCGAACCAGGTCAGCGGGACGGATGGGCTCAACCGACTGAGGAATCGGATCGCGCTCGGCCGAGGGGCTTGTGGATAGGGCTTCGCGCACCTGTGCGGTGCAGGTCTCCTCCGCAGGGGGTGATCCGGGGGACTTGTTGCGCCAAACGGTGCACACAGCTGACGTTGTCGTGGTGCCCTGCCGATACCTCACTTGAGATGAAGCGCCATCTGCTGTCCGTCACGCTAGCCCTCGGGCTGTGCGCTGCCTTCGTCCCCACTCTCCCGGCACCCTCCGAGCATCTGGACGTCAACTCAGCGTCGGCGGTCCTCTTCGCAGAGGGGGACTCCAGCGCCGAAATGGCGGTCGGAGCAGGTGCCTCAGTGCAGGTCGGTGCGGTACGCATCGCTGTTGTTCTTCCGGCTGGCTGGAAGCTGCGGTCCAAGGGCCAGTTGAAGGTTCGCACGCCGAAGCAGGTCCGGTGCACGAGGTCCGGTTGGACACGCAACAAGGCATCGGGACGTTCGGTGTACGTGGGTGTTGACCTCACCTGCATGACGCCTGCCGACGGCGCCCCACGCACCGCGGTGCTGCACAACGGCAAGCGCAAGTCCCAGAAGCTCGCGGTGGAAATCTTGAGTCCCGCGCCCGGCACCACCCCAAGCCCACCCGCACCAGCACCTGGAACGTTCGTACCCCCGCCTAGTCCGGCCCCCGTGCGGGATCAGGGCCGTGCGGACGACTACACGTACCTGGTCACTCAGAACGGCAATCCGGCACAGCCGATCACGTGGGACCATTGCACCCCGATCGACGTGGCCGTGAATCTCGCCTCAGGTCCAGCTGAGGAGCTGGACCTGATCGTGGCCGCGATCGACAGCGTCGCGGCGACATCCGGTCTACCGCTTCGCTACGCCGGGCCGACCAGCTACATCCCCACCTCGCCTGCCCAAGGGACCTGGCCAGACGGAATCGAGATCATCTTCGCAGTCGTCACGACCCGGGAGTCGTCCTACCTGGACGGCTTCATGGCCGGGTACGGCGGGCTGATCTACACAGGGGCCGACTTCCACTGGGCTGTGCGGGGGCGGGCCATCATCGACTGGACCGTCACCAATCTCCTGAGCGGTGGGCTCGAGGGGGAGCGCACCGGCGTGTATATGCACGAGCTCGGGCACGCCGTCGGGATGGGCCACGCCGCCGGAAACGTGCAACTGATGTACGGCGTGATCAGCTCCGCTAACTCCCCCGGATGGGGTGCTGGCGACCGGACCGGTTTGGCCACTCTCGGGGCACAGCCGTGCAAGGCCCAATGAATTGTTCCGAAACTGGGTCTCCTACTTGGCACGGCTGAGCAACCAGCAGTACGGTCACCGAGAGTGCCCCGAGGCAACGGACGGGTCTGTCCCGGCAAAGGGGCGCGGTATGGAGTCCACCACCCTGCTTGGGGCGGGAACGGTGACGGGGTGGGCGATCCCGGGGGCGAGGCCACGGGCGTAGCGCAATTTGTAGACATCCCACGTTTCTATCGTGTCAAGTGCGCTGGGTGTGGCGCGTTCTGGCTGTTGGGGCACTATGTGGACCGACATGCAACGATGAATGCCATGAGGGGTGGGGATGGCAACTGGCTGGCCCCTGTTGTCTTGCTGCTCGTCGTGGTCACCGTCGATGTGTTCATCTTCAGAGACGCGCGCATCCGGCAGTCGGAGGGCCGTGCGGTCGTGGCCACCGTTGGACCAGTGACCGTCTCCACGCCCGGGCAATGGCTACTTGGCTGCTTGGTGCTGTGGGTGTTCGTCGTTCCCCTCTATCTCGTGGCCAGGGACGCGTAGCCGACTCGAGTGCTCGAATCGGGCGCGGTATGGAGTCCACCACGCTGGCGGAGGCGGGGACATCTATACGGTGGGCGATCCCGGGAATGGGCTTTGGGCTGTAGCCCTCCCACGTTCTTAACGTGTGAAGTGGGGGTGCTCGGTCCCGCGCGCGGCCGAGGGTGACCGCGTGCTCGCCGGTGTCAAGGCCGTGCCCTTCGGGTGGCCGCCTGCGCGGCCAGCCTTGACTCCGGCTGCGGGCGCGGTCGGGGAGCGGCTGTGCGGGGCCGAGGGGGTCAGGCGGCGCGGTTCTCGTCGTTGGTTTGGTGTTGCCAGGCGAGGGTCTCGTCGTATTCGGTGTGGTGCTCCAGGCAGCCGTGGAGGATGCCGACGAGGCGGTTGCTCAGGGCGCGTAGGGCTTGGTGGTGGTTGGCGCCGGCGGCCCGGTGGCGGGCGTAGTAGGCCCGTGCCCCGGGGGAGCAGCGCATGGCGGTGAAGGCTTGCTGGTGGACCGCGTCGGCCAGTCGCCGGTTTCGGGCGTAGCGGGCCAGGACGGCCCGTTTGGTTCCTGAGGCGCGGGTGATCGGGCTGGTCCCGGCGTAGTTCTTGCGGGCCTTGGCGTCGGCGTAACGCCCGGGGGCGTCACCGAACTCAGCGAGGACCCGGGCGCCCAGGATCGGTCCGAGGCCGGGTTGGCTCAGCACGATCGCCGCGTCCGGGTGGTGGCCAAAATGGGACCCCACCGCCTGCTCGAGGATCTCGATCTGCTGGTTGAGCTCACTGATCACGGCCACGTACGCGCTGACCGTGGCCGCGTAGGCGTCGGCCAGTCCGGGTGCCAGGCCCAGCTGCTCGGTGCGCAGCGCGGCCTGGATCCGGGCTGCGGTGGTCTCGATGTAGCGCTTGCGTCCGGCCCGGCGCAGCACGGTCGCGATCCGGGCGGTGCCCAGGGCCGCGCCCGTGCTCGGGGATGGGGCCGCGGCCAGCACCGCCAGGGTGTCCCGGTCAGTCAGGTCGTCACCGAACGCGGCCAGCGCGCCGGGGTAGAACTGGCGCAGCGTGGAGCGCAGCACGTTGGCCTGCCGGCGCCGGGTCCAGATCAGGGTCTGGTGCGAACGGGCCAGCACCTTGACCTGCTCAGCCAGCGGGGAGTCCGGGGCCAGTTGCTGGTGGTGGGCCCGGTCCAGGCGCACGATCTCAGCCAACGTGTGCGCATCGCCGCGGTCGGACTTCGCCCCGGACACCGAGTGCCGCTCCCGGTAGCGGGCCACCTGCAGCGGGTTGATCGGGAACACCGTGTACCCGGCGGCGGCCAGCGCGGTGACCCACGGGCCGCGGTCGGTCTCGATCCCGACCAGCACCGACCCGGGCTCGTCGTCCTCGCCGAGGTGGTCGGCGATCAGCTCGTGCAGCAGCGACAGCCCGGCCACCCCCTCGGGAACCCGACGCCGGGCCAGCACCCGCCCGGCGTCATTGACGATCTCCACGTCGTGATGGGCCTCGGCCCAGTCATCCCCGACGTACAGCACCACACTCACCTCCATCAAGCGACAGCTCTCGGACAGAGCTGCGGGCAGAGCCTGAGAGAAGGCGCGCAGCACGCTAATGGACCAGTGCTCACCGGCACGTCATCCCACCAGCCATCAAGCCTCCTCACCGACCACCGGGGGCACGATCTACAGATAGACCTCGAGGATCTGCCCAATTTCAGTGCTCACCCGGCAGCCCGGCTCGGACAACAGCCTCCCGGCAAACAGGAGCCGTTGCACTCCCATTAGCCCAATTCTGTGGCGCGCGGATGGTCCGTGATCGCAGGTTGGCGACCTCGGTCGTTGGTTGTGCGGCTCACACTGGACAGGTGCAGGATGGACAGACCCAATCACATGTAAGTGTGCAAATAGTTTCTCTAAGGAGTACGTTTGCAACATGACGAGACAGGCCATGAAGGGCCCGCGGGTGGCTGCCCGGGCGCCGATGCGCACGGTTCGGCCCGCTGACCTGGGCCAGGTGTATGCCCAGCCGCGGGTTCGGGTGCGGGACCTGGAGGCTCGGGGGGTGCTGCACCGGTTGGCGCATGGGTACTACTGCGCGGTCCCTCTGGAGTTCGACGCAGACTCGTGGCGGCCCAGCCTGGAGGCGGCCGCGGCTGGTATCGCGACGGCAGTGTTCGGCGACCGGGTTCCGGTCCTGATGGGCAAGTCGGCGGCCCGGGTTCACCGGGCGCTGCCGCGGGCGGGGGCCCAGGCGTGGGTGGCGGTTCCCCGGGCCCATCGCCCGGTGCAGCTCGTGGACCGGGACGCGGTGGTGCGTTTCGTTCGCCGGGATGTGGCCGCCTTGGACGCCACCCTGGTCAGCACCGACCTCGGCCAGGCGCTGGCCACCACCGTGGAGCAGACGGTCCTGGACCTCGCCCGGTCGGATCCTCGGCTGGTGGATCTGGATGCGCAGGAGGCGATCGGGGCCTTGCTGCCGGTGTGCGACCAGCAGGTGTTGGGGCGGTTGGCCGGCCAGCAGCGGATGCGGGCCACCCTGCGCCGGCTCGAGGCGGTGCTCCCGTGAATGGCCAATGGCAGACCGAATGGGCGGCTGTCGCGGATCGGTTCGGCGTCGACATGGAACAGGTGCGCCGCGATCACTTGATCTCCCACGTGCTCGCGGCCATCTCAGCCGGTGTCCCGAGCACGGACGTCGTGTTCTTCGGCGGGACCGCGCTGTCTCGGACCTACCTGACCGCGTCGCGGCTCAGCGAGGACCTCGACCTGATCGCGGTGGCGCCCCGATCGCAGGTGGCCGCCGGCCTGGAAGCCGCGATCCGTACTGGTCTGGCGCGAAGCCACGGCGCAGTGACCTGGCGGCCGGCGCTGACCGGGACCACGGGAAGCCAACCCGCCGTCCTGATCGTGGACGATCAGACCAGTGTCCAGCTGCAACTCGTCCAGGGCTCGGGCTATACCTGGCCGTCCGAGGTCCACGACCTCGAGCAGCGCTACGCCGATGCCCCACCCGCTCGGATGGCTGTGCTCACCGCGCCTGGCGCGGCGGCGGCGAAGCTGGCTGCGTGGATCGAGCGGCGGGCGCCTCGCGATCTGTACGACCTGTGGGCCCTGGCCGAGCGCGGGCTGATCACCCCCGAGGCCGTGGCGGTGTTCGTCACCCGGGGGCCGTTCGGCCAGCCCCCGAGCGAGTGGATCTTCACCGCCGGCATCGACGAACGGGACTGGCGGGTTGCTCTGGGACACCAGACCCGGCTGAGCATCCGTGCGGATCAGGCCCTGGCCGTCGTCCGCACAGCGTGGATAACCGCCGCCGAGGGAACTGCCCGAACGTGATCCGGGGTGTCCGACTGGCTCCGGATCTGCGCGTAACCTGATCCGCCGGCCCCGAGGGCCCTGCTTGTCGCCGCGGGATGGCTGACCCCTCCCGCGGGCCCTCCCTCCGGTGTCCCAACGCAATTCAGGACACCCCGGAGGCGGAGGGCGAACGGGTCATCGACCAGGCCCTGCAGGTGGACGTCGGTCGCTGGCGACGTGCTCGCCCCGGGACCGCGGTGGTCATAGGAGATTCACTGCCAGCCGCTCTGCATGAACGCGAACCGCCGCTGCCACAGCTCCCGAGAGCCCACCCACCCCCCCCGTGGGCCAGCGGGGACGAACACAGCAAGCCCGCAGCCGCGGCCGTCACTGATGGCCACGCGCAGGGTTGCTGACCACGCGCCGGGCCACCCGGAGCACGCCTGGGCCGAGCGGTCCGCCGAGCAGGCGGCCAGCTAGCGGGAGCGGGTCCTCCCCGCTGCGATGCTTCCGCTGGCGGCCTGGAACGCCCTGCCGGTGTTTCGTCGAGCACTGGATCTGACGCGCCTGGGCGAGATCGCTGCCGCGCAGCGGTCGTGGGTGCGCAACCACACCGATTGGCGGGCGCCGTGAAGCAGCAGGAGGCCCCGCGAGGTGTCACCGACCCAATGGGAGCAATTCCGATGATGTACGAACTGTTGCTCATCGACACCGCAACCAGAACTGTGGTCGATCACCTGTTCCTCAGAGCCGAGGACCGGGCCGAGGCGCTCACCCGCCGTCCGGCGTCCTGGCCGATCACCCGCACCAGAGCGGCGCGGCTGCGCAACCGTAGACCAAGGAGGCAGACAGATGACCGACCAAACCCAACCAAGCCCGCAGCCCGACTCCACTGACGAGGTCAAGCAACTGGCCGCGGACAGCATCGCCGACCTCGGCAATGGTCAAGCGGCCGCGTCCGTGCCAGGCGCATCGGGCCACGACGACCCCCAGAGGCGGCACGAGGTCGTCGACACCGTGTTCGACGATCCGCGCATCAACGGCGCCGACCACGTCACCGTGGCCGTCCCTCGCGGGGACACCGAGGCCCTCGATCAGGTTCGCAGCCGACTCGAGGACGAGCACACGCGGTCGGCCGGGTCCACAGTCCTCGTCGAGGGCCGACCATCTGGTGGCGTGCCGGGGCCGACAGAGGAGGGGTCCACCCTGCCACATGGGTCGAGCGCCGACGGCTGACTCACCCGGTGGGCCCGTCGGGGAAGGGAACGCGGAGCGGCGGGTGGCACGCCGGTGGTCGTGGACCCAGCCACGATCGCCATCCGCGGGACGGCAAGGTCCCGGTCTGCTTCCAGCTGTTGGGCGACCGATGCGTTGCACGCCGCTCCCACCCAAATGAGCCTGATCACCACCCTGGGAGAGCCCAGCGGGCGGCGGCGCGGTATGGGGTTCACTTCGTTGGCGGGAGCGGGAACGTCGATGGAATGGGCGATCGAGGGACCGCACTCACAGCCGAGCCCAGTTTGTAGCCCAACCGGGGTCAGGCCAGACGTAGCCGGGCCAGTGACGCGTGCGCGGTGCCGCGTTGGTGTCGGGCACGATGCTCAGTTCGAGGAGGGTCATGCACGGCCCGACCCCGGTGGGCGCAACGGGAGGTAGGTGTGGGTTCGCGCTCCGACCGGGGTCGGCCGTCGTTCTGCTTGCGACGGTAGCGATGACCGGGGTTGGTGGACAGGGTCCTCCGTCCCGCCAGTGGTCTTCCGCATCCGGGACCACAGCCACTGGCGAACCCGCCAACGCGGTCTCGACACGACTCCTGAACGCGGCTTACCGCGGCGAGCGACAGGCCCTCCCGGTGGGGGCTAACCGGTGACAACGACGCAGGGCGGTCCGGGCTGCCGCCACGGCCGGCGGGGCGTGGCAAAGGGTCCACGCCCTTCTGGGAGTGCCTGGTGTGCTCGGAATCGGTGGTGGCGGCTGGCCCACTCGATGCCCGCCAGGCGGCGGAGCCTGAAGACACTGCGTCGGTTCCCTGTTCAGCCGGAACGACCCGCCCCGTCGGCCCCCCGCTGAGTGTGTCCACAGCGGACCCGGCGCAGGTGGAGAACGGCCTCGCGAGGATCAAGGGAATCGGCCCGAAGTACGCAGAGATGCTCAAGAGCATGGGGGAGGACTCGGTCAAGGAGTTGCGCCACCTCAAGCCGGAGAACCTCAAGGAGATGATCGAGACTCGGCACGGTGCGGTGGTCGGGCTCTCGGTGGCGGAGTGCGAGGACTGGGTCAACCAGGCGAAGGCGTTGGATGCCTGACCCGGTGGCAGGGGTGTCAGGACCCCTCCCACGGGAGGGTGCACTATCCGCGTTGGCGATCAGTGGGATGGCCGAGGGCATCGTGGACAGCTGGGAAAGCACCCGCCGAGCAGGTAGCTTCCGCTGCTACGCTCCACAGATGGCTTCGCATGGAAGCGACCCTGACGACCGGCACGAGCGTCTGAGCATCCAGTTGGAGGTCATCCGCTCGATGTGGGTGACCATGCTCGGTCTGCTGTCCTCGAACACCCAGCAGTGGCATTTCGTGGGCGTGGTCGACGGGAAGCCCAGGTACACCAGTGCGACGTTCGCGGCCCCCTACAGTTGGGGCACCGTCCCGATCGGCACGACCATGCTGCCGAGAGAGGAATGGGCCCCGGGCATGGCTGAGGCCCTCGACGAGTTGCAGCGCGAGATCACCGACGACGGGTGGACCGAGGACAGCCCCGGGGAACAACCCTGGCAACACCAGTACCGCCGGGCGCGGTAGGCACCCCACCCAGTCAGGGACGTCAGTCGGGTCCTCGGGTGTGCGGGTCGCCCCTAGAGTTCGCGCAGGTAGCAGAGCATCCGGTGTTCCTGGCCGGGTTCGATGTTGACGAACCCGTGCCGTTCGGAGAACCGGCGGGCGTCGGTGTCGACCTCGTCAACGTTGATGTGCACCTCTCCGGCGTCCCGCTCACCGACGATCCGAATCGCGGCCTCCAGCAAGGCGGTGCCGAGGCCCTGATTGCGCGCGTGCGGGCGGACGTAGAGCTCCTCGAGCTGGGCCAGCGGTCCGTCGAAGTACGGAGTCGGGCGCAGGGTCAGCAACGCGAACCCGACCGGCTCGTCGTCCCCGGCCAGCAGCACGATCACCTCCGGAAGGGCCAGCATTCGCCGGAACCTGACGGCGAGCTCGTCTGCCGTCGGAGTGGGGCTCTGGAACTCGGTGTTGAAGTCGAACAGCAGCCCGGCCACCACGACGGGGCCCCGGTGGACCATCCCTAATGCCAGGCAATTCGGGGTGAGACCTGGGAGTGAGCCATCTCACGGGGCACCTGCTAGCAAAGTGCTTGCAATAGCAAGCGCATGGGCGGAGACTGGAGGTGTGGCCAGGATCGACGCGGCGAAGCTCGGCGGGTTCATCCGCGAACAGCGGACCGCCGCACAGATCTCGCTGCGCCAGTTGGCCAAGGCCGCGGACATCTCCAACCCCTGCCTGAGTCAGGTGGAGCGGGGCTGCGCAGGCCGAGCGCGGAGATCCTCGCCCGGAATGCCGAGGGCCTGCGGTGTCCGCGGAGACGCTCTACGTGCAGGCCGGGATCCTCGAGCCGCGCCGTGGGGACCACTCGGTCCTGGCCGCGATCGCCGAGGACCCGACACTCACCGAGCGGCAAGGCAAGGTGCTGCTGGAGATCGACGCGGCCTTCCAGGCCGAGAACGCGGCCCAGCGCTCGCTGGCAACCGTCGACAATGGAGAAGAGGACTGACCCATGAATGAGAACACCACCCCCGAGACCGTGACCGAGAAGGTCGAGGAGCCCAAGGCCGCGGCCACGAAGGCCACCACGACCACGCGCAAGACCGCGGCGAAGAAGACGCCACCGGCGAAGGCCCCTGCCAAGAAGACCAGCACCGCCCGCAGGGCCCCCGCCAAGAAGGAGGCCCCGGTCGCCATGGAGCAGGTGCCCGAGGGCCTGCACGTGCCGACCGTGGAGCAGTTGCGCGAAATGGTCGGCAAGATCGAGGTCCCGACCGTGGACGAGGTCCGTGAGGACGCGGAGAAGTTCATCGACGAGGTGCGCACGAACGCCGAGAAGCTCGTCGACACGCTGCGCGAAATGCTGGCCAAGATCGAGATCCCGACGACCGTGGGCGCGCTGCGTGCCGACACCGAGAAGCTCATCGACGAGCTGCGTGCCGACACCGAGAAGCTCATCGACGAGCTGCGTGCCGACACCGAGAGGTTCCTCGACGAGGTCCGTTCCGACGCCGAGAAGTTCCTCGACACGGCGACCGACACCCTGGCACAGGTCCCTGGCCGGGCCACCGAGGTCGCTCACGACGCCCAGGAGCAGGCCAAGACCGGCTACCACAAGGTGCTCGAGTCGATCAAGTGAGCCCCGGCCGCTGACAGAGGGCGAGGCCATCCGGGCGGGGCCGACCGTACGGTCGGGCCCCTCCCGGATCGGGCGGGCCCCCACCCCCCGCAGGGGTTGGAGCTCCAGGACCGCTGAACGTGTCGCGGTCAATGGTGCGCGCCTCGAGCTGGATCGGTGCTCAGCGCATCCCCCGGCGCTGAGCCCTGCCCGCTTACCCCTCCGGCTACGCGGTGGTGCTCTCCACCTGCCGGTCACCAGCCCCCCAAAGGCTGCGAGCCTCTGGCTCAGCCCCGTGGAGAGTGATTCTCGAGCCCAGGCGGCGGCCTCGCCCCGACGGGGTGGGGTTTCAGTCAAGACGGCGCACGACGGTCTACGTCTGTGGTGATCCCTTGGAACGATCGCGCGATTCGGGACGAAGATCGCGGTTAGGGCTACGTGGCGTCCGGGATCTCGAGGTCGTCGAACGCCACTCCGGGGGTGGACAGCGGGTGGTCCACGCTGGTCCGGTGACGACAGCGCAAGTGGGTGCCGCCGTCACTCCAGCGGCTGATCACGACCTCGAGCACGATCCGGCGTCCGGCCGCCGGGACGGCGTTGCGGTTCACGCCGCCTGCCAGTTCGCCGACCAGCCCGGGTAGTCCGGTGGTGGCCGGCGAGGGGACGAGTGTGGCGGGGTGGGCCGGGTCCTGGACCATCGCGTGCCACCCGGCAGGGGGGGTGCGGCGCAGGCGGTACGTGGCGGGACCCACCGTCGGGGGTGTGAACTGCCCGGCCGGGGCCGCGGGGGTGGTGCCGTCCACGGCCCACACGAGGTTGGCCATCTCGTCGCGCAGGAGGTGCAGGGTGCCGAGGGTGCGTGCGCTGTCCGGCTGGTCGCCGGACATCAGGGCGAAGGGCGCTCCTGGAGCCCCTGTCAGCGAGAAGAGCGTCCATCCGGGTCCCGAGGACGCGGGGATCTCGGTCGTCCTGCCGAACGAATCGGTGACCGACAGGGCAGTCGTCTCGCACACCGAACCCAGGGGCAGGCGCACGGGAAGCAGGAAGTGGTCGTTGCCGTAGAGCAGGCCGAACTGGAGCATGGCGGTCTTGGCTAGGTCCGCGTTGGTCGGCGCCACGGCGGCCAGATCGATCCGGTGCTCCTCGAGTTCCCACCAGCGGGGGACCGGCATGCCGGGGAATGCGGCACGCGTCGCAATGGCCTCACTCGTCACACTGATCAGGGGGCCGTTCGTGGCCGCGGCCGCCCCGTCGACGCTCCACCACGCCACCGGCCCACCCGGGTGGTCGACAGCGGCAAGCTCGATGCCCCCGCCGGCGGTCCCGGCGTGCCCGGCGAAGCGATGCGTGAGGTCGTGGGGGTCCCACCCGGTTCCGGCTGGGCGCGCCAGCAGCGAGCCGCACGTCGCGATCCACTCCGACACCGCGGCCAGGATCGCCGGTTCGGTGACTCCCGCCGCCGGGGCCGGGGGAGTCACGCTGTCGTCGACCAGAGCCGCCCACGCCGCCAGGCCGTCGGGCACCAGCCCCGCGGCGAGCGCGACCTCGGGCGAGGTGTAGTCGGCGGCCAACGGGTGCTGGTCGGCGAGCCCGCCGATCGTCGCCGCCGGGGCTCCGGCGCGGCGCAGGGCGCGGACCAGCTGCTGGCCGGTGCGCAGCCGCAGCTCCCCGCTCCCCGGTGCGGGCACCGCCTCGACCACGGCGCCCAACGGCTGGGCGTCGGGTTGGTAGGGCTGCCAGGTGCTGCCGCCGTCGAGGGTGACTGCGTCGAGCCGACCGATCGTCGCCCGGTGGCTCACGCCCACCGGGCTTCCGGCGTCCTCTGCCGCGAGCTCTCCCAGCTGCCACTGCCGGGCCAGCAGCCAGGCGGCGTCGTGGAGCCGAGCCCCGAGGGCCCGGTCCGGGTCGACGTACGGGTCCGGCATGAGTCGTGTCAGGTGCCCAAGGCTCATGGCGTCCCCCCGGTCGGTGTGAGTCCGTCGATCGGCAGGTCCGGCGTCCAGCCCGGTGTGGGGTGCTGCAGGGTCACCATCGCCGGGACCACCCCGTTGCCGGCGAGCTCCGCGGGGGTCAGGCAGCGCATCCGCGCGATCCGGAGGGCCTCGTCGACGTACGGGGCGAGGTCCTCCCATGGCGACTCGGAGGTCGGGTCCGGCACGGCCAGCAGCGCGACGTTCGGCGGCTCGGACGTGGGCGCGTCGTAGTGGAACGCGATGGCGGTGGTCAACTCCGGGTCCGGGACCACCTCAACCCAGTCGTCGACGATCAGGGCGCAGACGCGCGCACCAGGCGGGGTTGCGTCGGTGGCCAGCAGGACGGAGGAGATCCGGCCGGCTGCCAGCGGCCCCGGAAGGGCCGCCCAGTTCTCGCCGGCCGTGAGGGGGTCCTGGTGCACCGTGATCACCAGCGCGGGGGCGCCGAGCAGGTCGAGGGTGTCGCGGACGCGCTCGACGGCGGCGGTGCCGTCGCGCACCTGCCCGTGCTGGAACAGGAACCGGTCGACGGAGGCGCTGTCGGTGCCGGTGGGGACTGTGGGGGTGCCGAACGTGGCCGTGCTGCCCAACCACGCGGTTGCCCCGGACAGGCCACGCAGCGCCTCAGCCGCGGACACGTCATCGGTGATGGCGTGGTCGGCACCGATCGGCCGGGCGGCCAGGGCGGTGCGCGCGGCACCTGCCGCCGAGGCCAGCGCGGCGTCCGCGTCCCCGGGCGACCAGTGGACCGGCGAGCCGACGGCGTCCGCGCCGACGAGTGCGGCCAGGAAGGCGTCGCGGTCGGGGGCGGGGTCGCTCGTGGCGTCGTCGAGGGCGTCGATGGCCGCGCGGAGGTCGTCCTCCCAGGCCGCGATGCGCGCAGCTGCACTACAGGCAGCGGTCAGCGGGGCCCCATCCGTGGCGCGCACGGGGCGGGCGGCGGCGAGCAGGCCCCGGATCGCGGCCGTGGCCGCTGCCATCGCGTCCGTCCTACTCAGGGATGCCGCCCCGGCAGCCGCACCCAGGCGGTCGAGCAGGTGGCTCCAGCTCTCGTCGGTGCTCAGCGCGACCACGTCCAGGGCGCCGAGCTGTGCGTCGGCCATGAGGTCGGTCAGGGCCTGGGACGTGGGCGTCCCGACGGCGTCGACCGTGGTCAGCGTCACGGTGGCCAGGCAGTCGGCCGCCCAGGCATCGAGTCCGGGGGCCAGGCGCCCGCGGGGGCCACGCACGGTGGCCGACGGCGCCGGGTCGGGGGCGATCAGAAGCACCCGGTGGGTGACCGCGACGCCGGGTGTGGGCTGGGCGACGAACTCCGGGACAGGTGGGGGCACGTGCGTCCCGGCCAGGGCCTCCACCGCAGCTGCGGCGCGCGCGGGGTTGCGCTGCGCCAGCTGGTGCACCCCCTCGGCGAGGAGCAGGTCACCGGTCGCGTCGACCAGGTCGGCGACGCGCTCCCGGGCGCGCGTCAGCACTGGTCGGTCGGCGGCACGCACCCCACGGGGCATCGGGCCCTCCAGCGCGGCCAGGCCGTCGCAGACCTCCGGTGCGGCCACGGCCGACCCGCCGCGGGTCAGCGGGTGCAGCCGCCCGGCCGTGAGTGGGTGGGCGGCGCGCAGCACGTCGACGAGGCGATGGCCGGCGGCCGAGGACGGGGCCGTCTCGAGGATCGCCTCCTCCAGCACTCCGCCGAGCAGCGCCCCGAGGGGCTGACCCGCGCGCAGGCCCTCGATGAGCCGCATCGCTCCGCGGGTGCGCGCGGAGCTGAGGCCGACGGCGTAGGCGTCCCCGCGCGCCCCACCTCCTGCGGCGCGGTGCTGGCCCATGTGCGCGGACTGGAGCACGGCGGCCGCGACGGCCTGGGGGATGCTCGGCGCGTGCACGTAGCCGTCGCTGCGCGAGGACGCCGGGCGCAGGTGCTCGAGCACCCCGTAGGCGCCGACCAGCAGGCCGTTCGGGCGTCTGGCGCGCGCCCGCCGCAGCCGGGTCGTGGCCAGGGCCGTCCACCACGCGTCGAGCCGGTGTGAGGCGGTGCCGAGCTCGCCTGCGAGGACGGCTTCGACGGTGTCGGCGCCGCCCGGGCGGTCGACCGCTGCGCTCAGGGAGGCCAGCAGCTGGCGCACCTCGGCCACGCGCCTGTTGGCGGCGGGGACCTGGTCGGCGTAGTACGCCAGCCAGTCGGCGAGCCCGTCGCCGTTCCACTCCGAGGCCATCGGATCCGCGGACTCCGGCACCGCCGCGCCCACGGACACCAGGTGCTGCCAGCGGAACGGGTCGGCGGCGGCGAGCATCGCCAGACGGCCGATCGCGGTCAGCACTGTGACGGGCAGGTCGAGCTCCGGGCGCAGCGCTGCCAGCCGCCACAGGCCGGGCTCGTTCGGCCCGTCCTGCGGTGCGGTGGCCCTCGCCCCGGCCGCGGCTGCGGTCCCGGACCCCGGGCGCACCCAGGGGGCGGTCACCGTGACCTGGCCGGCGATCGGTGCGGTGCGCGTGGCCGGCGTCGACGCCGCGGTGCCCGTGGCGGCGGGATCGAGCAGCGCGACGGTCGTCGCGGTCCAGTCGTCGTACGGGTCGGCCGGGCTGCCCGCAGTGGTGCCTGCGCCGTACCCGCCGGCTGCCTGCGGCCCGAGCAGGGCCTGCAGCAGCAGCCGCTGCGGTGCGCCATCGCGCATGAGCAGGTCGAGCAGGCTCGTCTCCGTGTCGGCCCGGTCCTCGCCGAATCCCGTCAGCGACGGCGGCGCGGCGCTCACCAGCGCATCGGCGAGGCGGGGGAGCTGCGCGGCCACGAGACGTTCGGCGTCGACGAGGTCCGCGTCGCTGTTCCACTGCGTCACCGGGAGCACGCCGTAGGGCTGGCGGCCCACCTGCAGCAGGGGCGCGGGACCGACGCCGCTCACCGACTCGGTGTGCAGGTCGAGCACCTCGGCGAGCAGCGAGGGCTCCACGGCCGGTTGCAGCAGGCTGGCCAGCAGCGGCTCCCACGCCAGTCGCATGAGGCGGCGCACGTCGCGGGCCAGAGCGCGCGTGGTCGCGTCGGCTCCGGCGGCGTGGCCGAACGTCTCGGCATCGAGGCCGAGCAGGCCGGAGAGGTGCCGGCCGTCGCACCCTGCGCCGGCCACCAGGCTCACCACGCCAGGAGGGTCGAGGCTGACCTCCCGCCGGAAGAGCGCCAGGGGGTCGTTCAGGCCGTCGTCACCGGTGGGCGGGGGCGTGTCCGCCGCGGTGTGGTTCGTCGGCGTGCCGGGTGCCGGCATCGACAGGCCGGTGCTGTGGCGGTGCGCCGCGAGAAGCGCCTGGAGATCTCCGGCCGTCTCGTCGGGGCCAGCGGTCCGGCGTAGGCCGGTCACGACGACGGACTCGATCCGGGGGTGCGACCCGGCCCCGAGCGGCACGACGAGGCCCAGGCCGCTGCGTACCGCCGCGGTGAAGTCGGTCATCCACGCGAGTTCGTCGGGCAGGGTGCCCGGCGGGGGCGGGGAGTCGTGCAGGGCGGGGTCGGGGGTGACCACCAGGGGCTCGGCGACCAGCGCGGTGGTGGCCACGATCGGGGTGGTGCTGCCCTCGACCAGCACCCGCAACTGGAACTGCTCGGGCAGCAGTCGGGCCGTGGCCGGCTCGGGGATCCGCGGCTGCACGCCGGGCTCCTTGCGTCGGACGGCGTCGGCCACGTACGTCGCGCGCCGCGGGCCGACGACCCGGGCCAGCGCCTCGAACGCATCGACGTGCTCGTCGCGGGTGCGCGCGGCGCGGGTGCTGAGCAGGTACCTGCGTCCGGCCTCGACCTCCGCCGGAGTCAGCTGGGGCTCGTGGTTGTCGATGTGCAGCTCGTCGGGGGTGATCCGCACGAGCAGGGCGCTGCTGCGTCCGTTCGCCCACTTCCACCACACCCCGCCGGCTCCGTCGGTCCAGGCGTAGCGGGTCTCCAGGCGCAGGGGGAGCAGCAGTGCGGGGACGTCGCGGGGCAGCTCCGGCCAGGACGTGGTGGCCAGGAACTCCGTCCGAGCCTTGTCGAGCCGCCCGACCAGGCCGGCGCGGCGGGCACGCCAGTCAGCGGGGTCCGCGGTCGAGCGGGTCGTCGAGAGATCGGCGAGCGCTGCCCGGACCTTGGCGATCTGGACGTACTGGGTGTCGAGTGGGTAGGGCATGGCTCCTCAGCTGGTCAGCAGTCGGCTGCCGTGGATGAACAGGCGGAACTGGCGGGCGACGAGGGCCGCGGCGACCTGCGCCGAGCCCGTGGCGCCGGGGAGGCTGGTGATCCACCCCGTGGTGGAGATGGGCACCGGGGTGGTGCCCGGCGGGTCGGGCAGCCGGAACCGGCGACCCAGCGCGGGCTCGGAGAGCAGCAGGAAGCGACCACGCGCCTGCCTGCTCGGCAGCGCAAAGCCCACGAGGGCGAGGTCGGGCTCCACCCAGGCCCGGAAGTCCGGCTGCAGGGTGTCCCCGGCCGCGCTCGACGGGCTGCCGTCCGCAGCCGCGGAGACCAGCACGACCTGGGCGTCGGGGAACCTCCGCAGCAGCTCGCCGCGGACCAGCAGGACGGTGAGGCCGGCACTGCGGCCCGGGCGGTGTCGGCCGAGCTGCGGAGCCGCGGGGCCACGTGTGCACGTCGGTGATCTCGGCCGCCATCTGTCCGGTCGTGGGGTCGGGCCGGGTCGGCCAGAAGCGGCTGAACACGGTGCCGCGCTGGTCGGTCGGGAAGCCGCGCCACAGCAGCTCGCCGGCCATCGCGTGGTTCATCCCCACCAGGAACGCCTCGATCACCTGCTGGTTGGTCGCGGCCAGTGCGACGGTGTCGGAGGGCATGGTCGCCAGGCCGGGCAGGAGCCAGTCGCGACCCTCGCCGACCAGCTCGGCGTACATCGGCACCGGGATCCGCGGGCTGGCCATGATGGTCGCGACCCCGCCCGAGGACACCGCGCCGTCGGGGGACACCTGCACCCGGTCCGCGACCCGCGCTGCGATGGTCCGGGCCGGTGCGAGCTCCGCGACCAGCCGGCGGTCGAGTGCGTCGATGCGGGCGGCTGCCAGGACGACTGCCGGCGCAGGAGTGCCGGCAGCGCGCTGGAACGGGGCGAGTGCCAGCGCGAGGCCGTCGAGATCCGCGTCGTCGAAGTTGCCGGCGCGGCGCATCGCCGGCACGATCCCGCCCGGCCCGATCCCGGCGGCGGTGAAGTGCGGCACGGCGGCCGTGCCGGTTCCCAGGCCGACCAGCAGGTCGACGGGATCCCACGCGATCGGCACGTCCGGGTTGCGCCAGCGGCGCTCGAGGCGACGCACGAGCGGCCCGCGGGGGCGCAGGGCCCGCCGCCAGTGCCCCGAGAGCAGCGGGGCCACCGGCAGGTCGGCGAGCTCGGCGGCCACCGTCATCGGGTCCCCGGGGAGCCCGGCGCACCCGGTCCAGGTGACCCGCGAGGACCTGCCAGCGCTCCCACGGCTCCAGCGGTGCGATCCGCTTGGCCATGATCGTGGTGCTCACGGCGATCCCGGCCTGCGCCGAGCGCAGCAGGGCGTTCGCGGTGCGCAGGTCCCCGGCCTGGTCCCAGGCCGCGCGCATGAACTCCTCCTGGCGGCGCGCCACGACGCGCACCCCCACTGCCGCGGCGGCCCGCAGCGCGGGGGAGCGGTTCAAGGTGCCGAGCCAGCTCGGCCAGGTCGCGCCGCGCGCGGAGGGCACCGCGGCCCCGGCGTGCCAGCGGCCGTACACGGGTGGGTCCAGCGCCGCGCCGGTGAGCAGCGCGGCGACGCGGGCGTCGGCGGCAGGGCGGGGGGCGCGGCCGACCGCGAGCACCCCGCCGAACGCCGTGGTGCTGCGTGGGGCTGGAGGGCTGCGCGGGCTCGCCCAGTGTCGTGGTGTCCACGGCGCGCGATCCGAGGCCGGTCCGGGCCGTGCGTTCCAGGGGCTCCAGCCGCCGGGCGAGCTGCTCGAAGGTGCCGCCCGGCCCGGTGGTGAACGTCCAGCTGGCGTAGACCGGCACGGGCAGGGGGTCCGGTGAGGTGGTCCACGCGCCGGAGGCGGTTCCCGGGGCCTGCCCCAGCCCGGCGAGCCGCCCGGCCTCGAACGTGGGGACCACGCAGGCCACGTACCGCGTGTTCGGCTCCAGGATCCGGGGCGCGACCAGGCGGGAGCGCTCGCCCTCCACGTGTGCCCACAGCGACCAGTCCACCCCGGTCGGCCGCTGCCCGGGGGGCACCTGCACGGACCGGCGCCCCTCGCCCAGCTCTCGCACCGGGCCGGCCGGGTCCGGTGCGGGCAGGACGATCAGTCCCACCCACGGCTGGAGCGCCACACCGGCCGTCGCAGCGCCGGGCGTGTAGCGCCAGGGCAGGTCAGCGGTGTGGAACTCGACGAACGCCAGCTCCTCGGGGGCCGCGGCCAGGGTGCCGTCGGCGGGGAACACCGCCGCCACCTGGTCCGGGTCGATGCCGACCACGTCGCCCGGGCCGACCAGCGGCAGGGTCTTGGTGAACGACTCGGCGCTGGTCCTGGCACCGTCGTGCACGGACCAGGCAGCCGTGACCGGGACGCTCGCACGCTGAGCCCCGGCGGTGGCCGTGGCGCGGGCGCCGATCCCGCTGCGGGCCCAGTCCGCGAACGTGCTCACGCCAGCACCTCGGACCGTGCCAGCACCCGGTGGCCGCGCGGCATCGTGGAGGTCACCACCGCGTGCGGGCCCTCGGCGCCGGCCCCGTCCAGGGTGCCGACCGGTGCGGCGCAGAACCGCTCGGGGTCCAGGCGGACGATGGGCGCGGGGGTGTGCGCGGCCAGCGCGGCGAGCAGCCCCTGCGTGCCGGCGATGCCGTCGGAGGCGCTGCCGGTCCACGCGAACCCGGGAGCGGCGGCCGGCTCGGGGCCGAGGATGACGTCCTCGAAGGGGTCGGTGGCGGTGGCGGTCGGGCCGAGCACCGTGCCGGTCGCGGCCCGCAGCGCGGCCCCGGACGGGAGCTGCTGGAAGCCGGGGCTGGACAGGGCCTCGGCGTCGCGGAGGTCCTGGAACTGGCCGGCCGCGAACCCGTCGGCGACCGGGCTGGACGTGCCCTGCGTGGCCACCCGCAGCGTGAGGTCGGTGAAGGTCACCGGTGCGGCCGGGCGGGCGGCGCCGAACCGGGTGATCGGCACCCCGATCGGCAGGGTGCGCTGGCGGACCGTGACCGTGGCGTGCGGGTGCAGCAGCAGCGTGGGGGTGTTCGGCCCGCTGGCCAGCACCACGCCCGGGGGTGTGGCGTGCTCCGCGGACCAGGCGTCGTCTGCGGCGAGTGCGGCCTGCAGGATCGGGGGCAGCGCTACCGGTGTGGGCGGCGGCGGTGCGTCGTCGCCGATGGTCACGTCGATCGCGAGGCGGCCCTTGATGAACAGCACTTCGAACTCGATCGAGCCGGCCACCCGCCACGGTGCCGGGCCGCTGAGGGCGGCCAGGAGCCGGGCGCACAGCAGCGGCGTGCCCCACATGCGGATCTCGATCCCCGCATCGAGGCTCACGAGCAGGTGGAACGGCGAGAGATGCACCAGTGCGTCGAGGCTGCACCAGGCGGCCCCGCTGAACGGTCCTGCCTCGGCGCGCACGTCGAGGCGCCCACCCAGCTGGATCGTGTTCGAGGTCAGCGCCAGGTAGGTCTCGATCCGGATCACGGGGTTGTCGCTGGTGGCCAGGGCCAGAGTGATCCGGCGCAGCTCCGGGAATCCCGGTGGTGGGGCGAACTGCGGGTGGAACCCCCCGAGCGCCAGTGCGAACCCCTGCTGCTCCTTCCACCCGGCGCGCAGGGCCAGGTCGCCGCTGATCGTGAAGGCGGCGATGCGCGAGTCGACCAGCGTGGCGTCCAGCGACACCTCGCCGGCGCCGAAGTCGAGGATCCCCACCGCGTCCATGCGCAGCTGCACCACGGCCGCGTCCTTGGTCGGGAGGATCGCGCGCACCGTGCCCATCACGACCAGCACCAGCGGGGCGGGCAGCTCGAGGACGATCGCTAGGTCGAACGACACCAGGTTGTTCGGGCCCCAGCCCAGGGTCACCATCGGGCCGAACAGGTGCCGGCCGGGGGCCACCGGGAAGATCGCCCCCACGCGGGTCACCACCCCGCCCGGGTCCCCCTGTGCGTCCGCCGGTGAGAGGATCGCGCCGACGGTCCCCGACCGTGCCGCGTCCCGCAGTGCGGCGGTGTCCATGCGCCGGTGGATCCCGACCATGCCGCCCAGGCCGCTCAGCGAGAAGCCGAACCCGAGCGGGATTGGCGGGAACTGCGCCTTGAGGATGATCAGCAGGCTGAACCCGTCACTGCCGTCGGGCATCTTCGTGCTGAGCAGCCCGAGGGCTCCGATCGTCACGACCTCGGCGATCCGCAGCGTGAGGAATCCCGCGTACTGCCCGGCATCCGGGTCGCACAGCAGGAAGCCGGTGCCGCTGACCGCGGCGGTGTCGATCGACAGGCCAAGCCCAGTCGGGGGCTTGAAGCGCAGCACCGGCATCGGCGAGGTTCTGTCGACGGTCAGCGCCAGCCCAATGTCGGTCACGCTGCCGCTGACGGGGCCGAGGGTGATCCCGGCGGACACCGCGGCCATCGCCTGCAGTCCGTGGTCGTCGACCAGCGCCCGGACCGCCACCGAGCTCAACGTGATGGGACCGAGCTCGTGCGGCGTGAGGTCGCGGTACTCCAGCGCCCCGTGGCCGCGGAACCGCAGTCCCTCGGCAGGGCTCCAGGTCAGGGCGATGTCCACCGTGATCTCGACTGGTTCGGCGGGCAGCACGACGGCCAGGAATCCGTCGCCCTCGCCGCCGCGGATGGCCACCGTGAAGCCGTCGACCCGCGCACCGGCCTCGAAGGTCAGCGGGTCGACGCCCCCGGCGGTGAGCCGGAGCAGGGCCGAGAGGCCCTGGACCGTGAGGTTGGTGCCGTCAGCCGGCCCGATCGCGAACGCCGGGGAACCGGGCAGTGCCAGCTCCGCGGAGAGGCTGACCTCGGGGGCGGTGCCGGAGATGCCGGCGGCGGTGATGCTCACCGGCGCACTGGCCGTGGCGCTGAAGCTGGAACGGCCCACCCGCAGGTCGGCGCCACCTGCGGGCACGATCGTCAACCCCAGGGGTGGGGTGAGCCCGGGCGCGTCGAACAACGCGAGCCCGAGCAGGAGTCCGACGGCCGCGTTGTCGGCGCCCACCAGGGCCCAGCGCCCGACCACGGCCCTCGGGTCCGTGGGGTTGGGGCGCGAGACGAACGCCGATGCCCCCAGGGCCCGGAACAGGTCGCGCAGGGGCTCTTCGAGCAGGTCCATCGCGGGCTCGGCGGACAGGGCGCTGACAGTCGCCAACGGGTCGGTCAGCCCCGTGGCGAGGGCCTGCCAGTCCACCACCACGGCGTCGTGCGCGGGTCGGTAGATGGTCCCGGCCGCCGTGATCGCACTTCGCGGCACAGTGGCCGTGCCGCCCAGCAGCCGGACGACGGCCCAGGCCTTCGGCACGTGCCGGGCCAGGTGCTCGACCAGCATGCCCTCGCCCAGGTCGGACAGGAAGGACTCGACGAGCGACTCGGCCACGCCGGGTTGCGCGGGCAGGCTCGTGAGGGACTCGACCGCGGCCAGGAGCGGTCCGGCTGCCTGCTCGAGAGCGTCGCTGCCAGGGGGCACCCCGGCGACGGCCAGCCGTTCGAGCTGGCCGAGGACGGGGGACAGGTCCGGGAGGGCCACGGGCAGCACGTCCCACCCGCTCACCCGTCGGGTGGCGGCGGCGGACTCCAGCGGTTCGAGCAACCATCGCACCTGATTGGCCAGAGCAGCGAGGCCGTCCACCGCCATCCCGGCAACATACAGGTGTCGGAGGTGGCATGCTCACCCTGAGCGCCAGCGCCGACCCCCGTCAGCCGGGAGGGCCGTATGTCCGTCACCGCCGCCATGGCCGAGCTCGTCACGGCCCAGGCCGTCGCCGAGGCCGACCGGCTCTACCCCGGCGGCCCCTGGTGCCCGCCGGCCCAGTTCCTGGCGTGGACCGCCGACCGAAGCACTACATCCCGCTGGTCCGGGAGGTCGAGCACGCCGCGCGCATCTTCTTTCCCGACAGGCGCATCCAGGTCAGCGTCCAGTGGCTGCGGCGCATCGTGAGCTCCACCGCGGGGGGATGGCAGGGGGCCCGCCACGACGAGTGGATCGCGCCGTGCCTGACGACGGCAGGCAGCGAGCCATGGACTCGCGCGACCAACGTCACGGTGAGCCAGTCGATCCTCGACGCCCTGGCCCGCATCGGCTGCGTGCAGGGTGTCGGCGTCGGCCACCTGTTCACGGCCGCGGACCTGCTGCTCAACGGACCGAGGACGGCCTGGGCCACGATGTCGCCGGAAATTTCTGGCCGTGTACTACGACTTCTCTGCACCGGGCCGGGTAAGCCCTCGTCTACCGGCGTTCACCTGGCAGCGCTACCTGATCGACGACGCATGCGCCGCTTCCGCGGGCTCGGGGGCACCACCCTGCTGCCGTGGACCACCGACCGCCCTGCGCTGGAGGACGTCCGGGGCCTGCTCCTGGGCGCCTCGCTGGGGCAGTTCGTCGGCCACCCTCCCGACGCCCATGCCGGCCTCGACGACACCGATCGCCGACTGGATCGAAGCCAACCTGGACCTCGGGTTCGATCGCTCGACCGACGCGCCCGACCGACTGCGCGCTGCGCGTACTCGCCGGCCGGATGCTCATCGGGATCCCGGTGGCGAGGGCTCCCAGGCGGCCGAGGCTGGCCGGAGCCGCTGGCGTCCGTGCCCGCCCTGTCCGACGCGATCTGGTCGCACCTGCAGGCCGCGCTCGACACCGCGAACCCGCCGGTCAGCTACCCGCGCCGCGTGCCGCTGGCGCCCGGCCTGGGCGCCTACCCGGTTCATGGCGACCGCCCGGGTGACCATGCAGCCGCGCGCCAGCACCAGGTCAACCCGGGCACAGTCGACAACGGCAAGCGCCGGTTGACCGACTACAAGTCCGACTGCGCCGTGACCTTCCCGCTCGCGCACTTCCGGCAGCTGCCGGAGGACCTGCCCACGGCGCTGCCCAAGCCCGGCGTCCGCAGCGGGAGCGACAACCAGTTGGTCATCCTGCACACGGCCGTGGCGCCGTCGCTGCAGGCGATCGAGAACACCTGGGCCGGCAACAACGACGAGTCGCACTTCGGCGTCCACGCGGACGGCACCGTCTGGCAGTGGGTCGACCTCGAGCACCAGGCCCAGGCCAACGGCGGTGCCAACGCCCGCGCCATCTCGATCGAGACAACCAACCCGCCCATCCCAGGCAACAAGGACGGCCTCACCCCGGAATGGAGTGCCGGCCAGCTCGACTCGCTCCGTCGTATCGTCGCCTGGTCCTGCCTGCGCTACGACATCCCCACAAGCGTCCCGGCGGGGGCAGCCAACACGTCGACCGGAATCGCGCTGCACGTGTTCGGTGTCCGGCAGAACGCCGCAGGCCCCGCGCAATGGAGAACGTGGCTGGCAGCTCGGTGCAGCCGACCCGCTGCCCTGGGAGCTGCACCCGCAGGGGGGCTATCAGTGCCCGACGAGGTCTGGAGCGCTGCCATCGGCAAGGTCTGCCCCGGGCCGGTCCGCACCTTCCAGTTCCTGACCAGCACGGGCGGGAGCCTCCTGCGCCTGCCGAACCCAGTGGCCGACCTTAACGACAACCGCGCGGTGGTGTCGGTGCCCAACCCGATGCCCGACAGCGGGCTCGTCTCGCTCATCCAGGCCGATGTGACGGCCCACGTCCTGCACGACTGGCCGGATCCGCCTATGCCGTGATCGCGGCCGCCTCCGCAGTGGGCATCAAGGATGCGAACGTGCCGGAAGCCGTCGATGTCGGTGCGCATGGGTGTCACTGACTGGAAGGGCGGATCGCCGCGGCGGTGCGTTCCTCACGGCAGTTCAGGATCCACAGCGTCCGTGCGGAGGCTGGCCGGGGATCCATCGGCGGCCCAGCTGGCGAGCAAGCGCAGGGACCGAGATCGGCCATAGCGGCGCATACTAGCTGCATACCGAAGGCAAGAGCGGGTACACGCGGGCTGCATCCAGGCTACGCTGGGCTGTAGGAGGTGAGCGCGATGTCGACAACGATTCGTTCCGGTCACGCCGCGGGCACGCAGGTGGTTCTGGCCGATCAGGTTGCGGCGGTCAAGGAGTTGCTGGGTCCGAAGCTGGCGGGGTTCACGTTGGGGGTGTCGTTGACCACGGTTGATCGGTGGGCCAGCGGCAAGGTCACGCCTGGTCTGGATCGGGAGCGCCGGGTCCGGGCTGCGTATCAGATCCTGGAACTGCTGCGCCCGGTTGAGGCAGCGCCCACGATCCGGGCGTGGTTCATCGGGATGAACCCGCAGCTCGATGATCGGGCTCCGGCCGAGGCGATCGCCGAGGGTGACCTGCGGGAGACGCTGGCCGCAGCTCGAGCGTTCGCGGCGGGTGGGTGAGTGTGTCGGGCCTGACCTTGGTGGTCCCTCCGGAACGGTTGTGGCGGATCGGCCGTCGTGAGGATCCGTTGCGGTTCGCCCGGATCAGCCAGACCGACGCAACCTTGCCGCGGGCCGGGAACAGGTTCGACGTGCCCGGGGGAGGGGTGCTCTACGCGGCCACCACGATCCAGGGCTGCTTCGCTGAGACGTTGGCCCGGTTCCGCCCGTCGCCGGCCGTGGCCGCGGCGGTGCGGGAGGACCCCGGCTACATGGACCCCGGGGGCATCCCGGCAGCGTGGCGGGAGGACCGCCGCCTGGTCAGCTTCGCGCTGGCGGCACCGCTTCCCTTCGTCGACATCGATGACACGAGCACACTGCTGGCACTCGGTCCCCAGCTGCACGGGGAGCTGGCGCCGCTGGGGGTGGACGAACTCGAGCGGGGCTCCGTGTACAGCGCGAACCGACGACTCACCCGGGTACTGGCCTCCTGGATCTACTCCCGCACCGACGAGGCACCCAGACCTGATGGTCATCGCTGACCAGTACGGTCTCACCCCCCACTGAACCGCACCACCCGGCGGGCGTTCATCTCGGCGGCCGCCGCTCCGCTGGAAAGCGATGTTCTCGGTATTGGTTCCGCCTTTCACCTCCCGCGGTGCCCCGTGCGCGTCAGGCGGCGACCGGATCGGGGACCCGGAGCTGGCTGGCCATCCTGCGCCGCACCAGGTCGCGTCGGACCAGCACCCCGGCAGCCAGGGCGAGCCCGATGACCGCGGCAAGGATGTGGCCAAGGCCGAAGAACTGTGCCTGGTCGGTGAACCCCCACGGGTCTTGCAGGCACAACCAGCCGAACGCCAGGACAGCCAGCGTAGCGTTCTGCCAGAGTGTGGGCGGCCGGGCGACCAACAGCATCAGCAGCGTGTTCAGGCCATATGAGACCCCGAAGTCCGAGGTTGATCGGATGCCAACGTCGTAGGTGCCGTTGTCCACGCAGTGCTCGATCCAGGCCGCGACCAGCAAGGTCACCACGATGTTGCTACCCACGTACACGGCGAGTGTGCGCCAGGTACCTAGCCACGCCTCGCACGCCCCGAGGGCCAGCACAGCCAGGGTGAGGAACAGCCACCGGTAGCTGGCGTCGGTCGCGCTCAGCGACAGAAGCAGCACCTGCACTGGGCGGCTGCCCAGGTTGTCGAGGTTGGTCGAGACGGACTGCTCGAAGTGCGCGACCCGCTGCAGTGAGGCCACCGACAGCCACACACCCGTGACGAGCAGCAACACGGCGTAGCCGAGCGTGAAAGGCGCGCGCTTGATCCACGCCGCGAGTGAGCCCACGCCCGGACCCTATGCCGTCGCGGGCAGCACCAACGCCCACAGTGCGGGCTCGGGTGGCGGCCCCAGCAACGCCACGGCCGGCGCCCGCAGCGTGTGGGGTTCGCGTGAGCCGATGGTGCCTGAGGGCAGCGGGATGTGGTGGGACAGCCTGACAACCGGCTGCCGAGACACGCCCGACGTAGCCACCCCAGCCGAAGGAACGGTTAGAGATCGCAGTTCTTGGCGACCCAGACCGCGACCTCGGCGATGTCCTTGGGTTTCCCTGCCATGCCCTCCGCCACCGCCTTGGACAGTGCCGCTTCGTCGAATTGCCCGCCGGCGGCGGCCTTGCCGATGTTGTCCATGACGTCGGCGTAGGTGTTGGCGGCCTTCTCGATCTCGGCTGGTGCGTACTTGCGCATGTCGGCGGCGGCCGCCTGCATCTGCGCGCCGCCGGTCGCTGGGTCCATGGAGGGGGCGTCGTTGACGGCCTGGAGTTCCTTGAACGCGCCGCAGAAGTCGGTTGCGGTGCCTCCGGCTACCGGCGCCGAGCTCGGCGTCTCGCTCGGTGGCGAGGTCTCAGAGGCCGAAGGCGAGGGCGTCCCCATGGTCGACGAGTCGGCCGAGGCGTTCGTCGGCGCCCCAGTCGATGTCGCCGTGCTCGCTGTTGATGAGCAACCGGCCAACGTGACCAGGAGCATGAGTGTCAGCGGTGCGATGCGGCGCTTCATCGTGCCCTCTCCGCACACGCGGAGAAACGGTGTAGCCATGGGCTGTTGCTCCCTAGTCTCGCGTGGTCGCAAGATATGGGCAGCCTGCTCTTACCCGTTGCGCCTGTCAAGGTCTCCGGCCCCGTGAGACATCGGCGGAGACGGACGCGTTCCGGCAGTGGCTCGCGCCTCAGAGCGCGATCACAGCTTGCTGACGACGGTCTGGCCGAAGGCGACGACCTCGGCCTTGACGGCAGCATCGTCGCCGGGGAACACACCGGAGATCACGAGGGCCTGACCGCCGAGGTCGATGTGCAGCTGGCTGCCCTGCGCGTAGTACCAGGCCTCCGTGCCGAGGCCGTCGATCTTCTCGATGTCGGGAAAAACCACCTTCGTGTGGTCGTAACCCTCGTAGTCGCCGGCGAACTCGATCGACACCTGGGTGAGGATGCCACTGTCGCCCGTCTTGGTCTGTCCGGTGATCTCATAGTCGCACCCGCCGTTGGCCGGGTTGACGACCCCTGGCGCCACGGTGCCCCCGAACGCGGCGGCCACGTCATCGGTGGTCACGATCAAGCACGGATCGCTCGATGTCGGTGCTGCCGCATCGGCGCTCTGTGACGGCGCACCAGCACCAGCCGTGGCCGTCGTCGCGATGCTCGCCGTGGGGCTCGTCGTGGTCGCGCTGTCGGAGCAACCGAACAGGACCAGCGTGCACGCGACAACGGCGACGCCTCAGCTGCCGAACTTGCGGACAAGAGCGTTAGCGGTATCGATCATGGCGCCGACAGTACGCCTCGGCGGATTCACGGCGCCAACATCGCGACGGGCAGTGAGAAGGCCGCTGATTCCCAGTGCTGCTGTGCTCCGGGGGCCCTGCCCCTGCTCGGCGGCGAGTGGTGGCTGATCCGACTGACCCACCGCGCGCTCGCACGCGCCGCTTGACCCCAGGGTCCCCCTGCGGCCAGGCGTGCGGGCGCGGTATGGAGTTCACGGCCGAAACGCTGTGGGTCGCCTTCGTGAGCAGGTTCTGCCCGCCAATGATCTGGGCGTGGCTGACTTCGTTGAGCAGCCGCCCGGACCGGCTTGTCAGTGCCCCGAACTCACCCGCCACGCCGGGAACCGGGTGGAACCTGGACGAGGACGCATCGCTCACGAACGCGACAGTAGCGAACCCGCCGTCGCCGCGGCCCGAGGGCCCGGCCAGGGTTCACTGGTCACCAGGACAGGGCGTCGGCGGCGCTGGTGAGGGCGTTGAAGGCGGTGTCGAGTCATTGTTGGCGGCGGCGGTTGGTCTCATGGTTGGCCTCGGCCGCCACGCCAC
This sequence comes from uncultured Actinomycetes bacterium, assembly GCA_963736425.1. Classification (GTDB taxonomy): domain Bacteria; phylum Actinomycetota; class Actinomycetes; order S36-B12; family CAIYMF01; genus Prado023. The sequence goes on from CAVTOX010000025.1 coordinate 73,366, forward strand.
CGATCAACTCGTCGAGATCGGCGGCGGTGGCGGTCAGGACGATGCGGTCGCCGTGCGCGCGGATGCTGAACACGATGCGTTCACAGTCCGGGTCGAGCAGGCGCAGATCACGCAACGCGGCCGCGACCTGGTCTGGGATCACGATCTCGGCGGCGGCCGGGGCGACGGTGAGGCCTCGGCGGCGCAGATCGAACGGGGAGTCCTCCCAGTTGCTGATCACACCCTCGTCGCCGCAGGCGCTGCACTGCCAACGGATCGGCCCATGAGGGGGACGGGCCACGATCACCCGGCCCGGGCAGGCCCGCCGGGCCGGACGTCGTTGGCACGGCAGCGCCGTCTCCCACGCGGCCCCGGCGTCACCGGCGGTCGCCGCCCGCACGATGTTTCCCAACTGCTCAGCCAGTCGCCGGGCCGGGCCAGGGACGTCGTCGGGCAGGTCCAGGAAGTGGTGGAGATCGGCGACCAGCATCCCGGCACTGTATCGGCCCTCGGGCAACGGCTTGGGCGGCGCGGAACCCTGCGGATTCCGGCAGCGCGAGGAGGAACTGCGCGACCTGCACCTGGAAGTTGGTCAGCCCGGACATGGTTCGCCCGTCGTGGACTCGATGAGCGCGGCCCACGCCCGGCGCACGGCCGGCGGCAGGACCAGCTCGGGCCACAGATCGACCAGGAGCACCCCATCGACCACGGCGGTGATCTGCTCGGGGTTGCCCTCCCGGAGCACGATCTCGTAGGCGCGGGCACGATCACGCCGGTCGCGAAGGTCGAACACCCTGCCTGGATGCGACCAGTTCAAGTCCACCGGCAGCGCGACCCGGCGCAGCGCATCGGCCGCCGAGAGTCGCGGCAGCGTTGACGGGACCCACGCGACCCGGCCCCGTCCGACGTCCACCGCCGTCCACTGCACTCTGGGCTGGGCCTCGAGCACCTGCCCTACCGCGGCTAGAAGCCGCTCAACTGTCTCCAGGGTGGGGGACTTGCGCCCATGCTCGTACGCGGACAGCGTCGGGCGGGACGTCCCGGCGACCCGGGCCCACTCCGTCTGGGACAGGCCGGCGACTCGGCGGACCTCAGCCAGCTGCATGACGACCCTCCCACCACCCGTGGTGTATCCGATCAGATACTATCTTAGGGTCGCCCACGGTCCTGCGGGAACCGGCAACGTGCGACGAAGGCTGCGTACCCTCGGACTCCCCGACGAAGCTGTGGGACCCGCGAGCCGCGCGTCGGCTCAGCGTGACACTCGTTTGATGAGTGATATAGTGCGCGATATGAGAACTGAGGCGCCGGCGCTGGTTCCGATCTTCCGGTCGGCTCTGCAGGCGCGCCTGCTGCTGCAGGTGCTGACCAGCGACGGGGGAGTCACGGCTGCCGAGCTGGCGCGGCAACTCGACGCACCTGAGGCGACCGTGTCGCGGGAGAGCCGGCGGCTGCTGGATGCCGGCCTGTTGCGTGGCGAACGTGTCGGACGGGCGATCGTGCTGCACTCAGCGGACGACAACCCCGCAACAGCACCGTTGCGTCAGCTGCTGGTCGTGACCTACGGGCCGGCCCGGTTGTTGGAGCAGGCGCTGGCCGGTGTGCCCGAGATCGAGGCGGCGTATGTGTACGGGTCGTGGGCGGCCCGGTTCCGCGGTGAGCCCGGCAAGGCGCCCGGTGACGTCGACGTGCTGATCGTCGGCCAGCCCAAGCGCGGTGCGGTGGACACAGCCATGGGTGGACTTGAGAGCCAGCTCGGCCGGGAGGTGAACGTCACCTACCTGACCCCGCAGCGGTGGGCCGACACGAGTGACCCGTTCGTGGCCACGGTTCGCTCACGCCCGCTGGTGGCACTGAATCTCGGTCAGGTGCGGGCCGGAATGATGGCCTCATGATTCTCTGGGGCCAGGGTCGCGCGACCGTCGACCAGATGCTGGCTGACGGGCGACTGGAGCGCGTGCCTGCCAACCCCGTGGCCGCGCAGGGCCTGATCGACAAGGCCCAGACCCACCTGGGATCCGCGGCCGTCCTGGCCGGCACCGACGTCGAGCTCGCCTACGACGCGCTGCACGCAGCCAATCGCAAGGCGCTCACCGCGGTGCTCCTCGCCCAGGGGCTGCGCCCAACCCGGGTCGCGGGACACGTCGGTGTCTACGAAGCTGTGCGCGCCCAACTCGACCCACCCTTGGGTTCCACCCTGGCTCCCTACTCGCGGATCCGGCGCGCCCGAAACGCGGGTGACTACCTCGACGCGCTGCCAGCCAGCCCAGACGACGTCTGAGCCGACCTCCCGCTCTGCCAGGCCATCGTGGACGCCGCACGCAAGGTCCTCGGCCAGATGCCACCGTACTGATTCCAGGCGAGATCGCTGGGTGGTACGCGTGGAAAGGACCACCCGAATACGCGGCCCCGCCACTGCTTTGAGCGCCGGGCGCCGGGCGCGATATGGAGTGCATCGCCAAGGCGGGGGCGAGAACATCGATGGGCTGGGCGATCCCGGGAACGACAACGTTGGGCTGTAGCCCAGTTTGTAGCCCAAACAGGTACCCGCACCCCGCGTGAGCGGCAGTGGAGGTGGTGATGGCCCACTGGGGTGGGGCAGCTCAGTCTAGGTGCGCTGCAGCAGGTGGGTGACGGTGTGGCGGACGTTGGTCAGTGCCTGCTGCCCGAAGGTAAGGAGCATGTGCTGTTGGAGGCTGCGGATCGAGTAGTCGGGGTCGAAGTCCTGGCCGTTGGCGAGGCGCTGGAACTGGGCGACGTACCAGAGCAACTCGTTCATGCCGTCCGCCGTTGGCGGGCCGGTCAGCTCGATTCGGTCGACGGTGCCTGAGAGGAGGCCGTGGCAGACATCGGGTTGCTCGACTAGGGGCCGCGCCAGACCGACCGCATCGACGATCCCGTCGCGGATCAGGGCTTCCATGACGGCCCGGGACCGCAGCCCCCCGGTGAGCGCCAACGGGGTGCCGGTCACCTGGCGCAGGCGGGGGGCGAACCCGGCGAAGTAGGCGTCCTTCGACGTCCCGGGCTCGTCGGGGCGCACCCCGAAGCAGCCGGAGGCAGACTCGGAGGTGCCCCCGGAGATCTCCACCAGATCGACCCCTTCGGAGTCGAGCAGGCCGACCACGTGGGCGGAGTCCTCGACGTCGAAGCCGCCGGGCTGGAAGTCGCTGGCGTTGATCTTCACCAACACAGCGAACCCGGGGTCGACCTGTGATCGGATGCGGCGCACGATCTCCAGCAGGAACCGGGACCGGTTGGCCAGACTCCCGCCCCACTGGTCGGTGCGCAGGTTGGTGGTCGGGGACAGGAACTGCCCGATCAGGTAGCCGTGGGCGGCGTGGATCTCGACGCCGTCGAAGCCGGCCTGTTCCAGCATCCCGGCGGCGGTGGCGAACCGGTCGATCAGGTCGGTGATCTGGGCGCTGGTCAGGGCTTGGGAGGAGCCGAAGATGCGGCTGCCCCGTACCGCGGGCAGGGCGCTGGGTGCCCGGGGGTGCCGGGCGTCCAGGACGGTGGCCACTCGACCCTGGTGCACCAGTTGGCCGATGAGTCGTACGTCGCGCCGGTGCACGGCCGAGGCCCAGTCGGCCAGCGCTTGGGTGTCGGTCTCTGCGTCGAGGCTGACCAGGGATGCGTAGCCAGTCCCTCGGTGGATGTTGATCATCCCGGTGATCAGGGTCCCGGCACCGCCGTCGGCCCAGCGTTCGTAGAGCCGGATCAGGGCGGGCGTCACGTCCGAGGTGGTGGGGTTGGCCAAGCCTTCACCCATGGCGGCCTTCATGATCCGGTTCGGCAGGATCAGCCCGCACGGCAGCGTCAGAGGTTGTGCCAACACAGCGGTCCCGGTGCCCGGGCTGGTCATCGTCATGGTCGACCCACCTCCATGGTGGCCTGTCGTGGCCGCGCGCAGCGGCTACCGGCCCCCACCCCTGTCTACCGCCACACGGGGTCGAACCCCAGAGCCCAACGTCCCCTCAAGCCCCGCGGCACGGAGGTGTGGGCACAGCTCGCGCACTAGCCCGTGGGGGTGCCGATCGGCCCTGTCCGCTCGGGGTCCTCGCGCGTGGCGTGATGGGTGGCCGCGGCCCGGGATCTCCGGTCCTGCGCTGCCAGCGGCCGATGAGGAGGTGGGACCATGGAGCAGGTCGCCATCGTCACCGGGGGCGCGTCCGGCATCGGACTGGCCCTGAGCACGGCATTGGTACAGCGGGGCTGGCACGTGGTGCTGGCCGACCTCCAGGACGTGGCTGCCAAGGAGCACGCCCACCGACTCACAACCGTGGCCCGGGCTCGGCCGTCGGGGTGCGTGTCGACGTCCGCGACGCCGACGCCGTCACCCGACTGGTCGGGTCGAGCCCACGCTGAGCGCGGCCGGCTGGACCTGATGGTCAACTACGCCGGCATTGGCCTCGACCCCGTGGAACCTGAGGAACTGGAACTGGTGCACTGGGATCGGATCAGCGACACCAACCTGCGCGCGGTGATCCACGGCTGCCAAGCCGCCTACCCGCTGATGCTGCGGCAGGGACACGTCCATTTCCGCAACGTCGCATCGGTCGCGGGTTTGATCCCCAGCCCGGGACAGATGGCCCCCTACGCGACCACCAAGTTCGGTGTGGTCGGGCTCAGCCGTGCCCTGCGCGCCGCGGGTGCTGACCACGGGATCCGGGTCACCGCTCTGCCTGGGTTCATCGACACCCCGCTGCTGGACGGCGCCTGGCCCGAGGGCCTGCCCATCCCTCCTCGGTCGCCGCGTCACCCACCCCTCGCGAAACCCTCGTCCAGGCGGGCGTGCAGATCTACCCGGCCGATCGCCTGGCCGAGGACACCCGGCGGGGTTTGGAGCGGAACAAGGCCGTCCTGGTGATCCCCAGCGAGTGGCACAGTACTTGGCTGCTGTTCCGTCTCGTCCCCCGGCTCGTCGAGGGCAAGGTGGTCGCGATGACCCGGCGCCGGGCGCAAGTCGGTCGGACAACCCGCGCCCTCACGCGGTACGAAGCAATCGGCGTAGGCAGCCACCCTGGATCGTACGGAGGGGCTACACCGGGGTGACCGGGGCCCCCGATTGGGACATCCGGTGCACTGCGGCCAGCATGCCCTTGAGGAACACCGAGCGCAGCGGCTCGACCGCCCGGGTGGCCGCGGCCGGGGGGTTCTCGGCCAGGATCGCCAGCGCCCGGGCCAGGGCGTGCGGGCCGGCCCCGTCGAGGGTGTCCACGAGCGCCGGCCGAGCGCGCCGCTCGATGGCCATGGTGACCATCCGGTCGAAGGTGTTCTCCGGGGTGAGACCCGGGCCTCCCGGGGCACCATCGAGTGGGCGCCCCAGTTGCACCGCTCGTCACACACCCGGCAGCCCAGGCACTTCAGCGGGTCGACGATCGCCCAGTTCACGCGCAGCCCTTTGCCCTGGTTGTTCACCATCGTGATGGCGTCGGCCGGGCAGGCGTGGAAGCACTTCTTGCAGCCGCGGCACTTGTCCAGGTTGAACGTGCGCCACCCAGTTCGAGGACACGATGGAGCCGGTGATCCCGTGCCGGCGGATCGACTGCATCATCGCGCAGCAGCACCCGCAGCAGTTGCACATGTAGGTGACGCCGTGCTTGACGTTGTCCGCGGTCTGCGCCAGGCCGGCCGATTTGGCCAGCTGGGAGGATCTCGAGTCCCTCGTCGTTGCTGATCGGCTTCGGCCAGGCCCCGACCGGACCATCACGTCGGCGGCACCGCCGAACGTCAGGCAGGTGCGGGTGGGCTGCCACAGCCCTGCCCGATCAGCGCGGTGTGTGCGTGGCGGCAGGGGCACAGCGAGACGGCGACGCTGCGTGCCTCTCGGCGACGATGTGGGGTGGCTCGCTCCCAGTCCAGGACCTCGACCGTGGGCTGCTCGGGCAGCGCCTCCTCGCGGACCAGCGAGCGGCCGATCTGGGTGCTGCCCGCGAACACCGACCGGGCGAACGTGTCGTCGTCGGTCGATGTGAGTGGTGGAACAGGTGCCGCCAGCCTCCATGGGCGCGTCCTCGCGAACCCGCATGAAGGTGTACTCGAAGAAGCCGATCACCACCGGGGCCAGGATGATCCTGCGCTCGCCGTGGTGCTCGAGGTCAACCACCAACCCCTTGGCTGCCATCCGGTCGACCATCGGCTCGACTCGTCCAGCGGATACCGTCCGCCGGGACAGCGTCGGCATCGAGCACAGGGTGGGCATCTTGGCGGCCAGCTCGGCCTCCTGCTCGGTGAAGAGCAGGCGCAGGATCTGCTGGAAGACCGGGGAGTCCGGCGCCCCGGTGGGCATCCGGTCCAGCCGCTGCTGCAGGCGGTGGTAGGCGAGGTCGGGGTCGGCGAGCGTGTGTCTCATCGGAGGACCTCCCGAAGGTGGGTTACCCCCATTCAACTCCCACCCCGGCGCGGGCCAAGGGCCGAAAGTCATGATGCGGGCTTGCCCGCACGGTGTCCGCTGTCGCGCTGGCAGGCCTCCTCGGCCTGGCCTGCTGCACCGGTAACCCCGAGGTTGGGCATCGGGGGGGCGGGGAACCGTGTGTCCTGCGCCTCTGGTCGGGCAGCCGGGGCGGTGAGACGGTTGCGGTAGGGAGCGCGACGAGAGGCGATGGTCGTGACCACAATCGGGTGGGTGGTGGCTGCGGTGGGGGTGGCGGTGCTGGTGATGGTCGCCGGATGTGGTGGCGGCGAGGAGGGCGCACTCGTGGAGCCAACGTTCCCCAGCGCTGCACAAGGACAAGGGCGCCCGCGGAGGTACTCTCCCGGTGTTGTGAGGCCCCCGGATGACAGGCGGCGAGCCGAGGCGCAGGCCCCGTGCCGAGGCCGGCCTGGGCAGACTCAAGGTCGTTCTCTCCCGGAGGCCTCGGGTGACCACACACCAGCCGATCCCGGCGCGCAGCCGAAGGGGGTGCGCGTCGAGCGCATGGCCTTCTTCGCCGACCTCGCGGCGATGGGCGCCGAGGTCTGGGCAGATTCTCGGTCGGCGAGTGCCCATAGCCCGGTCGCCTGCAGCATGCCACGCCCCGGTCACCGGGCGTAGCGTCATGGGTCGTGGGCCACATGTCCGGATGCGACGGATCGCCCGACCGGTCGAGGAGGTGTTTCAGGCGGTCGTCGAACCGCCCCGTCCTGGAACCCGGCGATGCGGTCGGCGACGATGCTCACCTCGCCACCGCTCGGTGCCGGCAGTCGCTACAAGGTGGTCATGGACCTCGGTCGCGGCGGTATGCCGATGCAGGTCGAGTACACGGCGTTCGACCCGCCCAACCGGCTAGCGTCGCGCACGGCGAGCCCGATGATGGCGACCACCGGCGAGGTCAGGTGCACGCCCGATGGCGACGGCACGGTGCTCGCGTGGGACTGGCAGTACCGGCTCAAGGGTGCCCTGCGGGTCGGTGGGCCGGTGTTCGCGCTGTTCGCCGGGCGGTGGGAGCGGCGCAACTGGCTCCGGCTGCGCGACCTGCTCGAGGGGCGCGCCCCTGGCCCGGATGCGACGACAAGGAGGCGGTGATGGACGTGGCGCGAGTGGTGCGGCCGCGACCGGGCGCGATGATGCGGGTCGAGGCGTGGGATGCGGCCAACGACAGCGGGTGCGGGGAGTGACCCCCGGCGGTCGAGCAGGATGACCGGGCAGAGCGCGGCCGAAGCGCCGGTCCTCGAGGTCACCGGGCTGGCCAAGCGGTATGGGGAC
>CAVTOX010000026.1:0-123427 GCA_963736425.1 uncultured Actinomycetes bacterium
GTGTTGGCTGAGGCCGCCCCAGATGCCTGCGGGCTCGTGGTTGGCTACTGCCCATCGGGTGCAGGGGTTCAGTTCGGGGCACTGGCAGCAGAGGGCCCGGGCGGCGGTTACTTGCTTGTCGGTGCCGCCGCCGAGCCATGGCAGGTCGGGTCGTGTTCGGCACAGGGCCTGGGGGAGTGGTGGCATCTGCTCGTCAGGAATCACGAAGTCGTGGTGGATGCTCATGCGATCTGCCTCCGGTCTGGTGTCAGGTCCACGTATGCCAGTGCTCCGAGTTCGCGTTCGAGTAGGCCGATAGCCGCGGCTTCGGCCGGTGGGGTCGCGAGGGTCAGGGGAGTGGGGGAGTGGGGTCGACGTTGGATGCCCCACCGGTCCCGGTGGGCTTCCCACCGGGCCACGAGCTCGCGTTGAGTGCCCAGGTCCAGGCTGCGGAACCAGCGGGTGCGTTCGGCGCTGCGAGCGTGGTAGTCGGCCTGGTCGATGCTGCCGATCCAGGTCTGGTGTAGCTGGTCCTCGCTGAGTCCGCCGGCGAGTTGGCGCCGCTCGGCCAGTCGGGTCTTGACTTGGGCCTGCTGTGCTGGGGGGAGGCTTCGGTAGCGCTGGGACCACTCGTGGCGTCGGTGTTCCCGCTCGATCGGGTCCAGGGACTGCCACCACCGCTGGGCGCCGAGTTCTCTGGCCACCGCTGCGCGACGTAGTGCTGCCTCACGTTGCCGGTCCCATGTGCCCTTGCCGTCGCGGACCTGGGCGTACGCGGCCCGCTCGGTGTCGATCACGACCTGACGCTGCTGGTGGTCGTCCTCGGCCGCCGAGCGTGTGTGGTCGTTGGCCTGCTCGAGGTCCAGGGCGCTCCATCGACCGTGCGCGTCGCACTCGACCAGGCCGGCGGTAGCCAACCGGTCCAGCCCAGCTGCCACCGTGCGGTCAGTGCGTGCTGACAGCAGGTCGGGGGAGGGGTGGTCAGTCCAACCAGCGCAGTAGGCGACGTCAGCTGGGCTTGTCGGGTCAGGTCGGGAGCGCAGCGCCAGGTAGAGGTGCCACAACCGGGGTCCGAGGTGGGCAGCCAGCCGGAGGGCGGTGGGCGTGCAGGGAGGTTGGGGTGTGGAAGAACTAGGTGGTAAAGAATCCGACAGACCCCTACCCATGGGGCTTCCTGTGGGTGGTCGTTCGGGCAGCACCGCGTGATGGCTGCGGTCCTCTGGACGGTCGCTACGTGGGGCGAAGCTGCGCTCCAGGACGATCCACCCGTCGTCGTGGAGGACCGTGAGGGCGGCAGTGACCGTGGGCCGGGACAGCCCGGTGTCCAGGACCAGGTCCCGCTGGGGGCACGGCACCCGCGGGTTGGCTGTGCGGGTCATCCGGTCCAGGAGCACGTCGAGCACCCGCCGCAGGGTGTGCCGGCGAGGATCGGGGTAGCGGGCCACCCAGACCGCCTCCCACGCAGCTCGGTGTGCGGCGATCCGCCGGACCAGCTCGGGGTCGGGGGAGTGCCGCTGGGCGGGCGGGGGAGGGTCCGCGGTGAGGTCCTCGACCTTGCGGTTCCACACCGTGGCGGTCCACCAGCGACGGCCCTTGGCGCGGGCCTTGGTGAACGCGCGGGGATGGGCCTGACTGATCGCCAGCCATGCCCTCTCAGCGCCCCATCCGGCGGCCGCCATCTGCCATGTGGCAGTCGATTCCACTGTCGACCGGGAGGCATCCGACCAGCCAGCGACCTGCGCCGGGGGGATGCCCGCGGAGAAGTAGTCCGCCCAATCCGCCGGCAGGTCTCGCGCCTTGATCGAGCGGGGCAGAGGACGGGCCACCAGCGACGCGACCCCGTCACGGACTGGTGCTGTCGTGGGTGCCGTGGCGGGCGGTAGGCCCCGCAGCGCCGCGGGCAGCGCCCTGGCCGCGCGGGCCAGGCCGGCGGGCAGTGGGGGAGTGACCCCCGACCGGTGTGGGGCACTCAGGGGCCGGAGCCCCTTGTGTCCCTCGCGGACGTCGATCCGGGTCCCGGACACTCCGTAGGAGACGCGCAGCCGCTCACAGAAGTCGACCAGCTCGTCGCGGCGGTCGCCCACGACGATCAGAACGTGGGCGTGGCCTTCCCGGCCCGACCTGCGCACCACATGCCACACGTCGACCTCGACGCACCAGGCCACCAGGTCGCCCACGACAGCCTCGCCGCGGGCCATGTCCACGTCGACGGCCACGACACCAGGGCGCAGCAGGCCGAACACGGTGGCCACCTGGCCCTGTCCGATCAGCCGGAGCGCCTGGTCCAAGCTCGAGGCCCGAACACCCTTGACGCAGGTGTTGTCGGCTGCCAAGCCCCGCCATGAGCCGGGCTGGAACACCAGCTCATCGATGGTTCGGGCCGCACGTGCGGCCCCGGAGGTCCGCGCCGACTCAACGGCCGACACCGAGACGTCCGTGCACTGGGTATGCGGGCATGCCACGACACGCGCAGTTGGCGCGTTCGCGTGACACCCACAATCGAGGGGTGCTACCGTCACTCCTAGCGTTTAGTGAAACCGCATGTACCCTCGCCCCGCCAAGAACTCGGGTCGTGCGGTTTTCGCTTTCCCGGAGGCCTGTCGGCCTCCGGTCTGGACCACTGGGGGTGGTCCACCTGGTCGAGATTCTGGGCTCTGCCCGCACCAGCTGACGGATTTCGTCCAGGCTGGGCCGCTTGTCCCACACCGGTTGGCCGTGGGACGCTTCCACGCCTGTCCGGAACCGAGCATTCCTGCGGTCCGATGAGTCCAGTGAGGTCCCACGGCGCGTGTCGCGGTCCCACCTCTGGGACAGAGCGACCGATTCAGGGCCCTCAGGATGGCCTCCCCGCGGGCATTCGGCGTCTGCTGTCCCGGGGATGTCCCGCATAGCATGGGCAGACTAGCCGCTGACCTGCGATGATGCGCCACCAGTCCCGCGTTCGTCCCAGTGGCGACTGCGCTCGTCTGGCGGGGGACACGACCGGGACGGGCGATGGGCGCGCCTCCCGCAGTCCAAGGCGCAAACGCGGATACCGTCCACCGCATGGATGCCGCGTTCCTCACACCTCGGTGAGGCCGTCGCGACTGGGATCCCCAAGAGCACAGCGCACCGGATCAAAGACGCGATGGCCGCGTCCGTTCAAGGCCAGATCCTGGTTGTGGACGGAGCCGTGATCACGTCCTCGGCCGCGCTCATCGAGCTGCTCAATGCATTGTCGAGCCGTGCCACCGCCGCTGAGCTTGAGCTGGTGGATGTACGCGCCCGCGCGATCGGTCTGGACCAGGAACTGCAGTTGGTGCGCCACGAGTTGGACGTTCAGCGAGACCGCTCTGCGGCCCTCAGCCCGCGACTGGCCGCCGTGGCCGCGCAAGTCGCGCAACTCCTCGACGAGAATCTGAACGCCCCCGAGTCCAAGCTGACCGACTAGCTTCAGGGCCCTTGCCACACCTGCTAACTGGGGCACGTGTGCCAGGGTTTCGGGCCGATCACCGGCAGTACCGCATCTGACCAGCGATCGACGCCGTCAATCGGCTGCAGACGCGCGTTATGGATCGACCGCAACTGCCGTTGGTAACCGGTAGAGGGACGTGTCACTTGAGGACGAGTTGTCGGCGCGGGGGAGTGGCGTGTGGCCGGCGGTGCTGCTCATGAGGTGGTCCGCTTGTCGGCTATGTAGTGGCCGTAGGCGGCGCTGAGGGCGTGCCGTTCGATGGTCTGGGGGGAGTAGGCGAGGGCTTCGGCGACGACCGCTGGGGGCGCGCTCTTGGCCAGTTCCTGGAGCGTGCCGAGGCGTGCGGCTCTGGCTGGGGCGAGTTCGCGGAGTCGGTTGCGCAGGCTGGCGGGGTCCATCGGTTGGCCGGGGGAGCCGCCGGGGAAGACCCAGTTGCTGTTGGGGTGGGCTGCGGTGTTGGACGGTGTTGCCTGGGATCGCATGTCGCGGACGATCTGGGCCAAGGGGTCAGGCAGTGCGATCGGGGTGCCGAGGTGGATGACGATGAGGTCGTCGTCGATGCTGATGTCGTCCCAGGTCAGAGTCGTGACTCGTTCGATGGGCTGGCCGAAGGCGAGGACGAGGATGGCGGCGAACCGGTCCCTTGCCGGGATCTCCATGGTCGCTGGTGACCAGGTCGAGGGCGTCCTTCTGGGCGGTGATGTCCAGCGTGGTGGCGGATCCCCTGCGGTGGGATCGGACTTCGAGATCGGCGGCGACTTCGCGGGTGTCGTTGCGCCCAGCTGAGGAATCGGCCGATGAACAGTCGGGTGCCGAGCCCTTCGGCCTGCCATTGATCGAGTTCGGCCTGGGTCAGGGTGGCAAGGGTCTTGTCGTGCTCGACGTGCAGCCAGGTGAGGAAGTCGATCGCGACGGTGACGTTCTGCTTGGCGCGCAGGAAGGTGCTGTGCCCGACCTGGGTCGAGGTGTTCATGCGGCGCAGCAGGTGCCAGCGGATGTAGCGGTTGACGAGGTCCCGGTCGGGTCCCGCTGGTAGGCGTTGCAGGGCGTGGGCGGACCATTGGATGAACCGGGCGCGTCGGGGGTCTCGCCAGGGCAGCGCGCCGTGTTCGACGAGCAGTCCGCGCACGTGTTCGCGGGTTCTGGAGTCGGGCAGGGCATCGATGGTGTCGTGGCTGATCTCGGGCAGGGCGCGCAGTTGGTGCAGGAACTTCTGGACGTGGGCCTGGCGGATCCAGGTGACGCCGCTGTTGGCTCGCTTCATCGTGGTCAGGGCGTCGGCCAGGGGCGAGTAGGTCCGGGTGGATCTGGGCGGTGGCCGGGTCGGTCAACGCTGCGGTGACCTCGTCGCCCAGGGCGCAGGCCCATGCACCGGCCCGCGCTGAACAGCTCGCCCTCGGCGCCGCAACGGACGCAGTCGATGTTCAGGGTGATCCCGCTGCAGGTCCTGACAGGCGGGCTTGCCGTTGCGGCGTCCGGGCAGCACGCCCTGGTGCCCGCAGGCGCAGATACCGGTGGTGCGTTTGGCGGCCTGGTAGCAGTAGCCGCAGACCCGCCCCTCGGGCCAGCGGCGGGCGGGGGCGTAGTGCTGCCCGCAGCGGTCGCACGGATCGGGCCAACGACCGGGGTCCGGTGGCCGATCGCCGGGCTCTACTCATCGTCGGTGACCACCTTGATCCGGCGGGCGACCGGGTCGCCGGGGCGGACGCCGAGCTCGCTGGGGTGTCGGGGTGCGTCGGCGGTCGCCGCGGCGCGCATCTCCACGAACGGCTCGAACAGGTCGTTGGGGGTGCAGTCGAAGATGTCGCAGAGGGCGGCGAAGGTCCGCGCCGGGATCCGGTCCGGTGTGGCGGTGACCAGCCGATGGACCTGGGCGTTGGACAGGTTGATCCCGCGGGAGCGCAGCAGGGGGATCAGGTCGGTGGTCTTCCACAGGTTGTTCTTGGCCATGACCTGGCGCAGGTTCCAGTTGTAGCCGATTCGTCGCTGCTCAGCCATCGTCGTCCTCCTTGCCCAGGCGGAGCCGCTCGGCGAGCATCCGCTGGATCACCTTGTGTTTGTAGTCCGAGGACACCGATGTGTAGAGCGCGGTGGTCGATCCGTGCCGGTGCCCGACCTGCTGCTGGACGAACAACGGGTCGTAGCCCGCCTCGATCAGGTGCGTGATGTAGGAGTGGCGCAGACAGTGCAGGGTCAACTCGGCTGGCAGCCCGGCCAGTTCCCGGGCGTGGGCCAGGGACCGATCCAGGGTGCGCATCTGCGCAGCCCCCGCCCGCTCGGAGGGCCATAGCGAGGACGACCGGTCCGCGGTGGCGAAGCCTGCGCGTCCCTCCGCGGTCCAGAACTTGAGCAGATCCACGACCCACTCGAACTCCGGCACCGTCAGCACCGTGCGCCGTCGTGGGCCGGAGCCCGAGGTGCCCTTTGCCCAAGCGGATCTGCGCCGCGCCGAAGCGTCCATAGGCCGGCACGTGCGGATTCGGGCCGAAGTCACCGACCTCGAGCATGACCAGTTCCTGGCGGCGCAAGCCGTAGGCGTAGCCCACCTTGAACGCGATCGAGTCCCGCAGCGCGGGCAACCACCGCTTCGACCCCCGGGCGTACTCGCGATCCACCATGTCGTCCCACACGTCGAACATGGTCTGCAGCTCCCGACGCGTGAACGCCCGCCGCCCCGGGGCGATCCCGTCATCGACAGTGTGCCGAGGTGAGTTCCAGTCGAACACGATCTGGCTGGGCACATCTCCGAACAACTGCTCACACAACGCCACCCACCGATACCGGGGGTCGCACAGGAAGCTGCAGAACGCCCGGATCGAGCTGCCATACGTGCGCAGTGTGCGCACCTCCAGCGGGTGCTCCTGGGACCGGCGGTGCGCGAAGTACTCGTCCAGGTCATGCGCCGCCCACGACCACGGATAGTCGTTCGTGTACGCCTGGAACGCCGCCACATTGCGCGACATCCCCTTGATCGTGCCCACGGTCAGCCCGCGGGCCAGCAACTGCGCCCGCCACCCGTCGAGCATCGCGTCGAACACCCGATCCTCGGCGCGGAAAAGCCCGACACCATCGGCGGTCAAGAACTCGGGCGCACGCCCAGGAACAAGCTCCATGTGCCGCACTGTATGCGAGAATCTCTCATTAAACGAGAGCCATCCCTGCTGACCTGCACACTTGCTCTCGCCAGCCGTCGGCGAGGGACGGTGTGCGAACCACCGAAACCGCCGCTGACCTGCGACGACGCGCCGATTGCAGCTAGAGACGAGTTCTCTCATTAGATGAGACTCGTCCCAATAAATGACCGATAATGACATTATGTAAGGTTGTAGTCTGCGTATCGCATCAGATGAATCAATCGGACTGGCGGACCCCCGCCACCCCGTCAACCGCACCGAATGGGCTCCTGACCTGCGCGAACGCTGCCGTGGGGCGGCGCGCAGCGCAGGGCAACGACACTCTACGACAGCCTCGACGGCGCACTTGGTGGGCGTGGCGACACGCCGCTGACCTGCACAAACACCCGTAGCGTCTCATTGGATGCATCATTGAATCACTGGATGTAACCGGGATTTCGGGAGGTTCGATGCAGATTGACGGCTCAGGGCGAGTCCACCTGGTGCAGTCGATGCCGGTCCTGCGGCCCGACGAGCAGGTGCTGCAGATGATGCTCGACGGCTGGCGGAACCAGCAGTTGTCGCGCAACCTGCAGTTCGCCACCATCGAGCAGCGCTTGCGCTGCGTGCATCGGTTCATGGACCACGTCAACGAGGATCCGTGGAACTGGACGCCGGCGATGGTTGAGGAGTTCTCAGCCGACCTGCGCACCGTCAAGCACGTCGCCCACTCGACACTCCGGGGCTACCACTGCGCGCTTCGGGCGTTCACCAGCTACATCAGCAACCCTGACTACGGCTGGGATCGGATCTGCGAGCGGTACTTCGGCACGCACCCGGCGCAGGTCTTCTTCGACTGGAACACTGCTCCGCACGTCCAGGAGCACGACGGCCGTCCGACGAAGCGCCCGTACACCCGAGAAGAGCTCGCCGCGCTCTTCGACCGTGCCGACGACGAGGTGGAGCGCATCGGCAAGTCCGGGCGCAAGGGCTGGCAGGCCGCTTACCGCGACGCGGTCATGATGAAGGTCGCCTACGGCTACGGCCTGCGGTTCAACGAGCTCCGGCATCTGCAAACCGTCGACTTCGCCCGCAACCCGCACGCCCGCGAATTCGGAGCCTTCGGCGTCTGCAAGGTCCGCTACGGCAAAGCGCGACGATCCTCCCCGCCCAAGGCACGCAGCGTGCTCACCGTCTGGCGATGGACGCCTGGCATCCTCGAGGACTGGCTCGCCAACGGCCGCGGCGACCCCGGCACGCTCGACCTGTTCCCCAGCGAACGCGGCGGCCTGGTCGTTGAGTCGACGCTGCTCCGACGGGTCCGGCGCTACTGCGAGGAGCTGGGCCTCTCGGAGGCACTCGACCTGCACTCGTTCCGACGCTCCTACGCCACCCATCTGCTCGAAGCCGGTTGGGACCCCCGATTCGTGCAGGACCAGATGGGCCACGAACACGCGTCGACCACCGGGATCTACCAGTTCGTCTCCGACGAGTTCCGACGCTCCACACTGCGCGACGCGCTGAACCGCACGGTGAGAGGAAGCCATGGAACGCAGGACCGAGGATGGAACATCATGAAGCGCAAGGTCGACTACACGTGGCGCCTGGCCGAGCTGATGGCGGCCCGTGGCCTGCACAACACGACCGACCTCATTCCCCTGCTGGCCGAACGCGACATCAACCTGTCTCGACCGCAGGTCTACCGCCTCGTCAACCAACGCCCTGAGCGACTGTCGCTGCAGGTCGTCGCGGCGCTGTGCGACATCTTCGAGTGCACCCCCGCGGACCTGCTGACGACCACGGCTGCCGACGTGCGTGTCCGCAAGACCGGCACCGCCGCCCCACCGAATGTCGTCGCACTCGACCGCAGCGTTCGGCCCCGCCGCGCGAACATCCTCGACGAGTAGCACCCCCGGACGAGCGATGGATCCGAACCCAGTCGGCCTCTCCCCTCGGTCCACCGTCCGCGGGCGACCGCGAACGACAAGCACCCGCGACGACCCCTGCGCGCGCTGCGGGCGCAACATTCCCCGACTCGCAGCCACTGGCCGGAAGGCCGGCTCTGCTTCATCTGCCACTTCGACGCCGTCCACACACGGGGCACCTGCCCCGAGTGCCTCCAAGATCGACTCCTTCCAGGTCCACCCAACGCCGAGGGTCACCCGGTCTGCTCGACCTGCGCCAACATCCCCTACGACTTCCACTGCGAGCGCTGCGACACCGAAGCGGGGCACCATCGCGGCCGCCTGTGTGCCCGCTGCGCCCTCCGCGACGACCTCCATGGCCTTCTCGGAGGAACCCCCACTGCGCCCGCGCTCATCGGACTCGTTGACGCGCTCTGCGCAGCCGACCGCCCCGAATCGATCATCGTCTGGAAGCGGTCCGCCAAGGTCCAAGACCTCCTCCGGGGCCTCGGCGACGGCACGATCCCGGTATCGCATGAAGGTCTCGACTCTGTTCCCGGCAACCACTCCGAGCACCTGCGTGCACTGCTGCAGCATCACGGACTACTCCCCCAGCGCGACCCCTATCTCCCCCGGTTCGAGCAGTGGATCGACACCAAGCTCGACGGACTCCCCCACGAGGTGCGTCAGCCCGTGCAGCACTTCGCCACCTGGCACCACCTACGACGCATCCGGGCCAAAGCAGCTGCAGGGGCCGCGACTCGCGGGCCGGTCCACTCCGCCAAACAAGAGATCACCGAAACCGTGAAGTTCCTCCAATGGCTGCACGAGACCTACCAACGAACCGCCGCCACCTGCACCCAGCAGGATGTCGACGAGTGGCTGGCCACCGGGCCGACAACACGCAACTCGATCAGGACGTTCTTCGTCGTGGCGAAGAAGTCGCGCCTCAACACCACGGTCACCATCCAGCACCGATCAGCCAAGACCAGCCCATCGCTCAGCCAGGACCAGCGACTCGCCTGGATCCACGAGCTCCTCACCGGCAACAGCGAATCCCTCCCCTACCGCGTCGCTGGAATGCTCCTCCTGCTCTACGCGCAGCCGCTGGTCAAAGTCGTGACCCTGCCCACGAGCGTCATCGACGACAGCGACACCGGCATGAGCATCGCCCTCGGCCAACACCCCACCGACGTCCCCGAGCCGTTCGCCTCGCTCCTACGCGAACACCTCGCGTCGCGGCCCCACCTACGCACCGGCGCCGGACCCGACAGCCCGTGGCTCTTCCCCAGCACCCTCGCCGGTCGCCACCTGCACCCCAACACCGTCATGGACCGACTCCGCGACCTCGGCGTCAACCTCCTCGGCGCCCGCAACCGAGCCATCGGCGAACTCGTTCTCGAATGCCCACCCTCGCTCGTCGCCGAAGCACTCGGCTACAGCACCAGGGTGGCGTTCCTCCATGCCGACAAGGGTGCCGAACCCTGGGCCCGCTACGCCGGCCGTTCCATCAAGGTCCCGTGACCTCCCAGCAGGGCGCCCATCTGCCGTCGTTACCCAGAATGCGAGGATGCCCACCATGTCTAGCGAAGCGCAGGACCACTGGGTCTACGTCGTAACAGACATCGAGGTCGACGGGCCGTGGCCCGGTCCGAACTCGATGCGATCGTTCGCGTCCGTCGCGGTCACGCTGGATGGCACCGAGCGCGGGCGCTTCGAAGCCGTCCTCGAGGCATTGCCGGGAGCGGCGCCCGACGAGAAGACCCTCGCTTGGTTCCAGTCGATTCCCGAGATGTGGGAGGCGGCTACGACCAATCCGGAGCCAGTGGCCGAAGTCATGGCCAGATACGCGCGCTGGGTGAAGTCACTGCCGGGCGAGAAGACCTTCGCCGCGTCGCCCTTGGCCTTCGACGGACTGTGGATCGACTACTACCTGCGTCGATTCACGCGCTACGGCATCCTCCACGGCCCATACGAGGACGACTACCTCTTCGACGGCACCGGACTCTGCATTCGAAGCTACGCAGCAGCCGTGACCGGTCGCCCCGCCTCGGAGATCTCGCCCGCGAACCTCCCGAGCGATTGGTTCGGCGACGTTCCGCACACGCATAGAGCGATCGACGACGCTCTCGGATACGCGAACCTGCTGATCACCCTCGGCCGCAGGGTGCGGTCGGCAGCCGCCCCGCAGTAGGTGGGACCTACCGAAGGTCCGGGGGCGCAAGCAGATCGCGCACCCTCATCCAGACTCCCTCGCTTCTGGCTGCAAGGAGTCCGGGTCGTTCGTGCTCGGATGCCACGTATGGCGTTCCATCAAGACGGGCAACCTTCCCTCCCGCCTCAGCCAGAAACAGCGCTCCGGGTATGTGATCCCACGGGAGGGTTCGCCAGTAGAGGGCGAAATCGAGTTCTCCTGAGGCGATTCCGGGGTAGTCATGACCAGCGCACCTACTGCCTGGCGACACTCCGGCCAACTTTCCCTCAACCGCGGCGATGTGGTCCTTCATCGGCTCAGGCAGGAACCGTCGCAAGACAGCCCCTGAGAGTTGCTCGGGTGGGCAATCTTGCCAGTCCGTTGAGACTCTCTTCTGGTTCTCCCAAGCACCGGAGCCGACTTCCGCGACGCACAGTGTCTCGCTCACTGGATTGAGCATCCAGGAAACGACAGCCTCACCGTCCCGGAGCAGTGCGGCCATCATCGAGAACGGCTCGACTCCTGCCGCGAAGTTGGCTGTTCCATCGAGAGGGTCGAGTAGCCAGACCCAGCCCTTCGCCGTCAGCCTCACCAAGATGCGCTCATCGCTCGACGCGGACTCCTCACCAACGACCAGCGAACCGGGCAAGAGTGACACCAGCGCGGGGGCTAGGAATGCCTCGGCTGCTCGGTCAGCCGTGGTGACCCACTCACCCGGCGACTTCTCCTCAGGTCGTGCCTCTCTCTCCCCGTACACGGGGAGCACGAACTGCGCGGCCGCCTCCCGGAGTAGTTCAGCTACCTTCGTGATCACTTCGCTCATGGGTGACAGTCTCGCCCCTTGCGCAGCCCGTCCTGAAAGACCTCACTGACCCTGTGCGACTCGCGGACGCACTGGTCGAGCCCGCATCGCGGGGAGGAACACGCCCGGACTTGATACGCAGGCTCTCCACTAGTAGTCTGCGTCCGCTGTGGGTCAGCGGATGACGGTCCCCCCCCCCCCCCCCCCGGCCAGCTGCGCATGGTGACGCTGGTGGGTCGTGCGGGGCCGCGACCCGCTACGCGGCTGTGAGGAGGCGATCCGCGGTGGCGGCGAACTCCTCTGGGTGGCGCAGCATCCAGCCGTGGTTGCCGGCGACGACCCGGGTGGACGCCGACGGTGCGGTGCG
Source organism: uncultured Actinomycetes bacterium (assembly GCA_963736425.1). Taxonomy (GTDB): domain Bacteria; phylum Actinomycetota; class Actinomycetes; order S36-B12; family CAIYMF01; genus Prado023. The sequence goes on from CAVTOX010000026.1 coordinate 11,814, forward strand.
CAGTCGACCGGCGGGAACGATGGAGTCATGGTCGGCGAGCACGAGGTGGGCTGGCACGGCTCGGCGGTGCAGGGTCGTGAGCTCGCCGGTCAGGTCCGCGGTCTTCGCGGCATAGGCCGAGAGGGTCAGCGGCAAGGGGTTGCGCAGGACCGCTGTCACGGAGTCCGAGGCTCTGATCGCCAGCTCCTGGTTGAACTCCATGACCATCCCGCGTGCCAGGGACATCCAGGACCACACCGACGATCCGGCTCCGCCGACGGGGCAGATCAGCAGGAGTGCGGCGAATGTGGTCAGATCCGCCGCCGCTGCACGGGCGGCGATCCCGGCGCCGAAGGAGTGTCCCGCCACCGGGACGGGCTCCCCCTGGAGCGGCCCGATCCGATGAGCCTGGGCGATGAACTGCGCGTACCCGGCCAGCGACGATCGACTCAGGGGCAGGGGTTCCGACCGTCCGAACCCGGGCAGGTCGCACGCGTGGACCGACCATCCTGATCCGGCCAGGGCGTCCAGGGCCTTGCGGTACCCGGGGAGCATCATCCCCCAGCCGTGCACGAACAGGATCGGGCGACCGGCGGGGTCGCCGTACCGATGCCACCCGACGCGACGGCCACCCACCGTGAACGTCGTCGTCGTTGCGGGCGCCATGCTCGGTGTATCGGCCGGCGAACCTCGCAGGTGTACCCGGTCAACTCCATTGCCACGCCGTGGACCCCGGGAACGACGAGAGGGCCCCCACCTTGCGGTGGAGGCCCTCCCAAGACTGAGCGGCGGTCAGATGACGCGCACGTTCTCCGCCTGCGGGCCCTTCTGGCCCTGCGTGATGTCGAACTCGACGCGCTGGTTCTCGTCGAGCGAACGGTACCCATCAGCCGCGATGGCCGAGAAGTGGACGAAAACGTCCGGACCGCCGCCGTCCTGAGCGATGAAGCCGAAGCCCTTCTCGCCGTTGAACCACTTGACTGTGCCTTGTGCCATTTCGTATTTCCTTTGTGTGTGCTGGTTCTGCAGGGCCAACGCAAGTGCCGATCCCTGGGCTGCCTCGGTGGGCCGGCCAGAAATCAAGACGCCCGTCGGAGAATCCGCGGGCGTCCCAACGTGTGGCGAAACCTGCTGCTGCAGCGCTGACAACGGTAGCACGGTTCCGCGCCGGAGTCCCGTATCTCTGCACGACCCGCTGCGCCGGTCAGGCCTTGGGGCCCTGCTCGCGGACAGTGCGAACGGCGGTCATGGCGGAGTCGAGGTCGGCCAGCCACTCCCCCTGGTGCTGGCCCACGAGGCGCACGCACCAGGCCAGGGCATCGGAGCGCGAGCGCGCGACGCCGGCTTCGACGAGGGTGTCCAGGACGATCCGTTGCGGCTGGGACAGGCGGGTCATGACCGGCACCGAGAGTCGGGTGAAGATCTCGGTGGTCTCCCCGCAGGTCGCTCCCCACGTGACCTTGCGACCGGTGCTCGACTCCAGCTCCTTGGCGATCGTGATCCGCGCAGATCGGGTCTCCTCACGAAAGCGCCGGATCCGTCCGGCCTGACCCTCGGCGGAGCCGGACTCCGGGGCGCTGACGGTGCCGACGATGGTGATCTCCTCGCGGTCCCCCACCACGGTGAAGGACTCGAACCAGTCGTCGGGGAGCCGGCCCTCGAGCCAGCCGGTGATGCGGACATCTTCCTTTGGTGTAGTCATGTAATTATGTAACCACATGGTCCTCGGATCGTCAACACGTCACACTCGATGACGCAACCACTTCTTCCACACAGCATCCACCCCCAGCAGCAGTGGGGTGCTCAGGGCGATCATCGGGAGAACCGCCGCTGGCGGCCACGCCTGCCCGAGCAGACGGGCGATCGGGCCGACCAACAGGCACATGAGGGCGAAGGCGGTCGAGGTGGCCACGGCCACGATCAGGAACCGGTTGCTGGCCCACGGCAGGCGCCAGGCGGGAAGACGCGTGCTGCGGCAGGCGAACGAGTTGGCCATCTGCATCACGACCACCGTCAGGAACGCTCCCCCGGAGGCGGCGGCCAGCGCCGACCCGTGCGGGAAGGACGCCCCCAGCCTCCACCCGGCGGCCCAGAGTGCCGCTGTGAACACCGCGATCTCGGCGCCCGCCTCGGTCGGTCCGAGGATCCCGAAGGCCCGCCATGCGACCGTCCGGTCCAGCAACCGGCCGCTGACCGGAGGGTGGTCAAGGACGCGGGCACCGGCCCGCTCGGCGCCGAGCGCGGTAGCTGGCAACGTGTCGGTGCCCAGATCGAGGGCCAGGATCTGCATCACCCCGAGGGCCAGTGGGAACCGGCCACCGGACAACGCCCAGAGCAGGAACGGTGCCAGCTCGGCCACGTTGTCCGTGAGGTGGTAGGTCAGGAAGCGGCGGACATTGAGGAAGGTCTCCCGCCCCTGGCGAACAGCCGCGACGATGGTGGCGAAGTGGTCGTCGAGCAGCACGAGGTCGGCCGCCTCGCGGGCCACCTCGGTGCCCGAGAGGCCCATTGCGATCCCGATGTCAGCCATCTTCAGGGCCGGGGCGTCGTTCACGCCGTCGCCGGTCATGGCCACGATGTGACCTCGTGCCTGCAGGGCCTGGGCGATGCGCAGCTTGTCCTCCGGGTTGGCCCGGGCCAGGACGACTCCGTCGTGGTCGACCATGGCGCCCATGACGGCGATGTCGTCGGGGAGCTCGTCGGCGACCAGGACCGGGGAGTCCGGCAGGGCGAGGCCGATCTGATCGGCGATCCGGCGCGCGGTGGTCGGATGGTCCCCGGTGATCATCGCGAGCTTCACCCCCGCGCGGCGGCACTCGGTGATGGCCTGCGTGACGCCCTCGCGGGGCGGATCGTGGAAGCCGAGCAGGCCCAGCAGGGTCAGGTGGGCGAGCTCCCCAGTGCCCTGGGCTCCGGGCGGGGCCACCGCCTCGCGAGGTCCCTCGGCCACTGCCAGGACGCGCAGCCCGCTATCGAGCAGGGTCACCAGCGCGCGATCGACCTGTGCCGGGACGGCGTCGCACGCCGCGAGGATGGCCTCGGGCGCTCCCTTGCACACGAGTCGGTCGGGAAGGAGCGCCACGGCCAGACGCCGGTGGACGTCGAACGGCAGGTACCCCTCGACCGTCCCCTCGTCGAGGATGCCCAGGCGCTGGACGAGGACTGCGATCGCCACCTCGACCGGATCGCCCACCCGCTGGGCACCCACCCACTCCGGAGGTGGTGAGGCCAGTGCGGCGGCCATCGCTGTTGCGTGCACGGCGTCGAGCGCCTGCGGATCGGACAGCCGGATGTCGGCCTGCGCACTGAAGCCGTGGCCGTGGATGTGCGCCTCCCCCGCCGGGGTCCAGATCGATACGACGTTCATCTGGTTCTCGGTCAGCGTCCCGGTCTTGTCGGTGCAGATGAAGGTGGTTGCCCCCAGTGTCTCCACGGACTCCAGCCGGCGAACCAGTGCGTTCTGCCCGGCCATCCGCTGCGCCCCGATGGCCAGCGACAGGGTCACGGTCGGCAGTAGCCCCTCGGGAACCAGGGCGACCGTCACCCCGATCCCGAAGATGAACCCGTCCGAAGCGGGGACCCCGAGGGCGAGCATCAGGGCGAAGAACCCCACCCCCACGGCGCCCGCGATGATGGCGATCATCCGCACCAGGTGCGCGATGTCGCGCTCCAGCGGCGTGGCGGGGCGGGGCTGCTGGGTGAGCTTGGCGATGTCGCCGAGCCGGGTCTGGGCCCCCGTGGCAGCGACGCGTGCGATGATCCGGCCCTGGACCAGGAAGCAACCGGCGAAGACCTCGTCGCCGGCCGTGGCCTCGCGCGGTGCGCTCTCACCGGTCAGAGTCGAGGTGTCGACAAGGGCCGACTGGGTCTCAAGGCAGGTCATGTCGGCGGTGATCCGGTCCCCCGCGACCAGCACGACGACATCGCCGGGGACAATCAGGTCCGCGGTCACCTGCTGCTCGTGACCGTCGCGCAGGACCGTGGCGTACACCGGCAACAGGTCGCGCAGGCCCGCCGCCGCGTGCTCAGCCCTGTTCTCCTGCACGAATGCGAACACCCCGTTGACCAGCACGACGGCAACGATGGCCGCGCCCAGGGCCGGCATCCCGCCCACCAGGGCCAGGGCCGCAGCCACCCAGAGGAGCAACGCGAAGAAGTGCACGAACTGCTTGGTCAGGCGCCGCCAGACCGGCAGCTGTTCGGTCCGCGGCAGCACGTTGGGTCCGACGCGCGTCAGTGCGTCAGCGGCCTGGGTGCTGGTCAGTCCCTGGGTCTGGAGGGGAACAACCGCGGGCACGCAACCCACGCTGCTCCCGCGTTGGGCTTACGGCAAGGGTCGGAGGGCCCACCGGTCAGTGGGGCACTGGAGCATTCGTTGCGAGCCATTCGAGCAGGGTTGCGGTGACCTCCTCGGCGGCCTCGTTCTGCACGAAGTGCCCGGCCGACTCGATGGGCACGACTGTGGCCTCGTTCGGGAAGGCGAGCGTGCCGCGCAGCGCCTCGGGGCTGACCATTTCCTGGCCGAGGAAGGCGTCGTGGACGCCCCAGATGATCAGGACGGGGACTGCGATCGGCTGCTTGTGGCGCCTGGAACCACGAACCGCGCCGCGGAATGCGCCGCGGTACCAGTTGATCGGACCCCGCACGTCGGCCTCCGTGGCGAACGCCTCGCCGTACGGGGTCAGGGTCTCGCGGTTCCACACCTCACGGACGTAGGAGCCGCCCCGCAGCATCCCCGGCATGGAGCGGCTCACGAACCTCTCGGGAAGCACCGGAAGCTGGAAGAAGAACATGTACCAGGACTTTCGCAGCTGTCGCGGGCTGCGCAGCAGGTGCTCGGCGAGAACCCGCGGGGGTGGGCAGTTCATCGCGACCAGTGCAGTCACCCGCGCGGGGTACAGCTGCGCGACGGTCCAGGCCACTGCCCCGCCCCAGTCGTGCCCGACCACGATCGCGCGCTCGGCGCCCACGGCGTCGAGCATCGCGATGACGTCCGCGGCGAGGTCCGCGGTGGCGTAGGACCCGTCACGCACGGAGCCGGCGTACCCGCGCTGGTTGGGGGCGACGACCCGGTACCCCGCGGCCGCAAGTTCGGGGATCTGGTGGCGCCACGAGATGTTGAGCTCGGGGAATCCGTGGAGCAGGACGACGACGGGTCCGCCCTGGGGGCCATCGATGATGGTCTCGAAGTCGCCACGTCCGGTGTGCAGCAGGGTCATGCCCCGATCCTGTCGTATCGGCTCAGGGCAGTGAACGGCGCACCTCGTCGAGCACATCGGAGATCGAGTCGCGCACCACCACGTCGGCCGTGTCGTCGTAGGGCGTCGGCTCGGCGTTGACGATGGCCAGCGTCCCGGCGACTCCCGCGAGGCCGGCCACCGGGTTCACCTGAAGCGATGTCCCGATCGCCACGAGCAGGTCGGCCTCGTCTGCGGCGGTGAACGCGGCATCGAGCACAGTCGGGTCCAGGGACTGGCCGAACGAGATCGTTGCGGTCTTGAGGATGCCCCCGCAGAGCACACACGGTGGGTCTGGCTCCGGGCGGGCCAACACCTCGGGGGTGGGCCATCGACCCCCGCACGACATGCAGGCCACCTCCCAGATCGTCCCGTGCAGCTCGAGGACGTCGACCGATCCGGCGCGCTGGTGCAGGCCGTCGATGTTCTGGGTCATCAGCGTCCCCAGGTGACCAGTGCCTTGGAGCTCGGCCAGGGCGTGGTGTCCTCGGTTCGGCTCAGCAGTCCAGGACGGGTTCTCGCGGCGGTTGGCCCACGCCAGTCGGCGGATCTCCGGGTCGCGCATGTACGTGTCGATGTCGAACATCGCCTGTGCGCCGGGGTTGCGGGTCCACAGCCCGTTGGGCCCGCGGAAGTCACTGATCCCCGAATCGGTGGAGATTCCCGCGCCAGTCAGGACGACCACGTGTGGCGAGTCCCGCCACAGACTCGCCAACTCGCTCGGTGTTCCCATGCGCCCCATGATGGCCCACCTCAGCCTCGGCGCGCGATGATGGGCCGGTGCCGATGCCCGAGTGCGTTCCCGACCTCGCTGCGCTCGTCGTGGACGCCGCGCCGCGCTGCGGGTCCACGCGACTGGTGTGCATCGACGGACCGGCCGGCTCCGGGAAGACGACACTGGCTGAGGCCCTGTCGCAGGAGCTGAGCGATGCGCCGGTCGTGCACATGGACGACCTGTATGAGGGCTGGGCGCAGTCGCTGGGAGACTCCTTGGCCGCGCGGGTCGAGGCGTGGCTCCTGGTCGGGTGGGGGTCCGGTCTGCCAGGGATGCATCCGAGGTTCGACTGGACCCTCGGCCGTTACGCCGAATGGGTGACGGTCCCTGCCGCCCCGGTCGTGATCCTCGAGGGGTGCGGTAGCGGCTCAGGGCGCATCCGGGAGCGGTCCAGCCTCGTCGTCTGGGTGGAGGCGCCAGCCGAGCTGAGGCTCCAACGCGGAGTGGAACGTGACGGGACGGCCCTTGCGCCCCACTGGCGCGAGTGGCAGGCCCACGAGCAGGCCCACTTCGCGACCGACGGGACGCGAGCGGCAGCCGACGTCATCGTGGATGGGGTCAGCGGCCTGATCCACGGGTGACGCGACGGATGGCCGGCGTCACATGGGCGGCCATGGCAGTGAAGGCCACTCCGCCCCGGGCATCGGGAAGGTGCCCGCGTCGACAAGCACCTCCAGCCGGTCCTTGGCCGCCCGAACCTCCGCGTCAGACAGGTGGGCGGCCCTGTGCGGGGTGTCACTCCCCCACTCCTCGACGAGGACCCGGAAGGCGTCCGCGCCGTCCGCCACCTCCGTCAGCAGGTCCGTCGGGATGGGCTCTCCGGCCCAGCCCCAGAGCACCGTCCGCAGTTTGTTGTCTGTGTGGAAGGTCACTCCGTGGTCGATCCCGGCGACCGATCCGTCGGCGCGGCGCAGGACGTGACCGCCCTTGCGATCGGCGTTGTTGACCAGGGCGTCCAGGATGACCATGCGCTGCAGCTGCGGGCTGGACTCATGGGCCAGCACGATCGGCGTGCCATCTGCGCCGTGACCCCGTGCGATCTCGTACCACCCATCGGGAACGCTCCCGGATGGGAAGAGCGCGACCGGGTCGTCGTCGACGACCTCGACCCAGGCCTGACACATTCCCGCTCCGAACGGACCCTCCTCGCGCCACGTGGTCGGCGGGATCAGGTCCCAGCCGAAGCAGCCGGCGACCTCGGCGGTCAGCACCTCGCGAGCGGCGAGCGCAGCCCCGGGGAAGTCCCAGAGCGGCCGCTCCCCGGACACCGGTTTGTAGATGCAGCGCAGTGGCCCGGTCTCGGTGCTGATCTCGGCCAGGAGGGCGAGGTTGGAGGCCTCCGCGAGCCGGCCGAGCACGTGCAACTCCCCCGAGGCCAGCGCCTGCGGCGGCAGGATCACCGCTTGTACCCGTTCGCCCGAGGGCAGATGTGCCCCCCCGGATCCAGCGGCTGTTGGCAGAAGGGGCAGGGGGGGCGTCCGGCCGCAACGACCTTGCGGGCACGCGCGATGAAGTCGACCGCCTGACGCAGGGTCGTGCGCACGCGCAGGACCGGAGGGCCGTCGTCCTCATCGTCGAGCTCTGTTGGGTCGAGTTCCTCGTCTGTGCTCTGGCCGTGCAGCTCGAACAGCATCTGGTCGGTCGCAGGATCCCAGCCGAAGGCGATCGCGCCCACCCGGAACTCCTCCACGAGCGGGACCTCGAGGGCGTCGAGGTCGACGGGTCCGGGCTCGGGGACGTCGAGGTCCAGCCTCTGGGCCACGTCGGCGATGAGGTCCTCGAGCCGATCGGCGAGCGTCGACACCTGCGTCTTCTCCAGGGCGACACTGCTGATCAGGTTGCCCGAGCGGGCCTGGAGGAAGAACGTGCGCTCGCCCGGCATTCCGACCGTGCCGGTGACGAAGCGCTCCACGGGGTCGTGGAGGAGGATCTGCCGGGCCATGCGCGTCAGACTAGCCGGGCGGGCCGGCACCCGCCTGTGGATGGGGCTCTCGGGGTCGCGGGCCGGCGGGTGATCATCCGGTTCCACCCCCTACGGTGGGGCGCCCCGCGCCGCGCTGCACCGGAAGCGAGCGCCCGGTGTCGTTCATCCGCAGCACCATGGCCCGGTCGCCGTGGTACCGCACCACGCTGAGCGACCCGGGACCCACGACGATGCGCTGGAACTTGTCGAGCGGCTGGCCCAGCGCATCGGAGAGGATCGCCTTGATCACGTCACCGTGGGACACCACGGCGATGACGCCGTCGGGGTGCATGGCTGACCAGTCGGCAACGGCGGTCGTGGCTCGCTGCGCCATCCCGAGCATCGACTCGCCGCCCGGGAATGTCACTGAGGAGGGCGTGTCCTGGATCACCGGCCAGAGCGGCTCCGTGGCCAACTCGGCCAGGGCTCGCCCGGTCCAGTCCCCGTAGTCGCACTCCGACAGGCGGTTGTCGGGATGCCGCGCGACGTCGGGGCGGTTGGCCAGGACCCCGTCCGCTGTCTCGCGGCAGCGCTCGAGTGGGGAGTGCACCACAGCGTCGAGGGTCACGTCCCGCAGGCGCGTGCCCAGGGTTCGCGCCTGCCGGCGGCCGACCGCGTCGAGCAGGACCCCCGGAGTGCGACCGGCCAGGATTCCGGTGGCGTTCGCCGACGTCCGGCCATGGCGGATGAGCAGCACTGTCGTCACAGCCCCGCAGCCTAGCCACGACCGACCCGGGGTGCGATCATGCCGATGTGATCGTGGGAATGGGCCGTTACTGCGCGGGTGCCGAGATCGATACGGCGCAGTCGCAGGTGATCAGGTCTTCCGGCACGCTGACCCCGGACGCGGTCTCGTTGGTGCGGGCGATGTACGAGCGGGCGACCGCCGATCCCTCCGACTTCCTGTGGATCGCCCTGGCCTCCCCGTCGCGCAAGGAGCTCGACGCGCTTGCCGAGGTCTTCGCGATCCCGTCGCTCTGGGTGGCCGACGCACTCAACCCGCGACAGCGGGCCAAGGCGGAGTTCTCCGAGGGTGACGGCGCCCTCATCGTGTTCAAGGTCGTGGTCTACGACGAACCCACATCGGCCATCGAGACCGGCCAGATCGCGCTGATGGTCGGTTCCTCGTATGTGGTCACCGTGCGTCTTGGCCCTGTGGGCTCCCTGGGTCAGGTTCGGCTCGACACCACCGAGAGACCCGACCTGCTGGCGCGCGGCCCGCTCTCGGCCGTCCACGCAATCGCCGATGCCATCGTCGACGGGTATCTCGAGGCGGCTGACGAGATCGGCAAGGATCTCGACACCATCGAGGAGCATGTCTTCTCCCCCGGGGTCACCGACGACAGCGAGGTCATCTACCTGCTCAAGCGGGAGAACCTCGAGCTGCGCCGGGCTGTGTCGCCGTTGGTGGCCCACGCACAGCGGCTCGTGGAGGGCCAGATGCCCAACATCCCCGACGAGATGCGGACGCACTTCCACGACCTCGGGGACCACCTGCTGCGCGTGAATGACTACGTGGAGTCCTACGAGAGCCTCCTGATGACCATGCTGCAGGCGTCCAACGCCAGACAGGGCCTGCAGCAGAACACCGACATGCGCAAGATGGCCGCATACGCCGCGCTCCTGGCCGTCCCGACCGCGCTGGCCGGGATCTATGGGATGAACTTCGAGCACATGCCAGAGCTGGCGTGGCGCTTCGGCTACCCGGTGGTCCTGGCCGTGATGGCCACGATCCTGACCCTGATGTACCGGGCCTTCAAGCGCTCGAAGTGGCTGTGACGCCGGGGCGCGCACCGGAGTTGGGTCAGGGGTTGATGAGGACCCCGGTGGCCAGCAGCACCAGGACCAGGGTCCCGAGGCCGATCCGGTAGATCACGAACGGCATGTACGAGTTCGTGGACACGTACCTGATGAGCCAGGCGATCACCGCGTAGCCGACGACGAAGGCGATGATCGTGGCCAGGATTGTCGGCCCCCACGCAACGGCAGGGTCCGAGCCGATGTCCAGGGCCTGGTAGAAGCCCGAGGCGAGCACCGCGGGGATCGCCAGCAGGAAGGCGTAGCGAGTTGCTGCCTCCCGCGTGTACCCCATGAACAGGCCTGCGGTGATGGTTGCCCCGGATCGGGAGACCCCGGGGATCAGCGCCAGCGCCTGGGCGAACCCGTAGATGATCCCATCGCGGACGGTGAGCTCGCCGAGGTCGTGCACCGACCGGGCCGTCCGGTCGGCGATGCCGAGCAGGATGCCGAAGAAGATGAGGGTGAAAGAGACGAGATACAGGTTGCGGGCGACCGTCTCGATCTGGTCGGAGAAGACGAACCCCAGGAGTCCGACGGGGATCGTTCCGATGATGACCAGCCAGCCCATCCGGACATCCGGGTCACCCCGGGTCTCCGGGTGCGCGAACTGCCCGAACCAGGCCCCCAGGATCCGCCAGATGTCCTTGGCGAAGAAGATGACCACGGCCGCCTCGGTACCGATCTGTGTGACGGCCGTGAACGCTGCGCCCGGGTCGGTCCATCCCAGGAGCTGGGAGACGATGAGCAGGTGGGCGCTGCTGGAGATCGGCAGGAACTCCGTGATCCCCTGCAGCACCCCGAGGATCACGGCCTGGGCCCAGGTGATCGGGTCCGTCGTGACCCCTGAGGTTGCGGTCTCGGCCAGTGCGCTCAGTGGGGTGATCATCGCCGGGTCCGCTCCTCCGCCGGGGCCGGGCGGCGACCCAGCCCAGTCGCGCGACTCTCGTGCACGTACGCCTCCTCGTGGCCGCCACGACCCCGCGCCGCGCCGCGCCGAGCCTAGTCGCTCACCCCGCGCCGTTCCCCCAGCCGATAGCGTGGCGCGTCATGGAGAGCAGGGCAGTCGGACGCAGCGGGCTTCAGGTCAGCCGCACAGGTCTGGGCACGATGACCTGGGGTCGCGACACTGACGAGTACGAGGCCCGCGACCAGTTCTCGCTGTTCATGGAGGCCGGCGGGACGCTGTTCGACACGGCCGATGTGTACGCCTCGGGAGCGGCTGAGGAGCTGCTCGGGACCCTGGTGGCCGAGGCCGGTGTTCGTGAGGACGTGGTGATCGTGACCAAGGCTGGCGGGCGGCGCACGCCCGAGCGCCGGTTCGACGCCTCCCGGCGGCACCTGCTGCGAGCGCTGGACGGGTCGTTGGAACGGCTCGGGACCGACTATGTCGACCTGTGGCTCGTGCACGGCTGGGACACGGCCACCCCCATCGAGGAGACCCTGTCGGCGATGGCCGTCGCGCAGGAGTCGGGTAGGGCCCGCTACGTCGGGGTCTCCAACTACGCGCCCTGGCAGTTGACGCTGGCGGCCACGACCGCTGAGCACCGCCATGGTCTGGCCCTGGTGGCCAACGAGGTCGAGTACTCGCTCCTGGCCCGCGAGGGTGAGGACGACACCCTCGGTGCCGCGAGGGCGGTTGGGTCCGGCCTGCTCGCGTGGTCGCCCATCGGGCGTGGCGTGCTCACCGGCAAGTACCGCCACGGCACCCCGGCGGACTCGCGTGGGGCGTCACCGCATCTCGGCGGCTTCGTCCGGGAGTACCTCGACGTGGCGCACCGGCGTGTCGTGGACGCGGTCTGCACCGCCGCCGAGGGCCTGGGTGTGGCCCCGGTCGAGGTCGCGGTCGCGTGGGTGCGGGACCGCCCCGGAGTGGCCTCAGTCCTGCTGGGCTCGCGCACTGCGGCGCAGCTGCGGGGCGCGCTTCGGGCCGAGGACCTCACGTTGCCCGAGGAGATCCGGGCAGCGTTGGACGAGGTCTCGCTGTAGTACGGATCCGTGCGAACGGGATCGACGATCGTGTGGTCGTTCCCGTTCACACCGACCGAAGGAAGCGGTCCAGCACCCGGACGCCGAACTGCAGGCCGTCGATCGGGACCCGCTCGTCGACCCCGTGGAACAGCGAGCCGAAGTCGAGCGTGGGTGGCAGCTGCAGGGGTGCGAATCCGTAGCAGCGGATCCCCAGCAGGGAGAACGCCTTGGCGTCGGTGCCACCGGAGAGTGTGTACGGCACGGGGCGGGCGAACGGGTCCTCGGCGCGAAGGGCGGCGGCCATCGCGTCGATCGACGGACCATCGAAGGAGGTCTCGAGGGCGATGTCGCGCACGACGAACTCACGGGTCACGCGATCTCCGAGCAACTCGTCGATGGTCGCCAGCATCTCGTCCTCGTAGCCGGGCAGGAAGCGCGCGTCCACATGGGCGGTTGCCTCCCCGGGGATGACGTTCACCTTCGCGCCGGCGTCGAGCATCGTGGGGTTCACGGTGTTGCTCAATGTCGCCCCGACAATGCGGGCCAGCGGGCCCAGAACCCGTGTGAGCTGCTCGGTGTCGTACGGGTCGAGGTCCGTGCCCAGGGCATCGGAGAGCTCGGCGACGAAGGCCTGTGTGGTGTCGGTGACCCGCACGGGGAACCGGTGATCCCCGAGGCGGGCGACAGCCTGGCAGAGCGTCGTGACCGCGTTGTCGTCGTTGAGCATCGAGCCGTGGCCGGCACGGCCGGCGGCATGCAGGCGCAGCCAGCCCATGCCCTTCTCCGCGGTCTGGATGAGGTAGAGGCGCAGGTCGTCGCGGACGGTCATAGAGAAGCCCCCGACCTCCCCGACGGCCTCGGTGACGCCCGCGAAGATCTCCGGACGGTTGTCGACGAGCCAGTGCGCGCCGTGCAGGCCGCCCGCCTCCTCGTCCGGGAGGAGCAGGAGCACGACGTCCCGGCGGGGCCGGATCCCGGTGCGGCCCCAGTGCCGGGCCACGGCCAGGATCATCGCGACCATGTCCTTCATGTCGACGGCCCCCCGGCCCCAGACCATGTCGAGCCCCGAGTCGGGGTCGGTGGCGATCTCGGCGGCGAACGGGGGGTGGGTCCACTCCGCAGCCTGTGCGGCGACGACGTCGAGGTGGCCGTGCAGGAGCAGCGCTCGCTGGGCGGCATCGGGTTCCGTGCCAGGGATGCGCACCACCATCCCCGCGCGTCTGGCAGAGGTCGTGTGGAAGGGCTCCGGGTCGAAGCCTGCCTCGCGGAGCGCCGCCTCGGCGTACTCGGCGGCAGCGACCTCTCCGATGGTCTCCGGGCGGTCGCCGGCGTTGGTGGTGTCGATGCGGATGAGGTCGCGCAGGAGCGTCACCACGTCGGTCTCAGCGTCCGACAGGGGACTCAGGGCAGGGTCTTGGAGAACGGCCACGAGCCCATCCTGCCGTGTCCGGGCCGCTTCGGGTCGCGCGCCGGCTGTCGGGACCATGCAGAATCTTCCCCATGAGTGAGACCCTCGGTGTGGTGTCCCCCTGGCTCAGCGACGAGGAGCTGTCCGCCGCTCGCGGGACGCTGCCGATCCTGTACGTCGAGGCGGTGCCCGTTCGTGTCGATGCTGCCGGTCGGATCACGGCGGTGGGGCTGTTGCTCCGGGCGCGCCCGGACGGGAGCCTGTCGCGTGCGGTTGTCGCGGGGCGCGTGCAATACAAGGAGCGGATCCGCGACGCCCTCATCCGGCACCTGGAGAAGGACCTGGGGTCGATGGCGCTCCCCCGTCTTCCCGTGTCGATCGCACCCTTCACGATCGTCGAGTACTTCCCGGACCCCACGGTCACCGGGTTCCACGACCCTCGGCAGCATGCCGTGGCGCTTGCCTACGTGGTGCCAGTGGATGGGGACTGCGAGCCGAGCCAGTCGGCGATCGACCTGGCGTGGCTCACCCCCGAGGAGGCGACCTCGGAGGCGGTGCTGGCCGAGTTCTCCGGCGGTCAGGACCGGCTGATCCGGCTGGCGATGGCCTTTGGGGGGCGGCTGCCCTGAGCGTCTGTCTTCACCAGTCGACAGCGGTGCGTTCGGGTACGGGACTCGGGACCGTCGGTCCTCACGGGATGTGGGAACGGCGATTGGTGGTCGGTCGCCGATGCTTGCTATCCTGTGCGGGCTCCCACGGCTTGCCTGTGGGGACACCTCGTCCGGGTGGCGGAATAGGCAGACGCGCTAGCTTGAGGTGCTAGTGCCCTCAGGGGCATGGGGGTTCAAGTCCCCCCTCGGACACAAAAAGAGCCTCTGACCTGCGATGACGCGGGCCGGGACTCCATTCCGCGAGGCCCGGTCGACTGGGGAACATGCAGCAGTGCGCGGAAACGGGCGTCTGACGGTCTAGTTCGTGGAGTGGACGAGTTCGGTCCAGGTGTTGGTGGGCAGGTCGTAGGCCCACACGTCGCGGCTCTCCTGCCCGCCCCAGAAGTCCGCACGTCTGTCAACGTGGCGGCCGCCGAACATCAGGATGCGTTGATTGACGGGGTCGTAGGCAAGGGATTGTGAGTATCTGGCCAGAGGGCCGGTCCACTCAGTGCCAAGCCCTGTCTTGAAAGTGCCGTGCGGTGGCCAGCCAGGACCGGGGGCGACGACGTCCCAGTGGTCATCCCCGGTCCTGTAGGTGGCCAGGATGCCGTTCTCGCCGTAGGCCACGGTCTTGTGCGCGATCGGGTCGAGGGCGGTTCCTTCGCCCACATCCGTGATGTTCATCGCGGGGGGCTGTGCGTGTTGGTTGGTCCAGGTGTTGGTGCTCAGGTCAAAGGTCCAGGTCTGCCCTGCGATCTCCGAGTCGATCAGGGCCAGGACCAGTTGGCGGGCGGCTAGGTCGAGGCTGAGCCTCGGATGAACGGAGGTCGGCCCGATGGGCATCTCCCCGCCAACTTGGGCAAGACCGTGCCAGACCTCGTCGTACACCCAGAGCGACAGATCCTTGGGGCCTTCCTCGGCCCCACTGTCGATGAGTATCAGCACTCGGCGGGTGCCCGGGTCGAACACCATGTCCTCCAAGGTTGTCGGCTCGAAGCCAACGGGGAACCACGCCGAAGCCAGTTGCGTCCAGTCCTGGGAGTCCACCGAGTAGGCCCAGACGGCCATTGGCGCCGAGGCGAGTGCGGGGTCCCGCGAGCGGAGATGGGAGTCGATGGTCGTCGTTGACCCGCTCACGGCCCTGCGCACCGCCTCCGAGGCGGTGGTAGGCACCACTGTCACGGCCAGGACGACGTCCGCGATCGGGTCGTACGCCAGTCGGTAGAGTAGGTACGGTGGGTCGGGTGAGTGCGCAGTCAGGATCTGCTGCCACGTGTTGGTGCACACATCGAAGGTGAAGGTGAACGTCCCACCGGCCACTGCGACCAGGCGGCCGGACTGGCTATCCATCGCACTGCCCACGACGAACCACCCCGGATGTGCCGCCTGATCGGCGGGGCCCGGCTGGTCGGGGGTCGAACCCGGTGGACACTGCGCCACCGGAATGCCTGTCGCGGCCCAGCGCGATGCTGCGACCCCGGACACGTCGCCCGACCCGCTCGTGCACCCCGCAACCACCAGGATCCCCGCTGCCGTAGCCGCCGCCCACCGCGCCCGCATGACAACCATCCCCTTCGAGCACATCCAGTCTCCACCACCGAAGCGAGGGGAAGTAGAGGCGCAGGTCCCAGCACTCGGTGCGAAGCGTCTCCGGGCCGGGTCCCGGTTGCCGAGGCGCACCCCCGACCTGTGGCACACGGGTTCAACGCCCCAGACACCACCGAAAGGAACTGGCTGGGGACGCGGTGCGGTTGGGAGTGCGCCTACGACCAGACCCCGGGCGGCTTCGACGTCAGCGCACGATGCGGTCGTTGACGTATGCGCGCGGGGCTGGACGACGTGGGGTTACGGGATCGTCCACTCCCACGGGTTGCCCCCCAGCTCTGGCGCCCAGTCCTGGCTTGCATGCGCCGAATACTCTGGCAGCTTCGCGTCGGTGCCGCGGGTGACGCCCACGTGGAATGTCATGGAAGTGGGGTCGCCCAGCAATGCGGGGTCCACTGACACGGTGAGCGTATTTCCACTGGTGACCAATGGACCGATGTCCTTGGTTTTCTTCCCCTGGCAGTAACCCTCGCCCTCGTCATCCTCGCAGTACAGGTAGAGGTGCTCGGGGAGACTCCCCACCCCTTCGTCCAGTGGCACCCCTTCGAGCAGTGGCTCCCACTGAACCGTGGGCGTACCACCCATGATCTTGTAGCGGCGGACCGCCGTGGCGCTCTTGATGGCCGAGAGGTTGATGACCAGCAGGTCCCAGAACCCGGAGGACTTCGCGTCGGTGACCAGGGGTGGCGTGTTCACGAACTGGATCGAGAACGTGATCTGACCGTGCTTGGCAACCGTCACCGCGCTGATGTCCGGTCGCCCTACGGGCACGTCACCGACCGGATCGGAGAAGTTCACCGGGCTGGCAGACGGGCTCGCAGAGGAACTCCCCGATCCGGGCACGCCGTTGCCACTGCACGCTGTGAGGATCGCCAGTACGACGGCTACCGCCGCAACTTGTATGGACTTCATGATCATCGCGGCCTCCAAGACTGAGGCCCGGGCTCGGGCCCGCTTCGCTCGGCCCGGCACATTAAGCGTACTGCCGCATCAGCGATGGTCGCCCATTCAGGGAACCCTCGTGCGGGACGGGGGCGGTGGGCGCTCCTAGCCGATCACGGAGGCTCTGGTTCCGCCATCACGCAGGGGACGTTTCAAGAACCAGCGAGGTTGCTCCACGTGGTGTGCCCACCAGCGGTGAGAACTGCGGCACCAACCTCGCTCTGCTAACGCCCCCGCCATTCGGCGAGCCTCTGCTGGGGTGTGCAGACCGTGGGAGTCCCCCCTCGGACACCACGGAACGGCCCCCTGACCTGCGATGGCGCAGGCGGGGGTCGCTCCATCTACGGACTGTCCATCGGTACGGAGTGGCTACCTTGTCCACCGTGGAGTTGGTCGTGCGTGGTGCGGAGTTTGTTGAGGTGCGGCAACTGCAGCTCGCCGTCCTGCGCCCGAACGGTCCGCTGCCGAGGATCAGCCACCCGCGGCAGATGCCCTGCACGTCGCTGCCCTGCGCGGACACCGTGGGGAGGGGGCCAGCGGGTCGGCGCTCGCCGTAGTCTGACGCGGTGGGATCGACAGAGGTGGCTTCCCCGGCGCACATGACGCGCCAGGCGTGGCTGCTGTTCGCCGCGATGTCGGTCATCTGGGGCATCCCCTACCTTCTGATCAAGGTGGCCGTCGCCGAGCTCAGCCCGGCCGCAGTCGCCGGGTCCCGGACGCTGTTGGCCGCAGTGATCCTCCTCCCCCTCGCGGCCCACCAAGGGGCGCTGCGACCCGCGCTCGGGCTGTGGAAGTGGGTCGTGGCCTTCGGTCTCCTTGAGATGGCTGGGCCGTGGCTGCTCCTCGGGCATGCGGAGATCCGGGTGACGAGCGGGTTCGCCGGGCTGATGCTCGCCACAGTGCCGCTGATCGGTGTGCTGATCGCGCGGCTTCGCGGCGACCCCCAGGCCTTTGCTCCGGTGCGGCTGCGCGGCCTCGGAGTCGGGATCGTCGGGGTCGCGTGCCTCGTCGGGATCGACTCACTTGCGGGCCGGGTCGACCTGCTCTCAGTCGTTGAGCTCCTGCTGGTCGCCGTGGGCTACGCGGCGGCTCCGGTGATCGCCAACACAGTGCTGGCCGCCGTGCCGTCGCTCGGCGTGATTGCCGTCTCGGTGGCGGTGGTGGCCGCCCTCTACCTGCCGTGGACCGTGGCCGGCTACGCGGGGGGCGACGTCTCGGCCGACGTGCTGGCGGCCGTGGTGGTCCTTGGCCTGGTATGCACGGCGCTGGCCTTCGTGCTGTTCTTCCGCCTGATCGCCCTCGCGGGTCCGGTTCGGGCCACGGTGATCACGTTCATCAATCCGGCCGTGGCGATCGGCCTCGGGCTCCTGGTCCTGGAAGAACCACTCACCTGGGGCATGGTCCTCGGGTTCCCACTCGTGCTGCTTGGTGCCTACTGGGCGACGCGCACCCCCGTGCCTCCGGCGGCCTGATCCCGGGGCGTCAGACCTCGCGTGCGAACGGGGCCGCGAACAGTCCTGGGCGTCGCTCATGTCCAGCGGGACAGCTCCACGAGTCGCGTCGACCAGGCCATGCCAGGCAGTGAAACACCCTCGCGTCCGCCATCCACAACCGTCCGTCGGGTCCTGATCGAATGTCGTACCGGTGGGCTATGGTTCGTACAGGTGTTCGCTTGTGGATGGGGGTTGTGGTGCTTGAGGTGTGTGTGGCGGTGCGTGGCGACGACGGGTCGCTGGTGGATCCGGGCGGGGTCGGTGTTGAGGGCCTGATCTCGCTGATTCGGGCTCACCGCGCCGGGGGCGCCGCCGGTGGGGTACGCGGCGTTCGGGGGGTCGGTTGATGTCCTGGAGGCGGTGGAGGTGGTCCTGGGTCAGGTGACGGCGTTGCGGGCGGCGGTGGTGCACGCGGTCGCGGAGGACACCCCTGCGGGGGTGGTCGGTGATCAGGTCGTGGACGTGCTGATGATGGCCCTGGGCCGGTCCCGGCGCTCAGGGCTGTTCCTGCGGGAGCAGTCGCTGCTGCTGACTCACCAACCCCAGGTATGGGCCGCCCTGTGGGCCGGGCGCCTGGACGTGACGAAGGCCGGGATCCTGGCCCGGGCCCTTCACCTGGTCCCCCACCTGGACGCCGAGGACCAGCAGCGCCCCGGGTACGACGCGGACTGTCAACGGATCCTGGCCTCCGGCCTGGCATACGCCGCCGAGCACACCGCCGGGCAACTCGACCGGCACCTCACACGACTGCTCGCGGCGATCGACCCGGCCACGGTGGTGACCCGGCGGCGGCGGGCACTCGCCGAGCGGGGGGTCTGGATCGATCACCGCGGGGATGGCACCGCGGACCTCAGCGCACGGCTGGACTCCACCCACGCCGAACAGGTCTACGCCACGATCCGGGCCGTGGCCCTGGCCGCCCAACGCGCCGACACCGCGGGTGCCGCTCCCGGGGCCGATGGGGGTGCTGGCGCGGACCACCCGCAGCCGGGCCAGCATGGTGCCTCGGACTGCGGTGATCCTCGGCTCGGGTTCGCGGCGCAGGCAGGGCGACGCCCGTTCGACCTGCGGATGGCCGACGCCCTGGTCGACCTCATCCTCACCCCCGCGAGTCGGATCCTCGGATCTCGCGACCGGCACGGCGGGGTCGACATGGCGGCGGCTCGATGCCGGCCGGGTCTGGAGGCGGTCGGGGTGGGGTCACCGTCACCACCCAGATCAACGTGACCATCCCGATCGACAGCCTCGCCGGCCTGTCCGACACCCCCGGGACGCTGTCCGGGTTCGGGGTACTGCCCGCGGACCTGGTCCGCCGGCTGGCCGCCGGCGACACCCGCTGGCGCCACATCCTCACCGACCGGGCCACCGGCGCGGTCCTCGACATCGGCACCTGGTCCTACCGACCACCCGCGGCCCTGGACCGGCATGTCCGCACCCGCGACGTCACCTGCCGGTTCCCCGGCTGCACCGTGCCCGCCCGGGAATGCGACCTCGACCACCTCATCCCATTCCCCGCAGGTCCAACCAGCACGGAGAACCTCCACGCCCTCTGCCGACGGCATCACCGACTCAAGCACGACGACGGATGGACCGTCGAACCCCTACCCCACTCCGGACTGCGCTGGACCAGCCCCCTGGGCACCACCCGCGACACCAGGCCCGAACCCGACGACCTCCACCTCCACCAGAAACACACCCACGCCGCCTGAGCGGGGGATGCGCTTGCCTACTGCTGCCGTCGGGTCCTGACCACGTGCAGCGACTTCAGCGTGGGATCGGCGGCGTAGGCGATCCGATTGCCTGCCCGCAGCGAATGCTCGAGTGCCTCGACGGCCCCGCTCGTGACCTCCTCGCCCGGAACCAGAACAGGCACGCCCGGCGGGTAGGGCGCGACCAACTCCGCGCTGATCCTGCCTACCGCCTCGTCCGTCTCCACCACCTCGTAGTCGGCGAAGAAGGCCTCCCGCGGTGACATCCGGGCCGGTGGAGCAGACCGTGCAGGCAGAACCACGGACCGGGGCGGACCGGGATCGCCCACGAGGCTGGCAAGGATCCCCTCGACCAGACGGCCCACGGTGGTGTCATCGTCGGTGAGCCCCACTTGGGCGACCAGGGTGTTGTGGTCGGCCATCTCCACGGCGACACCTCGATGAAGCAGCTCACGCTCGGCATCGAGTCCGCTGCGCCCGGCGCGGCCGAAGTGCACGACGAGCTTTGCGGGGTCGAAGCGTCCGGGTGGGTGATCCGCAGGCCCAGGGACGAGGAGGCCAGCAGCACGCAGCCGGTCACGCGCTCCGGCAACCAAGGGGATCATCGCCTCGAGGGCGAGTCGACCCTCCGCGCGACCCAGGAACGCCCGCGAGGCGTCGATGCTGGCCAGGATGGCGCCCGACGGGCTCGTGGTGTGCGTGGCCTCGAAGGCCCGCTCCAGCCGATCCGCGTCGATCCGCTCGGTCCTGGCCAGGACGAGCGACGCCTGGCTGAACGCGGGCAGCATCTTGTGGGCGCTGGTGACCATCGCGTCAGCGCCGGCGTGGAAGGCGTGCTGGGGATACCCGGGGACGAAACCCAGGTGGGCGCCCCACGCTTGGTCCACGACGACCGGGATGCCCAGGTCGTGGGCCGATGCCGTGATGGCAGGCAGGTCCGAGAGCGTGCCCTGGTAGCTGGGCTCTGTGCACATCAGCGCGACGGCATCCGGATTCTCGGCGAGGGCGCTCCTGACGGTTTCGGGGTCGAGACCAAGCGGGGCGGCAGTGACTGGGTCGGTCATGACCTCGATCCAGACCGGCCGCAGCCCCGCCAGCACGACCCCGGACAGGACGCTCCGGTGCGCATTGCGCCCGACCAGCACCACGTCCCCTGGCTGTCCGAGCGTCAGACACAGGACCTGATTCGCATGGGTGGATCCACCCGTCGAGAACCGGCACACGTCGGCTTCCCAGAGGTCGGCGGCCAGTTGCTCGGCCGCCTGCAGCACTCCCCCGGTCAGCTTGACGGCGTCGAGCCCGCCATACAGGGGTACGTCAGCGTCAAGGAGCCGACCGAGGTCGGGATGCAGCAGGTACCCCCTGCCCTTGTGCCCAGGTATCGTGAAAGGCGCGGGATCGGACTCCCCGAACCGCCGCCACGCCCCCATCAGCGGCGCATCGTCCATCCAGTCCGGCGAGTCGGACAGTGGGGCCGATCCATCTGGTGGAAGTGGGGTCCGGCTCACGCGACGATCCTCCCTCATCGGCGACCCTGGAGTCCGGGCCATTGAGGATCACGAGGGTCGCACAGCGCTCAGCGGCCGCGGCCGATCGCGTCAAGCGCGCGCAGGGTCGCGCGCACCCGAGCGACCTCGTGGGTCCGGTAGATGTTGACCCGGCCCAGCGCGGCAAGCACCGCGAAGAAGCCCTCAGCGGTGCGGAACTCCTCCTCGAAATGGTCGAAGGCATGCGGCAGCGACTGGCAGATGGGCACGCCAAGCACCCGCAGGCGGAACGAGTTGAGCAGGACCTGAGCCTGGTGACGGGCCCGCACGGTCGGGTCAGTGAGGTTGCCGTAGTAGAAGCCCAACCCCGGATCGATGATGAGGTTCTGCACGCCGTGTGCCCGCGCGTCGCTGATCCGTTCGGCGAAGTAGTCGATGAGTCCCGGGATGGGATCCACGTCGAGCGCGACGTCACTGACCTCGCGCACGTTCGCCCCTGCCACGAAGCACATGACGACAGCCGCGTCGTGGGCGGCTGCCAGCTCGTAGATCTGCTCGAGGTCAGTCCCCCCTGTGAGGTTCACGACCGAAGCGCCCGCCTCCAGGCACTCGCCCACGACCTTGGGGCTGTAGGCCTCTATCGAGGTGGGGACGCCCGCGGCAGTGAGTGCCTCGACGACCGGGACGAGGGCGGCGGACTGGTCGGCCTCGCCCACCCGAGCGGCCTGCAGGGTGCTGGACTCCGCGCCGAGGTCCACCACGCCAGCTCCCTGGGCATGCATGACTCGTGCACGTCGGATCGCCGACTCCGGCGACACGGCGACGCTGTCCCGGTAGGTGGAGTCCCGCGACAGGTTGACCACGCCCATGAGCAGCGGCTCGGCGTCCAGGTCGCGCACGACACCGCTGATCCGGACAGGCGCCACTGGATGCGCCAGGGCCTCGGGGTGCTCCGCGGCCAGTCTGGCAAGGGAGGAAAGGTCAATCATTGCAAGTTTCCACGGACGTATCGGGCGAACAGGAATCCGTCCTCCTCGAGCAGCTGGTGCAGGCGCATCCCGGTGATCGCTGCGGGACCTGGCCTGGCAGGGCGGGCCGAGGCCGCCACGACCGGCGCCAGCGTCAGGTCGACCTCATCGAGGGCCGCTGCACGCACCATGTCCGCCAGCAGTGAGTCGCCGCCCTCGCAGGTCACCCGGGTCAGTCCCCGCGCGGCGAGCGACTCAAGCGCGACCATCGGCTCGACGCGCTCCTCGCCGACCACGAGGACGTCGCACCAGCGCGTGGCCACGGCCCTGTCGCCCGGGTCGCTGCGCTCCACGGTGAGCACGATGGGCCGGTTGTCCGATGCCGTGAACTGGACGTCATTCCAGTCGAAGCGGCATGTCGCTGACACGATCGCCAGTGTGGGGGCTGCCTGCTGCCCCGCTGCCAGCCGGCGCTCGATCGCCCCAGGATGGGCGCGCACAGCGCTGTACCGCTCGGCGCGCACGGTCCCGGCACCGACCAGGTACACGTCGGCGAACCTGCGGATGGCCGAGAGCACAACTCGATCAGCCGGTGACGAGATGGAACCGGACAGGCCATCAGGTCCGGCGATGCTGCCATCGAGGCCCATCACCATGCACGCGCGAACCCAGTTGGCGGCCGGCCAGCCATAGGCCTCGGACAGGTCCCCCGGTGAGGCTGTTCCGGGCACGAGCCAGCGCATGCCCTCGACACTAACAGCGGTCCCGGTGGCCTGCTGGGGAGACCATCGCCGCCGCAACTCCCGACCCCACGTACGGCGCGCCTTCACGGTCCCGGCAGCGGTCCCGGCCACGATGGGGGCACCCGCACCGCACTGGGAGGTCGACATGGGACACACCGTGGACCACATGGATGACTTCGTCGTGGACATGGTCCTCGAGGTCGATTCGAGGGGTATCGGCGTCGAGGACCTGGCCCGGCGGATCTGCCTGCCCGGCATGGAGATCCTGCGCACCTCCGCCCGGGGAACCATCTGGCTGACCGCGCTGGTGACGGCCGAGGGGGAGTCGGCGGCAATCCGGGAGGTCCGCGACGCCGTGCTCGTCCAGTTGCCGGACCGGCCGCGGGCGACCGTCACGTCCGTGGTCAACAGCGCGCCGCTCAGTGACCTCTACGCGCGCCTGAACGCGGTGCTTGGCGATGCGGAGCTCGACACGCTCGACGTCCGGGACCTCGTGGAGCAGGTCATGTGGGACCGCCCGCGAGTCGATGTTCGTGAGGTCGACCTGCGCCCGGCGCGCGTGAGCAGCACCGCGTAGGTCACGCCTCTGCAGCCAGGTGCCGCGAGGCGACCAGGATGTACAGGCTGAACAACAGCACCCAGGTCGGGAAGAGTAACTGGGTCCAGTTCGACAGCGGTGGGGACAGCAGCAGCAGCACACCGGCGAGGTAACCGATCACGACCAACCATTTGGGCATCATGCCTGTGCGCATGCCGATCGACGAGACCGAGATGGTGAACACCGCGGCCATCCGCGCGCCGAACATGCCCATCAGGGACTTCGTGAAGACCACGAGCAGCAGCAGGGAGTCGGCACCCACGGGGATCCCGCGCGCGTACAGGGTGAGCACCGTGGCCAGCAGCGCCCCGGCGAGGAACAGCAGGGCGACGAACAGCAGGCCCGAGCCCAGGAACACTGTCGCGAACAGCTTGTCCTCGCGCTCGCCGAGGCGAGTCCGGATCACCCCGATGAACCACAGGAACGCGATCCCGGCGAACGGGATGAGGCCGACAGCGGTCTGCACGCCCTGGCGCCGGTTCTGGTCGTTGAGCCAGTCCGTCGACGGCCTTCCGGCGGGCACCGAGCCGTGGAACTGGACCAGGACGACGATCAGGATGACGGAGAAGATGATTCCCGCCACGGCCGCCGAGGCCGGGTTCCGCAACTGCTTGACGAGTCTGTCGGACTGCATCACGCTCTCCTCTGATCGGGCGCGCGAAGAATACGGCATTCTTGCCTGAATCTGGTGGACCCGCCGTCTTTACTCCGCGTGTCGCAACTGGCAGACTGCGCAGCGTGACGAGAGGTGAACGTAGCGTACGCCTCGGAGCGGTCCTGACCGGGGCCCTCCTGACCGGTGGACTGCTCATGCCCAGCCAGGCTCTCGCCGACGACGGTACGGCCACCCCCTCCCCCGAGCCGACTGCCACAGCCGTGGCGGTGCCGGTGCCGGGTGACCAGTCCGCGGAGCAGCCGACGGTCGCCGTCGAGCAGGTGAGCGTCGCAGCCAGTGTGCCCCGGGCCGCCGGTCCCCGCGGTCGGCTGGCCGTCGGGGACTCGCTGATGGTGAGCGTGACCCCGTGGATGAGTTCCCACGGATTCCGGGTGCACGCCAAGGTCGGGCGGCAGTTCAGCACCGCGCCGGGAATCGTGCGCAGCTTCGGCTCCAAGCTCCCGAGGAACCTCGTGGTCGAGCTCGGCACCAACGGCACCGTGTCACTGGGCGCCTGCAGGTCTGTGATCGAGACGGCCGGCAAGTACAGGCGGGTATTCCTGGTGACCGCGCGCGTGCCGCGCAGCTGGGAGTCGGGCAACATCAGGACGATGAAGTCGTGTGACGCCAGCTACGCGTCGCAGAGGGTCAGGATCATCGACTGGTACTCCCACAGCGCCGGGCACCCCGAGTGGTTCGTCGGCGACCGGGTGCACCTCTCGTCGTCGGGACGCCAGGCGTTCCAGAACTTGATCGACGCCGCGGTGGACGCGCACGGCCTTCGTTGAGCCGCGGATGGCCCTACTCGCCGCCGAGGTCGCGCTCGTAGGCGTCGAGCAGCACCTCGGTGGTGCGCTCCTGGAACCTGCGTGCCCGCGCGAGCAACGCCCGGATCGAGTGCTTGGCCGAGTCCACTGCTGAGGGATCCCCCGCGTCCTGACCCACCTGGAGGCGCACGTGGGAGACCTCTGCGTAGAGATCGTCGCGTTCGTTCGACAGGCGCATCCAGCGGCCCATCAGGTGGGGGGCGTCCGCGCGGATCTGCTCGGTGAATCCCTCGGCGTCCACGAGATCCCCCGGCTCCCGGCGGACTGCGTCGGCCAGATCGTCGAGCTGGCGGGCGATCTCCACCCACCACGACGTCAGTCCGCGATGGTCCTCGAGCAGGTGCGTCAGCCGTGACTGGACGCTGGAGAAGGTGATGACCCGCAGCATCGTGCCGTCCAACGTGTCCGGGGTGATTGCCGTCATGTGGGGGCTCCTTCCGTGTGGCCCCCAGAGTGCCGCCCCCCGTGCCCCGTGTACATGGAAGGCTCCTCCCACTTGCGTCACAATCACGTCGCAAGCGGCTCCCGGGCAGCTACCCGGCGACGGCGGTGGCGGTCTGCCGAGCGATCTCGAGCTCCTCATTCGTGGGAACGACCAGCACCCGGATCGGTGCGCCCCGGAAGGACAGGTCCACAGGCACGGAGCTCCCGCGCACTGTGGCGTTGCGCTCGGTGTCGATGGCCACGCCGATCATCTCCAGTCCTGCGATCACGCGGCGGCGGATCTCTGGGTCGTTCTCGCCGACTCCGGCGGTGAACACGATCGCGTCAGCGCGCCCGATCACCGCCAGGTAGGCCCCGAGGTACTTGCGGATCCGGTGGACGTAGACCGCCAGGGCGAGCTCGGCATCGGCGTCGCCCGCGGCAGCCAGCCTGTGCACCTCGCGCAGGTCGTTCTGGCCGCACAGACCCATCAGCCCACTGCGCTTGTTCAGCATCGTGTCGACTTCCGCAGCCGACATGCCCGCGGTCGCCATGAGGTGGAAGGCCAGTGCCGGGTCGACGTCACCGGACCGCGTGCCCATGACCAGGCCCTCGAGGGGCGTCAGGCCCATGGAGGTCTCCACGCTGCGCCCACCACGCACCGCGCAGGCCGAGGCCCCGTTGCCCAGGTGGAGCGTGACCAGGTCGACGGAGTCCACGGGCTTGCCGAGGACCTCGGCGGCCTTCGCGGTCACGTACTTGTGCGAGGTTCCGTGGAAGCCGTACCGGCGTATCTTGTGCTCCCGGGCCACCGCCTGGTCGATTGCATAGGTGTACGCCGCGGCTGGGATGGTCGAGTGGAAGGCGGTGTCGAAGACCGCCACATGCGGCACATCGGGGAACTCCGCCATCGCGGACTCGAGCCCGGCAACGGTCGCCGGGTTGTGCAGCGGCGCGAGCGGGATGAGCTCGCGGATGACGTCGATGACCTCCGGGGTCACGACCGTCGGCTCGCTGAACTGGTCGGCGCCCTGGACCGCCCGGTGCCCGACCCCGGCCAGCTCGCCGACCTCGGACACCTCGCCCGTGCGGGCGAACTCCGCCGTCACGGCGTGGAACGCCGCGCCGTGGTTGGCGATGTGGGCTGTCGACGTCGACTCCACCAGCTCGGAGTCCGCACCACCACGGATGCGCGTGCGGTGCGTCACCGGCGACTCGTCCTCGCCGATCCGCTCGACCAGGCCCGTTGCCCAGACGACCTCGGAGTCGGTGTCCACGAGCTGGTACTTCAGCGACGATGAGCCGGCGTTGACGACCAGGACGATCATTGGGCACCTTCCTTCGAGGCAGCGGCCACCTGCTGGGCCTGGACGGCGGTGATCACCACGGTGTTGATGATGTCCTCGACCAGTGCCCCTCGGGACAGGTCGTTGACCGGCAGGCGCAGGCCCTGAAGGACCGGCCCGATCGCCACGGCGTTGGCCGAGCGCTGCACGGCCTTGTAGGTGTTGTTGCCCGTGTTGAGGTCCGGGAAGATGAACACGGTCGCGCGGCCGGCGACCTCGGACCCCGGCAGCTTGGACTTCGCCACGGAGGCGTCGACGGCCGCGTCGTACTGGATCGGACCCTCGATCGCGAGGTCCGGCCGGCGCTCGCGGGCGAGTTCGGTCGCGGCCCGCACCTTCTCGACGTCCTCACCAGAACCGGATGCGCCCGTCGAGTAGCTGAGCATCGCGATCAGGGGTTCCACGCCGAACGCCCGGGCGGTCTCCGCCGACGAGATCGCGATGTCCGCCAGCTGCGTCGCATCCGGGGACGGGTTGATGGCGCAGTCGCCGTAGACCAGGACGCGGTCCTCCAGGGCCATGAAGAAGACGCTGGACACGATCGACACGCCCGGTGAGGTCTTGATGATCTGCAGCGCGGGTCGGACGGTGTGGGCCGTCGTGTGCGCGGCGCCGGAGACCATGCCGTCGGCCAGGCCCTTCCAGACCATCATGGTGCCGAAGTACGAGACGTCGGCCACCTGGTCGTAGGCCGCATCGAGGGCCAGGCCCTTGGACCGGCGCAGCTCCACCAGGTCGGCGGCGAACACCTCCCGCAGCCGGTCCGTGTCGGGATCGATGATGCGGGCGGCCGCGATGTCCAGGCCCAGTTGGCGCGCCCGTTCCGCCAGCGCGTCGGGACGCCCGAGGATCGTCAGGTCGACGACGTTGCGCCGCAGCAGGCGGTCGGCGGCTTCAAGGATCCGGTCGTCATCGCCCTCGGGCAGGACGATGTGCTTTCGATCCGACCGCGCCCGCTCCACGAGCTGCTGCTCGAACATCATCGGCGTCATCGTGGTGGAGCGGGTCACGTCGATCCGGGACTCCAGCTCGGCCTCGTCGACATGCTCCTCGAACAGGCTGAGCGCATCGGTGATCTTCCGTGCGTCGTCCGGGGCGATCTCGGCGTGCAGGCCGGACACCGCAGCGGCTGTGTCGTAGGTGTCGAGGTTGGTGATCAGGATCGGCAGCGACGCCGCCTGGGTGATGCCCGCGGCGAAGCGCATGACCGTGGGGTCGGGGTCCAGCCCGCCGGTCAGGATGACCCCGGAGACAGCGGGGATCGCATCGGACTGCCGCGAGGAGTAGGCGGCCATGATGATGTCCGAACGATCCCCCGGGGTGATCAGCAGCGTGCCCTCGGACAGGTGGTCCATCAGGCGCGGCACGCTCATGGCGGCGACCTTGATGTCCGGGACCGGTCGGGAGAGGTCGTCGTCAGATCCGAGCAGCAGGGTCGCTCCGACGGCACCGGCGACCTCACGGATCGTCGGATGGGTCAGGGAGTCCAACTCCGGGAGCATCCACACGGGCACCCGACACCCGACCACCGCGGCCTCCATCGCAGCCCAGTCTGCTTCGGGCACGCGGTTGACGAACGCGCCGACGGTGGGCACCCCCCGCTCCCCCAACCCCTCGATGGCCGCCGACAGCGCCCCGTTGACCTGATCGGGAGCGTGGTCGGCTGCCGTGAGCACGATCAGGGCCACGGCACCGAGGTTCGAGGCGATCTCGGCGTTCAGGACGAACTCGAATGCCTTCGAGGCCCCGAGGTAGTCCGTGCCCTCCACCAGGACGTAGTCGCACCTGTTGGCCAGCCGCCGGAAGCGCTCGATGATCCTGCTGACCAGGGCAGGGTCCACGTGGTTGCCGCCGAAGTCCCGGGTCTCGTCGCTGGTGACCCCGAACGACTCGTCGTAGGACTGGTCGAGCCGGTAGCGGGTGCGGAACAGCTCGATGCGCTTGTCCGCCTGGTCCCCGGAGCGGATGACGGGCCGGAAGTACCCGACCCGGCTGACAGAGCGGGTCAGGGTCTCCATCAGGCCAAGGGCCGCGACCGACTTGCCGCTGGATGCTTCGACTGAGGTCAGGTAGAGGGCGCGCACGGCCGCAATCCTGTCAGGCTCGACGGGCCGACGCCCGCGGCGTGGCTAGCCCACGCCATTGAGTTCATTGACGACCCGGAACAGGTCACCGCGGTCGTACCAGTTGACCGCGATCATCGAGGGCTTGCGCCCGCGGTCGATCTCGCACTGGTCGATACGCGGCTTGAGGACGTCATATGCGTTGACCTCCTCGGCGCTGGAGATCAGCGCACTGAAGCTGTCCAGCCAGTGGTTGACCGAGAACAGCGGGCTGTCGGGCTTGCCCCGCTTGAGCGAGCAGTCGAAGTCCGCGGCGCTGCCGAAGGTGTACTCGGTGTCCTGGACGAGGTCGAAGCCCTGGTGCAGGTAGGGGATCTTGTCCCCGCCGCCCTCGTTCTCCATCAGCACCAGCAGGCGCTTGTTCGAGTCGATCATCTCGCGCAGGGTCGGCCATTCGGCGCCATCCGCGTGCACGTAGGCCTTGTCGGCCAGCCCTGCCTTCTCCAGGACCGCCGCCGTGTCCTCCGGACTCACGGTGTCCTGGATGAACAGCACGAGAACCTCACGCGGGTGCTCGTCCATCCAGGTGTTGAGCCGGTCCATGACCGGGGCCATCGGCTCGGAACCGATCTCGCACACGGTGTGGCAGAAGTACGGCTCGGTGGGTCCCGACGGCTTCGAGCGGCGCACGCGGTCGATGGTGCGCTGGATCGAGGCGACCACATCTGTGCCGTAGGTCGCGGCCAACTCCGCCTCGGCACCCGCCAGCGACTCCGGCGCGGTGATGGCGCCACCGTCCTCCGTCGGTTGCCCGTACCAGGTGTCCACAAGCAGACCGCGGATGCCGTCGTCGAGCGACTTGACCATGTCCTTGGGCTGTTCGGCCAGGAACCAAGTGCCGTCGGCGATGGACATCGAGTTGTGCGACGCGGGGATCACGACCTGGTCGAAGGGCACGTCGCACAGGGCGTCGAAGCCATTGCACGCCGTGGTGTTGACCGCCGAGGCGCTCTCCAGGTCGTTCTGCGGCAGGTTCCCCGGGATGATCAGGGCGGCCAGGACCAGCAGGCCGACTCCGGCGGCGGCCACAGGGATCAGCCAGCGCACCGGTGAGCGACGCTTCTGCGGAGTCTCCCCTGAGGCCTCAAGCGCTGCGGCCTCCTCAGCCTCATCCTGGGCTCGCGAGCGCTCCGCGATGACGTCGAGCTCGGTCACCCCGTAGAACAGGACGACCAGGCCGGCCGCGACGGCCACGACCTGGGAGCTGATGGTGGGGAACAGCACGATCAGCAGGCCGACGGCGATGACGAGCAGTGCGCGGACGACCGCCCATCCGGTTGCCTTGGGGCGGCGGGTCGCGAAGCCGACGGCGCTGCGGGCATGGTCCCCGACGTCCACCTGCGGCAGGAGGGCACCCGCAGAGGCTACGAGGAGCCCACCCACGACGCCGATGGCGATGAACCGAAGTGACAGCGGCTGGCTGAACACTGCCAGGGCGGCGCTGATGACGGCACCCTGGATCGTCGAGTCGTCCAGGAACAGCCCAGCGACGTTCAGCCCGAGGACGACCAGGCCCAGGAAGCCTGCGACAACCAGGAGCATCCAGCCGAAGCGGACAATGGCCAGGCGTCGCTTGGGGGCCAGCCAGATGCCCAGCGCAAGCAGCACCAGGGAGATCAGCGGGACGACCCACGCGAGGGTGGACACGGCCTGGATCACCGGGATGATCTGGCCGGCGATCCCCCCTGTCCACCGATCTCGGCCAGGGTGAGGTTCAGGTTCGCGGGCACGATGTCGGCCGCTTGGGGAACGAACTTCTCCAGCGCCGTGGTGGCCGTGGCCCCCAGGTCGGCGAGCTTCAGCACTGCCGTGTCGCTGCCCTGCACGGTCAGTGCGTCGTGGAACGAGCGGATGGCCGGGGTGAACACGCCATCGAGGAGCGGGCTTCCGGCGATGGCCGCAGCCCCTGCAGCGATGGCCGGCTCGACTGCGATCAGGTCCGGCTTGGCGTCGAGGGCGGCCACCGCGACGGCCTGGCCGATCTCGGTCTTGACGGCTTCGTCCTGGCGGATCTCGTTCACCAGTCCCGCGAAGTTATCGCCGTTCACGACCGCCGCGTTCAACCATCCCAGGATCCCGGTCATGAGCAGACCGATCGCAGCGAGAATGAGCAGCACCTTGGACCACGTGTTGCTGCGCACTGTGAGCATGGCGTCCTCCCCGAAGGATGTGTGAGGGGCCAGTATGGACCTCGGTCACGGAAAAGCGGTTCTGATCGCTCAATGACAGGTCAGGATCGGGGTTGCAGGGCGTAGAGGACGATCGCGCTGGCCGCCGCCACATTCAGCGAGTCGACCCCTGGCGCCATGGGGATCCGCACGCGCAGGTCGGCCCGGGCTGCGAGGTCCGCGGGAAGGCCAGTGCCCTCGGTGCCGAGGATCACGGCCCTGCGCCCCTGGCCCAGGTGAACGTCGCCGAGCTCGGTCGCCTCCGGGTCCAAGGTCATGGCGATGGTGCTGAACCCATCGAGGTCCGCAATCGGATCCGCGCCCGTCGCGGTCCAGGGCACAGCCAGCACCGCGCCCATCGACACCTTGACCGAGCGCCGGTAGAGGGGGTCGGCGCATCCCGGGCTGACGAGGACGGCATCGGCGCCCAGGGCTGCGGCGTTTCGGAAGATTGCCCCCACATTGGTGTGGTCGACGAGGTCCACCAGGACGACCACGAAGTGCGCGTGGGCCACCAGCGCGGCCGGTGGCGCCAGGGGGCGGCGCTCGAAGCAGGCGAGGGCGCCGCGGTGGACCCGGTACCCGGTCACCGACCGCAGGACCTCGGGCGAGGCGAGCAGGATCGAGGCACCGGTCCCCTCAAGGGCTCCGACTATGCCCGGGAGCCACTTGGGCTCGGTGAGCACCGACCGCGGCCGGTAGCCGGCTGCCACCGCACGCAGGATCACCTTGGCGCCCTCGGCGATGAACATGCCCTCGGCCGGCTCGCGCACCGAGCGCGCGGCCACGTCGGTGAGTTCGGTGAATTCCCGGACCCGGGGGTCGTCGGGATCGGTGACAGTGGACGGATCCACCGGGATCAGGCGGTGCCCGGGTCCACGGGAGGTGACTCGGGGGTAGGGTCCTCGACCAGGTCGGCGTCGATGATGTCCTCAGCTGGTGTGGCCGGCTGCGGCTGCGCCTGGGCGGGCGACGCCCCAGCGGCCCCGGGGGCGAACGCACGGCTGACGGCGCCCAGGGCCCCGGAGAGCTCCGCCGGGATGACGAAGACCTTGTTGGCCGTCCCCTGGGCCAGCAAGGGCAGGGACTGCAGGTACTGGTAGGCCATCACCTGGTCGGTGGCGTGACCCGAGTTGATCGCGTTGAACACCTTGGCGATCGCCTCCGCCTCACCCTGGGCCCGAAGCACCTGCGCCTGTGCCTGCCCCTCGGCCTTGAGGATCGCCGCGGTGCGACCACCCTCAGCCTCGAGGATCGCCGCCTGCTTGCTGCCCTCAGCCGACAGGATCGCCGCGCGCTTGTCACGGTCGGCGCGCATCTGCTTCTCCATCGACTGCTGCACGCTGGCCGGCGGGTCGATCGCCTTGAGCTCCACGCGGTTCACGCGGATCCCCCACTTGCCAGTGGCCTCGTCCAGGACGCCACGGAGCTGGGCGTTGATGTTGTCGCGGCTGGTCAGGGTCTCCTCGAGGTCCAGCGAGCCGACGACGTTGCGCAACGTCGTGACGGTCAGCTGCTCGACGCCCTGGAGGTAGCTCTGGATCTCATAGGTCGCGGCCTTGGCGTCGGTGACCTGGAAGTAGATCACCGAGTCGATGCTGACCACGAGGTTGTCGGAGGTGATCACCGGCTGCGGGGCGAACGAGACCACCTGCTCGCGCAGGTCGATCAGCGGCCGTAGGCGGTCGATGAACGGGATGATGATGGTCAGCCCCGGATCGAGGGTGCGTTGATAGCGACCGAGCCGTTCCACGATCCCCGCCTGGGCCTGCGGGATGATCTTGATGGTGCTGAAGACGATCAGGATGGCGATGACGACCAGTACGCCGGCGATGATCAGGCTCTCCACGGTTCCCTCCTCCTTGTTGTCCGGGCTATCCGACCACAGCCGTGGCCCCGACGATCTCGAAGACCGAGACCTTCTCGCCCGGCTCGAACCGTGCTCCCTCGTCGAGGGCGCGCGCCGACCAGATCTCGCCGGCCAGCTTGATCCGGCCGTTGTCGGCATCGACAGCCTCGAGGACGAGGGCCTGCGTGCCGATGAGGGCAGCCGTGCCGGTCCGCTCCAGAGGCGCCTGGTAGACGTGGCGCTTGGCGATCGGGCGGACGAAGGCGATCAGCGCCACGCTCACGAGCGCGAAGACTGCTGCCGAGCCCACGGCGCCGGCGCCCGCGAAGGCGGCCAGGGACGCGGCCAGCGCCCCACCGGAGAACATGATCAGAAGGAGTCCCGCCGAGGCGGCCTCAGCCCCGGCAAGGACCACGGCGACGATCAACCAGACGACCCAGACGTCCACACCCCCCATCCTAGGCGTCGGCGCCCGATCCGTCCCCTTCTGACGTGGTTGGGGTGTCGGCCGGTGCCAGCACCTCACGGCCGCGACGACCGCGAGCCACGGTGTCGGCGGGCACGGACCGAGCCCAGTACCGCCCGCGGACATGGCCGCTGCGCAACCGCGTGCCGAACGTCTCGCTCAGGTTCCGCCCGGTGAGGACCTCGTGGATCGGCCCGGAGGCAACGACCCGGCCTTCGCGCAGGAGCAGCACGTGGGTGAACCCAGCAGGGATCTCCTCGACGTGGTGGGTCACCAGGACCTGGGCCGGGGCCCAGCGATCCGTGGCGATGCCCGCCAGGCGGGTGACGAGGTCCTCGCGGGCACCGAGGTCCAGGCCGGCGGCGGGCTCGTCGAGGAGCAGCAGCTCGGGGTCGGTCATCAGGGCGCGGGCGATCTGCACCCGCTTGCGCTCCCCCTCCGACAGCGTGCCGAAGAGCCGCTCGGAGAGCGTGGCGGCACCGACCAGTTCAAGGACGCTGCGAGCCCGATCGGTGTCGGGCTCCTCGTAGGCCTCGAGACCACGACCGGTCACCGCCCAGGCCGCGGTGACAACGACGTCGCAGACCCGCTCGTCGGCGGGGATGCGCTCGGCCAGGATCGCGCTGGCAAGGCCGATCCGGGGCCGCAGGTCGAACATGTCGACCGACCCCAGTGCCTCACCGAGGACCTCGACGCGCCCGGATGTGGGGTGGATCTGCGCCCCGGCAAGTTGCAGGATCGTGGTCTTGCCCGCGCCATTGGGCCCCAGGACGACCCAGCGCTGGTCGTCGGTGACCCGCCAGTCGAGGCGGTCGACGATGGGCCGTCCCCCGCGCAGGACGGTCACCTCGCGGAAGTTGAGCACCTCGACCACGCGCACACCCTACCCGCGCGCAACCTCGGCGCTGGGCCGTCCTGTGCCCTACCCTCCTGCAGGTGAGCGCCGCACAGATGACCACCACTGCCGTCTGGCTGTGGTCATGGTTGCGCGGGACATCCGGGTCCGACGACCTGCTCGAGGCCATGGCCCACGCATCCCAGGATGCTCCCCCGGTCGGCAGCATCCGGGGTGCCGCCCCCACCGCGCTGCCCGACCTGCTGCGGGCCATCCGGCTGTCGGGCGCGGACGGGACGTGGTTGCTCCTGCCACGCCCCGGACGCACCATCGGATGGCCTCGCGGCGCCGACGGAACGCCAGTCCCCGCAGTCCTGCTCAGCCGCGGCGATCTCGCTGTGGGGCTGCTGCGGCACGAGGCCACCGGCTGGCGCTGGGACGAGGCCGACTCGGCGCCCCTCACGGCCGTCCAGGCAGGGATGCTCACGGCCCGCTCCGGGGCACGGGCGCTGGCCGAAGCCGTGACGGCGGCGGCCGTGCGACTCGAGCAGCTCGGCCTGGAACGGGCACCCACACGGACCGCCCCGTGGGAGTGGGAGGTCGCGCTGGGTCGGCTTCCCCTGGCCCTGGACCCCCAGGTCGACGCCCTCCTGCTGAGGTTGGCGGCGCTGCATGACGCACTGGACCTGGCTCGGGTCGAGGAGGGCGCGGCCGTGACTGCAACGGAGGCCCGGGCGCGGGCGGCCGAGGTGCAGGCCGTCCTGGGACAGGTGGAGGACGTCATCGTGGGTGTCGTCGGCGGGTTGAACGCCCCCACGCCCGCACTCGCCGAGCGCGACGCCCGCCCCACGACGGCCGCCGAGCGCAGGGTCTGACCGGAAGCCGATCGGGACGGGCTGGGGTGCCGGCCGGGTAGCGTTGGCCACGTGCCGGACACCACCTTCCACGCGACTGTCGTCGGCGTCGACCGCCCGGGCGTCACTGCGCGCATGTTCGGCGCGCTGGCCCAGACCACCGTCCTCGACGTGGAGCAGGTGGTGGTCGCAGGCCAACTCGTCCTGGGGGCAGTCGTCCTGGCACCCGAGGGCTCCGAGGGCCCACTGGCCGATCGGATGCGCGCCGCAGTCCCGGACTTCGAGGTCTCGGTCCGGCAGGTGCACGCCGCGGACGTCTCGGGGATGCTGTCCAACTGCACGGTCACGCTCGTCGGCCCGGCGATCACCGGCGCAGACATCAGCGCCCTGGCCTCGACCATGGCCGCGGGCGGGGCGAACATCGTCCGGATCGACCGGGTCGCTGACTACCCCGTCACGGTCCTGGCCCTCGAGGTCCTGGCCCCGGATCCGGCCGACCTGCGCCGGGATCTGGTCGCCCGCTGCCACGACCTGGATGTCGACGTGTCCGTGCAGCCCCGCGGCCTCGCCCGCCGGGGGGTCCACCTGGTGGTGATGGATGTGGACTCGACCCTGATCCAGGACGAGGTCATCGAGGTCCTGGCCCGGTTCGCCGGCAAGGAGGAGCAGGTCCGCGCGATCACCGAGGCGGCGATGCGCGGTGAGCTGGACTTCGCCGAGTCACTGCACTGCCGGGTGGCCGAGTTGGAGGGACTGCCCGAGGACGTGATCGCCCGGGCCCGCGCCGGGATCCGCCTGACCCCGGGCGCCCGAACCCTCTGCCGGACCCTCAAGGGGCTCGGCTATCGGATCGCCCTGGTCAGTGGCGGGTTCACGGAGGTGATCGGCCCGCTGGCCGACGAGCTGGGCGTCGATGCGGTGCGCGCGAACGGCCTGGAGATCGTCGACGGTCATCTCACCGGGCGCGTGCGCGGTCCGGTGATCGACCGTGCGGCCAAGGAGCAGGCGCTGCGCGAGTTCGCCGAGCAGTTCGGCATCGACCTGGCCCGGACCATCGCGATCGGCGACGGGGCGAACGACCTGGACATGCTCTCGGCGGCCGGCCACGGAATCGCGTTCAACGCCAAGCCGGTCGTCCAGGAGGCGGCGGACTCGGCCATCAACGTGCCGTACTTGGACACCGTGCTCTACCTGATGGGGATCTCCCGCGAGGAGGTCGAGGAGGCCGACGCGGCAGCCGGGATCGTGCCGGTCAGTCCCTCGGAGTCGTGAACGTCTCCAGCACCGCGCACCCGGGGGCGAAGTCCGCCCATGGCAGGTCGGCGCTCAGCAGTGCCACCGCGCAGGTCGGGAACTTGGTCGCGACGAGGTCGCGCAGCTCGTCGTCCGCGGACCCGGCCAGGCTCAGGACCAGCTCCGACACCCCGGGCTCATGGCCCAGGATCATCACGGTGCGCGCGTCCTGAGGAAGGTCCCGAACGACGTCGAGCATGTGAGCGCCCCACGCGGCGTAGACACGCGGATCGGTGATGACGGGGCCGGCGTGCTCCAGCTGCTCGTTCATCAGCGCCCACGTCTCCTGCGTGCGCTGGGACGGGCTGACGACCACAACATCAACGGTGCCGATGAGCTCCCGGATCCGCTGCCCCATCCGGGGCGCGTCGCGCAGGCCGCGAGGGCCAAGCGGGCGCAGCCGATCGGGCACCCCGGCGGGCCACGCCGACTTGGCGTGCCGCACGACAAGCAGGTTCCTGCTCGCCACGTCCATCGGTCCCCGATCCCGGCGACCACGTTCGGGCCGCGCACCCACTACCCTGCCACAGGTGAGCAGCACCCCAGCGGAGATGCCCCAGCGACGACTGATGGCGATCGGGGGCGCCGAGGACAAGCTGGGCGCGACCAGGATCCTGAGACGCTTCGTCGCCGAGTCCGGTGGCGCCGACGCGAGGATCGTCGTCTGCGCGACCGCGTCGGCGCTGGGCCCGGAGATCGTCGAGCTCTACGAGCGTCTGTTCGCCAGGCTCGGCGTGGCCGAGGTCGTCTCGGCCCGCCCGCGGGACCGGCGCGAGGCCGACAAGCAGGAGCACAGCGACGCTGTGGCCTGGTCGACGGGGGTCTTCTTCACGGGCGGCAACCAGATGAAGCTCGCCGCGACGATCCGGGGCACCCGCTTCGGGGATGCGGTGGTCGCGGCCTACGAGCAGGGGGTCATCGTTGGCGGCACGTCGGCCGGCGCGTCGGTGGTCAGCGAGCACATGGTGGGGTACGGGTCCCCGGGCGCCCAGCCGAAGTTCCGGATGGTCGCCCAGGCCCAGGGCCTGGGGCTGCTGCCGGGGGTGATCGTCGACCAGCACTTCTCGCAGCGCGAGCGGTTCGGCCGACTGATGAACCTGGTCGCGTCGTCCCCCGACCTGCTCGGGATCGGCCTGGACGAGGACACAGCGATCCTGGTCACCGACGAGACGGACCTCGAGGTCATCGGCAAGGGCTCGGTCTTCTGCGTGGACATGCGCACCGCCCTGACTGATGCCGCCACGGCCCGGGGCACGGCGCCCCTGATGATCTCTGGAGCGGGCGTGCACTTCCTGCCCAGTGGGGCGCGCTTCGACCTCGCGTCGCGCACCCTCGTGTCCTACCGTGACCACAGCGCGGTGGACCCGGGCGACCTGCCCGAGCCCACGCACGACCTCGCCACGATCTCCCGCCGGGTGGCCGCGGAGGGCGTCGATGACTCGGTGGTCGCCCGCAACGCACGTCGCCGACGCCGCACCAAGCAGCAGCTCAAGGAGTCACCGTGACCGACCGCCTCGCGCCGACGGGC
Source organism: uncultured Actinomycetes bacterium (assembly GCA_963736425.1). GTDB lineage: Bacteria > Actinomycetota > Actinomycetes > S36-B12 > CAIYMF01 > Prado023. The sequence goes on from CAVTOX010000026.1 coordinate 49,509, forward strand.
CCCGCCGCACCGGACCTCACGATCATCGAGACACGGGTCTACCGCGGCCCCAACATCTGGTCCTATGGGCCGGCGATCCACCTGGTCGTGGACCTCGGATCGCTCGAGGAGTACCCGAGCGACGCACTCCCGGGCTTCACCGACCAGCTCCTGACGTGGCTGCCCGGGGTCGGCGAGCACTCCTGCTCGCGGGGGCGCAAGGGGGGGTTCGCCGAGCGCCTGCGCGAGGGAACGTGGGTCGGTCACGTCGCCGAGCACATCGCCCTGCAGCTGCAGAACGAGGTCGGTCACGACACCCGTCGGGGCAAGACCCGAAGCACCGGGGAACTGGGGCGCTACCACGTGATCTTCGGCTATCAGGATGAGTCCGTGGCACTGGCCGCCGGCAAGTTCGCGGTGCGGATCGTCAACGACCTGGTCGGCCACGACCCGGAGTTCGACTTCGATGCGCAGTTCGAGGAGTTCCTGCTGCTCGCCGAGCGGACCGCCTTCGGCCCGTCCACACAGGCGCTGATCGACGAGGCGGTCTCGCGCGACATCCCGTGGATGCGCCTGAACAGCGCGTCGCTGGTGCAGCTCGGCCAGGGCCGCTACGCCCAGCGCATTCGCGCCACCATGACGTCGAACACCTCCGCCCTGGGCGTGGACATCGCCAGCGACAAGGACATCACCAACAAGCTCCTGAGCGCGGCCGGACTCCCGGTTCCCAAGAGCGACTCGGTGCGAACATTGCGCGGCGCCCTGCAGGTGGCCCGGCGGATCGGCTACCCGGTGGTCATCAAGCCGCTGGACGGCAACCACGGCCGCGGCGTGGTGCTCAACATCACCGACGATGCCGAGCTGGAAGCCGGCTACGACGCGGCCAAGTCGGAGTCCCGCAGCGGGTACCTGCAGGTCGAGAGCTACATCACCGGCAACGACTACCGGTTCCTCGTCGTCGGCGGTCGGATCGCGGCCGTGGCCGAGCGCGTCCCGGCGCACGTGATCGGCGACGGGCAGCGCACGGTCACCGAGCTCGTCGAGGCAACCAATGCCGACCCCCGGCGCGGTGTCGGGCACGAGAAGGTGCTCACCCGGATCAAGGTCGACGACGCTGCCGTCGCACTCGTGGCGGCCCAGGGCCTGGCCATGGACGCCGTGCCCGAGCAGGGCGTGATGGTGAAGCTGGCGCTGACCGCGAACATGTCGACCGGTGGCATCTCCATCGACCGCACGATCGACGCCCACCCGGACAACGTCGAGATCGCCGAGGAGGCCGCCCGCGTCGTCGGCCTGGACGTCGCCGGGATCGACTTCATCGCCCCCGACATCACCTTGCCGGTGCGCGAGGCGGGTGGGGCGATCTGCGAGGTGAATGCGGCCCCGGGCTTCCGGATGCACACGCACCCGACGATCGGCGAGCCCCAGTACATCGCCAAGCCCGTGATCGACCTGCTGTTCCCTCCGGGCTCCCCCAGCCGGGTGCCGATCATCGCCGTCACCGGCACGAACGGCAAGACCACCACCTCGCGGATGATCGGACACGTGTTCAAGGGCATGGGGCGCAAGGTGGGCATGACCTCCACTGACGGCGTGGTCATCGACGAGCGCCTGGTGATCCGCTCCGACGCCTCGGGTCCCAAGAGCGCCCGCATGGTGCTGCAGAACCCGCGCGTCGACCTCGCGGTGCTCGAGGTGGCGCGCGGTGGGATCCTTCGCGAGGGCCTGGGCTACGACCGCAACGACGTGGCCGTGGTGCTCAACGTGGCCTCCGACCACCTCGGCCTGCGCGGCATCAACACCCTCGATGACCTCGCCGACGTCAAGAGCGTCGTCGTCGAGGCAGTCCCCCGCGGTGGGCACGCGGTGCTCAACGCCGACGACCCGCACGTGGCGTCCATGGCGCGACGCTGCCACGGGGAGATCGTCTGGTTCACGATGGCTGAGCCCGGATCCCCGACCAGGGCGATGGTCGACCGGCACTGCCGCGACGGCGGTCTGGCGCTCGTGCTCGAGAAGGGTGAGCTCGGGGAGTCGATCGTCCTGCGCCAGGGCAAGCGCTCCATGCAGGTGGCGTTCACCCACCTGCTCCCGGCGACCTTCGGCGGGAAGGCGCGGTTCAACGTGGCCAACGCCATGGCCGCCGCCGGCGCATGCTTCGCAGGCGGGGCGCACCTGCACGACATCCGAGCCGGACTGCGCACCTTCTCCACCAACTACCACCTGGCTCCGGGACGTCTGAACCACATCGACGTCAACGGCGTGAACGTCTTCGTCGACTATGCGCACAACGCGGCGGGACTGGAGGCGCTCGGCGAGTTCATCGCCTCCTACACCGATGGCCTGGACGCCGCGCGCGCGGAGGTCCACAAGCGCCGCCGGATCGGCGTGATCGGCACCGCCGGGGACCGCAGGGACTCCGACATCCTCGAACTGGGACGCACCGGCGCCCGGCACTTCGACCTCGTCGTGGTCAAGGAGGATCTCAAGCTCCGCGGTCGCCAGCCGGGTGAGGTGGCCGCGTTGCTCGAGCAGGGGGTGCGCGAGGCGATGGCTGAGGGGTCGCGCGCCAAGGAGGTGCGCTCGCTTGCGATGGAGATCGACGCCGTGCGCTGGGCTGTGGAGCAGGCGAACGCAGGCGACGTCGTTGCTATCTGCGCCGACCAGACGGACTCGGTCTACACCGAGCTCGAGACCCTCGGCCACTCAGCAATGCACGAGTAGGCCGGTCGCTCCCGCCGGCACCCCTTACCCCGCCCACCCCTCCCCCACCAGCCTCTCCCGGTGATCCATTCGGGTTGGCAACTCTCTAGCCTTCACAATCTGCATGGATCATGAGGGCCGACGGGCTCCGCAGGGCGGTCAGGCGCTGGCCACCTGGACCTTGCTTCGGATCGTCGCCGGGTCGTCCTCGGTTGCGCCGACATCGTTGAGAAGGTCCACGCACGCGGCGCGGTCCTGGTGGATCATCATCGCGATCACGTCGCCGTCGTGGGAGCGGGCCAGCAGCGCCTGCAGGCCGGTCGGCTCGTCCGGGACCTCGTCGAAGGGCTCCTTGCCCGCAGCGCGGATCCCCGCTCGTTGCAGCGCATCGATCTCGTCCTGGGTGCGCCCGCGCAGGTAGTGCGGCTTGGCAGCCAGCTGCACCGTGTCCGCGGCCTCGCCGGCCAACCGGCCCACATCGAAGATGCCCTGGTCTGTCCGGTCCCCCGCGTTGCCGATGGAGGCGTGCAGGGCCGCGCCCGCTCGGCGCAGGCCGGATCCGACGCGGAGCAGGGCCTCGGCACCGGCCTCGTTGTGGGCGAAGTCGAGGATCACTGTCGCTGACCCCCCGTCGGGTGTCGGGGCGCTCCAGATGTTCATCCGGCCCGGGCTCGTGCTGGCGTCGGGGAGGAACGATCGGAGGCCGGCTGCGACTGCCTCCGCAGGCAGCCCGGCGGCCAGCCCGGCACTGGCCGCCGCGAGCGCGTTGGCGAGGTTCTCCCGCGAGAGCCCGGCGATCGTGAGGGGGATGTCCAGGACGGCCCCGAGATCGAGAGGTCCCTGCGGGTGGCCCTCGACGACGATCCTGCCCGCCCGCACGGTGGTCAGCGGGGAGTGGAGCCCGCGGGCGAGTTTCGCACCGGGCCCGTCAGGGTCCAGGGCGAAGAACCAGGGGCTCCCGGGTCCGGCATCGTGGTACTGGCGCACCAGCGGATCCTCGGCGTTGAGGACCGCCCAGCCCCCAGGACGCACGACCTTGACGACCGTGGACTTAGCCCACGCCAGCATCTCGACGGTGTCGATCCCCTGCAGGCCGAGGTGGTCCGGGCTGACGTTGGTGAACACCGCGACGTCCACAGCCGATACGCCCATCCCGCGCAGCATCAGGCCGCCGCGCGCTGTCTCCAGGACGGCGAAGCCCACCCCCGGCTCCCCCAGCACTGTGCGGGCGCCACCGGGCCCGGACCAGTCCCCCGGCTCGATGCACCGACCGGCGACGAACACCCCGTCCGTGCTGCTCCATGCGGCCAGCAGGCCGGCCTCCGCAGCCATCCGTCCCAGGAGGCGGGTCGTGGTGGTCTTGCCGTTGGTGCCGGTCACCGCCACTGTGGGGATGGCAGGATCGAGCAGCCGCGGTGGGTCACCGGGGTCCGCGCCGCGCACCAGGGCGGCGGCTGTGACGATCCGGTCGTCGAGGGGCAGTTCGGGGCCGATCCGCAGGACCTCGACGAGCGCGTGCCCGATCGCCTCGCCAGTTCCCGCACGCACCCAGGGGAACGCCACGACCACGGTCCCGTCCCGACCGGTGCGGCTCACGGCCGGCCCGACGAAGGCGTCGGCCGCCCGGGCGATCCGGTCGGTGACCTCACACAGGTCCAGACCCGGCTCGGTCGGACCGGCGAGGGTCACCCGGATGGCCGGAGCGGGGATGTCGGCGTTCGGGCCGAGGAGCACGCGAAGCTCGATCAGCATGGCCGAACTCTGCCACGTCACTCCCGCAGGATCACGCTGACGGCATTACTGTGACCGGCGTGGACTGGGGACTGAGTGGTCAGAGGGCTCTCGATGTGATCGAGGCCGACTTCCGGGCGCTGCCCCTGGCGGCATGCGCGCAGGCCGCGATCGAGGCTGCGCAGGCCCTGGGGGCCGAGCACGTCGACGTCCGGATCTCGCGGCAGCGGACCCGATCGGCATCCGCCCGCGATGCCCGGCCGCTGGCGGTGGTCGCTGACAGTGTCACCGGCCTCGGCGTGCGGGTGCTCGTCGACGGGGTCTGGGGCTTCGCGGCGGCCGACCTGGTCGCACCGAACTCCGCTGCTGCGGTGGCCGCACTTGCCGTCGCGATGGCCCGTGTTGCCACCCCGGTGGCCCGCGAGCGGGTCGAGCTGGCCCCAGAGCCGGTCCACGCCGGTCGTGCCTGGGCCAGCCCCGTGGGGATCGACCCGTTCCTGGTCCCGGACGCCGAGGTCCTGGCGCTGCTCGAGTCGCGCAGCGTGGCCCTGCTGGCCAGCCCACACGTGCAGCGGGTCGACGCCGGCTTCCAGGCCTTCCGGGACATCACCTACTACGCCGACAGCGCCGGGACGGACACCCTGCAGCAGCGCACCCGGGTGGCCGGGGACGTGGCGGCCTTCCACATCACCGACGAGCGCTTCGACGACATGTCGTCGTGTGCGCCGCCGGTCGCGCGGGGTTGGGAGTACCTCGTCGGCGACGGCAGCTGGGACTGGGACTCCGAGCTCTCGGCCCTGCCCGAGCTGCTGGCGGAGAAGTCGGTCGCGCCCTCGGTGGAGCCCGGCAGCTACGACCTGGTACTGGACCCCACCAACCTCTGGCTGACCATCCACGAGAGCGTCGGGCATGCCACCGAGCTCGACCGTGCCCTGGGGTACGAGGCCAACTACGCCGGCACCAGCTTCGCCACCCTGGATCAGCTGGGCAGACTGAAGTATGGATCCGCCCTCATGCACGTGACCGGTGACCGCACTGCCCCCTACGGCCTGTCGACCCTCGGTTTCGACGACGAGGGGGTCGCGGCGCAGTCCTGGGACCTCGTGCGCGACGGCACGCTCGTGGGCTACCAGCTCGACCGCCGGATGGCCGCGGAGCACGGCTTCGCGAGGTCGAACGGGTGCGCCTTCGCCGACTCCGCGGGGCACGTTCCAGTCCAGCGGATGCCCAACGTGAGCCTGCAGCCCGATCCGGGCGGGCCTGACCTCGAGGGGCTGATCGGCGGGGTGGAGGACGGCCTGTACATCGTGGGTGACAAGTCGTGGTCGATCGACATGCAGCGCTACAACTTCCAGTTCACCGGGCAGCGGTTCTTCCGGATCCGATCCGGGCGGATCGTCGGGCAGGTGCGCGACGTGGCCTACCAGTCGAGCACCCCGACCTTCTGGGCCGGGCTGAAGGCGCTGGGAGGACCGGAGACCTACCTCCTGGGCGGCGCGCTGAACTGCGGCAAGGCCCAGCCCGGCCAGGTGGCTCCGGTGAGCCATGGATGCCCCGTGGCCGTGTTCGAGGGGATCAACGTGCTCAACACCCGCATGGAGGCCCACGCATGAGGCCCCAGGAGTTGGTGGAGCAGGCCCTGGAGGCTCCTCGGCCCCGATCGCGGGACCGTCATCGTCGAGCACACCACGACGGCGAACCTGCGGTGGGCGAACTCAACCCTGACCACCAACGGGATGACTGCACGGCAGACCGTCCACATCGTGGCGCATCCCGAGGTCCCCGGGGGGATCGGGTCGGGGACGACCAGCTCGGTGGTCCGCACGCCTGAGGACCTCCAGGCCCTCATCGCACAGGCCCGTTCCGAGGCCCTCGGCGCGGGTCCGGCGCAGGACCTCGCTCCCGCGGTGCCCGGGCGCCCGGGCAGCCCCGACGTGGGACCTGGCCCCGGCACTGTCAGCCCCTGAGGAGCTCGCACCGGTCAGTGCCCTGCTCAGCGAGGTTCTCCCCGCGAGGGACATCGACCACTTCGGTTACGCCGAGCACACCCAGACCAGCTCGTACCTCGGCACAACGAGCGGCCTGCGGCTGCGGCACGACCAGCCGACCGCCCGATTCGAGCTGTGCGGGAAGTCAGCAGCCGGCAGCCACTCAGCGTGGGCCGGACGATCGGGACGCTTCTTCGCCGAGATGGACCTCGCCGGCACACCCGCCGAGGTGCGCCGAGGACTGGCGGCCCAGGAGACCCGCATCGACGTGGCCCCCGGCAGGCAGCGGGTGCTGCTCTCGCCCTCGGCAGCAGCCGACATGCTGATCTACCTGCTGTGGTCGGCCGGTGCCCGCGATGCCGTCGAGGGGCGCAGTGCGTTCAGCCGCCACGGGGGCGGCACGCTCGTGGGTGAGCGTCTGGCGTCGCTGCCCGTATGGCTGCGATCCGACCCGAGCGCAGCGGGCCTGGAGTGTGCCGACCACGTGCAGGACACCGTGTCCTCGGCCATGTCCAGCACCTTCGACGCAGGACTGCCGCGCGCCGCGACCGACTGGGTGGCCGATGGCGCACTGCGGGCGCTGGTCACGACCCGCCACTCCGCCGGCCTTGCGGGCATCGCCCCCACGCCCTTCGTGGACAACCTGATCGCCGGTGTCGAAGGACGATCAGGAACCCTTGACGAACTTGCGGCCCGGATCGGCGACGGCCTGCTCGTGACCTGCCTCTGGTACATCCGTGAGGTCGACGCCCAGAGTCTCCTGCTCACCGGCCTGACCCGCGACGGGGTCTACGTCGTCCGGGATGGCGAGGTGATCGGGGCAGCGGGGAACTTCCGGTTCAACGACTCCCCCTTGGGGATGCTGGACCGCATCACCGACGCGGGAACGCCCGTGGACTGCCTCCCGCGGGAGTGGGCCGACTGGTTCACCCGGACGCGGGTCGCGCCGCTGGCAATCGAGGACTTCAACCTGTCGACGGCCAGCGAAGCGGTCTGATCAGGCGTCCTCGAGCCGGAAGCCGATCTTCATCGACACCTGGAAGTGATCGACCTCGCCGTCACGGACGTAGCCGCGGATCTGCTCGACCTCGAACCAGTCGATGTGCCGGATGGTCTTCCCGGCGCGGCTCACCCCGTTGCGGATCGCGGCGTCGATGCCCTCGGGGCTGGTTCCGACGATCTCGGTGAGGCGGTAGGTCCGGTTGGTCATGGGGTCTCCTTGTTGTGGTCGACTGGCACCCTCCGCAGGATGCCCTATCCGCGGCCCGGTCGTAGGCTGGGCGCGTGAGTCGGGTCGAGGTACATCGCATCACATCGGCTGAGCCCGGTCCGTCGGCGGACCTGGTCCACCGCGAGCGCCAGTACCTGTTCCTCATGGGCATGCGCATGGTGGCCATCGTGGTCGCGGTCGTGGTGCCGGGATTCTGGCGCTGGATCGCAGTCGCTGCCGGGATCCTTCTGCCCTACTTCGCCGTGGTGCTCGTGAACGCGGTGCAGGTGCGCGGCACCCCGGACGACCCCAACTTCTTCGTGCCCGAGCCGAAGGTGGCGATCACCGAGGCGCCGTTCAGCGGTGATGTCATCGCCCACGAGGACTGAGTGCCCTCGGCCTCACTGCCACAACCGGGCCCCTCGTGTCCGCGGCTCGACTCCCCGATCCATCTCGGCCAGCTCCGCCGGTGGCGTGGTGCGGGTGACCCATCCCCCGTACCGGCTGGCCAGGGGCTGGGCCGAGAACCCGTGGGCGATCACGCTCAGTAGGACGGTCAGGGAGATGGTGGCCAGCACGACGCGCAGGTCGTTGTCGACGTCCAGGGATTCCAGCGCGATCAGCGAGAACACCACCGAGGCCAGCCCGCGGGGGCCGAACCATCCGATGAATGCGACCGTCTGAGGTCGCAGGTGGGTGCCGAGCAGGCTCAGGGCCACCGGAAGCATGCGCACGAGGGTCAGGGCCAGCAGCGCGAACACGAGCTCCCGCCAGCCGGCCTCCCGCCACACCAGGGGTACAGCCACAAGGCCGAGGACCAGCCACACCGCGTACCCGAGGAGGTCGGCGAACTCCTCAGCGCCCAGCAGCGCCGACTCCTCCTCGTGGATCCACGCCGCCGATCCTGCGAAGGCCGTGCCGGAGATGAAGGCGGCGACGAAGCCGTTCCCGGAAACCACCAACGCGGCCCCGTAGGCAAGGAGCGGGATCATCAGGACGCCGAGGGTGCGGCTGGCTGCGGTGCTCATCCTGTGTTGCCGCGACCAACCCAGCAGCGCACCTCCTGCCGCCCCGACCGCGACCCCAGCGACGACCCCGAGGGCCACCTCGACAAGGGCCGAGGCGATTGTCGCCCGTGGGCCGAGCCCCTCCTCCCCGGCGAGCACCGCGATCGCGAAGAGCACGACCGGCGTGGCCAGGCCGTCGTTCAGCCCGCTCTCGACGTTGAGCGCCCGGCGGATGCGGGTCGGGACGACCGGGTTCAGCACCGTGGGGGCGCCGAGGCCGGCGTCCGTGGGCGCGAGGGCGGCCGCCAGGAGCAGCACCATCATCACGGGGAGTTCAGGGAACAGCAGGAGCGCGGTCAGGTAGCCGAAGAGGATCGTGAGGGGGAAGCCGATGAGCAGCAGCCGGGCATAGAAGCCACCGTCGGAGCCGATCTCCCGGGGACGGACCTCGGCGGCATCGTGGAAGAGGATGAGGACGAGGGTGATCTCTGCTACGAGCTTGACGGGCTCAGTGGCCGACCCGTCCATCGGGCCGACCGCGAACCCGAGAACCGCCCCGATCGTGACGAACGCCAGCGGGGCGGTGACCAGGCGCCGGCCCAGGGCCGCCGAGACCGCCGTGAAGGCGAGCACGAGGAGTGCGAACAGGACCGAGGCGCCCAGGGCCGTCGACATGTGTGCCGTCACGCGCTCACTGTAGTCAGCGCCGGGTCAGCGGACCGGGCCCCACGAGTGCAGCGTCTGGTAGTAGTTGGCGCGCTGATAGGCCTCCGGCTCGGCTGCCTTGCTGAACGAGACCGATCCCTTGGCCTGTGCCACCGAGCTGTACCCGCGCTCGTCGAGCCATGCCTCCAGGCCGGTCACCAGCGTCTCGATGTGTCCCGGGCCATGGCGCAGCAGCGCCGCGGTGGTCATCGTGGCATCAGCCCCGGCGAGGATCAGCTTCACGACGTCCTGGGCGGTGTCCACTCCCCCGCTCGCGGCCAGCGACAGCGGGACCTGCCCGGACAGGATGCCGATCCACGCGACCGACTGCCGCACGTTCCCGGGCACGCTGAGCATCAGCCTCGGGCGGACCGACGGGATCTCGAGGTCGATGTCGGGCTGGTAGAGCCGGTTGAACAGGACGAGTCCGTCGGCGCCCGCGTCGGCGAGTTTCGTGGCCATGTTGGCCAGCGCGCTGAACCAGGGGCCGATCTTGACCGCAACCGGCACGGGGACCTCGGCGCGCACCGACCGGACGAGGTCGAGCACGCGATCCTCGACGTCGATGCCTGTGACGCTCGGATCGGTGATCACGTCGTAGACGTTGAGCTCGATCGCATCGGCCCCGGCATCGACCAGGCGCGCTGAGTACTTCACCCAGCCCCCTCGGCTCGTCCCGTTCAGGCTGGCGATGACCGGGACGCTGACCGTCTCCTTGGCCCGCGTCACCAGGTCGAGGAACCGGTCGGGCCCGATCGAGTAGTCCTCGAACTCCGGCAGGTAGTCCGAGGCCTCGGGCGCTGTGTCGCGGCCCTCGTCGAGGAGGTCCGAGACCCACCACGACTCCGACTCGATCTCCTCCTCGAAGAGGCTGGGGAGGACGATCGCTCCCACACCGGCATCGTCGAGGCGACGCCACTGGTCGGGGTCGCCGGTCACGGGTCCGGGTGAGGCCACCACCGGGTTGCGCAGGGTGAGCCCGAGATAGGTGCTGGTCAGGTCAACGCTCATTCGTCGCTCTCCCCTTCATCGCCAAGGCGGGCACGTCGTCCGTCTGGATCTGGCAGAGGCGCAGCGCGCTGCACCCCGGCCAGTTGCTCGTAGTACCTCCACCGCTCGGCGATGTCCTCCTCCGAGCGGGCCATCAGCTCCTTGGCCCGTGCCGGGTCGGAGCGGAACAACATCGAGAACCTGGCCTCCTTCTGGGCGAAGTCCCCGAACGGGATGCTCGGGGCCTTGGAGTCCAGCTGGAAGGGTGCGCCGTCCGCCGCCCCGGGCCGGTACCGGTAGAGCGGCCAGTGCCCGGAGTTGACGGCCAGCTTCTGGTGACCCATCGAGTCGGCCATGTCGAAGCCGTGGGCGATGCAGGTGGAGTAGGCGATCACCAGCGACGGCCCGTTGTGCGCCTCGGCCTCGACCAGGGCCTTCACCGTCTGGACCTCGCTGGCACCCAGGGCGATCTGCGCCACGTACACGTCGCCGTAGGCCATGGCCTCCAGCCCGAGGTCCTTCTTGTGCAGACCCTTGCCGGCCGCGGCGAACTTCGCCACCGCGCCCCGGGGCGTGGCCTTGGACTGCTGGCCACCGGTGTTGGAGTACACCTCGGTGTCCATGACCAGGATGTTCACGTCGCGCCCGGAGGCCAGGACGTGGTCGAGGCCGCCGTAGCCGATGTCGTAGGCCCAGCCGTCGCCGCCGATGATCCAGAAGGTGCGCCGCACCAGGGCCGTCGAGAGGTCGATGAGCGCCGAGGCGCGTGGATCCTCATCGGAGATCGCGGCCAACTTGTCGACGAGATCGGCGACGTGCGCCCGCTGGGCCCGGATCCCCGCATCATCGCCAGCCGTGTAGCCGCCGGCGATCCGGCCGACGAGGTCCAGGCCCAGCTGGGGCTCGAGCTCGGCCAGGAGGGTCAGGGCGTGGGTCTGCTGGCGCTCGTAGGCCAGGCGCATGCCCAAGCCGAACTCGGCGTTGTCCTCGAACAGCGAGTTGGACCACGCCGGGCCGCGGCCGTCGCCGTTGACGGTGTAGGGCGTGGTCGGGAGGTTGCCGCCGTAGATCGACGAGCACCCCGTGGCGTTGGCGACCAGCAGGCGGTCACCGAAGAGCTGGGTGATGAGCTTGAGGTAGGGCGTCTCGCCGCAGCCGGAGCACGCCCCGGAGAACTCCATCAGCGGCTGGCGCATCTGCGAGGACTTGACCGTGTCGGGCGACCACAGCGCCTGGTCGGCCGGGGTGATCGCCAGGAAGGCGTCCCACCGGGACCGCTCGACCTCGAGGTGCTCCTCGATGGGCCGCATGTTGATGGCCTTGCGCCGTACCTCCGACTTGTCGAAGGCCGGGCACTGGCCGACGCAGACACCGCACCCGGTGCAGTCGTCGGGGGCCACCTGGATGGTCAGCTCCAGCCCGGGCTTCTCCCGGTTGCGGAAGCCCTTGGAGGGGTGTTGCGCATGGTCAGCGTTCTCAGCGGGGTCGAAGACGCTCATCCGGATCGCGGCGTGCGGGCAGACGATCGTGCACTTGCCGCAGTCGATGCACAGGTCGGACTCCCAGATCGGGATCTTCGCCGCGATTGTGCGCTTCTCGTATGCCGCGGTCCCGGTGGGGAACGCCCCATCCACCGGCAGGGCGCTGACCGGAAGGAGATCGCCCTCCCCGGCGATCATCCGGCTGGTGACCCGTGCCACGAACTCCGGGACGTGCTCGGGCACGGGCGGGCGGCGGTGCAACGTGGACGTCGCAACCTCGGGGACCGGTACCTGGTGCAGCTCGGCGGTGGCGGCCTCGATGGCTGCGAGATTGCGCTCGACGACCACCGTGCCACGCTTGCCGTAGCTCTTGCGCACGGCCTCGGTCAGCCGGGGCATCGCCTCCTCCAGGGGCAGCACCCCGGAGATCGCGAAGAAGCACGCCTGCATGACGGTGTTGATGCGCCCGCCGATCCCCGCCTTGCGGGCCACCGCGGTGGCGTCGATGGTCCACAGGTCCAGGTCCTTGGCCAGAACCTGCTGCTGGACCTCATTGGGCAGGTGGTCCCACACCTCGTCGGCAGGATGGGGCGAGTTGAGCAGCACTCGGGCGCTGTGGCCGGCCACACCCAGGACGTTGAGCTTCTCCATCAGCCCCCACTGATGGACGCCGACGAACGTTGCCTCGCTGATCAGGTAGGTGCTGGAGATCGGCTCCTCGTCGAAGCGCAGGTGGCTCACGGTGACCGAGCCGGACTTCTTGGAGTCGTAGACGAAGTAGGCCTGCACGTTGAGGTCCGTGGCACCGCCGACGATGGTGGCGGTGTTCTTGTTGGCGCCGACCGTGCCGTCCGAGCCGAGGCCGAAGAAGACCGCCCGAACACGGGAGGAGTCGGCCGGGAAGTCCATGGGGACCTCGAGGGAGTTGTTCGTCACGTCGTCGACGATGCCCACCACGGACTGGCGCAGGGGCACCTTCAGAGCCGCCTCGGTGAAGACCGCGGCGGCCATCGCCGGGGTGAACTCCTTGCTCGACAGCCCGTAGCGCACGCCGATCGTCCGGGGCAGGCCGGCCGTGAACCGGGCAGCGGCGAGGGGGTCGTACAGCGCCGCCATGACGTCCAGGTGCAGGGGGTCGGCAGGGGCGCCGGGCTCCTTCGTCCGGTCGAGGACCGCGAGCGTGCGCACCGTCGGCGGGAGGGCTGCGATCAGCTCCGCGACGGGGAACGGCCGGTAGAGCCGCACGATCAGGAGGCCGACCTTCTCGCCGCGGTTGGCCAGCGTCTTCACAGCCTCGCCCACAGCGCCCGCACCGGAGCCCATGAGCACGATGACGCGGTCGGCTTCCGGGTGCCCGACGTAGTCGACCAGCCCGTAGCGACGACCTGTGGCCTCGGCGATCCGGTCGAAGGTCTCGGCGACGATGCCGGGGACTGCCTCGTGGAACGGGTTGGCGGCCTCGCGGGCCTGGAAGAACACATCGGGGTTCTGGGCGGTCCCCCGCAGGACGGGCCGGTCGGGATCCAGCCCGCGCAGCCGGTGGGCGGCGAGGTCACGGGGGTCGATGAGGTCGCGCAGGGTCTGCTCGTCGATCAGGTCGATCGTGGCCAGCTCGTGGCTGGTGCGGAAGCCGTCGAAGAAGTGCATGAACGGCACGCGGCTGGCCAGGGTTGCCACGTGCGCCACGGCGGCGAAGTCGCCGGCCTCCTGGACGCTGGACGCGCACAGCATCGCGAACCCGGTCTGGCGCGCGGACATGACGTCGGAGTGGTCGCCGAAGATGCTCAGGGCATGGGTGGCCAGCGTCCGCGCGGCGACGTGGATGACGGTCGGCGTGAGCTCGCCGGCGATCTTGTACATGTTCGGGATCATCAGCAGCAGGCCCTGGGAGGCCGTGAAGGTGGTACCCAGGGCGCCCCGGGTCACCGCACCGTGCAGGGCGCCGGCCGCCCCAGCCTCGCTCTGCAACGAGGTGACCTCAGGAACGGTCCCCCACAGGTTCCGGCGCTGCTTGGCACTCCAGGCGTCAGCGTGTTCGGCCATCGGTGAGGCCGGGGTGATCGGGTAGATCGGGATGACCTCGCTGTAGAGGTGGGCCACGCGGGCCACCGCCTCGTTGGCATCGATCACGGAGCGGGTGGGCTGCGGCATGGGCCCATCCCATCACGCGCGCGGGCCGCAACGAGGGGCCATAGGTCCCGCCGGCGCCCGCCGTGCGCCGCGATCCGGGCGTCGGTCAGTCGAGTTCGGCCAGGGCGGCGGCGAACAGGTCGCGGGACTCCTCGAGGAGCATCACCATCGTGCGCGAGCCGCCGACGGTGGTCATGAAGTTCGAGTCGCCCGGCCACCGGGGCACGATGTGCTGGTGCAGGTGCCCGGAGATCCCAGCACCGGCAGCAGTGCCCTGGTTCAGGCCGATGTTGAACCCCTGAGGATTGCTCGCCGCCCGGATCGCGCGCATCATCCGCGACTGGAACCAGCTGAGCTCGCCGGACTCCTCGGGGGTGAGGTCGGTGAAGTCCGCGACATGCCGGTAGGGGCAGATCAGGACGTGCCCGGGGTTGTACGGGAAGAGGTTCATCACCACGTACGTGTGCTCCCCGCGGACGACGATCAGCGCCTCCTCGGAGTCATCCGTGCGGCAGAACGGGCACTGCGGACCGGCCAGCGTGTCGGCCGGCCGGCTCTCGCCCCGGATGTAGGCGATCCGGTGCGGCGTCCACAGCACGTCCCAGGCGCTCTGCTCCATCGGTGCCCCTCCCCCGCTAGACCTGACGGTGGTCGGCGATGGCCGTGACCACCTCGGCAACGGCCTCGGCGATCGGTACGCCGTTGCGCTGGGTGCCGTCCCGGTAGCGGAAGCTGACCGCCCCGGCCTCGACGTCGTCGTCGCCGGCGATCAGCATGTAGGGCACCTTCTGCTTCTGGGCGTTGCGGATCTTCTTCTGCATCCGGTCATCGGAGGAGTCCACCTCGACCCGCACGCCTGCCGCGCGCAGAGTGGCCGCGACCTCGTGCAGGTAGTCGACGTGGCGCTCGGTGATCGGGATGCCCACGACCTGCACCGGCGCGAGCCAGGGCGGGAACGCGCCGGCGTAGTGCTCGGTGAGCACGGCCATGAAGCGCTCGACGGAGCCGAACAGTGCGCGGTGGATCATGATCGGACTGCTGCCGGGTTCCGTCGGTCGCCTGGTACTCGAGCTCGAAGCGCTGCGGAAGCTGGAAGTCGACCTGGATCGTCGACATCTGCCAGGTCCGCCCGATCGCATCGCGGGACTGCACGGAGATCTTGGGGCCGTAGAAGGCCGCGCCGCCCGGGTCGGGGACGAGGTCGAGGCCGGACTCCTCGGCGGCCAGGCGCAGTGCCTCGGTCGCCTCCTCCCACTCGTCGACCTCCCCGACGTACTTGTCGGGGTTGCGCGTCGACAGCTCGAGGTAGAAGTCGTCGAGGCCGTAGTCCTTGAGCAGGTCGAGCACGAAGCCGAGCAGGGACTGCAGCTCGGCGCCCATCTGCTCCTTGGTGCAGTAGATGTGCGCGTCGTCCTGCGTCATGCCGCGCACGCGGGTGAGGCCGTGGACGACCCCGGACTTCTCGTAGCGGTAGACCGATCCGAACTCGAACAGGCGCAGCGGCAGCTCGCGGTAGGAGCGCCCGCGGGAGCGGTAGATCAGGTTGTGGAACGGGCAGTTCATCGGCTTGAGGTAGTAGTTGGTGCCCGCGCGGCGGATGTTGCCCTCGGCGTCGCGCTCCTCGTCGATCACCATCGGCGGGTACATCCCGTCGGCATACCACTCCAGGTGGCCTGAGGTCTCGAACAGCTGGCCCTTGGTGATGTGCGGGGTGTAGACGAACTCGTACCCGGCGGCCTCGTGCTGGCGGCGCGAGTAGTCCTCCATCGTGCGGCGCATGATGCCGCCCTTGGGATGGAACACGGCCAACCCGGAGCCGATCTCGTCGGGGAAGCTGAAGAGGTCGAGCTCCTGGCCCAGGCGGCGGTGGTCGCGCTTGGCCGCCTCCTCGAGGAAGGTGAGGTGGGCGCGCAGCCCGTCCTTGTCCGGCCACGCCGTGCCGTAGATGCGCTGGAGCTGCTCGTTGGCCTGGTTGCCGAGCCAGTAGGCGGCCGACGAGCGCATGACCTTGAACGCGTTGGGAGCGATCATCCGGGTCGTCGGGACGTGCGGCCCGCGGCAGAGGTCGCCCCAGACGGTCTCCCCGGAGCGCATGTCGACGTTGTCGTAGATCGTCAGCTCCTTGCCGCCGACCTCCATGACGTCCGCGCCGCCCTCGCTGCCGACGAGGCGGCACTTGTAGGGCTCATCGCCGAGCTCGACCAGGGCCTCGGCCTCGGACACGACGCGGCGGACGAAGCGCTGGCCGGACTTGACGATCTCGACCATGCGCTTCTCGACGCGGGCCAGGCCCTCGGGATCGAAGGGCTCGGGGACGTCGAACTCGTAGTAGAAGCCGTTCTCGATCGGCGGACCGATGCCCAGCTTCGCGTCGGGGAACACGTCCTGCACCGCCTGCGCCATCACGTGCGCGCACGAGTGGCGCAGGACGCGAAGCCCATCGGGATCGGTGACCATGACGGGCTCCACCATGGCGAAGGATCGGGCAGGTTGGTCGAGGTCGACGAGCTCGCCGTCGACGCGGGCAACCGCGACTCCACGGAGCCCGGGGATCAGCTCGCCGAGGACATCGGCCCACGTCGTCGTGTCATCGATCGACCGGACGTGGGTCTCCCCGGCGACGACGACTGTGACCTGGGCGGACATGGGGCTCCTCAGTGCAATCCCGGCCGGGGCCGGGCGGGTGACGTGACAGGGTCAGCCTACCCAGTCACGGCCTCAGGCCCACATGGACGCGGACGGGGTGCCGGCAGGTGGGGCAAGGGCGCGGTAGCGTCCTGCGAGGGCGGAGGTTCTGCGGGCGGAGGTGGTGATGTCCAGCCAGGAGTACGTCCTCGTCGTCGCGCTGTACGCGGATGCCGACGAGGCGGTGTCCGACCTGCGCGACCTCACCGCCCCGGGTGGGATGAGCCAGGCCGTGGCTGGGTCAGGGATCCTGCATCGGGACTGGAGGCGCTCGATGCTGCAGCAGGGCAGCGGCGGCACCCTGGCCTACGGGATCGGCACAGGGACGGCTGCGGGTATCGTCGCGGGCGTATTCGTGGGCATGCCTCTCATCGGTGCTGTGGCCGGCGCGGTCGTCGGCGCGGTGGTGGGGCGTCGGATGAGCCAACGGGAGGTCGAGGGCCTGGTCGCGCTGCTCGACGACGCCATCCCGGTGGGGGCCACCGCCGTGCTGGCAGTGGTGGAGGCCGACCGGCTCCAGGAGGTCCGGACCTCGCTGCACCGGGCGCTGCGAACCTCCGGGAGGGTTCTGGACGACGGGCCGCTCACGACCTACGTCCGGGCTCTCGTCCGCGGGAACTCCGAGGCGCTGGAGGTCCTGGATCGCCAAGCAGGACGGAACAGCGAGCGCTGACGGCCCCGTGGTCACGGGCGTGTGGCGCGTTGCTCAGGTGACGCCGATGAGGGCTGCGACGACCCCGGCGATGGCACAGATGGCCAGGACGCGCAGGGTGGCGACCCTGAAGCGGAACACCAGGACCACCGCCACTGCGGTGATCGCCAGGGACGCCCACTGCACGGTGGACCACTGCGGGACCCACACGTGGGCCGGCCCCCACTGGCGGCCTGGAGCACGATCGCCACAACGGCGGCCTGCAGCCCGAACAGCGCGCCGGACACCCAGCCGACCTGCCCGTAGACGGCGTAGACGATCGACAGGGCCATCATCACGACGAAGCCCGGGATCACGAAGAGCGCGCCCGCGATGCCCCCGCGCACGCCGTGCATCAGCCAGCCGACGTAGGTGGCCAACTGCTGGGCCTCAGGGCCCGGCAGGACCATGCAGTAGTTCAGGGCGTGCAGGAACCGGGCCTCGCTGAGCCAACGCCGCTTGTCCACGACCTCCCGGTGCATGACCGCGATCTGCCCTGCCGGTCCGCCGAACGAGTTGAGCCCCACGTAGCCCCACACCCGGGTCGCCTCCGACAGGCTGACCGGGCGCAACTCCGTCGACTCGGGTTCGACGGGGCCGGAGCCGGCCGTCACCCCGGATCCCGAGCAGCAGGCGCCGCGGGCCAGAGCGTCCCCCGGGGCGGCGTGGGCTGCCGCAGGATCCGGTACTCCAGCGGCACCCCTGTCACCTGACTGGCCATCGGCACAGAGTAGGGAGCCAGCGTCGTGACGGCCAACAGGGGTGGGGTGTCGTCCCCCACTCCCCGGCCACTCCCGGTGTTGGCCCACTGGGCCCCTGCGGACTGGGGCACCGGGGGCTAGCGTGGCGGTCATGAACCCCTCACCGGCGGGCACCCCCGCGCAGCACTCCCCCACCAGCACCGCACCGGTTGATCCGGGTCGCCTGGCCGGGTTGCGCCGGTACAACATCGTCGTGGGCCTGATCCTGCTCGCCCAGGCGGTGGCTGTCGTCGCTTTGTCCAACGACTTCACCCTTCCGGTGACCGCGTCCTACCTCGAGGGGCCACCTGGGACCCCGCCCGGTGACCCGGTGACGTTGTTGAACACCCCGATCGGGTTGGCGGTGGCCGGGTTCCTGGCCCTGTCCGGGGTGGCCCTACTGATCGTGGCCACGGTGTGGTCGAAGGGGTACGCAGCCGACCTCGCCGTCCAGCGCAACCGGGCCCGGTGGGTCGAGTACGCGCTGACCTCATCGATGATGATCGTGCTGATCGCCCAGATCACCGGCCTGACCGACGTCGCCGCCCTGGCCGCGATCTTCGCGGTGAACGCGGCGATGATCTTCTTCGGCTGGCTGCAGGAGACCTACGAGCAGCCCGGTGGCGGGTTCCTGCCGTTCATCTTCGGGTCCATGACCGGGATCGTGCCGTGGTTGATCATCGCGTTCTTCGTGATCGCCCCCGGATCCACGTCCTCAGCCGAACCCCCGGGGTTCGTGTACGGGATCATCGTGTCGCTGTTCCTGTTCTTCAACGTGTTCGCCGTCAACCAGTACCTGCAGTACAAGCAGGTCGGGCGCTGGGCGGACTACCTGGTCGGGGAACGCGCCTACATCACCCTGAGCCTGGTGGCCAAGTCCCTGCTGGCCTGGCAGGTCTTCGCCGGCACCCTCGCGGCATAGAGCAGCTGGCGCGCCCTCAGCCGGGTGGTCCTCCGCGCCGGGCGGGCGGAGCCGGACGGTCATAGGCTCTGATGAAACCCACTCGGAGGAGCCATGATGAGTTCATCCCCAGCGACGAGCACGCCCGCCGTTGACACTGCTGAGACCGCGGACCTGTTGGCGCAACTGCTGGCCGACAGCTACACCTTGTATCTCAAGACCCACAACTATCACTGGAATGTCACCGGACCGCACTTTGGGGCCCTGCATGCCCTGTTCGAGGTGCAGTACACGGACCTGGCCCTGGCCGTGGATGGGATCGCCGAACGGATTCGCGCCCTGGGCCACCCGGCCCCAGGCTCGTACGCCGAGTTCGGGGCCCGAACCACGATCACCGAGGCCGCTGGGCCCACCGCGGCCATGCGGATGGTCGCCGAGCTGGCCGGGGACCATGAGACCGTCGCCGCCGCGGCCGCAGCGGTCATCGTGGTCGCCCAGGCTGCCGGAGACGAGCCCACCGCCGGCTTGGCCACCACCCGTCAGGAGATCCACCAGAAGGCAGCATGGATGCTGCACTCGTTCCTGGAGTAGGACTGAAGGAGCCGTGGCTCCGCACATGCACCCGGGAGCACGGGGCGCCAGAATGCGAGGGTGCGCACGCTCGTGCTCGTCCTGGGTGACCAGCTGGATCGACAGTCATCGGCCCTCGACGGCTTCGACCCCGGGCAGGACGCGATCTGGATGGCCGAGGTCGCCGAGGAGTCCACGCACGTGTGGTCGGCCAAGCAGCGTATTGCGGTCTTCCTGGCGGGCATGCGGCACTTCCGCGACGACATGCGTGCCTCCGGTCGGACGGTGCTGTACCGGGAGCTCGCGGCGACCGTCCGCCAGATCCTGGGCTGGCGGGAGTACGTGCGCGGGGTCTACTGGACGCGGATGCCCGAGTACGCCGCCCTCAACGCGCTGGGCGCCGATCGACCGCTCCCGGAGTGGTACTGGACCGGGGACACCCGCATGGCCTGCCTGCACGATGCACTCGACCAGACGCTGCGCCTGGGTTACGCCCACCACATCCAGCGGCTGATGGTCACCGGCCTGTTCGCGCAGCTGCTCGGCGTCGACCCGCGTGCGATCCACGAGTGGTACCTGGCGGTCCACGTGGACGCCGTCGAATGGGTTGAGCTGCCCAACGTGCTGGGAATGTCGCAGTACGCCGACGGCGGGGTGATGGCCTCCAAGCCCTACGTGGCCACGGGCAAGTACATCGCGCGGATGTCGAACGCCTGCAAGGCCTACCCGTTCGACCCCGCGCAGCGCACCGGTCCGACGGCCTGCCCGTTCACGACCCTCTACTGGGACTTCCTGTCCCGACACGACCAGACGCTGGCAGGCAACCCGCGAATGGCCCTGCAGGTCCGCAGACGCACGGGCACTACCGACCGACGAGCGGGCGGCGATCCGGGCCCGCGGCGACGAGATCCGCGCCGACCTCGGCTGACAGGGCGAACCCCTGCCGGCGGGCGCTCAGCCGCGCAGCACGACCTTCTGGACATAGGGCGAGGTGGTGGCAGCCAGCAGCGATCCGTAGCTGGGGATGAATGCGATCTCCGACCCGGTCCGCACCTCCTCGGCGGCCTGTTCCACGTCGACGATGAGGTGATCGCTGCTCCCGCCGAGCACGATCATCCCCGGGTCCACGGGAGTGACGCCGTCGACGACGACGTCCTGGCGGCCGATGTTGCAGATCGCGCGGGTGCGGATCCCTCGGTCCACGAAGGTCGCCTGACCACCGAAGGCGTCCTGGTTGCGCATGCCGATCGGGATCGACGGCTTGCGCTCCACCTCGATGACCTCGGCCACGACCCGGAAGGTGTCCTGCCGCGTCCCGGGCCACGGCGTGCGGTCGATGACGTTGCGGCCCAGCGTGATCGACTCGCCGATGCGCAGGTGGTTGATCTCCGGGGGCAGGCCACCGCCGGCCATCAGGGGAAGGTTCGCGCTGTTGCCCCCCGAGAGCAGGTCCAGCGGCAGGTCGGTCGCCTCGCGGCACTCATCCCGGAGGTCGACGAGCTGCTGCATGTGCTCGGTGTCGGGGATCACGCCGCCGAAGCACGCGAGGTTGGTCCCGAGCCCGACGACCTCGATGCGCGGCAGGTGGGCCACCTCACGGACGACGGACACCACGCGGTCCGGCCAGATCCCCTCCCGCAGGTCCCCGACGTCCACCATGATGACGACCTTGTGGTGGCGGCCGGTCAGCTGGGCGGCCTCGCTGAGCAGCTCCACGGTCCGCGCCGAGGAGTTCAGCGAGTAGTCGGCGCAGCGGACCACGTCGGCGACATGGCTGGGGGCTGGTGGGCGGAGCATCATGGTCGGCACGGCAAGGCCGGTGTTGCTGATCGACTCCAGGTTCGACACGCGGGAGTCGCCGATCATGTCGGCTCCCGCGTTCTCCAACGCGTGCAGCAGGGCCGGGTGCGAGCCCATCACCTTGGTGACGCAGGCGACCTGGACCCCATGCTCGCGGCACAGCTCGATGATGCTGCGGGCATTGGCCTCGATCCGGTCGACGTAGATCTCCAGTCGCGGCGTGCGGATGAACATGGCTGGCTCGTTTCGTGGTCAGGGCAGGGTCGGGTCATCCAGGTGGCGTGACCGCGCATCGGCCACCCACCGTCGGAAGGTGGCCCGGACCTCGTCCGGGTACGCCTGGGCGAGTGTGCCCAGGGCGGAGAAGCGGTAGTCGCGGTCGATGAGGATCCCGGCGTCCGGCGGGGGCAGCAGGTGCGTGCCGGGTCCACGGCAGATGGAGCGCAGGATCTCACGGCCACCGGGCACGCGGGTGAGGGCGCCGCCGGTGCCGACCACCCACCGCACGGCTGTCAGGTCCCGACCGCGGACGATCTGTCTCCTTCCCGTGGGCGTGTACTGGTCTCGCACGACACCGGCATGGCGCCGGGCAGCTGTGGCGACAGCGAAGGCGCACAGGTCGCGAGTGAGCTGGCGCTGGCCCTCGGTGCTGGGCGTGGCAGCGCAGGTCGGCCAGTCTAGCCGCCCAGTCCGCTCCCCCGGCGAGCTCGGCGATGTTGCGTGCATTGACGAACACACCGAGGTCGCCCTCCACCGTGCGCTTGGCTCGCGGTTCCGGGTCCATCGCCCGGGCGGTCCACTCCGGGCTGCCGTCGGTGACGCTGTGGACGTCGGTCGTGGCCCCGCCGACGTCGACCACGACGCAGTCCCCGACCTCGTCGGCGAACAGCTCCGCACCGAGCAGCACGGCCCCCGGGGTGGGCAGGATCCGCCACCTGGACAGAGCCTCCAGCCGGGCCATCCCGGGCGCGTGGACGATGTGCCGGTTGAACTCCTCGTGCACGAGCGCGCGGACCGGCTCCACGGCCAGCTCGTCGATGTCGGGGAACACGTTGTCGGTGACCACCAGCTCGATGCCGGAGCCCTCGAAGATGCCGCGCACCGCCCGCTGCACGGCGACGTTGCCCGCGTACAGGACTGGTCCGCGCACCCGTGAGGCGGCCAGGGCCCGTGCATTGGCCAGGACGACCTCCTGGTCGCCGTGGTCCACCCCTCCGGCCAGCAGGACCATGCTCGGGTCGATCTCACGGATCCGGTCGAGGTCGTGGTGACCCAGCCGCCCGGCGGTGACCAGCGTCACGATCGCGCCTGCGCCCAGCGCGGCCTCCCGGGCTGCCCGGGCGGTCATGCCCATCGTGAGGCCGTGCACCGTCATCCGAAGGCCCCCGGCCGCGGAGCTGTTGACGAAGACCTCAGCGTCCGAGGCCGACAGCCCGCTGGACTCCTGCAGGCGGGCCACCGCCTCGTCCACGCCGAGCCCGACGTCCCCCGTGGCGACGCTGGTCGGGGCGAAACCCTGGGCCACGTGATCCAGGGACCCGTCGGCGCGCCTGCGGAAGCCGTTGGCCTTGGTGATGGTGGAGCCCACCTCGAGGACCAGCGCGTCGATGGTCATCCGATCCCGGTCCCCGTGTCGACACCCTGGGCGCGCAGGGCCTTCACGAGGGCGTTCACCACGTCGATCCCCTTGGTGCCGCGGCCGAAGGTGGCGTCCATGCCGGTCTCGGCGGCCATGTCGGGGCTGACCTGCGTCCCGCCGGCGACGAGGATCATCCTGTCGCGGATCCCCTTCTCCTGGCAGAGCTCGGCCAGCCTGCGCATCATCGTGCGATGCACGTCGTTGTGGCTGATGATCGTGGACATCAGGATTGCCTGCGCCCCGGTCTCGATCGCTGCATCGACCAACTTGCCCAAGGGGACCGACGTGCCCAGGTAGTGGTACGTGACGCCGTACTTCTCGATCCCGCCGTGCTTGATGTCCAGGATCTCGCGCATGCCGACGCTGTGCTCGTCCTCGCCCACCGTGCCGGCGACCACGGTGAGGCCGGTGGCCCTGACCGCAGCCCGCAGCTCGTCCTCGGAGAGCAGCACCTCCTTCGGGGGGATCACCAGGTCGGCGCGGCGGATGTCGGAGGTGACCGTGCCCTTGACCTCGACGAAGCATCCCTCGGCCGGGTGCAGGATCCCGAGGTTGACCACCTCGGGATCGGCCAGCCCCATCCGCCGGGCGATCTGCAGCGCAGCCGCGCGGGCGTGGTCCTCGTCGTCGGGGATCATCAGCTGCAGGAGCACGACGCCGTCGCCTGCCCACTCCGCCTCGGGCCGGATCAGCTCCCCGGTGCGGTACGGCAGCGTCTGGGCGAGCCGGCGCTCGACGCTGTCCTCGGGGTCAAGCTCGCCTATGTAGACGATCTTCGACGGGTCGCACAGCGTGCAGCCGCCGATCGGGTCGCAGGGCCGGGCGATGCCCGCCGGCAGGGCGTTGTCGCCGAAGTGGTCGCAGACGGGGGCCAGGTAGTCCGGGTCGCGCGGAACGAGGGTGCCCGCAGCGACGCCCCCGTCGCCATCCCGAGCGATGCCGTCACCGTGTCGCTCCGGGTACTCGGCCGAGTCGACGAAGAAGCCCGCCTCGACCGCGGCGAAGTAGCCGCCGGCCTCCAGGATCTCCTCGAGGAACACGACCGCCCGCGCCTGGATGTCGCGGACCATCGTCCCGAGCGGCCCGGAGCGGTTGAGCGTCACGAGCTCGCCGATGCCGTCCAGTGCCGCCCACGTCTGCTTGACGGTCTGCAGCGCGCGGATGTTGTTGTAGTGCCAGGGCACGTTGCGGCCCTCGTCGGGCGTGATCGTGCTCTGGATGTCGGCGCCGGTGAGGATCGAGATCATCGTGTCGATGGTGTGCGTGCGCACGGCCTCCTCGACATCGGACTCGATGTAGCGGGTGTTCTGCTGGGCGCGGATCCGGTAGCCGGTGAAGAAGTCGCGCAGCGCCACCGCGTAGGGCAGGTCGTACCAGAGCTTCGGGGCGGGCGGTGCGTTCGGGGGCACGGTGGACAGGCCGATGAGTTCCTTGGGCATGCCGCAGGCCAGGGAGAAGGCGCAGTTGATGCCGTGCTGGACCATGAGCTCGGGCAGCACCAGCCAGCCGGCCCGCGCGGTCGCGTTGGCGTTGTGCGCCCCATCGATCTGCAGGATCCCGGCGCCGACCATGACGCGCTTGGCCTCGGCTGCGTCGACGAACGACCGGTACATGTTGATGTTGCGGTAGAGCACGTTGTACTGCGGGTCCTGGTGCGCGCCGTTGACGCCCTCCTCGGCGAAGAGGACGGCCACCTCCGGCCCGGCCACTCCCGAGACGTAGCTGTGGAAGTTGATCGGGCGGCCGACCTCGGCCTCGATGAGGTCCAGCGCCTTGCGGCTGGCACGGATCTGCTTGCGGGTGATCGGCACGCCGCCTGTGCCCTCGGGCGTGCCCTCGAGCAGCCCGTCGATGTGGCTCTGCCCGGTCGTGCGGATGACCATGATGTGGTCCGCACCGTGCCACGCGGCCATCCGCATCCGGCGCAGGTCGTCCTCGAACCGGCCGGAGGCGATCTCGGTCGTCACCACGGCGCTTGGCTGCGGGTCCACCCCCTCGAAGTACTCCGAGGCGGGCAGGCCGATGCCCCTGGCGAGCGGGGCGGACATGTCGCGGTAGGTGAACGGGCCCATCTGGACCCCACCCTCGGGCGCGGTCCGCCAGACCCACCCGCGCCGGGAGGGTCGGTAGGAGTCCAGGTCGGTGAGGATGGCGTCGATGTCGAGCTTGACCAGCGGGTCCAGGGGCGGGTGCTCAGGCATGGCCACCCTCCTGGCCGTGGGGCGTCTGCCCCGGCGTCCCGGGCGCCTTGTTGAACAGCCCGTGCAGCACGGTCGGGTCGGCCAATACCGCTGCGGCCGCGGCGCGGACGTCGGTGCCCTGGCGTTGCGCCAGGCGCAGGAGCACGTGGCCGGCGCCCTTCCCGAGCAGCCCTGCCTGCTGGACGCTCGTGACCACGCCCTGGCTGGACACGCTGTCGATGCCCATCCGCAGCAGCACGGAGCGCTCGATGGACGGTGAGGTATGGGTGCGGGCAAGGCCCACCATCGGGTCCACCACCTGCTCGCACAGCGACCAGAAACGGGCCTTGAGCTCCTCGTCCGGGATGTCATCGAGGGCGCGAATCCTCAGCTCCAGGTGTTCCTGACGTTCGTCGTGAGTCATCGGGACACCTCCGTCCCGCCCCAGGACCCGGCGGACTCGGCCGGCTCCTCGAGCTCGGGCACGTGGGACCGCACCCAGTCCGGGGTGACCTTGAGGTCGGCGGCGAGGAAGTCGACATCGGTCTGGCTCCAGTGCGCCACAGGATGGCGGTCAGCGGCGTTGCGCAGGTACGAGCCGCGCAGCCGGTCGAGGTCCTGGGGGGTCGTGCGCACCTGGTCCAGTCCCTCCGGGATCACGATGGTCCGGCCGGGCACGTTCTCCCGTGGATCCCCACGTCGGACCTCGATCCCGCGCGCCCGGGCGAATGCCAGCTGGCTGTTGTGGTGCTTGCCGGCGCCGGTGTACTCGGTCTCCTGGACCACCACGATCTGGTCCTCGTCGAGCTGGCGGGCCAGGCTGACGGCCGCGGTGAGGCTGGTGTTGCCCGCCGGTCCCCGCTCGATGCCCTCCAGCTTGGTCAGCAGCTCGGTCACATAGAACACCTCGCCCTGGGTGACCAGCTCGTAGCCGTCCATGTGGCGCAACGATCGGGCGGCGTTTCGCGGCACATCGACGCGGTCGGGCCACGTGGCGAACGGGACGCCGAACCCGGTGTGCCCCGTGGTGAAGGACTTGCGGTTGAAGTCGTGGTCCGAGGCCATGTGCAGGCCCGCCAGGTCGACCGAACAGGCGATGACCTGGGTGCCCGCGCAGCCGGCCGCCGCCAGGCCACGCGCGGTCCCGGTCAGGTTCCCGCCGCCGGCGTGCGTGACGACCACGACGTCGGGCTGCCGGCCGAAGCGTGCTGTGACCTCGGCCCCGACCTCCTGGCCGAGGGTCTCGATGCCGCGGATCCCGAACGGGGTGTAGAGGCTGGCGTTGAAGAACCCGGTCTGCTCCAGGGTGATCAGCTGCACATAGAAGAGCTCGGGGCCGACGGTCAGCTTGAGCACCTCCGCGCCGTAGGCCTCGCAGGCGCGGCCCTTCTCCACGATCTCGGGCTGGCCGACTCCCTGGCTGTCATAGACCTCCTGCACGACGATGCAGGCCAGTCCGCGCTGGGCGGCCTGTGAGGCCGCGGCGGCCCCGTAGTTCCCGCTGGTGGCCACGACCATTCCGGCGTAGCCCCGGCGCTGGGCCTCGAACGCGCTGATCGAGGCCCGGCGTGCCTTGAAGCTGCCCGAGGCGTTGGCCGCCTCGTCCTTGAGCAGGATCCGCGCTCCCCTGCCGGGCTCGCTGGTCCTGCGCACTGCCTCGGTCAGGTTCGTCAGCTCGAAGAGCGGGGTGTCACCGACCTTGGTCTCGCGCTGGATGCGCGCGATGTCCTCAAGGGTGAACTCCGTCCGCGCCATCATCGTGTCGTAGTCGAAGGCGATCGGGCTGGTGATCAACGAGTCGTAGTCGATCCCGAGTGACGCCTTCATGATCTCGTTGCGGCGCGCCAGAACCTCGGCATAGGACGTCCCGGCCGCGCTCATCGCTCCGCCTGGGTGCCGATTGTCAGCAGTTCGGCCACCGTCTCGCCGAAGCTGTGGGTGTAGCTGGGGTTGACCGTGCGCAGGCGCCCGCTCTGCTCCCGCCCGATGAGCGTCCGCACCCGGGCCGACGCGCCGATCTCGGCCGGCTCCACCAGGAATCCGGAGACCCGAAGCACCAAGGGGACGGCGGCGGTGTCGGCGGGCAGGCCGGGCGCCCGCTCCCCCACCTCCAGCACGACCCGCTCCAACTCGACCCACGTGCCGGCGGCAACGACGGTCATGCGGACCTCGGGGGTCGCGGCATCGTAGGTCGACGAGGCGGTCATGCGCGGCGATCGTAGGCACTCGGGCCCATCAGCGCCGAGGGCGTGGGCAGGTCGATGACGCGCTTGAGCCCCGGGGTGGCGGCCAGGATGCGGGGCACCATGTTCACGGCCATCCCGATGGTGGCCAGGCCCCCCGCAACCTCCGGTTGGATCGACATGTGCACCTCCGGGACGCCGTGGATGTGGATGTAGTCCCCAGTGGCCTGGTCCTCGAGATCCGGGTGCACCTGCTGCGGGTGGATGAGCCGGATCACCTCTGTGTCGCCGCGGTAGCCGATGCCGGTGTGGGCGCAGCCGGCGACCATTCCCGGCTCGACCGTGACGTACGGAGTCTGCCGGCGCACCCTGCTGATGATCGGCTCCCGCGTCTGCTCGATGCGGTCCACGCCGAGCCCGAGGGCCTCACTGATCAGGTGTATCGACTCCGGGAACCCGACGTGGCCGACGATCGTCCCGTCGGCGATCCCGGCGCGGAAGGCGTCCGGGCTGGTTCCCACGCCCTGGCTGCGCATGACAGTCGGGCCGAACGGGCTGAGGTCGTTCACCCGTGATGCCTCGATCCGCTCGACCGTCTGGCTCCCCGCGGTGAGGGTCACGACCAGCAGGTCCAGCACCAGGCCCGGGTTGACACCCACCCCCACGATCGAGACGCCGTTGGCGACGGCCAGCGTGTCGAGCTCGGCGGCGATGTCCGGGCTCTGCGCCGCCACGTCGGCCAGCTCCTCGGCGATCGACACGACGTTGATCCCGGCCCGCAGGATCGTGCGCAGGTCGTCGAGCTGGTCGCGAGACCACGAGGTCGTCGCGATCATCACCACGTCCACGTCAGCGCGGTCGAGCACCGACGCGGGGTCGTTGGTGACGGCCACGTCGAGTCGGCGGCCCAGCCCGAGCACCTCACCGAGGTCCCGGCCGAGGAGGTCGGGCCGGGAGTCGACGGCGGCCACCAGCCGCAGGCCCGGCTTCTCGAGCGCCAAGCTCGCCATCCCTGAACCCATCGCCCCCAACCCCCACTGCAGGACGCGCACCTGCCTCATGGCGCTGTCCCCTCATCGCGGCGGTGAGGGGTCGATCGGCGGGTTGGGCCGTGGTGCCGCCCAGCACCGCGACGGTCCCGGGCGGCATCGGGACGTCGTTCGCCCGGTGATCTCCCTCGGCGCGTCGACGGTGTCCCGGTCACTCCGGCCTCCTGACGTCTAGTCCAGTACCGAGGCACCCATCGATGCAACACAGGGGTGCCACCCGTGCCCATCTCGGGGGCGACACAAGCGGGACGCACGCCGTCTCGGGCCAGCCCCGTCCGGCTCAACGGCCGATGACCACGTCGGTGCCATTGAGTTGGGCGTCGAAGCCCTCGGGAGTGACCTGGACGGCGGTGAGCGACATTCCTTCCGGAACGCCGGCCACGTCCTGGCGGATGGTGGCCAGGCTGCGGGCGAGGGTGCTGGCCGCCGAGTCGAGGAACGACGGGCCACCGAGGTCGACGGTCTCCGGCTCGATGAGCAGCTGGCCGCCGTCGGCGCTCACCGTGCCGGTGGCACTGAGGGTGATGTCGCGCCCCAGGATGGTGACCTGGCGCTGCACGCCGGTCTTGCCGTTGCCGGCGTCGTAGACCGTGACGTCCTGGCCGACCTGCTCGGCGACGGTGTCGAACGGGATCGTCGCGTCGATGTCGAGCTGCTGCGCCTCCAGCCCGGATTGCGAGAACCGCACGCCCGACCCGGTGGCGACCACGTCGACGAGATCGCCCTTGGCCGAGACCACGTCCTGGCTGCGCAGCTCGACAGCGCCCAGCCAGGTCTCGTCGTCCGCCAGGTCGCCTGGCTGCTGGGCCACGGTCGCCGACGAGGTCGGAGCGGGTGAGGCGGGAGCACTCTGGGCCCCGGAGGCACCGGAGCCCAGGGAGAGGACGAGGACCACGAGGCCCAGGGCCAGGACTGCGAGGGTCACACCGACCCCGAGGAGGAAGTTCTTCACCCGGTCAGGGTCCCACCTCCCGCTGGCCAACCCACTCGTCACCGGGCTGACACACTGGCCCGATGCTGCAGGCTGAGGCGTTCTCGTTCGACGGCGTGGTCCTGGAACGTGACGGTCGTCGGATCCTCGACGGTGTCAGTGATCACATCCACAAGGCCGCGACGACGGCGGTCATCGGGGCCAGCGGATCGGGCAAGTCCACCTTCCTGCGACTGCTCAACCGCTTCGAGGAGCCCACCGAGGGACGCATCCGACTCGACGGGCAGCCGCTCGAGTCCTTCGACGTGCACGCGCTGCGCCGCCGGGTCGGACTGGTCGCGCAGCGCCCGACGATGCTCACCCCCACCATCGGACAGGAGGTCCGTGTGGCACGACCCGCACTCACCGATGCCGAGGTCCACCAACTCCTGGAGCGGGTCGCGTTGGCCGACATGCCACCCGATCGCGAGACGTCAACCCTGTCGGGCGGCGAGCAGCAACGGGTCGCGTTGGCGCGTTCCCTGGCGGTCGAGCCCGACGTCCTGCTCCTCGACGAGCCCACGAGCGCGCTGGATGATCGGGCGGCGCAGGCAGTGGACCAGGTCGTGCGCACGCTCGTGGCAGATGGGTTGACCGTGGTCCTGGTCAGCCACGACCTGGAGCGCGTGGTGGACCTGGCCGACACGGTCCTCGTCCTGGACCAGGGTCGGCTGGTCGAACGCGGTGACCCCCGCGAGGTCCGGTACCTGTCATGACAACGACCGCTCAGATTCCCGACTGGCTCGGCGTTGCCGCCTCAGTGCTGCTCGTGGGCATCGCGGTGGGTGCCTCCATGTGGGCCCGTCTGGGCCTGACGCGTGAACTGCTGTGGGCCGCGTTCCGGGCCTTCGTGCAACTGCTGGCGGTCGGGGCCCTGCTCACGATCCTGTTCACCCGCGCTGGGCTGCTCGGGGCGCTCGCGTGGGTTGGGGGGATGGTCGTGATCGCCGGGTTCGTCGCCGCGGGACGGTCCAAGGAGCTGCCGAAGGGGCGCTCCACCGCGTGGATCGCCATCGGCGTCGGGGCCGCCACGACACTGGGAGTGCTGCTGGTGCTCGGAGTGATCGAGCCGGTGCCCTCGGTGGTGGTCCCGGTCGGGGGCATGGTCGTCAGCGGCGCGATGACGGCCACGAACCTCACGATGCGCCGTCTGGCCGACATCGCGGAGCAACAGCGCCCCGACATCGAGGCTCGCCTGGCACTGGGCCTCACCGCGGACGAGGCGATGGCCCCGCACCTGCAGCGCGCGGTCAGCACCGCCCTGCTGCCGGCGATCGACTCCACGAAGGTGGTCGGCCTGATCGCCCTGCCCGGTGCCATGACCGGACTCATCCTGGCCGGGGTCGAACCGATCGACGCGATCCGGTACCAGATCGTGGTCATGTACATGCTGCTCGCCGCCGCCGCCGTGAGCGCGATCGTGGCGGCACGTCTGACCCGCAGGGCATTGTTCGACGACGCCGACCGCCTCTACCGGGTCACGCCCGGCAGGTAGCGCAGCGGCAGTACGACTGGACACAAAGGGGTGCTCAATGCTGCCCGATCGGGCAGCGCGGCCGGCCCGTGAGATCCTGACCGCCAAGCGCGGGGGGTTCCTCGACGAGGACTCAGGGATCGGCAGGGGTCATGAGCTGGGCAACGGAGGTGCGCTCCGCCGGGGGTTGGGTGGCCGGGCGGTTGGCCCATCTGGGTCCGCGCCGCGCGGACTACGCGGCGATGGCTCTCGCACCCCGCCGCGACATCATCGCCGGGCTGACTGTGGGTGTTGTGGCGCTGCCCCTCGCGTTGGCGTTCGGCGTCACGTCGGGCATGGGCGCCGGCGCCGGGCTGATCACGGCCATCGTCGCCGGCGCCCTGGCCGCGATGTTCGGCGGCTCGCAACCTGCAGGTCTCCGGCCCGACCGGGGCGATGACCGTGGTCCTGGTGCCGATCATCGCGACCTACGGCCGCGACGGCGTGCTCGTCGTGGGGTTGCTGGCTGGGGTGATCCTGGTCGCGATGGCCATCGCGGGGCTGGGCCGCTTCGTGCAGTTCATCCCGCTGCCGGTGATCGAGGGGTTCACGGTCGGGATCGCCGTGATCATCGCGCTGCAGCAGGTGCCCGACTGCGCTCGGGCGTACCGGCGGAGGGCGAGCAGTGTCCTGGCGGTCGCGATCAACGCGGTGAGGCGAGTGGATCAGCGGACCCGCAGGTGGGCGGCGGCCCTGAGCGGCGGCGTCATGGCGCTCATGCTGGTCGGCAGCCCGGCGTGAAGTCGCCGATCCCGCTGTCGCTGATCGGGATCGTGCTGGCGACCATCGTCGCGCAGGTGCTGGACCTGCCTGTGGCCCTCGATCGGGGACCTGCCCGTTCGAGCTGCCGCTGCCGACCGCTGCCCGCGATGGACCCCGACGATCGTCCGGGTCCTGATCGTGCCGGCGTTCGCGGTCGCGGCGCTCGCGGCGTTGGAGAGCTTGCTCTCGGCGACCGTGGCGGACTCGATGAGCGCCGGCGAGCGACACGACTCGGACCGGGAGCTGTTCGGCCAGGGCATCGCGAACCTGGCAGCGCCCCTGTTCGGCGGGATCCCCGCACGGCGGCGATCGCCCGGACCGCGGTGAACGTGCGCACCGGTGCCCGGTCCCGGCTGGCGGCCATGACGCACTCCGCCGTGCTGGTCGGGGTGGTACTCGCTCTCGGCCCCGGTCGTGGCCACGATCCCGCTGGCCGCGCTGGCCGGCGTGCTCCTGGCCACCGCAGTGCGGATGGTGGAGGTGTCGAGCATCGGGGCCCTGCTGCGCACGACGCGCAGCGACGCGGTCGTGTTCGCGGCAACTGCGCGGGCCACGATCGTGCTGGACCTGGTCACGGCGGTCGTGCTCGGCGTGGTCGTCGCCGGATGCGCTCGCGCTGCGCTGCCGTGGCCGACCAGCACCACGATCGGCGAGCTCGCCCTGGACGAGGCGGGCGCCCCGGCGGACTGTCGCGACGAGCCGAGTCTACGACCGGCACATCATGGCCTACCGCATCGAGGGGTCACTGTTCTTCGGAGGGGCGCACGAGGCGCTGCGTCGGCCTGGCCGACGTCGCGGACGTGCGCGTGGTGATCCTGAGGATGAGCCGTGCTGATCACGCTGGACGCGACCGGCGGCGACGGTTCTGCGTGACACGATCCAGGAGCTGCACGGACGCGGCGTGGTCGTGCTGCTGTCCGGGGTCAAGGACGCGGCACTGGAAGGTGCTCGACGTCCTGGGCATCACCGATCTCATCGGAGGACCGGACCACGTCTTCCCCGAAACTCGGACCGCCGTCGAGCACGCCCGCCTGCACGTGGCCGGAACCGTCCACTGAACCTCACACGCCGAGTCCGCTGGACGACGTGGTGTTGGTGCTCCGATTGCCGTGTCTGACCCGGCTCCAGACCGGTCAGGGCCAGGCCGTGCCTCGGTGGCGAAAGCCACCAGCGCGCCGATGTAACGCGGCAGATCCTGCACCGACTACTCCTCGACGGCCACCACGGTGATGCTGTCCTGCGCATCAGATACGGTCAGGGCCTCGCCGAGGACCTCAGCAGCCCCGTCCTCACCACGGACCGCGTGGACCACCTCATCGGTCGTCACCGTGCCGTCTGCGGCAACAGCCACGACCGTGTCGTCGACCAGCTCGTCACCGGTCTCCGGATCCACTGCACGGATGGTGTCCTCAACGAATGCCGTGCCGGCGTCATCGACCTCACGAAACGCTTGTTGTGCACCAGCCGGGAGACCTCCCCACGTGGAGGTGCCGGGGCACCAAGGGCCGGCTCAGCTGGACCACCGGCCCCGTCCCACCACGACACTCGAACCCTGAGACACGGCCTCGGCCGACCGTCTGGTGCCGAGCGTAAGGTGCGTGTTCATGGCTGATGCCCTTGCCCTGCTTGCGGCCTTCTTCTTCGCCCTTGCGGCCACCCTGCAGCAGAAGGGCGCCCTGGGCATGGGCGAACGGCTCCAGGGCGCGAAGGGATACCTGGCCCTGGCAACCCAGAAGTGGTGGCTGCTGGGCACGCTCGCCCTGCTGTCGGGGTACGCGGTCCAGGCCGTGGCGCTCGCCGGTGGACAACTCTCGATCGTACAGGCGCTGCTCGTGACGACCATCGTCTTCGCGCTCCCCCTGGGCCACTGGTTGACCAACCAGAACGTGAACCGGACCCAGATCCTCGGCGCTGCGCTCGTCGTCCTGGGCCTGGGTGCCTTCACCCTCTTCGGGGATGAGGGCACCGGGCTCTCCACCGCCCCGACGTGGCAGTGGGCTGTCACGTTCGCGGTGTTCGGAGCTCTCGCCACAGCCCTGGTTCTCCTGGGCAAGCGGGGGGATCCCGGGCGGAAGGCCGCCTATCTGGGGGCGGGCGCAGGGGTCCTGTACGCGCTGTCAGCGGCGATGTGGAAGCCGACCGCTGACGCCCTCGGCTCCGCGGGCCTGTCGGGGATGCTGACGTCGTGGGAGTTCTACGCGTGGGCCCTGGCGGCGATCATCGCGTTCCTGATCCAGCAGGTGTCACTGGCCACCGGACAGTTGGCCGCCTCGGTGGCCAGCGTCTCGGTGTGCAATCCGATCGTCAGCATCAGCATCGGGATCGTTGTGCTCCAAGAGACTCTCGCGGACCCGCTCTGGCACAAGGTCGTGGCGTTCGCCGGGCTCGGAGTCGGCCTCTACGCAGCCATCTTGATCACCCGGTCGGCCGAAGGCCGGGACGCCGCCGAACCTGGGCACCACCCTGCGGGTCCGATCGCCCAGGGCTAGGTCCGGGTCGACGCCGAGGGTATGCCGCTACTTCCCCTCCTGGCGGGACCCACCCGGGGATTTGTCCGATTGGATTCTATGTAACGTTCGCTATAGAATGGTCCTCCCCGCTACAGGAGGATGTGCATGGACCCGATCGCGATCGACCGCTCCCTCGAGGGCCTCAGCCAGGTCAAGGACCGCTGGGCCAAGCTCCCGATCCGGGAGAAGATCCGGTACCTGGAGCAGGTCCGTGACCTGCTGGTGGAGAACGCCGATGCGTGGGTGGCCGCTGGTGTGAAGCTCAAGGGCCTGGACCCGAAGGCGCCGATCGTCGGCGGCGAGGAGTGGCTCGGTGGCCCGTACCCGACCGCCGCATGGCTCACGGACATGATCGGCACCCTGACCCGGCTGAACACCGGCGCCGACGTGTTGGAGGGTGTGCGCGTCCGGACCCGCGCGGACGGTCAGGTGGTCGCCGGGGTGTTCCCCGCCAACGCCTACGACCGGCTGCTGCTCAACGGCTATGAGCTGGACGTCTGGATGCAGCCCGGGGTGACCGCGGACACTCTGGGAGACACGGTCGCGTCCTTCTACCGCCAGTCCGATCCCACTGGTGCGCTCACCCTGGTGTTGGGTGCGGGCAACGTGTCGGCGATCCCGATGCTCGACGTGCTCTACTGCTTGTTCGTCGACGGCCACGTGGTCGTGTTGAAGATGAACCCGGTCAATGAGGCGTACGGCCCGGTGTTCGCCCGGGTCCTCGAGCCGTTGATCCGCGACGGGTACCTGGCCATCGTGTACGGCGGGGCCGACGTCGGGGAGCACTTGACCGGCAGCGACCTCGTGGACACGGTGCACATCACCGGCAGCGAGCGCACCCACGACACCATCGTCTTCGGCCCCGGTGAGGCCGGGCAGGAGGCCAAGGCCGCGGGAATGCCCCGGTTCGGCAAGCCGATCCGCTCCGAGCTTGGCGGCGCCAGCCCGACGATCGTCGTCCCCGGCCCGTGGAGCAGGGCCGACATCGCCTACCAGGCCCAGCACCTGGCCACCCAGAAGCTGTTCTCCGCCGGGCACACCTGCGTCGCGTCCCAGGTCCTGATCCTCCCCGACGGTTGGGACCGCAAGGACCAGCTCCTCGACGCGCTGCGCGCCGCGATGGCCGGCGCACCGGACCGTGCCCCCTTCTACCCGGGGACCAATGAGCGCCAGGACGCCTTCCGGGCGGCCAACCCCGACGCGGAGGCGATCCCCGGCCCACAGGAGCGCACCCTGCTCGTCGACGTGGACCCCGACAGCGACCACCCCGGGTTCCACGACGAGATGTTCGGACCCGTCTACCTCACCACCGCGATCACCAGTGCGGACGCCAGCGACTTCCTGACCAAGGCGGTCGCGTTCGCCAACGCGCGCCTGCACGGCAACCTGGGGGCGAACATCCTGATCCATCCGCAGACCGCCAAGGAGCTCGGTCTGCAGCTCGAGGCGGCCATCGCCGACCTGCGCTACGGCTGCATCGGGGTCAACGTGTGGTCAGGGTTCGTGTTCCTGGCCCCCCGCGCAGCATGGGGTGCCTACCCGGGGAACACCGCGACCGACATCCAGTCCGGCACCGGCGTGGTGCACAACACGCTGATGTTCGACCGCTCGCAGAAGTCCGTCGCCCGAGCGCCGTTCCGCCCCTTCCAGCGCTCGCTGCGCCATCCGCTGGAGGGCCTCACGGTCAAGCCACCGTGGTTCCTGAACAACAGCACCGCACGGAGCACGGCACGCGCGTTCACCATGTTCGCCGCCGACCCCAAGCCCGCCCGCCTACCCGGCATCTTCGCCCCGGCCCTCCGCGGCTGACCGAGAGGAACCATCCATGAGCACGACCGTTCACAGGGGTGCAGCTCAGCCCGCTGATGCGCTCCCGAGTGAGGAGCGCATCCTGCGCGCGACCATCGAGGGCCTCACCCAGTTGGATCCCGCGGCGCTGACGATCCAGCAGATCTGCCGCACCGCGCAGGTCACCGCACCCACGATCTACTACCACTTCGGCAACAAGGACGGGCTGCTCGCCGCCGCCGTCGAGCAGCTCGTCACCGAATGGCTGTCCATGATCGACGCCGCGGTCAGCCGCGAGGGCAGTCTGGATCAGACCCTTGAGCAGGCCATCGGCGCCTGGGAGGCGACCATCACCGCACCCACCCGCCCGATCGCGGTGTTCGCGTGGGCCACCCTTCTGCTCGCCGGGTCGTCCGAGGAGTGCCGCGACGCCCTGATCCAGGCCCGGGACCGCAGCCTCTCGATGGTCACCGATGCGCTGGCGCAGTACGTCGACCAGGCGCATGCCGGCGATCTGGCCAGCCTCGTCATCGACGCCGTGGTCGCCGCTGCACTGCAGTACGAGCTCGACAAGGATCGGGCGGGGTTGCGGGCCCGGCTCGATGGCCTCGGCCGGCTCGTCGGTGCAGCCGCAGCCCTGGCCACGAGCTGAGCCGAAGTCACGACCAGCCCTGACCGCACCCCTGCCCCGACCCGCCCCCGCGATTGAGCGCCCGTCCGCATGAACGGACGGCGCACTCCCCCACCCCCTGCAAACCCCGACTGAGAACCCACCCCTACCGCAAGGAGACCACCCTCATGGACATGTTCGACTACGTCATCGTCGGTTCCGGGTCCGCCGGATGCGTCCTGGCCGCCCGGTTGACCGAGGACCCGGACGTCACCGTGTGCTTGATCGAGGCCGGCGGCTCGGACCGCAACCTCAAGGTCAAGATTCCCGCCGCGTTCCCGCAGCTGTTCAAGTCCAACCGGGACTGGGGCTTCTACTCCGACCCCGAGCCGGGCCTGATGGGGCGGCGGCTGTTCATGCCCCGCGGCAAGATGATCGGCGGCTCGTCGTCGATCAACGCCATGCTGTTCGTGCGGGGCAACAGCGCGGACTACGACGGCTGGGCCAAGGACGGAGCCGTGGGCTGGTCCTACGACGAGGTCCTGCCCTACTTCCGCGCATTGGAGAACTTCTCCCGCGGGGCCGACGACTACCGCGGCGCCGAGGGACCGCTCAACGTCACCGACCACCGCAGCCGCACAGCGATGACCCAGGTCATCATCGACGCAGCAGTCCAGGCGGGGATCCCCTTCAACGAGGACTACAACGGCGCCCACCAGGAAGGTGTCGGCTACCTGCAGGTCACCCAGAAGGACGGCAAGCGGTGGTCCGCCGCCGACGCCTGGTTGCGCCCCGCCCTCTCGCGCAAGAACCTGACTGTGCGCACCGGCCTCCAGGCCCTGGGCGTCGTCATCGAGTCAGGTCGGGCAACTGGCGTCTCGGTGTGGACCGGCAAGGAGACCGAGGTCGTGCGGGCCGGACGCGAGGTCATCCTGTCCGCGGGCAGCATCGGCACCCCGCAGCTGCTGATGCTCTCGGGGATCGGTCCGGCCGATCACCTCGACGAGATGGACCTCGACGTGATCGTGGACAACCCGAACGTCGGCGTCGCACCTGCAGGACCACCCGCTCTACCTGCTCAACTTCGAGACCTCGGCCAAGGGAACCCTGGCCGAGGCCGAGCACCCCAAGCAGCTGCTCAACTTCCTCCTGCGCGGCCGGGGCATGCTGACCTCGACCGTGGCCGAGGGCACCGCGTTCTTCCGCAGCCACGAGGAGCTCGCGGCCCCGGACCTGCAGCTGCACTTCGGTGCCGCCTACTTCCACAACCACGGCTTCGACACCCATGACAAGCCCGCCTTCGCGATCGCCCCCACACTGGTCGCGCCGCAGAGCCGTGGCCACGTCCGGCTGCGCACCGCCGACCCGATGGACGCCCCCAGCATCGTGGGCAACCACCTGACCGAACGGGCCGACGTCGACGCCATGATCGCCGGCGTGGAGCGGACCCGCGACATCGCTGCACAGGCGGCCCTGCGCCCGTTCACGGGCAAGGAGATCCACCCCGGGGAGTCCGTGGTCGGGGCGGCGGCGATCGAGGCGGACCTGCGCCGCGACACCGAGCTGATCTACCACCCGACCAGCACCGCCCGCATCGGCTCCCCCGAGACAGGAGTCGTCGACGCCGAACTTCGCGTCCACGGGGTTGCGGGCCTTCGCGTGGTCGATGCCTCGGTGTTCCCCACCATCCCACGGGGCAACACCAACGCGGCTACCTACATGGTTGCCGAGAAGGCGGCCGACATGATCCGCGGCCGCTGAAGCACGCTGTCGAGGTTGCCTCCCCTGGAATTGGGGGGAGGCCCTCGGCCTTCCCGGCCGAGCAGGGCCACATGCCACTCCGCTAGTTTGTCCGTGTGACGGACCCCCGCTTCCGGACCATCATCGAGCCCTTCCGCGTGCACTCCGTGGAGCCGATGCGAATGACGACCCGCGAGGAGCGTGCCGGGTACCTGCAGGCCGCCGGTCACAACCTCTTCCGGATCCACGCCGAGGAGGTCCTGGTGGATCTGCTGACCGACTCGGGGACGGGCGCCATGTCCGCCGAGCAGTGGGCCAGCATCCAACGCGGAAATGAGGCGTACGCCGGCTCGCCGTCCTTCTACCGCTTCCGCGACGCCGTCACCGAGCTCTTCCCGTTCCGGCACGTGCTGCCCACCCACCAGGGGCGGGCAGCCGAGAAGATCCTCTTCTCCGTCGTCGGCGGTGCGGGTCGGGTCTTCCCCAACAACACCCACTTCGACACGACCCGGGCCAACATCGAGTTCACCGGCGCGGAGGCGATCGACCTGCCGATCCCGCAGGGGCGCACGCCGAGCCTGCGCCACCCGTTCAAGGGCAACCTCGACGTCGCCGCGCTGGATGCGCTGCTCACCGAGCGCGGAGCGGATGTCCCGCTCGTCATGGTCACCGTGACGAACAACAGCGGTGGCGGGCAGCCGGTGAGCATGGCGAACCTACGCGCGGTCAGCGAGGTGTGCCAGCGCCACGACAAGCCCTTGTTCCTCGACGCGTGCCGCTTCGCCGAGAACGCGTGGTTCATCAAGACCCGTGAGCAGGGATACGCCGATGTCGCCATCCCCGACATCGTCCGTGAGATGGCGTCGCTGGCCAACGGCATGACGATGTCGGCGAAGAAGGACCCGTTGGGCAACATCGGTGGGTGGCTTGCCCTTGATGACGACGCCATGGCCGAGCAGTGCCGGAATCTCGAGATCCTCACCGAGGGGTTCCCGACCTACGGAGGGCTGGCCGGCCGCGATCTGGAGGCCCTGGCACAGGGGCTGCACGAGTGCGTGCAGGAGGACTACCTGCGCTACCGAATCCGCTCCACCGCGTATCTCGGGGAAGCCCTGGAAGCTGCCGGTATCCCAGTCGTGGTCCCGTTCGGAGGGCACGCGATCTTCATCGATGCCCGCGCGATGCTGCCGCACATCCCGCCCCTGGAGTACCCCGGTCAAGCTTTGGCCTGTGCCCTCTACCTGGAGGGCGGCATCC
This sequence comes from uncultured Actinomycetes bacterium, assembly GCA_963736425.1. GTDB lineage: Bacteria > Actinomycetota > Actinomycetes > S36-B12 > CAIYMF01 > Prado023. The sequence continues at coordinate 89,021 of CAVTOX010000026.1, forward strand.
GGTCGTGTGAGATCGGCACGGTGATGTTCGGGCGGCAGCGCGACGGCACGGAGGTCCCCGCGGCGATGGACCTCGTTCGCCTGGCGATCCCGCGGCGGACCTACACGCAGAGCCACATCGACTACGTGATCGAGGTTGCGCGCTGGGTGGCCGAGCGCGCCGACGCGCTGCCCGGGATGCGCATCGTCGAGGAGCCGCCCATGCTTCGCCACTTCACGGCGAGCTTCATGCCCATCACAGCTGACTGACCAGCGCCTCGCAGCGGTATCCGGTCGTGGAGTCCATCGGGCCGGAGGACGCCATCGGTACCGACGAGCATGCCGAGTCTTCGTCAGCGAAGTGGATTACGACAGCCCCGCGACGAGATCGGCTGCTCCAGCGGCCGTGCGCGAACGCTGACGTACTCCAGTGGCAAGTGCCGGGGTAGTCGCATCACGGATTGAGGTTGGGCGGATGGGTCCTGGTCCGATCCCCTGCTGCGCTAGGTAGAGATGTGCCATTCCACTACCTGTTGGAAGCGGCTCACCAGTTGGTACGAACGGACTTCCACACGCACGATGGCGCAGGTGGGCGAGGCTGCGAATGCGGCCAGGTAGGGGTGGCGGTCAAGGAACAGCGCCAGCAGGGGGGCGCCGACGTCCGGGTCCAACTCCTGGGAATCCCCGATTGCGGTGACCACCACGGAGTCCTCGGTATCAGAGCCCCTGTTCTCGCGGTTGTCGATCAGCAGGGCAACCCGGGGGTTGTATTGGAGGTTGGCGTACTTGCGTGTGGTCCGCTCGGTGAGGATGACCAGATGCCGCAGGTCCTCGGTCGCGGCGAAGGCCATCAGGCTCACGAACGGCTGCCCGTGGTCGTCGGTGGCCAGCGCGGCGAAGCGCTGAGAGTCCAGAAGCGCACTCAGGGCCGGCTGGATGTCGACTTCAGTACTCATCTCGCCCCTCATTCGACCGGCAATGGCATCTGCGTCCGCACCTTGGTTCGCGTTGAGTCAGGTCACTGCTCGGGCTGTGGACGGGCCGTCGTCACCCTCACGGGAGGTCGCGAGCGGGGTGACCGTCCGGCTGTCCGGATCCCAGCGCCGGACCTCGGTCATCGACGGCTCCACGTCATCGTCCCCGAGGACCGGACCAGATCGGCAGCAGCTCGAGCGAGTGGAACGGCATCGATCACGCTCCTGCCCCTGGGGGCGGAGAGCCCAGAAGGTCCCGGACGTAGTCGATGCTGCGCTGTTCCTCGACAGTCGTCCTTCGACCGAACCGGGGCCATGCCTCGGCGATCGTCTGCGCCATCTGGATCATGGTCTCCTTGAATGCCTGCGCCTGGCTGGCGTCGGACATGGCGTCGAGCAGGGTCCGGCCGGCGGAGAGCACCCAGGGCAGCCCGGCCGCCATCTTCAGGTCCAGGTGTTCCATGATCTGGTCGAAGTCCTGGGAGATCTGCCCCATCACATCGCGCACCAGGGCATCCTGCGGGCGCTCGGCCGTGGCGGCGACATCCTTGGCGATCGAGGCAAAGGCGCGCCGTTCAGCCGTGGACAGTGAACCATCGGCGTAGGCGACAACAAGGAAGACTGCGAGGGGGACGCCCACGAGGAGCTCCCACTCGGGATCGCTGAAGCCATGCTTGTCGATCATCGCTCTCCATCCCTCGGTCGACCAACCTACCCGGCTCGACAACTGATCAGTTGACCGGCGTGGCGATGACCACGATGTTGTCCTCGTAGCCGCCCGTGTCCGGGAGATACCTGCCTCCGCAGGTGACGACGACCAGCCGGTGGGCGATGTCCGGGGCGAAGAGCCGGTCGACCGGCAGGGCAGCCTTGGGGATCCTTTCCACGCTGGTGACCTCATAGCGAATCTGCTGCCCATCGGCGGCGGTGCACGGTGATCGTGGCACCGTCGCGCACCGAGGCGAGACGAGCGAGCGGTCCGGTTCCGTACCGCTCGGAGTCCACGTGTCCGCCGAGGACCGCGGAACCGCGTGCATCCCCGGGCAGTGCGCCGAACCGGTACCAGCCGATCGTGCGCGGGTCGTCGGGCAGTTCCATCTGCCCGTCCGCGGTCACACCTGTGGCTGAGACCGGCATCGAGATGTCCCCACTGGCGATGCGGACCTTGCGAGGCGGTTGCACCTCGTCGGGGACGCCGATCGTGGTGGCGTCGATCACGGGCACATCGGGGAATGGCGTCCCCGTCGCGGATCCTGCCGGGATCGATGGTCCGCTCGACGTGGGCGTTTCGGAGGACGAGGAGCCACCGCTCATTCTGGCTGTAGCCAGGGTGACTTGTTCCAGGTCGGTACCCACGCCCTGCCCCCGGGAGGTGAGCCAAGCTCCCAGTGAGGCGACGACCACGACCAGCGATGCTGCGAATGCGATGGCGGTGGTGCGACGGGATCTCATCTCCACCTCTCAGGTGTCGGGTGCCGGGGCCGGGACGCTGGGTCCACTGCCGCTATCCACAATGAGGCCCGCAAGTCCCAGCGGCGCCCTTTGATACTGACCCTGAGGGGGTGGGTGACCAATCACCCACCCCCTCCAAGCAACGTGCTGTCAGCGACCTGCAGTGACCAATCGGCGACCCGTCACAGCCAGACCAGCCGCACCGAGACCAGCGGCCAGGAGCAGCCAACCAGCGCTACCGCCAGCGGCGGAGCCGGACTCGCCTCCGGGGACCCCGCTCGGGGAGGAGTGACCGAGCTTGACCGTCTGGACGGCGATCTGAAGGTCATCGGCAGTCCCCCACGCATAGGCGATCGTGCTCTGGCCCGCAGCGACCGGCACGGCGCCCGTTGCCGGCGTGGTCTTCACGGTGGTGCCGCCAGCCTGGATCTCCACGTCGTACTCATCGGCCGGCAGGGCGGCGGGCCCGATCTGCTCCGGGTTGCTGAATGAGCCGACGCTGTCGCCGTTCACCAGCACCTCGACCTCAGGCGCCTCGGCCACGTGCCGAGCCACCAGCGTGCCCTGCCCAGCGGCGACAGCCTCGGTGTCGTGCCCTTCGACGTCAGTGCCACACCGATCCCGAGGGCATGCTACGTCCGACCGGGTTCGCCGGACCTTCGCGCCGACCGCGGCTCGCTGCAGGCGGCCAGGCCGTCCAGCGCGGTGGCCGTGGTCCGAGGAAGGTCAGCGGGCAGCGCCGTCACCAGCATGGTGAATGCATCGGCTACGAGGCTGATCGGCCTCGACCGGCCCGCAAGCACGGACTCGGCCCAGGTGACATGGTCGGTCACGATCCGACCGTCACCGACCAGGGTCGCAGCGAGGACCGTGCGCAACGTGAACGCGAGCATCCCGCGCGCCTCGGCCACCGAGGACTCGCCATCAACGAGGTGAGCCCCGCGCACGACAGCCAATTGCGTGGCGGCCCCCACGACGCGGGTGAACTCCCGGGTGGCCAGGACCATCTCGGCGGCAACGTCCGGCTTCACGGCGTCAGGACGAGGCACGCCGGCCGGCCCCAAGATCGCGTCGTCGAGCAGGGCGACGCCGGTGCCCATATCCGCAGCCCCCATGTCCGCCCCCAGTGCCACGCCCCACATACCGTCAGGCCCGAAGCCCCGACCCCCGCACACGATGATCCTCCCGGCCGCGCGCAAGGCGGTGATCGTGCGCCAGGCGCCGATCAACGAGCTGGGCATCGAGCACGACACCGCGACCACGCCCGGGGACTCCGGCCCCAGGAACTGGGCCAACTCGGCAGCCGGGACCGACGGTCCCACGAAGTCCACATCGAAGCCCTGCAGCCGCAGGACCTCGCTGACCAGCCGCCCCGGAAGGACATGCCACTCCCCCTCCGCGCACGCCACCGCGACCCGACCACGCTCACCCCTCGCAGTGCGCAACCCACTCGGCTGGGCCTGCTGGGCCACGGCCTGGATCACCGCCTCGGCCACCGCAGAGGCGCGATGCTCCTGGGCGACGTCCCACCGGCCCTCCTGCCACGCCAAGCCGACCTCAACCTGCGCCACACCCACAAGCTCCGTGAGCACGGCGTCGGCAGGAATCCCGCGGTACAGCAGGTCGAAAGCCACCTCAGTGGCCCTGCGCCGATCCCCTCGCCCAAGCGCGTCCAGGTAATCCGCGCGCGGCTCGCGAAGGTCCATCCCGATGAGATCGGCTAGGGCCACAGCATCCTCCCTGAGGCCGCAGCGCAACAGGCCGGCACCCGCAGGCAACGATAACCGCAAACCCCCGAGAGCGACTCCCCAGTGCTGCGATGTTCCACCGCGCTCGCGGCAGCACGACGGGCGTTCCGCGAGGCGTACGCGCTGTCTGTACTCCGGATTCCGTTGGATTCGCGGCTACTCCCACTGGGAGGTCGTCAGGGGCGCATGCAGGACGCCCTCTTCCAGTCGGGCGTAGCTGGTCTCCATCCCGCCGGTCATCCCGGTGGCCAGGACCATGTCGCGGAACTCGGCGGTGGGGTAGGTGATCACGATGCTCAGCAACGTGCCGCCCTCGACCCGCGTGAGGGTCATCTCGTTGGTCGTGGCCGGCCCGTCCGTCCCGATCATCTGTTCGGTGGTGACGGCTCGGAACGGTGGCCTGCTCTCGAGCAGCTCGCCGGTGAATCCGAACCTCTGCGAGCCGTCGAACGACTCCCACTCGTACCGGTAGTGCGCGCCGACGACGACGGCCACTTCGCACACGGGCATCGTCCAGCCGTCCGGGCCGAGCAGCCAGCGCTGCATCAGCTCCGGGTCGTGATGCGCCGCCCAGACCTGCTCGACGGTCCCGCGGATGATCCTGCTCACCCGGACCTGGGTGTCGCTGAGGAGCTGGGCCTCGACGGCGCGCCCGACGGCGAAGGTGGCCAGGTCGGTCAGCACGGCGTCCATCTGGCCCATGGCCTCGCGCATGCCCTCCTCCATGCCCATGGCGATCAGCTGGTCGAGGTCCTCCACGGAGTCGAACCACGTCGTCGTGCTGACCTGCGAGCCGGTGTCGGTCTCGGTGAACCGGAACACCATCCGCATCGACGGCATCTCGGCGCTGGCGGCTCCGTCGGGCTTCGCGAACCCGTCGCGGACCTCGAAGGACTCGAGCGGTTCCACGGCCAGGAACTCCCAGTAGCCACGGGACTCGTCGCCCTCGGGCCCGGTCATGACGTACTCGCTGCGGCCACCGGGGAACATGTCGTGTCGGGTGAATCGGGCGGGGTAGGTGGGCGGACCCCAGAACTGCTCAAGCTGGCGCGGGTCGCTGTAGGCATCCCAGAGCCGCTCAATGGGGACGGGGAACTCGGCGACCACGGTCATGGTGAGGGCGGCGGGGTCCTTGCTGACGGAGGTGATGGGCATCGCGGGGTCCTTCGCGTGGATGGGGATGGATCAGGGGGTGTCGTCGGTGAGCAGCGCATCGAGTCGCGCGACCCGATCGCGCCACTGCGCGTCGAACTGGTCGAGCAACGACTGTGCTCGTCGGATCGTCTCGGGGTTGCCCCGGACGAGTCGTTCACGGCCGTGCGGATGCTTGGTGATGAGGCCTGCCCCCTCCAGGACGGCGACATGCTTCTGCACGGCCGCGAAGGACATGTCGTAGCCGCTGGCGAGCTGCGACACGGTGACCTCGCCGGCCAGGGTGCGCCGGACGATGTCGCGACGGGTCCTGTCGGCCAGGGCCCGGAAGATCCGGTCCACCTCGTCGTCAGGGATGTGGCTCTGTGCCTGCTGATATACAACCATTAGGTTGTACGTTACCGGAGCTCGGAGGGAATGGCAAGAGTGCAGGCGGCGGCCGGAGTGGCTACCCCTCGTCGCTGGGCTTCGAAGGGGGCGCGCGTCCCCAAAGGCGCTCACACGAGCCTCGCGCCACTCTGGTTGTATCGGTGCCAGAGTGGTGCCATACTGGTGCCATGTACTTGGATCGCTATGTCGACGACATCGCCCGTCAGATGGCCGTGGCCGCCGCGGCGGGTGGTCCCGAGGCCCAGGCGCTCGCCGAGCGCCTCGTCCTTCCGCTGCGGTCGGCCGTCCGTTTGGCGCTGCTCGAGGCCCTGTCTGCTGCGGCGGACGAGCTGACACTCGAGTTGGCCCCCGGGTCGGTGGAGGTACGGCTGCGCGGGGGCGAGCCCAGCTTCGTCATCGACGGCGTGGCCGCGACGCCACCGGCCACCGAGCCGGACCCGGCACCTTCACCCGCCCCCGCCCACACGCCGACCGCGGAGCCCGACGAGGGTGCCAGCCGGATCAACCTGCGGATGCCCGACTCGCTGAAGGCCCGCGTCGAGGCCGCGGCACTGCGCGAGGGCCGCTCGGTCAACGCCTGGCTCGTGCGGGCATCTGCGGCTGCCCTCGACACATCAGCTCCCACCCTCGCCCCCAGCCCTCCCAGCCCCCCCGCGGCCTCCCGCCGCGGCTCCAAGCGCGTCACCGGCTGGGCGAAGTGAACGAGAGGACCACCATGCGCATCTTCCCCACCCCCACACCCATCGCGGTCACCATCGAGGCGCACTTCGCCGAAGTCCAGATCGTCGCCAGCGACCGCTCAGACGCTGTGGTCGAGGTCCAGGGGACCGACCCGGACGATCGCGCGCATGTCGAGGTCGCTCAGGCCACCCGCGTCGAAATGCTCGGCGAACAACTGCGGGTGACCGCCCCCACGCCGAGCCTGATGTCACGGATCCTCAACTCCCCGTGCATCGACATCGTGATCAGCCTGCCGAGCGGATCGGCATTGCGCGCCGACCTGGGGGCGGGCAACGTCGTGGCGACGGGCACGCTGGGTCAGTGCATGATCCGCACGGGCGCCGGCAACATCCGCCTTGGGGACACCGGGTCCCTCGATGCGCGTAGCGGCACCGGCGACATCGTCGTCGGGAACGTCGCCGGTGACGCCACGCTCGAGACTCCGGCCGGCCACACCCAGATCGCCTCGGCCACTGGCAACGTCGACATCAAGAACGGCAGCACCGGTCCGCGCATCGGCACCGTCGGGGGTGACCTGCGGGTCCGCGCCGGGCACGGGCGCATCGAGGCCGAGTCGGTGGCGGGCAGCGTCGATGCCCGCACCGCCCACGGCGCCGTGGTCATCGGGGTCGCCGCGGGGGCCGAGGTCGACCTCAAGACCTCGCACGGGGATCTCGAGGTCGGCATCCCGGGCGGCCATGCCGTGTGGCTGGACCTCGACACGAAGTACGGCCGGGTGGTCAGCGACTTCGTCCCGACCGCCGACGCGCCGCGAGCCGGCGGGCCCTCGGTGCGCGTCGTCGGGCGCACCTCGTACGGCGACATCCGAATCCGACGGGTCGGCGACACCCTGGACACCGACGGGACGGCCTGACCATGAACGCCCACGCGCCGGCAATCGAGGCCGTCGGCCTGACGCGCCGCTACGGGGACGCGACCGTCCTCGACGTGGAGAACCTGCAGGTTGGCCAGGGCGAGGCCGTCGCCCTCCTCGGTCCCAACGGTGCGGGCAAGACCACAATGGTCAACATCCTGTCCACCCTGATCAAGCCCACGACCGGCACCGGGCGCGTGCTGGGCCACGACGTGGTGCACGAGGCCGATGCGGTCCGCAGGCTGATCGGCGTCACCGGTCAGTTCTCCGCGATCGACGACCTCCTCACCGGCCGGGAGAATCTCACGCTCATGGCCGACCTGCACCACCTGCCCCGCGCCCAGGGCCGCAGCCGGACCGACGAGCTGCTCGAGACATTCGAGCTGGTCGAGGCCGCCGACCGGGTGCCCACCACCTACTCCGGCGGCATGCGCCGCCGACTGGACCTGGCGATGACCCTCATCGGCCGGCCGAAGGTGATCTTCCTCGATGAGCCCACCGCCGGGCTGGACCCCCGATCCCGGCGGACCGTCTGGGAGATCGTGCGCGGCCACCTGCGCGAGGGCATCACCATCCTGCTCACCACCCAGTACCTGCACGAGGCCGACGAGCTCGCCCACCGCGTGGTCGTGCTCGACGCCGGTCGCATCGTCGCCGACGGAACCCCTGACGCCCTCAAGCGCCAGGTGCCGGGCGGGCATGTCCGGATCACCTTCGACTCCGACGAACACCTGGCCGCCGCCGCCAGCGCACTCCACAGCCAGGCCGACATGGAGCACCGCGCCCTGACCATCCCCATCGATGGCAGCGTCGCCTCCCTGCGCGGCGCCCTGGATCGCCTCACCCCGCACGAGTCCGCAGTCACCGACATCACGGTGCACCGCCCGGACCTCGACGATGTCTTCCTCGCCCTGACCGGCCACTCCCCCGCACCGTCCCCCACGACCCTGGAGGCAATCGCATGAGCATCGCCCTGCCCACCCGCGATACCGCCACGATGCTGCGCCGGAACCTCCGGCACATCCAGCGCTACCCCTCGCTGACGATCATGCTGCTCGCGCAGCCCGTCCTGATCCTGCTGCTCTTCGTCTTCGTCTTCGGCGAGACGCTCGGCGCCGGCGTGAGCCCGGACCTCGCCGGTGGCGGCCGCGCGGCCTACCTCGAGTACGTGATGCCCGGGGTCCTGCTCTTCGCCATCGCCGGAGTCGGCCTCGGCACCGCGATCTCGATAGCGGCCGACCGGACCAAGGGCATCATGTCCCGCTTCCGAACGATGGGCATCGCCCGCTCCGCAGTGCTCGCCGGCGAGGTGCTGGGAAGCATGGTGCAGGCGGCCTTCGTCCTGGTTGTGGTCAGCTCGATCGGGGTGCTTCTCGGTTACCGACCCGGCGGCGGCGCAGTTGGGTGGGTTGCCGCCTTCGGGATTGCCCTGGCGATCGCGTTCCCCGTCATCTGGCTCTGCCTGGCCCTGGGCCTGAACTCCCGCAGTGTCGAGACCGCGAGCAACACCCCGCTGCTGCTGATCGTGCTGATCTTTCTGAGCAGCGCATTCGTGCCGGCCGAGTCCTATCCGGTGGGACTGCGCTGGTTCGCCGAGAACCAGCCGTTCACACCCATGATCGAAGGGGCCCGCGGGCTGCTCGACGGCACGCCCGACGCATCCACGGTGCTCATCGGCCTGGCATGGTGCGCCCTTCTGTCGCTGGTCGGCTACTTCTGGGCCCGCCACCTCTACGAGCGCGAACCTGCGACCATCGCCGGGTGACCGCGTCACCTCCGCCAACCTGGCCGGACGCGTCGCGACGGCTCGTGATGGGCGAGGCGCTGTGACCGGACCAGCCGGGTGTCCGGGGCCCGTCAGGATCGCTGGGATGGGGCGTCTGGGTTCCGTCAGGATCGTGGCGATCGTGGGCCGATCTGGCGTGTGATGGGGAGTGCATCGTCCGCGTCATCGAAGGGTCGGCACATGCCTGACGTTCTTGTCCTGATCGGGACCCTGGTGGGTTTCGCGCTGTTGCTGGGTCTACTCAAGGGGGTCGAGCGGCTGTGAGCCTCCAGAACGTCCTGGGGTTGATCGTGGTCCTCGCGCTGGCTGCGTACCTGGTGTACGCGCTGCTTCGTCCGGAGAAGTTCTGATGAGCGACACGGCAGCCGGCGTGCTGCAGATCGTTCTGCTGGTCGTGGCACTCGCCGCGGTCTACCGCCCCTTGGGCGACTACATGTACCGCACGTTCACCTCTGAGGCTGATTGGCGGGCCGAGCGGGTCGTCTACCGGCTGGCCGGGATCGATCCGCGGGCTGACCAGCGGTGGGGGGTGTATGCCCGGTCGCTGCTGGTGTTCTCCGCGGCGTCGGTGGTCCTGCTGTACGGCATCCTGAGGATCCAGGCCCTGCTGCCCTGGGCCCTGGGAATGCCGGGAGTGCCGCCGGCGGGGGCGTGGAACACCGCGGTGTCGTTCGTGACGAACACGAACTGGCAGTGGTACTCCGGCGAGTCCACGTTGGGGTACTTCGCGCAGATGGCTGGGCTGGCGGTGCAGAACTTCGTGTCGGCGGCCGTGGGCCTGGCGGTCGCGGTGGCGCTGATTCGGGGGTTCACCCGCGAGCACACCGACCGCGTCGGCAACTTCTGGGTCGACCTGACCCGGGCCGTTGTCCGCATCCTGCTGCCGTTGTCGATCGTGGCCGCAGTCGTGCTGATGATCGGCGGGGTGGTGCAGAACTTCGCCAGCCCGAACGAGATCGCCACCCTCGCCGGGGGCACCCAGACGATCACGGGTGGCCCTGTGGCCAGCCAGGAGGCGATCAAGGAGCTGGGCACCAACGGTGGCGGCTTCTACAACGCCAACTCCGCGCACCCGTTCGAGAACCCGAGCTCCTGGATCAACCTGCTCGAGGTCTTCCTGCTGCTGGTCATCCCGTTCGCCCTGCCGCGGATGTTCGGCCGGATGGTCGGCAACACCCGCCAGGGCCTGGCCGTCGTCTCGGTGATGGCCGTGCTGTGGCTCGGCGCCGTCGCGACCGCAACGTGGGCAGAACTGGCCGGCGGCGGGACAGCCACCGCCGCGGCCGGTGCGGCGATGGAGGGCAAGGAGGTCCGGTTCGGGGAGGCCGCCTCCGCGCTGTTCGCCGTGTCCACGACGGGCACGTCCACCGGCTCGGTGAACACGATGCACGACTCGATGACCCCGGTCGGGGGTGGCGTCACGCTGGCCAACATCATGCTGGGCGAGGTGTCCCCCGGCGGTGTCGGCGTGGGGCTGTACGGGATCCTGGTGCTGGCGATCCTCACGGTGTTCCTCGCCGGGCTGATGGTCGGGCGGACCCCGGAGTACCTGGGCAAGAAGATCGGCCGGCGCGAGGTCACCTTCGTCGCCCTCTACATCCTGGCGATGCCCACCCTGGTGCTGGTCGGTGGGGCCCTGACCGCCGGCATCACCTCACTGGCTGACGCCTCGGTGCTCAACCCCGGGCCACACGGGCTGTCCGAGATCCTCTACGCCTACGCGTCGGCGAGCAACAACAACGGCAGCGCGTTCGCCGGGTTCGGCGCGAACACCGTCTACCAGAACACCGCCCTTGGAGTGGCCATGCTGTTCGGCCGGTTCGTGCCGATCGTGCTGGTCCTGGGCCTGGCCGGCTCGCTGGCGCAGCAACGCAGGGTGCCGCCGAGCGCGGGAACCCTGCCCACCACCGGCCCGGTGTTCATGGGGCTGCTGCTCGCGGTGGTCGTCATCATCGTCGCCCTGACCTTCATGCCCGCCCTTGCCCTGTCCCCGATTGCGGAGGCCCTCCAATGAGTTCCACCACAGCCGTCAAGGAGCCCTCGCTCGCTCCGGCACGATCAGCCAGCCCGTTCCACCCCACACAGCTGGCCGCCGGCCTGCCCGACGCCGTGCGCAAGCTGAACCCCGCGCACCAATGGCACTCCCCGGTGATGTTTGTGGTTTGGGTCGGGTCCATCGCCACGACCCTGCTGGCGATCAAGGACCCCAGCGTGTTCAGTGTCGGGATCGCCGCGTGGCTGTGGCTCACCGTGGTGTTCGCCAACCTCGCCGAAGCCGTCGCCGAGAGCCGCGGCCGGGCGCAGGCCTCGGCCCTGAGGGCAGCGCGCACCGACACCATGGCCCGCCGCCTCCTTCCCGACGGCACCGAGCAGGAAGTCTCCGGCCCCGAGCTGCGGGTCGGGGACCTCGTGGTCGTGGAAGCCGGCCAGATCATTCCCGGCGACGGTGACGTCGTCGAGGGCGTGGCCAGCGTCGACGAATCCGCGATCACCGGCGAGTCAGCACCGGTCATCCGCGAGTCCGGCGGCGACCGGTCCGCGGTGACCGGCGGCACGAAGGTGCTCTCCGACCGGATCGTGGTCCGGATCACCGCGGCGTTCGGGGAGAGCTTCCTGGACCGGATGATCGCCCTGGTCGAGGGCTCATCTCGGCAGAAGACCCCCAACGAGATCGCCCTGAACCAGGTGCTGGCCGCCCTGACCCTGATCTTCCTGCTCGTGGTGGTCACCCTCCAGCCGTTCGCCGCCTACTCCGGGCAGGTCCAGCCGATGATCGTCCTGATCGCGCTGCTCGTCTGCCTCATCCCGACCACGATCGGGGCCCTGCTCTCGGCGATCGGCATCGCCGGGATGGACCGCCTCGTCCAGCGCAACGTGCTGGCCATGTCCGGACGGGCGGTGGAGGCAGCCGGGGACGTCGACGTGCTCCTGCTCGACAAGACCGGCACCATCACCCTGGGCAACCGCCAGGCCTTCGAGTTCGTCCCCGTCGCCGGGGTCGACCCGCAACGGCTGGCCCGGGCCGCACAGCTGTCCAGCCTCGCCGACGAGACCCCCGAGGGGCGCTCCATCGTCGTCCTGGCCAAGGACGAGTTCGGACTGCGGGCCCCGGACACCCTGCACGACACCGTGTTCGTGCCCTTCAGCGCAGCCACCCGCATGTCCGGAATCGACCTCACCGACGGCCGGGAGATCCGCAAGGGCGCTGCGGCCGCGGTCATGAAGTGGGTGCGCGACAACGGCGGGCACCCCACCCAGGACGTGGGCGAGGCCGTCGACGCGATCTCGATGGCCGGGGGCACCCCGCTGGTCGTCGCCGAGAGGGTGGGCACCGACCCAGCCGTCGCGCTGGGCGTGGTGCACCTCAAGGACGTGGTCAAGGCGGGCATGCGTGACCGGTTCGCCGAACTGCGCGCCATGGGCATCCGCACCGTGATGATCACCGGCGACAACCCGCTCACCGCGAAGGCGATCGCCGCCGAGGCCGGGGTCGACGACTTCCTGGCCGAGGCCAAGCCCGAGGACAAGATGGCCCTGATCCGCGACGAGCAGGACGGCGGGCACCTGGTCGCGATGACCGGGGACGGCACCAACGACGCCCCCGCCCTGGCCCAGGCCGACGTCGGCGTGGCCATGAACACCGGGACATCGGCGGCCAAGGAGGCCGGCAACATGGTCGACCTGGACTCCAACCCGACCAAGCTGATCGAGATCGTCGGCATCGGCAAGCAGTTGTTGATCACCCGTGGTGCGCTGACCACGTTCTCCATCGCCAACGACGTCGCCAAGTACTTCGCGATCATCCCCGCGATGTTCGTCGTCGTCTACCCGCAGCTGGACGCGCTGAACGTCATGCGGCTCTCGTCGCCGGAGTCCGCGATCCTGTCCGCGGTCATCTTCAACGCCCTGATCATCGTCGCGCTGATCCCCCTGGCCCTGCGTGGAGTCCGCTACACCCCCTCGAGCGCCTCCGCGCTGCTGGCTCGCAACATGGGCATCTACGGCCTCGGCGGGCTCATCGTCCCCTTCCTGGGCATCAAGGCCATCGACCTGCTCATCTCCCTCATCCCCGGAATCGCGTGATCACCATGCCCACACTCCGCCAACTCGCCCCCGCCATCCGCATGCTCGTCGTGATGACCGTCCTGCTCGGCCTGCTCTACCCAGCCGCCATCTTCGCCATCGGCCGGCTGATGCCAGCGCGCACCGACGGCTCACTGGTGGCGGTGGACGGCACCGTCGTGGGGTCCTCGCTGCTTGCCCAGGGCTTCGACACCCCCGAGTACTTCTGGCCCCGGCCGTCCGTGGGCGGCTACGACCCGCTGGCCACCGGCGGGTCCAACCTCGGCCCCAACAACACCGACCTGATCCAGACGATCGAGGAGCGCCGGGCTGCGGTGGCGACGGCGAACGGCGTGGCTGCTGACCAGGTCCCGGCGGATGCGGTGACCGCGTCAGCCTCGGGGCTGGACCCGCAGATCTCCGCGGAGTACGCCGCCCTCCAGGTGGCCCGCGTGGCCCGGGCCCGGGGACTGGCTCCGGACGTGGTGGCCGGGCTGGTCGACGAGCACACCCAGGGACGGGTGCTGGGGTTCCTCGGCGAGCCGGGGGTGAACGTCCTGGAACTCAACCTGGCCCTCGATGCGCTGGGCAGGACGTGATGTGTCGGACAGACTGAATGCCGTGGACCTCCCCCCGCCGATCCCGCCTGAGGAGTCGGGCTCGGCGGCGGTGGACGCCGGCAGGTCGGCCACGCGGCGCGGCACCCTGCGCGTGTACATGGGCGCGGCCCCGGGCGTGGGCAAGACCTACGACATGCTCGCCGAGGGTCACCGTCGCCTGGCCCGGGGGGCGGACGTGGTGATCGGGTTCGTGGAGACCCACGGCCGGGAGCACACCGCCGAACTGGTCGAGGGGCTGGAGCTGGTGCCCCGCCGGGTGATCGAGCACCGTGGGGCGTCGTTCACCGAGATGGACCTGGCCGCCGTCCTGGCCCGGCGACCCGAGGTTGCCCTCGTCGACGAGCTGGCCCACACCAACGTCCCCGGGGCGGGGAACACCAAACGCTGCCAGGACGTGGACGTCCTGCTGGACGCGGGCATCGATGTGGTCACCACGGTGAACATCCAGCACCTGGAATCGCTGAACGACGTCGTCGAGTCGATCACCGGGATCCGCCAGCAGGAGACCGTTCCCGATGACGTGGTGCGCTCCGCCGACCAGATCGAGCTGGTGGACATGTCCCCGCAGGCCCTGCGCCGCCGGCTGGCCCACGGCAACGTGTACAGCGCTGAGAAGATCGACGCGGCCCTGACGAACTTCTTCCGCGTGGGCAACCTGACCGCGCTGCGGGAACTGGCGCTGCTCTGGGTCGCCGACCGCGTCGACGCCGCCCTGGAGCGCTACCGCGCTGACAACGAGATCACCGACACGTGGCCCGCCAGGGAACGCGTCGTCGTCGCACTGACGGGGGGCCCCGAGGGCGAGGCCCTGATCCGGCGTGGAGCCCGGATCGCGGACTCCCGGTCCGGCGGTGAACTGCTGGCCCTGCACGTCAGCCTCGGCGACGGCCTGGCCCACGGCACACCGGATTCACTGCTGCGCCAGCGCATCCTGGTCGAGTCCCTGGGCGGCACGTTCCACAACGTCCTGGGCGAAGACCCGGCAGACGCGATCCTGGAGTTCTCCCGCGGGGTGAACGCCAGCCACATCGTGATCGGGGAGACCAGCCGTGGGCGGCTGCGGTCCGCGCTCCTGCCAGGTCCCAGCTCCGGTGTGATCCGCGGCAGCGGCGACATGGACGTCGTGGTCGTCACCCACCACCGAACCACGGGCACCGGCATGCCCCGGCGCGCATCCGCACTTCCGCGCGGCCGCCGGATCGCCGGCTGGCTGCTGGCCGTCCTCGGGCCACCACTGCTGGCCGTGGCCCTGTTCAACACCGACAACCTGAGCCTGGTCTCCCTGGCCATGCTGGCCCTGGCCGTGGCGGTCGCCCTGGTCGGCGGCCTGGCCCCCGCCGTGGTGGCCGCGCTGATCGCCGGCTTGGCCCTGAACTACCTGTTCATCGAACCCACCTACACGTGGACCATCAACCAACCGAGCAACGCCGCCGCACTGCTCGTGATGGTCGTCGTCGCGGTTGCCGTGGCGATGGTGGTCGACAACGCCGCCCGGCGGACCAAGGAGGCCGCTCGCGCGCGCGCCGAGGCCGACACCCTGACGCTGCTCGCCAGCTCCGTCCTCCGCGGGGAGGACGCGCTCCCCGCCATGCTGAAACGCATCCGAGAGACCTTCTCCGTGACCAGCGCGTCCCTGCTCCAACGCGACCACGCCGCCACGATCTGGCGTGTGATCGCATCCGATGGCGACCCCGTCCCCTCCTCGGACGGTGGGGCCGTGCGCGTCCCGGTGTCCGACGACGTGGTCCTGATGCTCGCGGGCCGCGACCTCTCCGCGGAGGACACCCGGGTCCTGTCGGCAGTCTCGGCCCAGATCGGCACCCTCCTCGAACGCGAGCAATTACGCGGTGAGGCCTCCACCGCCCGCATCGACCGTGCCCGCAGCGACATCCGCTCCTCCCTGCTGGCCGCTGTCAGCCACGACCTGCGCAGCCCCCTGGCCGGGATCAAGGCGTGCGTGGGGACCCTACGGGCGACCGACTTGGACCTTGCCGAAGCCGACCGGGCGGAGCTGCTCGCCGGTATCGAGAACTCGGCCGACCGGTTGCAGGGGCTCATCGACAACCTGCTGGACATGAGCCGCCTCGACGCCGGCGCTCTGGTGCTCCGCACCGAACCCGTGGCGTTGGACGAGGTGGTGCCACGTGCCCTCGCCGGCGTCCCCCCCGAGCGGGTCGACGTGGATGTGCGCGTGACACTCCCGATGGTCGTGGGCGACGCGGGACTCATCGAGCGGATCATCGCCAACCTCGTGGAGAACGCCCTGCGGTACTCACCCCCTGACCGCCCCGTGCGGATCACCGCCGGAACCATCAAGGACACGGTCGTGCTGCGCGTGGTCGACAAAGGCCGTGGTGTCCCCTCACACAACCTCGAGTCCATCTTCAGCGCCTTCCAACGCCTCGGCGACGTCCCCGCAGGCCAGGGCGTCGGACTCGGCCTGGCCGTGTCCCGCGGCTTCGCCCAGGCCAACGGTGGGACGCTGGAAGCCGAGGAGACACCCGGCGGCGGCCTCACCATGGTGCTGACCCTGCAACGCGCCGACTCCTCGGCCCCCGATGAGGAACTCGGAGAGCTGACATGACGCGGATCCTCATCATCGAGGACGAACCCGCCCTCGCTCGTGCTCTTGCCATCACCCTCAACGCCCGCGGCTACGAGACTGACGTTGCCGTGACCGGGGCAGCCGGGCTGGACCTGGTCGCCAGCTGCCACCCCGACCTGATCCTGCTCGACCTCGGACTGCCGGACCTCGACGGCATGACGATCCTCGCCGCCGTGCGCGGCTGGAGCCAGGTGCCCGTCGTGGTCCTGTCGGCACGCCAGACCAGCTATGACAAGGTCGCGGCCCTGGACGCCGGTGCCGACGACTACGTCTCCAAACCCTTCGCGATGGACGAACTCCTCGCCCGCATCCGTGCGGCCACCCGACGGGCAGCCGGCGCCGAAGCCGACCCACTGGTGGTCACCGATTCCTTCACCATCGACCTGGCAGCCCGCATCGTGACCCGCGACGGGCAACCCGTGCGCCTCACCCCCACCGAATGGCGGCTTCTCGAGATCCTGGCCCGCAACGCCGGACGCATCGTGACCCAGAAGGAACTCCTCCGAGAACTGCGCGGGCCCGACCTGGACCGCGAGAGCCACTACCTGCGGGTCTACCTCGCCCAACTACGACGCAAGCTCGAACCCGACCCCGCACGACCACGCCACCTCCTCACCGACCCAGGGATCGGCTACCGGCTCGTGCCCTGACCACATCAATACCGCGTCAACACCCCGCCCCCGAGCGGGGGTGGAGACGACACACTCGAAACATGACCGACCAGCTGCACGACTCCGTCGCCACACTCCTCGAGATCGCGAGAGCCGAGAATCCGACCTGCCCCGGCTGGCAGTTGACGATGAACCCAGCGACCTTCCTGATGTTCAACCCTGACCAAGGAGTCACGGGCATCGCGCAACAGAGGGTGGCCTGCTTCTACGACGGCTGTCGAGTCTGGCCCGAACCCACCTGGGAGAACACAGTCGTGTGCAGCCCCCTTGTCGATCCCGGCACATGGGACCTACCCCCCGAGTACTACCTCGACCTCCGCGACAGCACCATCTCCACCAACCCGCCCATGCACACCCGAACAATCCGATCGGCCCAGGGATCGCTGGGCTGAAGCATCCCAGGTTCGATGCCGCATCCGTCTGCGGTGGGTGGGCCGGGACGCTGCCCGATCAGGGCGGTGCTCTTGCGAAATCTTAGCAACTAGCTAGAGTGGGCGCAGGCCACCGCACCGACGACTGGGAGCACCCATGCATATCCCCGACGGATTCATCGACGCCCCTGTGTCCGCGGCTGCCGCGGTGATCGCGGTGGGGGGGATCGCGGTCTGCCTGCGCCGGGCCAGCCGGGAGCTCGACGATCGGACGGCGCCGATGGCTGGGCTGGTCGCGGTCTACATCTTCGCCGTCCAGATGCTGAACTTCCCGGTGGCCGCCGGGACCAGTGGGCACCTGTTGGGCGGTGCGCTGGCCGCGATCCTGGTCGGCCCCTACACCGGGGCGCTGGCGGTGTCGGTGGTGATCATCGTCCAGGGGCTGATGTTCGCCGACGGTGGGCTGAGCGCGCTGGGGTTGAACATCATCAACATGGCGTTCGTGACCGTGTTGGTGGCCTGGCCGGTGTTCCGCCTGCTGGTGAAGGTGCTGCCCGCCTCGAAGGGCGGCGTGGATGGGGGCGGCGTTCGTCGCCGGGCTGACCTCGGTGCCGGCCGCGGCGCTGGCGTTCACCCTGGAGTACGCCCTCGGCGGCACCGGGACCTACTCGATCGGCACCGTCCTGGTGGCCATGGTCGGCACCCATGTCCTGATCGGCCTCGGGGAGGCGTTGATCACCGCGCTGACCGTCGGGGCGGTGCTCGCGGTGCGACCCGATCTCGTGCTCGGGGTGCGCGACCGGCTGCCCAAACCCGAGCTGCGGCCCTCGCCGCAGGCAGCCTGAGAGGGGCAGCGCCATGGCCGTTCGCAAGGGTGTGTGGATGATCGTGGGGATCGGCCTGGCCGTGTCCCTGCTGCTGGCCGGGGTGGTGAGCTACTACGCCAGCAGCTCACCGGACGGGTTGGAGAAGGTCGCCGGGGACATCGGCTTCATCGACTCCGCGCAGGACTCCGCGGTCGCGAACTCGCCGCTGTCGGGCTACGCAGTGTCCGGGGTCGATGACGGGCGGCTGTCCGGCGGGCTGGCCGGCCTGGTCGGCGTGGCGCTGGTCGCCGCGATCGCGTTCGGCCTGTTCACCTGGCTGGCTCGCCGGCGCCGGCACGAGACCGTCGAGACGACCGTGGGCGGCTGATGCCGGTCACTCCGGCGGTCGAGCACCGGCACGGCCACGACGTCGGCGAACAGCTCTACGTCCACCGCCACACCCCGATCCACCTGCTGCCCGCCGAGGTCAAGATCCTGGCCCTGGTGGTGTTCATGTTCATCGTGGTCGCCACCCCGGTCCAGGCCATGTGGGCGTTCGTGCTGTACGCCGGACTGCTCGCCGCCCTGGCCGCGGTCGCGACCCTGCCCCCGCGGGTGATCCTGCCGCGGATGGTCGTCGAGGTGCCGTTCCTGCTGTTCGCGGCCCTGATGCCGTTCACCGGCCCGGACCCCCAGGTCCAGGTCCTCGGCCTGGAGCTGTCCGAACCCGGGTTGTGGGCGGCCTGGGGCATCGTCGCCAAGGGCACCATCGGTGTGCTGGCCGCGATCATCCTCGCCGCCACCACACCGGCGCGTGACCTGCTGACCGGGCTCAAGGCCCTGCACGTGCCGCCGATGCTGGTGCAGATCGCCTCGTTCATGCTGCGCTACATGCACGTCGTCGGCAACGAGATGGCCCGCATGAAGGTCGCCCGCGAGTCCCGCGGGTTCCAGGCCACCGGGGTCAGGTCCTGGCCAGTCATCGCCCAATCCGCCGGGGCCCTGTTCATCCGCTCCTACGAGCGCGGCGAGCGGGTCCACCTGGCCATGCTCAGCCGCGGGTACACCGGCAGCCTGCCCACCCTGGACGACCTGCGCGCCACCCGGGGTCAGTGGCTGGCCGGGCTCAGCCTGCCCGCGATCGCACTGGTCATCTGCCTGGCCGCGTGGGCGGTCCAACCGTGAGAGAGGTCGACGTGGACCCCGAGACCAGCACCACCGGTCCCGACCAACCGCCCAGCCTGGCGGTGAACGGCCTGGCGTACTCCTACCCCGACGCCAACCAGGCACTGTTCGGCATCGACCTGCAGGTCGGGCGCGGCGAGCGTGTGGCCCTGCTCGGGCCGAACGGGGCCGGCAAGACCACCCTCGTGATGCACCTCAACGGGATCCTGTCCGGAGGCATCGGAGAGGTCCACGTCGCCGGGATCCGGGTCGACCCCGAGAACCGCGACACCCTGCACGAGGTGCGCCGCCGCGTCGGCATCGTCTTCCAGGACCCCGACGACCAACTGTTCATGCCGTCGGTCCGAGAAGACGTCGCCTTCGGCCCGGCGAACATGGGCCTGCGCGGAGACGAACTCGAGGCGAGGGTCCACCACGCCCTCGAACTGGTCGGCATGGCCGAGTACGCCGACCGCCCACCACACCACCTGTCCTTCGGCCAACGCCGCCGGGTCGCCGTGGCCACCGTGCTGTCGATGGAGCCCGAGATCCTCGTCCTCGACGAACCCTCGAGCAACCTCGACCCCGCCAGCCGCGCCGAACTCGCCGACATCCTGCGCACCCTGGACGTGACCATCCTCATGGTCACCCACGACCTGCTCTACGCCCTCGAACTCTGCCCACGGGCCGTGGTCATGTCACAGGGCTCGATCGTCGCCGACGGCCCCACCCGCGACCTCCTGGGCGACGCCGACCTCATGGCCCGCTACCGGCTCGCCCTGCCCTACGGCGTCACCCTCGAACCAACGCCCACCTCCGACGGATGATCTTGAGCACTCTCTCGCAGAGAGCCGGGCCGCATGAGCATCACTCAGATAGCCGACCCGCATGTCCCCGACCTTGACACCGCCAAGGACTGGACTTCCACACCGACGTCGTCTGGCTGATGAGCAGGAGTTCAACCGGGGCCGCATAGCTCGCTACAGATCCCCCAGACGCGGGGAACAAACAGCAAGTCATGAGCGCGACGCCATGGCTGCGGAGAATCCGGTGGTGATCTCAGTCAAGGTCGACGATGTCGAAGTCGCTCTCAAATCCGGCGCAGGAGCGCGGCTGCGGAATCGTGCATCTGCTGACCACCGAAGGGTGGGGCGTGCCCCAATTCTTCGTCCGGGCTCCGGACGGCGACGTCCTCAACTTCGTACGGCATCACCAGCGAGCCGCAGACCCCGGGGTGGGGGGCGCGCGGCCGCGACTCTCGCCCAAGCCCACCGCCCACGGGCTTCGTCTCCGAGGCGCGGCGGACCTCGTGACCTCGAAGGAGTCCGCGCTCACCACTATCGGGAAGGGTGATCCCGTTCCGGGTTCGGTGCTATGTCTGGGCCGAACGGGCGTGGGCGAGTCGGTAGGACTGGGTTCCGGTTTCGATGATGGTTCCGTGGTAAGTGAGCCGGTCCACGATGGCGGCGCAGAGGCGGGGGTCAGTGAAGGTGTCGGTCCAGCCGGAGAAGGACTGGTTGGAGGCGATCGCGATGGAGTTCTTCTCCTCGCGTTCGGTGAGGACTTGGAAGAGGAGCTCCGCGCCGCGGCGGTCGAGTTCCATGTAGCCGAGTTCGTCGATCATGAGTAAGTCGACGCGGCCGTAGCGGGCGATGGTCTTGGCCAGCTGCTTGTCGTCGGCGGCTTCGACAAGTTCGTTGACCAGTTTGGTGGCCAGGGTGTAGCGGACCCGGTGGCCCTGCTCAGCGGCTGCGGTTCCCAGGGCGATGAGCAGGTGGGACTTTCCGGTCCCGGAGTCCCCGATCAGGCACAGTGGGTCGCCCTTGCGGATCCAGTCGCCCTTGGCCAGCTCGTGCACGGTCGCAGGATTGATCGCATGGTTGGCGTCGAAGTCGAAGTCGCCGAGCCACTTGTCGCGGGGGAATCCGGCGGCCTTGACTCGGCGGATGGAGGAGCGGCGGTCCCGGTCGTCGACCTCGGCTAGCAGGAGTTCGGCGAGGAACCCCTGGTAGGTCAGCTGCTCCTTGGTCGCCACTGCGAGGGCCTGGTCGACCAAGGCCCGGACAGTGGGCAGCCGCAGGCGTCGGCAGGCCTGGTCGACCGCCGCGACGGCGGCCTGTTCGGTCAGCCCACGGCGACGCCGCAGCGTTGGGGTGATCGAGGTTCCCGATCGGGGCGCGGGCGCGGTCGGGCTCATCAGGGACTCACCTTCTCGTCGGACCCCGAACGGTAGGTGGGGGTGCGGCGTCGTGGAAGCAGCTCGTCGTAGGCGGCCACCGACGGCAGCGGCCGGGTGTCTGCGGGTAGGCCGGCGATCACCGCTGCCGGATCGGTTAGCCTTCGTTGGGTCAGGCTGACAACCCGTTGCTCACGCACGGGCTGCCGGGCACCGAGACGACGCCCGAAATTGGCCCCACCTTCGAGGCCTGGACCGGTGGCGGTGTGGCGGCGGGCCTCGACCGCGACGACATCGGCGGTCACCGCGCCCACGCTCAGCGCGGCGGTGATGCCAGCAGTGACCTGCTCGGCGGTCATGGTCCGGTGCAGCAGCAGCACGTCGACGAGCTCGCGGGTTCCGTCCGCGTCGCCGTTGACCTTCCTCGAGGCAGCCCAGAACGCCTCATGAGCAGGCGTGAAGACGCCGGCGGCGCGAGCCTGTGCCAGGGCCGTCGACCCGGGCAGGGCGCTGGGCTTGAACCGCAACACCTCCAGGTAGTGGTCCAACACCACCCGGCACCCGGTCCGGGCGGCCACCCGAGGATGGGTCGCCACGACCGCACGGCCTTCGAACACCACCAGCTGCGAGGCGCGCAGGGAGACCCGGACGCGGTGCCCGATCAAGTGCGCAGGAACCGAATACTTGACCATCCGCACGGTGATCATCGCCGAACGGTCCACCCGCGGGTGCAGGACCAGCCCCGGGTCGAACGCCTCGAACGGCAACGGCCGAAGGAAGGGGCGTTCATCGGCGAAGGCCTGCCCGATCGTGGTGCTGCGGCCGGTGATCCGGCGCGCATCGTCAGCAGCCTCCCATCCCTTGATGCGCTCGTTGAGCTCGCCCAGGCTGTCGACCTCGGGCATCGGAGTGAGGTGGTTGCGGCGGAACCAACCGACCGCGCCCTCGACTCCGCCCTTCTCGTGCGCCCCATCGATACCGGGCTGGCAATAGAACGCGTCGAACCCGTAGTGCGAGCGGAACAGCACCCACCGATCGTTCTCGTCCCTCGCCCGGCCCGGACCCTGGATCACAGCGCTGACCGCACAGGTCAGGTTGTCGTACTTGATGTGCCGGCTCGGAACCCCGCCAATCGCCTCGAACGCCTCCAGGTGGCCTTCCAGGAACGCCTCCTGCGCCTGGGTCGGATAGACCCGGTGGATCGCCTTGCCCGAATGGGCCAACCAGAACACAAACATGTGGCACTTGGTCCGCACCCCGCCGAGCACGACCCAGACCTCGCCGAAGTCAACCTCAGCATCTTCACCCGGGGCATGCTCCTGAGCGACGAACGCCAGTACCCGTCGACCAGCCTCGAGGTCGACCTGCGCTCGCCGCACCCGGACGTAGTCACGCACCGTGGAATACGACAGGCCGTCCGCATCGTGCTCCTCGATCAACCGGGCCAGAATCCGGGTCGCAGTGTGGCGCTGCTTACGAGGGGCGTCCAGATCCGCTCGCAACATCGCATCGATCGCTTCCTTGAACGGATCCAGACGCGGCGAGGACCGGGCCGACCTCTTCCGCGACGGCGGCTGCGCCGCCGCCAACGCCTGCCGCACCGTCCGGCGGTGCACCCCGTGTCGGCGCGCCAGTTCCCGGATCGACAACTCCTCGACCCGGGCGTCCCGGCGAATAGCAGCGAACAACTCCACACGTGATCCCATCCCAAACCCCACCCATCCTCGAGAACCATCGGATGGAACCCAAGGCTCAGGTGGGGCCAGACCAAACCGTCACAACCACCCCGGCGCGTCGCCCGTGGGGCCAGACCTGGCCGTCACGATGGGGCCCAATCAACCTGTCACAGTCAGCCGACGCGATGACCATCGAGATCCGCCGCCTCGAAGACACCGACGGCACGTTCCACCAGTACGCACTGGGCCGACCCGCTCCAGCACCCATCCGGCCCGAGGTTGAGATCAACTGGGCGCAGAACTCCATGACCGTGCCCGCAAACGAAGTCTTCGACGCTGACGGGGCCGTGACGATCTACTTCCACTACCTCCAGCACCGCACCATCCCCGACACCTACACCCTGCGCGAACTCGACCTCGGCTCACAGCCGGCCGACCAGCACACCACAGCCGAGTGGACCCCAGAACCACCCCGATAACGCCGGGCTGAGTATGCAACGGGTCGACACCGCAGCCTTCCTCGAGCGGAAGGATTACTTTCGGCGACGCCTACGAACTGCCCACGTCGATGTACGGGGGGGATCGCTGGGTGGGGCTCAGATGCCGCGCGCTTCACCGCCGACCTCTTCAGCGATCTTCGGCGCGATCTCCACGGAATCCGCGATCCCGTCCGAGGAGTTGAGCGACAGTGCTGCCCCGTCGATGACGACGCAAACACCACCAAGCGAATCACTGGCCTCTACCCACGCCGTCTGGGTCTCCTCGTTAGCGAAGATCTGGATTCCTGCATCGAAACCGTTCACGGTGATGTCGTAAGAAGCCTTGGACAGCAACCCGGCTTCCGTGCGCTTAGGCTCACTGTGCTCGATTTCAAGGGCATCCAGCGCATCCACGAACGTCTTGACGAACTGCTCATTCTCAGACAGGGCCGGGGCCGTCGTAGCAGGAGTCTCAGAAGCGGCAGCACTCGTGGCAACCGCATCCGGAGTCACGGCTGCAGCAGCACTCGTGGTGACCGCATCCGGAGTCACGGCGCCGGCTGCGCCATCACCGGTGCCAGAAGAGCACGCGGAGAGGCTGAGGGTGATTGCCGCGACGGCAAGGAGTGGCTTCTTCATGTTTGTCCCCCGATTTCGTTGAGTATCAAGTGCTCGGCATAGTAGCGAGCCTCGGCCACCTCCGCGGATGGGAGTCGACCGAGGCGTTGCTTGGCCGAGGTCCATCCGACAGCCGCCTCAGCGGGGTATCCGCGAACCCTGAACGCCTGAAGCACCGCCACAACCGACCGGTTCTGAGAACGCGAACCGGGTCCGCCGCGCGGCCCGGAAGGTCCGCCACCTCGTGTTGGTCGGTCCCCCGGATGGCCGGCGAGGAGAAGCTGACCACCGATCAGCAGGTGCGCGACGTGCGCCCGGGGCCGATGGGTACCTGTATGTGTTGACCGATGAGGACGATGGGGCCCTGTTGCGCATCCTCGCGGGGGCCCGGCATCCGCAGAATGCGGCCCCGCGTCCGGCGAGGCTATTGCCCCGCGAGCATCCGCCACCGGCCGGCCGGCAATCGATTGGTCGCCGCCCGAGCCGTGCAGGGCTGTGTCCGACGCGAGGATGCGCGTTGCTGTTACCGCGAGAGGGGCCTTGGAGCTC
Organism: uncultured Actinomycetes bacterium; assembly: GCA_963736425.1. GTDB lineage: Bacteria > Actinomycetota > Actinomycetes > S36-B12 > CAIYMF01 > Prado023. The sequence goes on from CAVTOX010000026.1 coordinate 113,892, forward strand.
GGGCGGGAGGGCACCATTGCTGCCATGAGCGTTGAGTCCCTGCGGGGGATCTTGGAGGGACTGGACGAGGACCAGCACCGGGCCGTGCTTGCTGAACCTGGCCCGGTACGGATCGTGGCTGGTGCCGGCACAGGAAAGACACGAACGCTGACTCACCGGATCGCATACCACCATCACCTCGGGACAGCGCCGGCCGCCACCGTTCTGGCGGTCACGCATTCCACCAAGGCCGCGGGTGAACTGCGTGACCGGCTGGCCATGCTGGGAACGCGCGGAGTCCAGGCGCGCACCTTTCACTCCGCCGCGCATTGGCAACTCAGTCACTTCTGGTCAGCCACGAGGCTCCCAGGGTCGGGCGTGAAGGTGATCGCTGACGGTCGCGTCTACTCCCTACTCCGCCCCGGCCTGGCTCGGGTGATGGGAGGGCGCGCCCAGGACCTCGAACCTGAGGTCGTGCGAGATGTGCGAGCCGAGGTCAGCTGGGCCAAGGCCCGTGGCCACGGGCCATCGGACTACCTCCAGGCAGCCGGCGAAGCTCGGCGGAGTGTTGCCGGAGTTCAACCAGATGGTGTTGCCGCAGCCTTTAGCGCATACGAGTCGGCGCGAACGGCCGCTGGGGTATTGGACTTCGATGACCTGTTGGGCGAGTGTGCGGTGCTGCTGGAGTCGCAGCCCGAGGTCGCCGCCTCCGTTCAGAACAAGTACCGGCACCTGCTGGTTGATGAGTACCAGGACACTGATCCGGCCCAGGAGCGACTGCTGAACGCCTGGCTGGGAGGCAACACCTCGCTGTGCGTGGTCGGCGACCCTCGGCAGACCATCTACTCATTCAAAGGTGCTGAGCCCGCTCTGCTGACGACGTTCACCAGGCGATACCCCGAAGCCGTCACCGTGAGCCTCGTCCGTGACTACCGGTCGGGTCCCCAGATCGTGGCCCTCGCCAACCGGATCATGGCCAACACCGCGGCCAACGGGGGCGCCCACGAGGAACTCATCGGCCTAGGACCAACAGGCCCCACCCCTGCGGTGACCGCGTACGCCACCGAGCACGCCGAAGCCTGGGCGGTCGCCCAACGGGTCGGCACATTGATCAGCGCCGACATCGCCCCCACCGAAATCGCCGTCCTTGTCAGGTTCAACCACCAAGCCGTGGCCCTGGCCACCGCTCTCGCCACCGCCGGGATCCGCACGTCTTCCGGAGGGGAGGACTACTTCTCGCGCCCCGAGATCACCGCGGCCCTCAACGCCCTCGGTCGAATCGCCGCGGACGACCCCAACATCGACACCCATTCCGCGCTACTGCGGGCCGCGACAGCGACCGGCTACGACGCTGAGGAAGTCGTCCCCGGGGCGGGGGCAGTTGCCGAGCGTCATGAGGCGCTGGCGTCCCTGGTCGATCTGGGCGCCTCCCTGGTCGAGCAAGGGCACACCACCGCGGCCACAGCACACGACGACCTGCTGCGCCGGCGTCAGGAGCAGCACACACCAGGGGTGAGCCGCGCAGTCACCGTGAGCACGATCCACAAGGCCAAGGGCCTTGAGTGGGATGTGGTGTTCCTACCCCGCATGACTGACGGATCCCTGCCCAGCATGTACGCCAAGACGCCGGCCGCCCTGGACGAGGAGCGGCGCCTGCTCTACGTTGCCGTCACCCGAGCCAGACACAGCCTGTACGTCAGCTTCGCGGGAGTCCGCGATAACGGGCGAGCCACGAGGCAGTCCCCCTACACGGCCCTGCTGCGACCGGACACCACCGGGACCGGATCCCGTCGCAAACCCAGGGACACGGCCTCAGTGCCCAACCCGGGGTCCCCGTCGACGGGCGCCACGACGATCCCCTGGCCGAAGGCCGGAGGCGGCCCTGAGCCCACTCCAGAATGGATGATCGGCATGCGAGTCACGCACGATACCCATGGGATGGGCGCCATCATCGCTCTTGAGCCAAATCACGTAATCGTGGACTTCGGCGAGGGCCCATCCAAGGCTCGCCGGGTCAAGACCGCTGACCGGCGGTTGAACTCACTGTAGCCAGGTTGCGGGGGACGGGGCCGGCGCGACCACCTGTGATCATCCGTCGAGGGCGAGACCGCGCCTCCGCAGCTGGCATGGCACCAGCCCTTCTGAGGTCCGGGGTCACCATTCGCGTGCCGGATGCCATCCGGAATGGGGACGCGAAGGTCCTGCTCCTCGGACCAGACTGGGCAGATACTTGTCCACGGGGAGTGGCGGGTCGTCCCCGGACCACGCTGGCCGTCGAGAGGACCTAGTGCCAAGATGGGCATGATCAACCAGATTCTGTGGGAGAACGGCCAAGACAGCAGCGGCGGCTTCCGGACGAGAACCGTGGTCTGGTTTGTCATATTCGTTGTGGCCTGCTTTGTCTTTGCCCGTTGCGGGGTCAGCGCGAGCGACATACCCACTGACGAGCCCATCTACCGTTGACATCACGCCCGCCGCAGTGGGGTCGACTGCGTCCAGTCAAGGCGACCCGTGGGGACGCCCGGCAAGCCAGGCACACGTGAGCCGACTTGGGGAGTGGTACATCATCTACGCAGGCTCGGAGCTGGTGCGCGCCGAGGTAGGCGACTCGAGAGCCAAGTCGAAGCTGCCGTGACCGGGAGGGCCTACGCGCTCTGCCCGGTGACGGGCTGGCCCATCATTGCTTCGAGTAGCTCGGTCATGTTGGGTCGGTTCTTGGGATCCGCCTGTTGCGCCCGGCGGATGACCGCCGCTCGCTTCGGTCCGCACACCTTCTGCACTACTCGGGCGGCTTCTTGGGACAAGCGGACGTTGCTCGGTCCTGCTGTTCTAGGGAGGTCGTGTGGGCTGGTCATGCCTTTGTGCAGGAACCGCTGGATCAGCAGGCTGAACTTGTAGACGTCAGTCGCCATCGACAGGTGGTAGCAGCGCGCCTCGGCGCGGACAAGGTCGTTGTGGTCGATGCTGGGGTCGCGCTTCTTCTTGGTGTACTTGTCCAGCGCGGCGCGGATTTCCGGTGGCTCCCAGCCGGGCGTGTTCAGCTGTTTGAAAGCCGCTTGCTCACCCCGGATGCGGCAGCCGTCCGTGTCGATGAACATCGGCAGGTAGATCTTGCCCTTGCGCGCCCTGTCGTAGTTGATGATCACGTTGTTGCCCGACAGATCCCCGAAGATGACGTCTTTGGAGTGCAGTTTCTGGACGAACATGGCGGCTCGAAGGAGGAACATCCACCGGTCTTCGTCCCCCATGGCCGGTAGCCCGACCTTCGTGGCGTCGGCCCCAGTGCGGAAGTACTGGGAGACGGTGAAGTCGACGGTCTTGGTCTGGGTGGGAAGTCTGATGGGGTAGCGACATGTCTGCGGGAACTTGCGCATCAGGATCCCGCACGCTCCCGGTGATCCGGGGGCGGGGAGGACCACCGCGAGCGGCCAGATCGAGATCCGGTCCATGAAGGAGGTCATCCGAGGGTCCGCGGCGCGAACCGCGACCAGACGGCCCATGCCGTTCTTGATGGCAGATTCGTGCCCCAGGATCACCTTGTCCTTGTACTGCTTGTACACCAAGGGTCCGGACTCGCCGGGGATCTTGAGATCTGGAACATCAAAGACCTTGCCCTGGCCTCCGGAGCCGAGTTGCGTCATCCGTCCGATTGACCCCAGGTGGACCTCAGCGACCGGCATCATGCACCCGCTTTCCGCGCCTTGGGAGAGCGAGATCCGCTAACTGGACCCCACCCCCGGCTGGCCCCAAAGCCTTGGGCCGGAGCTGGCTCCCCCGGGGCGACCCGCAGTTGACGGTGATGGTGGTGTGCGTGCTGCCCACCAGCACTCTCGGTTTAGCCATCAGTCGAGGGAGCATCCGGGCGAGCCCACACCGTGACGATGGTCCGGTCGTCGTTGGCACTGTTGTTTATGTAGCTGACGGCGTGCAGGTACTGGGGGCTGTCCAGTGGTTCGCGCAGCCGTGAGAAGAGATACGAGGCGAATGCCGTGCTTCCGTCAACCATCTGCTGGCCGTAACCATCGGTGACACATACGAGGGCTTGGCCTGGTTCGATCTCCCCGGTCTGTACCGAGGGAGCCACCAGGTTCTCCATGGGGAGGGGTCGGACCGCGTGACTGACCGGCGAGTCATCGGGCTCCTTGCCGATGCTCAAAGCCCGCCACCCCAAGTCCGGGTCAAGGACGAATCCGCTGCCGTCTCCGGCGACCACGACTCGGGCGAACTGGTGATTGCCGCTTTCACCAGGCTCAGCTGCGACAGCGAGGATCTCGGCGGTCGTGGCCATGACTTTGCACAGATCCCGGTCAGAGAGTTCAGCGGGGTCCAGCGGTTGACCGTCCTCGGTCTTGAAGCTTCGAGCGGCCACAGTGCGGGCCCGATCTCGAACAGCCTGGGCCATGCTCCGCGAGATCTCCGACCACGGAATATCTGCCAGGGCGACTCCGGAGTCAAGGTGCGCCAGGGTCTCCTTGACTCCCGACTCGGCGGCAACATCTGCTGCAATTTCTGAGAGCTTCCCCGACGAGACGCCATCTGCGATGACGACTACTAACCACTTCTCGTCTTGGGTTGGGCCCACGGAGTAGGCGTCCTGACGATTCTGTCGGTGGGCGTGGTGACTCATCCCACGAAGTGATGCGGCAGCCACCCTGATATGGCCCATCTCGAACGCGTCGATGACGGTGTCAGGTCGATGCTGCGAACCACGCCGCGATCGGGGCACAACTGTGGGCTGCGTTGTGCCGAGCCGGCCCTCCTCCCCCACCGCGTCGCGGCCGGCGTAATAGCCAGTCTCGATCGCTCGAACCCGGGCCTTCTTCGGCATCACCCAATGCTCCGAGCCCCAGGCCGTCCGCTCTGGATCTCCGGAGGTGCCAGCTTCAGGCAGTGGGGACTCAGCGGTGAGCGTCGCAATCTCGACGGTCGGCTCGTGCAGGTCGGCCGTGGCATCTTTGGTCAGTCGACCAGAAGAATCATCGAACCCGCTGGCACCGGATCGGGCGGGCGGGTCGGAGTCGTGATCGGCCGGTGTCGTGGACTGTGCGGAGGAAATTCCTGGGCCACCCCCGGCGACCTGCTCCCATTCGATGTCGGCGTGGCCCACTCCCGCGGTAGCCGATTCCGAGGCGGCTTGGCCGCCGTCCGACGCCTCCGTACCCGTTCCGGGCTCGGACAGGGCCTCCTCGGGCTGGTCGACGGGGTCAGCCATCTTGGCCTCGCTCAACGCCGCCCACGGGGAAGCCCTCTCCTCCAAGCCAGGCCACGTGGGGCCTGACGAGTCTTCTGCCGGCCGGACCAGCGCCGCGGCGCAAGTGGAGCGGGCAATTCGTCGAGGAACAACCGAACATGACGATCACTTGATGAGATCAGTCGTCGAGGAAGCGGAAGTCGTCGTCGAGGTCGTCTGGGTCGAAGATGGTCGTGCCACCCGCTGCGGCGGGATCGTTGACGCTGGACACGGACGCCACAATCGACTGGGTGATGGCCGGGATGAGTTTGCGCAACCCTTCAGCGGCATCCCCCTTTGCAACCGCGGCGATGCCCTTCCGGTGGACGTACTTGCTGAGGTGCTCCGGCTCGGCTTCACCCACCCCGAAGACAAAGATGTTGGGGTTGTACTTGAACGACGGATCGGTCAACCCAGCGAAAGCCGCATCCCGGTCGTCGGCCGAATCGGTTGGATCACCATCGGTGATGAAGAACACCGTTGGCCGCACGATCTGTTTGAAGCCATCAGCCCGGAGCGAGGCGATCGCGTTCTCAATCTCGGAACGCAGCAGCTTGAACGCCGCACCATAGGAAGTCAATCCCGACGCAGCAAGAGGGGGACTGGGCGAGTCCGTCGGCTTCCCGAAGGGCAGGTACACAGTTGCTGTGGTGTTAAACGTGATCACGCCCATCCGCAACATGTCAGCCACGGCCGTGTTCTCCGTGCACACTCCCTGGATGGCCGGGACCATGTCACCGGCGGCCTGGATGCGTTGACCGCCCATCGAACCGGAGGTGTCGATAGCTAGGAAGATCGGGAAGACGCTCTCCCCCATACTTTCCGACGCGTATTCCTGATCTGCCAGATCCGACACCGCCACACCCCAATCTCAGGTCAGGCCCCCCGATCGCCAATAGGCTCACGAAAAGCAGCACGACTTGGGAAACTCACCCCCGCGGGCGAAGCCCCCGCCAGACTAGACGAGTGGCCCTTCATTGAGGGTCACCGGCGGCGGATTGAACAGTACGTGGCCTCGGTGCGACATCTGGCGTCCGCGCGGACCTAGGGTCAGGGCGGGTGGTGGCCCGTTCTTGTGTCCTGCCGCGTGGTGGTGGGTGGGGTTGGCGAAGTGAGTGTGGAAACTGGCTTGGTCTGGAGGCGAGGGAGGGTTGATGGACCGCCGGGTGGTGTTGCTGGTGCTCCTGCTGGCCGAGGCCGAGCGGTTGGCCGCGAAGGCAGTGCTCGATGGTTTGAGCCAGGTTGCCCCGACTCGGCGGGTGGCCGTCGTTGACGGGCAGGCCCAGCTTCGCACGCTGACCCCGCTGAGCCCGGCCAAGCATCTGGCAGGGGTACCCCTTCTATCTGGTCAGGTCGCCGCGGCGGGTTTGCACTCCCGACTCGGTCATCACCTCTACGGGCTCCAGATCCAGCTGGAATTGGACGACCGGGGTCCCGAGGGGTACGTGGTGGCGTGCATCTGGGGGCAGGCTGCCACCAGAACCACCGCAGATCTCGGCGACTACGCCGCGATTGTGGCTCTGGACTGCCCGGTTGAGATTCACCATTACTTCCTCAGGGACAGCACGGGTGGGGTGTGGGCCAGGCCGGCGCCAGCGGGGTCGGGCATCTCGGTGGGGGCGTGGCGCGGGGTCGACCCTGACACGGTCCCTGCGCATGTGGAAGCCACGGCCGATGGTCGGTTCCCTCCGCTGGCCGGGGCGGTGCGGGTGGATCTCAGTGGCGGCCAGGAGCCGAAGGCTGCCACGTCACCGGCAGAGATGGGTCCGGTCATCGTGGTAGACGCGACAGGGGGTGGAGATTTCCACTCGCTGGTCAGTGCGGTGGCCGCGGCCAGCCCAGGAACCGCGATCCTCGTGCGCCCCGGGGTCTATCGAGGCACCGTGCTGATCGACAAGGCGCTAGACATCACTGGCCAGGGTGATCGCGACACCATCATCCTCAGCGCTGAAGCCGGGCCCGTGATTGAGTTCACCGCTGCTCAGGGCCGGATCGCCAACCTGACCCTGCGCCAGGAAGGTAGCGGCAGCGGCAGAGTCGGAGCCGGGGTCGCCATGAGCCGCGGGCGGCTGGATTTGACAGGGTGCGATATCACCAGTGAGACCTCTGTGTGTGTAGCGGTCTACGGCGACGCCGCACCCTTCGTGCTGGGAAACAACATCCACCATGGAAAGACAGGTGGAGTTATGGTCCACGATCAGGGCGGTGGCGAGTACCGCGACAACGACATCCACCACAACGGGAACACCGGCGTGTACCTATCGTCGGAGGCCGTGGGGGTGCTCCGGGACAACGACATCCACAACAACAGCGGTGCCGGGCTGGCAGTCCTAGAAGGCTCTCCGGAGATAAGTGGCAACCGCATCTACGCCAACTACGTCAATGGAGTCTTCGTGGCGGGCGGTGCGGGAGTGTTTCAGGACAACGACATCCACACCAATAGCGGCGCTGGCGTGGAAGTCGTGGGGCGGGGTGCGCCGAAGGTAAGTGGCAACCGCATCTACGCCAACTACGTCAGCGGCGTGTCCGTGTCTTTGGGTGGCGCGGGGGTATTCCAGGACAACGACATACGCGGCAACTACGCCAGCGGCGTGTCCGTGTATAGGAAGGGCGCGGGCGTGTTCCTGGACAACGACATCCACGGCCACACCCGCGCCGGCGTGGAGGCGAGGGAGGGTGGCGCCCCGTTGGTCACGGGAAACCGCATCCTCAACAACACTTGGGGGGTTTGGGTTCACGATCTGGGCATGGGGTCGTATCTAGGCAACGACTTGCGCGGAAATGGTGGGGGCGCATGGTCGCTCGACGAGCCGTCCTCGGGGTTGATCACGCGCTCGGAGAACCAGGAGTAGCTCAGGGCCCTCTCTGCGGTGGCGCAAGGTCGCGAGTCTGGCCGAACGACTCGCCGGTGCGGCAGTACTCATAGACCCGACCACGCTGGTACCGGCTGCGGATGGCTCACTCCGAGGCCGAAGGCCAGGCGGCCGCCCGGGTTCTCGACCCCAACATCGGGCTCGAGAAACTGAATATCCGGGATCCGTTGCCGTCGCTCGGTCGCGCATGCTCGCAGGGGATCGCTGAGGCCTCGGCGGCGGCTGGTCACATCGCCGACGCACCTACGTTACTGAACGACAGATTGGGAAAGTCCCGGCCATCAGGGGGTGGGATTAGGTGTTGCCCGGACTTCGGGCGATGACGGGGGTGCGGGAACGTAGGGTCGGTGCGGGTCGTGGTGTTCGTCTGTCTCAGATCGTGGCTGCTCGAGAGGGTGCGCTGTTGGGATCTGAGAGTGTCGTGGGGTCGACGTCCTGAGGCTAGGGAGGGTTGATGGACCGGCGTGTGCTGTTGTTGGTGCTTCTGCTTGAGGGGGACGAACGGTTAGCCGGTGCGTCGGTGATTGATCGTCTGAGCCGCGTATCACCTGGTCGGAGGGTGGCCGTCGTTGATGGGCAGGCCCAGTTGCGCACGCTGACCCCGCTGACCGAAGCCAAGCACCTGGCCGGGATCCCACATCTCCCCCATCAGGTCGCCGCGGATGGTCTACATCGCCGGCTCGGTCATTTCCTATCGGGGGTCCAGGTTCAGCTGGAACTGGATGACCGTGCTCCCGAGGGGTACATGGTGGCCTGCATCTGGGGCGCGACTGCTTCCCGCTCGGAGGCGGATCTAGGCGACTACGCGGCGTTTGAGGCGCTGGACTGCCCAGTGGAGGTTCATCACTACTTCCTTCAGGACACTGCGGGCGGGTTGTGGGCCAAACGCCCGAGTGCCGGATCCGGGATCTCGGTGACGGCGTGGCGGGGTGTCGACCCGGGCACAATTGCTGAGCACGTCTCAGCCACCGCCGAGGGCAAGTCCCTTCCCCTGGAGGGGGCAGTGATGTTGGACCTAAGTGGTGAGCCCGGGCGCGGGGGTGCCGGTGTAGCGGCTCAGGTCAGGGTGGGACATCCGGGTGAATCGGCGACACCGGATGGCCCGGTCGTGGTGGTGGATGCCGCTGGCCGCGGGGACTTTGTGTCGCTGGCCAGCGCCGTGTCAGCAGCCGCGCCAGGGACGCGGGTTGTGGTGCGCCCCGGCGAGTACCACGGACCGATCCTGCTGGACAAGGAGCTGGACATTGTCGGGGAGGGGGTACGAGACAGCATCGTGGTCAGTGCGGTCGGCGAGCACGTGGTCGTGTTCACAGCCGATGAGGGTCGCGTAGCGAAACTGACCTTGCGTCAGAAAGGCGGCGGGGGTGGCTGCGGAGTCGACATCCGCCGTGGGCGCCTAGAACTGGTGGAGTGCGACATCTCCAGTGAATCGCTGGCGTGTGTGGCTATACACG
>CAVTOX010000027.1:0-74660 GCA_963736425.1 uncultured Actinomycetes bacterium
GTTGCCGGCGTAGGACTGGTTGAAGCTCTTGTTGGTCAGGGGGAAGTCGGGGACGATCGTGTCGGTGAGGGCCACGGGCAGGGCGGGCCAGTTGAAGAAGGACGGGTCGACGGCACGGACCCGGGTGACGGTGCCGGGGTGCCGATCTCGATCCGATGGCACAGGGTGCCGCGCCAGGCCTCGACGACGCCGAGCCCGGCGGCGGCCTCGTTGGGGCCTCGATTGCGTCGGCGTCGCCGATGGCGACCCGGTGACCCGTGGGATGAGGTCGGCGATGATCTGGGTCGAGGTGGTGACCTCGCGGGCCCGGACCAGGAATCGGGCGAGGACGTCGCCGGTCTCCTCGATGATGGGCTGGAAGCCGGGGAGATCCAGCATCGGGTGGTCCGCACGGGCGTCGATGGCGACTCCGGAGGCGCGGGCGACGTAGCCGAGGGTGCCGATGTGCAGGGCCTGTTCCGGGGTCAGCGGGGAGGTCCCGGTGAACCGGTCGGCGACGACGCTGTTGGCCAGGGTGATGGCCACGACCTCGCCGACCTCGTCGGCGACCGCGCGCAGCAGGTCGAGGTCCGGCTCGGTGCGCAGGCGGGCGCCGCCGATGCTGATGCCGCCGCGGAGCAGGCGGTGCCCGGTGAGGGCCTTGTTGTGGCGCAGCAGGGTCTCGCGCAGGCGTTGGGTGTGGGCGTGGGCGATGCCGTAGCCGACGTCGTTGGCGATCGCGCCGAGGTCGTTCACGTGGTTGTAGAGGCGTTCGGCCTCGAGCAGCAGCGCGCGGGTGGCCCGGATGCGGTCGTCGACGTCGATGCCGAGGGCGTCCTCGACGGCCAGGGTGTAGGCCAGGGCGTGCCCGACGGCGGTGTCGCCGCTGATCCGCTCGGCCAGCTCGATGCCCTGCGACGGGGTGCGGCCCTCGAACAGCTTCTCGACGCCGCGGTGCAGGAACCACAGGCGGGCCTTGACCTGCAGGATGGTCTCGCCGACCACGGAGAACCGGAAGTGCCCGGGTTCGATGAGCCCGGCGTGGATGGGGCCGACGGGGATCTCGTACACGCCGTCGCCCTCGACCGGGATGAACGGGTAGGAGTCGATGTCGGCGCCGAACCGCGGGGTGGGGTCGGCGTCGTGGCGCATCGGGTGGTAGCCGGCGGGCCAGTGCCCGTGCCGGACGAGCCGCTGGGGCAGCGGATGGCCCTCCGGGCGGATGCCGTACAGGTCGCGGATCTCGCGTTCGAACCGGCCGGCGGGGAACGAGGCGTGGGCCAGGGTGGGGATCCAGGCGTCGTCGCGGGGGACCTCGACGGTGAGCTCGTGGCGCTGGCCGACCGGACGCAGGAAGCAGTAGACGACACGCAGCTGGTCCGGGTCGTCGTGGGCGGCGACCAGGGCCAGGCGCCAGCCGTCGTCGAGCAGGCGACCGGCCACGGCGGGCAGCCGATCGCGGGTCAGGGTCTCGGTCCTGGTGGGGTGCAGCCGGCTCATCGGGCACCGGCCAGGACTGCGGCGGCCTCGCTGAGCAGGGCGGCCAGGGGGATGGCCAGGAACCCGAGCACGGCCGCTGCCCCCAGGGCGAGGAGCAGCGGTGCCTGACGGCCCCGGACGGCCGGCTCGAGTGGGGCCGCGGCCGGCGCGGGGAGTGGTCCGCCAGTGCGGGGACGTCGCCGGGCTGGTCATCCGCGCCCGGCCCGGTCGGCTCTCCGAGGGTCATGGCCGAGACGTGCCGGGCCAGGCCGGCGAACACGACCAGGAGCAGCAGCAGGGCGATTCCCATGGCCCAGCCGAGCCCGGCCTGCCACCCGGCGACGACGATGGCGACCTCGGTGAAGAACAGCACGAACGGGGGGAACCCGAGCAGGGCGGCGGTGCCGGCCAGCAGGGGTCGGGCGAGGTCGGGCCGGCGGGCCAGCAGGGCGGTGACGTCGGCGGTGCGGGCGCTGCCCTCGGCGGCCAGGATCCGGCCCGGCGACGACGAACATGGCGGCCTTGACCAGGCCGTGGCCGAGCATGTGCAGCAGGACCGCGGCGGTGGCCAGCGGCCCGCCGACGGCCGCGCCGAGGGCCATGATGCCCATGTGCTCGATGCTGGAGTAGGCCAGCATCCGCTTGTAGTCGCGCTGGGCGAGGATGAGCGCGGCGGCGACCGCCAGGGACAGCAGGCCCGCCGGCGACCAGCAGCCCGCGCAGGAACCCGGGGCCGAGGACGGCGTCGCCGATGGCCTGCATGCGCAGGATCGCGTACAGGGCCACCGACGAGCAGGACCCCGGACATCAGCCCGGAGACCGGGGCCGGGGCCTGGGAGTGGGCGTCGGGCAGCCAGCTGTGCATCGGGGCCAGGCCGGCCTTGGTGGCGAAGCCGAGGACGGCCAGGGCGACGGCGATCCGGGTCAGGTCGGGGTCCAGGGCGATCGCGCCGCTGGTCAGTGCGCTCCAGGACAGGGTCGGTGTGCCGGCGGCCACCGCGGCGGCGTAGAGCAGGACGATGCCGAGGAACGCGATCGCGACCCCGACCGAGCCGAGGACGACGTACTTCCAGGCGGCCTCGAGCGAGCGGCGGGTGCGGTGGTGGCCGACGAGGAAGGCGGTGGTGATGGTGGTGGCCTCGACCGCGACCCACAGGATGCCGAGGTTGTCGCTGAGGACGGCCAGGCTCATCGCGGCCAGGAACAGGCAGATCAGGGCGGTGTAGCGGCCGTCCGGGGCGGCCTGGGTGGCCCTGGTCGGCAGCCCGCCCCACAGTGCGGTGACCGCGACCGCGCCGATGGTGACCAGCAGCCAGGCCGACAGCGCGTCGGCGCGCAGCGCACCGCCGCCGGCGACGATCGGGCCGTCGGCGTGCACGGCTGCCAGCAGGCCCAGGCCGGCGGCCAGCACCACGACCGCCACGGCCAGGTCAGCGGCGCGGGTCCAGCGGCGGCGTGGCGCCACCAGGCGGCCAGCGCCGTCAGCAGCGGGACGAGCAGGGGGATCCAGAGCAGGGCGGTCATCAGTCGCGCAACTCCATCAGGTCGTCGAGGTCGATGCCGCCGTGCGCGGACTGGATCCGGGCGGTCAGCACCCGCAGGATCAGGACCACCAGCAGCACGTCGAGGGTGACGCCGAGCTCGACGACCAGGGGGACCCCGCCCGAGGTCAGGAACGCGGTGGTCGCGATGCCGTTGTCCAGGATCACGAAGCCGATCAGCTGGGACAGGGCGCTGCGCCGGGTGAGCAGCACGAGGAACCCGATCAGCACCAGGGCCAGGCCCACGGGCACGGCGCTGGCGCCGGGGCCCTCGACGACGGCCACGATCGGCAGGCCCACGACGTAGGCCAGCACGGTCAGGGCGGTGGCGGCGAGCAGGGCCGCGGTGGGGTTGACCAGCGGGGACTCCTCCCGGACCGCGCCGGTCGCCGCCGCGGTCCGCGCCAGCGCCCAGGGGATGACCACGGCCTTCATCGCCAGCACCAGCACGGCCACGGCGATCACCTCGGCGCTGCCCTCGTGGAGACCCAGGGTGGCCACCAGGCCGGCCAGGGCAGCGCCCTGCACGGCGAGCAGCCGGATCGACGCGGGCAGCGACTGGCGCCAGACCTGCAGGATCGCGGTCACCAGCAGCAGCCCGGTGGTGGTGGCCAGCAGCTGGGTGAACAGGGCGTCGCTCATCACGCGCCCCCGACCAGGTAGGACGCGGTCACGGCCAGGAACGCCAGCACGAAGGACCCGGCCAGCAGCTCGGGCACCCGGAACAGGCGCAGCTTGGCCAGGAACACCTCGCCGGCGGCGACCAGGACCCCGGCGGCCACGAGCTTGACCACGATCGCCGACCGTCCCGAGCGAGGATGGCGGGGACGCTCAGGGTGGTGGCCACGCCCCACGGGAGGGCCAGGTTCACCACGAGCCCGAGCAGGGCGGTCAGGCGCAGCCAGGAGCCCGACCTCCAGCCAGGCCAGGTCACGTCCCGAGCTCTCCAGCACCATCGCCTCGTGGACCATCGTCAGCTCGAGGTGGGTGGACGGGTTGTCCACCGGCAGCCGCCCGGTCTCGGCGAGCACCGCGATGCCCAGGGCGACGACGGCGAGCAGCCCGACCGGGGACACCACGCTGGCCGGGTCCTCGACCCGCGCGGTCACGATCGCCGACAGGGCCGAGGTGCCGACCGGGATCGACAGCGCGTACACGGCGACCAGGACGGTCGGCTCGACCAGGGCCCCGATGGTCATGTGCCGGCTGGACCCCATCCCGCCGAACGCGGTCCCGGACTCCAGGCCGAGCAGGGCCAGGGCGACGGTGCCCAGCAGCAGCACCGAGACCACCACGAACAGGTCGTCGGGCACCAGCGGCAGGGTCGGGGTGCCCACCAGCGGGACCAGGGCGCAGAGCACGAGGCTGGACATCATCAGCAGCAGCGGGGTGGCCGACATCAGCGGGCCGGTCCCGGCAGCCCTCAGCGGTTCCTTGGCCAGCAGCTTGCGCACGTCGCGCCACGGCTGGGCGATCCCGGCCCCCACCCGACCCTCGAGGCGGGCCCGGGTCTGGCGCATCACCCCGACCAGCAGCGGGGTCAGGGCGACCGCGGCGGTGACCTGCAGGGCGATGAGGCCGATGACCGACGCCGTGCTCACCAGGTCACCGCCAGCAGGACGACGATCAGGGCGGTGAACGAGAACCCGAGGTAGCGGTGGATGTTGCCGTTCTGGATCCTGCGCGCGGCCTCGCCCGAGGGCCATCGAGACCCGGACGACCGGGTCGTAGAGCCGGTCGGAGACCAGGTCGGTGACCCGTTGGCGGAACCGGACCCGGGACACCAGGTAGCGCGACTCGTCGGCGTGGGTGACCTGGACGTCCCGGCGCGGCTGCAGCGCGTCGTCGAACACCCGGACCAGGGGCTCGGCGTACGAGGTGGCGGTGTACTGCATCCGGGGGCTGACCCGGATCCCGCCGCAGCCCCAGGCCAGGTCGACGTCCCGGCGCGGGGCCCGCCGCGCCGAGAGGGCGTGCACCACCAGGACGGGCACGAGCAGGACGCCGGCCATCAGGGTCAGGGCCACCGGGTCGAGCAAGCGCGTCGAGGCCGGGCAGGGACACCCCGAGCAGGCCCACGACCTCGATGCCCGACGCACCGACCGCCTCGGCCAGGGCGGCGGCGACCGGCCCGGGGCCAGGCCGAGGACCACCACGGCGGCGGCGCCCAGCAGCATCGCGGCCCGCATCGTGGGCCCGGCCTCGTGGCCGTGCGCGGCGGCGTCGGAGCGCGGCCGGGCCAGGAACCCGATCCCGTAGGCCTTGACGAAGGTGAGCAGCGCCAGCCCCGCGGTCAGGGCCACCACGGCCACCGTGACCGGGAGCAGGACCGCGAGCAGGACGTCGTCGTTGCCGTCGCCGTGGATCAGCGACTGGAGCAGCACCCACTCGGCGGCGAACCCGGAGGTGACCGGCAGGGCGGCGGCCCCGAGGGCGGCGACCCCGAACGCAAGCGACGTGGTCGGCATCACCCGGGCCAGCCCGCCGAGGCGGTCCAGGTCGCGCTCGCCGGTGCCGTGCAGCACGGATCCGGCGCCCAGGAACAGCACCGTCTTGAACGCCGCATGGCTCAGCGCCAGCAGCAGGGCGGCGACCAGGGCCACGTCGGCCACCGGCGTCTGCCCGGCGCCGCGCAGCAGCAGCCCGACGGCGACCGCCACCAGGATCAGGCCCACGTTCTCGGTGGTCGAGTAGGCCAGCAGCCGCTTGAGGTCGGTGGCCACCGAGGCCTGCAGGATCCCGTACAGCGCCGAGGCCAGGGCCAGGGCGAGCAGCAGCACCGCCCACCACGCCGGCCCGAGGGGCAGCAGCCGCAACGTGGCCAGCAGCACCCCGTACACCCCCATCTTCACCATCGCCGCGCTCATCGCCGCCGACACGTGGCTGGGGGCCTCGGGGTGCGCCCGCGGCAGCCACACGTGCACCGGGACCAGGCCCGCCTTGGTCGCGAACCCCCCGAGGAGCAGCACGAAGGCGACGCTGGCCGTGGTGCCGGTCACCCCGGCACCCGCCAACGTCGCGAAGCTGGTGCCGCCCGCCTCGGCGACCAGGACGGAGAACCCGGCCAGCAGCATCAGGAAGCTCGCGTGGGTCATCACCGCGTACCACATCGAGGCGCTCACGCACCTCGACCCGCTCGGCGGTGATCGGCCAGGAGCAGGACCGTGGACCCGATCGCCATCGTCTCCCAGGCCAGCAGGAACGACACCACGTCCGCGGCGGCCGGGACCAGCTGCATGCCCAGCAGGAACACCGCGAACGCCGCCCACCCGGTCCGCGAGGCCGCCGCACCGGTGGCGTACCCGATCCCGTACAGCGCGGCCACCGCGCCCACGGCCCCGGCCAGGGCCAGGAACACCCCGCCGAGCTGGTCGGGGGCCAGGATCAGCGGCTCCAGCGGCAGGTCCAGGGGCAGGGCGACCGGGATCTGGAGCCCGCCGGGCGAGCCGTTGCCGGCCATGGCGGCCAGCCCGGTCACGACCCCAGCCACGCCCAGGGCAGCGCAGGCGCTTCCCGCCAGCAGCGAGCGCCGGCCCGCCGGTGCGATCACCGCCACCACGACGGCGACCACGGCCAGCACCAGCTGCGACGGCCAGGCCCGCTGGTGACGGTCGTCATCGACCGGTCACCCGGCGCAGCGCGGCCACGATCGCCTCGGGCTCCGGGGGGCAGCCCGGGACCGCCAGGTCCACGGCCACCACGTCGTCGACCGACCCGACCACCCCGTACCCGCCGCGGAACATCCCGCCGTCCACGGCGCAGTCACCGACCGCGACCACCACGTGCGGACGCGGGGTCGCCTCCACCGTGCGCCGCAGCGGCTCGTGCATGTTGTGGGTCACCACCCCGGTCACCAGCAGCACGTCGGCGTGCCGCGGTGAGGCCACCAGGCGGGCCCCGTACCGGTCGGCGTCGTACACCGGGCCGAACACCGCCCCGACCTCGATCTCGCAGCCGTTGCACGAGCCGCAGTCCACGTGGCGCACCTGGGCGCTGCCGGCCAGCGCCGGATCGGGGCGGAACCCGTCATCGGCCGGTCTCCGGGGCGGCGGGGCAGGCTCGGCCACCCGACCCGTCCGGCGGATCAACCGCACCAGCCGCGTCGCTGTCACGACGGCGCCCCCGTCGGGATCCCCTGGGTGCAGCCTGTCGGGGGAGCCGGGTCCCACATCGTCGGCTGCAGCGCGCGCTCCAACTCGGCCTGATCAGCCAGCAGCTCGCGCAGGACCATCCGGGCGGCGGCCAGCAGCTCACGGGTCTCGGGCACCACGATCGAGTAGACCACCTCACCGCGGACCCGCTGCTGGCGCACCAACCCGGTCCGGCGCAGCACCGCGAGCTGCTGGGACAGGCTCGAGGGCTCCAGCGGGATCTCGGCCAGCAGCTCATGCACGGCGTGGTCCCGATCGCTGAGCAGCTCCAGGACCCGGATCCGGACGGGATGCGCCAACGCCCGGAACAGGTCAGCCTTCGCCTCGTACAAGGGGACAGGCACGGCCACTACCTTCATCAGATGTGTAATTGCAGTGTTGATCAAGTCAGATAGTAGCAGCACCCAGCATCGGACCGTGGGCGTGGGCCAGGTCGACGTCGACGGGCTGTCGTGAGGCGCAACCCAACGACTCGGACCGGCATCGCGACACTGGATCGGTGTGGGGTATGGGGAGGGGTGCCTCAGCTGTGTCGGCGCAACTGCTCGACCTCGGCGAGCCCGCCGGACAGGTACGCCAGCCAGGACACCGAGTCTCCGGCGGCCTGTCGCCGTTCGAGGTCGGCGTTCCACCGGTCGGCGATCCCGGTGATGTCTGCCCGTGGGTCCTTGCGCAGGGCTCGGCGTAGTTCGAGCAGCACGGCCATGCGACCCTCGAGTTCCTTGGCTGAGGCCAGGTGCCCATCGAGGCGACACAGCGCCTGACCGCCCGTCGTGGCCGTCAGGCGCACGCCGACCTCCCCGAGTCGATCCTCGACCATGGGCAGCAGGTCGGTCATGCCGGCCGGGGTTCGCGCAGGAGGTACGGGTAGGGGCAGACGGACGGGTTGTCGGCAACGCACGAGTTGCAGGGCCGGCTCCGGTCCAGGACGCACTTGGGCGTTGGGGCCGGCATCGGTTCACCTCGTCGCGTGGCTGGGTAATCGAACACCTGCAGTATACCCCATGGGGTATCTTCGACTGGGCGGACCCGCCCTACTTGGCGGTCTGCTCGCCGAGCCAGGTGCGCAGCGCCGGGATGTCGCATCCGCTGAGTTCCCCGGTCTCCGACGTCACCGACGGTGGGTGTCGCCACGCGGACGGCTGGGAACGGCAGGCTCCCGGTGACGGCCAGGGCATCGCGGCTGGGGCAGGCAGCCACGCACTCACGGCAGGCTGGCCTTGCCGACGATGCCGATGACGGCCCCGAGGGGGCAGG
This sequence comes from uncultured Actinomycetes bacterium, assembly GCA_963736425.1. Classification (GTDB taxonomy): domain Bacteria; phylum Actinomycetota; class Actinomycetes; order S36-B12; family CAIYMF01; genus Prado023. The sequence goes on from CAVTOX010000027.1 coordinate 8,408, forward strand.
CGTAGCGCACCAGGTGGCGTCCGTAGCGGGCGACGTGGTCCACTCGGGCCAGCCACGTGGCGTTGGCTGAGACCCGTCGGCGTGCGCGGCGCAGCGGGGGGATGCGGTTGGCGCATGCGGACCCGGGTGAGGACGCTGTGTCCCCACCCGGGCTGTGGGGCAGGTCAGGCGCTGCGGCCCTGGGTGCGGGCGGTGATCTGGTACTTGGCGAACAGCTTGTCGCGGGACGCCCGCCACTTGGCCAGCTCGGCCTGCATCGCGGTCCGCTTACTGGCGGTCAGCCTCACGGTGGTCCCACGGCCCTGACCGCGGGCGCGCTGGCCCGCGCCCTGGCCCTGCCCGGAGGTGGGCGGCGTCTTGCCGTACTTCTTCATGATCGCGTCACGCTGGACCTTCAGCTCGGTCATCTCCTTGAGGAACGCATCGTGGTCAGCGGTCGACAGGGAGGCTGCCGGCCCGGTGCCCGGGCACGGCTCGGTGGTGGCCGCGTTGGCGGTCCCCGCTGCGAGGGTCAGCAGGGCTGCGGTGGCGAGGCCGGCGACCCCGGTGGTGGCGATCTGGCGGATTCTCATGATGGGTGCTCCTTCTCGTGAGGGCGGATGTCGTCCACCGGTCATGCTGCCGGGCGTGCCTGCCGGCGAAAGGGACGCTTCCGGGAGGTTTGCTGGAGATCAGCTCAGGGACGTGTAAGGCGCGCCGAAGGTCCTGACGAGGCCACCGGCTGTGGCGGTGGCGTGTGGCAGGCTGCAGGGACCATGAGCACCACCGCACCGGGCCCGAGGGTCCTCGTCGTTGACGACGAGGACAACGTGGCCTTCCTGATCTCCTCCGCGCTGCGCCTGGCCGGCTACGAGACCCTGATCGCGACCTCGGGCACGCAGGCCGTCGAGGAGGTGGGCCGGTTCGCGCCGCACGTGATCGTCCTGGACATCATGCTCCCCGACATCGACGGGTTCGAGGTCCTGCGCCGGATCCGCTCCGGGGGTGCCACGACCCCGGTGCTGTTCGTCACCGCCCGTCAGGCCACCACGGACCGGGTCCGCGGGCTGACCAGTGGTGGGGATGACTACATCGTCAAGCCGTTCGAGCTCGAGGAGCTGGTGGCCCGGGTGCAGGTCGCGCTGCGCCGCGCCGGGCTGGGTGGGTCTGCCTCCCGGATGGCGGTCGGTGACCTGGCGCTGGACCTGGACTCCCGGCGGGTCTGGCGCGGTGAGGTTGAGGCGCACCTGACCGCAACGGAGTTCAACCTGCTGCGGGTGCTGATGGCCAACGCGGGCCGGGTCGTGACCCGTGAGCAGATCCTCGACTCGGTGTGGCAGTACGACTTCAACGGCGAGTCCAGCATCATCGAGTCATTCATCCGCAACCTGCGCCGGAAGGTCGACTCCATCGAACCGAAGCTGATCCACACCGTCCGCGGCGTCGGCTACAGCATCCGGGAGCCGTGATGTCGCTGCGGGCCCGGATGCTCGCGGGCCTGGCGATCATCGCCGGCCTGCTGGTCGCCGCGGGCCTGCTGATCCTCAACATCCAGCAGGACTTCCTCGTCAGCCAACTCGACGAACGGATGAGCCGCCAGGTCGTCAACGCCACCGCCGCGGTGGCCGACGGCACCGTGGCCCCGGCGGAGGCCGGGCAGCCGCGCCGGGCCCGCGGGATGGCGGACCTGTACCTGGGGCATCCTGGCCCCCAGCGGGCTGACCACTCTCGACACCCCCGCCACCGATCCCGGGCTCACCCCCGTGCTCGACGCCGCCGACCCACCCGCGTCGCCGGCCACGGTCCCCGCGACCGGAGGCGAGGCGGCACAGATGCGGATCCTGACCACCACCCTGCCCTCGGGCGACACGCTGGTCCTGGGCCGCTCGATGGCCGACATCGACGCGACGCTGACCGGCCTGCGCACCACGCTGCTGATCGTCGGCGCCGTCCTGCTCACCGTCATCGCGCTGGTGTTCTGGTGGATGCGCCGCCTCGGCCTGGACCCCATCCTGCGGGTCACGCGGGTGGCCCGGTCGATCACCTCGGGGGACACCAGCCAACGCGTCGAAGCCTTCCCCGTCGGCACCGAGGCCCACGACCTCGGCACCGCGTTCAACCAGCTCGTCGAGACCAACGAGTCCACCCAGGCCCGGCTGCGCCAGTTCGTCGCCGACGCCTCCCACGAGCTGCGCACCCCGTTGGTCACGCTGAAGGGGTACGCCGCGCTCCACAGCGCCGGGGGACTGGCCGACGAGGCGAGCACCGACGATGCGATGCGCCGGATCAAGCAGGAGGCCAACCGCATGGGCCGCCTGGTCGAGGACCTGCTCCTGCTCACCGAGATGGACCAGGGCCCGCTGCAGGCCACGGAGCCGGTCGACGTCGTGGAGATCCTCACCGACCTCGCCGGCGACCTCGAGGTGATCGACCCCGAGCGGGTCGGTGTCGGTGGACATGCCCGAATCGGCCATCGTGACAGGGGACCGGGATCGGCTCACCCAGGTGTTCGCCGGCCTGACGACCAACGCCCTGCGCCACACCCCACCCGGGACCCCGATCGACCTGCGCGTCCGCCAGAACCCCACGACGGTCCGCGTCGAGGTCACCGACCACGGGCCCGGAATCGCCCCCGACGACCTGCCCAAGGTGTTCGACCGGTTCTACCGGGCCGACGTCGCCCGCGCCCGCGCCTCCGGGGGCAGCGGGCTGGGCCTGGCGATCGCCTCCGCGATCGTGCACGCGCACGGCGGCACGGTCGGGGTCGAGAGCCCACCCGGGCGAGGGAGCCACCTTCTGGGTGGAGCTACCCGCGGCGGGTGAGCCGTCCGAGTAGGGCGTTACGCGAACTGCCGTTCCGCGATCAGGCGTTGCGCTGGAACGCTGCCAAGTGCCGTTCGCTGCCGGCGAGCAGGTTCTCGAGCACGGTGGTCACGTCCGCGGGTGCCGCCATCTCCAGGGCGTCCTTCAGGTCAGCGATGTCGGCGTTCTCCACGGCGATGCCCGCGTCGATCGCCCCCGCGCGGTCAGTGCCGACCTGTGCCGCCAGGTCCGCGTACATGCCCGTCAACTCGTCATCGGAGAACTCCCCGGACGCCGCGTTCGCGGTCGGGTCGGCAACGTCATACCGGTCGAGGAGCACCTGCAGCTCGGCCATGTGGTTCGACTCCGACCGGTTGATGTTGACGAACACCCGGTCGCCGTACGTCATCGATCGCCAGGGCGTAGACGTCCCGGGCGAGCTGCTCCTCCTGGACCATGAACGCGAGCATGTCGGCCACGTCGGCGCTGATCGTTGCGTTCGGAACGGCTGGTGGGATGTCGCTCCCATGCATCGCCGCGCCCGATCCCTGGCGCCCTGAACCGGGTCCCTGTCCACCAGCACCGTGCCCCCGGGAGCCGTCAGTGCGCCCCCAGCCTCCGAACGGGCCACGAGATCCGTCCTGCGACGGCGAGCCAACTGCTGTGCCCCGGCCGTTCCCATTCCCGCGGATCCGTTGCCGTGTCCAAGCCACGGGCCGGTCGCCGCCGCAGCTGCTCCTGCCACCCCAATCACGCACACCGCAGCGAACGCGGCGGCCGCTCCTGTCCTCGTGCTCATCTGAGCTCACCCCTTCCAGGTGCTCTGAGGGCTTGCGTCGTCCAATTGACCGGCAGTGCCGGGTGCGACCAGGCCCCCTGTTCGCTTCCACAGTGCCGGGGGACCCTGCAGGCAGCGAGGACGTGGGCAGGCGATCTGCTGGAGGTCCGGATCGGGACACGTAAACGCTGCGGAGGTTGACACCCAGCAGCAAAGGGTCGTGCTTGCCGAGCGGGGAATGTGCCGGGCAACGACCGCCTCCGGGCGTGGGCGCCGCAACGGTGAAACTCGTCCCGGCGCTGGGCGGTGCCCCGCGGGCTCAGCCCGCCCGGATCCCTTGACTACCGGGGGTTTCGATCAGCCCGGCCTCCTCGAGGAACCGCACGAGGTCGGGCCCAGCCGATTCGAGGGCGTGGGCGCTGAAGTGGTCGCCATCGGGCACCACGACCAGAGTGCTGCGTTCGGGGGCCTGGGCATGCAGCCGGTAGGCATCGGATACGGGAACGGTGCTGTCGAGCAGCCCGTGCACGAGCAGCACCGGGGCCCGGACCCGCCCAAGGGTGTGCACGGGGGCGAACTCGGTGAACCGATGCCCGATGGTGTGCTCGACGTACCGCAGGGCCAAGCCCGTCAACGGGCCGGGCAGCCGGTGTCGTAGCCGCTGGGCCATGAACGAGCTCGGGTCGGCCATGGAGGCAAGCGAAACCACTGCCGCGATATCTGGGTCGGCGGAGGCCACGAACAGGCACGCGCCGGCTCCCACCGAATGCCCAACGAGCACGATCCGGGATGCGTCCACCTGCGGTGCCGACCGCATCCAGCCCAACGCGGCGCGGACGTCCTCGGCGAACGCGGGCATCGAGGCGACGTCCCCGTCGTCGCTGCGCCCGTGTCCGCGGGCATCGAGCAGGAGCACGTGCAGCCCAAGGGCGCCCAGCTTCTCGGAGACGGGGAGCATGTCGATGGCGCTCCCACCCCATCCGTGCACCACCAGGGCAGCCGCGCCCGAGTGCGTCGACGGGGACTCGATCAGCCACCCGCGCAGCCTCGCGCCACCGGTGCCCACGATGTCGATGTCGAGGGCGGCCGGGGGAACCCTGCCGGGATCGCCTGATGTGTGCCGTCGCGGCGGATGCCCGTACTTGCTCCTGACCCCACGGCCGGCAGCCAGTAGGCCCGCACCGACCAGTGCGGCGGTGCCACCCGCCACTGCCCAGCCGCGAGATGTCATCTGGTCATCCGATCGCTGATCCTGCCGGCACTGTCCCTCAGGACCTGCCGAAGCGCTCGATGTCCTCGTCGAAGTCCCGCCGCATCCCCGACGTCACGGTCGGCCGGATGTCGCGCAGCGCCGTCACGTAGTCCGCCGTGCTGGCGCCCGGCTCGGCGACGTCGTGGCCCCCGACGACCTCGCGCTCGAAGGACAGCTGCGCCGCGATCCGGGCCGCGTGCTCGATGTCCGCCGGGGTGAAGCCCTCCGTGCCAACCACCAGGGCGTCCACGTCGACATCCGCGCGCCCTGTGCGCGCGACGAACCGCTGCCACAGGGCCGCACGCGCGTGGGCGTCCGGGGGTCCGACAGGGATGAGGTAGTCGAACCGGCCCGGACGCAGGAACGCCGAATCCAAGGAGCGAACGGAGTTCGTGGCAGCCACCAGCAACCTCGTCTGGTGCTCGCGGAACGCCGGGATCAGCTTGAGCAGCTCGTTGGTCACGCCGTGGGCCGCGGTCGTCGGGTTGTCCCCGCGCTGTGGGGCGATCTCCTCAACCTCGTCGAGGAACACCACCACCCGCTCCAAGTCGTTGATCAGGGCGAACACCTCGCGCAACGCATTTGCCAGCCCACCTTCGGCACCGGAGAGCCGGGAGGGGAACACCTCGACGAACGGCCACGCCAGGCGGGAGGCGATCCCGCGGGCGAACGTAGTCTTTCCGGTGCCCGGCGGGCCGAACAGCACGATCGCGTGCGGCGGAAGCACGCCGTGGGCGGCGGCCCGTTCCGGGTGCGCCAGGGGCAGGACCACGCGGTTCTCGATGATCCCCTTCTCCCGCTCCATCCCGCTGATCCGGTCCCACAGACCGCTGGGCAGACGACGGACCCGACCGCCGAGCCCCTCGAGGACCGAAGCCTCACCCGGGCCGAGGCCCTCCAACTTCTCGAAGTAGGCAGTCGCGGGTTTGCGAAGGTACCCGGCATTGACCAGACCCTCGCTGAACTGCTCCTCGTCGGGCAGCACGTAGGCCATCCGCCGAGCGCCCCGCTCCACGCTGATCCGCTCGATCTCGGTGAGCAGCGCCGAGGTCATCTGGAAACCCCGGAACTCAGGGAGCCGCCCGATCCGCATCACCCAGGCCCGATCGGCGGCGACGGTCGCCACGCACGCGCCCACGATGCGCCCCCCGCTGGTGGCCACGACCGCCGGCTGGCGCCCATTGAGCGCGCCGACGCATTCGGCCAAGCTGAACACGCTCGGGGTCGCGGGACCGCCCACGCTCTCCCAAAGACGCATGACGCCCTCGAGGTCGTTGTGCTGGTACTCCCGGATGATCCACGTCACCCGGTCAGGCTACGACCCGGCAGCCCGCGGATGTCGGGCGCTGCCCGCTTCGGGGGCGACGTGGAGGTGAAGCGAAGCCCAGAAGGGGCACCAGACCGGCAAGGCCCACCGCCGGGGTGAACCTGCACAAGGGGGACCCCCGCGTTCGCGGACCGCGACGCCGCGTTCGATTGACCTGTCGCTCGTCTGTCAGCTCTTGTGCTGCCCCGAGGTCGTCACGCTGGGTCGTAACGGTCGCGCAGGACGGCCCAGCAGCGCGCGCCAGCTCATCGCTGGGCGCAGCGGTCCGGTGCGGATCGCGATCGCCGTGACCGCCACTCCGGTCACTGCGGCTGCGGCATGTCCCAGGTCCCAGATGGTCGGCCCGGTCACGATCGGCACCGCGACGAGCACGCTGATCAGGACCAGCAGGAGGAGCATCCGGCCACGAGTTGCGGCCAGGAGGAGGTAACCGGCCATCGTGCCGACGAGTACGTAGGAGACCCCGACATCCGAGGCGACGGAAGTGTCGGCGGGCAGCCAGCCGGAGCGGATCCCGACCCAGATGACCGCGACGGTCGCCAGCGTCGCCAGGACGTGGCTGCTCACCGCCACGACGATGGTGCGCGGGGAGCCGATCCGGTGCTCGAGTCGCGCAGTCACCAGCACGAAGCCCAGCACGTACAGCAGGTAGCCCATGGAGAGCTCGGCCACCAGGAAGGCCGAGCCGAACAGGACCCGGCCAGGCCCTTCGATCATCCCGCGGATGTTGGTCGAGTTGGCCGCGACCGCCGTCTGGACGTCCTTCTCGGCGGTCGTCTGCTGCAGTACGGAGGTGACCGTGATGATGGCCAGGTACACGCCGGTGGCCGGCGCACGGCGCAGCCACTCCCGGATGGCCGCCACGCCCGGATCCAACCGCTCACGCAGGACCACCCCATGCCCCCGCCGGGCCAAGCCCACCAGGACGAACCAGGCGACTGACGTGGCCGCCAGCAGGGCAACGTAGTAGATGACGTGACCGGGGACCTCGGGAACCGTCGCCGTCGTCATCGTGCCCCCGATCGGGTTCGGACCGCCGTACCCGGAACCCGCGGGAGCCGACGGGCAGCGTGGGATCGATCATAAGGGGGCCGTCACGTCGCCGTCGGAGGGCACATCGGATCGGAGTAGCACGGGTCAGATGCTGGCGGTCAGCAACGTGGTGATCTCGGCGGTGTCGGGAACCCGGACCGCGACCAGGACCTGCTCGTCGACGACCAGACCGGGCCTCAGGCATCGACTCTGCACGAACTTCCGCCCGCCGCCGGTCTGGTCCTGCCTCTGAGGACTCGTAGCTTGCGGCTGGTGACACCGACCCGAGCACCGGGCCCTTCGGAACGACATGGCGATCGCCAAGGAGCCGACCGGGTAGCGGCGGATCCTGATGCGTTCCGGCTCAGATCTCGACGAAGACCTCGTCACCCTCGACGGACACCGGGTAGGTGGTCAGCGGCGCCGGCTTGCGGCCGACCGCGATCACCCGCCGCGACCACCGGGGAACGGAGCGTCCAGCGATGCCGGCCGCCCAGTCGAGGTTCTCACCGGTCCTGACCACGAACGTCGAGTTGTGCCAGGGGCAGGTGACCACCCCGTCGGCGTAGTGCTTACCTCCGGGCCCCGAGGTCAGTGACAGGCCCAGGTGAGGGCACTTGTTGTGCGCGGCGCAGACCCCCTCCTCGTCCCGGCTGACGATGAGCTTCGTCCCCTCGACCTCGACCTCGCTCAGGATGCCCGGGGTGAAGTCCTCGACCCTACCGATGCGAACCCTGCGCGCCATCGCTGCTTCCCTCCTGCTCAGCCCCTCGATCGACGCTACCAGCGCACCTGTTGCGGGTTCGGGCCGCCTCCACCTGGTGGGCCTTCCAGAAGTAGCGGCCGGGAATCCACGCATATGGACATGGACCCGACTACTCCAAGTAGCTTCAGCCTGATCGGTAACGCTCAGACGAGTTCTCGTCTTCGTTGAGGCCTAGCGACGCCGCGGGATGTGGACCTGGCCACCCGCGCTATCCCGCGGTGTCCACGGATTCGGGGGTCCGGCACGCAGCCGTGGCCCCGGGCAGCCGGTACCGCTGCTGGTACATGTGCGGCCCGACGGCCGCGAATGCGTGGCGGACCCCGGGGGCGAGCATGAGCGCGCCGGCCAGCCGGAACGGCGGCCGGGACATCCGCAGCAGCTCGGCAACGGACTGCGGGCCGACCACGTGGCTGCCGTCGGGCCGGACGAGCACGGGACCACGGAGAACCTCGTCCGGCCCGATGCCCAGGGCGTCGAGATCCTCCGACTGGTAGGGGCGTACGTCGGCCGGCGGGGCGACCCGGGTCCGGATCCTCGCCGCAGCCCGGTCGCAGGGGCCGCAGTCACCGTCGAAGAGCCACAGGGGGGTTCGCATCTCAGTCATCCCACCATTATACCCCTAGGGGTATAATCGTTCACCGGACCGCATCGGTCCCCGTGGCGCTATGAGGTCACGGCTGTGTTCTTTGGCGGTAAGTGGCAGGGCTTCTTGGGGGCTATTTGGCAGATGCGGTTCAAGGACACCCTGGCCGCACGGCCCGACCTGATGACCCAGTGGTTCGCCCTCCTCCGAGGACCGGCAACGCGACCGCCCACGTGCCTGGCTAGCCGACCACGGCTACGCCGCCAGCCCCCGCCCCACCAGCAGAGACCTGGCACGCCCTGATCAGTCAAGGCGGTGCCCCATAGCAGCCGCCTATCGCACACATGGTGGTCGTTCGTCCGGTGCCGCTCAGGGGTAGTCGGAGGGCATGGCTGACTTGATGTCGATGACCGGCGTGCCATCGATCGCCTCGATGGGACCGACCCGCAGCCGGTCGCCCTCGATGGCCAGGACAGATACTCGATGGATGCCGACAGGGTTGGGGCGGGCAGGTGATCTGGTGCTGAACACGCCCCGCTCGGGCCGGGTCGCAACGCCGCCGGGGTGGGCGACCAACACGTCGCGGCGTGCCTCGTGCAGCCAGGTCAGGACGATGATGTCTGAGCCGACCGCGAGGTCACGCGCCCCTTCGCGGAACGTGGGATTGAGCACCAGCCAGGCATCCGGGGCGCCCAACTCGCCTTGCTTGGGTGCCTCGGCAGTGTCGAGGAGCGGGGATTCGATCCACCCGATGGGGTGGACCTGGTAGGACGCCTCCGGCGCGTCGCCGCGAACGGCTCCCGGGCGCGCGTCAGTGTGCGGCGCGTCGGCGGTTGTCTGGTGGTCGTCCACCCCGGCTCCTCTCTCCGGTGTCCGCTGGCTGCCTGGCTGCCTGGCTGCCTGGCTGCCTGGCTGCCTGGCTGATTGTCGTCGGGAGCGTTATCGCGCGGTACATCGCGCCGCCGTTCCCGCAGGACTTTCTCGAGGATCCACCCACGCCCGGGCGGCCGCAACTACCGGCAGACCCTCGAGGGCCAGGCCGGCGTTCCCCGCCATGATCCGCTCGTCCGGACAGGCGGGCATCGGGGTCCCGATCATGGAGCCCCACGTGCGTCTATTCGCCGCCTATCGCGCACCCTAGGCAATGCGGCCGTCACCGCACAGACGTGGCCCGCCCGGGGCGGCCGACGCGGGGCGTCACGTTGGCAGGGTGGGTACGTCGCTCGGGGCTGGGCCCTCGCCGGCCCAGTAGTAGCGCCCCTGGTCCCACTCCGGGCGGACCATCACCCAGGACGTGCGCGAGCGCGCCAGGGCCAGGGCCTCGCCCAAGGAGGGCACCCGGTAGTTCTCGACTGAGGTTCCCTCGCCCTGGAACGACACGTCATACCCGGTCTCCCAGATCCGCTCGCCGTCGATTTCGCCGTCGTCCCACGCTACCCACGCCTCGGCCACGGCACCATGGTGACAGCCGATCAACGGACAGCGGCGTTGAGCACGCGAGGGCGCTCGTTGCCAGGACCTCTTCGTGGGCAGCCGCGGACTCGCCCAAGCAGTGGTCGGCAACCTGAGACTCCGACGGAAGTCCGGCCAGCGGCGGTGTTGTGCATTCCGCCGCGTACCGTCCCGGTAGCGGCGGTGCGACATAGCGCCGCGTAGGACTGTCAAGCCAGGGGCCGAGCGGCCAGGTCCGTGCACAATCTCGCCTGCCACGCTGGGGTTCCGCAGGGGTTCCGCAGGGCACATGTGACCAATCCGTGACCAGAACCCAAGAACCACAGCACAGAAGGCCGGATAACCGGCCCCTGACCTGCCCCAATACAGAGCCGACGCCCGGACTCGAACCGGGAACCCCCTGTTTACAAGACAGGTGCGCTGCCAATTGCGCCACGCCGGCGATGCGGCACAAGGGTAGAGCACGCGGGCTCATGTCTGGCCATCGGCGACCCGCCGCGGCATGATGCCCACGGGGCCTCGGAGGGGGCGGCGGGCAGGGGAGAGTGGGGACACCATGGGCAGGAAGACGATGTTGTCGGCGTGCGCGGCCGCCGGGCTGCTGCTCGCCGCGTGCGGATCCGACGGCCAGGGGGCGGACCCGTCGGCCAGCGTCAGCGCGAGCGGGGCGCCGAGCGCCACCTCCTCGATCCTCATCTGGTCCGATCCAGCCCATGCCGAGGCGCTCAAGGCCACCGCAGCGGCCCACCAGAAGGCGACGGGCGTGGAGGTCCTGGTGCAGACGGTCGGCACGGACCTGACCAAGATCCGCGACGACATCACCACGCTCGCACCCCAGGGCCAGGGGCCTGACCTGTTCGTCGGGCAGAGTGACTGGGTGGGCCTACTGGCCGACTACGGCGTGCTTGCGCCCATCGACCTCTCCACCCGGGCCAGCAGCTTCCGCCCAGTCTCGGTCGGCGGCTTCACCTACGAGGCCCGTACCTACGGGGTGCCCTTCGCCACCGAGAACCTCGCCCTGTTCCGCAACACCGACCTGGCCCCGGAGGTCCCCGAGTCGATCGACGTGATGGCGCGCGACGGGCTGGAGCTCAAGGACAAGGACGACCAGATCCTGCCCATCGCGCTCCCAGTGGGCCCACAGGGCGACGCCTACCACTGGTACCCGTTCTACAGCGCGGCCGGCGGCAAGATCTTCGGCCTCGACACACAGGGTGGCTACACCGCAGATGAGCTCGAGGTGGGCAAGCCCGGGAGTATCGAGGCGGCGAAGCGGCTCGCGCAGCTGACCGAGGACGGCGCACTGGACAAGGACACGACCCTCGACGAAGCCCTGACCGCGTTCACCTCGGGCAAATCCCCCTACCTGATCTCCGGGCCGTGGAGCGTGGACGCGGTTCGCCAGTCCGGAGTGCCCTTCGTGGTCGAGGCGGTCCCGGGCTTCGACTCTGTGCTGGCCTCCCGCAGCCAGGCGATGGTCACCTCCCAGGGCCTGCTCCAGTCCGCCTTCGCCCGCAACCCGGCCGGTGCGCAGGATTACCTGACAACGACCGCGATGACCACTGGCGTCATGAGTGCGCTTGCTGCCCCCGGAGGTCTGGCCCCGGCATGGGTGGACTCCTACGCGATCGCCGCTGCTGACCCCGTGATCAAGGGCTTCGGCGACTACGCCGACGCCTCGGCGCCGATGCCCAACCTCGCCCAGATGGACCTCGTCTGGCCGGCCCTGAGCCAGGCCCAGGTGGATGTGATGTCCGGCTCGAACCCGACGAAGACGATGAAGGCCGCGGGGCGTGAGATCCAGTCCGCCATCGATGCCGGCTGAGCAAGCGCTCTCTGCGTTGCGTCGCCCGACCGCCGGGGATCAGACTGCATTCACAACGATTTGGTAACGAAACGACCACGCGCCCCCACGCGTCGCTACGACGCGAACGAGGGGGCATGATGCCCTCAGCGGGGTCCCGTACGGCCCCGTGTTCCACTCACCCAGAAACGGAGCATCCATGCGCCGCACCACCAAAGCCGGGGCCGCAGCCGCCAGCCTCGCCCTTCTTCTTGCTGCCTGCAGCAGCGGAAGCGACACAGCAACGACCGACACGGCCTCGAGTTCAGCGCCCGCAGCGAGTTCAGGCACGTTCACGATCTGGGCCGATGAGGTCCGGACCGCCCCGATCAAGGCCCAGTGCGACGCGTTCGCCGAGGCCAACGGCATCACCTGTGAGGTGGTCCAGATCGACTTCGGCGACATCCGCGCCAAGGTCGTCCAGGGCAACCAGACCGGGGACGTGCCCGACCTGTTCATCGGTGCCCACGACTGGCTCGGCGAGCTCGTGACCAACGGCGTCGTCACGCCGTTCGACCTCGGCGCCAAGTCGAGCAGCTTCAGCGATGTGGCCGTCAAGGCTGTCGCCTACGACGGCAAGAGCTACGGCGTGCCCTACGCGGTGGAGAACATCGCGCTGCTGACCAATCCGAAGTTGTCTCCCGAGTGCCCGGCATCCCTGGATGACCTGGTCTCCCAGGGCGAGACGCTGCTGAAGGACAAGAAGGCTTCGCTGCCCCTTGCCCTGCAGATCGGCGACAAGGGCGACGCGTACCACTGGTACCCGCTCTACAGCGCCAACGGTGGCTACATCTTCGGTGAGAACGCCGACGGCACCACCAACGTCGAGGACATGGGCGTCGGCCAGGCCGGCTCCATCGCCGCAGCCGAGAGCCTGCAGATGATGGCCGACAAGAAGCTGATCAAGGCCTCGGTCACCGGCGACATCGCCAAGGAGTCCTACAACACCGGCAAGTCGGCCTGGTTCATCACCGGACCGTGGAATGCTGCCGATGCTGTGAAGGCCGTCCCGGACACCATGGTGTGCCCGGTTCCCAATGGGCCCGCGACGTCCTCGGCGTTCATCGGCGTGCAGACGATGTTCATCCCCACCAAGGCGAAGAACGCCCTGATCGCGCAGACGTTCCTCAATGACTACGTGATGACCACGGAGTTCATGGACGCCATGTACGCCGCCGATCCCCGCCCGCCGGCGTGGACCGAATCGGCCGACAAGATCACGGACCCGATCACCAAGGGGTTCATCGACTTCGGCAAGCAGGGCATCCCGCAGCCGTCCGTGCCCGAGATGGGTTCGGTCTGGGAGTCCCTGGGTCTGGCTGAGTTCAAGGTCGCGTCGGGTGAGGATCCGACCAAGACCATGACCGCAGCTGGCGATTCCATCAACAAGGCGATTGCCGCAGCCAACGGCTGATCCGCTGATCACCACCTGAACGCGAAGGGATGAAGAACCCGACCATGAGCACAGCCACCAAACCCGCACCGGACAAGGTCGTCCGCAAGAAGTCCAGCACCACCACAGCAGGTGGCCTGGCCGTCAAGCTGATCCTTGTGGGCCTGATCGACGCACTACTGGTCTGGGCCCTGATCCAGTGCATCTCCGATGGCTGGACGCTTGGGGTCGGGTTCTTCATCTTCGCCCTCTTCGCAGTGAACCTGGTGTACTTCACCAGGGGCCTGCCCATGAAGTACCTGCTCCCCGGCCTCATGTTCCTGCTGGTCTACCAGCTGTTCACCATGGTGCTGACCGGCTACACCTCCTTCACCAACTACGGGACCGGCCACCTCGGCGACAAGGAGGACGCGATCTCCGCCCTCCTGCAGCGTGAGGAGCAGCCCGTCGCCGACTCGGCGGCCTATCCCGTGGTGCCCATCGAGAAGGGCGGGACGGTCTCGATGCTCGTCACGTTCCCTGAGGGCACCGACCAGGCCGGCCAGACGTTCATCGGAACCCCCGAGAGCCTCACCGCCGTCCCGCCCGACCAGCTGCAGACAACCGGCGAGAAGGTCACCGGGGTCACGGGCTACCAGTCACTGAACCTGGGCACGATGTCCAACAACCCCGACTTCACCGCCCAGTGGAGCGAGTTGCGGGTACCTCTCAACGACACGACCGGAACCTTCTTGAAATCCTCCAGCATCTTCGAGGCCAAGGAGTTCAAGTCCGGGTTCGTCTACGACGAGACCGCCGACACAATGACCGACACCAACACGGGCGTCGTGTACACCCCGGTGGAATCGGGCAACTTCGCCTCGCCCGACGGGAAGAAGCTCGAACCCGGTTGGATCGTGGGCGTCGGCCTCGCGAACTACTCCTCACTCCTGACGGATCCGACCATCCGCGACAACTTCTTCCCGATCATGATCTGGACGTTCGCGTTCGCGTTCCTCACGGTCTTCACAACCTTCGCGCTGGGTCTGCTGCTGGCCATCGTCATGAGCGACCGTCGGATGAAGGGGCAGAAGTACTACCGGGTTCTTCTGATCCTTCCCTACGCGCTGCCCATCTTCCTGACCGCGATCCTGTGGAAGGGCATGCTCAACGTCGACTTCGGAATCATCAACCAGATCCTGCCGGGCAACACGAACTGGCTCGGGGACGCCTGGCTGGCCCGCTTCTCACTGCTCTTCGTGAACCTGTGGATCGCCTATCCCTACTTCCTGCTCGTCTGCACCGGTGCGCTCACGGCCATCCCGGGCGACCTGAAGGAGGCGGCGTTCGTCGACGGCGCGAGCGGCTTCCACGCCTTCCGCACTGTCATCCTCCCGCTGCTGATGATCTCCGTGGCCCCGTTGCTCATTGCCTCGTTCGCCTTCAACTTCAACAACTTCACCCTCATCGAGTACCTCACTGGCGGTGGGCCCTTCAAGGGCCAACTGAACGACGGCGGCTCAACAGACCTCCTCATCAACTGGACCTATCGAAAGGCCTTCAACAAGACCAATCAGCAGTTGGGTCTTGCGGCCGCGATCTCCCTGGTCATATTCGTGATCGTCGGGACGATCTCAGCCATCTCGTTCCGCTCCACCAAGAAGCTTGAGGAGATCGGCGCATGAGCACTACGACTTCGACTGCGCCCACCCCCGTCAAGGTGGAGAAGATGTCGGCCGGCCGCTGGGTGAAGACCGTGGGATGGCGCCACCTGATCATGGTGCTTGCCGTGCTGTTCGCCCTGTTCCCGATCGGGTACATCCTCAACCTTGCCTTCGCCGGCGGCAACACCCTGACCTCGGCCTGCCCCCTGGAGTACCAGGGACTGAAGGCGGTCAGCTGCCTCATCCCGCAACCGTGGAAGTGGGACACTGAGAACTTCTCGAAGGTGATCGCCAACAAGCAGCGTCCCTTCCCCGTGTGGTTCAAGAACACCATGATCATCGCCACGGTCGTGTCGTTCGTGTCTGTCTTCATGGGGGCAGCTGCGGCGTTCGCGTTCAGCCGGATGCGCTTCACGGGCCGGCGTCCGGGGCTCCTGGCCCTGGTCCTGGTCCAGATGTTCCCCGCCATCCTGGCGCTCACGGCGATCTTCCTGCTGCTGACCCAGATCCGCGACGTGTTCCCCCTGCTGGGCCTGAACTCGATCTACGGCCTGATCCTGGTGTATCTGGGCGGGACCCTGGGGGTGAACACGTACCTCATGAAGGGCTTCTTCGACACGATCCCGGTCGAGATCGACGAGTCCGCGCGGATTGACGGCGCGAGCCACGTGCGGATCTTCTTCGGCATGATCCTGCGCCTGGCTGCCCCGATCCTCACCGTCGTGTTCTTCGTCACCTTCACCGGGATGTTCAACGAGCTGGCGATCGCCTCGGTCATCGTTCCCAACCAGTTGGACACCACGTTGGCAGTCGGCTTGAACACCTACGTGAGCAACCCACTGAAGCAGGAATGGGGCTATTTCGCGGCCGGTGCGCTCATCGCCGCGGTCCCCATGCTGCTCGTCTTCGCCGTCGCACAGCGCCAGCTGGTCACCGGCCTCACCGCCGGGGCGGTCAAGGGCTGACCCGCACCGGATGAACAACGGGTCGGTCTCGTCGGGGTCGCTGCTCGAGGCGCCGCACCACGACGGATCGCCGGCGTACTGCCCCGACCCGCCGAAGGAGCACGGTGACTCGTTCACCGTGCTCCTTCGCACATCCGCCGACGATCCTGTGAGCCGCGTGGCGGTCCGCCAGGTGCACGACGGTGAGCCCTTCTTCGTCCAGGCGCGCGTCGACCGGCGCACGCCGTCAGGCACGTGGTGGCGGGCGGATCTGGTCGCCCACAACACCGTGTCCAACTACCGGTTCCTCCTCGACGGCGGCTCGACCGACTACCGCTGGCTCAGCGCCGCCGGGCTGGTCGAGGCCGATGTGCCCGACCGCGGGGACTTCCGGGTTGCCCTGGCGTCCAAGGCCCCGGCCTGGCTCGACGACGCGATCGTGTACCAGATCCTCCCCGACCGCTTCGCCCGCAGCGGCCGGGTAAGCGAACCGTTGCCCGACTGGGCCGTTCCCGCCGCGTGGGGGGACGCCCCGAACCCCGCCGGACGACCAGCAGCCCGGCAGCTCTTCGGGGGCGACCTGTACGGCGTGGTCGAGCACCTGGACCACATCGCCGCCCTCGGCGCCAACGCCCTGTACCTCACCCCCGCCTTCCCTGCGGCCTCGAGCCACCGCTACAACGCCTCGAGCTTCGACCACATCGACCCGCTCCTCGGTGGGGACGCGGCCTACCGGGAGCTCATCGACACCGCCCATGCCCGGGGGATGCGCGTCCTCGGCGACCTGACGACGAACCACACCGGGAGCACGCACGACTGGTTCCTGACCGGCCGCGCCGACATGAGCTCCCCGGAGTCGGACTTCTACCTCTTCGGCCCGGACATGGCCGACGACGGGGACCGGGACTACGTCGGGTGGTTCGGGCACCGGTCCCTGCCCAAGCTCGACCACCGCAGCGCCGAGCTGCGCCGCCGCCTGGTCGACGGACCGGACAGCGTGGTTGCCCGGTGGCTGCGGTTCGGCCTGGATGGCTGGCGAATCGACGTAGCCAACATGACCGGCCGCTACCGGGAGACGGACCTGACCCGGGAGATCGCCCGCGAGATCCGCGCCACAATGGCAGAGGTCACCCCCGAGGCCTACCTTGTCGGGGAGCACTTCCACGACTTCCTCGGCGACGTCGATGGCACCACGTGGCACGGGATCATGAACTACTCGGGCCTGGCCCGCCCCATGTGGACGTGGCTCGCGCGCCGGGACCCGGTATTCGACAGTTGGCTGGGCGCACCCCTTCCCCGCTGGCCGCACCTGCCCGGGCCGTCCGTGGTGTCCACCATGCGCGCGTTCAGCGCCATCCCGTGGTCGGCGCGCCAAGCCAGCCTGACCATGGTCTCCAGCCACGACACCCCCCGGATCGCGACCATCACCGCGAACCCAGCGCTGACCGAGGTTGCGGTCGCCGCGATGATCGCCCACCCGGGCATTCCCATGATCTGGGCCGGCGACGAGATCGGCATGGAGGGTGTCACAGGCGAGGAGGGCCGCCGCGGGTTCCCCTGGGATCAGCCGGAGACCTGGGATCGCGCTCTCCTGTCCGTTTTCAGGCAACTCTGTGCCATTCGGCGCGACTCCGTGGCCCTGCGTCGGGGAGGCTTGCGCTGGGTCCACGTCGATGCCGATCGGATCGCCTGGCTGCGGGAGACGGATGAGGAGTCCATACTCATCCTGCTCGCGCGCACAGGCGGCCCGCCGATCACGCTGAGCGCACCGCTGCTCGGTCTCGACGACGGCTTGCAGGCACGGAACGTGTACGGAGGGGCAACCCTCACCGCACGCGCAGGGCTGGCAACATTGCCAGGAGATGGTCCGATGGTCCAGATGTGGGAACTGCCGGGGCTTTGCCGCCCCAGTCGATGAACAGGAGTGCTATGGCCAGCGTCGAGCTCGACGGCATCAACAAGGTCTACGACAACGGCTTCCATGCCGTCCAGGACCTCTCAATCGACGTCGCCGACGGGGAGTTCCTCGTCCTGGTCGGGCCATCCGGCTGCGGCAAGTCCACAGCCCTTCGGATGGTGGCGGGGTTGGAGGACATCTCCAGCGGCGAGCTGCGCATCGGCGGCAAGCGGGTCAACGAGCTCGAGCCGCAGGACCGCGACATCGCGATGGTGTTCCAGTCCTACGCCCTCTACCCGCACATGAGTGTGGGCGACAACATCGCCTACGGCCTCAAGCTGCGCAAGATGCCCAAGGACGAGATGGAGGCGCGCATCAAGAAGGCCGCGGACATGCTCGAGCTGACCCCCCTGCTGGACCGCAAGCCCAAGCAGCTCTCCGGCGGCCAGCGCCAGCGCGTGGCCATGGGCCGGGCGATCGTCCGCGAGCCGCAGGTGTTCCTCATGGACGAGCCGCTGTCGAACCTCGACGCGAAGCTGCGCGTGCAGATGCGCGCCGAGATCTCGGCCGTCGTGCGCTCGCTGAAGACCACGACGCTCTACGTCACCCACGACCAGACCGAGGCCATGACGATGGGCGACCGCATGGCCGTCATGAAGGCCGGCGTCCTCAACCAGCTCGGCACCCCCAGCGAGTGCTACGACGCGCCGAACAACATCTTCGTCGCCCAGTTCGTCGGCTCGCCGCCGATGAACCTGGTCGTCGCCACGGTCGTCCAGTCCGGTGAGGGCCTCGCCCTGCAGATCGGCGCGGACAACCAGGTGGCGATCACCGATACGTCGCTCGAACAGCGCCCGGCACTGCGCTCGTTCGCGGGCAAGGAGGTCGTGGTCGGCCTGCGCAGCGAGGACATGGAGGACGCGAGCCTGCCCACCGCGGCGCACATGCCGAGCAGGATCCAGGCGAAGGTGACCCTCACCGAGGCCCTGGGCTCCGAGATCATCGTGCACTTCACATTCGACGGCCAGACCTACGTCTCCGACGACACCAAGCTCCTGCAGAAGGAGTCCGGTGGCGAGGAGTTGCACACCCTCAGCGACGCCGGGGTCAAGTGGGTCGCCTCGTTCGGTCCACGCTCCCGGGTGCGCATGGGTGACACTGTCGAGATCGCCATCGATCTCGAGCGGGCGCACTTCTTCGATCCGGAGACCTCCGAAGCCATCCGTACCTGACCCGAACACCGCACGATCGGTGCCCTGACGCAACGCGTCGGGGCACTGTCGTTCGTGGCGCACAATGGACCTGTGACCGACATGTACTCGCCCTCCGCGCCCGAGCAACACGACACGACGGCCATCCCCCGTCCCTACCCGCCCGCCGGCCAGGCACCGGGCTATGCGCCGGGCTATCGCCGGGCTACGGCCCCGGGTACGACCCCCGGTACGCACCCGGCTTCGGCGCGGGCTACGCCCCCGGGTACGTCCCCGGCACTCCTGCAGCCGACGCGTGGGAGTCCAAGTACCGCAGCCAGCGCACGCGCACCCGCATCGCGGTCGCGATCGCCGCAGTCACCTCGGCTGCGGCCCTCGTCCTCGGGGTGACTGCCTGGCAGGTCTCGCAGAACCCCCTGCTCGCGGCCGCGTCACAGCTGGCCTCCGGCGACCTGAACCTCGGCGGGATCACTCCCCCGGCGACGCCGGACGGCACCGTGCCCGACACGACCACGCCGGACGCGACCACTCCGGGCGGCACCGCCCCCGACGCCCAGGCCCCCAACAGCCTTGACGTCCCGCTGTCAGAGCTCCCGATCCCGGACTCGCTGAAGAGCATGGCCTCGGCCGTCGGGATCACCGACGTCGGCCAGCTGCTCGACCTCGCGGTAGCCAACGGCATCATGACGCAGGAGGACGCGGACAAGCTCCGGGCCGGGATCGCGACGGGGGCACTCGCCAATGGCCTGGCCCAAGGTCAGGGTCAGGGTCAGCAGTAGCCAGCCCTCACGCGACGACCGGGCGACGCTCGACGCTCGTCACCCTTACCGCGCTGCCTGCGCTGCGGCCACCGCGGTGACGAACTCCACGCTGGCGTTCGAGATCTGCGTGCGCGCCTCGTCGTGGCTGGTGGTCGGCTCGCCGTCGCCGGGCTGCGGGCCGTAGTCGGCGAAGAACGAATGGACGGCCCCCTCGATCGGCACGAACTGGCTCCCGGCCGGCAAGTTGGCCCGTGAGGCTGCGATGTCCTCCGGGGTGGCGAGCCCATCATGGGTGCCGAACACGCTGGTGACCTCCGCCTTCAGCGACTCGCTGATGTCGCTGGCCGGGTAGGAGGCGTGCAGCAGCAGCCCACGGGCCGAGCCGGCGTCACCACCGTTGTCGTTGGCCTGCATGGACGCCACAGTGCCGCCGAGGCTGTGGCCACCGAGGACCCACGCCTTCGTGTCCGGGAAGTCCCCGCGGACTGCATCGAAGGCCCCCAGGGACAGGAACGCGATCCCCAGCGGTTGCTTGACGATCACGACCCGATACCCGGCCTCCGCCAGCGGGCGAAGGACCGCCGCGTAGGCCCGCGCCTCCACCTTCGCCCCCGGTTGGAAGAAGACCGAGGTCGGGGAGGCCGGCCCGTCCGCAGGTTCGAGCACGACCCGACTGGAGGTCTCGGTCACCACTACCCCAGCGCCGGAATCCATCGCGGCGATGGCCGGCTCCTGGGCGCTGAACGGACGCAGCCACGCGATCGCCGCCAGCCACCCGACCGCGCCGACGCACAGGGCGATCGACCCCACCCGCCGCCAACCATGGAGGGCAGGGCGATCCTGACGATGCAGGACCAGCGCCCCGACGCACCCGAGGACTGTGACGAGCAGCAGGACGGCGTACGCCCACTGCCCGTGCACCACCGCGGGGAGCTCTGTCAGCAGGACCCATCCGACGATGACCAGCCCGAGCAGGGCCAGGACCCGAGACACCAGCTTCATGGGAAGGATCCTAGGCACGGGCTCGAGCCCCGGGCTGGATCGTGACCCGGATCGAACTCGGATCGTTCTCGGATCGTTGGCCAACAACCACCCTTCGCAGGCCCACCTCGCCTATTCTTGGCCACAGACCGCATCCGCGGTCCGCATCACCCTCCACACGGATCGTCCGGCACGTACCTGCCGGTGAAGGGAACGAAGAATCATGGCCACTGTGACGTTCAAGGGCGCGACCCGGATCTACCCGGGGTCGACCAAGCCTGCTCTGGACAAGCTCGACCTCGAGGTCAAGGACAAGGAGTTCCTCGTCCTGGTCGGACCCTCCGGGTGCGGGAAGTCGACCTGTTTGCGGATGCTCGCCGGGTTGGAGGAGGTCAACGAGGGTTCGATCTTCATCGGCGACCGTGACGTGACCAACCTGGCCCCCAAGGACCGCGACATCGCGATGGTGTTCCAGTCCTACGCGTTGTACCCGCACATGACCGTGCGGGAGAACATGGGCTTCGCGCTGCAGATCGCCGGGATGGACAAGAAGGAGATCGCCCAGCGGGTCGAGGAGGCCGCGAAGATCCTGGACCTCGAACCGTACCTGGAGCGCAAGCCCAAGGCCATGTCCGGTGGGCAGCGCCAACGCGTGGCCATGGGCCGGGCCATCGTGCGCAACCCGCAGGTGTTCCTGATGGACGAACCCCTGTCCAACCTCGACGCCAAGCTCCGGGTGCAGACCCGCACCCAGATCGCCAAGCTCCAACGCGACCTCGGCGTCACCACCGTCTACGTCACCCACGACCAGACCGAAGCCATGACCATGGGCGACCGGATCGTCGTGCTCAAGGACGGGCTGCTCATGCAGGTCGGCACCCCCCAAGAGCTCTACGACACCCCCAACAACGTCTTCGTCGCCGGATTCATCGGCTCCCCCGCCATGAACATCATCCAAGCCCCCCTGGCCAACGGCAACATCGTCCTCGGCGGCAAGTCCGTCCCCATCCCCGAAGCCGCCGCCAAGATCCTCACCGAACGCGGACGCACCAGCGTCGTCATGGGCATGCGCCCCGAGGACCTCCGCGTCACCGACAGCGACACCGCCTGGCCCGTCGAAGTCCTCATCGTCGAAGGCCTGGGAGCCGACGCCTACGTCTACACCGAACTCCAACTCCCCGGCGGAACCAAACAACAAGTCGTCGTCCGCACCGACGGACGCCAGATCCCCACCCGCGGAACCACCCTCAGCATCGAAGCAATCCCCCACCACGTCCACCTCTTCGACCCCGAAACCGGCGAACGCCTCATCTACTGACACAGCCGACCAGCTACCGACAGAGGAGCCTGGATGCCGCTGCGCGCCACAGCAACAGCGGCGGAACCTGACCTGCTGTTCCTGCCCTGGGGCACTGCCCTGGAGCAGTGGCCCGCGGAGGACACCGTGGCGATGCCGCGCGGCATCTCGCGGCACACCGTGCGGTTCGTGCGTGTCAATGGCGTGGTGTTCGCGGTCAAGGAGATCGAGGAGTCCTTCGCCCAGCGCGAGTACGCGCTGCTGTTCGACCTCCGTCGGCTCGGCGCCCCGTGCGTCGAGCCGGTGGGGGTCATCGCCGGTCGGGTGGACGCCGACGGCGAGGACCTGCCCGCCGCACTGATCACCCGGCACCTGTCCTTCTCGCTGCCCTACCGCGCACTGGTCAAGCCCACGCTGAGCCTGAACACCTGGGAGCGGCTGCTGGACGCGCTGGTGCTGCTCATCGTTCGCCTGCACCTCCTCGGCTTCGCCTGGAACGACTGCTCCCTGTCCAACACGCTCTTCCTGCGCGATGCCGGCGCGTTCTCGGCGCACCTTGTCGACGCCGAGACCGGCGAGATGCACGAGACCCTGTCGCGCGGCCAGCGCGCCTACGACATCGAGACGGCCTCCATGAACGTCATGGGTGAGCTGATGGACCTCCAGGCCGGCGGGATGGTCCCCGAGACCCTGGACCCGGCGGACGTCGGCCCGGACTTCCGCCGCCGGTACGAGCACCTGTGGATGACCCTGACCGATGCCGTGACCGTGTCGACCTCGGACCGTTACCAGATCCACACCCTGCTGCGGACGCTCAACGGCCTGGGCTTCGACGTCGCGGAGCTCTCCGCCGACTCGACCGACGGCGGATCGAGCATCCGCGTCCAGCCCAAGGTCGTCGACGCCGGGCACCACCGCCGACGGATGATGCGCCTGACCGGCCTGGAGATGCACGAGAACCAGGCCCGGCGGCTGCTCAACGACATCGACTCCTACCGGTACATGGCCGGGCTCGACCACGACGAGCACGCCGCAGCCCGCCGCTGGGTCACCGACGTGTACGACCTCGTGCTGCGACGGATCCCCAAGGACCTGCGCGGGAAGTTCGAGGGCCCGGAACTGGTCCACGAGGTGTTGGCCCACCGTTGGTTCACCTCGGAGCGCTCAGGCACCGACGTGGGCCTCGAGGCCGCGACCGACGACTACGTCGCAACGATCCTGCGCAGCAAGCCGGACGAGGAAGCCGTTCTCGGCCCACCGGTCGACGACCCGGATGCATCCGACGACGTGGATGCCGAAGCGCTGTGAGCGCGGATCTGGCCGGCTGGTCGGGGCGCCCTGCCCCAACCCGCTTGGTTCTCGAGGGCCGGTACGCGCGGCTGGAGCCACTTCGATCCGAGCACGCCGCCGACCTGTTCGAATCCTCGCGCGGGCACCCCGAGCTGTTCGCCTATCTGCACGATCAGCCGCCGGCCGATGAGTCCGCGGTTCGCGACTGGATCGTTGGGACGAACGAGAACCCGGAACTGCTCATGTGGGCGGTGGTCGACCAGGAGTCGGGACGGGCGGGGGGTCGCCAGGCACTCATGCGCATCGACAGCGGTAACGGGGTCGTCGAGCTCGGCAGCATCCTCTGGGGGACGGGCGTCGCCCGGACCCGCCTGGCCACAGAGGCCTTCGCCCTGCATGCCTCCTATGTGTTCGACCAGCTCGGGTACCGCCGGTTCGAGTGGAAGTGCGACAGCGCCAACCAGGCATCACGTCGGGCCGCCCAACGGTTCGGCTTCACGGAGGAGGGCACCTTCGCCCAGCACCAGGTGGTGAAGGGCCGCAACCGGGACACGACGTGGTTCGCCATCCTGGACCATCAATGGCCGCGGATCCAGGCGCGTCAGGCCAGGTGGCTCGAGCCCACGAACTTCGACGACCAGAGGCAGCAGCTGACCCCTCTGGACCGGGCCTGACCACGACTACGTCGGCTCGGGACCACCGGCGAACGCCCACAGCAGGACCTCGCCGAACCGCGCACCCCATGCGAGTTCGTCGTGCCGCGCCCCAAGAATGGCCCGGCTCACCGACCGCTCCGGGGGGCAGCGGCCATCTTGTTCGCCAGGTTCTCCACACGCGGGCAGGTCCGCCGACTCACTGCGACCCGTCAGCATCCCCGCACGCTGCCGCGCCGCCCACGGCCTGTGCCTCCGGTTCGCTCCAGGAATGCGGCCGCAGACGCGCCTCAGACTTGACGCAAGCAGGCTTCGGCGCACGCAGACTTGGATCGAATCGTTCAGGACTGGTCAGCGGCGGGCGGTGGCGACGCTGTAGAGGGCGATGCCTGCGGCTACTCCTGCGTTGAGCGACTCCGTGGCGGCGTCCATCGGGATGGCCACGAGGTGGTCACACGTCTGGGACACCAGGTGCCCGAGGCCCTTGCCCTCGCTGCCGACCACGATCACCAGCGGTCCGGTCGTGACCGCCTGGTCGAGGTCGGGAAGCTCCATCCCACCGCCCATCGCCAGCCCGATGACGGTCGCACCCGACTTCTGGGCGGCCACGAGCCAGCGCACGAGGTTGGTGGCCCGGGCAACCGGCACCCGCGAGGCGGCACCCGCCGAGGTCTTCCACGCCGAAGCGGTCATCCCCGCGGCCCGTCGCTCCGGGATCACCACGCCATGGGCGCCGAACGCGGCCGCCGAGCGGACCACCGCACCGAGGTTGCGCGGGTCCGTCACGCCGTCGAGGACGATGAACAGCGGCTGGTCGCCGGATTCGAGGGCGTCGGCCAGCAGGGCCTCGGGGTCGGCGTACTTGTACGCCGGGACCTGCAGGACGATTCCCTGGTGGACGGCTCCGCCGCTGAGCCGGTCGAGGTCGCCACGCGTGGTCTCGAGCAGTGGGATCCCTCGGCCCACGGCAAGCTTCATCGCCTCGCGGACGCGATCGTCGGCGTCGAGGTACTGCTGCACCTGCAGTGCGGAGGCGGGGATGCCCGCCTGCAGCGCCTCGAGCACGGAGTTGCGCCCCGCCACCGACTCGTTGGCAGGCTTCTTGCCACTGCGCCCGCTGCCGGGCTTCGAGCCGCCCCGGCCGCCTGAGCCCTTGGACGCGTACTTCTCCGCCGATCGGGCACGCCGGTAGGCCGTGTGCCCCGGGCGCTCCTCCGCCTTCGGTGTGGGGCCCCGACCCTCGAGCTTCTGCCGCGGCTGGCCGCCCGACCCGACGACCTGGCCCTTCTTCGTGCCCGGCTTGCGGGTCGCCCCGCGCCGTTGCGAATTGCCTGCCATCACGCCTCCAGTGACCAGCGCGGACCGTCAGGGGTGTCCTCGATGAGGACCCCCGCGGCCCGAAGTGAGTCGCGCACCGCATCCGCGGCCGCGAAGTCCCGAGCGTCCCGAGCGGCCTGCCGGGCCGCCAGCCGCTCGGTGATGAGCGCATCGAGCGCATCGTGCGCCGCATCGGCCGTGCCCGTGCGCCCCGCCCAGGCGGGGTCGAGGGGATCAACCCCGAGGATGTCGAGCATCCCGCGCACCGACCGGAGCAGGGCCGCCAGGTCGGTGTCGGAGCTCGAGCGATCAGCCAGCAGCCGGTTGCCCTCGGAGACCATCTCGTGGATCACGGCCAGCGCGGCCGCCACGCCCAGGTCGTCGTCCATCGCGGCGACGAACGTCTCGGGGAGGCTCGCGCCGACTGATGCCGCCGCGTCAGCACCCACCCGCTCGACGGCGCGATGGACGAAGCCCTCGAGGCGCCGGTAGCCGGTCGCGGCATCCTCCAGCGCCCCCTCGGAGAACTCGATGTGCGAGCGGTAGTGCGCCGACCCCAGGTAGAACCGCAGCTCCACTGGCCGCACCCGCGTGATCACCTCGGTGACACGCAACGAGTTGCCCAGGGACTTGCTCATCTTCTCGCCGGCCGTGGTCACCCAGGCGTTGTGCATCCAGTACTGGGCGAAGGGATCGCCGACGGCGCGGGACTGGGCGATCTCGTTCTCGTGGTGCGGGAACACCAGGTCGAGGCCGCCGCCATGGATGTCGAACGCGCTGCCCAGGTACATCCCGGCCATTGCGGAGCACTCCAGGTGCCAGCCGGGACGGCCGACTCCCCAGGGGGTCTCCCAGCCGGGGCCGTCGTCTCGAGTGCCCTTCCAGAGCGCGAAGTCCCGGACGTCGCGCTTGCGGGCATTCGGATCCGCATCCTCAGCCGGTTGCATGTCGGCGATCCGCTGCCCGGACAGCGCCCCGTACTCCGGGAACGAGGCCACGTCGAAGTAGACGTCACCGTCGGAGGCGTACGCATGCCCGGAGTCGATCAGGCGCTGCATCAGGGTGATCATCGCGGGCACGTGACCTGTTGCGCGCGGCTCGAGAGTCGGCGGCAGGCAGCCGAGGACGGCGTACGCCTCGGCGAACGCCCGCTCGTAGTACGCCGCTACTGCCCACCACGGCCGGGACTCCTCCGTGGCCCTCGCGAGGATCTTGTCGTCGATGTCGGTCACGTTGCGCAGGAAGGTCACGTCGTACCCGGAGGCAGTCAGCCAGCGGCGCAGGATGTCGAAGCTGACGCCTGAGCGGATGTGGCCGATGTGCGGCGCGGACTGCACCGTGGCCCCGCAGACGTACACCGACACCCGACCCGCTTCCAGGGGGACGAACTCGCGCGTGCTGCGCGTGGCGGTGTCATGCAGTCTCAGGCTCACCCGGAGGATTCTACCGGCCGACCAGCACCCCACGGGGCCGCCGAACCTCGCACCCGTCGGTCCGACGGGACGGCCCGCCGCAGAGTCAGCCGGCCGGGCACCACCAGGGCGGTGGCGAGCGCGGCGATGCCCTCGCCCCGGCCGGTCAGGCCCAGGCCGTCGGTTGTGGTGGCCGACAGCCGGACGGTCGCCCCGCCGAGCGCGGCCGACAGGGCGGCCTCTCCCTCTGCCCGCCGAGGCCCCACCTTGGGGCGATTGCCGATCACCTGGACGGCCACGTTGCCGATGGTGAACCCGGCGGAGGTCAGCCGCCGAAGCGTCTCGCCGAGCAGCGCGGCGCCCGATGCCCCCGCCCACTTCGGCTCGGCCGTCCCGAAGTTCGACCCGAGGTCGCCCAGCCCCGCCGCGGAGAGCAGGGCGTCACAGATCGCGTGCGCGGCGACGTCGGCGTCGGAGTGCCCGGCCAGGCCGTTCTCCCCGGGCCACATCAGGCAGGCCAGGGCCAGCTCACGGCCCTGCGCGGGATCGGCGTACGGGTGCACGTCCACCCCGATCCCGATCAGCGGCACCACCGTCATTGCCCTTCCTCCCCGGCGAGGATCGCCTCGGCGAGCAGCAGGTCCTGGGCAGTCGTGACCTTGAACGCACGCGGATGCCCCGGCACCAGCACGACGTGCAGGCCCAGTGCCTCGACCATCCCGGCGTCGTCGGTGGCCCCCGGATCGCCGGTGGCGTGCGCGCGCCGCAGGACTGCCGTGCGGAATCCCTGAGGGGTCTGAACAGCCCGAAGCGCGGATCGGTCGATCGTGCGGGAGCCGCCGTCGACATCCAGCGCGCGGATCGTGTCCACGACGGGTGCCCCGGGGACCACGGCGTCGGCACCGGCAAGGACCCCGTCGACGACCGCGGCCACCACCTCGACCGGCACCAGGCACCGGGCTGCGTCGTGCACCAGTGCCACCTCGAACTCCTCGGGGACGACCGCCAGGGCCAGCGACACGGACTCCGCCCGGGTCGCCCCACCGGTCACGGCCACCACGGGCACCCCACCCGAGCGCCCGGCCGCCACCTCGGCCATCACATCCTCGAGACCCTCGGGAGCAGCCAGGACCACCAGCCCGACCCGCGGCTCGGCCACCAGGGCACGCACGGCGTGGGCCAGGATCGGCTCCCCCGCGAGCAGGGCCATGGCCTTGGGGACGCCCGCGCCCAACCGCTCGCCCGACCCGGCAGCCGGGACGATCGCGACGACGGGGCGGGGATCCACAGGGGTCACGCTACCGACACGAACGCCCACCGGCCGGGTTCGGCGGTGGGCGTCGCGGATGCGATGAACGGGTCAGGACTGCAGGACCTCGTCGAGGATGGCCTCGGCCTTGTCCTCGTTGGTGTGCTCGGCCAGGGCCAGCTCGCTGACCAGGATCTGGCGCGCCTTGCTGAGCATGCGCTTCTCGCCGGCGGACAGCCCGCGCTCGCGCTCACGGCGCCACAGGTCGCGCACGACCTCAGCCACCTTGATCACGTCGCCGGACGCCAGCTTCTCGAGGTTCGCCTTGTAGCGGCGCGACCAGTTGGTCGGCTCCTCGGTGTAGGGCTGGCGCAGGACGTCGAAGACGCGATCGAGGCCCTCGGCGTTGACGACGTCGCGGACGCCGACCAGATCGACATTGTCTGAGGGGACCCTGACTGTCAGGTCACCCTGGGCCACGCGCAGGACCAGGTACTCCCGGTCGACCCCCTTGATGGAACGAACCTCGATGGACTCGATGAGCGCGGCCCCGTGATGGGGATACACGACGGTGTCGCCAACCTTGAACGTCATTGTGCGGGAGACCCCTTCCGGTGGAGGCCCAGTCTAACACGCCGGGGTGGGGGGGCCTGTGACCGTGATCACCCGATAGGGTGCCTGCCGTGATTCGCTCCCGTGCCGCTGTTGCCCTTGCCGTCAGCCTCCTGGCCGTGCTTCCGACCGCAGGCTGCTACCAGGGTTTCGACGAGACCGTGAACACCCAGGGCCCCACCGGGAACGGCACCGACTTCCTGGTCGGAGCCGACATCAAGGTTCAGGATGCGACTTTCGTGACCGGCCCCGAGGGCGAGAGCGGGGTCGCCTCCCTGGTCATGACGATCATCAACGAGGGCGAGCTGCCCGATGCCCTCGTCAAGGTGAGCACCGAGCCGGCGACCACCTCGTCGCAGAAGGCCCCGATCGCCATCAAGCCGGGCACCTCGGTCCGGGTGGGCGGCAGCGCCACCGACCAGGTCGTGGTCACCGGGCTCAAGGTCACCCCGGGCTCGTACGCGAACGTGACGGTCAGCTTCGAGCGTGCCGGCTCGGAGACGCGCAGCGTTGCCGTCGTCCCGGCCGTCGGCTACTACGAGGGCTACGGTCCAGCGGCCACGGTCGCGAAGTAGCCGCACCGCACCACCGGCAACGTCCCCTGCACTGCGGGTCGCCCGGGCTCAGGCCTCGAACTTGTACCCGAGGCCGCGCACGGTCAGCAGGTGCACCGGGTGCGCCGGGTCCGCCTCGACCTTTGCGCGCAGCCGCTTCACGTGCACGTCGAGGGTCTTGGTGTCCCCGACGTAGTCCGAGCCCCAGATCCGGTCGATGAGCTGCCCACGGGTCAGCACCCGGCCCGAGTTGCGCACGAGGTACTCCAGGAGGTCGAACTCCTTGAGCGGCATGCTCACGACCTGTCCGTCGACCTGTACCTGATGGCGCTCCGGGTCGATGCGAACCGGCCCCGCCTCAACCACCGGGCTGTCGTCGAGGTCGTCGAAGTTGCGCCGGAGCACGGCACGGATCCGCGCCACCAGCTCGCGGCTCGAGAACGGCTTGGTCACGTAGTCGTCGGCGCCGAGCTCGAGACCCAGGACCTTGTCGATCTCGGAGTCCTTGGCGGTGACCATGATGATCGGCACCCGCGACTTGGCCCGGATGGTGCGGCACACGTCCGTGCCCGACATCCCGGGGAGCATGAGGTCCAGCAGCACCAGCTCGGACGGCTCGCGCTCGAACTGGGCGAGGGCGTCGGGTCCGGTCGTGGCGACCGAGACCGCGAACCCCTCCTTGCGGAGCATGAAGCTCAGGGCGTCTGAGAACGACTCCTCGTCCTCGACGACCAAGATCCTGGTCACTGCTCCTCCTTGGTGGTCCTCGCTCGGGGCCGACCGGTGCGGGCGGCCGCCTTCTTGATGGCCTTCTCAGACAGGGCCGGCAATCGGATCGTGAACGTGGAGCCCTCCCCGACTTTCGACCACACGTCGCAGTCGCCACCATGGTTGGCGCAGACATGCTTGACGATGGACAACCCCAGGCCCGTTCCGCCGGTGTCGCGCGACCGCGCTTGGTCCACCCGGTAGAAGCGCTCGAAGATCCGGTCCAGCTCCACCGGCGGGATGCCGATGCCCTGGTCCGTGACCGAGATCGTGACCGAACCGTCGGAGATCCCGGTGGTGACGGCCACCTTCGTTGCCGGCGGGCTGTAGTTGACGGCGTTGACGATCAGGTTGCGCACGGCCGTCGCCAGCTGCACGGGGACTCCCTCGACCCGCAGCCCGGCGACCCCGCCACGCAGGAAGGAGATGTCCTTGCCCTGCGCCAGGGACCGGGCGTCGTCGCAGGCCTGGGCGACGACCTCGTCGATGTCCACCGGACCCATCGGCTGCAGCGGCTCGACGCCCTCGAGCCGGGACAGGTCCATGAGGTCGTTGAGCAGAGTCGTCAGGCGCCGGGTCTCGCCCAGCATCCGGGTCGTGAAGCGCTCGACGGCGTCCCTGATCCTCCTGCGCCTCATGCACCGCCTCGGCCAGCAGCGCCAGGGCACCGATCGGGGTCTTCAGCTCGTGGCTCACGTTCGCCACGAAGTCGCGCCGGGCGTGGTCGAGGCGCTCGGCCTCGGTGATGTCATCGACGAGGACCAGGGCGGAGCCGTCGGCCATGGGCGCCACCCGCACGCGCAGCCGGACGCCCGCCTGCCGGCGACCCGGTCGGCGGACCGTGAGGTCGCGGGCAGAGGGCTGGTCGGAGGCCAGGGAGCGCTGCACCATCTTCGCGATCTCCGGGGTGTTGATCGCGCCGCGGCGGACCACCCGCAGGGCCTCCAGCGCGGGGTGGGCCCACACGACGGTGTCCGTGGCGTCGATCCAGACCGCGGGGGTGCTCAGGGCTGCCAGGACTCGGGCAAGGTCGATGGGGAGGGCACTCGCTGCGGACGTCCGGCTCAGCAGCAGGGGCGCCCGGAGCCTCGATCGGCGGGACCGCCGCATCGACCGGGGCCTTGGTCGCGGAATGAGCTCGCGTGGGTCGGCTGGCGGAGGCGGTCGCGGGCACGCCGAAGAGGCGCCGCCTACTGGCCGGCTCATCCGCGCGCGTGCGTCGGGACTGGGTCGCCACGTGAGTCAGGATAGGGCTGCGCCGGATTCCCACATCCCCGTCAGGCAACGCGGCGAGCCCAATTCATGCCCCCGGCGCGGATTGTTCACCGTTCGCTCACCGTTGGGCCACGTCCGTGCGGTGCAGTGCACAGCCTGCGGATCTAGACTGCTCCCGGGAGGACATCATGCGCGCAGCGTTCCACGACCAGCTCGACGAGATCAGTGACCTGTTGGCCGAGATGGCCGTCGCCGCCGGGACGGCGATGAACCAGGCGACCCAGGCGCTGCTCAATGCGGACCTGGCGGTCGCCGAGGCCGTGATCTCCGGCGACGACCACCTCGACGAGCTCACCAGCGAGGTCGAGCGACGTTGCTACGACGCCGCTGCGCTCCAGCAGCCGGTCGCAACCGACCTGCGCCTCGTGATCGGATCCCTGCGGATCTCCTCCTCGCTGGAGCGGATGGGCGACCTCGCCGTGCACGTGGCCAAGCAGGCGCGCATGCGCTATCCGAACTCCAGCATCCCCACCGAGCTGCGCGCGACCTTCGCCGAGCTCGGGCGCCCTCGAGGATGCCATCGCGGCCAAGACCGCCACGGTCATCTCCACGAAGGACATCAGCCTCGGCCCGGACATCGAGCGCTACGACTCGGAGGTCGACCGGCTGCACCGTGAGCTGTTCACGACCGTCCTGTCCCCCTCATGGGACCACGGGGTCGAGGCAGCCATCGACGCGACGCTTCTGTCGCGCTACTACGAGCGCTACGCCGACCACGCGGTGAGCATCGCCCGACGGGTCATGCACGTCGTGACCGGGGAGCAGTACTCCGACACCACGCTCGAGGCCCCGATCGGGCAGTGAGGTCCGAGCGCGTCGGCCCCGCGCGCCGCAGGCCGACTTGCCGGTGACCGCACGCTCCGCGATGGTTGTCGTCGTGGATGCCGCCCTGCCCCTGCGCCGCTCCCCGCGGCGCGTGGCCATGCTCAGCGTCCACACCTCCCCGCTGGACCAACCCGGGACGGGCGACGCCGGCGGGATGAACGTGTACATCGCCGAGGTCGCCACCCGGCTGGCACAGCGCGGGACCGAGGTCGAGGTCTTCACCCGCGCCACCTCCAGCGAGCTGCCGGCGCACGTCCAGATGGCCCCCGGAGTCCTGGTCCACAACGTCGTGGCGGGACCGTTCGAGGGTCTGCCCAAGGAGGACCTCCCCGGGCAGCTCTGCGCGGTGACAGCGGGGGTCCTGCGCAAGGAGGCCGCCCGGCGGGAGGGCTGGTACGACCTGATCCACTCGCACTACTGGTTGTCGGGGCAGGTGGGTTGGCTGGCCAAGGAGCGCTGGGGCGTGCCGCTCGTCCACACGATGCACACGATGGGACGGGTGAAGAACCTCAGCCTCGCCCCGGACGACCGCGCTGAGCCCGAGCTGCGGATCATCGGCGAGCAGCAGGTGGTCGACGCCGCCGACCGGCTGGTGGCCAACACGGCCGCCGAGCGCTCCGATCTCGTGACCCTGTACGACGCAGACCCCCGCCTGGTCGACGTGGTGCTGCCCGGAGTCGATCTCGAGGCCTTCCACGGCCGCGACCGGGCTTCAGCACGGGCCGCGCTGGGCTACGCCCCCGACGACCTCGTGGTGCTGTTCGTGGGCCGCATTCAACCGTTGAAGGCCCCCGACCTGCTCGTCCGGGCGATGTCGCGACTGGCCCTTGCGGACCCGGACCTGGCCTCCCGGGTGCGCCTGGAGTTCTGCGGCGGGCCCTCGGGGTCCGGCACGGAGCACCCCACTGCGCTGGCCGACCTCGCCGCCGAGCTGCACGTCCCCGCCACCTTCCACGCCCCCACCGACCGGGCGCGACTGCGCCTGCGCTACGCGGCCGCCGACGTGGTGGTCGTGCCCTCGCACTCGGAGTCCTTCGGCCTTGTGGCCGTCGAGGCGCAGGCCTGCGGAACCCCGGTGCTGGCTGCCAACGTCGGGGGCCTGCCCGTCGCGGTCCACGATGGGGTCTCCGGGCTGCTGGTCGATGGGCACGAGCCCGAGCAGTGGGCCTCGGCCCTGCGCCGGGTCCTGGCCGACGACGCCCTACGCGCCCGCCTGGCCGGCGGGGCACGCGGCCACGCCGAGACGCTGTCGTGGGACGTCACGGTCGAGGGCCTTCTCAGGAGCTACTCAGCGGCGCTGGTCGCTCCGCGCGACGCACTGGGCAGGGTCGGCTGATGCCTCGGCAGGTAGCGGTGGCCAATCAGCTCGCCGAGCTGCTCGAGGCCGAGGACCTGGAGCACGAGCGGCCGGAGCCCCACCGGTTCGTGGTCGTCCTGCCGGGCCAGGCGAAGCTGCGCACCACGGTCAGCATGGCCGTGGGCCCGCAGGCGCTGACCATCAACGCCTTCGTCGCCCGCCGCCCTGACGAGAACGCGGAGGCGGTCTACCGCTGGCTGCTGCAGCAGAACACCCGAATGCTGGGTATCGCCTTCGCCCTCGACAGCCTCGGGGACATCTACCTGGTCGGACGGATCCCCATCACGGGGATCGCTACTGAGGACCTCGACAGGCTGCTCGGCTCCGTGCTGCGCGCCTCCGACGAGTCGTTCAACATAATCCTGCGCCTGGGTTTCGCCACCGCGATCCGCCGGGAACGGGCATGGCGGGAGTCCCGTGGCGAGTCCACGGCCAACCTCGCGGCGTTCGCCGACCTCGGCCCCGAGCCCACCGCCGGCTGAGCGCCCGCCGGCGGCGGCGGTTCATCCGATGGCCATCCGCTCGCCGCGCGAGGGGTGGGTCGGCTGGGCCAGTATTGCCCCCATGACCTACACCCTGATCCTGCTCCGCCATGGCGAGAGCGAGTGGAACGCGCTGAACCTGTTCACCGGCTGGGTTGATGTGAACCTGACCGCCAAGGGCGAGGCAGAGGCGATTCGCGGGGGCCAGATGCTCCTCGAGCAGGGCATCCTGCCCGACGTCGCGCACACCTCGCTGCAGAAGCGCGCGATCCGCACGACGCAGATGGCCCTGGAGACCTGCGAGCGCCACTGGGTGCCAGTGCGCCGGTCGTGGCGGCTCAACGAGCGGCACTACGGCGCCCTGCAGGGCAAGGACAAGAAGGAGACCCTGCAGAAGTACGGCGAGGAGAAGTTCACCGAGTGGCGTCGCTCCTACGACGTGCCGCCTCCCCCGATCGATCCCGAGGACGAGCACGCCCAGACCCACGACCCGCGCTACGCGGACCTCGCGCCGGAGATCCGACCCGCGGCCGAGTGCCTCAAGGACGTCGTCACCCGGATGCTGCCCTACTGGTACGACGGAATCGTGCCGGACCTCCGGCTCGGTCGCACCGTGATCGTCGGGGCCCACGGCAACTCCCTGCGTGGCCTGGTCAAGCACCTCGAGGGCATGAGCGACGAGGCAGTCATCAAGCTCAACATCCCCACGGGGATCCCGCTGGTGTACCGGCTCGACGAGGACCTGCGCCCCACGGTCCCCGGCGGCGAGTACGTGGACCCGGAGGCGGCTGCCTCAGCGGCCGCGGCAGTGGCCAACCAGGGCAAGTAGCTCCCCCAGACGGGGGAATCCGCGGGCCCGGGCGAGGTGATCGCGCCCGGGCCCGCGGCCTGTTCGAGGAGGAGTGCGTGAGGGCCGTCATCGCCGACCAGTACGGGGCGCCGGCGCAGCTGCGCCTCGGCGAGGTCGATCGGCCGGTGCCCGGCGAGGGGCAGGTCCTGATCCGGGTGCACGCCGCCTCCGTGCATGCCGACGTCTGGCACATGATCCGCGGCGTGCCCTACGTCATGCGGCTGATGGGCGGTGGCCTGCGCAGGCCGGGAAACCCGATCCCGGGCACCGACGCGGCCGGGGTGGTCGAGGCACTCGGCCCCGGGACGTCGCGGTTCCAGGTGGGCGACCCCGTGTTCGGCGAGGTCGTCGAGGGGTTCCAGTGGCGCAATGGTGGCACGTTCGCGGAGTACGTGAACGCTCCTGAGGCGGCCCTCGAGCCGATCCCCGACGGGGTCTCGTTCGTCGCCGCCGCCGCAGTGCCGACCTCGGCGCTGATCGCCCTGTTCACGGTCCGCAACGAGGCCAAGGTGCAGCCCGGCGAGCGGGTGCTGGTCAATGGTGCCGCCGGTGCGGTGGGCCAGTTCGCGGTGCAGATCGCCCGGGCGGACGGGGCGCATGTCACGGCCGTGGAGCGCACGGACCGCATGGACCTGCTCGCGGAGGTGGGTGCCGACGCGGTCATCGACGGGACCCGCACGGACTACACCGACGGCCCGCAGCGCTATGACGTGGTGATCGACATCCCCGGGAACCACTCGTTCGCCAAGGTCCGCCATGTGCTCAGCGACAACGGTCGGTACATGCTGATCGGCCATGATCGGTACGGGGCTGGGGGTCACCGCTGGCTGGGCAGCATCCCCCGGGTGTTCGCCCTGATGGCGCGCTCAGCAGTGAGCTCCCAGGTGCCCCGGCCGGACTTCTCCGGTCCCGGACCGGACGCCATGCGGATCCTGACCGAGATGATGGCCTCGGGCGCCCTGCACCCGGTGGTGGGTCGGACCTACCCGCTCGACGAGGCGGTGGCCGCCCTTGAGTACCTCGAGTCCGGTCACGCCCGGGGCAAGGTGGTCCTCACGATGATGGATCCGCCGGACTGAGGGATCCGTGCCGGGACCCAGCAGCTCACTGGCCGCTGAGGATCTCGGCGATCTTCGGGCGGATGTCCAGAAGGTAGACCGAGGCGATCACGATCGAGGCGATGCCCAGGATCCCGATCGGGCTGAACCATGCCAGCGACACGAGGGTGGCACC
Organism: uncultured Actinomycetes bacterium; assembly: GCA_963736425.1. Taxonomy (GTDB): domain Bacteria; phylum Actinomycetota; class Actinomycetes; order S36-B12; family CAIYMF01; genus Prado023. The sequence continues at coordinate 44,226 of CAVTOX010000027.1, forward strand.
ACCGGTCAGGGCCAACCACAACCCCTTGGACTGACGGCCGATGGCCGGGAAGGCATCGGGACGGGTACGCAGGCAGTGGATGAAGGCCCATGCCGAGGCGACCAGCGTGGCGATGTCGATGGCCCACAGGATCGTCGTCGTCAGCGTGTTCATGGGTCCAAGCGTAGGTGACGCGACGAGCGTGAGCCATCTCACTCCCCAACTGCTTGCTATCTGCTTGCAATTGCAAGCACCCTTGGGGATACTTGAGGTGTGGCCAAGATCGACGCAACGAAGCTCGGCGAGTACATCCGCGAACAGCGGGGTGCGGCGCAGATCTCGATACGTCAGTTGGCCAAGGCCGCAGACATCTCCAACCCCTACCTGAGCCAGGTGGAGCGGGGACTGCGCAAGCCCAGTGCTGAGATTCTGGCCCGGATCGCCTCCGGGTTGCGGATCTCCGCCGAGACGCTGTACGTGCGGGCAGGGCTCCTCGAGGAGCGCAGCGGTGACCTGACGGTCATCGGTGCGATCGCCGAGGACGCCACGCTCACCGAACGGCAGCGCAGGGCCCTGCTGGAGATCTACGCGGCCTTCCAGACCGAGAACTCGGCCCAGCAACAGCTGGCCGAGGACACCACAGAAGAGGAACTCTCATGACTGAGAACACCACCCCCATGACCGAGGCCGTCCAGGAGACCCTGGAGACCGTCACCGAGGCGACGAACGCCACGGTTGAGCAGACCGCCACCGCCGCCAAGAAGACGGCGACCACCGCGAAGAAGACGGCTGCCAGGAAGACCACCACGGCCAAGAAGACGGCTGCCAAGAAGACCACATCGGCCACGAACACGGCCGCGAAGAAGGCGACGACCGCCAAGAAGACGGCCGCCACGAAGACCACTGCGGCCCGCAAGGCTGCAGCTGAGAAGATCGCGCCGAAGCCCGAGGGTCGCCACATCCCGACCGTGGACGAGCTGCGCGAGCTGGTCGGCAAGTTCGAGGTCCCCAGCGTCGAGGACTTCCGCGCGATGGTGACCAAGATCGAGGTGCCGACTGTCGCCGACGTGCGCGCCGAGGCCGAGAAGCTCGTCTCCAAGGTCGAGCGCCCGCACGCCTCGATCTCCGAGATCCGCGATCGCGTGTCGAAGGTGGAGCTGCCCAAGGTGGAGCTGCCCAAGGTGGAGCTGCCGACCGTGGCCGACCTGCGCGACCGCGCCTCGAAGGTCGAGCTGCCGAAGGTGGAGCGCCCGACCGTCGCCGGCCTGCGTGCCGACGCGACCGACCTGGCCACCGACGCCCAGGAGCAGGCAACCGCGCTGTACCGCAAGGTGCTCGCGACCATCAAGTGACCTGGACCCGCTGATGCGGGACCGGTGAGACAGAGTCTGAAGGGGTCCGACCGCAGGGTCGGGCCCCTTCAGGCCGTCCTGGGCAGGGCACGCGAACCGCCCAGCAGCGGGCAGCAGCCAGCCCGCCTCAGATCACGGCGACCACGGAACCGACCGGCCGGCCGCCGCCGAGGATGGGCGCAGGCCCCGACACTGCCAGGACCGAGGGGTCGACGCCGAGGTGGCGCAGCAGCGCGACGGCCACGGCAGCCCGGGCCCGCTCCGAGCCGTCCGCGACCTTCAGCGCCCCGGCGTGCCCGTCGGGCAGGGCGAAGGCGTGGACCGACTCGGCACCGTCCTTCGCGATGGCCCCGGGCAGGGCTGCCATGAACAGCGAGACGTCCCGTTCGGTCCCCCCGACATGTGCCGGGTGGGCTGCCATCGCCCGTGCGACCCGGCCCTCGGCCGTCTCGGCGCCGGCACGGACCATCCGCGAGAACGCCCGGGCGAGCCCGACCAGGCTGATCGCCGCGACCGGGGCTCCGCAGCCGTCGACTCCGGTGGCCACGATCCGCTCCCCGGACAGCCGCTCGATCCCCGCGGCCGCCGCGCGCTGGACCGGATGGTCGGGATGCACGTAGCCGGTCAGCGAGGCCCCCAGGGCTTGCGCGGTGCGGAGCATGGCCGCGTGCTTGCCGGAGCAGTTCTGGGTCAGCGAGGTGGGGCCGCCACCGGCGCGGATCCACGCGAGTTGCGCGGCCGGGGCGTACGGCAGTGCCGGCGTGTTCGCGAGGTCCGCCTCCGTCAGGCCACCGCCGGCCAGGACGGCGCGCACCGTGTCGAGGTGGAACGACTCACCGCTGTGGGAGGCCGCCGCGATCGCCAGCTGCGCGCCCTCGAGATCGAGCCCCGCCCCGACCATCCCGGCGGCCTGCAGCGGCTTGTTCGACGAGCGTGGCAGGACCGGGTCCTCGGGTCGGCCCCAGGACCGGATCACCGCCCCGTCCGGGTCGATGAGCACCGCGTGCCCGGCGTGCACGGATTCGACCCAGCCGTTGCGCGTCACCTCGGCGAGGCGGACCTGACCATCCATGGGATCGGCCCTATCCCTGCGCCGGGAGGCCGAGCATGCGACGCGCCTCATCGGGCGCGGCGGCCGGGCGGAAGGCCTCGGCGGCCAGCCGAGCGGCCCGTTCGACCAGCTCGGCGTTGTCACGTGCCGGGCGCTGGGGTCCGTAGGTGAGCGTGTCCTCCATGCCGACCCGCAGGTTCCCACCCAGCGAGAGTGCCGCGAGCATCACGGGCAGGCTGGACCGCCCGATCCCGGTGGCCGACCAGGTCGCCCCGGCCGGCAGCATCGCCACGCCTGCCACCAGGGCGGCGGCGGTCCCGGGGATCCCACCGGGCACGCCCATCACGAAGTCGGCGTGCACGTGCCCGCCAGAGGGCGCCCCGAAGGTGTCGAGCAGTCGGTTCATCGCCGTCACGTGCCCGAGCTCGAACAGCTCGAACTCCGGCAGGATGCCCAGTGCCTGGGTGCGCTGGTAGAGCTCGGCGACGAAGGGCCAGGGGTTGGCGAAGATGTCGTCGCCGAAGTTGACGGTCCCGGTGGTCAGGGAGCAGGAGTCGGGGGCTGCATCGAGGACCGCCAGCCGGGTCTCGAACGGGTCGGTCACCGCGCCCCCGGTCGACAGCTGCACGATCAGGTCCGTCGACTCGCGCACGGCCGAGACGGTGTCGCGCAGGCGGCCGAGGTCCAGGGTCGGGCGACCCGCATCGTCGCGGATGTGGATGTGCACCAACGCCGCCCCGGCGTCCTGGCAGGAGCGTGCGGCCACCACGAGCTCGTCGAGAGTCACCGGGAGGGCGGGATTGGCGTCCTTCTGGCTCTCCGCCCCGGTGGGCGCGACAGTGATGAGGGTGGCTGCGGGCATGGTCGCCATCTTGGCACCTCCATCCGCTCAAGACCCACCCGCGCAGATGCCGACGAAACCTCTGACACGGTTCCTGCGCGATGAAAGGACCTCCATGTCCATCGAGTCGTCGTCGCCTGACCGGCTGCCGACGGCCGAGACCATCCTTCGAGACCTCGGCCAGAGCGGTGCCTCTGGGGTGCTTGAGATCGCCCACCCCGCAGGCGAGATGTCGCACGTCTGGGTCCGGGTGGGCCGGATCTACGCGATGCAGGTGCCTGGCTACCGGCCGGCCCTGGGCATCCGCCTGCTCTCGGGCGGCCTGGTCTCCCCCGAGCAGCTCAGCGCTGCCGCTGCCGAGCAGCGCGACCGCTTCCCCGGCCACCTCATCGGCCAGGTGCTGGTGGGCATGGGGTACGTGGACACGCAGGTCATCGACGCCTTCGTCCGCGACCAGGTCCGCGACCAGGTCGCCGACCTGCTGGACCTCGAGGTGGTGAGCGCCGAGTTCCACGCGGGACGCCACGTCCGCCAGGACATCATCGAGCCCACCGACATCGCCCAACTGCTGGCCGTGGCCCGGGAGAACCGGGATCGCCGTGCCGACGTGCTCAACCGAGTCGGGGGCGCTCATGTGACGCCCGTGCTCGGGCCCCCCGGCACCGGACCCGCCCAGACGCCGCTCGGCCCCTACGACTGGGCCCTGCTGTGCCGCGTGGACGGCCGACGCGACCTCACCGAACTGGCCCGCGTCTGCGGGTTCACCGTCGTGGAGGCGGCACAGGTCGTCGCCGACCTGGCGATGACGGGCCTGCTCGCGATCCCCACGCCACCGCGCGAGGATGCGGCGAGCCTCGCACCGGTCGTGGAACTGCACCCGCCGACCGAGCCGGCGGACCCGCAGTGGCGCTTCGACGGCACCGACGCCGGGGAGCCCGACCCGGTTGCCGCAACCATCTCCGACGCGCCCCCCGAACGATCCAGCGAGCTGCTGGCTGAGTTCGGCGCGCTGCTGCGCGAGGACCCGGCCCCCGTCGAGGAGGCCCGGGCACCCAGCGAGTCCCCCCTCCTGAGCGACGCCACACCGGCAGAGCCCGAGCCGCCTGCACCCGCGCTGGCCCTCGTCGAGCCGCCGGCCGAGCCGGTCCTGGCACTGGTGCCCAGCGGACCGCCGCCGGGCCTGACCCTCGTGGACGGATCACCGCCTCCCGCACTCACGGTGGTGAATCCTTCCGGGACTGCGCCCGACAGCCAGACGGACACCACGGCATTCATGCGCGAGCTGTCCAGCCTGAGCGACGACCCCGACAAGGCCGAGCCCGTGGTCACGCGACTGGTGGTGCCCCTGACCGAGCACCTGCGCAAGCGCCGGCCCTGGAGCCGCTGACCCCAGGGACCAGCGGGGTGCAGCGCCGAACAGCACGGACCCGCGTCGTCACATCTCGACGATCACCGTCACCGGACCATCGTTCGTGAGCTCGACGCGCATCATCGCCCCGAAACGCCCCTCGGCCACGGTGGCTCCCCGATCGCGCAGTCGCTGGACGAACGCCGACACCAACGGCTCGGCGATGGGTCGGGGGGCGGCCTGCTCCCATGTGGGTCGCCGGCCCTTGCGGGTCTGGGCGTACAGGGTGAACTGGCTGACCACCAGAACCGGTAGCCCGGCGTCGGAGGCCGACACCTCGCGGCTGCGCTGGGCGGCCGGCTCACCCACGTCGGCCAGGCGCTCCGCCACGGCGTCCGCGTCGAACAGTCGCAGGTCGTAGATCTTGTCCGCCAGCTTCTGGGCGATCCCAGCGACGTCCTCGTGGGTGACGCCGACAAGGACGCACAGCCCCGGGCCCTCGATGCTGCCGACCACCTCACCGTCGACGAGCACCCGAGCGCCGTCGACGCGCTGGACCACGGCCCTCACCGGTGGGTTCCCGGCTCACGCATGGGCGGTGTCATCGCCGGGCACGACGCGGGTGAGCGGGAGCGGCACTCACGGGACGACGACGACCTCTTGGGAGGCCACCACGTCCCCGTCAGCCGCCCGGATCAGCAGGTCCGCCTCCGGGTCCACGGAGCGCTTGATCATCACGGTCGCGACCGGGCCGAGCTCATGGTGCTGGGCGGCTGTGCCGACCCAGCCGATGACCCGGTCACCGAGCAGGACCTCGTCACCGTGCGCCGGCAGGACGCCCTCGGATCCGTCGATGTGGGCCAGGGCCAGCCGCCGGGGAGGCTTGCCCAGGTTGTGCACCCGGGCAACGGCCTCCTGGCCCCGGTAGCAGCCCTTGGCCAGATGGACTCCCGCACCGATCCATCCCACCTCGTGGGGGAGTGTGCGATGGTCGGTCTCGAAGCCCATCCGAGGTACTGCGGCAGCAACACGCAGCGCCTCACGGGCCCACGTCCCCACCGGGCGGCCGGCCTCGAGACGTGCGCTCGCAGCCTCGCGGGACAGCAGGATCTCGCGACCCGGGAACCCGGCGGGGCGGGTGGGTGCGTACCTCGTGGCATCGCCGCCGCGGTCGCTACCGGAGGCGGTGGGCTCGCCGCCGACCCAGTAGTCACCGGGCACCATCCAGGTCGGGTCGCCGGACGGGTCGGGCTCCGCAGTGGGCTCCCAGAGCGCGACGAGGTCTGGACGCGCCACGACCTCGACGCGCAGCATGAAGCGCATGGAGTCCAAGTAGGCGCCCAGTGCGGCCCCCGATCCCGGCTCCACGCTGAGCAGGACGGTGTCGCCGGTCTCGATCAGGTGCAGCTCGTGCTCGACGTGGCCGTGCGGGCTGAGGATCAGCACCAGTCGCGACTCCCCGGGCGTCAGGCCGAGCAGGTGTGCACTGGTGAGGCTGTGCAGCCACGTGAGGCGGTCGACCCCGGACACCTCGAGGACGTCGCGATTGCCGAGGTCAACGGTCCCGATGCCGGCCGCCAGGTCCCGCTGCTCACCCAGTGGATCGCCGTAGTGCCACGGCACGGCCTCGTCGACGGTTCCGGGTGGGGCCGGGACGGCGCGCAGGGTGCTCACGGTTGGGCCAACGCCACCGGAGCCCCAGGGCTTCCCGCCAGCGGCCCACCCTCGGACTCGAGGCAGGCCGCGCAGAGTCCGTGGACCGCCAGGTGGGACACATCGACGACGAACCCTGCCGAGGCGCGCAGCTGCGCCGCCAGCGACGCGGCCACGGAGATGGGCTGCTGGCCGATCGCACCGCACCCGGTGCACACGAGATGCACGTGGGGCTCCTCGTCGACCGAGTGGTACGTGGGCGAGCCGTGGTGCAGGTGGGCGTGGGTGACCAGCCCGGCCTCGTCGAGGGTCTCGAGCGTGCGGTAGATGGTCGACAGGCTCACGTCGGGCATGGTGCGCTGAACCTCGGCCGCCAGCTCGTCGACGGTGGCGTGCCCGGCCTCGAACAGCGCCTGGAGGACGGCGCGGCGCTGGGCGGTGCTGCGCAGCCCGACGGAGCGCAGCCGGGCATCCCAGTCCGGGCGCGCCTGGTCCATCCCTACGGCGCAGTCGCGTCGGGGATCGGCTCCAGCGCGATCGCGAGGTGGTTGCTGATCGGGTGCCCCATCGCGGCCATGTCGTAGGTGCTCAGCAGCTTGCCGTCGACCAGGCCGTAGAGACGGTGCCCCGCAGTGACCTCCTTGGCCGACTCCGTGCGCACCACCGCATCCGTGGTGAGCTCGATCCGGGCGCCGATCACGCGCGCGTCGTGGATCCCGGTCACCTCGACGTGCCCGACCCAGACCTCGACGAAGCCCGTCGGATGGGCCAGCAGGAACTCCACGCCGTTGTCCGGGCGTGGGCGCCAGTACCCCGACTCAGTGGCCGATCGCCGGATGCGGACGTTGTTCTCGTCCAGGATCCAGGACATCGAGCGGTACTCCAGGAACGGCCGGCCGTCGCAGGCGAACTCCACGACCTGCTCGTAGCGGAAGGGCTCGACCTCGGGGTAGCCGCCCTCGCCGATCCCGCCCCAGCGGCCGAGCAGCCACGACAGGTGGGCCAGCTCGACGGGGAGCGGCCCGCCCACGCTCAGGACTGACCCCGGTAGAGCTTGTAGACCACGTACACCGCGAACCAGACGATCAGGATGCTGACTAGCACCAGCAGGGTGCTGAAGAAGATCTCGATGGCGTCCACGAGAGGAGTCTAGACCCGAGCGGTGGTGCCGGCCGATGGCTGGGCCGGGGCGTGGACGGGTCGAGTCGCAGGTGCCAGTCTGGGCCCATGATGCGCACGCTCGTGGTCAAGTGCACCACCACCGATCCGGAGCCCTGCTCGCAGGCCTTCACGGTTGCGGCTACCGCACTCGCAGCCGGCGCGACGGTCTCGCTCTGGCTCACCGGAGACGCCACTGGCCTGGCCCGACCCGGACAGGCGGAGGCCTTCGTCCTGCCCAGGTCCGCGCCGCTGGCCGAGCTGCGCGACGCGGTACTGGCCGAGGGCACCCTCACCGTCTGCACCCAGTGCGCGGCACGGCGGGACCTCACGGCCGCCGACCTGCTCCCCGGGGTGCGACTGGCGGGGGCAACGACGTTCGTCGATGAGATCCTGGCCGAGGGCGCCCAAGCCGTGGTCTACGGAGCCGGCTGAGGCGGGCATCCGCCGGGGACCCCAGTGTCGGCTCGCGCAACTACTCCCGTTTCGCCGATCTGCTCCCGTTCAGATGGGAGCAACTGATCGAACTGGGAGCAGATCCAGGCGGCGGACGCTCAGGAGCGGCGCAGGCGCTGGGCGCGCAGGTAGATCTCGCAGCCGATGCAGAAGTCGAAGGCGGCGTTGAGGAACGCCGCTGCCAGGGCGAAGGCGATCGCACCAAGGGCCAACCACTGCGCCCCCAGGGCGAACCCGAGCAGCCCCAGCAGGCTGAACGCCAGGCCGCATGCCTGGGCGAACCGTGACGACGCGGGATCCTCCAGGTACTCCGGCGCCCCGAGCCGCGGGCGGACGAATGCCCGGAACAGGATGCCGTAGGGCCGGCGCTCGGGGCGGCGGGAGAACGCGCCGATCGCGAACACCACCGCCTGAAGGGCGAGCAGCACGGGCGAGGCGAGCACCAGGGCGGCCGAGAGGACGAACGTGGTGATGACGGCGGCGAACCGCGGGCCTCGGGGGTCGATGCCCGCGAGCAGTCGGTGGCGGATTCCAGCGTGGACGAGGACAGCGTGGTCATGGGGTACTCCGGGGGTCTGTGGATGCGCGGGACTGGGTCGGGACGGGCGGACGACTCAGGGCATTCGACACAGACAGGTGCCCATGCGGCAGTGGTCGATGACCCGCCGCCGGGTGAGGAGCACCTGATACATGAGGCAAGGATAGCCTGAGGCCCGGCTCCGTGGGCGACAAGTCCGCATGGTGAGACACCGGCGTGCGGCACCGCGGCGCCGGGGCTGAGCCGTGGGCGCAGGCGTGGCAGGCTGGCGGCATGGCCACACCCACGAAACGCACGCCCGGCTCCGAGAGCGACGAGACCCACCTGAGGCTGGCCGTCCTGATCGACGCCGACAACGCCCAGGCGGCTGTGATCGAGGCGCTGCTGGCCGAGGTCGCGCGCTTCGGCGACGCGACAGTCCGGCGGATCTATGGGGACTTCACCGCCCCCACCAGCGCGTCGTGGAAGAAGGTCCTGCAGCGCAACGCGATCAAGCCGGTCCAGCAGTTCGCCTACTCCACAGGCAAGAACTCCACGGACAGCACTCTGATCATCGACGCCATGGACCTGCTCTACACCGGCAACTTCGACGGCTTCGCCCTGGTCACCAGCGACAGCGACTTCACCGGGCTGGCAATGCGGCTGCGGGAGGAGGGGCTGATGGTCTTCGGGTTCGGCGAGAAGAAGACCCCCGAGGCGTTCAGGAATGCCTGCCACCGGTTCGTCTTCGTCGAGGTGCTGCGCAACAGCGGCCGATCCACGGAGCCTGAAGCCGCGGAGCCGGCGGCCAGTGGGGCGACCCCCGTGCAGCCGCAGGAGGCCGCCGATGCCTCGCCCCGGCCCAAGTTGCCCAAGAAGTTCGTGCTGAGCGCACTCGAGCAGTCCGTCGACGACGAGGGGTGGGCGCACCTGGGCACGTTCGGCAACTACCTGAACAAGCTGCAGCCCGACTTCGACCCGCGGCTGTACGGCTACAAGAAGCTCTCGGACCTCGTGCGTGACCGAACCGACCTGTTCACGACTGAGGAGCGCCGCCCGGCCGGCTCCAACCAGAGGGTCCTCTACCTGAGGGCGCACTGAACACCCTCCCGATGCGCGCCACACACAGAGCGCCGTGGGCGGCATCGGTGCTAGCAATGGGCCATGACCGCATCGGCTGACCGCACGCCACTGGACATCGGCGACCTGACGGTCGACGAGATCCCTGGCGTGGCCCGGCGCGGACGGCCGATCGCCCTGCCGCCGGACGTCCTGGCACGGGTCGCTGCGGGGCGCCTGCACATCGAGGACCTGGCCGGCCGCCCCGAGCCGACCTACGGGGTCTCCACCGGGTTCGGGGCGCTGGCCACGGTGGCGATCGCCCCGGAGCGGCGTGCCGCGCTGCAGGTCAGCCTGACCCGCTCGCACGCGGCCGGCATCGGCAGCCTCGTGGAGCCGGCCACCGTGCGGGCGATGATGGCGCTGAGGCTGCACACCCTGAGCACCGGCCGCACGGGTGTCCGACCCGAGGTGGTCACCGCGCTGGCCGGCCTGCTCAACGCCGGCATGATCCCGGCCGTCCATGAGTTCGGGTCGCTGGGCTGCAGCGGTGACCTCTCGCCGTTGTCGCATGTGGCGATCGTCCTGCAGGGCGAGGGGCAGGTGGTCCGCCCCGATGGGACGACCCGCCCCGCGGCGCAGGCCCTGGCCGAAGCCGGGCTCGCCCCGATCGTGCTGGCCGAGAAGGAGGGACTGGCCCTCATCAACGGCACCGACGGGATGCTCGGGATGCTCGCCCTGGCCCTGGCCGACCTCGAGGCCCTCGTCCGGATCGCCGACATCACGACTGCCATGAGCGTGGAGGCCCTGCTGGGCACGGACCGCGCGTACGCCGCCGACCTCGTGGCCATGCGCCCGCACCCGGGGCAGGCAGCCTCCGCGGCGAACCTGCGGCGCCTGCTGGCCGGCTCCCCGATCGTCGCCAGTCATCGCCACGACACCACCCACCTGGTCCAGGACGCGTACTCGATGCGCTGCGCACCCCAGGTGGCCGGCTCAGCACGCGACACGATGGCGCACGCACGCTCCGTCGCCGAGCGGGAGCTCGACTCCATCATCGACAACCCGGTCATCACGACCGATGGCCGGGTGGAGTCCAACGGCAACTTCCACGGCGCCCCGGTGGCCCACGTCCTGGACTTCCTGGCGATCCCCGTGGCCGATGTGGCCTCGATCAGCGAGCGGCGCACCGACCGCCTGCTGGACCGCTCGCGCAACCAGGGCTTGCCGGCGTTCCTGGCCCATGAGGTCGGGGTGGACTCCGGCTACATGATCGCCCAGTACACGTCCGCAGGGATCGTCTCCGAGCTCAAGCGGCTGGCGGTTCCGGCAAGCGTCGACTCGATCCCCAGCTCGGCCATGCAGGAGGACCACGTCTCGATGGGATGGGCAGCCGGCCGCAAGCTCACGGCCGCCGTGCGCGGGCTGCGCCAGGTCCTGGCCATCGAGCTCGTCGTCGCCGGGCGCGGCCTGGACCTGCGCGAGCCCCTGACCCCCGCGCCGGGCACCGGGGCCGCCCTGGCCTCCCTGCGCACCGTTGTCAAGGGGCCCGGACCCGACCGGATCGTCTCCGACGAGATCCATGCCGCGGACGCACTGCTCGCCTCCGGTGCACTGCTCGACGCGGTCACCGCAGCGATCGGGATCCTGGACTGACCACCGAGAAGGAGACGACCATGGCACACGACCTCGGTACGCCGGTCCCCGTCCGCGCTGCCCGCGGCAGCTCGCTCACCGCCCTGGGCTGGCCGCAGGAGGCCGCACTGCGGATGCTGCAGAACAACCTCGACCCCGAGGTGGCCGAGCATCCCGATTCGTTGGTCGTCTACGGCGGCACCGGCCGGGCTGCTCGCGACTGGCCCAGCTTCCATGCGCTGGTCCGCACGCTGACGACCCTGCGCGACGACGAGACCATGCTGGTCCAGTCCGGGAAGCCCGTCGGGGTGATGCGGACCCACGAATGGGCCCCGCGCGTGCTGATCGCCAACTCCAACCTCGTCGGGGACTGGGCGACGTGGCCGGAGTTCCGCCGGCTCGAGGCGCTGGGCCTGACGATGTACGGCCAGATGACCGCCGGATCCTGGATCTACATCGGCACCCAGGGGATCGTGCAGGGCACCTACGAGACGTTCGCGGCAGTGGCCGCCAAGCGCTTCGGGGGCACCCTGGCCGGCACGCTGACGCTCACAGCCGGGTGCGGGGGGATGGGCGGGGCCCAGCCGCTGGCCGTCACGATGAACGAGGGCGCGTGCCTGATCGTCGACGTGGACGCCACCCGGCTGGCCAGGCGGGTCGAGCACCGCTACCTCGACGAGTGGACCGACGACCTCGACCTGGCCATCGGTAAGGCGCTGGAAGCGAAGGCTGAGCGGCGCGGGCACAGCGTGGGCGTTGTCGGCAACGCCGCCGAGATCCTCCCCGAGCTGCTGCGCCGCGGGGTGGCCGTGGACATCGTCACCGACCAGACCTCCGCGCACGACCCGCTGGCCTACTGCCCGATCGGGGTGACGGTCGAGGCGTGGCATGACCTCGCGGCCGCCGACCCGGTGGCCTTCACGACGCGGGCGCGCGAGTCGATGGCTCGCCACGTCGAGGCGATGGTCGGGTTCATGGATGCCGGCGCCGAGGTGTTCGACTACGGCAACTCGATCCGCGGCGAGGCCGAGCTGGCCGGCTATGCCCGCGCCTTCGACTTCCCCGGGTTCGTCCCGGCCTACATCCGTCCGCTGTTCTGTGAGGGAAGGGGCCCGTTCCGCTGGGTCGCCCTCTCCGGGGACCCGGCCGACATCACCACCACGGACACCGCCGTGCTCAGGCTCTTCCCCGACAACGAGCCCCTGGAGCGCTGGATCCGTGCCGCGGGGCAGCGCATCGCCCACCAGGGCCTGCCGGCACGGATCTGCTGGCTCGGCCAGGGCGAGCGCGCGGAGGCCGGCCTGATGTTCAACGACCTGGTGGCCACCGGGGCTGTCAGCGCCCCGATCGTGATCGGCCGCGACCACCTCGACACCGGCTCGGTGGCCTCGCCCTACCGGGAGACCGAGGCGATGCTCGACGGCTCGGACGCCATCGCCGACTGGCCGCTGCTCAATGCCCTGGTGAACACCGCCTCCGGGGCCTCGTGGGTCTCCATCCACCACGGTGGCGGGGTGGGGATCGGTCGGTCGATCCACGCCGGCCAGGTATCGGTCGCCGACGGCACGCCGCTGGCCGCCCAGAAGCTCGAGCGGGTCCTCACCAACGACCCCGCCATGGGCGTGATCCGCCACGTGGACTCCGGGTACGACATCGCAGCCCGGGTGGCCGCCGAGAAGGGCCTGCGGATCCCGATGCAGGAGGACAGCGCCACGTGACGACGACACTGCTCGACCGGATCGGCATGCTCGTCACGAACGATCCGCACGGCCGTGCCCCGAGCTCCGGGCGCGACCAGTGGGCACTGGGCATCCAGACGGAGGCGGCAGTCGTCCTCGAGGAGGATCGGATCGCCTGGATCGGACCAGCGCGCGGAGCGCCCGCGGCTGACGAACGCCACGACTGCGCCGGGGCTGCGGTGATCCCGGGCTTCGTGGACTCGCACGCGCACCTGGTCTTCGCCGGCGACCGGTCCGCTGAGTTCGCCGCCCGCATGGCCGGGCAGGCCTACTCCGCCGGGGGCATCCGCTCGACCGTCGCCGCGACACGGGCCGCAACCGACGAGCAGCTGCGCACCGGCGTCCAGGGCCTCGTCGACGAGCTCGTGCGCTCCGGGACGACCACGTTCGAGATCAAGTCCGGGTACGGCCTCACGGTCGACCAGGAGGCGCGGGCCTGCCGGATCGCCGCGGAGTTCACCGACGAGGTCACGTTCCTCGGGGCACACGTGGTGCCCGAGGAGTTCCGCGCCGACCGTGCGGGCTACCTCGACCTGATCACCGGGCCGATGCTCGCTGCGTGCGCCCCTCCGGCCCGATGGATCGACGTGTTCTGCGAGCGCGGCGCGTTCGATGCTGATGAGGCGCGTGCGGTCCTCGAAGCAGGCAGCCGCGCAGGGCTCGGCACCCGCGTGCACGCCAACCAGCTGGGCCCCGGCCCCGGTGTCGCGCTGGCCGTCGAGATGGGTGCGGCGTCAGCGGACCACTGCACGCACCTGACCGACACCGACATCGACGGTCTGGCCGGCTCGGGGACCGTCGCCACGCTCCTGCCCGGCGCCGAGTTCAGCACCCGTTCGCCCTACCCCGATGCCCGACGGTTGCTGGACGCAGGCGTGTCGGTCGCGCTGGCCACGGACTGCAACCCCGGGACCTCGTTCACCACCTCGATGCCGTGGTGCATCGCGATGGCCGTCCGCGAGATGCGCATGACGGTCGCTGAGGCCCTGCAGGCTGCGACCCGGGGCGGTGCCCGCGCCCTGCGCCGCGACGAGCTCGGCCGGATCACCGTCGGCGGGCCCGCGGACCTCGTGGTGCTCGCCGCCCCGAGCTACGTGCATCTGGCCTACCGTCCCGGAGTGGACCTGATCGCAGGGGTGTGGCGCGCCGGGCAGCGCGTGCGCACGGACGCCACCAGCGCCACAGGTCTGACCCCGGCCGAACGCGGGAGCATCCATGACTGACGACCCGAACTGGCCGCGCGCCTCGGCGTGGATCCAGGCGTGCACCGAGGAGCACGCCTGGCCGAGCGATCGCTCCCCGCGGCCGGTCCAGATGGCGCTGCTCGGGGTGCCGGCGCACGCCACCTCGATCTCGCCGTCCCACGCTGACACCACGCCTGCCGCCATTCGCTCCGCGCTGGCGCGTTACTCCACCCACGTCTCCTCGGCTGATCTGGACCTGTCCGAGCTGATGCTCGTCGACCTCGGGGACCAGACCGACCCGGACACCCCCGGTGGCGAGCGGGCGACGATCGAGGCCGTACGACTGTTCCCCCGGGCCCCGGTGCTTGCCCTGGGCGGGGACAACTCGATCACGTTCGCCGTGGCCCATGGCGCCCTCGCCGACGGCCTGATCACCCTCGATGCCCACCACGACCTGCGCGACGGGCGCTCCAACGGATCTCCGGTGCGGCGGCTGGTGGACGCGGGCCTCGACGGCCGGCGCGTGGTGCAGATCGGGATCAGCGACTTCGCCAACTCCGCCTTCTACGCCGCACGCGCCCGGGAGCTCGGGATCACCGTGATCAGCCGCGACGAGCTCGAGCGCCGGCCGATGGCCGATGCGATGGCCGAGGCGCTGGAGATCGCCGGGGCCGGTCCGACGGCGCGCATCCACGTGGATCTCGACGTCGACGTGTGCGACCGCGCCGTGGCCCCGGCGTGCCCCGCGTCCGTGCCCGGCGGGATCAGCGCACGCGAGCTGCGCACAGCCGCACGCGCGGCAGGCACGGATCCACGAGTCGTCAGCCTCGACATCACCGAGGTGGACGCCAGCGCCGACGCTCCGGACGGCCGCACTGTCCGGCTGGCCGCCCTGTGCGTGCTGGAGATCGCCACCGGCGTTCTGCTCCGGGGGCGGAACTGACCCGAGTCACGCCCTCACATGACATCGCCGAGGGCGGCGATCACGTCGGCCTTGCGGGGGGCGCCCGTGGCGCGGGTGCGGATCCGTCCCGTGGCGTCCAGCACCAGCACCGTGGGGGTACGGGTGACGTCCAGCTGGCGCACGAGGTCGAGGTGCGACTCGGCGTCGACCTCGATGTGGACCACGCCGGGCAGCATCGCGGCCACGTCACCGAGCACCACCTTGGTGGAGCGGCATGGCGCACAGAAGGCCGAGGAGAACTGCAGGAGGGTGGCCTGCTCACCGAGGGGCTGGCCCAGATCGGCCGGTCCCAGGACATCGGAAGCGGGGATCACGGTGTGGTCGGCGACCTCGACGGGATGCCCGTCGACGATCAACGGCTCGGAGTCATCCGCGGCCGCCACGGCCGCCCCAGAGGCCCCTACGACCACCCCACCTGCCGACGGAGCCGGAACCGCCGGAATGACGGCCGCCACGGTCCGCATCCGGCCATCGGTGCGCTTGCGCCAGACCCCGAACAGGGTGGCAGCGACCAGCACGATCAGGAGCACATAGACGCCGGTCATGGCCGGTACAACACCTCCGGGGCCGGTGGGGATTCCCATACTGCCGTATCCTCATGACCCAGGGATTGCCCACATCGCCACCGATCGGAGTCCGCCCATGAGCAGGCTGCTGCTGATGACGGCCTCACTGGGCCCCTCCGGGGACGTGCTTCCGGCCCTGGGCCTGCTCGCCCACCACGTCCGTGTCCTGCCGGCCGAGGCCAGCGCGCTGCTCAACGCCCCGAAGTCCGACGCGCTGCTCATCGACGGCCGCCGGGACCTCGCCCACATCCGGGCCCTGACCCGCCTGATCCGCCAGACGGGCGTCGACTGCCCGGTCATCCTGATCACCACCGAGGGCGGGCTGGCTGCGGTCAACGCGGAATGGGGCATCGACGATGTCCTGCTCGATGCGGCCGGGCCGGCTGAGGTCGAGGCCCGCCTGCGCCTGGCCATCGGACGGATCGTCGTGGCCGACGAGGCTGACTCCGATGGCGAGATGCGTCTCGGCGATCTCGTGATCGACGAGAGCGCCTACAGCGCACGCATCCGGGGTCGCAGCCTGGACCTCACCTTCAAGGAGTTCGAGCTGCTCCGGTTCCTGGCCAGCCATGGCGGGCGCGTGTTCACCCGGGCGCAGCTGCTCCAGGAGGTCTGGGGCTACGACTACTTCGGCGGCACCCGCACCGTGGATGTCCACGTGCGCCGGCTGCGCGCCAAGCTGGGTGCCGAGCACGAGGGACTCATCGGCACGATCCGCAATGTGGGCTACCGGTTCGTCCCGCCGCGCCAGGACGAGGGCCTGGACGTCGCGACTGCCGCGACCCTGCGTGAACCCGTGCGGTGAGTGCACCCAGACGCTCGCATCCGGGTCACGTCGCACCTGACCGACCAGGAGATCCGCGCCGCGCTCGCGCTGGCTGATGAGTCCGCGCGCGTCGACGGCGCCTACCCCCTGAGTGAGCACGTCGTCCTGCACCTTCGTCATGGGGGCAGCGGCTCCCTGCACCTGCTGGCCGAGCAGCAGGACGCGCCGGGCCTGATCGGATACGCCCACCTCGACATCAGCGATGCGTCCGAGGGGCCGGCCGCCGAGCTGGCGGTGAGCCCCTCGGCCCGGCGCCAGGGCCTTGGCGGCATGCTGGTCGACGAGCTCGTGAACCAGGCTGAGCACCATCCCGGGCGGTTGCGACTGTGGGCCCACGGCGCTGATACGGCCGCGAACGAGCTCGCCGCCGCGCACGGGTTCCACCGCGTGCGCCGGCTCTGGCAGCTCCGGCGCTCGCTGTTCGCGCCACTGGACCCCGTCGAGATGCCCCCCGGGATCACGCTGCGCTCGTTCGACGCTCACCGTGACATCGCCGAATGGCTGGCCCTGAACGCCGCCGCGTTCACCGACCTGCCCGATCAGGGCGACTGGACGCGCGCGGACCTCGAGCAGCGCATGGCTCAACCGTGGTTCGATCCCGACGGGTTCCTCCTTGCGGAGGCCACCGACGGGCGTGTGGTCGGGTTCCACTGGACCAAGGTGCACAGCCACGGCCATGGTCACCACCATCTCGACGATGCCACTCACGGCCACGCCGACGATGGTCGCTCGGTTGCCGCCGGCGCACGCCCACGAACCGATCGGCGAGGTCTATGTCGTGGGCGTGGACCCGCTCATGCGTGGGCAGGGCCTGGGCCGCAGCCTGACCCTGGCGGGACTGCACCACCTGCGCCACCAGGGCCTGTCAGCGGCCCTCCTGTACGTCGATGCTGACAATGCGGCCGCCATCTCCTTGTACCGGGCGCTGGGGTTCGCTCCCTGGGACAGCGACACGCTGTTCCGTCGATAGACTCACTTGACACCGCAACGGGAGGAACCTGGCGTGTCCGACACCGCGACCCAACCGCACGTGGAGGAGCCGACGGCGCAGGCCGTCGAGGGTCTCGTCGCCACGGCCAGCACTCCGCCGGCGGAACAACTGCCCGCTGATCGTTTCGCCGACCGCGAGCTCTCCTGGCTGTCGTTCAACGAGCGGGTCCTCGAGCTCGCCGAGGACGAGTCCCTGCCCCTGCTCGAGCGGGCCAAGTTCCTGGCGATCTTCGCATCCAACCTCGACGAGTTCTTCATGGTCCGGGTTGCTGGGCTCAAGCGACGCATCGACGCCGGGATCGCCGTGCGGGCTGCCAGCGGGCTCATGCCGCGCGACCTGCTCGAGCTGATCCTGAGCCGGACACGCCTGCTGATGGACCGGCACGCGACCTGCTTCGGCGACTCCGTGCTCCCCGGCCTGCGAGCTGAGGGGATCCAACTCCTGCGCTACACCCAGGCCAGCGACGACGAGCGCGCCCTGCTCCAGCGGACGTTCGCCGAGAAGGTGTTCCCGGTGCTGACGCCCCTTGCGGTCGATCCAGCACACCCGTTCCCCTACATCTCCGGGCTGAGCCTCAACCTCGCCGTCGTCGTGCGCAACCCCAGCACCGGGACCGAGCTGTTCGCCCGCGTGAAGGTGCCGCAGAGCCTGCCGCGCTTCCTCCAGGTCGGCCCCGAGCGGTTCGTACCCCTCGAGGACGTCATCGCGGCGAACCTGTCGGACCTCTTCCCGGGGATGGACATCCTTCAGCAGCACTCCTTCCGGGTCACCCGGAACGAGGATCTCGAGGTCGAGGAGGACGACGCCGAGAGCCTGCTCAAGGCCCTCGAGCGCGAGCTCAACCGCCGCAAGTTCGGCCCACCCGTCCGGCTCGAGGTCGAGCGCTCGATCGACCCGTACGTGCTCGAGCTGCTGGTCCGCGAGCTGGGGATCTCCGAGGAGGAGGTCTTCTCGCTCCCCGGGCCGCTGGACCTCACCGGGCTCTGGACGATCGTCGGCCTGGACCGCGAGGACCTCAAGGAGGCCAAGTTCCTGCCCAAGACCTCCCCCCAGCTCACCGATGTCGAGACCGCTGCGCCCCCGGACGTCCTGGAGGCGATGCGCGACCACGACGTGCTGCTGCACCACCCCTACGACAGCTTCTCCACCAGCGTCCAGCGCTTCCTCGAGCAGGCGGCCGCGGACCCCAAGGTCCTGGCCATCAAGCAGACGCTGTACCGCACGTCGGGGGACTCCCCGATCGTCGATGCCCTGATCGACGCGGCGCAGGCGGGCAAGCAGGTCCTGGCCCTGGTGGAGATCAAGGCCCGGTTCGACGAGCGGGCCAACATCTCCTGGGCGCGCAAGCTGGAGCGTCAGGGCGTGCACGTCGTCTACGGGCTCGTGGGCCTCAAGACGCACTGCAAGCTCAGCATGGTGGTCCGCGACGACGGCGAGCGGCTGCGACGCTACGTGCACATCGGCACTGGCAACTACCACCCGAAGACCGCCCGACTCTACGAGGACCTGGGCCTGCTCACGGCCGACCCCGCCGTCGGCGAGGACGTCTCGAACGTGTTCAACGTGCTGTCCGGCTACTCGATGAACACCACCTACAACCGGCTGCTCGTGGCCCCGCACTCGATCCGGACCGGCCTGGTCGAGCGGATCGAGCGGGAGGTCACCCACCACCGGGCCGGCCGCCCGTCGCGGGTGCGATTCAAGTGCAACTCCATCGTCGACGAGGGCATCATCGACGCCCTGTACCGGGCCTCGCAGGCGGGGGTCCCGGTCGACATCTGGGTCCGTGGCATCTGCGCGGTGCGCCCGGGGGTGCCGGGCCTGAGCGACAACATCCGGGTGCACTCGGTGCTGGGTCGATTCCTCGAGCACAGCCGGGCCTACGAGTTCGCCAACGGTGGCGACACGGAGACCTGGATCGGCTCGGCGGACTTGATGCACCGCAACCTCGACAGGCGCGTCGAGGTCCTGGTCCGGCTCGGGGCCGAGCACTCCGCCCAGGTCTCCACGCTGATCGACATGGGCTTCGACCAGTCCACCAAGGCCTGGATCGGCCAGCCCGACGGAAGTTGGACGCCGCACGTCACGGACGCCGACGGTGAGCCGTGCCGCGACCTCCAGGAGCACCTGATCGAGGTCCGGGCCGCGCGACCCCGACGCACGCCCGCGGGCTGACATGAGTTCACCTTCGGGTGACATGCTGACCCCCTCGTGAGTACTGACACGCACTACCGGAAGGCCGACGTGAGCGAGTCCTCGACCCCCGAACGGGCAGCGGAGCGCAAGCTGCGCGTCCACGCCCTGTTCCGCATGCCAGACCTCGTCGGCCTGGTTCCCGGACTCGCCGGGAGCACAGTCGACACCGGGATCACGCGGGTGGACCGGCGACCCGCGGTGCAGGTGCGCGCGGTCTACCACGACACCGAGGACCTGCGCCTGATCCGCTGGGGAGTGACGCTGTGCCGGCGCGCGGGAGGATCGGACGAGGGCTGGCACCTGACGATGCCGGTCGAGGGTTCCGCGGCCAGCGCCGATGACGAGATGCGCCTGCCCCTGGACGCCGGCGAGCCGGGACAGGTGCCCCACGAGATGGCCGACGTCGTCACTGCACTGGCCCGCCGCAACGCGCTGCTGACCGTCGCCACGCTGCACACCCAGCGGACGGCCCAGGTGCTCTACGACAACGACGACATGCCCGTGGCCGAGCTCGTGGACGACGTCGTGTCGATCATGGACGGCGATGTCGTCGCCGGGCGCTTCCGTGAGCTGCAGGTCAGGGGGCTCGGCGCAGACCCGGGTGCGCTGGATCCAGTGATCGACCTGCTGCTGGCCCACGGCGCGATGCCCGGATCCTCCTCGAACGCCGGCAGCGCGCTGGGCCCGGCCGCGAAGGCCGCGCCCGACGTGTCAGCGCCCCGCGCGGTCAGCCCGGAGGACCCCGCCGGTGACGCCGTCCACACCCACCTGCTTGTGCACGTGCGGCGCTTCCTGCTGCAGGACATGCGGGTCCGGCGCGACCTGCCCGACTCCGTGCACCAGATGCGCGTGGCTGCCCGTCGACTGCGCAGCGGCCTTCGGGTGTTCTCCCCTCTGGTGGACCCGACGTGGTCGCGGCACCTGCGCGACGAGTTGGGATGGGCCGCCTCCGAGCTCGGCCTCAGCCGTGACTCCGAGGTGCTGCTCGCCCGGCTCGACGCCCATGCCGACGAGCTCGGCGACGCCGACGCTGCGACGATCCATGCCCACGTCGACCCGTTGATGCAGGCCAAGGTCGACGCCGGACGTACCGAGGCCCTGGAGGCGATGCGCTCGGAGCGCCATCTCGCGCTCCTCGACGCCCTGGTCGATGCGGCCGCCAACCCGCAGCTGACCGAGGCGGCCGCAGCACCCGCCCGCGAGGCCCTTCCGCCACTGTTCGACAAGTCCTGGCGCAAGCTCGCGCGGGAGGTCAAGGCGCTGACCCTGGACGGCCCGTCAGATGAATGGCATGAGACCCGGATCACCGCCAAGCGGGCACGTTACGCCGCCGAGGCGCTCGTTCCGGTCTTCGGCGCACCAGCCAAGGGCCTGGCGACCGCGTTGAGCAACGTCACCGAGCAGCTCGGTGAGCACCAGGACGCATCGATCGCCCAGGAGACCTGCCGGGAGCTCGCCGAGCACTTCGACGGTCCCACCGGATTCTCCCTGGGACTGCTGCATGCCTACGAGGTGGAGTGCGAGCTGATTGCGCGCATCCGGATGAAGGAGCAGTGGCCGGCAGTCCGGGGCCAGCGCAAGCAGACGCACCTGGGGTAGTGACATGTCCAGCGCATCGCATGACGTGATCCGCGCCGCCGGGGTCGTGCTGACCCGGGGCGTGGGCAAGGACCTCGAGGTGGCCGTGATCCACCGGCGCCGCCGGCGTGACTGGTCGCTGCCCAAGGGCAAGTTCGAGGCCGGGGAGCATGCGATCGAGACAGCCGTGCGCGAGACGGTCGAGGAGACCGGCTTCACGCCGGTCCTCGACGTTCCGCTTCCCACCCAGCACTACCGGGTCGACGGCACTGCCAAGACCGTCGAGTACTGGCGGGCGAGTGTGGTCCGCGGCGAGTTCGTCGAGAACAAGGAGGTCGATCGGCTGAGGTGGCTGCACCCCAAGGAGGCCGCCGCGGTGATGACCTACCCGCGCGACGGCCAGCTGATCGCCCTGGCCACCCGGACCCCACCCACGATCCCCTTCGTCCTGGTGCGTCACACCAGGGCGGAGAAGCGGGCGGACTGGGCCAAGCGCACCGGACGTGACCGATCGGACCCGGCCCGGGGCCTGCTGGCACATGGCGAGTGGGAGGCCACCCGGCTCATCGCCCTGCTGGAGGCGTTCGGAATCCGGCACCTGCACTCCTCGGCCGCCGAGCGGTGCCTGGCCACGCTGCGCCCGGCCGCTGCGGCGTTGGGTTCCGGGATCCGGCTGGAGCCCACGATCAACGAGGACGACTTCCTCGTCGATCCGGGGCCGGGGGTGAGCCGCACCGTCGAGCTGTTCAGCCAGCCATGGCCGACCGTCCTGTGCTCCCACCGGCCGGTGATACCCCACCAGCTCGACGCCCTGCGCTCAGCCGCAGGGGGGCCGAAGTTCCTCCATCGCGTCGCCCCGGGCAGCTTCTTCGTGTTCCACCGCACCTGGGTCAACCGCCCCACCGACGAGACGGTGCGCACGGTCGCCGCCGAGCAGCACGACCTCCCGCCGGCGCACGAATGAGCCACGATCACGTTGGATTCGCTGGTCGCCCGAACGGATCCCGTCGGATCTCGACGAACACGATCAGCTCGAACCCCACCCGATCCGGCCAGACGCCAGCCGGATCAGCCGAAGCGGCCGGAGATGTAGTCCTCGGTGGAAGTCTCCTTCGGGCGCGAGAAGATCTCGGAGGTCGCGCCCATCTCCACCAGGCGGCCGGGCTGGCCCACACCGGCGAGGTTGAAGAACCCGGTCGTGTCCGAGACTCGGCCGGCCTGCTGCATGTTGTGGGTCACGATGATGATCGTGTACTGCTCGACGAGCTCGCGGATGAGGTCCTCGATCGCCAGCGTGGAGATCGGGTCCAGCGCAGAGCACGGCTCGTCCATCAGCAGCACCTGGGGCTTGACGGCGATCGCCCGGGCGATGCACAGCCGCTGCTGCTGGCCACCGGAGAGCCCGGATCCCGGCTTCGCCAGGCGATCCTTGACCTCCTCCCAGAGGTTGGCCCCCCGCAGCGACTCCTCGACGATCGCCTCCGAATCGCTCTTGCTCAATCGGTCACCCGCCAGACGCACCCCGGCCAGGACGTTCTCGGCGATGGACATGGTGGGGAACGGGTTGGGCCGCTGGAACACCATGCCGATGGTGCGCCGGACGTTGACCGGGTCGACCCCCGCACCGTAGATGTCCTCGTCATCGAGGAGCACCGACCCCTTGACATAGGCTCGCGGGATCACCTCGTGCATCCGGTTGATCGTGCGGAGCACGGTCGACTTGCCGCAGCCCGAGGGCCCGATGAACGCGGTCACCGAGTTGGCCTGCACCTTGAGGGACACCCCCTCGACGGCCTTGAAGTCGCCGTAGAAGATGTCCACGTCCTGCATGGTGATGGACTTGCTCATGGTCGCTGGGTCATCCCTTCGGTGCGAAGCGGTTGGCGAGCAGCTTCGCGACGATGTAGAAGAACATGATCAGGGTGATCAGGACGAGGGCGCCCGCCCAGGCCCGGTCCACGGACGCCTGCGTCCCGCTCGTGATCTGGTCCCAGATGAACGTCGGCAGTGCTGCCTGGGGGCCGGCGAAGGGGTTGTTGTTGTAGCTCTGGGTGAGGAAGGTCGTGAGCAGCAAGGGGGCGGTCTCACCGGCCACACGGGCGACGGCGAGCATGGCCCCGGTCACGATGCCGGCCAGCGAGGTCGGCAGTACGACCTTCAGCACGGTGCGCCACTTGGGCACACCCAGCGCATAGGAGGCCTCGCGCAGGTCGTTCGGCACGATCCGCAGCATCTCCTCGGACGTGCGGATGATGACCGGCAGCATCAGGATCGCCAGGGCCAGGGCCGCAGCGAACCCGGAGCGCTCGAGGCCCAGGCCAAGCACGAGCGCCGTGAAGATGAACAGTCCCGACACGATCGAGGGGATCCCCGTCATCACGTCGACGAAGAAGGAGATCGCCCGGGCCAGCCGGCCCCGTCCGTACTCCACCAGGAAGATCGCGGCAAGGATCCCGACGGGCACGGCGAACATCGCCGCGAGGGCGACCTGCTCGAGGGTGCCGACGATCGCGTGACCCGCTCCACCCCCCGGGCTGCGCGGGCTGACGTTGCGCATGGAGTTGGTCAGGAACCCCCAGCTCATCACCTTCAGCCCCTTGACAAGGACCGTGAACAGCACCGAGATCAAGGGGACGATCGCGATGACGAACGTGGAGTAGACGAACGTGGTGGCCAACCGGTCCACCGCGTGGCGCCGACCCTCGACCGCGAAGCTCCACGCGCTCTGGATGGCCATGAAGCCCAGAGCGGCGACCAGCGTCGTGCCGAACCACCCGGCCAGGCCGGTGGACACGTTGAGGGCCATCGCCACGGCCACGGCCCCGGCGCCCACTGCCCCAGGGGCCCAGCGTGGAAGGGTGCCACCGGTGAGCGTGTCGTGCATGGTCGCGCGGCTGTCCACTGAGGTCGTCATGTCAGTTCGCCCCCGAGAACTCCGAGCGCCTGGCGATGATCCACCGGGCGATCATGTTGACGCTGAGGGTCAGGAAGAAGAGCACGAGGCCGCTGGCTATGAGGGCGGACAGGCCGTTGGAGCCGGCCTCGTTCCACTTCAGCGCGATGTTGGCCGCGAAGGTGTTGCCACCCGGTTCGGTCAGGTGGATGTTGACAGTGAAGGCAGCCGACAGGATCAATGCGACGGCGATCGTCTCGCCGAGTGCGCGCCCCAGTCCCAGCATGGCCGCCGAGATCATGCCCGGCTTGGCGAAGGGGAACACCGCCATCCGCACCATCTCCCAGCGGGTGGCCCCCAGGGCCAGCGCAGCCTCCTTGTGCCCGGGCGGGACCTGCAGGATCACCTCGCGGCTGACGGCCGCGACGGTGGGCAGGATCATGATGGCCAGCACCAGGGAGGCGATGAACAGGCTCTTGCCGTAGAGGTCGAGCGTGTTCTGGAAGACGACGGTCCAGCCGAGGTAGTCGTTCATCCATCGCTGGACGCCCTCGCTGCCCGACATCAGGACCTGAAGGCCCCACAGCCCGAAGATGATCGAGGGGACGGCTGCCAGCAGATCGGTGATGAAGGCCAGGGCCGACGCCAGGCGCCGCGGCGCGTACAGGACGATGAACAGCGCGATCCCGATCCCGACGGGAACCGCCAGCAGCATGGCGATCGAGGCCGACACGAGGGTCCCGAACAGCAGCGCCGCGATGCCGAAGACCGGGGGGTTCCCGTCCGGGTTCCAGGACTGCTCCGTGAGGAAGTTGGCGCTGTTGTTGGTCAGAGACGGGATCGCGCGCCAGACCAGGAACACCGCGATGGCGGCCATGATGACCAGGACGGTGATCCCTGCGTACTTCGACAGGCCACCGAACACACGATCGCCCCGCCGGACGCTGGCTCCACTGATCGGTGAGGCAGCAGCGATGGGCGGGGCGTCGGCCATGTCTCTTCTCATCTCGTCGTGGGGTCGTGCGTCAGGCTAGGGGATCCGGGCGGGGCACGGCGCCTGGGGGCGCGCGCCCCGCCCGGGTCCTCCGGCGGGGTCAGGCCAGGGACTCGACCGACGCCTGTACCTTCGTCAGCAGGTCCCCGGTGATCGGCACGTAGCCGATGCCCTCGAGGATCCCCTGGCCCTCAGTGCTGGCCGTGTACTGCAGGAACGGCTTCACGACCGCCAGCTGGTCGGCCGGCAGGCCCTTCGAGCAGGTGATCTCGTAGGTGACGAGCACGATCGGGTAGGCGCCGGCCGTCTTGATGGTCGGGTCGAGCTTCAGGGCGAGGTCGGTGCCCTCACCGGTGACCGTCGCCGCCTCGATGCTCTTCGCGGCGTTTGCCGAGGTCGCCTCGACCGCGCCGCCGCCGTTGTCGACCTGCGCGGCCTTCAGCGAGGTCCCGTCGACGAACGACAGCTCGACGTAGCCGACAGAGTTGGGGGTGGAGGTCAGCGAGGAGGCGACACCATCGCTGCCCTTGGAGCCCTGCCCACCCGGAGCCGTCCAGGCCTTGCCGACCTCGTAGGTCCAGATGTCCGGCGCCGTGGCCGAGAGGTAGTTGGTGAAGTTGGCCGTCGTGCCGGACTCGTCGCTGCGGTGGAACTGGGCGATGGGAGCATCAGGCAGCGTGACCCCGGAGTTCAGGTCCGCGATCTTCGGGTCGTTCCACTTGGTGATGGTGCTGTTGAAGATCCCGGCGATGACCTCGGGGGTCAGTGTCAGCTTGTCAACGCCCTCGACGTTGTAGGCCACGGCGATCGCGCCACCCACCATCGGGATGTTGATCGCCTTGCCGCCGGTGCAGCGGGCGTCCGCGCCGGTCTGCTCCTCGGGCTTGAGGGCCGAGTCGGAACCCGCGAAGGAGGTCTGGTTGTTGATGAAGTCCTGGATGCCGGCACCCGACCCGTTGGCCTGGTAGTCGATCGTGACATCGGGGTTCTTGGTCTGGAAGGCGTTGACCCACTCGGCCATGGCGTTCTTCTGCGCCGAGGAGCCGGAGGCCTTGATGGCACCGGAGATGCCGGAGGTACCGGCGCCTGAGGCCCCGGTGTCGCTGGTGGAGCCGGAGTCACTGCATCCGGCAAGGGTGAGCGCGAGTGCCGCCGAGACGGCCGCGCTGGCGATAAGTCGGTTCTTCACCGTGGTGCTCCTGAAAGTTCGTTGTGTCAGGTGGACGGCTGTGACGTTAGAGCGACATCCCGAATGGCTGGGGGAGCATCGGTGAACGAACGATGAACTCATGCTGTGCGATTGGCGATGGGGCCACACATCCGCATGTGATATCGGACACACCCACCTCGCAGGCCTCCCCCGGCCGCACCAATCGCCGGGGACCCTCGCGGGTCAGCGGGTCGGGAACGCCCCAGCTCGGGGCAGGTACGCGGGCAGGTCACGGCCGAGCTGGGTCCCGAGCCACTGGCTGGCTTCGATCGCCCCGTCGAGGTCCACACCGGTCGTGTAGCCGCTGCGGTGCAGGGCGTAGACGAGGTCCTCGGTGGCGATGTTCCCCGTCGCGCGCGGGGCGAATGGGCAGCCACCGATCCCACCGAGGCTGGCGTCCAGGACGGTGACCCCCGCATCGGCGGCGGCCAGGGCGTTGGCATACCCGGTGTTGCGGGTGTTGTGGAAGTGCGCGCGCAGGGGCAGGTCGCTGATGAGCGCACGCACGGCGGCCACGCGGGCGGCCACGTCGCGGGGCACCGCAACCCCGATGGTGTCGGCGATCGCGATCTCCGCGACACCGGTCGCGGCCACCTGCTCGGCGACCCGGCGGACCCGGTCCACCGACACCTCGCCGGAGAACGGGCAGCCGAAGGCCACCGAGAGGGTCACGGTGGGCAGGATCCCGGCGGCCCTGGCCAACGGCACGACCTCGGCGACGACGGCGATCGCCTGTTCTGAGGTCATGCCCTGGTTGGCCTGCGAGAACTCGTCGGTGACGCTGACCACGCAGTTGACCTCGTCAACCCCAGTCGCCGCCGCCCGGTGGAAGCCGCGGGTGTTGAGTACCAGCCCGATCCACGACGCGGGGCCCTCGACGGCCGACCGCACGCCGGCCACGACGGCCTCCCCATCGGCCATCTGCGGGACAAGCTTCGGATTGACGAACGAGGCGATCTCCGCCCGGCGCAGACCCGCAGACGCGCAGCGCGAGATGAGCTCGACCTTCTGCTCGGTGCTCAACCGGGCGGAGTCGTTCTGCAGTCCGTCACGCGCGCTGACCTCGACGATCTGGATCGCGTTCACGGCTCAGACCAGCGCGTATCCGGCCTCGTCCACCGCGGCCGCCATCTGCTCGCGGGTCGGGTCCGTCACGCCGCCACGGTCACCGCGCCGGTCTCCAGGTCGACCTCGACGGACTCGACGCCCTCGATGGCCGACACCTCCTCGGTGACCGCCTTCACGCAGTGCCCGCACGTCATTCCGGTGACTGTCCAGATGCTCGTCGACATGCCCCAAGGGTACTCGTTCAACTGGCGACGCGTAGGGTGCGACCAACGGAGGTGGTGGGCCATGGGGAAGGACGGCAAGGGCGAGAGCCCCTTGCACCTGGTCGAGAAGGGCAACTTCACCCAGGCGCGCTGCGAGTGCGGGTGGAACGGTCCCGGCCGACGATCCCGCAAGAAGGCCCGCGACGACGCCGCCGCCCACCTCGAGGAGCGCTGCAAGGCCTTCAAGAAGAAGTAACCCCGGCCTGCCACGGCCCGCCGTCGCGCGCAGGTCCGCCCCTCCGCCACTTCGTCCGCTATCGCGAGGCCGACACTCGGGTTGGTCCGCTTCTGCGACCGCCAATCGTCGCGAATCCGGACGGCGCGAAGGCTGGCCCCGGCGAGAGCGGGGCAGCCCCCGTCGTCAGATCGTGATGCCCTTGCCCACGGCGACGATGCCCGCCTCGGACACGGTGAACCGCTCGCGGTCGGCGTCGAGGTGCACGCCCACCTGGGCCCCGTCGGGGACGACCACGTTCTTGTCCAGGATCGTGTTGCGCACGACTGCACCGCGCCCGATCCGCACACCGGGCATCAGGACCGCGCCCTCCACGTAGGCGCCCTGCAGGACGCGGACGTCCTGGGACAGCACCGACGAGCGGACATGCCCGCCGGCGATGACCGAGCCGGCACCGATGATCGACTCGTGGGCGTTGCCACCCTCGACGAACTTCGCCGGCGGGGGCGACCCGAGCGACGACGTGATGATCGGCCATTCGCGGTTGTACAGGTTGAAGATCGGGTGGACGCTCACGAGGTCCATGTGCGCCTCGTGGTAGGCGTCGATCGAGCCCACGTCCTTCCAGTAGCCCCGATCCCGCTCGGTCTGCCCGGGGATCTCGTTGGTGCCGAAGTCGTAGACGTGCGCCAGTCCCTGCGCTGTCAGCGCCGGGATGATGTTGCCGCCCATGTCGTGGACGGACGCATCGTCGGCGGCGTCGGCGCGCAGCGTGTCGACCAGCCAGTCGCGGGTGAAGATGTAGTTGCCCATCGAGATGAACGACTCGTCCGGCGAGCCGGGAACGGCCGGCGGGTCGGCGGGCTTCTCGTGGAACGCCGCGATCTTGGTCGAGTCCGCGGCCTGCTCGATGACGCCGAACTCCGAGGCCTCCGACCTGGGCTTGCGGATGCCGGCCACCGTCACGGCCGCCCCGGTGTCGATGTGCTGCTCGAGCATCTGGCGGGGGTCCATCCGGTAGATGTTGTCCGCGCCGAAGACCAGCAGGTAGTCCGGGTCCTCGTCCTCGATGAGGTTCATGCTCTGGTAGATGGCGTCAGCCGAGCCCGTGTACCAGCGCGGGCCGAGCCGCTGCTGCGCCGGGACCGCCGTGACGTAGTCGCCGAGGATCGCGGGCATGGCCCAGGTCTGGGTGACGTGCCGGTCCAGGGAGTGCGACTTGTACTGGGTGAGCACGGCGATGCGCGCGAACCCGGCGTTGACCAGGTTGCTCAGGACGAAGTCGATGAGCCGGTAGGAGCCGCCGAACGGGACTGCCGGCTTGGCGCGGTCGGCGGTCAGGGGCATCAGCCGCTTGCCCTCTCCGCCGGCGAGGACGATTCCGAGTACGCGAGGGTTTGGCATGGCAGCCACGGTAGTCACCGGACCGCCCGCAAGGCGCGGCGGGCGGGGGCGTCCGGGCAGCGCGCATCCTGCCCGCGCCCGGTCCTAGGCTGCCGGGCATGAGAATCGGATTGCTGACAAGGGAATGGCCCCCGGAGGCCTACGGCGGTGCCGGCGTTCACGTCGAGTACCTCGCGCGCGAGCTGCGCAAGCTCATCGACGTCGACGTGCAGTGCTGGGGGGCGCCGCGCACCGACGCCAACGCCCATCAGGTGCCCGAGACCCTGGCCGGGGCCAACGCCTCACTGCAGACCATGGGGGTCTCCCTGGCGATGGTGGCCGCCAGCGAGGGGGTGGACCTGCTGCACTCGCACACCTGGTACGCCAACTTCGCCGGGCATGCCGGCGGCATCTTCCTCGACGTGCCCCACGTCATCTCGGCGCACTCCCTGGAGCCCAAGCGGCCGTGGAAGGCCGAGCAGCTCGGCGGCGGCTATCGCCTGTCGTCGTGGGTGGAGAAGACGGCCTACGAGGGCGCGGACCGGATCATCGCCGTCAGCCACGGGATGCGCGGCGACGTGCTGGAGTCCTACCCGAACGTGGACCCGGCGAAGGTCGACGTGGTCCACAACGGGATCGACACCGAGCTCTACCAGCCCGACCGGAACACCGACCTGATCGAGTCGGTCGGGATCGACCCGAGCCGCCCGTACGTGCTGTTCGTGGGCCGGATCACCCGCCAGAAGGGCATCGCGCACCTGCTCAAGGCCGCCGCCCAGATGGACCCGGACATCCCCCTGGTGCTGATTGCCTCCTCCCCGGACACCCCCGAGCTCGGGGCCGAGGTGGAGGCCGGCGTGGCCGCGCTGCGGGCCAGCAAGGGCGAGGCCAACATGATCTGGGTCAACGAGCACCTGAGCCGGGCGCACCTGGTCCAGGCCCTGACCCACGCGGGCGCGTTCGCCTGCCCATCGGTGTACGAGCCGCTGGGCATCGTGAACCTCGAGGCCATGGCGTGCGAGACGGCCGTCGTGGCCAGCGACGTCGGAGGCATCCCGGAGGTCGTCGTCGAGGGCGAGACCGGTCACCTCGTGCACTACGACGAGTCCGACCCGGTCGGCTTCGAGACGTCCGTGGCCGACGCGCTCACCAAGGTCATGTCCGACCCGGCCAAGGCCGCGGCCATGGGCGTGGCCGGACGCCAGCGCGCCGTGGACGAGTTCGGCTGGGACAAGATCGCGCGGATCACGGTCGACGTCTACCAGAAGGCGATCGACGGACGAGGATGACCCAACCCGGAGGACCGCATGCCTGAGTTCGACCCCCAGCGCGGGATCGACTTCCCGATCACCAGGG
>CAVTOX010000028.1:0-9488 GCA_963736425.1 uncultured Actinomycetes bacterium
TCATCGGATAGGGCTGAATCGGTGACGATCACGTCGATCGCGGCGAGATCGGCGACGTGGGCGAAATGGGCGGTGCCGAACTTCGTGTGGTCGGCCAGCAGGACGCTGCGCCGCGCCGAGGGAGACGAATGCAGCCTGACCGCAGCCTCGGCACTGTCCGGCGCGGTCAGCCACGTCTATTGAGAAGCCGTTGGTGCCCAGGAAGGCGACGTCGACGAAGACGCTGCGCAGGTACTCCAGCGCCGCGTTGTCCACGCTCGCCAGCGCCTCGCCGCGCACCCTGGCCGCCGACTATGTGGACGGTCAGGGCGCTGCGGTTGGCCAGCAACGAGGCGATCGGGAGGCTGTTGGTCACGACGGTCAGGGCGCGGTCGGCGGGCATGAGCTCGGCGAGGCGGTATGTCGAGGAGCCGGCGTCGAGGGCGATGGCTCCCTCCTCCGGCAGAAACGCGAGGGCGCGCTCGGCGATCCGGACCTTCTCCGAGGTGTTCACCGACTCCCGGACGGCCAGGGCGGGCTCGAACCCGAAGAGGTCGATGACGATGGCCCCGCCGATGCACCCGGCGCAGCAGGCCTGCCCGCTCCAGGGCTGTCAGGTCGCGGCGCACCGTCTCTGGTGTGACGTCGAAGGACTCAGCCAGCTCGGCCACCTCGACGCGACCGGCCGCTCCTCGCCCGGCTCACGATCGCCGCCTGCCGTTCCTCTGCATACATCTGCTTCCCTCCGTTTTCTTCCGTATAGGTGTAGTCAACACCCACACTCCCACATATGTCAACACCATCCGGAAAGAACTCATATCGTTGGGGGAGGTACGTCTGCATGGATCCCTCCTGAGGGAAGACCGGGCGTGAGGACGGTGCGGGTGTCGATCGCAGGTCAGCTGTTCCAGCGGATGACGGCTGCCGACTCCTTCTCGTGGCCCGTCACGGACACGCTGGCCAGTTCGAGCGGGAGGCTCTTGCCGAAGACCATTGGGAAGTCCAGCCAGCAGAGCGCCAGGACACGCGAGGCGTCGCCGTGCCCGAAGCAGATCGCCCGGTCGGCGCCGGAGGCGCGTACCCGGTGGCCACACGGGTCAGTCGGGCGCGGACCTCTGCGGCGGAATCGCCACCGGGGCAGCTCGTCGAACCAGATCCTCCAGCCGTGGTGCTCCCGACGGATCTGCTCGCTGGTCATGCCCTCGAAGTCGCCTAGATCCACTCCGGCGAGGTCCTCGTCGACCTCGAAGTCCTCGAAGCCGGCCAAGCGGGCTGTGCGCTGGGCACGGAGACGAGGGGCTGGCCAGGACCAGGTCGAAGTCGGCCGGGTCGAGCCGGGAGTGCAGGGAGGTGGCCTGTCCCACGCCGCGGTCCGTGAGGTCCAGGTCGGTGATGGAGGTGTGCTGGCCGGACTTGCTCCACTCGGTCTCGCCGTGTCGGACGAGGTAGAGAAGGGTCATGCGCTGTCTCCTTGCGTTCGGCCCAGGGGCGATGGCGACGGGCGGGACCTGACCGCGGGACGATCCGGACACTTCCGTATCTGTCTGTTAGTGCCCACTCTAGCACCCATCCGGAAGCAATACAATAGACTCGGAACCAAAACCACAGCCGAACCTGACAGTGGTCCGCACCTTCCCTACCCGGCGGCGGCCATGCCAGACTCGCGAGAATCAGACCCGAGGAGCCCACGATGAGGATTGCCCTGGCAAGTGACCACGCCGGATTCGCGTTGAAGGAGGAGATCAAGGAGGTCCTGTCCAGCCAGGGCCACGACGTCGTCGACTTCGGGGCGCCGAGCACCGACGCGATCGACCTGCCCGACACGGTGTACCCCGCCGCGCTGGCCGTGGGCGCCGGGACCGTGGACCGCGGCATCTTCGTCGACGGGGTCGGCTACGGCAGCGCGATGATCGCCAACCGGGTGCACGGGGTGTACGCGGCCGTGTGCCAGGACCCCTTCTGCGCCCAGCTGGCCCGATCGCACTCGGACACCAACGTGTTGTGCCTGGGTGGCAAGATCATCGGGTCAGCGCTCGCCCACGAGATCGTGCGCGTCTGGATGGCCACTGAGTTCCTCGACGAGGAGAAGTACCGCCGGCGCGTGGCGAAGGTGCGCGAGATCACCGAGCGGCACCTGCGCCCGCTACCGATCTGAACGCCCCTTGCACCCGCCCGACCGTATCCCCCGGACCCGCGCCCGGGGGATACGGGGTCGCGCGGCTCAGGCCGCCGGCGCGGCCGCAGCGGCGCTGCTCGCGCCCGTGGGTGCCGTCAGGTCGTAGAGCGTCGGGGAGTCGACCGTGGTCGCGGTGAAGTTCTGCGCCACCCAGTCGGCGATCTCCGAGGAGGACTGGGACCCACCCATCTGACCGCCGCCGAACCCCTGGCCACCGGAGATGAAGTAGTGGATCTCACCGGCCCCGACCAGGGCCTGGAACTCGGCCAGGGTCGGCGCCGGATCGCTGCCGTTGAACCCGCCGATCGCCATGACCGGGCGCTCGGTGGCCAGCTGGTACCCGGCCGCTGAGTTCGCACCAACGGCCGCTGCCACCCAGGTGAACTCGTCGGCGTCGGCGAGCAGGGCATCGGCCACGGCCTGACTGGGGGTGCTGCCGTCGAGGAGTCCGCCTGCACCGCCGCCGCCGTTCGCCCCGCCGGGAGAGGTGCCCGTCGCGCCGGGGATCCCGCCGGGGGTCCCTCCCTGGGCTGTCCCGCCCGGGGGCGTGGGGAAGCCACCCGCGGCACCGCCCTGGGTCGTCAGGCCGGGGGGAGCCTGTCCCGGACCAACACCCGGCACGCCGCCGGCGAGGCCCGGAGGCAGCCCCTGCCCACGCATCCCTGGGCCTCCCGCGCCGCCGGGGCCACCGCGGCTCCCGGCGACCGCGGGGCCGGCCGAGGGCAATGATCCGGACGCCGTGCTCGACGCCGTGTCCAAGGAGTAGGCGGCCGGTCCGGCCAGCGCGACCACCAGGCCGGCCAGCGCGGCACCGAGCAGGACCCGGCGTCCGAGGGGACCTGGCAGGTACGGGGCCAGGACGATCGCACAGGCAGCGACCACCCCACCCACCAGCACCACCGGGCCCAGCCAGGACACGAACCCGGTGGACCGCGCCAGCAGGACCGTCGACCACCAGGCGGTCCCGACGATCAGTGCCGCCAGGACCAGCCGCGCCCAGACGTGCTCCCGGCTGGCCCAGAGCGTCACCGATCCGATGCCCACCAGCGCCCCGATCGCCGGGGCGAGGGCCACCGTGTAGTACTCGTGGATGATCCCCGCGCTGAACGAGATGACCGCAGCCGTGACCACCAGCCATCCTCCCCAGCCAAGCACGGCAGCACGAGTCAGGTCGGTGCGCGCACCCCGCCGGGACGTCACGAGCAGGACCACGATCATCGTCAGTGCCGCCGGCAGCAGCCAGGCGACCTGACCGCCGTACGAGGAGCTGAACAGGCGGCCCCACCCGGTCTCGCCCCACATCGAGCCGCCCTGGCCGCCGCCGGGGACGACGCTGCCGGTCTCGTCACCGGTCAGGCGGCCGAAGCCGTTGTAGCCCAGGATCAGCTCCAGCATGGAGTTGTTCTGCGACCCGCCGATGTAGGGCCGGGAACCAGCCGGCCAGAGCTCCACCATCACCACCCACCAGCCCCCGGCCACCACCATCGCGGCGAACGCGGCCAGGAGGTGGCCGATCCGTCGACGCAGTTCGATCGGGGCCGCCACGGCGTACATCGCCATGAACCCGGGCAGCACCAGGAACGCCTGCATCATCTTGGCCAGGAAGGCCAGCCCGACGAACCCGCCGGCCAGCACGATCCAGCGCAGCGAGCCGCGCTCGGTGGCCCGGCCCATCGCCCAGGCCGCACACACCAGCAGGAACACCAGCAGAGCATCGGGGTTGTTGAAGCGGAACATCAGGGTCGCCACCGGGGTGAGCGCCAGGACCGCCCCGGCGACGAGTCCCGCGGACGGCCCGAACCAGCGCCGCACCGTGGCGTAGAGGACGCCCACTGCGGCCACTCCCAGCAGGGCCTGGGGGACCAGGACCGACCATGAGCTCAGCCCGAACATGCGCACGCTGAGCCCCATCAGCCAGAGCGATGCCGGGGGCTTGTCGACGGTGATGGCGTTGGCCGCGTCGAAGCTGCCGAAGAACCACGCCTTCCAGCTCTCCCCCGCGGCCTGCGCAGCGGCGGAGTAGTAGGAGTTCGCCCACCCGTTGCGGCTCAGCCCCCATAGGTAGAGCAGGGCGGTGCCGGCGAGCAGTGCAGCCAGGGTCCAGCGCGCCCAGGTCGGGGTGGGCCGGGTGTCGGGGATCGGAGGGGACGCGACCGGAGCCGGGTCGGCCGATGCGCCCGCGGAATCCGCAGGGGCCGGGGACGGTGGGGCAGGTGGCGCCCCCCGGTCATCCGGCGCCTGATCGGACTGCCACCAGGCGTCGGCGGGGATCTGCGTGGACGTGGTCATCGGGAGACCTCCGTGGATAGGGCGGCAGGTGCCGCGTGGCGAGCCTGTCGGGAGCTGACCGCGACGCGGTCGCCGAAGACCCAGGCCCGGTAGAGCAGGAATCGGATGAGCGTGGCCAGGACGTTGGCGGCTGTCAGGACGACCAACTCCACCGATCGGCTGGCGTCGGGAGCGAGCCTGTCGAGGGCCATCAGGGCTCCCGCGGTGACCGCCAGACCGATGCCGAACACCACGAGGCCCTGAGCCTGGTGGCGCAACCGGTCAGGCCGACCGCGGACCCCGAACGTGAACGACCGGTTGGCCGCAGTGTTGGCGACGGCGGTGAGCATGAGCGCGACGGCATTGGCCCACTGCGCCGAAATCCCGGAGCGGAGGACCCAGAAGAGCAGTGCGTAGGCGAGTGTGCTTGCCACACCGACGAGGGCGAACCGGCCGAGCTGGCCGACGACGCCCCGAGGGGAGCCGCTGGCCGCCTCGGCCCGGGAGGCGTCGCGCAACGTGCTCAACGGGATCCGGCCACTGCTCAGGCCCCGGCCAAGCCGCCAGATCCCGGCGAGGTCCTTGCGGGCGGTGTCGAGGATGTCCACGGTCGAGCTGGGGTCATCGACCCAGTCCACCGGGACCTCATGGATGCGCATCCCCGACCGCTCGGCGAGCACCAGGAGCTCGGTGTCGAAGAACCACTCGGGGTCCTCGACCAGTGGCAGCAGCTCGGCGGCCGCATCGGCGCGGATCGCCTTGAACCCGCACTGCGCGTCGGAGAACCCCGCACCCAAGCTGGTGCGCACGATCAGGTTGTAGGCCCGGGAGATGAAGTCCCGCTTCGGTCCCCGGACGACCCGCGAGCCGCGACCCAGGCGGGTGCCGATGGCCAGGTCCGAGTGTCCGGAGAGAAGCGGGGCCAGAAGCGGCAGGACCGCGGCGAGGTCCGTGGACAGGTCTGCATCCATGTAGGCCAGGACCGCCGCATCGCTGCCCGCCCAGACGTGGCTCAGCGCCCGGCCACGACCCTTGGCCGAGAGGTGGACTGCCCGCACCTCGGGCACTTCGCGCGCCAGGCGGCAGGCGATCTCCCAGGTCAGGTCCGAGCTGGCGTTGTCGGCGATCGTGATCCGAAAGGTGTAGGGCAGCACGGCGCGCATGTGGGCGTACAGGCGCAGCACACTGCGCTCCAGGGTCGCCTGCTCGTTGTGCACCGGGATCACGAGGTCGACAGCCGGGGCACACGGCATCAGGTCCTCCTCGCTCAGGACCGGGGCGGGGGCCACGGCCAGGTGGGTCCGGGTCAGCGGGGTCAACGTGGTCATGACCTGAAGGCAACCGGACCCACCTGTGAGCACCCTGTGAGCACCCTGTGCCGTGGACGCGAGCCGCCAGGGACCCGACGATTGCGCAGGGCCACTCGATTCACAGGCTTCTCACAGGGAACTGCCAGACTCCTGGCACCAGCCCTGCGCACAATGGGCCCATGAGCGTCGCAGACCCCTCGGCACCGCCCACGTCGAGTCCGCATCCGGAGGCCCGGCTGCTGGTCGTCGACGACGAACCCAACATCGTGGAGCTGCTCTCGGCCAGCCTGCGGTTCTCCGGGTTCGAGGTGCATACAGCCACCAACGGGACCCAGGCGCTGCACCAGGTGGCGACCATCGCGCCGGACCTCGTGGTGCTCGACGTGATGATGCCCGGGCTCGACGGATTCGAGGTCGTGCGCCGGATGCGCCAGGAGGGCCACCACTGCCCCGTTCTGTTCCTCACCGCCCGCGACGCGGTCGAGGACCGGGTGATCGGCCTGACCCTCGGCGCCGATGACTACGTCACCAAGCCGTTCAGCCTCGGCGAGGTCCTCGCGCGCATCCGCGCCATCCTGCGGCGCGCCGGAATCGCGCCACAGCCCGGCTTCGAGCGGATGACCTTCGCTGACATCGAGCTCGACGAGGACGCCCACGAGGTGTTCAAGGCCGGTGAGTCAGTTGACCTCTCCCCGACCGAGTTCAAGCTCCTGCGCTTCCTGATGGCCAACCAGGGCCGGGTGATGTCCAAGGCGCAGATCCTGGACCACGTGTGGCACTACGACTTCGGGGGTGAGGCCACCGTCGTGGAGTCCTACATCTCCTACCTGCGCCGCAAGATCGACACCACCGAGCCTCGTCTGCTGCACACCGTGCGCGGCGTGGGATACGTCCTGCGTATGCCGCGGAGTTCCTGATGCCCGGTCGCCTGGCGACACGCCTGCAGGCCACGCCCCTGCGCTCCCGGCTCGTCGGACTGCTCCTCCTGCTCGTCGCGGCCGCCCTGCTCGTGGCCGGTGCGGCCACGGTGGCCGCACTGCGCGGCTACCTGTTCAGCCAGGTCGACCGCAACCTCGCGGACATGGTCCGGCCGATGGCCAGCGCTGCCCTGCGGCCCCAGCTCGACGATGGATTCGGACCACCGAGGCCGGGACCCATCGGCCGTGATGTGACCTACGTGCGCCTGTCCGACACCACCGGGACAGCGCACGAGGTGCTGACCGACCCCCTGACGGTCACCGATCCCCCAGTCCTCCCCGACCTGACAGTCACCGAGGCGACCAACCAGTCCGGCCGTGCTTACGTGGTCGACTCCGAGTCCGGCAGCACGCGGTGGCGGGTGCTCAGCGAGCCCATGTCCGACGGTTCCGGCTCGGTGTCGGTCGCCCAGGACATCGGCGGAATCGACGCGACGGTCAACCGGCTGATCCTCATCGAGCTGGCGATCGGCGCCCTCGTCCTCTTGGTGCTGGGCATCACCGGCCGGATCCTGGTCCGCCGCAGCCTGCGTCCGCTGGCAGTCGTGGAGGAGACCGCCGCGGCGATCGCCGGCGGGGACCTCGACCGCCGTGCCCCGGCGTCCGACCCGCACACCGAGGTCGGCAGCCTGGCCCACTCCTTCAACACGATGGTCGACGACCTCGCCGGCGCGCTGGCCGCTCAGCGGGCCTCGGAGCAAGCCGCCCACGACTCGGCCGGGAAGGCCCAGGCCTCCGAGGCTCGAATGCGCCAGTTCGTGGCCGACGCTGGGCATGAGCTCGCGGACCCCGCTGACCTCGGTGCGCGGCTTCGCCGAGCTGTACCGGATCGGGGCCGTCGATCAGGGCCCCGCCCTCGACGATGCCATGTCGCGGATCGAGGCCGAAGCCGCCCGCATGGGCGTCCTGGTCGATGACCTCCTGCTCCTTGCCCGCCTGGACCAGCAGCGACCGTTGGCCATCACGGACGTCGATGTCGTGGACCTCGTGGCCGATGCGGTGACGGCCGCACGTGCGGCGTCCCCGGAGTGGGTGCTGGCGGTGCACGTCAGCGATGCGGCGGTGGGGCTGTCGGTCCCCGGAACACCCCTGCGCCTGCGCCAGGTCGTGGACAACCTGCTGTCGAACGCACTTCGCTACTCACCGCCGGAAGAGCCGGTGGACGTGCGGATCGGGGTCCTCGCGGCCGCAGGTGTGCAGCCGGGATGGGCAACCATCGCGGTCGTCGACCACGGCCCGGGGATGCCCCCTGAGGTGGCGGCCCGGGCGTTCGAGCGGTTCTACCGAGCAGACGCTGCGCGCTCCCGCGCCGACGGTGGCTCGGGGTTGGGACTGGCGATCGTCGCGGCCATCGTCGCCGCGCACGCGGGCCGGGTGGACCTGGACACCGGGCACGGCCAGGGGTGCCGGATCACCGTGAGCCTGCCGCTGGAGACGGGCATCGCCCGCCCCCACCCCGAGGCCGGCTAGATCCGACCTGCCTCGTGGACCCGGCGCAGGAAGTCCCTGGTGCGCTGGTCCTGGGGGTCGTGCAACAGCGACTGGGGGGCACCTCGCTCGACGATGGTCCCTGCCGAGAGGAAGCACACCTCGTCAGCCACCTGCTCGGCGAACCCCATCTCGTGGGTCGCGATGACCATGGTCATCCCCTCCGCCTTGAGCTCACGCACCGTGGACAGCACCTCATTGACCAGGACCGGGTCGAGGGCCGAGGTCACCTCATCCATGAGCATCAGCCGGGGCGACACGGCCAGCGAGCGGACGATCGCGACCCGCTGCTGCTGGCCCCCCGAGAGCCGGTCGGGGTACTGCTGGGCCTTGTCCGCGAGCCCGAAGCGCTGCAACAGCTCCAACCCCTCGGCCTCAGCGGTGGCCCTGGCCACCTTGTGGACCTTGCGCGGGGAGAGCGTGATGTTGTCCAGGACCGTCAGGTGCGGGAAGAGGTTGAACGACTGGAAGACCATGCCCACCTTCCGCCGGACCGCGTCCGGCTCGACCTCCGGGTCGGTGATGTCCCACCCGTCGAGTCGGATCACCCCGTCGTCGACGGAAGTCAGCAGGTTGATGCACCGCAGCAGTGTGGACTTGCCCGACCCGGACGCCCCGATGAGCACCGTGACCGTGTGCTCGGGCACCTCGAGCGAGACGCCCTTCGAGCACCTGCTCGGCGCCGAACGACTTGTACACACCCTCGACGCTGAGGACGGGGGTGCTGTGCCGTGGCTGTCACGCGCCCACCTGGGCGTTCTGTCGCTGGATCGAGCGGTGCATGAACCGGTCGGTGAGCCGCGTCAACGGGATCGTGAGGATGAGGAACAGGATCGCCGCCACGACGTACGGGGTGTAGTTGAACGACCGCGAGGACTCGATCTGGGCGGCGCGGATCGCATCGACCACGCCCAGCACCGAGATCAGGCCCGTGTCCTTGAGCAGCGAGACGAAGTCGTTCATCAGCGGCGGGATGACCCTGACGGACGCCCTGGGGGAGCACGACGTAGCGCAGCGCCTGGCCCGATGTCAGGCCCAGCGAGCGGGCCGCAGCGCTCTGGCTCGGGTGCACCGAGAGGATTCCGCTGCGCAGGACCTCAGCCACGTACGCCGAGTACGTCAGCACGATCGCCGCCGTGCCCAGGACGATCACCGAGGAGGTCACCCCGGAGAGGTCCAGCGCGGGGACGCCGAAGCCGATCAGCAGGATCACGAGCAGTGTCGGGACCCCTCGGAACAGGTCCACGTATCCAGTGGCCAGGATCCGGAACGGTGCCAGCGCCGGCGCCT
>CAVTOX010000029.1:0-6280 GCA_963736425.1 uncultured Actinomycetes bacterium
TGGTTGACGCTCTTGCGGCAGGAACCTGAATGGAACATTTTCCTGGTCCCCGCAGGCGCGCGCCGGAGGGCAGATACGGGGAGGCCCGTGGCTCCCCGTGCCTGGCCGCCCGGCGGGATCGGCCTCCGGACCGGGAGGATGGGCATCCGACCCGGAAGGCAGGCCCCCGTGCGCCGTCGATTCGTCACCTGTGATGTGTTCACCGACACCCGCTTCGGAGGCAACCCCCTGGCGGTGGTCCTGGATGCTGAGGGGCTCGACGACGCCCAGATGCAGCAGGTCGCGCGCGAGTTCAACGACTCGGGAGACGACCTTCGTGCTGCCCGCCGAGCACGGCAATGACCGACGGGTGCGGATCTTCACCCCGAGCCGGGAGGTCCCGTTCGCGGGTCATCCGAATGTGGGCACGGCCTTCGTCCTGGCCTCATCGGGCGAGTTCGGCCCCCTCGATGATCCGCTCGTCATGACGTTCGAGGAGGTCGCCGGGGTGGTGCCCGTGTCGGTGCAGCGAGTCGACGGAGGTCGGATCTGGTGCGAGCTGAAGGCCCCGGAGGCCCTGTCCCTCGGTGCGGAGCTGCCGGTCGCGGCGGTCGCCGAGTCGGTCGGACTGACTCCGCAGGACATCGTCGTCGAACGGCACGCTCCCCGCGTGGCCTCGGTCGGACTGGAGTTCATCGTCGCTGAGATCGCGGACCGCTCGGCGCTCGAGCGGGCGCGCCCCGACGAGGTCGCTCTCCAGCGCCTGGTCGCCCTCGGCGCGTCCACCCGGACATCCACCTGTACGTGGCCGGCGGGACGGACGGCTTCGACCTGCGGGCGCGCATGTTCGCCCCGTTCGACGGCGTGGCTGAGGACCCAGCCACA
Source organism: uncultured Actinomycetes bacterium (assembly GCA_963736425.1). GTDB lineage: Bacteria > Actinomycetota > Actinomycetes > S36-B12 > CAIYMF01 > Prado023. Next base: position 865 of record CAVTOX010000029.1, read on the forward strand.
GGCAGCGCCAACTGCGCCCTGGCCGCACTGCTCGCCAGCCTTGACGACGCGGACGGCGCGCGGTCGTGGCGGATCGCCCAGGGCGTGGAGATGGGCCGCCCGAGCGTCCTCGACGCGCGGGTGCAGCGGGTCGACGGCGCGGTGGCCGGCGTGTGGATCGGCGGCAGCTCGGTGCTGGTCACCGAGGGCACGATCGAGGTGTGACGGGTCGCCGATGCCCACCCGACGGGGCCGACGTCGGCCGCCACTGCCCACTCCGCGCGGCAGGGGTCGCCCAGTTCCCGAGGACCGACCTCCGCGGCATCGTGATTCATCCGTCTCACATGATCCATGCGGGTTGTTGTCGCTCTAGCCAGCACAACCTGAATGGATCATGAGAGAACGGCGGACCTCAGATCGCGGCGGCGAGCCGGGTGCCCTGGTCGATGGCGCGCTTCGCGTCGAGTTCGGCCGCCTCGTCGGCCCCGCCGATCACGTGCACGGGGATCCCCGCCGCGACCAGGTACGGCTCGAGCTCGCGCAACGGGTCCTGCCCGGCACACAGCACGATCGTGTCCGCTTCGACGAGGTGCTCGCGCTCGTGCTTCTCCCCGAACGACACGACCAGTCCCTCCGGGGTGATCCGCTCGTAGTTGACCCCGGGCAGCATCGTCACGCCCTTGGCGACCAGCGTCGAGCGGTGGATCCAGCCGGTCGTCTTGCCCAGCCCGGCCCCGAGCTTGCCGCGCTTGCGCTGCAACAGGGTGACCTTGCGGGTGGCGGGCACCGGCTGGGCCGCCACCAGCCCGCCGCGGTCCTCGGCCGGGTCGCCGACCCCCCACTCCCTGCGCCACTCCGCGAGGTCCATGGTGGGCGACTCGCCGGGCGCCACCACGAGGAACTCCGCCACGTCGAAGCCGATCCCACCGGCCCCGACGATCGCGACTCGCTGGCCCACCGGGACCCCGCCGGCGAGCACGTCGATGTAGTTGACCACATTGGGCCCGTCCTGGCCGGGGATCTGCGGGTCACGCGGGGTCACCCCGGTGGCCAGCACCACCTCGTCCACGCCCAGGGCCGTCAGGTCGTCGGCGGAGACGCGGGTCGACAGGTGCAGCTGGACTCCGGTGTCCTCGACCCGGTGGGCGAAGTAGCGCAACGTCTCGTGGAACTCCTCCTTGCCGGGGATCCGCTTCGCGAGGTTGAACTGTCCGCCGATCTCGTCAGCCGAGTCGAACAGGTCCACCGCGTGGCCGCGCTCGGCCAGGGTGGTCGCGGCCGCGAGGCCGGCCGGCCCAGCGCCCACGACCGCTATCCGCTTGCGCACCGTGGTCGGGGCGATGACGAGGTCGCGCTCGTGCCCCGCGCGGGGATTGACCAGGCACGAGACCGTCTTGTTCTTGAACGCGTGGTCCAGGCAGGCCTGGTTGCACGCGATGCACGTGTTGATCCGATCGGACTGTCCGGCCTCGGCCTTGCGCACGAAGAACGCATCGGCCAGCAGCGGTCGGGCCATGCTGACCATGTCCGCCGACTCCTCGGCCAGGACCCGCTCGGCGACCTCCGGCGTGTTGATCCGGTTGGTCGTGACCAGCGGGATGTCGATCCCCTCGGCGCGCAGCTCGGCGCGCATCTTCTGGGTCACCCAGGTGAACGCCGCACGCGGCACGCTCGTGGCGATCGTGGGCACCCGCGCCTCGTGCCAACCGATCCCGGTGTTGATGATCGTCGCACCGGCCGCGCTGATCGCCTTGGCCAGGGTGACGGCCTCCTCCCAGGTGCTGCCGTCGGGGATCAGGTCGAGCATCGACAGGCGGTAGATGATGATGAAGTCCGGGCCGACCGCCTCGCGGGTGCGGCGCACGATCTCCACCGGCAGGCGCATCCGGTTGGCGTACGAGCCGCCCCAGCCGTCGGTGCGCTTGTTGGTGTGCGTCACCAGGAACTGGTTGATGAAGTAGCCCTCGGAGCCCATGATCTCGACGCCGTCGTAACCGGCCTCGCGGGCGAGCGCCGCGCAGGTGACGAAGGCCTTGATCTGGCGCTCGATGCCGCGCTCGCTCAGGGCGCGTGGCGGGAACGGGGTGATCGGGCTCTTGATCCGCGAGGGGGCCACGATCAGCGGGTGGTACCCGTAACGGCCGGTGTGCAGGATCTGCAGCGCGATGTGCCCGCCCTCGGCGTGCACCGCCTCGGTGATGGGCACGTGCTTGCGGGCAGCGCCGCTGGTGGACAGCGTGCCCGCACGGGGCTTGGTCCATCCCTCGATGTTCGGCGCGAATCCGCCGGTCACGATCAGGCCGACTCCTCCGCGGGCGCGCTCTGCGAAGTAGTCCGTGAGGTCGGCGAACCGCTTGGAGTCGTCCTCGAGCCCGGTGTGCATCGAGCCCATGAGCACCCGGTTGCGCAGGATGGTGAACCCCAGGTCGAGCGGGGCGAGCAGGTGCGGGTAGGCCGTGGTGGCATCCGGGGTCGTCACGGTCCCAGTGTGGACCGCCGACCCCATGGGGGATCGCCCGGGTCCGGGGCGGCATCGCCGGTCGGGCCGCGGGAATCTGCCGTCGCTACGAGCGAGGTGTCCCCTGAGCCGCGCAACGCGGCGTTCCGCGTGCGAATGTGCCAGCGGGGGCACGAGGGCCTCGCGCTGGCCGACGACAGGGCCGCGCAGTCCGTAGGGTGGGCGACCATGATCGACTTCAACGAGGTCCTGGCAGCCAACAGCCATCGGTTCCGCGAGGTCCTGGCCGGCGTCCCTGCGACCAGCCGGGTTCCCTCATGCCCTGACTGGGCCGCCGACGACCTGCTCTGGCACCTGACCGAGGTGCAGAGCTTCTGGCTCACCATCGTCGATCAGGGCCTGCAGACCGACGAGGAGGTCGGGGCCGTCACTGCTCCGGGTCGCCCGGTCGACCGCGATGCGGCGATCGCGCTCTTCGAGAAGGTCACGTTCCATCTGGCCATGAAGCTCGACGTCGCCGGTGACGACGTCCCGGCCTGGACCTGGACGCCGAACCACACGGTCGGGTGGATCCGTCGCCGGCAGGCCCACGAGGCGCTGATCCATCGCGTGGATGCCGAGCTGACCGCCGGGTTGCCCAGCGAGATCGACCCGGAGCTCGCCGAGGACGGCGTCGACGAGGTGCTGACCCAGTTCGGCTCGGAGCCGCCCGCGTGGGGCGCGTTCGACCCCTCAGGGCTGCTCGTCGAGGTGCGCAGTGCGCCGACGGGTCGTGCCTGGCATGTCCGCCTTGGGCGCTTCCGCGGGGTCGACCCGTCCGGTCAGGGCCACGACGAGCCCGACTACCAGCCGATGAGCGGGCCCGGCGGCCCGGCGGATGCGGTCCTCGAGGGCGCGCCCGGTGACCTGCTGCTGTGGTTGTGGGGTCGCGCGGACGGTGCGGGGATCAGCGCGACCGGTGACCAGGCCGCGAGGGCGACGCTGCGTGAGGCGATCGTCGCGAACACGCAGTGAGGCTCCGACCCCGTCGGCCTTCCGACCCCTGGAGTCCGCCCGACCCCCGGCGACCGCCCGACTCCCCGCGACCGCCCGACGCCTGACGGCCGCCCGGCACCGAGCGCCCGTCGGACAACCGCGCGAGGATGTGCCGCGTGAATGAGGCCGCGCTGACCCTGCTGACCCTGGCGGGCGTGGTGGTGCTGTTCGTGTCCAACCGCGTCCCGGTGGAGATCGTCGCGGTCGGGTCGGCCCTGGTGCTCTACGGGTTGGGGATCATCTCCCTGACCGAGGCCCTGGCCGGGTTCGCCGACCCCGCGGTGCTTCTGATCGGGGGGCTGTTCGTGGTCAGCGAGGGGCTGGACTCCACTGGCGTCACGACGTGGGTGGGGCAGGCGGTGGTCAGCCGTGCGGGGACCGGTGTGCGCAAGCTCCTGCTCTACACGATGCTGCTCTCGGCCGGGCTCACGGCGCTGATCGGGCTCAACGGCGCGGTGGCGGCGCTGCTGCCGATGACGATCGTGATGGCCATGCGCCGCTCGCTGCAGCCCTCGCGGCTGCTGATGCCGCTGGCGTTCGCGGGCAGTGCCGGTGGGTTGCTGTTGCTCACCGGCAGTCCGGTGAACGTGGTGATCTCCGACGCCGCGCAGACCGCGGGCGTCGGGGCGTTCGGGTTCGCGGAGTTCGCGATCGCCGGCGTCCCGGTGGTGATCGGGACGATCGCGATCGTCCTGCTGTTCGGCGACCGGCTCGTCCCGCAGCGCACCAGCGACGTCCTGCCGCCCGGACCTCAGCGAGCATGCCCGCACGCTGGTGGAGCACTACTCGCTGGAGAACGTGGTGCACGAGCGGGTCGCCGACGACTCCGACCTGATCGGCCAGCCCCGCATCGGCGTCGACCTGTCGGGGTATGCGGGGATCTCGATGATCACCGTGGCCGACGACTCCGGGCGCCCCACCTCCGCGGGTGATCTCGAGGCCGGCGACCGGATCACGATCCTCGGCGACGTCGACGTCGCGCGCCAGTTCGCCGGCGACCACGGGCTGACCGTGGAGGACGTGTTCTCGCAGGGCCAGGTCGACCGAGGGGCTGCTCTCGCCCGACGGCGGCGCGGCCGAGGTGATCATCCCGCCTCGGTCCGGACTGGTCGGGCGCACGGTCCAGCCCGGCCAGGTCGTCAACGGCGGGCTGGTCGTCATGGCCGTCAGCCGCAACGACCGCCCCCTGGGCCCCGGACCCACCGAGCTCGAGGTGGGCGACACGGTCCTGGTCGAGGGCGCCGTGGAGCCTGCTCGACGAGGTCGAGGACTACAACGACGTCCTGGTCGTCGACTCCCCGGAGCTCGTCCGCCGGCAGGCCGTCCCGCTGGGCCCGCGCAGCGCCACCGCGCTGGTGATCCTGGGCGTGATGGTCGCTGCTGCTGATGTCCGGGGTGATCCCGGCGGTCGTGACCGCTCTGCTCGCCGCCGGGCGCGATGATCCTGCTGCGCGTGCTGACGATGCAGAAGGCCTACCGCGGCATCTCGTGGACCACCCTGCTGCTCGTGGCCGGGATGATCCCGATGTCCACGGCGATCACCAACTCCGGCGCCGGGGACCTGATCGCCACCGCGATGGTCGACACGCGTCGGTCGTTCGGGCCCACGGCGCTGCTGGCCGGGCTGTTCGTGATCACCGTCATCTTCGGCCAGCTCATCAGCAACACCGCGACCGCGCTGGTGATGATCCCGATCGCGGTCGCCGCCGCCGACCAGCTCGACATCTCCGCGCGGCCGGTCCTGATGAGCCTGTGCGTGGGGGCGGCCGTGGCCTTCCTGACCCCCGTGGCCACGCCGGTCAACATGATGATCATGCGCCCGGCCGGCTACCGGTTCGGCGACTACTGGAAGCTCGGCCTGCCGCTGGCGCTGCTGTTCTTGGCGGTCGCCGTGCTGTGGGTGCCGATCGTCTGGTCGTTCTGAGCGGCTGGCCGGGTGTCTCG
>CAVTOX010000030.1:0-15423 GCA_963736425.1 uncultured Actinomycetes bacterium
ACCGGAACCCGGACCGCGGGAGCATCGACGTCGCCCAGGAGCCCGGAGTACCGTCGGGACATGCCGCGACCCGTGCACTTCGAGATCCACGCCAGTCGCCCTGAGGCGATCCGGGCCTTCTACAGCGCGCTGTTCGGTTGGACGTTCCATCAATGGGGCGAGCAGGACTACTGGCTTCTCGCGACCGGTGATGGCAATCCGATGGCCGGGATCCCGAGCAGCGAACCGGGCATCGACGGCGCCCTGGTACCGCGATCAGGTCCCGTCGCGCAGGAGGGCCAGCCTGTGAACTCCTGGGTGGTCACCGTCGACGTCGACGACTGCCAGTCCTATCTGGACCGCGCACTCGAGCTGGGCGCCACGGTGGCCCTGCCACTCGCCGCGATCCCGGGGGTCGGCTGGCTGACCTACATCAAGGACCCGGACGGCAACCTCCTGGGGATGATGCAGTCCGATCCTGACGCCGGCGCATCACCGACAGCGCCCTGAAGGCCGCTGGTCATCGCGCGGACGCGCAGTCCAGGAGGTCCAGGCCGAGAGCAGTCCTGCGCCCTGTTCGCGGATGCGGCATGATCCTGCCCACCACCGTCACCGCAATGGGACGGGCCGAGAATCAACCATTTCTGCGCCGAGGACCGACCGACTCGAGGAGCTTCGATGACATCCACGTCCGACGACCTGGCGAACATCTACCGGGACCTGCACCGACACCCGGAGCTCGGGTTCGCCGAGCACCGGACCGCGGGCATCGTTGCCGAGCGGTTGATGCAGCTCGGATTCGAGGTGACCACCGGGGTGGGGGGCACCGGGGTGGTGGGGATCCTGCGCAACGGCGCCGGGCCGACGGCCCTGCTGCGCGCGGACATGGACGGCCTGCCGGTGGCCGAGGCGACAGGCCTGCCCTACGCCAGCACCGATGTGGCGCCCGGCGAGTCCGGGGACATCCCGGTGATGCACGCCTGCGGCCACGACATGCATGTGACCGCCCTGCTCGGTGCCGCCGAGCAGCTGGCTGCGGACACCGGGTCGTGGGCCGGCACCCTGATGCTGGTGTTCCAACCGGCTGAGGAGCTCGGGGCCGGCGCCCAGGCGATGCTCGACGACGGCCTGTTCGACCGCTTCGGTCACCCGGACGTGGTCCTCGGCCAGCATGTGGCCCCGATCCCAGCGGGGGTCATCGGGCTGCGCTCCGGGCCGGCGTTCGCCGCCGCCGACGTTCTGCGCATCGTGCTGCACGGACGCGGGGCGCACGGGTCGCGCCCGGAGGTGTCGGTCGACCCGGTCGTGATGGCCGCAGCCACCGTGATGCGCCTGCAGACGGTGGTGTCCCGTGAGGTCGGTGGCAGCGAGACGGCGGTCGTCACCGTCGGGATGATGCGGGCCGGCACCGCGGCGAACATCATCCCCGACCATGCCGAGCTGCTGATCACCGTCCGCACGTTCACCGTCGATGTGCGCGACCGGGTCGTGGAGGCCATCGGGCGGATCGCCCGCGCTGAGGCCGCCGCCTCCGACGCCCCGAAACCACCGGACGTGGAGCTCACCTCGTCGTTCCCCGCCGTCTCCAACGACCAGGCCGCCGTCGACCGCACCCGCCCTGCGCTGCAGGGAATCGGGACGATGGTGGTCGACCCGGGCCCGGTGACCGGCAGTGAGGACGTCGGGCTGCTGGCCATCGCCGCCGGCGTCCCGTGCGTCTTCTGGCTGCTCGGCGGTGCCGACCCGGCAGTGTTCGAGGGGGCCGCGGACTTCGAGGAGATCGCGCTGCGCACCGCGGCACTGCCCTCGAACCACTCACCGCTGTTCGCACCGGTGATCGAACCCACGCTCACCATCGGGGTCAACGCCCTGGTGGCCGCGGCCCACACCTGGTTGCCGATCGCCGGGGGCCAGTGACCCCGGGGCTGGGGATCGCGTCGGCCGACCTCGACCAGTCGGCCAGGCACACGGGAACCACTGTGGCCTCGGGTGCGCCGGCCATCCAGGACTCCGGGATCCCGCTCGCGTCGGTCCTGATCGCCGTCGCCGTCATCGCCATCGTCGCGTGGGTGCTGTGGGCCCACCACCGGCGCAACGCGGCCCGATCCGGGCCGCGCACCACCGGGGCCGGCAGCACCGCAGCCTCGGCCCAGGGAAGAGGGCTCGCGCCCCCGCCGCCACAGCACACCGCGTCGAGAACCGACGTCATGACGTTCATGGTTGCCCTGGGTGAAGCCATGATCGACTCCGGGGACCCGGTCACCCACGTCCGCTCCAGCTTGGCAGATGTGGCGGAGGTGAACGGGGTTCAGGGCACCGAGGTCATCGTCCTGGCCACAGCCCTGATCGTCTCAGTACCGGGCGACGGCGCAGTCCACACCGCGGTCACCACAGCCGGGCACACGCCACTGCGCCTGGACCAGATCGACGAGGTCTTCACCATCGTCGACGCCGCCGCACGCGGTGACATCGGTCCCGAGGACGGACTCGACCAGATCCACGCCGCACGCACCATGGCACCGTCATTCCGCCCCGGCCAACGCGCCCTGGGATACGTCGTGCTCAGCCTCGGCCTGGCACTCATGCTGCGAGCCAGCCTGCCCGACCTGCTGGTCGCAGGGCTGCTCGGAGCCGCCATCGGCGTCGTGCAGATGCGCTCCGACCGGCTCACCCCCACAACCAGGGTCCTGCTGCCCGTGTTGTGCGCCTTCGGCGTCTCGGCAGCCGTGTTCGGCCTGGCCCGCACGGGCTTGGACATCGGGGGACTTCCCGCCCTGGTGGCCCCGTTGGTCACCTTCCTGCCCGGCGCCCTGCTCACCACCGCCGTCATTGAGCTGTCCACCGGGCAGATGATCTCCGGCGCCGGGCGCCTGGCCGCCGGCGGCATGCAACTGGTGCTCCTTGCCCTGGGCATCCTCGCCGGCGCCCAGCTCGTGGGCGGGTCCGGCGACGGCCTGGCCGAGGTCGCCTCCCAACCCCTTGGCCCCTACGCGCCATGGCTGGGCGTGGCCGTGTTCGGCGTCGGTGCCGTCGTGTTCTACTGCGCCCGGCCCGCCTCCATGGGCTGGATCATCCTCGTGCTCTACGTCGCCTACGCCGGACAGGTCATCGGAGGGCTGTTCTTCGGCGGGGTCCTGTCGGCGTTCTTCGGCGCCCTGGTGATGACCCCGGTCGCGATGTTCGTCGCCACCCAGAAGTCCGGGCCACCGACCCTCGTGAGCTTCCTGCCCGCGTTCTGGCTGCTCATCCCGGGAGCACTGGGGCTCGTCGGAGTCGCCAAGTACCTCGGTGACGAACGCATCGACGGCACCGCCTCCCTGGTCACCGCCGGCGCGACGATGGTCGGCATCGCGCTCGGGGTACTCGTCGGACTGGCTGCCGGGGAGCGCATCGAGGCCCTGGCCGACACAGTCAGTCGACGGCGCGCTGCCAGCGCCTGACTTCCCCTCGATCCCCCGGTTCGATGGTCAGTCGCAAGAACGCCCGGCACGTCCGATCAGGTGATCGACGCCTGGAAGATGCTCTCGATCGAGGCATCCAGGGTGGCGTCGAACTCCGCCTCGCTCTGTTGCGCGGTCAGGCCCTCGGTCAGGGCCCGGGAGAAGCTGGCCACCACCCCGTGGTTGCGCGCGAGCAACTCGTTGGCCTCCGCCCGGGAGTACCCACCGGACAGTGCGACCACGCGCAGCACGTTGGGATGCTCCACGAGCTCGGCGTAGAAGTCGTCCTGCTCCGGCAGCGTGAGCTTGAGCATGATGAACTCGTCGGCACCGAGCTGCTCGATCTCGGCCTGGAGCGCGGCCTTGAGCAGGACCTCGGCCTGCGCCTTCTCCGGGCTGTGGATGTCGATCTCTGGCTCGATGATCGGCACCAGGCCGGCGCCGATGATGTGCCGGCCGACCTCGAACTGCTGGCTCACGACGGCCTCTACACCTGCCTGGTTGCCCAGCGTGATGACCGAGCGCATCTTCGTGCCGAACACACCGTGCGAGATCGCCTTGGCCAGGACGGCATCGAGGTCGGGCATCGGCTTCATCACCTGCGCCCCGTCGACCTCCTCGGCCAATCCCTTGTCGACCTTCAGGAAGGGCACGACTCGCTTCTCCTGCCACAGGTACTCCGCGGCGCCCATGCCCATGATCTGGCGGTCCATCGTCATCTCGAACAGGATCGAGCCGAGGATCCGCTCCCCCGAGAACACGGGGCTGGTGATGATCCGGGTCCGCATCTCGTGGATCCGGTCGAACATCTCGGCGTCTCCGGAGTAGGCCGACTCGTCCACTCCGTAGAGCCTCAGGGCCTTCGGGGTGCTGCCGCCGCTCTGGTCCAGTGCCGCTATGAACCCCTGGGCGGTCTTGATCTTCTGGAACTGCTCGGTGTTCACGAGTCCACATCCTCTGGTCCGCCCAAGTCCCTTGGGTCACTTCCGTACTACGCCGATGCCCCCGCACTGTCAAGGTGGGCTAGGCGCGGGGCCCAGCACAGAGTCACGGCGAGACAAGGGGGCTTCAGGTGCTAGCCTCGCGATTGCAGACTCTCTCAAGTGCTCATATTCGAAGGTCGGTGGGTCGTGGCCGTGCCCCTCTACGAGGCCAAGGCGGACCTCTTCCGCGCCCTGAGCCATCCAGTCCGGATCCGCGTGCTGGAGCTGCTCAGCGATCGGGACCACGCCGTGCATGAGCTCCTGGCTGAGATCCCCATCGAGCCCAGCAGCCTTTCCCAGCAGCTGGCGGTGCTCCGGCGCACGGGGTTGGTGCGCCAGCAGCGGCTGCGCGGGGAGGTCGTCTACTCGATCGTCGTCCCGCAGACCCGCGACCTGCTGGTGGCTGCCCGGCTGGTGCTGCGTGAGGTCCTGGCCGACCAGGCCGAGTTGGAGCGGGAGCTGGACCCAGCCGGCGATCCCCGGGCCGGAGCGACCCAGTGAGCTCCCTGCGACTGGCCCAGCTGATCCGGCGCACGGGCCGCGTCGCCGAGCCGGCCCCACCGGCGCCCGTGGCCGCAACGGCCGATGAGTACCGACCGGATCCAGTACTGGCGGGCAGCGCCCAGGTCCGCCACGTCGACTGCGGGTCGTGCAACGGCTGCGAGGTCGAGGTGGGTGCGGTGTTCGGCCCGGTGTACGACGCCGACCGCTACGGCGCCCGGCTCGTCGCCTCGCCGCGGCACGCTGATGTGCTGCTGGTCACCGGCGTGGTGACCCGCAACATGCTCGAGCCGTTGCGCCGCACCGTCGAGGCGACCCCGCGACCCCGGGTGGTGATCGCGGTCGGGGACTGCGCCCTCACCGGCGGGGTGTTCGCCGACGGGTACGGGGTCCTCGGCGCGGTCGACGACGTCGTGCCGGTCGACCTCGGCGTCCCCGGATGCCCCCCGGAGCCCGACGCGATCGTCGCCGCACTGCGTCGGGTGACCCGGCGATGAGCTTCGTGCAGATGGGGCTGTCCGCCCAGCTCGTGATCGCGGGAGTTGCCGTGCTGGCCGCCGTCCTCGCCCCGGACCGGTCCCGCTCCCGGCTGGCCGGAGGTGCCGCGGCAGCGCTCGGGATCGCCGGTGCCCTGACGGGCGCGGCGGCGATGACGGGAGCGCGTCCCAGCTCCGGCCTGCAGCTCCCGATCGCGCTGCCACTGCAGGCGCCCCTGGATCCGCTGCTCCTGGCCCCCGACGAGCTGGGTGGTGTGTTCCTGCTCCTGGCCGGATCCGTCGTGGCGGTCACGGCCGTCTACGGGATCGGGTACGCCTCCGGCGCCGCCGCGTCGCGCTCGGGGTGGGCGGCGTTCTCGATCTTCGCGCTGGGCATGCAGCTGGTGCCCGCCGCGGCGGACGTGGTCTCGTTCCTTCTCGCGTGGGAGCTGATGGCCCTCGGCTCAACCGTCCTTGTCCTGGCCGACCACCGCCTGCGCGCGTCGGTCGTCCCGGCAACCCTCTGGTACGCGGTGATGACCCACCTGAGCTTCCTGCTCCTGTTGGGCGGGTTCGCGGTCCTGGTCTCCGTCGCCGACGGGACCTCGTTCGCCGCACTGGCCGACGCGGAGGTGACCGGGGCCGCGGCAAGCGTCGCGTTCGTGCTCCTGCTGGCCGGGTTCGCCACGAAGGCCGGCCTGGTCCCGCTGCACGTCTGGCTGCCTCGGGCACATCCGGAGGCCCCCAGCCACGTGTCGGCGGCGATGAGCGCGGCGATGGTCAAGATGGGCGTCTACGGGGTGCTGCTGGTCCTGTTGCGCCTGCTGCCGGCCGGGCCGAGCTGGTGGGCGGTCCTCCTGCTCGTCCTGGGCCTGGGATCCGCCCTGTACGGGATCCTGCAGGCATCCGTGGCCAGCGACCTCAAGGTCCTGCTGGCCTACTCGACCACCGAGAACGTCGGCCTGATCCTCACGGCCGTGGCCGTCTCCGTGCTGCTGCACGGGGCCTTCCAGCCCCGGGTGGCTGATGTCGCCCTCACCGCCGCCCTGCTCCTGACGGTCAGCCATGCCGCGTTCAAGACCGTGCTGTTCCTCGGCGCCGGGTCGGTGCTGCACGCCACCGGGGAGCGCAGCCTCGACCGGCTCGGCGGGCTGGCCCCCACCATGCCGGTGACCTCGATCGCCTTCGGCGTCGCGGCCCTGGGTGCCGCCGCCCTGCCCGTGAGCTCCGGGTTCGTCGCCGAATGGGCGCTGCTGCAGTCCCTGATCCATGGTGACGGGGCACTCGACCGCCTGGTGGCTGTGGCTCTGCCCATCACGGTGGCCATCGTCGCGCTGACAGCCGGGCTGGCGCTGCTCACGTTCGTGAAGGCGTACGGGATCGCGTTCCTGGCCCGGCCGCGCTCGGAGGGCGCAGCCCACGCCCACGAGGCCAGCGCCTCGATGCGGGTGGCCATGCTCGTCGGGGCGGCGGCTGTGGTCGGCCTGGGCCTGGCGCCTGGGCCGGTCGCCTCGGCGCTCGCCGGTGCGGTCGACGCATCCGGGGTCGAGGTCGTCGGGATGCTGGGAGTCTCGCTGCCCGCCGTGTCCGCACTGCTGGATCCGATGGCCCTGGTCCTGCTGGGACTGGTGGTCGCCGTGCCCGTGGCCGTGGCACAGGTGGCCGCAGCCCGGCGGGCACCGCGTCGGGGCGTCGAGCTGGCGTGGGGGTGCGGGGGGATCCGGGTGAGCCCGACGATGCAGTACACGGCCACCTCGTACGCCGAACCACTGGTGCGCGTCTTCGACGACGCGCTGCAGCCGCGACGGGACCTGCAGGTCTCGCACGCTGACGAGTCGCGCTACCTCGTGTCCAAGGTCCGGTTCCGGCAACGGGTCTCCGACGTGGTCGCCGACCGGGTCTATGACCCCATCGTCGGGACCGCAGCCCGGCTGGGGGTCGCCGCGCGGCGGATCCAGAACGGCAGCATCCACCGCTACCTGGGCTTCTCATTCACCGCACTGCTCGTGGTCCTGCTGGCGGTGACCTGGTGACGACCCTGGCGATCGCCCTCCTCGTCGCGGTGCAGGTCGTGGCTGCCGTCGCGCTGACTCCCCTGCTCGTCGGGGTGATGCGCCAGACCCGTGCCCGGATCGAGGGCCGGGCTGGAGCTGGGGTCGGCCAGCCCTGGCGCGACGTGCGCAAGCTGATGGCCAAGGAGCCCCTGCGGGCTGCAGGCACCGGACCCCTGATGGCCGCAGCGCCCCTGGTGCTGATGGTGTCCAGCCTGATGGTCTGTGCCCTGGTCCCCCTGGTCGGAACGCCCACGCTTCCGCTCGTCCCCGACGACCTGTTCGTGGTGGTCTCGCTGCTGCTCCTGGGCACCGCAGCCCTGGCCCTCCTCGGCCTGGAGTCGGGCACCGCCTTCGGCGGCATGGGCTCCAGCCGCCACATGACGATCGCCGCCCTGGTCGAGCCCACCGTCCTGGTCGCCGTGTACGCGCTGTCGATCCCGGTCGGGACCTCGGCCCTGTCGGTGATCGTCGCCGCCCGGGCGTTCAACCCCGCCATCGTGGTGTCCCCCGTGAGCCTGCTCGCCGTCGTGGCCCTGGCCCTGGCCGTGCTCGCCGAGACCGGACGGCTCCCGGTCGACAACCCGTCCACGCACCTGGAGCTGACGATGGTCCACGAGGCGATGGTCCTGGAGAGCTCCGGCCGGGACCTGGCCTGGCTGGAGCTGGGGTCCTGGCTGCGGCTGACCGCCCTGATGGGCCTGGTGGTGAACCTGGTCATCCCGTGGGGCGTGGCGACCACTGCCACGCTGCCCGCAGTGCTCGTCGGGCTGGTCGCGATCGTGGTCAAGCTGCTCCTGGCCGGCGCGCTCGTGGCCTCAGTCGAGGTGTTCCTGGCCAAGATCCGACTCTTCCGGGTCCCGGAGCTGCTGGCCGGATCCTTCGTCCTGGCCTTCCTGTCGGTGACCGCCTCCTCGCTGGTCGGATGAGGCTCCGATGAGTGCGGACCTGTTCGCCTACCTGATCGCCACCACCACCGGCCTGCTGCTGATCACAGCCGTGCTGCAGGTGTGGCGCCAGTCCCTGACCGCCTCGATCCGCCTGCTGGCGGTTCAGGGAGCCGCCCTGGCCGGCTTGGTGGCCACGCTGGGCATCGAGGAGCACAACGCCGAGGTGATCGGCGTCGCCGTCATGGTCCTCGGGATCAAGGCCGTGGCCATGCCCTGGGCACTGACCCGCACCGCCGGGGTCACCGGGGCCGTGCGCGAGGAGTCCCCGCTCATCAACCCCACCGCCGGGCTGCTGGTGGCGGCATTGCTCAGCGTCCTGGCCTACGTGGTCGCGGCGCCCATCACCGCGGCGGTGTCTGGGCCGGCCTCCTCCGCCGTGCCGATCGGGCTGGCCCTGATGCTCACCGGCTTCCTGGTCATGCTCACCCGGCGCAGCGCGCTGTCGCAGCTGATCGGCTTCGTGATGCTGGACAACGGGATCGCCACGGTTGCGTTCCTCACCTCCGGCGGGGTCCCCCTCGTGGTCGAGCTGGGGGTGACCCTGGACGTGCTGCTCGTGGTCCTGATCCTGCGGGTGCTCACCGGGCGGATGCAGCTGACCCACGGGGGGACCGACCTCGACGACCTCACGGAGCTCTGCGACTGATGGCTGCCCTGCTCTGGATCCCCCTGCTCGTGCCCGCCGCGCTCGCCGTGGCCTCGACGGTGAGGCCGCGCGACGCCTGGACCCGCACGGCCGACCTCCTTGCCGCGGTCGTCGTGCTGGGCACCGGCCTGGCCCTGCTCGCCACCGTCTCAGCCTCCGGTCCGCTGAGCGGGGCCGGCGGCGCGCTGCGTGCCGACAGCCTCACGGCCTGGCTGGTCACGACCATCGGGGCGGTGGCCGTGACAGCGCTGTGGGGCGGGCTCCCCACACGCGCCGAGCGGGGCGAGCCAGACGGCCGCTACGCCGCGCTGGTGTGCCTGTTCCTGGCCGCGATGAGCCTGGCCGTGCTCGCCGACAACCTCGGGATCCTGTGGGTCGCGGTGGAGGCCACCACCATCGCCACGGCGTTCCTGGTCGGCCACCACCGCGGCCAGCGCGCCCTGGAAGCTGCCTGGAAGTACGTGGTCCTCGGCTCGGTCGGGGTGGCGATCGCGTTCCTGGGCATCGTCCTGATCTACGCCGCCAGCGTCGCCGCCGGCACGCCGACGCTGTCGTGGGCACTCCTGGCCAGCGGATCGATCCCGCTGGACCCCGACCTCACCCGCCTGGCCGTGGCGCTGGCCGTCCTCGGCTTCGCGACCAAGGCCGGCCTCGCCCCGATGCACAGCTGGCTGCCCGACGCGCACTCCCAGGCACCCGCCCCGGTCTCGGGCCTGATGTCCGGGGTCCTGCTGTCCGTGGCCCTGTACGCGATCCTGCGGATCCAGGCCATCAGCACGGCGATCATCGGCCCGGACTTCCTGCGCGGCCTGCTGGTCGCCGCCGGGTTGCTCTCCCTGGCTGTGGCCGCCGCCCTGATGCTCGCCCAGCGCGACTACAAGCGGCTGCTGGCCTACTCGAGCATCGAGCACATGGGCATCATGGCCCTCGGAGCCGCGGTCGGCGGAACCCTGGCCACCACCGCCGTACTGCTGCACATGCTCGGCCACGGGCTGGTCAAGGCCACCATGTTCGTCGTGGCTGGGCGCATCCTCGCCGCCGAGGGCAGCAGCCGCATCGACGATGTCCACGGGCTCCTGGCCCGCCGACCCGACCTGGCCCGACCGCTTCTGGCCGGCACGGCAGCCCTGCTCGGGTTCCCCCCGTTCGTGCTGTTCTTCACCGAGGTGGCCATCATCATCGCCGGCTGGGCCAACGGACTCGGTCTGGCGATGGCCGCGGCGCTCCTGCTCCTGCTCGTGGTCTTCGCCGGGTTCAGCCGCCAGGTCGCAGCGATGACCCTCGGGGTGCCGGTCGAGCCCTCGTCGGGTGCGGAGCCCGCGGAGCACGAACCACGCATCTCGGTCACGCCACCCGCTGCCGCCCGCGCCGGGATGGGGCGGCAGGCGCCGCTGCTGGTGGCCCTGAGCGTCACCGTTCTCCTCGGGTTCGCCGCCCGACCCCTCGCCGAGCTCCTCACCGATGCCGCCGCAGTCCTGGCCGGTGCCCGATGAGCCGCCTGCATCCCACCAGCCAGGCCACCGTCACCCGCGATCAGTGGGCGCTCGAGGCCGGCGGCCTCCTCAGCGGGGGCTGGCGTCTGGCCCTGATGGCCGCGCACGAGGATGCCGACCGGATGCGGGTCGTGGCCAGCTTCCTGCGCCCCGTGGGCGAGCGGGCCGAGCTGACCCTCGAGGTCCCCCTGGACGATCCCTGGATCCCCTCGCTGGCCCAGGTCTCCTTCCCCGCCGGGCGCTTCGAGCGTGAGATCCGCGACCTGTACGGCATCACGCCGACCAACCACCCGCTGCCCCACCGGTTGGTGCGCCATGCTCATTGGCCCACGGGCTACCACCCGATGCGCCGCGACGCCGACGCCGATCCCCGGTTCAACGCCGACATCGACTCCTACCCCTTCATCCCCGTCGAGGGCGACGGCGTGTACGAGATCCCCGTCGGCCCCATCCACGCGGGACTCATCGAGCCCGGGCACTTCCGGTTCTCGGTGGTCGGAGAGACCATCCTGCAGATGAAGGCCCGGCTCTGGTTCCTGCACCGCGGGGTCGAGAAGCTCTTCGAGGGACGGGCCCCAACCGAGGGCATCGAGCTGGCCGAGCGGATCAGCGGCGACACGGCCGTGGGTCACACCCTGGCCTACGTGCTGGCCGTCGAGGATGCCCTCGGCATCGACGTCGATCCCCAGACCCAGGCGGTTCGAGCCCTGCTGCTCGAGGCCGAGCGCCTGTACAACCACGTCAACGACCTGGGAGCAATCGCCAACGACGTCGGCTACGGCATCGCGCATGCCCACACCCAGCGCCTGCGCGAGCACCTGCTGCGACACAACAAGGCCCTGACCGGGCACCGCCTGCTCCGCGGGGGCATCCGCATCGGTGGCGCCCACCTCGACCGGGACCCCGACCTTGACCTGATCCGCCGCACCGCTGACGAGGTCGCCGAGATCGTGGCGATCACCTTGGACCACACCGTCGTGGCCGACCGGTTCACGGGGACGGCCGTGCTCACCACCGAGCAGGCAGCGCACATCGGGACGCTGGGCTACGTCGCGCGCGCCTCCGGGGTCCCCACGGACGCGCGCGCGGAGCACCCCGCCAGCCTCCTCGGCGACCCGTTCACGCCCGTGCTCGAGGAGGCCGGCGATGTGCTGGCCCGCTTCCAGGTGCGTGCCCGGGAGGTCGCCACCTCGGCCGCCCTCATCGAGGACCTCACGGCTCGGATCACGGGCCACGGTCAAACGAGCTCCTCGGATGACGGGGATGCGGCGGTGCTCGACTCCGCGAACCGGGCCCCACGCGCCGGGCTGGGAGTCGTGGAGGCCTGGCGCGGGACGTTGGTCCACCGCGTCGAGCTCACGGACGCCGGCAGGCTCAGCCGCGTCCGCGCGGTCGACCCCTCGTTCCTCAACTGGCCGGCCCTGCCCGTGGCCCTCACCGACACGATCGTCCCCGACTTCCCCCTGGCCAACAAGAGCTTCAACCAGTCCTACGCAGGCAACGACCTATGAGACCGGTCCATGTACCCGGCAGGATCGCGGGACGCCCACGGGGCGTGCCACAGTGGGAGGTGAAGGAGGTGCGATCGCCGGCAGCGGCGTCGATCGTCGCGGTGTGATCGCAACGGGATCATGTCCCACAACGTCAGGCATCGCCCGAGGACGGCCCGGATCGGCGTGATCGGCGCCGGCGCCTCGGGGCTCTCCGTGGCCCACCACCTGCAACAAGCTGGGTACGACCGGGTGACCGTCCTCGAGCGGGAGCCCCGAGTCGGAGGCAAGTGCTCGTCGGTCAGGGTGGGCGAGCACGTCTACGAGATGGGCGCCGTGCTCGGCTGCAGCGACTACCGGAGCACCCTGGGCATCATGCGCTCGGTCGGGGTCGAGCCGTCCGAGATGGGGGGTGGCCACTGCTACGACGCCGACGGGCACCCGATGGACCTGTTCACGACACGACAGTACCCGCGGGTCCTCCGGCAGCTGGCCACCTACGCCTGGCTCTCTCAGGTGCGCTACCGACGGATCAATGCCCCGGGGCTGGCCGGAGTCGACCACGACCTGTATGCGCCCTTCGCCCAGTTCTGCCGATCCCATGGGCTGTCCGCGATGGAGTCCCTGGTGGGACCGCCCTTCACAGGATTCGGGTACGGCTATGTCAGCGAGGTACCCGCCGCCTACGTCCTGAAGTACCTGGACCTGCGCACCCTCGAGGCGCTGCGCGACCAGCGCCGGCGCTTCATCTGGCCCGAGGGTGTCGAGTCGTTCTGGTCGAAGGTGGCCCGTCAGCATGAGGTCCGCACAGGCACCCGTGTGGTTCGCGTGACCCGCCGCGACGCGGTACGGGTGGAGACGGACAAGGACGAGCTGGAGTTCGATGAGCTCATCCTCGCGTGCCCGTTGGACGAGGCGCTGGGCTTCCTGGACGCCTCGCCAACCGAGAGGGCCCTGTTCTCGGAGATCGACTACTACGACTACTGGGTCCTGCTCGCCGAGACGACCGGGCTCCCGCCGGGCGCCGGCTTCGTCCCGGCACGCTTCGGCCCGGACCAGCGGGGTCACCTGATGCTGTGGTACCAGCGGTGGCCGGACACGCCCCTGGACACCCTGTACGCCCTCGGCGATCCCCGCATGACCCAGGAGACCGTTGCGGAGCTGCTCGCAGAGGACCTGCAGCGGATGGGCGCATCCCTCGACCGGGTGGTGCACGCCCGCCGCTGGCGCTACTTCCCACACGTCAGCCCCAGGGCGATGGCCGACGGCTACTACGAGCAGATGGAGGGGCTGCAGGGCGCCAATCGGACCTACTTCGCCGGCGAGGTCATGTCCTTCGCCAGCATCGAGCTCTGCGCGCGCTACTCCGAGGCCCTCGTGCGGCGGCACTTCGGGTGATCGGGCCCTTCGTCCGTGGTCGCGACGCATCTCGAGCGGGCCGATGTGACCGTCAGGACGATGACCCGCAGTGACCCACCACCCCGCAGCCCAGTCCCGGTGGCGGTCACGCGGTCGACGTCGGGTAGGTTCCGGGTACCGAACTCGTCCGAAGTTCAGGGGAAGCCGGTGGGATTCCGGCGCTGACCCGCAACCGTGAACGGCCCTTGGGCCGGAAGTCGGAGCACCTGACGGACGCGAGCGGCTCCACCGTCGAGGTCTACGGCTCGGAGCCCATCCACGCGGTGCGCCCATTGGGCCGCTCGTGTGGGCGGGCCCCAGGCTTCGGGCCCGCTCATCGAGAGGAACACCTGCGAATGCACTCCACCCTCCCCCGTGCCGCGCGCACGCTGGGAACCATCACAGCCGCACTGGCCCTGACAGTGGGCATGGCCAGCACCGCCACCGCCGCTCCCACCCAGGTTCCGGCCACGTCCCGCACCGCCGACAGCACGGATGCTGGGCTGTACGGCGCCGCCGATCCCACCTTCGACGGCGTCTACCGCCAGGGCCTGGCCATCATCGGTCTTCGTGCCGTCAAGGCGTCGGTCCCCAGCAGCGCCGTGAGCTGGCTCGTGGGCCAGCAGTGCTCCAACGGGGGATTCCAGTCCTACCGCGCGAACACCGCCGCGCGCCTGCGACGCCCCCGACCCGGCCACCTACAGCGGCCCGGACTCCAACTCCACCGCCCTGGCCGCGATGGCACTGCGCTCAGTGGGCCGCACCACGCAGGCCGCACGCGCCACGGCGTACCTGCGCACCCTGCAGAACTCCGACGGCGGATTCGCCTACTACAAGGGCGGGTCGAGCGACGTGAACAGCACCGGGCTGGCCATGGCGGCGCTACGCCCGCAGGCCGGATCCACAGCGGTGGCCAAGCGCCTGGCCGGGGCGAGCAAGTACCTGCGGTCGGCGCAGCTGCGCTGTTCGGCACCCGAAGGGGATCAGGGCCTCCTGCCCTACCAGCCCGCTGGCCCGGCCAACGCCCTGGCCAGCGCGCAGGCCGCCCTCGGCCTGACCACGACGCTGCCGGCCAAGGTCCGTCGGGTCTCGAGCGACCGGCTCACCTGCCGGGATGGCAAGCAGGTCGGATCCGTGAGCACGCGCAACGCCCTCCTGGCCGGGATCTCCAGGACCCTTCGCGCGGGCAAGGGCACCGCACCCAGCTCATTCGGCAGCGGCCCGGACATCTCCGCGACTGCGCAGATGACCATCGCCCTGGCCGCGACCCGGCAGTACCCGGCCACCGTCGGCACGGCGGTCCGCGCCCTGAAGGCGAACGCCGCCGAGTACACCGGCGCTGGTTCCGAGGCGAGCCCCGCAGCCCTGGGCGCCCTGCTCCAGGTCGCGGCGGTGACGCCCAACACCACGCCCAACTCGTTCGGCGGGGTGAACCTGACCACGGAGCTGCGCAGCAGCATCCGACCCTGACACCGTTCACGGTGGGCCCGGGGCATGAGCCGCACACGCTCCGGGCCCACTGCGGCGCGCAACGCGCCAGCACCCCGGAGCAGACTCGACCCATGACTGACGAACGCCCGGGACAGCGCCGCCACTCGTGGGCGGAGCCCTACAAGATCAAGATGGTCGAGCCGCTGCGGATGACCACCCGCGCCGAGCGCGAGGACGCCCTCACCGAGGCAGGCTGGAACACGTTCCTTCTGCGCAGCCGTGACGTGTACATCGACCTGCTGACCGACAGCGGCACGAACGCGATGTCGCAGGAGCAGTGGGCCGCGCTCATGCTCGGCGACGAGGCGTACGCCGGCAGCGAGAGCTTCTACCGCTTCGAGAGGGCCGTGCAGGACGTGTACGGCTACCCCTTCATGGTGCCCACGCACCAGGGCCGCGGGGCGGAGCACATCATCTCCAAGGTGCTCATCAGTGGGGGCGACGTGGTGCCCGGGAACATGTACTTCACCACGACACGGCTGCACCAGGAGCTGGCCGGCGGCACGTTCGTCGACATCATCATCG
>CAVTOX010000031.1:0-11814 GCA_963736425.1 uncultured Actinomycetes bacterium
GTTTCTGAATTGCCAGCTGGGTAATCGGTGATGTTGTAGCTTGTTCGCCCATGCAGATTCTGAAAGTGAATTCTATTCTTGTCGGGGTTAAGTACTGGTAGTTTGTTCGCAGGTACGTTTTTGAGAAGACTTCTAAAAACTGAGGGACCTAAACCTTGAAGGGTAAGTTGCCCTTGAAGCCCTAAAGAATTTATTATCACCATTTGCCCGCCTGAAGAATAGTTTTCTATATTAGAAAGCAACACTTGACTGTTTTGAGAGTCAAAATCACTGATAAAAGTAACTGAATTATCCGATGGCAGCGAGTTAATATCTGATTTTATAGAGTACTCTGAAAATGCCAGCGACAACATTTCAAGAGTTTCCTGATTTGCTGGAACCAGCGGGTCACTTCCTCCGGGCGGAGATCGGCAGGGGGATGCGGGCCGATGCACACGAAACCTGCCCTTTGCCCTGATGCATTCTCAGGCACGGACACCGGCGCACATACAACCGCCGTTCTGGCGGCCCAATGAGCCGCCAACAGGGCGGTTTGGCGTGCGCGGATTCCGGGGCGGCCGTAGACCGTCCCCATAAGAGCGGCTTCCTGTGCGCCGCACCCGAACGGTCGTGTAACGCGGAGGTCCGCGGCGGAACATAGGGGTATGAGCACCCAACAGCTCGAGGACGAGCGGCCGACCGACCTCTTCGGACAGAACTCCCGGGCGGTGCTGGCCTACGCGCGCCGGCGGCTGGACTCCGCGGAGGACGCCGAGGACGTCGTGGTGGAGGTCTTCGCCACCGCGTGGCGTCGACGGAGGTCGTGCCCGACGAGGCGCTGCCCTGGCTGTACGCCACCGCCGGCAACGTGATCGCCCATGTGATCCGCTCGGACTCCCGCCGCACCCGGCTCGGGACCAAGCTGGCGACCGTGCGACCGCTGCACACGACGGAGGTGGACCCCGCCCAGCAGGTCGTCGACGAGACCACGGCCCACGACGTGGTGTCCGCCGCCCTGGATGACCTCTCCGAGTCCGATGCCGAGCTCCTTCGTCTCTGGGCCTGGGAGCAGCTCGACCCGCGCCGGGATCGCCGAGGTCCTGGCGCTGCTCACCGGGCACGGCCCGCACGCGGATGCACCGGGCGCGAAGCCGGCTGCGGAGGCACTGGTCCAGCGCGGCGTCAGCGGCCCCGGTGTCGACGGCCCCGGGACCCATCAACGACTGGACGCCGACGCACCCCCCCTCGACACCCTGACCACCCCCAACGGCTCGGAGGCCACACGATGAACACCCAGAGCACCGAGGATCGCGCGGACGAGGCCCTGCGCGCCCTGCTCGCCCAGGCCGATCCCGAGGCTGGCGCGACCCAGCCCGAGCCCGCACATCTGCTGGACCGCGTCCGGGCCGCCGCGGCCACCGGCGCGACACCCGCGGCCGGTAGCGCTGCTGGAGACGCCCAGAGCGTCCCCACCTCGCTCACCGAGCACCGCTCGTTCACCGAGAAGCACTGGCAGGGGATGCTCATGGCTGCCGCCGGTGTGGCCACACTCGCGCTGGCTGCGGGAAGCATGCTGCCCGGCCTGGCCGCCGGCAGCAGCTCGGACTCGGCCGCGAGCGTCGGCGTCTCGGATACAGCGGGCTCCGGCGAGGCACTGGCCGGGGCGCTCACGGACAAGTCCACGGGAGTCGACGGCAGCGTCGCCGCCCCGGAGGCTGCGCGGGACGCGGCCGGGTCCTTGGCCGCAGGGGGCCCCACTGCCGAGGTGCCGACCTCCGGCGTGACCAGCGCGAACACCACCGACGCCTCGTCCGCTCCGGCTCGGTCCTCGTCGGTACGGAGGACCCCGAGGCAGCACGAGACGAGTTCGTGGCGACCATCCTGGCGATGGGTGGCCGGGTCACCTCCGAGTCCGTGGTGACCGAGGGCGGTGGCGCCGGGGAGCAGCCCTACGGCCCAGAGATGTCCATGTCACGCGACATGGGCGTGAGCTACCCCTACCCGTGGTACCCGAGCGGCCCGGGCATCTGGCTCACCGTCCAGGTCCCTGTCGATGACTACGACGAGGCGATGGAGGCCGCACGGGACGCCGGCGAGGTCGTGCAGATGCAGCAGTCCACGTACGACGTGGGCGCCCAGGTGGCCGATGTGGACGCCCGGATCAAGGCGCTGGAGGCCTCCCTGGTCCGGTTGACGGCCCTCATGGACGAGGCCACGGACATCACCGACGTGATCACCCTCGAGCAGGCCATCTCCCAGCGGCAGTCCGAGCTCGACGCCCTGCGGGCCCAGCAGCGCGACCTGGCCAAACCAGACCGCGATGTCGCAGATCAGCCTGACCCTCATGACCCCCGACGACGCCCAGAGCTCGGTCGACCCGCAGCCGCAGCAGACGTGGTGGGAGTCGTTCCTTGACGGCCTGTCGCAGTTCTGGAGCTGGTTCGGCCGGGCGCTGCTGATCATCTCGCCGCTGTTGATCGCCATGGGGATCATCGCCTGGGTGCGTCGGAGCCGCAGCCGCCGCGCCGGGTCCACCCCGCCGCCCGCGGCACAGCCCGCCCCGATGTCGGCACCGGCCGACCCCCCGCGGCAGCGACCCCGACCGATCCCGCTACCTGAACCGACCGGGAGGAACAGACGGACATGACGAAGGCTCGTCACCGGGTCGAGGGGCGACGAGCCTTCGCCGTGCCACGTCCCGGGCCCTGATCGGGGGCCAGCGGGACGTTCCGCCCGAAACCTGTACGGTCCGGGCATCTCCAGACGTTACTGCGGATCGCCCTTCTGGGCGGCGATTTCGGCGCGGACCTGCTCCACGTCGAGGCCGCGGACAGCCTCGATGACCTGCTCGAGCGCCGGCGCGGGCAGGGCCCCGGGCTGGGCGAAGACAAGGACGCCCTCGCGGAAGGCCATCAACGTGGGGATCGACGTGATCTGCGCGGCGGCGGCCAGCGCCTGCTCGGCCTCGGTGTCAACCTTGCCGAACACCACGTCGGAGTGCGCGTCCGAGGCGGACTCGTACACGGGGGCGAAGTTGCGGCACGGGCCGCACCAGGCAGCCCAGAAGTCGACCAGGACGATGTCATTGCCCAGGACTGTCGACTCGAAGTCCGTGGAGCTCAGGGTCACGCTTGCCATGTCTTTGTTCCTTGCACTCGGCGTCAGTTCGGTCTTGCCAGATATACCCCGGCAGGTATGGAACCACACGTGGTGCCGCGGATATTCCGCCGTGGGCGGCGGAGTCGCGTGAGTCAGTCGTGGACAATGGCCGGCCATGGGACGTCGGGCGTTGCGGGGCACCGTGACCCGCACCGTTGCCGGGGGCGAGGCGACCCTGGTACCCGATCCGGACCTGGCCGAGGGCTGGCTGCTCCTGATCGAGGGCACGCAGCAGTCCCACGTGGACCTCGCTGACCCGACCCGGCTGGTCTTCGAGTACATGCGCCGCATCGGGCACGTGATCGACCTGCTCCCCCCGGGGCCGCTGCGGGTCGTGCACCTCGGCGGCGGGGCGATGGCCCTGGCCCGGTATGCCAGCGCCACCCGGCCCCGGACCCGCAACCTGGTGATCGAGCACGACGCCGCGCTGGTGGACCTGGTGCGCGTGCACCTGCCCTGGCCGCGGGAGTACCAGATCCGGGTGCGCACCGCCGAGGCGCGCGCCACGCTCGAGTCGCTGCCCGACGGCTCGGCCGACCTGATCATCCTCGACGTCTTCGCCAGCGCCCAGACCCCGGGGAACCTCACGACCGTGGAGGCCTTCGGTCACGTGCGACGCGTGCTGACCCCCGGCGGGACGCTGGTGGCAAACATCGCCGACGAGAACCCCCTGACCTACGCCCGCAGGTACGTGGCCGGGGTGCGGGCCACCTTCGATCGCGTCGTGGTGGCCGCCGAGCCCTCGGTCCTTCGTGGCCGCCGGTTCGGGAACCTGATCGTGGTCGGCCAATCGCCGTGGGCAGAGCCCCTGGACCTCGCGGCGCTCACCCGGCGCAGCGCGGGGGACCCGTGGCCCGCCCGGGTGCTCCACGGGCGGACCTCGAGGGGTTCATGGGCGATCACCTGCCGTTCATCGATGCCACGGCGACGGGCTCACCGATCCCCCCGCCTGGGGTCTTCGGCTGAGTGACTCAGCGCAGCTCGAGGTAGAGGATCGTGGTGTCCTGCGGCTCGCCCGTCGGGGACAGGGAGTAACCCGGGATGGTGCCCAGTGGCACGTAGCCCACGCCGCGGTAGAACTCCTCCTCAGGCCCGCCGGCGACACAGTCGAGGGTCAGCAGGCGTGAACCCGCGCTCACGGGCCTCTGCGGCGGCTGCGTCCATGAGTCGGGTCGCGACACCGCGGCGCCGGTCGGCCGAGTGCACGAGCAGCTTGCTGAGCTCGGCCCGATGTGGCTGGTTGGGCGCCGCCGAGGGGTTCAGCGAGATCGTGCCGACGACCTCGCCCTCGTCGTGCGCCACGAGGAGGATCCGCCGGCCCGATGCCACGTCGTCGGACTGCGCCCGCCACCACTCCTCGCCGTCTGCTGCGGTGAACGGGAGCAGGAAGTTCACGCCCCCGCCCGAGGCCACGGCATCGGCCACGATCTCCCCGAGTCGGGGGCAGAGGGCCTGGAACTCCGCCGGATCCAGCAGGCCGATCGTGACCGAGTCACCGGCGTAGCGCTGGGGGTCGATGATCGACTGCCCGAACGGGAACTCCGCGACCGTGCGCCAGACGGCATCAGCCCCCTGGATGAACAGGCTGAGGCGATCGACCTCGAAAGCCGCCCGGTAGGCCAGCAGCGCCTCGTGGGCCTGGTCCAGCCACTCCTCCTCGAGGTCGTGGGCGACAGTCACGTGCGGGTGGTACGGGAAGTTCAGGGGCCGCCCGAGAGGCCCTTGACGGACCACCGCCTCCGCGCCGCGGACCTCTGGCTCGCCCTCAACGATCGGGACGAACACCACCTGGGAGATCGGGCGGAAGGTGCCAGCCCCCTCGAGGACGACCGGGAACGGCTCCATCGCTGAGGCGAGCACCTGCAGGTGCGCCAGGATCGCGGCCAGATGCTCCTCGTCGGCCACCTCGGTCGGTGGCACCAGGGTGATGTGCGCGACGATCGCATGCGCCAGCGGGTCGCCGAACCGCTCCCGATAGGCGCCGAGCTCGCTGAGGAACGGCTCGGGAATGGGCAGGGCCACGCCGATCGTCAGCGGCCAGTCCTGGGGTTCGGAGCCCAGGACGTCCGCGGGCACCACCGGTGCGACGCTCATCGAGCGGTCACGAAGCCCAGGTTCGCGTACACGTCGGCCAAGGTCGCGGACGCGACCTCACGGGCACGGGCAGCACCCTGGGCCATCTGGCGGTCGAGCTGGGCGGGGTCCTCGAGGAGTTCGGCGACCCGGGCCTGGAAGGGCTCGACGAACGCCACGACGGCCTCGGCCGCCTCCTTCTTGAGGTCGCCGTACATCCGGCCGGCGAACTCCGGCTCCACCTCGGCGACCGTGCGCCCGGTGAGGGTGGCCAGGATCGTCAGCAGGTTGGAGACCCCGGGCTTGTCCTGCGCGTCGAAGCGGACCTCGGTGTCGGAGTCCGTGACCGCGGACCTGATCTTCTTCGCGGTCTGCTTGGGCGGGTCGAGCAGGAACACGCAGCCCGGCCGGGGAGGACTTGCTCATCTTCGAGGTGGGGTCTGCCAGGTCGAAGATCTTGGCGGTGTCCTTGATGATCAGCGGCTCGGGCACGGTCAGGGTCGGGCCGAATCGACCGTTGAACCGGACGGCCAGGTCGCGGGTCAGCTCGAGGTGCTGGCGCTGGTCCTCACCGACCGGCACAGCATTGGCCCGGTACACAAGGATGTCGGCGGCCTGAAGGATCGGGTAGGTGAACAGCCCGACGGAGGTGCGGTCGCGTGCCGGCCTTGGCCGACTTGTCCTTGAACTGGGTCATCCGGCTGGCCTCGCCCATGCCGGTCAGGCACGCCAGGGCCCACTGCAGCTGGGTGTGCTCGGGGACCTGGCTCTGGACGAACACCGTCGAACGCTGCGGGTCGACGCCCAGGGCAACGAGCTGCGCGAACGAGACCCTGGTGCGCCGGTGCAGCTCCGCCGGGTCGTGGTCCACCGTGATGGCATGCAGGTCGACGACGCAGTAGAAGCAGTCGTGGGTCTCCTGCAGCGCCACCCAGTTGCGCAATGCCCCCAGGTAGTTGCCGATATGGAAGGAATCGGCCGTCGGCTGGATCCCGGACAGCACACGAGGACGGTCAGACATGGTGATCATTGTCGCAAAGTTCTGCGCCATTGCCCGACCCCACCGGGGCGGGCCTGCGTCCGGACGTGGATCAGCCCCCGGAATCCTCCGGTTCAGCCGTCCGGTCGGGTCCGACGAGATGGCTGTGGGCGTGACCCGCAGCCGGGAGATCCGGCGTCCGTCGAGCTCGATCACCTCGAGCCCGGCTCCGGTCCCCTGCAGCTGGTCACCGATCGCCGGCAGCCGACCAAGTTGGGCGACGAACCAGCCGGCAACGGTCTCATAGGGCCCATCTCGGAGCACCACCCCGGACTCCTCCTCGAAGTCCTCGAGATTGAGCAATCCATCGACCTCGAAGGGCGCGCCAGTGCGCACGGCGTGGGCGTGGGTGCCGCCGGCCTGGTCGTACTCGTCCTGGATGTCGCCCACAAGCTCCTCGACCAGGTCCTCCAGCGTGACGATCCCCGCCGTGCCGCCGTACTCGTCGGCGACGACGGCCAGGTGATGCCCGCCACGGCGCATCTCCGTCAGGGCGGGGATAACCTGCTTGCTCCCCGGGAAGAACGCGACCTCGCGGGCCAGGTCCTCCAGGCGGACCGACCTGTCGACCATCGAGGGAGTGAGGATGTCGCGGACGTGCACGAACCCGAGGACGTCGTCCGGGGAGTCGCCGATCACCGGGTAGCGGGAGTGCGGCATCTGGGCCACGAGCGAGGCGGCCCGGAACGCCGGCAGGGAGGCGTCGAGGAAGGCCACCTCCGTGCGCGGGATCATCACCTCGCGCAGCTCAGTGTCGCCGGCGTCGAAGACGTCGTCGATCAACTCGCGCTCCTCAGCGGTCAGGTCGGTGTGCGCGGCCACCATTCCGCGCAGCTCCTCGCCCGTGATGACCTCCCGCCCGCTGGAGGGGTCGAGACCCAGGATCCGGACGATGAGGTTGGTCGACGCCGACAGCAGCCAGATGAACGGCCGGGAGATCCGTGCGATGAGGTCGATCGGCCCGGCGACCACCAGCGCGATGGATTCGGACTTGGCCAGCGCCAGGCGCTTGGGTACCAGCTCACCGAGCACCAGCGAGATGTAGACGACCAGCACCGTCGCCCCGATGAACGCCACTGTGTCAGAGACGGTCTGACTCAGGCCCGCCGACACCATCCATCCAGCGACCACCGGGGCGATCCGGTTGGCCCCGAACGCGGCCGAGATGAACCCCGCCAGTGTCACGCCGACCTGGACAGCGGCGAGGAACCGGTTCGGTTGGTCCATGAGGGTGCGCAACCGCTGACCCCGACGCGGGTCGGACTCGACCAGCCGGTGGATCTGGCTGTCGCGCAACGACACCAGGGCGGTCTCGGACGCGGCGAAGAAGCCCCCGATCAGCGTGAAGACCAGGATGATCGCGAAGGTCGCACCCAACTCACCCACAATGCTGGGAAATGTACCGCACGAGGCCCTCACGAGCAGCGGAATCGGCCACCCGGGGGCGTGACCGGGGCCCGTTCCCGCGGCTTGTGGCCCGGGAACGGATTCACGCCGCTCATGGAACACCGCGTACCGTTGTTCCATGAGTGCCGACACGCCGACCCCCAAGCCCACATCGTCGGCCCGCAAGCGCACCTCGGCGTCTGCCCGGTCCACGGGGTCCGCAGCGACCCCGTCCGGCTCGACCACTGGGGGCTCAGCCACGGGTGGGTCGCGCGCAGGCAGCTCCACCGCGGGTGAGGCGAAGAAGGCGTCGGCTGCCCCGACCCCGGTCAGGACCACCCAGGCCAAGAAGGCCCAAGCCAGGCAGGCAGCCCCGGCCACGTCGACGTCCCCGTCCACGTCCCCGTCCCCGTCCACGTCCACCGACCCAGCCACGGGGACTGCCACGCCGGCCGCGGGGGGATCGACCACCCGCCGTTCGGCGAAGGGGACCCGCACCAGCAGCGATCGGCCGTTCGCTCCGGCCGCGTCCCAGTCGAACGCAGCCGCACCGGAGCCCGCGTCCACCCGCGCCTCGGTCCGCCGGACCGGGACGAGCCGCTCAGCCACGAGCCGAGCTGCCCGTCGCCTGAGCGAGGACCGACCCGCCCCGATCAGTCGCGCAACCGGCTACTCGGCCGTCGAGGCGCTCCTCGCCGATTTCCCCGGTGAGGGTCGGGCTGAGGGACGAACCGAGCGGGGGCTCGCGGGGCCCCGAGCGGGCCGAGGAGACCCCGGCCGCGTCCCTACCGCTGGATGGGACACCCGTGGTGGCCGCATCCGCCCCTCGGCCGGCGACCACCCTCATCACCCGGCCTGCGTACCCACCCGCCGAGGATGTGGCGCTCGGAGTGGTCTCGGTGATCGCCGATCGGGCCTGGCGCGCCGGCTCGTGGAGCATCGCGATGGCCACGGGGATCACGATGCGCGCAGCCGACGTCGTCCGCGCCATCTCGCCCACGTTCGCCACCGAGATGGCCGATGCCCGTCTGGCCGCCCTCGCTGAGCGGGGCCGCGCGGTGCGGGCGGAGCGCTCGGAGGCCATGAGCGCCGTCGTCAGCAACGCCATCACGAACGCGGCGACCAGCGATGCCATGCGCCAGATGTCGGTCGCGGCCATCGAGGAGGCGACCGACGACGTCCTCGCGGTCGTGCTGCCCGCCATGTTGGAGGCAGTCACCGAACTCGAGACGCAGGACAAGCTCGACGAGCTGATGGCCGGACTGCTCCTGCGCCAGCTGCCCAGCGCCCTGGAGAAGACCCTGCCCGGGGTGATGATGCGCACGGCTGCCAAGCCTGCCGCCGGGCTGAACGCCTTCCTCAGCGGCGTCCTGCCCAGGCCGTGACCCACCACCTTCCCCCCAGGACAGCGGGGTGGCATCCGGTCGCGGGGCAACCGGGATAATCGCGTCGTGACCCTGCTCGTGGTGACGGCGAACGTCAACGGGATCCGTGCGGCCCTGCGCCGCGGGGGCCTGGACTGGTTGGCGAGCCGCGGAGCCGACGTGCTGTGCCTGCAGGAGGTCCGGGCCACGTCCGAGCAGGTCGATGATGTGCTCGGCGCTGCCGGGCTGGGAGACTGGCACCTCGCGCTCGCGCCCGCGGCGCGGAACGGGCACGCGGGGGTGGCGCTGCTCGCCCGCACGCCCCTGGCTGACGTGGCGCTCGGCGTGGGTGGATCCGAGTTCGCGGATCAGGGCCGCTGGGTCGAGGCGAGCGTCGCGGACCCCGACGGTGGACCGCTGGTCCGGGTCGCCGGCGTGTACGTGCACACCGGTGAGGCCGAAGGCCCTCGGGCCGAGGAGAAGGACCGGTTCCTCACCGCGATGGGGTCATGGATGGCTGCACGATCCGGCGAGGCCGCGCTGGTGTGCGGCGACCTGAACGTGGCCCACTCCCAGCACGACATCAAGAACTGGCGCGGGAACCGGGGGAAGGCCGGGTTCCTCGAGTCCGAGCGTGCGCACCTGGATCGGTGGTACGCCGACGCCCCCGACGGCCTCGGGTGGGTCGACCTGGGCCGCCGCTTCGGTGGCGACGGGCCGGGGCCCTACACGTGGTGGTCGTGGCGTGGTCGCGGGTTCGACACCGACGGCGGCTGGCGGATCGACGCGGTGCTGGCGTCGCCCGAGATGGCCACGCGTGCGACCGGCGTCACCGTGCACAAGGCCGCCAGCTACGCCGAGCGCTGGAGCGACCATGCCGCGGTGTCGGCGACCTTCCGGTGAGGCCACGGGGCGCAGACACGCCTGGGTGAATCGCGCATTGGACACTACCGCGCTTCACGTAATAGTGTGCGCCGCGGAGGAGGACTCATGGACACCACGCAACTGCTCAAGGGGACGCTCGATGCTGCGGTGCTCGCTGTGATCGCCGACGAGGACGGCTACGGCTACGACGTCGTGCGCCGACTGCGCGAGTGCGGCCTGGAGGAGGTGGGCGACGCCTCGGTGTACGGCACCCTGCGCCGGCTGTTCGCGTCCGGCTCGCTGACCTCGTACGTCGTGGCCTCCGAGGAGGGGCCGCACCGCAAGTACTACGGACTCACACCTGCCGGCCGGGTCGCCCTGGGCGACTCGCGCAAGGCCTGGGGCGAGTTCGCCCACGTCATGGACCGCCTGCTGGGATCCCGACCGATCGAGGGGATGCACTGATGAACGACGACACCACCGGCACCGCGGCGTTCCCGACGCCCGACGGCGAGCCCACACTGGTCCTGCCCGGTGCGGGCGGGACGCCGACGACGTCGCTGCCGGCACCGGGCTGGCCCGGCACGCCCGCCTGGCCGTCCCCCAGCGGCGCCGAGGGCGTCGCGGCCACGGCTGTCCTGCCCGATCCGCGGATCGGGCCCTACCTCGAGGCTGCCTCGGTCCACCTGGCCGACCTCCCGCCCGGCGAGCGCGCGGAGCTGCTCGAGGACCTGGCCGCGCACCTGGCGGAGATCGCCGCGGATGAGGGCCCAGCCTTCGCCGCGCGTCTCGGCTCCCCGGACCAGTACGCCGCGGAGTTCCGCGCCTCGGCCGGGTATCCCCCGGCGGGAGCGGGGTCCGCGGGGCAGCGCAGCCCGGGACGGGTGCGCGCGCTGGGCCACAACGCCGCCACGGCCACCCGCGACCTCGGCACCCGGATCGGCGAGGGTGTTCGCGGCTTCCCGGGCGGTACCACCCTCATGTCGCTGCTGCCCCGACTCCGCCCCGCGTGGTGGGTCTTCCGTGCATGGCTGGCAGCGCTGGTGGTCGGGATCGACTGGCCGACGGGTGCCTACAACGGAATCGGTCATTGGGGTGCCTTCGTCTGGCAGATGCTGTTCGTCGTCCTCTCAGTCGCGTGGGGCCTGCGCACCGAGCGTCGCGGCGCCGACACACCCACCGCGGAACGCGCCGTGCTGTTCCTCCTCAACGGGATCGCGGTGTGGATCTGCCTGCTGGGCGTCTTCGGCAACGGGCCGTTGACCGACATCAACAGCCGGGTGAGCGAGACCTACGGCGAGCCGGAACCCTATGCCCCGTACGGGGGGGCGGGCGGCCTGAGCGCGGATGGCAACCCGATCACCAACCTGACCGCATTCGACCTCCAGGGCAACCCGATCCCGGGCTTCCAGCTGTTCGACCAGGATGGCAACCCCGTGGTCGCCGTGACGGACCAGCCGGGGCCCAACGGGGAGACCGCCTACCCGCTGTCAGCCACGGACACCACCGGCTACCCAGTTCCTGGCGCCTTCCCCCTGACCTACGTCGTCGCGACCGACTACGTCGATCCCTCCACCGGCGCGTCCGCCCTGCAGGTGAGCCGGATAATCACACCGCAGCGCGTCGCTCCACTCACGGGGATCATGGCCCCCGTGGCGCCGCCCATCGGGTCCGTCGTCCCGATCAACGACGAGGGCGAGCCCGATTGGGCGGCCGCGCAGATGCCCAGCGCGCAGGCGGGCGCTGTCCCGACGCCGAGCCCGGTCCCGACGGATGCCACCGCTGTTGCGGACGAGCCCTCGGCGAGCCCAGCCGCGACGGGCGAGGCCTCCGATGCGGCCAGCCCTTCGGCAACGGCCAAGGCCAAGGTGAAGAAGCCCGCGAAGCCGGCCGCCGACAACTGACCGCAGGCTCCCCCGGCGCCACCCTGGCCCGTGGGTAGCCCCTACG
>CAVTOX010000032.1:0-66999 GCA_963736425.1 uncultured Actinomycetes bacterium
CAGTGATCGCCGGATGCGTGGGGTGGGTGCGTTTGGGAACCCACCCCACGCACCGGCATCTCAGCCGTTGTCGCCCGTGGTGATCGACACTGACGAAGCACCGCCGGAGTCCACCGCGATCTTGCGTGGCTTGGCCGCCTCAGCGACCGGCAGCGTGAGCGTCAGAACGCCATTGACGTAGGACGCCGCGATGTTCTCGAGATCGACGCCATCGCCGAGTGTCAGCTGACGGGCGAACGTGCCCGACACTCGTTCGGCAGCCAGCCATTCGACCCCGTCGGGGCCGGCGGCCCGCTGGGCCCGGATCGTCAGCACACGACCGTCCACATCCACGTCGATCGTGCCCGGATCGATCCCCGGCAGGTCGCACAGCAGGATCCAGTGATCGCCGTCGCGGTACAGATCGATCGGCATGGCGCGCAGGGCCTGTCCCATGTCGACGGCGGATGTGAGCATCCGCTCGGCGAGCCGATCGAGGTCCCGGAACGGATCGAATCGAGTTGCCACCTCAACCACCTCCTTGTATCCATGAGTGGCAACTCCAAGTTAGCACTCTCCCATGGAGAGTGCTAGCGCAATTCCGAACGTCCTCGGCCACATCGAGCGAGGTTGAGCCCCCACCTGCAGCAGTTCAGGGGGTCGACTCGGAGCCGCTGTCCACAGAGCTGTCCAGACCTCCGAACGCCTCGTCCGCGATCTCCAGCTCCGCGGCCTCTCGCGCCAGCCGTTCGGCCTCCGCGCGCTCGCCCGCCTCGTGGTGCTCGCGGGTGCGCTGGGCCATCCGCTCACGCATCGTCGCCCGGTCGAGATGCATCGGTTCAGTTGTGGCCAGGAAGTCCAGCACGACGCGCGCGAACCGGGCCGGCTCGTCCATGTGCGGGAAATGCTCGGACTGCTCGAAGATCTCCAGGCGGCTGCCGGGGATCACGTCATGGCCGTGGTAGCCGTGGGCGACCGGGATCACAGTGTCGCGCGCTCCCCACACGATCAATGTGGGTCGGCCCTCGGTGAGGTAGAGCCGGTCCACGGCGCTCACTCGCTGTCCGCCCGGTTCCACGACACTGCGCAGGGTATGCACGAATGCAGCACGCGACGGGCTCTCCGACAGACTCGAGTACCCCCGGACCACCTCGACAGTCGACGGCCGTGGCCGAATGGGCATCCGGGACAGGACTCGGGACGCCGCGATACCGGCGTTTCGCACATGCCGGTTCGCGATGATGGGCAGGATCAGCTCAACCCCGGGCATCGTCCCCGCACGCAGGGCCCCACTTACCTCACGGCCGAGTCCCCCGCTGTCGACAAGGACGAGCCGCTCGGTGTGCTCGAAGTACTGGTAGGCGAACTGCATCGCCACCCCGCCGCCCAGGGAATGGCCGACGACGGTGGCGCGGTCAAGGCCGAGAGTGTCCATCAGGTCGCGGATCTGGGTCGCGAAGCCACCCAACGAGTAGTCCGCTCCGGGCACGTCCGAGGCGCCATGACCGTAGAGGTCGGGGGCGATGACATGGGCGTGCTCGGAGAGCGCCGGGATCACCGGATCCCATGTCGCGCTGCTGCTGGTGATGCCGTGGATGAGCATGAGGACGGGTAACGACGCATCGCCGGCAACGCGGTAGGCGACCCGATGGCCATGGATGATGGCCACGGCCCGCTGCACCGGCCCCTGCTGCATCGCGCCTCCTCGAGGCCACCTGGACCAGGGGCCGGTTCAAGAGTGCCATTCGGCTCCCGGCCCGGTGACACCGCCCCCATTCGGCACGACAACTGGTTTAGGTCGCCTTAGCCTGACCGAACGACAGCGCGGGACGCCCCCGGGCTCCGGGGCCCCCATACTTGGCCTGAGAACACCGCATCCACCCCGCGAGGAGCCTTCCGTGCACCGGTTCACCCGCCCGCTCATTGCGGGCGTCGCGGCCGTGGCCCTGATTGCCGGAACGTCGCCGGCGTCGGCCGACGACTCGGTTGCGCCATCTCAGCAGGTGGTCGATCCCGCAGCGGCGAGCCTTCCGCTGGCCGACCCCCTCCCGGTGCCGGCAGTGGACGTGACCGACACCGATGACAGCCTGCGCTCGACACGCAACGAGGTCTCGGTGCTCGCGGATGACGGGTCGGGACCCCCGACTGTCACGAAGCTGCGCGCGGACTCGCCCGCGCATGCTGCGCAGTTGGCTGCCAACCTCGACGCGCAGCCTGGTGTGGTAGCTGCCCGCACGACGGGGCTGCGCGCCTTCGAGGCGATCAACCCCGAGCCCCTGGCGCCGTCCCAATGGAACCTGCCGATGGTCGGTGCCACGGACGCCTGGGCCGCGAGCCAGGGCGCGGGCGTCATCGTCGCCGTCATCGACTCGGGCGTGGACGCCGCGCACCCCGATCTCGCTGGGCGAGTCCTGCCCGAGATCGACCTGCTCCCCGAGGTGACCCCGACCCCCGAGCAGAACGGGCATGGCACCCGGGTGGCAAGCATCATCGCCGGTTCCCTCAACGCGGTCGGAATGGCGGGCGTCGCACCGCAGGCCACCATCCTCCCGATCTCGGCGCTCGACCCCGCGGGCTACGGCGACAGCAGCACCGTGGCGCGTGGCATCATCGCCGCTGCGGACAACGGGGCGCGGGTCATCAACCTGTCCCTGGGAGGCCCGGACAAGGACCCGGTCCTCGACCAGGCATGCGCCTACGCCTTCGCCAAGGGTTCAGTCGTGGTGGCCGCAGGCGGTAACAGCTACTTGACGGGCAACCAGGTCCAGTACCCGGCCGCTTCTCCCAACGTCCTCGCGGTGGCCTCGGTGGACCGGACGGGGAACCCCTCGGGCTTCTCCAACACAGGGCCACACATCGACATCGCCGCCCCCGGCGAGGGGGTCCTGGCCGCACTCCCAGGCAGCGCCTACGACGAGGAGTCGGGCACCTCGTTCGCCGCGCCCCACGTCGCGGCCGCCGTCGCGCTGGTCCTCTCAGCCAACCCCGGGCTCAACGCCGCCGAGGCGGCCTCGGTGGTGCAGATGACGGCCGCGGATGACATCAGCGGCAACGGTCGCGACGACCAGCTCGGCCAGGGGATCGTCCGTGCCGACCGGGCCGTGGCAGCAGCCGTGACGATGACGTCAACAGGGCTTCCGGCGAATTCCAGGGTGCGGCTGCGAGGGTTCAACGCCCTGGGAGAGCCCGGTCGTCGAGGCATCACCTCAGCATTCACCGTCCAGGTCCAGGCCCGGTACCCGGACAGGATCTGGCGGGGTGACCCAGTCCCCACGCTCGTGCGCTTCGAGTTCCGGCCGTCGGGGTCCAAGAAGTACCGGCAGGTGGCGGTGGTGGCCTCCGGAGCAGACGGGCGGGCGACCCTTCAGGCCGTACCGCCCCGCAGCGGGAAGTGGCGCGCCCGCGTCCAGCAGCCCAACGGGCGCTGGAGCGCGAGCGGATCGGACTTCCTGAAGGTCCGTCGCTGAGGTGTCGCACCCGACGCATCCCTTCCTCCTCGGCGCTCACCCGCTGGCGCTGGCACACCGCGGAGGAGCCGCCGAGTCCGCAGAGAACTCCCCCACTGCCTTCCAGCGCGCGGTGGATCTTGGCTACCGCTGGATCGAGACCGATGTGCGGGCCACGATCGACGGGCACGCGGTCGTCTTCCACGACTCCACGATGGGCCGGACCACCGACGCCACGGGCGAGTTGTCCGCGATGCCGCTGGCCCAGGTCCGAGCCGCTCGCTTGCCCGACGGTCAGGCGCCGATCACCTTGGCTGAAGCGCTGCACCGGTGGCCCGGAGTCCGCTTCAACGTGGATGTGAAGTCCGACGACACGGTCGCACCCTTCCTGCGAGCCGTGGCCGAAGCAGATGCGTGGGACCGCGTGTGCGCCGCGGCCTTCTCCACCTCCCGGCTCACGAGGCTCAGGGAACAGGCCGGTCCACGGTTGGCGACCTCCATGGGTCCCTCCGAGGTCGCCCGCCTGGTCCTCGGGGCACCCGACCACTCCCCCGCGTGCGCCGCGCAGGTCCCGCATCGCGCGGGGCGCATTCCGGTCGTGAACCGCCGGTTCGTCCAACGAGCCCACCGCCGTGGCGTGCAGGTGCACGTGTGGACCGTCGACGACCCGGTCGAGATGGAGGCCCTTCTCGATCTCGGTGTCGACGGGCTGATCACCGACCGACCCTCGGTGCTGCGCGAGGTGCTGATCCGTCGCGGGTCCTGGGTCTAGACATCCGAGGGATTCGAGTCCCGTGGTCTGAAGGTCAGTTGCATCGGGCAACTGCACGGCCCCCGACGTCGATGAGTACCCTCGTACCTCCGGGACCGCTACCATGGGCCAGTCCCGAGACCTCGGCCAGGGGAATCGTGCTCACGGCACGTGCCTTCACCTTCACGTTCCGCACACGCACGTCATCGCGCGTTTGGGGTGCGCGTTGCCGGGGAATGTAGGACTGGTCAATCATTGTTGCTCATTCGTACGGCTGTATCCGGCCGCCGAGTGCGTGACACCGCCCACTCGGGCACACACGCGGGAAGGCACTACATCATGGGCAACGGCGCTGTTCGCGGGACGCGGCTGGGTTCCACCAGCTACGAGAGCGACGCGGGCGTGGACTTCGCGACCCGGCAGATGACCACCTACGACTGCGCGGCCGGGCATGCAACGACGCTGCCGTTCTCCGACGAGGCCGAGATCCCCTTCGACTGGGAGTGCGCCACCTGTGGCGGACCGGCGGTCCTGCGCGATGGTGTTGAGCCTGAGCGCAAGCCGGAGAAGCACGTGCGAACCCACTGGGACATGCTGCTCGAGCGGCGCACCCTGGCCGAGCTCGAGGAGGTCCTCGAGGAGCGCCTCGACGTCCTGCGCGAGATGCGTGGCGAGGAGATCCGGCGCTCCGCGTGATCGACTAGTCGTCCGGACCGGCGATCTCGCCGCGAACGACCCTCGGACCGGGTTCCGGCTCACTGCCGGCCCGGTCCGTTTCGTTGCCGCCCGACGAATCGGGCGTCGCGGACTCCGGCTCCACGACCTGACCTGGGATCACATCACCTGGGACGACCGTCGTACGTGGGGTTCCCGAGGCGTCAGTCACGGTGATCACCGAGACCCCGCGCTTGCGCATCGCGGCCTCGGTGCCACGCAGGACGTGCCCGGAGACCCACCTCTGGATCGGCGGAACCAGCAGCGCCAGGCCCACGAGGTCGAGCACCAGCCCGGGAAGGGCGATGAAGGCGCCCGCGGCGATCCGCCACGCGCGCGCCGGGGGCTGGCTGCGTGCTCCCCACCGGATCACGGCCAGACCTGCCACGACATCGAGGAAGAGCACCATCAGCGCCACAGGACCGCCGAACCGGTCGACCAGGGCCAGGACGGCGGCCACCTCGGCCACCGCCAGCAGTGCGACGAACGCGAGGGTGAGGAAGCGAGCCATCTAGCGACCCCCTGCCGCCCCGCGACGGGAGGCCCGCATCTCGCGGCGGCGGCGACCGGCGGCCCTGCGCCTTCTCGGCACGCTCCTGGGCACCCCACACGGTGACCCGCCACAGGGCCTCGCGCACGATGCTCCCGCTCATCTTCGAGGTTCCGTACTCGCGCTCCACGAAGGTGATCGGGACCTCGACGACGCGCATCCCCGACGCGACGGTGCGTCGGGCCATGTCCACCTGGAAGCAGTAACCCTGCGACGCCACGTTGTGCAGTTCGAGTGCGCGCAGCGTGCTGGCGCGGAACACCCGGTAGCCGCCAGTCGCGTCGTGCAGCGGCACATCCAGTGCCATCCGGGTGTAGGCGTTCCCGCCACGGGAGAGGAACTCCCGGGACTTGGGCCAGTTGACGACCTCGCCGCCGGGGATCCACCGCGATCCCAGAACCAGATCGGCGTCGCGAAGTGCGTCGAGCATGGCGGGAAGCTGCTCTGGCTGGTGGGAGCCGTCGGCGTCCATCTCGATCAGCACGTCGTAGCCACGCTCCAGGCCCCAGGCGAAGCCGGCCATGTAGGCCGCAGCCAGGCCCTCCTTGCCGAGGCGGTGCAGGACGTGGATGTGATCGTCACCCGCCGCGAGCCCGTCGGCGATCGCCCCCGTGCCGTCCGGTGAGTTGTCGTCGGCCACGAGGATGTCGGCCTCCGGAACGGATGCGCGAACACGAGCGGTGATCCGCTCGACGTTCTCCATCTCGTTGTACGTCGGGATGATCACCAGGATCCGGCCGAGGTCGGCGAACTGCTCAGTCACCTCCCCATTGTCCCATGGGCCCCGCACCACCCGCTGCGGACGATCGAGGTCAGCGGGCAGAGGCCCTCTTCGCGGCGCGCTTGTCCTGCAGGTGAGCCCGATCGGCCAGCACGGCCTGACGGTGCTCCTCGGTGAGCAGGTCCACGCGCAGACCCGGAGCCTCCGGCCCGTACTGCTCGACCTGCGCCAGGACCTCCTCCTCCGAATTCGCGGAGCGCAGCTCGAGCCATGTGCCGACCCCGCCGTAGGCCAGCGACTCGACAACGAAGACGAGGATCAACCCCGCAACGACCAGGACGCCAACGACCCACTCCATGACGCCTCCTCCCGCCACTTCCACCGTACGCCGCGAATGACGG
The DNA here is from genome assembly GCA_963736425.1 of uncultured Actinomycetes bacterium. GTDB lineage: Bacteria > Actinomycetota > Actinomycetes > S36-B12 > CAIYMF01 > Prado023. The sequence goes on from CAVTOX010000032.1 coordinate 6,563, forward strand.
CCGGTGAAGGGACGTGCGGCACCAGACGCGAACCGATCCCGGCGGTCCTACCGGGCGTCGCGGCGGGCCTTGCGGCGGCGACGGCGGCGCATCACGCCGAGACCGAACCAGATCAAGGCTCCTACCAGCGCCACCACGATCGTGTAGAGCCACACCGGCCAGGTGAAGTCCCAGAAGAGGAACTGGAGGGTGACCGGTTGCGTGTTCTGGAGGACGAAGATCAGCAGAACGCCCAACCCACCGATCGTCGCGATCGCACCAGCGCCCAAGCCGCCCTTGGCTTCCGTGGCATCCGTATCGAGGTCCATCGCACTCCCCTACCGCTCAAGGGGCTCCGCCCGGATGGCGAGCCCGATCGGCCTTCGGCGCCAGTGTGCCAGAGCAGGTCGGTCGTGCGCGGGATCTGGCGCCCGGATGCGCCCCCGCCCGGGGCTGGTAGCGTCGCGGACATCGGCGACGAGAGGCGATCACCATGGCACGCAAGGTTCGGATCGGTCGGGTCGAGGACTTTCCCGCGGGGGCCATCACCGAGGTGGAGGCCGAGGGCGAGAAGGTGATCGTCGTCCAGGATGCCGAGGGCCTGTGCGCCGCGCACAACAAGTGCCCGCACCTGGGCCTGTCGCTGACCTCGGGACCCGGGGGCCGCAAGTTCGCAGACGGAGTCATCCAGTGCCCATGGCACAACTCCCGTTTCGTGGTCCGCAGCGGCGAGAACCTTGACTGGACACCCGGTATCGCCGGCCGCTCAGTTCCCGCGTGGTCGCGCAAGATCATCTCCGCGGGGCGCAAGCCCGCGCCACTGACGACCTACACCGTCATCGTCGAGGACGACGCGGTCTTCATCGAGATGTAGTCCCCGGACTCGTGCGGGTCAGCCCGTCACCCGATGACCACTGCCCTCGAGAGGCTGGCCTTGCCCCACCCGTCGTCGTTGCGCGCCCGCACCTGGAACCGGTAGGTCGCTGCGCTCATCAACCCAGTCAGCGTGCATGTGCGCGCTGACGTGGTGCACACCAGCCCGCCGGGGATGGACGTGACCGAGTACTCGCGCACCGCGCTGGCTCCCTTGTGCGCGGGCTTCTTCCACTTCACGGTGGCTGTTGCAGTTCCCGACTTGACGCGAACCGTCCGGGGAGCGGACGGCGGGTAGAGCGTCACATCGACGACCGTGACCGAGTCGAAGTCGGAGTTCGCCACGTACGCCCGCGTCCCGGCGGGGTTGACCACGACCGAACTCGATCCGTCGCCCACCTGCGCCCTGCCGACGACCTTCTTGCGCACGGTGTCCACCGAGTACAGCCAGGGACCGCTCGAGGACTGGTCCGCGCCGTGCGTGCCGTACAGACGGGGACCCACCGGGCTGATCGCCAGGTTGCCCAGTGCGAAGCCGATCACGATCGTGTCGACGACAGTGCCGGATGCAAGGTCCAGGACGTAGCACCCGTCGGGTGTCGGTACGTAGGCACGGGAACCCGTCGGATCCAGGACGAACCCGCTGGAGCGTTCCGGCAGGGGGTAGGTGGCGACCACGGCCAGCGTGGCCGTGTCAAGGACCTTCAGGTCTGCCGAGCCGTCCCACTCGGAGTGGGCGTAGAGCCGACTCCCGTCGGGGCTGAGCGTGACGTTGCCCCAGCCACCGGGCAGGTCGGCGACGACCGCCCAACTGCCCGTGTCGAAGACTCGCAACCGGTCGAATGTCGCCGCGTACAGCCGGGTCCCGTCCGGGCTGGGTTGGACACGGGGCCAGTACCCGGGGAGCTTCGCGATCACGGCGCCAGTCTCCGCAGCAACTACAGACAGGGAGGAATCGGACTCGCCGTCGCCACTGGGGCCCTGATCGGAGACGTACAGCCGGGAGCCATCAGGGCTGATGGCGACCCCGCTCGCCCACGCGAACCCCTGGTACGTGCCGATCACCTTGGCGCGTCGGGTGCTCACGACCGAGATCGAGGAGTCGTGGTCGTTGGCCACGTAGAGCCGCCGCCCGGACGGGCTGATGGCCAGGTCCAGCGCCTCGTGGCCGACCGGGATCGTCCTGACGACCCGGTGCTTGGCTGTCGGGACGGGCACCGAGTGGGCAGCCGTGCCCACTGGGCTCAGACCAGCCGCCAGGATCAGGACCAGGGCGGCGGAGTACTTCCGGGTTCGACGCGCAGCGAGCATGACAGACCTCCGTGGATGGGCCTACCACCACGCAACTCCCCAACGCGCCGCACCGATAGGGCACAAAGCCCCGTGGTTCCGCGTGACATCGGCCTGCAGGAAGGACGCTCTGGGTTACGACGTGAGGCGCAAGCGCGTCGTCCCGGTCGTTCAGCAGTCGCCCGGATCGGCCCGGCGACTCCCCCGACGTCCAGCCAGCACCAGCCCGAGGAGGGCCAGCAGCGCGATCAACTCCGAGAGACCGTCGATTCGCATCGCCGGGGTCAGGCCGGCCCGAAGCGGGACCGCGGCGACGGTCGAGTCCGAGGTGAACTCCTCGGTCTGCCAGGTCATGGTGCCATCTGGCCCGATGACCGCGCTGATGCCCGACGTCGCGGCAACCAGCGCCGTGCGCCCGCTGGCCACGGCCTGGACCCGCGTGATGGCCAGCTGCTGCTCTGGCTGCCCGGTCCCGCCATACGTGGCGTTGTTGGTCTGAACCACCAGAACTTGTCCCCCCGCACGGACGGCATCCCGGACGAGGTCGTCGTAGGCGATCTCGAAGCAGATGACGATCCCGGTGGGCACCGGTCCGATGGTGAGGAAGCCGACCTCATCGCCGGCCGCGAAGTCCCGCGGGATGCGATCGAACCTCGTGATGAACCGGCTCAGGATGTCGCGGAACGGCAGGTACTCACCGAACGGCACAGGATGACGCTTCACGTAGGTCTGCCCCGGGCCGGTGACCGGGTCCCAGACCAGGCTCACGTTGAGGACCGATCCGGGGTGGTCCTCGCGCGGCGGATCTGCGGGGTTGATCACGACGCCGCCCACCAGGATCGGTGCGCCGATCGCGTCGGCAGCCACGTCGATCTGCTGCCCGGCATCGGCGTTGCGCAATGGGTCGATGTCCGAGGAGTTCTCCGGCCAGATGACGGCCACCGGCTGCGCCTGCGTCCCCGCGGCGACCTCGAGGGCGAGGTCCTGGGTCTCGCGCACGTGGTTGTCCAGCACTGCTCGACGCTGGGCGTTGAAGTCCAGGCCCAGCCGCGGCACGTTGCCCTGGACGACGGCGATCTCCTCGGTCGGCCCATCCGGTCCGCCCCAGCCGGCGCCGCGGGCCAGCGCGCCACCGACGACAAGCGCGCCGATGACTCCCACCGGGATCAGGAGCTCCCGCGGCCGATGCCTGCGCAGGGCATCCCAGGCAGACAGCAACGCCGTGGCTGCCAGGGCCACCGCGAAGGTGACCAAAGCAGGGCCACCGAGGGCAGCCCATCCCACCAGCACGGTGTCGGCCTGCCCGAACGCCAGCCGGCCCCACGGGAACCCACCCCACGGGATCCGCTCGCGCAGCGCCTCCATCACCACCCAGAGCAGGGGCACGGTCAGGACCCACCACCGGCGGGCGAGCAGTCCCGGGAGCAGCGCGCCCGCGCCAGCCCAGAACGAGGCGCACATCAGCGCCAGCAGCACCCATGCGTCCGGCCCGAGGACGCGCATCCAGTCGAGCAGGAGGAGGAAGAACACCATCCCGGTCAGTAGCCCGAGCAGCGCACCACGGCCGGGGCGCAACTCACGGAACGCCCAGATGAGACCCGCCAGGGCGGGCACGGCGGCCCAGCCCGCCAGGAGGTCGAAGGGCGGGAAAGCCAGCGCCAACAGCCCCGCAGCCACTCCCCCGACGGCCAGCCGCGGGAGCAATGCCGCGGCCACCACGCGGGTCGAGGTGGCGGCGGTCACCGGCACATCATCCCCGACTGCAGGGCCCGCCGCCCCCGAACGCGCCAGCCCGCCTCGACTGCGCCCGGCTCACGCCGGCGCGACCACCGTGCCCCGTGCCGTGGTGATCAGCAGCGGCTCGGCCAGGACCTCAGCGGCGTTGGCGCCCCGCTCGGGAGTGCCGCGGCACACGACGTGGGCCGCGAACTCGATCCCGCGGCTGCGCCGCCCCGCGTGAACGAGGGTCGCGGTCACCTCGACCACGTCTCCCCCACGCAGCGCGCTGCGGAACTGGACGTCGGAGTAGGAGGCGAACAGCCCCTCGTCGCCGTCAGTGTGGATCATGAGCTCGGTGGCAACGTCGCCGAAGAGCGCCAGGACGTAGGCACCATCCACGAGGTTGCCTGCGTAGTGGGCGTGGGAGTACGGCACGTAGCGTCGATGGACGACCTCGAATCCCACGGCCGGACCTGCCGGGGCCACCTCCTGTGGGCTCATGCTCATCCCTCCTTGACCAGTCGGTGCACCAGGTACGAGGCGACCTCGCCGGGTGTGGTGCCCTTGCCGAAGATGCGGTCGACCCCGAGCTCGTCGGCCATCGACTCATCGAACCGTGGACCCCCGACGACGATCACCGGCCTGCGCTCGCGGGGGAACGCCTCCCGGAACGCCGCCGTCATCTCCTTGGTGTTGTGCAGGTGCGCGTCGCGCTGGGTCACGACCTGCGAGACGAGGACCGCATCGGCCTTCACGGCACCCGCGGAGGCCACCAGCTCCGGGACCGAGACCTGTGCGCCGAGGTTGTGCACCTCGAGGCTGGAGTAGTACTCCAGGCCCTTCTCGCCGGCGAAGCCCTTGATGTTGAGGATCGCATCGATGCCGACGGTGTGCGCATCGGACCCGATGCAGGCCCCCACCACCACCAGCGGTCGGCGCAGGCGCTTCTTGATCCGCGTGTTGACCTCCTTCGGGGTCAGCAGCGGGTAGTCGCGCTCGAACACCTCGACCTTGTCCAGCTCGACGAGGTGGTTGACCCGGCCGTAGACGACGAAGAAGGTGAAGTCCGGACCCATCGACTTGGCGTGGACCACCAGGGCGGGATCGATGCCCATCTTCCGGGCGAGTTGGGCGGCTGCTCCCTCGGCCCGCTTGTCGTGCGGGATCGGCAGGGTGAACGAGACCTGCACCATGCCGTCACCGGTGGCGTCGCCGTAGGGCCGGATCACGTTGCTGCTGGCGTCGCCCGACGCACGCGTGCCGTGGCTTCTGGGCTTGGTCATGCCGGCACCTCCGCGAGGATCTCCGAGACGGGGTTCACGTAGCCCTCCGCGCGCTGAAGGACCCCGTCGAGGCCCTTGCCCCGGTCGGCCGGCCGCTTCATCAGGCCGAAGGTGCCGTCGGCGATCGCCGGCAGGAGCCCGTCGTCGACGATCCGCCCGAGGAGGTCCACGGCCTCGTCGAGCACCTGCTCGGCACGGGTGGCGATCAGCCCACCGGGCGCGGGTTGGAAGTCCTCGGCCAGCCCCGCGGCGGCGTTCATCACGTAGCGCACGTTCTGCAGGGCCAGGTCCCGGTCGGACAGCCAGGGCGTGACCACGGCCTCGGTCATCATCCCGACCAGCAGGATGCCCTGGCCGGTGAGGACCCCGGCGAGGTTGAAGAACCCGTCGAGCAGGTAACCCCGGAAGATGTCGCCGGTCATGTGCTTCGTCGGCGGCATCCATTTCAGCGGTGCATCGGGGAAGAGCGTCCGGGCCAGCAGGGCGTGGGCCAGCTCGAGGCGGAACGAGTCGGGGATCTCCGGGTTGATCTCGAACGCGTGCCCCAGGCCGAGCTGCCAGTCAGCAAGGCCCGCCTGCTTGGCGAAGTACTCATTCAGCAACTGGCTGACGGTCACGGTGTGCGCAGCGTCGACGGCGTCAGCAGTCGTCAGGTAGTTGTCCTCGCCAGTGTTGATGATGATCCCCGCCCGGGCGTGCACCTGCCGGGCGAAGTGCTGGTCGGTGAAGGTCCGGATCGGGTTGATGTCGCGGAAGAGGATCCCGTACATGGAGTCGTTGAGCATCATGTCCAGGCGCTCCAGGCCGGCCATGGTCGCGATCTCGGGCATGCACAGCCCGGACGCGTAGTTGGTCAGGCGGACGTAGCGGCCCAGCTCCTTGGACACGTCGTCCAGCGCGCTGCGCATGATCCGGAAGTTCTCCTGGGTGGCGTACGTGCCGGCATAGCCCTCGGTGGTCGCGCCCTCGGGCACGAAGTCCAGCAGCGACTGGCCCGTGGACCGGATGACGGCGATGACATCGGCACCCTCGCGTGCCGCCGCCTGCGCCTGGGGGACGTCCTCGTGGATGTTCCCGGTGGCCACGATCAGGTAGATCCAGGGCTTGTGGTCCACCGGGTAGCGGGCGAGCAGCTTCTCGCGCGCGGCGCGCTGGCGGTCGACCCGGCGGACACCAGCCCGCGCAGCGCGCATCGCGGCCGTCGTCGCGGACGATGCGGCACGCCCCTCAGGCACCCGGAACTGCACCGAACCGGCTGCCGCGCGCTGCGCAAGGGTGAGCAGCGGGGCGTCCCCGCCGATCCCGGCCCGGCGCTGGGCCGCCAGGGCGTCCCACACGGGCAGGGCCACGCCATGGGCGAGCCCGACCTGCTCGGACACGCAGTCGGCCAGGCGGTTGACCCAGGGGATGCCCTCCGCGTCAGCCCCCTCCAGGCCCGCCATCCGCAGCACCGCCCGCTCGATGGAGACGGTCGTGTGCGCCGCGGCCATCTCGACGACGGGCTGGCCGGCGATCGCCGCCAGCTCGCGCGCCCGGATCACCTGCGCCGGATCCAGTTCCAGCCTCATGGCCCCACGCTCCCAGAGTTGGGCAGGCCCTCGCCTGCCGATGAGTCCTGCGCAACGTGGATCGTGCGCCCGTCCAGCACCGTGGCCAGGCACCTCGGGGCAGGGGCCCCCGGTTCCAGCGGCGGGAGCCCCGGCGTCCCCGAACGCGGATCCGTGCTCCAGTTGGCCACGCGCACGTCCGGAGTCTGGACCACGAGGTCCTCGACAGCCCAGACGGCGTAGGTGGCAGGGGCCCCGACCTCGAGTACGCCGGCATCGTCGCGCCGGGCAGCCCGCCACCCACCTCGAGTGGCCGCAGCGAACGCTGCCCGGCCGCTGAGCCGCGCAGCCGGGTTGTGGTGCCACATCGCGGCCCGGACCCATTCCCACGGCTCGATGGCGGTCACCGGGCTGTCGGATCCCAGCGCCAGTGACACCCCGGCACGGACCAGCCCGGCGAAGTCGTGCAGGCCACCGGACCGCTCCGACCCGAGCCTGGCGCAGTAGGCACCCTCGGGCGCCCCCCAGTGGGCGTCGAACAACGGCTGGACGCTGGCCACGACCCCCGCGTCGGCCAGAACCGCCGCGTGCTCCGGACCAGCCATCGTCAGGTGCTCGATGCGGTGCCGGGCACCGCGAACGCCCGCCTGACCGCACCGGTCGATGGCAGCGCGAAGCCCGTCGACGACGATGTCGAGGGCGGCGTCACCGATGGCGTGGAAGCCGGCCTGAACACCTGCTCGCGTGCATGCGATCAGGTGCTCGGCGACGGCATCGGGCCCCAGATAGCGGTTGCCGCGGGAGCCGGGTTCGTCGGCGTACGGAGCCCGCAACCAGGCGGTGTGCGAGCCGAGGGCGCCGTCGATGAACAAGTCGCCGGCTGCTCCCCTGGCCCCGAGGTCCAGCGCCGCACCTGGCCCGCCTGCCGCACCCCAGTAGGCCACGAGGTCCGGGCCAGGAGTCGAGCGTGCGAGCTCGATGAGCGCCACGATGTCGTCGGCGCCGTTGATGTCCGGGCCGCCGGCCTCGTGGAGGGCGGCCACCCCCGCGGCCGCGGCGTGCTCGCGAGTGGCCCGCTGGGCGGCCTCACGAAGGCCCCCGGGCAGCTGCTGCGTCACGTGCTGGCGCACGAGGTGGTGGGCGTCGGCAGTCACTCTCCCGGAGTCCTCGAAGCCGCGCGCTGACCGCACGTCGGGTACCAGTGCGATCAGTGCGCTGGACACCAGTGCTGAGTGGACGTCCACCCGGGACAGGTACACGACCGAGCCCCAGGTGGCGCGGTCCAGCTCCTCACGGGTGGGCAGCGTCGAGTCGGCCCAGAGGGTCTCGTCCCACCCGTGCCCGACGATCGGACGCCCCCGCAGCCGGCGCGCCTCGGCGGCGAGGACGTCGAGCAGGGCGTGACGGCTCAGCACCCCGCGCAGGTCCAGGCCGAGAAGGGTCATGCCGGTGGCCGTGTGGTGCACATGGGCGTCGACGAACGCGGGCGCGACCAGCGAACCGTCGAGGTCCACGACCGCGTCCGCGGAATCCCGGTGCAGCTCGGCGCCGGCCGCAGGGCCGATCCAGGCAATCGTGCCGTCGACGACGAGCATCGCCCCCGCGCCCGGCACGGACGGTGCATAGACGGGCCCCCCGTGGAGCAGGAGCTTCATCTCCGCTCGCCGGCGAGCCGTGCCTCGAACAGCGCGCGGATCGCCGGGTCGGTGCGCAGCAGGTCCAGGGCGTAGGCCGCGTGCCCGCGGGTGTACCCGTTGCCGATCAGCATCGTGACGTCGGCGGCGAGTCCCTCGGCGCCCAGGGCAGCCGCCGTGAACGAGGTCGCCATCGAGAAGAAGATGACGGTCCCACCCTCAGCAGTCGCCAGAACGGCACCGTGCTCGCAGCCCGGGACCGTCACGCACACGATCGTGATGTCCGCGCCGGCTCCCAGCGCCCCGGCGACGGCATCGGCCACCCCCACCGGGTCCCGGGCGTCGGCAAGCGCGACCACGTCGGCGATCCCGGCGTCCCGCAGGGCCTGGGCCTCGCGCTCGACCGGGACGATCCCCACGGTGCGCCCCGCCCCCTCCGCGCGCGCCGCAGCCAGGCTCAATGAGCCGCTCTTGCCCGCACCGCCGAGAACTGCAACCGTCGGGGTGATCCCACGCGCCCGGTAGTCACGGACCACGCGCGCGGTGAGAGCCGGAGCGCCGCAGACGTCGTTGACCGACATCGCCAACTCCTCGGGCATGTCGTCGGGAAGCTTCGCCACGATCGAACGACGGAAGAGGATGGCCGTCCCGTCACAGGGCACCTGCTCGGAGTTGCCGTCCCAGGATGCGAGGTCGTCGGTGATCCGTAGCGGGGTGAGCGTCAGCGAGACGAGGGTGGCGATCCGGTCCCCCGCAACCAGGCCGAGGGGCGACTCCGGGCCGACCTGCTCGACGACCCCGATCAGCATCCCGCCCGAGCCTGTCACCGGGTTCTGCATCTTGCCGCGGCTGGCGATGATCCCCGCGACCTCCGCCCGCACGCGGGCCCCATCCCCGAAGTGCTTGTCGTGCAGCTGCTGGAAGCTGGCGGCGTCGAGGTTGAGACGGCGCACCCGCACCCGCACCTCGTCGGGGCCGATCTCCGGCGATGCGTCCAGACGCCACGCTGCCTGGGGCAGCACGCCCTCGGGCTCTACAACTCGGTGCACGCCCACGGCGCGTGCGGTGCGGTGGTCCATGGTCCTCCTCAGTCGCGAGCCCAGCCTATCCATCCGGGCGACACGAAGATACTCCGTCCGGATGGTGGCCAGACAACGATTCTTTCCGTTATGCTGAGTGAATGACGGACATCCTTGATCCCTTCACGACGACCGCCGTTCAGGACACGAACGTCCCCGAGCAGCCGTACATGTACCAGCGGGTCATCCTGTCCGAACCGGATTGGACGCGGTTCCCCGGATGGGCACACGTCACCGAGGAGCAGTGGCGCACGGCCCAGTGGCAGCGCGCGCACTGCATCAAGAACTCTCGGCAATTGCGCGAGCTCATGGGCGATCTGCTCGATGAGCGGGCATACGCCGACCTCGACGCCGACCTCGCCTACAAGGCGACGATGTCGATGCTGGTGCCGCCGCAGATGATCAACACGATGATGCGTGGCACGTCACCGTCGGGGCCAGGCTCGCTGACCGACGCCTTCTACGCCGACCCGATCCGCCGCTACATGCTGCCGATGCTGACCGACCGGCTGGTCGAGTGGGGCAGCCACCCCTACTCCTCCCGCGACTCGCTGCACGAGCAGGCGATGTGGGTCGCCGAGGGACTCACCCACCGCTATCCGACGAAGGTCCTCGCCGAGCTGTTGAGCACCTGCCCGCAGTACTGCGGGCACTGCACCCGCATGGACCTGGTGGGCAACTCCACGCCGAGCGTCGACAAGATGAAGCTCGTGCTCAAGCCGGTGGACCGGCAGGTGGCGCACATGGCATACCTGCGCACGCACCCCCAGGTGCGCGACGTGGTCGTCTCCGGCGGCGATGTCGCCAACCTTCCCTGGGCCCGGCTCGAGTCCTACCTCGACGAGCTGCTGGACATCGACAACGTCCGCGACATCCGGCTTGCCACCAAGGCACTGATGGCGCTGCCCCAGCACTGGCTGTCGGCCGATGTCGTCGACGGGATGGGTCGGGTGGCCACGAAGGCCCGCTCCCGTGGTGTGTCCCTGGCGATCCACACCCACGTCAACAACGCCGCGTCCGTCACCCCGATCGTGGCTGAGGCCGTCCGGGCGATGTTCGACGCCGGGGTGCGCGACGTGCGCAACCAGGGCGTCCTCCTGGAGGGCGTCAACGCCACCTCGAACGATCTGCTCGACCTGAGCTTCACGCTGCTCGACGGCGCCGGGATCATGCCCTACTACTTCTACATGTGCGACATGATCCCCAATGCCGAGCACTGGCGGGTCCCGCTGCACAAGGCCCAGGACCTGCAGCACGCCATCATGGGCTACCTGCCCGGGTTCGCGACACCCCGGATCGTCTGCGACGTGCCCTTCGTCGGCAAGCGCTGGGTGCACCAGGTGCACACCTACGACCGCGTCCTCGGGATCTCGGAGTGGACCAAGAACTACCGCACCGGGATCGAGTTCGAGGACCCGAACGCCCTGACGCGCAACTACCGCTACTACGACCCGATCCACACCCTGCCCGAGGAGGGCCAGCGCTGGTGGACCCGACATGCCGACGAGGACCCCAGCTGAGGGACACCTCGAGCGCTACTGGATCAGCCGGTCCTCGAAAGGCACCGAGAGCACGACGGTCGTGCGCGTCGAGACCCCGGCGATGGCGCGGATCTCACTGAGCAGGGCCTCGAGGGCCACCGGGGACGCCACCCGGACCTTGAGGATGTAGGCCTCGTCGCCGGCCACCGAGTAGCACGCCTCGACGCCCTTGACCCTGGCGATCTTCTTCGGTGCCTCGTCCTCGGCGGAGGCATCAAAGGCCTTGATCGACACGAAGGCCGTCAACGTCAGGCCCAGCGCCTCCGGGTCGACGATCGCTCGGTAGCCCCGGATCACCCCGCGCTTCTCGAGGCGGCGCACCCTCTGGTGCACCGCCGAGGTGGACAGGCCGGTCTCCTTGCCGAGGTCGGTGAAGGACATCCGCCCGTCCTGACCCAGAAGCGCGACGATCCTTCGGTCGATGTCCTCCATGTGCGCGATCCTAACCGCGGGCCAACGCCCGGCCGATCACCAACCGCTGGATCTGGTTGGTGCCCTCCACGATCTGCAGGACCTTCGCCTCGCGCATGTAGCGCTCGACCGGGAAGTCCGTGGTGTAGCCAGCCCCACCGAGGACCTGGACGGCGTCGGTCGTGACCCGCATCGCGACGTCTGTGGCCAGCAGCTTCGCCCGGGCCGCAGGCAGGGTGAACGGGCGACCTGCGTCCTTGAGCCGGGCGGCCTCCAGCAGCAGCGCGCGGGCGGCGTGCACCTGGGTGTCCATGTCGGCCAGCATGAACTGCAGACCCTGGAACCCCGAGATCGACTGCCCGAACGCCTGGCGTTCGCGGGCGTAGCGGACTGCCTCGTCCAGGGCGCCACGGGCGAGTCCGACCGCACAGGCCGCGATGCCCAGCCGCCCGGCGTCGAGGGCCTGCATCGCGATCCGGAAGCCGTCCCCGGGCGCCCCGACAAGGTCCCCGGCCGGCACGTGCGCACCGTCGAGGATCACCTGGGCGGTCGGCGAGGACATCATCCCCATCTTGTGCTCCGGGGTCGCGAACGACATCCCGGGCGTTGCCGCAGGGGTCACCAAGCAGCTGATGCCCTGGGCACCGGTCCCGCCGGTGCGGACCATCAGGTTGTAGAAGTCGGCCACTCCCGCGTGCGTGATCCAGGCCTTGGTGCCCGTCACCTCGTACTGGTCGCCCACGAGCTCCGCGCGCGTCGTGAGGGCCGCTGCGTCGGAGCCGCAGTGCGGCTCGGACAGGCAGTAGGCACCCAGGGCCTGCCCGCCCAACATGGTGGGCAGCCACCGGTCACGCTGGTCGTCGGTCCCCCAGGCCACCACCGGGAAGCACGACAGGACGTGCACCGACACCCCGAGCGACACCGTCATCCACCGGGCGGCCAGCTCCTCGAGCACCTGCAGGTACACCTCGTAGGGCTGCCCGCCGCCGCCGAGCTCGTCGGGGTAGGGCAGGGCCAGCAGTCCGGCCCGACCCAGGGTGGCGAACACCTCACGCGGGAACTCACCGGCCGCCTCCGCGGCGGCAGCGCGCGGGGCCAGCTCACGATCGGCGATCTCGGCGGTGAGGTCCAGAAGGTCGGCAGCCTCGGGCGTGGGCAGCATGCGATCGCTCATATCGCCACGCTACTCCCCGCCGCGCGATGGCAGGATGCGACCATGCTGATGCTGCTGGACTCCGCCGGGCTCTACTACCGCGCCTTCCACGGGGTCCCCGAATCGATCACCGCGCCCGACGGCACGCCTGTGAATGCGGTGCGCGGGTTCCTCGACATGTGCACGGCCCTGGTGGCCTCCCGAGGGCCGACCGGCCTGGTCGCCTGCTGGGACGACGACTGGCGCCCGCAGTGGCGCGTCGACCTGCTCCCGTCCTACAAGGCGCACCGCGTGGCCGCCGACGGGGCCGAGGACGAGCCTGCAGCGCTGGGGGTGCAGGTCGGGGTCATCGCCGAGGTCCTGGCCGCCCTGGGCATCGCCCGGGTCGGGGCGCCCGACTTCGAGGCCGATGACGTGATCGCCACCCTGGCCCGACGACATGCCGCCCGGGGCGAGCCGGTGGAGGTGGTGACCGGGGACCGCGACCTGATCCAGCTCGTTGATGATGCCGTGGGCATCCGGGTGCTCTACACCGGGCGCGGGATCCGGCGTGTGGAGGTCCTCGACGAGGCCGCCGTGGTCGCGGCGCACGGTGTCCGTCCCCAGCAGTACACCGACCTGGCGATCCTGCGCGGCGACCCCTCCGATGGGCTGCCCGGGGTGCCGGGCATCGGCGCGAAGACCGCGGCCGGCCTGCTTGCACGCTTCACCGACATGGACGGCATCCTGCGCGCCATCGAGTCGGACGGCAGTGGCGTGAGCCCGCGGATCACCGCCGCGCTGCGCGACCACCGCGACTACCTCACGCGCGCCGAGCAGGTGGTGCGCGCGGCGGACGTACCGCTGGACGAGGTTGAGGCCCGGATCCCCGACGGGCCGGCCGACGTGGGCGCGCTGACGGCCCTCGCCGAGCGCTGGGGTATCGGAGCACCCCTCGAGAGGCTCCAGGACGCCCTTGCGGCGTCCGTTGCCGGGGCGGCCTGACCGCCGTCAGTGCCGGACTGTGCCCGGCGAGCCCAGCATGATCGACGCGCTGCCACCCCGGCGTGGCCGTGGCGGCTGATGGATCCGCAGGTCGACAGTCTCCGGGTCGCCGGCGCGGACCTCCACCACGAGGCGGACGGCCCGGCGCACCCACTGCTGGTCGGACTCGTGTGGGACGAGGACCACGGGGACCGCGCTGTCGACCCGAGCGAGCGGACCCAGGTCGCTGCCCTCCGCGGCCAGCACGACGATCCCGGACAGGGTGTCGAGGTGCGCGCTTCGGGCCACAGACGCCAGGCAGTCGGCGGCCAGTCCCCCATCAACCAGGACCAGGACACGACCGGGCATCCAGTCCAGGGCCGCACGGACTGACTGCGGCGACGTGCCCCGGACGCACAGGCCTGCGACCCTGCCCACCCCGGTGCCACGCACTGGTCGAGCCGCGCACTCCCGCCCATCGGCGGACAGCGCGGCCAGGAGTACGTGCCCACTGTGCAGTCGCTGGCTGACCACACCTCCATACTGCTCCGCGTTCCGGTCCGCGCCAAGCCCGGGGGGCCCTGTGCAACGTCACGATTGCGTCGCAATCCTCGATTCACTCGGCGATCGTGACGGCCACCACGCCGCGGCGGATCGAGTCGATCGCAGTTCTGGCGGCCCCTGCCAGCGGCGTTCCCGGGCTGGCAGCCACCAGCTGGCCGAGGAAGTCCATGACCTGCTTGCACCACCGCACGAAGTCACCGGCTGTCAGCTCCGAGCCCTCCAGGACTGAGCGCAACGTCCCTCCTGCGGCCCACCTGTGGATCGCCCACGCGAACCCGAGGTCCGGCTGGCGGGTGGCGGGCAGCCCATGGCGCCGCTCGAGCACCTCGAGGGCACCCCAGACAGCCATCGTCTCGTCGAGGGTCGAGTGGATGGCCCCGGGCACGCGCGCGGGGGCGGCGCCCGGCTCCGAGTTGCCCCGGGACGCGTACACGAGAGCGGAGCACGCAGCGGCCAGCTCAGGCGCACTGAGCCCCTCCCACAGCCCCGTGCGCAGGCACTGCATGGCCAGGAGGTCGGACTCGCCGTAGATCCGGCTGAGCTGCTTGCCTGCGTCGGTCACCTTCGGGGTGTCGACGGGACCCGTCAGGTACCCGAGCTCCATGAGAAGCACACAGATGCGGTCGAACTGCCGGGCGATGGAGTTGGTCCGACCCTCGAGGCGGCGCTGCAGGCCCGCGGTCTCGGTGCGCAGGCGATGGGCCCGCTCGGCCCATCGGGCATGCTGCTCCCGGTCCGCGCAGCCGTGGCAGGGGTGGGCACGCATCTGGGCGCGCAACCGGGCCAGATCCGCATCCTCGTCGTGGGCCCGCGCGCGTCTGCCCGGGCCTGGCGATCTCCATCCCGTCGGTGCGGGTGCGCAGCAGGGCGGCCAGCTCGCGTCGGGAGTTGGCCGACCTCGGCGAGAACGAGCGCGGGATCCGCACCCGGTCCAGCACCTGGGGCGGCACGGGGAAGTCCACGGTGCCCAGGCGACGGACCTGGCGGTCGATGGTCAGGACGAAGGGTCGCGGATCCTCCCCGAGGGACAACCCCGGATCGATCACCACCGCCACACCGGCGCGTCGCCCGGTCGGCACGACGATCACGTCGCCGGGGACGAGGTCGGCCAGCGCCTCGGCCGCCTCGCTGCGACGGGCTGCGGCCCCGGCGCGGGCCATCCCCTTCTCCTTGGCCGAGATCTCCTGGCGGATGGCCGCGTAGGCCGCGAAGTCGCCGAGATGGCAGCTCATCGACTCCTCGTACCCGGCGATGCCCTCCTCGTTGCGCTGGATCTGGCGGGCCAGCCCGACGATGCCCCGATCGGCCTGGAACTGGGCGAACGAGGACTCCAGCACCTCCCGCGCCGCGGACTTCCCGAGCCCGTCCACGAGGTTCACGGCCATGTTGTAGCTGGGCCTGAAGCTCGAGATGAGCGGGTAGGTGCGGGTGGAGGCCAGGCCGGCGAGCGCCCCCGGGTCGATCCCCTGGTGCCAGACGACGACCGCGTGCCCCTCCACGTCGATGCCGCGGCGGCCGGCCCGCCCGGTCAGCTGGGTGTACTCGCCCGGCGTGATCGGTGCGTGCGTCTCACCGTTCCACTTCACCAGCCGCTCGAGGACCACCGCGCGGGCGGGCATGTTGATGCCCAGCGCCAGGGTCTCGGTGGCGAAGACCACCTTGACCAGCCCTTCCTGGAACAGCTCCTCGACGGCCTCCTTGAAGGTCGGGATGAGCCCGGCGTGGTGCGCGGCGATCCCCCGCTCGAGCCCGTCGAGCCAGGCGTCGAAGCCCAGGACCGCGAGGTCCGAGGGCGGAAGGTCCACGAACCTCGCCAGGACCCGCTCCCGGATCTCCAGGCGCTCGGCCGGGGTGGTCAGCTGCAGGCCCGCGTGCAGGCACTGCTCGACGGCCGCCTCGCAGCCCGCACGGCTGAAGATGAAGTTGATGCAGGGCAGGAGGTCGGCGCGCTGCAGGGCGCGGATGACGTCGGGACGCTGGGTGCCCGGCAGCGGGCGCGGCCGTCGACCCCCGCGCTGCGGTCGGCCCGGGGCCGGGCGGTTGGGCCCGCCGATCCTGCCCCCACCGCCCCGATGATCCCGCCGGGCCTTGTCGATGCGCTGGTCGTCACGAGCAAGGCGCACCAGCTCGGGGTTGACTGCCCTTCCCCGCTCGTCGACGAACAGGTCGTGCAGGGTCCCGTCGGCGATGACGTGCTGCCACAGCGGCACTGGCCGGTGCTCCTCGACCACGATGTCGGTGTCGCCGCGCACCTCAGCCAACCAGGCGCCGAACTCCTCGGCGTTGCTGACGGTCGCCGAGAGCGCGACCACGCTGACGTGCTCGGGGAGGTTGATGATGACCTCCTCCCACACCGGACCGCGCTCCCGGTCGGCCAGGTAGTGGACCTCGTCCATCACGACGAACTCCAGTCCGAGGAGGGTGTGCGACCCGGCGTAGAGCATGTTGCGCAGGACCTCGGTGGTCATCACGACCACGGGGGCATCACCGTTGATCGAGTTGTCCCCGGTCAGCAGCCCGACCCGCTGCGCGCCGTAGCGCTCGACGAGGTCGTTGTACTTCTGGTTCGACAGTGCCTTGATCGGCGTCGTGTAGAAGCACTTCGTGGATCGCTCGATGGCCAGGTGGACCGCGAACTCCCCCACGACGGTCTTGCCCGACCCGGTGGGCGCCGCGACCAGGACGCCTCGCCCGCTCAGGATGCTCGCGCAGGCCTTCTCCTGGAAGGGGTCGAGCCCGAACTCGTAGAGTCCGCGGAACCGGGACAGCGCGGCATCGTCCATGGCGCTGACGCTACCGGGGTACGAGCACCTGCACGGCCGACGGCACGGCCGTGACGGTCACGGGAAGTGGGGCGACCCGCTCCCCATCGGCATAGGCGACCTGACCGGGGGCGTCCAGGGTCGCCGAGGTGACGCGCCTGGACTCCACGTCGCGATGGTCCAGGTGCTTGCCGGTGTAGACCTTCGGGAAGACTGTGAGCAGCCGGCGCCGAGGCATGCTGTGAACCCAGATCAGGTCCAGGAGGCCGTCGTGCATGTCGGCCCCTGCGCAGACCAGCATCCCGCCCCCGAACGCCGGACCGTTGCCCAGGGAGACCAGCATCCCGTCGTCCACCACGACCTCGCCATCGAGCTCCGCCCGGTACGGGATGGGCCGGAAGGTGCGCAGCACGGCCAGCATCGCCCGGATGTACAGGGCGGTGCCGCTGGGCCAGGACATCTCGTTGGCCTTCTCGTTCGCGCTCGAGTCGAACCCCGAGGACATCACGCACAGGAAGTGCCGGACGGTCCCGTCCGCGGCCTCGATGCGACCGACGTCGAAAGCCCTGCGCGTTCCGTCCAGGACCACCGACACCGCTGACTCCGGGCTGGCCTTGGTCAGGCCGACGGAGTTCGCGGCATCGTTGCCGGTCCCGAGCGGGACGATGCCCAGCGCGGTGTCGGTGCCGACCACCGCCTGAAGGGCCTGGTGCACGGTGCCGTCGCCCCCCGACGGCCACGAGGATGTCCAGGCCCCCGGCCATCGCCTCGGCCAACAGCTGTTCGGCCTCCTGCGCCGACTCGCCCTGGATGGCCACGATGCGGTCTCCACGGCTCGCCAGCCCACGCAGGACCGCGGCGCTGTTCCGACCCACCTTGCCGGCACCGGACGCGGGATTGACCAGGACTCCGATACGTCGCTCCACGGCGTGCACGCTACTGCAGGGCAGCGCCCTGTCAGGGTTCCAACGGCGATGTCTCGTCGTCAGCCCATGCGGGCTCGGCACCCCGGCGCCGCGATCGGCGGCGGTCGTTGAGCCAGGCGACCACCCCGGCGAGGAGCATCAGCAGCAGCATCGGCACTGCCAGCAGCGCCAGGTTGAACGGGTCGCCGGTGGGTGTTGCGGCGGCGGCGAACACGACGACGCCGAGCACGATCCAGCGCCACCACGACCACAGTCGCTGCGCGGAGAGCACCCCGGCGAGGTTGAGGCCCACCACCAGCAGTGGCAGCATGAAGCCCAGGCCGAACACCAGCATCATCCGCAGGAAGAACGAGAGGTACCGATCGACGGAGATGATGTTCTCGATGTTCTCCGGGGTGAAGCCCAGCAGGATCTGCAGCCCGCGCGGCATGACCCAGTAGGCCAGGGCTGCCCCGCCGAGGAACATCGGGGTCGCAACGACCGCGAACCCGAGCGCCCAGCGGCGCTCGTTGCGGTGCAGGCCCGGCGTCACGAAGCGCCACAGCTGGTACAGCCAGACCGGGCTCGCCAGCAGGATCCCGGTGACGCCGGCCACCTTCAGCTGCATCACGAAGGGGTCGGCCACCCCGGTGAACGCCAGGGTCATCTCACGGCCCTGGGCCTCGGTCTCGGCGACGACGACGTCGAAGGGCGCGCGGATGACCGCGAAGATCTCGTCGTAGAAGAACCAGGCCGCCACCATTCCCACGGAGATCGCGATCAGGGACTTCACCAACCGGGAACGCAACTCGCCCAGGTGCTCCCGCAGAGGCATGGCCGCCTCGGCGTTGTCGTTGCGGCCCTTGGTTCCGCCGGGCACGGGCGGCGCGCTCACGCCTGGCTGGGGGGCGGCGACTGCAGGGCGGACGGGGCTGAGTCAGCCTGTGGCGCCAGGGCATTGTCGCCCGCGGCAGGGTCGGCGGGGGCCACGGGGGTGGGTGTCGGGATTGCCGCCTGCTGCGCCGGGGGTAGGGCAGCGGGGGCAGCAGGGGCAGCCGCCGTGGCGGTGGTGTCCGGAGCCGCGTCGCCGTCCACGAGGCCCTTGGTCTCGGCCTTGAAGATCCGCAGGGAGCGTCCGACACTGCGAGCGGCATCTGGCAGCCGCTTGGCGCCGAAGAGCAGGACGACGACCAGGACGAGGATGAGCAGCTCAGGGCCGCGGATGTTGGGCATTGGGACCCTCCAGCATCGGGACCCGCACTCGCGGGATGATCAGAGCGTACGACTGCCGGTGCCCGATGCCCAATCCGTACCGGTCCGCGTCGCGGCTCAGACCTCCTGGTCGGCCGCCATCACGATGTCGTCCACCGACGCCAGCCACAGGGCGAAGTCGAGCAGGTCATCGCGGGTCATCGGTGTGCAGGTCCGCTCGATCACCCGGGACTCGAGGTACTCCAGCGGGATCGCCAGGTGGTCCACCCGGACGCCGGCTCCGGTCAGCAGCTGAACGACGTCCTCGTCCGCGGTCTTGCAGATGCTGTCGGCGCAGCCAGCGCAGGTGAACGTGTACGTGGACCAGCCGAGCTCACGAGCGACGGTCACCCGCACGTCGGCCGGGACGAGGTCGACGTCCCCACATCGTGGGCACGTCGCCTTGATGGTTGTCATCACATCCACCTCCTCGCTGGCTAGATGCCCATCGCATCGGTGCCCGCCATCGTGGACTTGAGGCCCCGGACGCATCATGTGACCGCGCAGGGTGGTGATGCAACTACTCAGAGGCTCCTTGAGCACCGATTTCCGGACGGTGCAGGCGGTGCGACGCCCGTGCGGTGTCTATCAGCTCAGCCACGAGCCAGTCGGGCTCGCGCAGCACGACGGTCCCGGCGGACCCGAGGACCAGGCGCCGGGCCCAGGTGAAGTCCCCCACCGGCAGCTCGGCGCGCACCTTCCCGTCGGCCAGGGACCACCGGCGGGTGACCGGGTGCCGGTCCAGCAGGGGGGCACCCTCGGGAACGTCCACGAGCACCATGCGGCCGGTCGATCCCAGCGCGACGGACATCGGCTCCACCTCGTCGGGAGCCTCGATCGTCCGTGCGGGCAGGTCGCTGACGGCGATGGCGCGGATCCTATCCACCCGGAACATCCGCAGTCCGCCGGCCGAGCGGCAGTAGCCGCGCACGTAGCCGTACCCGTCCACCACGACGACCCCGAGCGGATCGACCACCCGCTCGGTGACCTCGTCGCGGACAGCTCCCAGGTACGTGAGTTCCACCGCCCTCCCGGAGGCCAGCGCCTCCTCGACGGGGCCGACCACCTCCTCGGGCAGGTCCACGCGGACCGCGAGCGCACCGGGGGCCGGGGCGTGCCGCCCGAGCGCCCCGGCCAGCTTCGCGGTCACGGATGCGAGCTCGTCGCTGTCGGCACCCCCGGGAACAGTGGCCAGGGCGTTGAGGGCCACGATCAGGGCCAGGCCCTCGTCAGGGGTCAACGTCAGCGGCGCGTCGAGGTCGAGCGCGTCGATGACCTCGATCCCGCCGCCGTCCTCCCAGTACTGGATGTCGAACAGCGTCCAGTCGTCGGCACCCGAGGTGATGACCGAACCGAGGTCGGCCAGCAGTTGCTCCTGCGTGATGCCGAAGTGGTCGGCGGCGTCAGCGACGCGGACGCCGCTGTTCGCGGCGAGCCACGGGACCAGCGCCAGGAGGCGAGCGAACTGCGCCGTGCCCGGTCCCGCGGGCTGGGCTCCGGCGCTGAGCGCGCGCCCAGCCTTCGGGGCAGGTGTGGCAAGGGCCTCGAGCAGGGCTTCGAGCTGCCCGACCGCCTCGTCGACGGCCGATGGCGGGCCCAGCACCCGGGCGCCAGCCCCGTAGGCGAGAACCGAGGAGATCCCGGAGTGCAGGTCCTCGACGGGCAGGGTGACCAGGTCGGCTCCCTGCGCGTCGTGGCCGCGGGACTCGGCGTTCAGCCTCAGCGCCGCGGCGACGCCGGGTGCGAGGGCCAGGTCGAGGGAGACCAGGTCGTTGCGGGCGAAACGTCCGATCGCGTCGGCCGCGTCGAACCCGGCCGGCACCTCGTAGGGCCGGCCTGCAGGGTCCGTGCGGACCGAGCCCTCGATCCGCGATGCACGGAAGACCCGGACGTCATCCCGGTCGGCGTCGAAGCCCACGACGTACCAGTGCGCCCGCCACCAGACCGTGCCCCAGGGCCGCACGTGGCGCAGCTCGCCCGGCCCCTCCGGGCCCTTGCGGTACTCGAACGTGACGGCGGTGCGCGTGCTGCAGGCCTCGATGAGGGAGTGCAGAGCCGGGGAGTCCAGGGAGAGACCTGCGATCGGCGCCGACCCCTCGTCGGTCGAGCGCATCCCGAGCTGGGCCTCCACCTTGCGCAGCGCGTTGAGCGCTGCCGGCGCCAGGTCGGCGCGCTGCCACACACGGGCAGCCAGCCCGAGGAGCGCCAGCTCTCCGCGGCTGAGGTCCAGCGGGGGCAGCGTCCAGTCACCCTCGATCCGGTAGCCGGTCACGACCCCCGACGCGTCGGTCAGCGTGGCCACCGGGACGCCCATCGCGCGCAGCTCGTCCTTGTCGCGCTCGAACATCCGCTCGAAGGCCTCGGTGGACGCCTCCGGGTTGTACCCGCGCACGACGGCGCGGATGTGCTCGCGGTCCAGGCCGATCTGCGTGCCGCGCAGGGCCATCAGCAGGTTGAGCAGGCGCTCGGCCTTGCTGTAGGGCTGGACCCCACCGCCCTCCAGGGGCGCAGCCATCAGCGAACCTCGAGGGCTGACGCGGGCATGTCAGCGGGTGACGGCCAGCAGGTCGATCACGAAGATCAGCGTCTTGCCCGACAGGGCGTGCCGGCCGTTCTCGCCGTACGCCAGGCGCGGCGGGATGACCAGCTCTCGGCGGCCGCCCACGCGCATCCCCGGGATCCCGTCCTGCCAGCCCTGGATGAGCCCCGACAGCGGGAAGGTGATCGACTCGCCCCGGTCCCAGGACGCATCGAACTGGTCACCGGTGTCGTACTCGACCCCGAGGTAGTGCACGGTCACCCGTGCGCCCGGCACCGCCTCGGCGCCCTCCCCCGCGACGATGTCGCGGATCACCAGGTCCACCGGCGCGGGGCCGTCCGGGAAGTCGATCTCGGGCTTGGTCAGGTCAGCCATGGGGTTCCTCTCGCGGGGTGGGCGTGATGGGCCAGCGGCTGCGGGTCAGCCGGCGGGGGTCTGCTCGATGAGGTCGACGACGAACACCAGGGTCTCGCCGGGAGCGATGTCGGCACCCGCACCCGCATCGCCATAGGCGAGCTCGGCGGGGATGATCAGCAGGCGACGGCCACCGGGCTGCATGCCCACGAGTCCCTGCGACCACCCCTGGATCACGCCGTCCAGCGGGAAGGTCGCCGGCTCACCTCGCTGCCAGGAGGAGTCGAACACCTTGCCCGACTGCTGGCCGACCCCGGTGTAGTTCACCGTGACCGTGGCGCCGGGTGCAACAGCGTCGCCCTCGCCCACGTACACATCGGCAACGGCGAGCTCGGTGGCCGGTGCGAAGCCATCAGCCAGTGCGATCGTCGGTTCGGCGTCCTTGGCGCCCGTCACCGTCACGCCCTGGCACTCATAGGTCGTGTCGCTCGGGGAGCCGGCGGGGCAGACGGGCACCGGCGCTGCCACCGCGGGGGCGGTCGCGGCCGGGGCCGACGCCTGCGGAGTCGCGGCCGTGCCCCCATCCGATCCGGTCCAGCAACCTGCGAGCAGGGCGAGACCAGCGACAACAAGGGTCAGGGTGCGCACGGGGGCGGTGGTTCGGCGATTCACCCGGCGAACTCTAGTTGCCGTTCCAGCTTGCGCCGAATTGCGGGTCACATCGAGTCGATGAGTCGCTGCACCCGCTCGTCGACGGACTTGAACGGGTCCTTGCACAGCACCGTGCGCTGGGCCTGGTCGTTGAGCTTGAGGTGCACCCAGTCGACGGTGAAGTCCCGCCGGGCTGCGGTGGCAGCGGTGATGAACTCCCCACGCAGGCGGGCACGCGTGGTCTGGGGCGGGGTCGACTTGGCGGCGAACACCTCGATGTCCTCGCACACGGTGGCTGCCATCCCCTTGGTCTCCAGCAGGTTGAACAGGCCGCGGGTGCGCGAGATGTCGTGGTAGGCCAGGTCCAACTGGGCGATCCGCGGCGAGCTCCATGACAGGTCGTGGCGGTCGATGTAGCGCTGGAGCAGCCGATGCTTGATCACCCAGTCGATCTCCGTGTCCACGGCCCCGAGGTCATCAGTGGAGACTGCCGTGAGGGTGCGCCGCCACAGGTCCAGGACCCTGGCGTAGATCGGCACCTGGGCCAGGCCACTGCTCTGCGCGAAGAGTTCGACGCGTTCGAGGTAGTCGGCCTGGATCTGCCAGGCGGAGAGCATCCGACCGTTGGCCAGCCGGACCGCCCTGGTGCCCGTCAGGTCGTGGCTGATCTCGCGGATCGCCCGGATGGGGTTCTCCAGCGTGTGATCGCGGATGCTGACCCCGGACTCGATCATCCGCAGGACCAGGTCGGCGCTGCCGACCTTGAGCAGGGTGGTCGTCTGGCACATGTTCGAGTCCCCGACGATCACGTGCAGCCGACGGTACCGCTCGGCATCGGCGTGCGGCTCGTCGCGGGTGTTGATGATCGGCCGGGAACGGGTCGTCGCCGAGGACACGCCCTCCCAGATGTGCTCGGCACGCTGGCTCAGGCAGAAGGTGGTGCCCCGTGGGGTGGGCAGCACCTTGCCGGCACCGGCGATCAGCTGCCGCGTCACCAGGAAGGGGATCAGGGCGTCCGAGACCTTGGAGAACTCCCCCATGCGGCCGATGAGGTAGTTCTCGTGACAGCCGTAGGAGTTGCCGGCGGAGTCGGTGTTGTTCTTGAAGAGGTAGATCTCGCCATCGATGCCCTCCTCGCCGAGACGGCGCTGGGCGTCGGCGACCAGTCCCTCCACGATCCGCTCCCCGGCCCGGTCGTGGATCACGAGCTCGCGCAGGTCGTCGCACTCGCCGGTGGCGTACTCCGGGTGGCTGCCCACATCCAGGTAGAGCCGGGCGCCGTTCCGGAGGAACACGTTCGAGCTGCGACCCCACGCCACCACCCGCCGGAACAGGTATCGCGCCACCTCGTCGGGGCTCAGCCTGCGCTGCCCCCGGAACGTGCACGTGACCCCGTACTCGGTCTCGATGCCGTAGATCCGCCGGCCGAGCGGATCAACCATCGGCGAGCTCGCGCAACCGGTCCGGGCCGATTCGGCGGAAGGTTCGGCGTGGGCCGGTCGCGCTGCAGCAGGGCAACCTCGAGCTGGGTGAGGGGCACCTCGCGTGGTCCGGCGGCACCCGTGGACGGGCCCGCCGGGGCCGACTGCGCCAGGGCTGCGATGGCCAGCCGGACGCCCTGGGCGAGGGTCATACCTTCGACCCAATTGTCGGCCAGGTGGGCGGCGATCGAGTCCGAGGACCCGCCCATCGCGACGAACCCGTGCTCATCGGCGACCGACCCGTCGAATGTCAACCGGTAGATCTGGTCGTCGGAGGCCTCCGCGCCGACCTCAGCAACGACGAGCTCGACCTCGTAGGGCTTCTGGGCCTCGGTGAAGATCGTGCCCAGCGTCTGGGCATAGGCGTTGGCCAGGCTGCGGCCCGTGACGTCACGGCGGTCGTAGGCGTAGCCGCGCATGTCGGCCAGCCGGACGCCGGCCACGCGCAGGTTCTCGAACTCGTTGTACTTGCCGACCGCCGCGAAGCCGATGCGGTCGTAGATCTCGCTGATCTTGTGCAGGGCCCTCGAGGGGTTCTCCGCAACCAGCAGGATGCCCTCGGCGACCTGGAGCACCACGACGCTGCGGCCCCGGGCGATCCCCTTGCGCGCGTAGTCGGCCTTGTCCTTGATCAGCTGCTCGGGTGAGACGTAGAACGGCATGCTCATGTGGCGTCACATTCCCATCTGTGCCACGGGACCGTCGGGGCGCTGCATCCGGCGGTCGACAACCGCCTGGCAGATCCGCTCCAGCTCCGTGGGGTCGACCCGCCGGAAGCCGTCGGCGTCCACCACGGCCACGACCGGGAAGATCTTGCGCGCGAGGTCCGGCCCGCCAGTCGCCGAGTCGTCGTCGGCGGCGTCGTAGAGCGCCTCCACGCAGACCTCGACGGCCTGGGTCTCGGGCATCTGCTGGGTGTAGAGCTTCTTCAGGGCCCCGCGGGCGAACATGGAGCCGGAACCGACTGAGTAGAAGTCGTGCTCCTCGTAGCGCCCCCCGGTGACGTCGTAGGAGAAGATCCGCCCCGTGCTGCGGGCCAGGTCGTACCCGGCGAGCATCGGCACAGCGGCCAGGCCCTGCATCGCCAGGCCGAGATTGGAGCGCAGCAGGGAAGCGAGCCGGTTGGCCTTGCCATCCAGCGACAGCGAGGATCCCTCGATCTTCTCGTAGTGCTCGAGCTCCACCTGGAACAGGCGCACGAGCTCGATGGCGATCCCGGCCGACCCGGCGATGCCGATGCACGCATGCTCGTCAGCGGGAAACACCTTCTCGATGGTGCGCTGGGCGATGACGTTGCCCATGGTCGCCCGCCGGTCACCGGCCATCACGACGCCGTTGGCCCACGTGGCCGCGACGATCGTGGTCCCGTGCGGGGCGTCGATGGAACCTGACCCGGTGTTGCCGAGGTGGCCGAGCAGGTCAGGTCGGTGCTGGGCGAGGAACTGGGCGAACGACGCCTCCCCGACCATCGAGAAGGCTGACGCCAGGGGGCTGTTGGACACCTACTGGCCGCCCTTCTGGACGAAGCCCCGCACGAACTCCTCGGCGTTCTCCTCGAGGACGTCGTCGATCTCGTCGAGCAGCGCATCGACATCGGCGTCGAGGGCTTCCTTGCGTGCGGACGGGGCGGGGGGTGGCGCCACCTCCGGCTCGTCATCGGGCCGGGCCTTCTGATGCTCACTGGACTGGCTCACGTGTCCTCCTCATCGCGTCACGACCGAGACTAGTGCCGATCGTTGGGCCCCACACGCCGGCCCGGCCCGAGTCGCCCTGGCGCGCCGCGCAGGGGCCTCAGTGCCCACCGAGTGCCGCGACCAGCGCACCCACCCCGTCGACGGAGCCCATGAGGTCCCCCACGTGTGCCTGCGTGCCCCGCTGCGGGTCCGGGGTCGGGACCCGGACCAGCGAGGCACGCCCGGGGACGTCGAAGATGACCGAGTCCCACGAGGCGGCAGCGACCCGATCCCCGAACCGTCGAACGCACTCGCCCCGGAACCAGGCTCGGGTGTCGGTGGGCGGGTCCTTGACGGCGCGCGCGACCTGGTCGTCGGTGGTGATCCGACGCAGGGATCCGCGCTGCTCGAGCCGGAAGGCCAGGCCCTTCTCCGCGCGGGTGTCGGCGTACTGCAGGTCGATGGCCGCCAGACGGGGAGCCGTCCAGTCCAGCCCGTCGCGGCGCCGGTACCCGTCGAGCAGGGCGAGCTTGGCGACCCAGTCGAGCCGGTCGGCCAGCGCCCTGGGCTCGGCGGCCAGCTCGGCCAGGACCTCGGCCCAGAGATCCAACACCTCGGCCGTGCGCGGGTCGGTGCCGCCCGGTTGCCCGGCGCAATGGACGCGGGCCGCCTCCAGGTACGCCTGCTGGATCTCCAGGGCTGTCAGCGGCGAGCGCCGCAGGCACTCCAGAGGCGCAGCCAGGCTCAGGTCGTGGGACACCCGATGCATGGCTGCCACCGGGTTGGCCAGCTCGATGCCGAGGTTGGGTCCGCCGGCCTCGATCATCGACAGGACGATCGCCGTGGTGCCCACCTTGAGCAGGGTGGCAGTCTCGGAGAGGTTCGCGTCGCCGACGATCACGTGCAGGCGCCGCCACAGAGCAGGGTCGGCGTGCGGCTCGTCGCGGGTGTTGATGATGGGCCGCTTGAGGGTGGTCTCCAGCCCGACCTCGACCTCGAAGAAGTCCGCGCGGCTGGAGAGCTGGAACCCGTCCCGACGTCCGTCCTGCCCGAGCCCGACGCGACCCGCGCCGGTGAACACCTGTCGGGTCACGAAGAAGGGGATCAACGCGTCCACGACGGCCTTGAAGGGCGTGCGGCGGTCCATGAGGTAGTTCTCGTGCGTGCCGTATGACGCACCCTTGCCGTCGGTGTTGTTCTTGTAGAGCACGATCTCGTGCCCCCCGGGCAGCGTCGCTGCGCGCCCGCGCGGCCTCGGCGGCGATCTGCGTCCCGGCCCGGTCCCAGACGACCGCGTCCCACGGGTTGGTGACCTCCGGGCTGGAGTACTCCGGATGGGCATGGTCCACGTAGAGTCGCGCCCCGTTGGTGAGCACGACGTTCGCGGTGCTGATGTCGTCGGTCAGCTGCGACGGGTCAGCCTCGGCACGGGTCATGTCGAACCCACGGGCGTCGCGAAGGGGTGACTCCTCGTCGTAGTCCCAACGCTGGGCCAGCGCCCCGGTGCGCCCGGCCATGACGGCGTACGCGTTGACGACAAGCCCCGACATGCGCACCGGGTTGGCATTCGGGTGACCCGGGTGGCTGATCCCGAACTCGGTCTCCAGCCCCATCACCCGGTGCACCGACATGAGCCCCAGCATAGGCCGGGCACCCGCACGCCCCGGGCATACGTCGAGGGCGGGGCTCCTTGCGGAGCACCCGCCCTCGACGGTCGATCGTGTTCAGTTGTGGGTCCGGTCGATCCCTACCTCTGGGGTGCCCCCGGCAGGTCGAGGATCTCGCCCTTGAGGATCTCGGCACGGGTGCCGAAGATCGCCTGCATGTTGTCGCCGACCTCCAGGACTCCTGCGGCGCCCAGCGACTTGAGCTTGGCCTTGTCGACCTTGGTCTTGTCGTTGACCGAGATGCGCAGCCGCGTGATGCACGCGTCGACGCTGGTGATGTTCTCGAAGCCGCCGAACGCTGCCAGGACCTTGGCGGCCTGAGACATGTCGGCCTCGACCGCAGCGGTCTTGATGGCCACGCCCTTCTCCTCGTCGGTGAGCTGCAGCTCGTGCTCGCCGTAGTCGGCGATGGCATCAGCATCGGACTCGCGACCAGGCGTCGCCAGGTCCTTCCACTTCACCGCCCATGTGAACACGAAGAAGTAGAGCGGGACGAGGACCAGCACCGAGGATGATGACGTTCCACCACGGTTCCCTGCCCGGGGAGGATGCCGAACAGGAAGAAGTCGATCAGTCCGCCGGAGAAGGTCAGGCCGATCGAGGTGCCGGTCATGTACATGATCATGAACGACAGGCCCGCGAACACCGCGTGGATGCCGAACAGCCACGGTGCGATGAACAGGAAGGTGAACTCGATCGGCTCGGTGATGCCGGTGAGGAACGAGGTCAGTGCCGCGGAGGCCAGGATGCCCGCCGCGATCTTGGCCTGGCTGGTCTTGGCCTGGCGGTACATGGCATAGGCGGCTGCCGGGAGGCCGAACATCATGAACGGGAACTTGCCGGTCATGTACCGACCGGTGGCGTCGCCCCCGTTGTCGACGAACGGCGTGTCGTCGGCGAGCTGGGCGAACCACATGCGCTGGTCGCCCGTGATGACCTCGCCGGCCTTGTTGGTGTACTCACCGAACTGGAACCAGAACGGGCTGTACCAGATGTGGTGCAGGCCGAACGGGATCAGCGATCGTTCGACGAGTCCGAAGATGAACACGCCGATCGCACCGAGACCCTTGATCGCGTCTGCGAAGGCGTTGATCGCCTCGCCGATGGGCGGCCAGGCGAAGCTGGCGATCAGACCCAGGAGCAGGGCGAAGGTCGCCGTGGCGATCGGGACGAACCGCTTGCCCGCGAAGAATCCGAGGTACGGCGGGACAGCTCGATGCGGAAGCACTTGTTGTAGCACCAGGCCGCGAGCGCGCCCGATGATGATGCCGCCGAACACACCGAACTGCAGGGTCGGGATCCCCAGGGTGTTCGAGAACGCCGCAGAGGGCAGGTCGCTCCAGTTCAGGATGTCTGACGTGGACTTCAGCGTCGTGGTGACGATTGCGTCCACCGGTGGACAGGTGTCGGGGACGATGTTCTCCTGGCCCTGGGGCTTGCAGGTGATCACATTGACGTTGCTGATCTCCATGAAGACGCTGACCGCCTTGTTGAAGACCAGATAGCCGACGGTCCCGGCCAGGGCTGCGACACCGGCGTCTGCTGTCAGGCCGATGGCCACACCGATCGCGAACAGCAGTCCGAGGTTGCCGAAGATGATGTCACCGGCGCCGACCATGGTGTTGGTGATCAGGAGGAAGAAGCCCTCCGGGATCGCGTCGACATCGTTGATCTGCTTGTACATGTTCTGGGCGCCAGCGCCCAGCCCGAGGAGCAGGCCGGCGGCCGGGAGGATCGCCACCGGCACCATCAGCGCCTTGCCGACGCGCTGAAGCTGACCGAATACGCCGATCTTCTTCTTCTTGGGTGGTGCCACCGCATTTGCGGCCATACGGGCCTCCACATGTGAGTAGGTGCACTGACATGTCGCAACCTACTCAGATCGGACCGTCGAAGCGCGTTGATTCAGAGGTACTGCCCAGTATTGGCGATCGTGTCGATCGAGCGTCCGGCCTCCGTGCCCTTCTTGCCCGCGACGAGGGTGCGGATGAACACGATCCGCTCGCCCTTCTTGCCCGAGATCCGCGCCCAGTCATCGGGGTTGGTGGTGTTGGGCAGGTCCTCGTTCTCGCGGAACTCGTCGATGCACGCGGTCAGGAGGTGGGCCACCCGGATGCCCTTCTGGCCGGTGTCGAGGTACTCCTTGATGGCGTTCTTCTTCGCCCTGGCGACGATGTTCTCGAGCATGGCCCCGGAGTTGAAGTCCTTGAAGTAGAGCGTCTCCTTGTCGCCGTTGGCGTAGGTCACCTCGAGGAAACGGTTCTCGTCGGACTCGACGTACATCCGCTCCACGGTGCGCCGGATCATCGCCTCGCAGGCGGCATCGGCCGAGCCACCGTTCTCGGCGAGGTCCTCGGGGTGCAGCGGGAGGTCGGGGGTGAGGTACTTGCTCAGGATGTCGCCGGCGGCCTGGGCGTCCGGGCGCTCGATCTTGATCTTCACGTCCAGGCGTCCGGGGCGCAGGATGGCCGGGTCGATCATGTCCTCGCGGTTCGAGGCACCGATCACGATCACGTTGGCCAGGCCCTCGACCCCGTCGATCTCCGAGAGCAGCTGCGGGACGATCGTGTTCTCGACATCAGAGCTGACCCCGGAGCCACGGGTGCGGAACAGCGAGTCCATCTCGTCGAAGAAGACGATGACAGGCGTTCCCTCCGTGGCCTTCTCCCGGGCGCGCTGGAACACCAGCCGGATGTGTCGCTCGGTCTCCCCGACGTACTTGTTGAGCAGCTCCGGGCCCTTGATGTTCAGGAAGTACGAGCGCCCCGCAGTCTTGCCCTCACGCTCGGCGACCTTGCGCGCCAGCGAGGCAGCCACCGCCTTGGCGATCATCGTCTTGCCGCATCCGGGCGGTCCGTAGAGCAGGATCCCCTTCGGGGCGGCCAGCTTGTGCTCCTTGAACAGCTCGGCGTGCACGTAGGGCAGCTCCACCGCGTCGCGGATCATCTCGATCTGCCCGGCCAGGCCGCCGATGTCGGAGTAGTCGACGTCGGGGACCTCCTCGAGCACGAGCTCCTCGACCTCCGACTTGGGGATCCGTTCGTAGACGTAGGCGGACCGCGGGTCCATCAGCAGCGAGTCCCCGGCGCGGATCGTCTGGTCGCGCAGGGTCTGGGCCAGGCGGACCACGCGCTCCTCGTCGGTGTGCCCGATCACCAGGGCCCGGTCGCCGCCCTCGAGCAGCTCCTTGAACATGACGATCTCGCCAACGCGCTCGTAGGCCATGCCCGCGATCACGTTCATGGCCTCGTTGACCATGACCTCCTGGCCCGGGACGAGGACCTCGACCCCCGGCGCGACGCTGACGCGCAGCTTGCCGTCCCTGGGCATGGATGTCGGCGGTGCCATCGGGGTTGCGGGCGAGGAACACCGCGAAGCCGTTGGGCGGGTCGGCCAGACGGTCGACCTCCTCCTTGAGCGTCACGATCTGGTTGCGCGCCTCACGCAGCGTCTCGGCGAGACGCCGGTTGGTGTCCGAGAGTCGATCCAACTCGTCCTGGAGCGAGCGCAGGCGGCGCTCGATGTCGGGCGGTAGGGCCTGATCCGTCATGGCACACCTCCTGCGCTGGTCCTCACGACTCTACCCAGAGTTGCGGCGATCGCGCAGCAGGTCGTGCTCGCAGGCCCCACCGGGTCGGTCGCGGTGGTCTCACCGACGGTCAGGGCAGGGGCGGGCGCGGGACGGGTGCCAGGGCGGTGGCTGGAGTGGACTCATCGCCGGACTCGGAGGTCGATCCCCCGGGGGCGCCCGGTCCGGTGTAGTCCGCGCCGTAGGCCCCCTTTGCCGGGCGGGTCCGCTTCGCCGGCAGGACGGTCCCGGGAGCCAGGCGGCGACTGGCCAGCAGGAACCCGGTGTGACCGGTCATGCGATGGTCCGGGCGGACCGCGAGGCCCTCGAGGTGCCATGTGCGCAGCATCAGCTCGCTGGCGGCGGGCTCGGTGAATCGCCCATCGGCGCGCAGGGTCTCGGCCATCCGGGACAGCTGGGTGGTGGTCGCCAGGTAGACCACGAGGATCCCCCCGGGCATCAGTGCGTCGGCGACGGCGTCGACACACTCCCACGGTGCGAGCATGTCCAGGACGACGCGGTGCACGTCGGTGAGGGTGAGCTGGTCCTGGAGGTCACCCACCTCGACCGTCCAGTTCGGCTGGGGACCGCCCAGGAAGCGCTCGACGTTGTCCCGGGCGATGTCGGCGAAGTCAGGGCGCCGCTCGTAGGAGGTGACCCGCCCTGTCGGCCCCACAGCACGCAGCAGCGAGCATGTCAGGGCACCGGACCCGACGCCGGCCTCCACCACATGCGCGCCGGGGAAGATGTCGGCCAGTCCGACGATCGCCGCGGCGTCCTTGGGGTAGATCACGGTGGCCCCGCGGGGCATCGAGAGCACGAAGTCGCGCAGCAGGGGGCGCAGGATGAGGTACGGGACGCCTGCCAGGGTGGTCACCACGATCCCCTCGGGCCGGCCGATGAGGTCGTCGTGGGCCAGCGCCCCCTTGTGCGTGTGGAACTCCTTGCCCGGGACCAGCGGGAACGTGTGGTGGCGACCCTTCGGGTCGGTCAGCTGCACGAGGTCCCCCGGCTGGAGCGGGCCATGGCGATCGGCCCGGGGGGTTGGCGACGGGGTCGGGGCTGTCGGCTCGGATGGGGTGATGTGCTCGGTCGGGAGGGGCGGCTCGGTCATGGGCTGACCCTATGTGGCGCCTGCCGTCGCCCGTTCAGCCCTTGAGCGCCGCATCGATGTCCGCCACGAGGAGCACACCGAACACGAGCCCGTCGGGGTCGACCACGAGCAGCTCCTCGCGACCCCGCCGGGACACCTCGGTGAGCAGCTCGGTGCCCGCCAGGTCGCGACCGATGGCGCCCCCGGCATCGATGGGCCGCGCAACCGACGACACCGACACCCAGGGCCGGCGCTGCTCGGGCACGGCGGCGATGGCGTCGTGATGGCCGATCCCCGTGGGCACGCCGCGGGGATCGACGATGACCAGTGCGCCGGCACCGGCGGCGTTGGCCCGGCGGATCGCCTCGGCCAGCGGAAGGTCGCGATCAACCGGGATGGCCCGGCGCGCGAGCCCCCCGGCGGTCAGCGAGCCTGCCCGCGTGCGCAGGTCGACCGCACGCAACTGCGCCGATGCGCCAGTCCAGAGCATCGCGGCCACGAGACCGGCGACGATGTACATGAGGAGGTCGGGCCGGACGCCGGTGACCAGCGACAGTGCCAGCGGGGACAGCAGGGTGAGAACGGCCACGCCCCGCCCGACCCAGGCGGCCACCACCGTGCCACGCCGCTCGGAGCCCGACGCCGCCCAGATCAGGCAGCGCAGCACGTTGCCCCCATCCAGGGGGATTCCGGGCAGGGAGTTGTAGATGCCGATGATGACGTTCGCCCAGGTCAGCGCCCGTGCCAGTACGGCCGCCGCGCTCTCCGGGTCCAGCACCTGCACGGCCGCGTAGCTCACGCCCGCGATCGCGAAGGTGGCGAGCGGGCCGGCAGCTGCGACCGCAGCCTCGGCCAACGGGGCCTGCCGGCTCCGCTCGTAGTGGGTGACTCCCCCCAGCAGCTGCAGCACGACCCGGTGGACCGGGAATCCGAAGGCCCGCGCCACCAGCGCGTGGGCGAACTCGTGGACCAGCGTGGCCAGGCTCAGCAGCACAGCGAACACGAGTGCCAGGATCCACGGACTCCACGAGCCCTCGATCGTGAAGGCGGGGATCCACAAGTAGGCCAGCAGCGCGACCCCCAGGATGCCGCTCGCTGGCATCTCCACGGGGATCCCGGCGATACGGGTCGACGGCGTGGGCACCCCTACATCGTAGGCGGGTGGCGGGGTACGCGCGGTCGGACCCGATGGCGTCGCCGTCCAACCCCGATCAGCCGGTCCCCCACCGAGTCGCGTCGTGCGTCCGGTGTCGGACCTCCGACGTAGGTTGTGGCCATGCCCGATCCCACCGAACTCACGGCGCGTCCGACCCGTTCGCTGTCACCCTCACGCGCGCTGGACTTCCAGTCCTGCCCGCTGCTCTACCGGTTCCGGGTCCTCGACCGCCTGCCCGAGCCGCCCAGCGCGGCGGCCGTGCGCGGCACGCTCGTGCATTCCGTGCTCGAGGCGCTCTACGACCTCCCGGCCGACCAGCGCACCCTCGACGAGGCGATCGGCCTGGTCGGACCGCAATGGGACCTGCTCGTCGCCGAGCGACCGGAGGTTGTCGGGATGCTGGCCGAGGACGGCACGGACCCGCTCGACTGGCTGCGCGGCGCCGGTGACCTCGTGGAGTCCTACTTCGCCATGGAGGACCCCTCCCGGCTCGAGCCGGCGGCCCGCGAGCTGCAGGTGCAGGCCGAGCTGCCCTCGGGGTTGGTCCTGCGCGGCTTCGTGGACCGCCTCGACCGTGCGCCCACCGGGCAGCTGCGGGTCGTGGACTACAAGACCGGCAAGCCCCCGGGCGTCGGGTTCGAGGCCCGGGCGATGTTCCAGATGCGCTTCTACGCGCTGGCGCTCTGGCACATGCATGGCGAGCTGCCCACGATGCTGCAGCTGATGTACCTGTCCACTGGGGTCATCCTGCGCTACGAGCCCGACGAGGAGGACCTGCGCGCCATGCAGCGCAAGGTCGAGGCGCTCTGGACGGCCATCGAGCGCGCGATGGAGTCCGGCGACTGGCGCGCCCGACCCTCGGGGCTCTGCAACTGGTGCGCACACCAAGCGCTGTGCCCCGAGTTCGGGGGCACTCCCCCGCCGCTTCCCGTGGCAGCGGGCGCTACTCGGTCCTGATCGCCATCAGCACGTCGAGGTTCGCCGCGCGACGGGCCGGCCAGACCGCGGCAAGGACGCCCACGATCGCGGTCGCAATGAGCACCACCACGATCAGCGTCCACGGGATCGCCAGCTCGGTGATCCCGTCATCGACCAGCAGCCGCTGCAGGGCGACGCCCAGGATGAGTCCGAGGGTCACCCCGGTGAACGCCCCGAAGAAGCTGATCACGATCGACTCCCAGCGGATCATCGTGCGGACCTGCGCGCGCAGCATCCCCACGGCGCGCAGCATCCCGATCTCGCGGGTGCGCTCGATGATCGACAGGGCGAGGGTGTTGATCACGCCGAAGATGGCGATGATCACGCTCAGCCCCAGCAGGGCGTAGACCAGGCTGAGCAGCTGGTTGATCTGCCCGGAGATGGTCTCCTTGAACTCGGTCTGGTCCAGGATCTGCACCGTCGGGAAGGCGGCCTGCACCTTGTCCAGATCCGCGCGGACCGCCACGACATCGGCGTCAGGCGTCAACGGCGCGTAGAGGAAGGAGTCGACCGCCGGGAGACCAGCGGCCTCCATCGTCTCGAGCGAGACCGCCCAACCGGAGAAGGCCGCCTGCCCCTCGTAGAGCTGCTTGAGCTCCAGGGAGTCCTTCTGCCCGTTGCCCCAGACCACCTCGACGGTGTCCCCGACGGTGACCCCCGCCGCCAAGGCGGTCTCGGTGTCGACGACGATGCCCCCCGAGGCCAGCGCGGCGGCCTCCATGCCCAGCGTCTGCACCTGTCCGATGGTCTCGGGCTCAACACCGGTGACCGTCACCTCGGCGCCGTCGATCACGGCCGGGACCTGCCGCACGCGCGAGACCAGGGCGATCCCAGGCACGGCCTCGATCGCGTCACCCACCTCGGTGGAGAACGGGACGAAGCTGGTGGGCTGCACGATGAAGTCGGCTGTGACGACGTCGTCGACCAGCGCGTCGGTGGACTTGGTCGTCGAGGCGCCCAGCACCCCGATGGCCGTCACGAGGGCCAGGCCCACGAGGATCGCGGTCGCGGTGGCGGCCGTCCTGCGCCGGTCGCGTTGGGCGTTGCGCACCGCGAGAGTTCCCACGGAGCCCAGGCGAGTGACCGGGGCCCCCACGGCTCCCACCAGCCCACGGCTGAACACGGGAGCCAGGATGATCACGCCCAGCAGCAGCGCGAACGCACCCAGGCCCGCGACAGTGAGTCGGCGTGGAAGGTCCTCGCTGAGGACGGCGACGAGGAGGGCGACAGCGCCCAGACCGGCGAGGAGCCCACCCAGGACTGCGCGGACGCGAAGGCCCTTGGCCGGCAGGGCGACGTCGTCGCGCATGGCTGCCACCGGCGGCACCTGGGAGGCGCGTCGCGCCGGGAACCAGGCCGCGACCACAGTGACGATCACGCCCACGGCCATGCCCAGGAGGATCGTCCGGGGCGCCAGGACCAGGTTTCCGGCCGGGAGCTCCGCCCCGAAGATGCCGAGCAGCTGGCGCAGGCCCAGGGCCACGCCGATGCCGAGCACGATCCCCAGGGCACCACCGAGCAGGCCCAGCAGGAACGCCTCGCCCACGACCGACCAGGTGATCTGACGCTTGCTGGCCCCGATCGCCCGCAGCAGGGCCAGTTCCCGGGTGCGACGTGCGACCAGCATGGAGAACGTGTTGAGGATGATGAAGGTGCCCACGAACAGGGCGATGAACGCGAAGACGAGCAGGAAGGTGTTGATGAAA
Organism: uncultured Actinomycetes bacterium; assembly: GCA_963736425.1. Lineage (GTDB taxonomy): Bacteria > Actinomycetota > Actinomycetes > S36-B12 > CAIYMF01 > Prado023. The sequence continues at coordinate 42,383 of CAVTOX010000032.1, forward strand.
CCAAGCGCAGTGCTGAGCTGGTCTGCCGCCTCGTCCTGGAGCTCCTGCCCGGTGCTCACCTTGTAGCCGGGGCCGAGCAGCGCGGTGACGTCATCGCGCAGCCCCTCCGGGGTGGTGCCCTCATCGCCAACGAGCGAGACCTGGTTCCAGGCGTCCTCCCCGATGAAGGTCTCCTGGGCGTACTGACGGTCGAAGAGCGTGAGGGTGGCCCCAGCCAGTCCCCCACTGACCCCGTACCGTGCCAGCCCGACCAGCGGCGCCTCGATGCGTGGTCCCTGAGTGACCACGCTGACCGTGTCGCCGACCTTGAACCCGCCCTTCTCAGCGGTCTGCAGGTCGACGACGATCTCCTCAGGCGCCGTCGGGGCGCGACCCTCCACCAGTGAGAGCCCGCTGAGTTGGGGGTCGTCGGGGTACTCGGGGAAGGAGAACCCGAGCTGCGGCGGACCGTTGCCGCCGATCGGCTCTCCCGACTTGTCCAGGAGGGTCACCCCCAGGACCTGGATGTCGCCGGTCGCCCTGGCGACGCCAGGCATGTCGCGCACCTCGTCCAGGACGGACTGGGGCACGACGGAGACCACTGTGCCGCGCCCGTCGTCCCCGCCGGCCTCGAGCTGCTGGGTCACCACGACGTCAGCGACCTCGTTGGAGAAGAGCTGGTCGAAGGTGCCCTTGAGGGTGTCGGTGAAGATGAAGGTGCCCACCACGAAGGCCACGCCGAGCACGACGGCAAGCCCGGACAGGAGCATCCGGGCCTTGTGCGCCTTCAGCGAGCGCCAGGTTGCCTTGAGCATGCGGTCAGCCCTGCTCGGCGGCGGACTCCGGCGCGAGCGCCGGCGGATCCGTCGGCACCGGGTTCCCCGCGGACTGCGGGTGCTCGATGCTCACGGGCGTCGAGACCACGGCACCATGGGCGCCGGCGGCCTGCTCGAAGGTCATCATGCGCTCAAGGATCGCGGGCGCATCGGGATCGATGAGCTCGTCGACGAAGACCCCATCGGCCAGGAACACCACGCGGTCGGCGTAGGCGGCGGCATGGGCGTCATGAGTGACCATGACGATCGTCTGGCCGAACTCGTCGACGCTGCGCCGGAGGAACCCCAGCACCTCTGCGCCGGAGCGCGAGTCCAGGTTCCCGGTGGGCTCGTCGGCGAAGATGATGTCGGGCCGGGTCGCCATGGCACGGGCGCAGGCCACGCGCTGCTGCTGGCCCCCGGAGAGCTCGCTGGGCTTGTGGGTGAGCCGGTCGGCCAGCCCGACGGTCCCGACGACGAGGTCGAACCACTCCCGGTCGACCTTGCGCCCGGCAATGTCCATGGGCAGCGTGATGTTCTCCTCGGCAGTCAGCGTCGGCACGAGGTTGAAGGCCTGGAACACGAAACCCATGCGCTCGCGACGCAGCCGCGTGAGGTCGTTGTCCTTCATGGTGGTCAGGTCCGACTCGCCGATGAACACCTTGCCGTCTGACGCGGAGTCCAGGCCGGCCATGCAGTGCATGAGCGTGGACTTGCCAGAGCCCGACGGCCCCATGATCGCGGTGAAGCGGCCGGTCTCGAACTCGACGTCGACCGATCGCAGGGCCACGACCTGCGTCTCGCCCTCACCGTAGACCTTGCTCAGCGCCACGGCCCGTGCGGCGGAACCGCCGGCTGGGTTGGTGGACGCGTCGGCCGCGACAGTTGCCTCAGACATGGGGGCCCTTCCTGGAGTCAGGGCCCTAGTTTACGGGCATTGCACAACATCCGCCCCACACTCCTGCGCAGGACGGAGCGATCCAACGGGCGGCACATCAGCCGATGACCGCGGCCAGTCCGACCATGTCCAGCCCGACCAGCGACTCCCGCACCACGATCCGCTCGCCCGCCTCGACAGGCACCGCGTGCGGCACGGCGACCACGGTCGCACCCGCCGACCACGCGGCCCGCACGCCGTTCAGGGAGTCCTCGAGGACGACGGCCCTGGTGATGTCGATGCCGAGGAGGTCGGCAGCGTGCAGGTAGGGCAGCGGATCGGGCTTGCTGCGGGCCACCTCGTCGCCGGCGACGCTGACCGGGAACACCGGCAGCCCCGAACGGACCAGGAAGGCGAGAACGAGGTCGACGATCGGACGCACCGAGGCCGACACCAGGGCGAAGGGAACCCCCGATGCCGCCACCTCGGCGAGCAGGTCCGCGGCACCGGGCTGGATCGGGATCTCGGCGCCGTCGAGGCGCTCGAGCATCGTGCCGATCAGGAGCTCGCCCACCTCGGCGTCGGTCCGGTCCGTCCCCGAGATGGTGCGGATGTAGGCGGTGGCATGGGCCATCGACGCGCCCATGATCGCCCGCTGGTCGGCCTCGGACCAGGTCCCACCGAGGGCTGCCAGCGTCTCGTGCTCGACCTCGAGCCAGATCGGCTCGGTGTTGACCAGCAGGCCGTCCATGTCGAACAGGACCGCGGAGAGGCTCATGGTTGTGCGCCCCTCAGCCGGCGTTGTAGTAGCTGGCCTCGGGGTGGTGCACGATCAGCGCCGACGTCGACTGCTCCGGGTGCAGCTGGAACTCCTCGGAGAGCTCCACCCCGATCCGTGAGGGGTCCAGCAGGTCCACCAGGACGGTCTGCTGCTCGACGTCCGGGCAGGCCGGGTAGCCGAACGAGTACCGCTCCCCCTGGTAGGACTGCTTGGTGATCAGTTGCGTGCGGTCCACGGCGTCGCCGGAGTCGATGCCGAGCTCGGCGCGGATCCGGGAGTGCCAGTACTCGGCCAGGGCCTCCGTGAGCTGGACGCTCAGACCGTGCAGCTCGACGTACTCCCGGTAGGAGTTGGCCTCGAACAGCTCGGCGGCCGCTGCGGAGACCTCCGAACCCATGGTCACGACGTGGAAGGCCACGACATCCGGACGCCCCTCCGCCAGCACCGCATCGCGGGACCGGAAGAAGTCCGCCAGGCACAGGTGCCGGTCACGGGTCTGGCGCGGGAAGGGCAGCCGGTGCAGCTCGACGGGCTGCCATCCATTGCCCAGCGGGCGCTCCCCGGCCTCGGCCAGGCCGGTCGGGTCCAGGATCACCAGCTCGTCGCCCTCGGACCAGCACGGGTAGTACCCGTAGATGACCGCCGCCCCGAGCAGACCCTCGGTGTGGACCCGATCCAGCCACATCCGAAGGCGCGGGCGACCCTCAACCTCTACTAGAGCGTTATAGTCCGGCCCTTCGCCGCGGGACGACTTCAGACCCCACTGCCCGAGGAACAGGGCGCGCTCGTCGAGGTACGCCGAGTAGTCCGCGAGCCGGATCCCCTTGACCACCCGGGAACCCCAGAACGGCGGTGTCGGCACCGGGTTGTCCACGGCCACATCACTGCGCTCGGGGATCTCCCCCACATCGCGCATGCCGGCGCCGCGACGGGAGACCTTCCTGGTGCGCAGTGCGGGCAGCTCCGCGCCGGGCTCTCCGCGCTTGACCGACATGAAGGCGTCCATGAGCCGCAGCCCCTCGAACGCGTCGCGGGCGTAGCGCACATCGCCGGCGAACATGCCGGCAAGGTCCTCCTCGACGAACGCACGCGTCAGGGCAGCCCCACCCAGCATGACCGGCCAGCGCTCGGCGACCCCACGGTCGTTCATCTCCTCGAGGTTCTCCCGCATGATCACCGTGCTCTTCACGAGCAGGCCGGACATGCCGATCAGGTCGGCATCGTGCTCGGCCGCCGCGTCGAGGATCGCTGTCACGGGCTGCTTGATCCCGATGTTCACGACGTTGTAGCCGTTGTTGGTCAGGATGATGTCCACGAGGTTCTTGCCGATGTCGTGGACATCGCCCTTGACCGTGGCCAGGACGATCGTGCCCTTGCCGGCGGACTCCTCGCCCTCGACCTTCTCCATGTGCGGCTCGAGGTAGGCCACGGCGGTCTTCATCACCTCGGCGCTGTTGAGGACGAACGGCAGCTGCATGTCGCCACGGCCGAACAGCTCGCCGACCTCCTTCATCCCGGCAAGGAGGGTGTCGTTGATGATCTGCAGGGCGGGCTGGGTCTGCAGGGCCTCGTCGAGGTCGCCCTCGAGCCCGGAGCGCTCGCCGTCGATGATCCGCCGCTGCAACCGCTCGCCGAGGGGCAGGGCCGCGAGCTCCTCGGCCTTGGACTCCTTGGACGCCTGCGCGGTCACCCCGGTGAAGAGGTCCAGGAAGCGCCCGAGCGGGTCGTAGCTCACCGTGCCGTCCTCGGCGTACTCGCGACGGTCGTAGACCAGGTCGCGGGCCACGGCCAGCTGCTCCTCCCCGATCCGGGCGATCGGCAGGATCTTGCTCGCGTGCACGATGGCCGAGTCCAGGCCTGCCTCGAGGCATTCGTGCAGGAACACCGAGTTCAGCACCTGGCGGGCGGCCGGGTTCAGTCCGAACGAGATGTTCGACAGGCCGAGGGTGGTCTGCACGTCGGGGTGGGCGTGCTTGATCCGGCGGATGGCCTCGATGGTCTCGATGCCGTCGCGCCGGGTCTCCTCCTGGCCGGTGGCGATCGGGAAGGTCAGGCAGTCCACGAGCACGTCCTGCGGGGGGATCCCGTGGTTGTCGCGCAGGTCGGTGATCAGGCGGTCAGCCACGCGTAGCTTCCAGTCCGCGGTGCGGGCCTGGCCCTCCTCGTCGATCGTGAGGGCGACGACGGCGGCGCCGTACTCCTTGATCAGCGGGACGATCTGGGCGAAGCGTGAGCCCGGGCCATCGCCGTCCTCGTAGTTCACGGAGTTCACGACGGCACGGCCGCCGAGCATCTGCAGGCCGGCCTCGAGGACTGCCGGCTCAGTGGAGTCCAGCACGATCGGCAGGGTGGATGCGGTAGCCAGGCGGCCTGCGAGCTCGCGCATGTCACCGGCGCCGTCGCGGCCCACGTAGTCCACGCACAGGTCGAGCAGGTGGGCACCGTCACGGATCTGGGCCCGGGCGATCTCGACGCACGCCTCCCAGTCCTGGGCCAGCATCGCCTCGCGGAAGGCCTTGGACCCGTTGGCGTTGGTGCGCTCCCCGATGGACAGGTACGACGTGTCCTGCCGGAAGGGAACGGACTGGTAGAGGGAGGCCGCGGCGGCCTCGTTCACGTGCTCACGGGGTCGGACCTCGCGCCCGCCCACCCGCTCGACGACCGCGCGCAGGTGCTCGGGGGTGGTGCCGCAGCAGCCGCCGACCAGCGCCAGCCCGTAGTCGGAGGTGAAGTGGTCGTGGGCCGCGGCGAGCTCAGCGGGGCTCAACGGGTAGTGGGCTCCGTCTGCCGTGAGCACGGGCAACCCCGCGTTGGGCATCGCCGACACCGCGACCTTCGCGTACCGCGAGAGATGGCGAAGATGCTCGCTCATCTCAGCCGGTCCGGTCGCGCAGTTCAGGCCGATCACGTCGATGCCCAGCGGCTCCAGCGCAGTCAGCGCCGCCCCGATCTCCGTGCCGAGCAGCATCGTGCCGGTGGTCTCGACGGTGACCTGGGCGATGAGCGCCACCCGCCGCCCAGAGGCGGCCATCGCGCGGCGGGCGCCGATGAGGGCGGCCTTGGCCTGCAGGAGGTCCTGGGCGGTCTCGATCAGGACCGCGTCGACCCCTCCCTCGAGGAGTCCGGCGACCTGCTCGGCGTAGGCGTCACGGAGGTCCGCGAACGGGGCGTGGCCCAGGGTGGGGAGCTTCGTGCCCGGTCCGACCGACCCGAGCACCCAGCGCGGGCGGTCCGGGGTGGAGTACCCGTCGGCCACCTCGCGGGCGATCCGGGCGCCAGCCAGGGCCAGCTCGCGGATGCGCTCGGGGATGTCGTACTCCCCCAGGTTGGCCAGGTTTGCCCCGAACGTGTTGGTCTCGACGCAGTCGACACCGGCATCGAAGTACGCGGCATGCACGGCGGCCACGATGTCGGGCCGGGTCACGTTCAGGATCTCGTTGCAGCCCTCGTAGCCCTGGAAGTCATCGAGTGAGGGGTCCTGGGCCTGGAGCATCGTGCCCATGGCGCCGTCGGCGACGATCACACGCTCGGTCAGGGCAGTCAGGAAGGAGGTCGTCGGCATAGTTCCCCAAGAATACGGGCGCGAGCGTCGGGGCGGGCACATCCCCGGGTTGCCCGACCGTCGAGGGGCGAGGGGTGCGTGCCCGGCGAACCGGTCGCGCGGCGCTCTAGCCCAGTGACGCCGCTGGGGCGTACTGTCGAGAGCGCGGAGCCATTCAGGCTTCCGACCACGGGAGTCCCTATGGCAGACAAGTCCCCTCGCCAGCACATGTCCAAGAAGCCCGGCAAGTCCATCAAGGAGAAGCGGGCCGACAAGCACGCGAAGACCGACCAGCGCAACCAGGTGGCCACCACGCTGCCGGACAAGAAGCACTGACAGCTCCGCCTGAGGTCTGAGCCTCGTCTGCGGTCCGGGACGGGGCGATTCGGGTTGCCGTCCAGCGTTGCAGCGTCCAGGACGGGGCAGGTTCGCTCGGCCGTGCTCGGGCTGTGGACGAACCGGACAAGCCACCCCCCTGGGGGACGTATCCTTTTGCTCCGGCACTCCACACCCTTCAGCAGCATGAGGACGCGAACATGATCCACCAGACCGCCCGCGCCCTTGCCGGGGCGGTCGCCGCCAGCCTGTTGATGGCTGGCTGCTCGAGCGACTCGGAGCCGCTGGCCGCGACCAGCCCGAGTGCGAGCCCCAGCACCTCCGCGAGCGCCGATGCGAGCGCAAGCGCCTCCGCGTCCCCCAGTTCGACCCTGTCGGCAGAGGAGCAACAGGCGGTCGACGAGGCCACGAAGGTGGTGCTCGCGTACCGACAGACCATCACCGACCTGTACAGCGGCGCCCGCACCAACCTGAACGATCTCAATGAGGTTGCTGCCGGTGACCAACTAGTCGATAAGGGACTTGCTGAACTGCAGCGAAACCTCTCGGACGGGTGGACCTCAGAGCCGAAGGGTGCGCAGTTGGCACTCGTTTCGGCGGAGCCAGTCAAGGTAGACCTGTTAGACAACCCGGATACGGTGGTCGTGCGCGCCTGTGTCGATGGCAGCGCCGTTACGGGCGTCGCCCCCGATGGGCAGCGCACCCCCGGAGCTCGCGAGCAAGCGGATTACACCTTGACACGCACAAGTTACCTCCCGGAGCCCGGGTGGGCGGTCACCCGGGTGAAGGTCGCCGAGCGTCCCGAAGATCGCAAATGCTGAGGGAACGAGTCCGCGGACTCACTTCCGCAAGCCTGGCGATGCTCCTGTTTGCCGCCTTACCGATGTCAGCCGAGGCTGACTCGGACGGAAACGCCAGCGTCGACGCCAGCTTCACTGGGAGCGCCGGGAGCAACGGAGGCGCGACCGTGGACGTCAACGCCGACCACTCGGCTTCGACCCCGGGCAGTACCTCCGGTGGGGGTTCCGGGACTACGCAGGTCGGCTCGAAGTCGCCGAGCACGCGGGTGTGCACCTACGACGGCGACGAGATCGACTGCACCTCTGCCCTGGGCGTGTGGTCGCAGGAGCGGCAGTGCTTCGTGCAACGGGTCTCCCCGCAGCCGGCCCCTGATCACCCGATCTGGGAGGGCCGGGACGAGGGGACGATCTACCAGTGCGTCCAGCCGGACGCGACCTTCAGCGCGGGCAACGGCACCGGCTTCTGGTTCTGGGCGCCCAACGCGGGCGCGGCAGGTGCCCCGGTCCTGGTGGACCCAGTCACACTCGCGGAGAAGGCCATCGAGCGCATGGACCTCGTCTCCCCAACGATCGGGATGACCCCGCTCACCGCCGGCGCGCCCCTGCTCGTTGGCATGGACGCCTGGCTCTGGGTCGAGGACGCCGGACCACACGGGTACGGCCCGATCACCCGCACGGCGACCGCGGGGCCCGTGTCCGTGACGGCCACCGCGACGGTCACCAAGGTCGTCTGGGAGCTCGGCGACGGGACCCGGCTGACCTGCCGCAACGCCGGCACGCCCTGGTCGCCCGACAAGGGCACAGGCCCATCCCCGACGTGCGGTCACCAGTACCTCACCCCGTCCACCGCTGAGCCCGAGGGCAGCTTCACGGTGCGCGCGACCGCGCACTGGCAGGTCGAATGGACCGGCGCAGGGCAGGCCGGCGAGATCACCTTCACGATGGACGGCGAGCGGCAGCAGCCGGTCACCGAGGTCCAGGTCCTTCAGACCAGCTGACGACCGAGGCGACCGCTCACAGCCGCCAACGGGTTCGGGGTGTGCGGGTGATCACCCACGGTGCTCCGTTGTTGGCGGGCCAGGGAGTTGTTGGCGCTGCTCCGGGTTCGGGTCGGGGCACCGGATCGTCACCGGATGCTGCCACGACGCTCCACATTCCGAGGTCGACCTGGCGGTGGTGGGCCCAGCAGAGCAGGGCCAGATTGGGTAGGTCGGTGTTCCCGCCGGCGGCCCAGTCCTGCACGTGGTGCGTTTGGCAGGCTTCGGCGGGGATCCCACACCCGGGGATGATGCAGCCCCTGTCGCGGGCGGCCAGCGCCCGGCGCTGAGCGGGTGTCGCAGTCCGGGCTGTGCGTCCGACGGCCAGCGGGATCCGGGTACCCAACAGCGTCATGGCCAGCGCCGCCACCCGTACCTCCACCGAGGGATGCAGGGCCCTGCCGGGAATGGGTTCCGGGCCGTCATCAGCACCTTGCCCAACTGGCTGGGCGGCGTCGGCGAGGAACTCCGCCACGGTATCCGGGCAGCGCCCGGAGTCGACAACGATCGGGGTGACCATCGCGTCGCAGGCTGCGAACCGGGTCTCCGCATCGGTCAGGGTGTGGCCGCGGGAGGTGGACGCCACCTGGTCGCACACGGCGGTCGAGTCCAGGGTGACCGAGACCGACACCGGCAACCCACCGCGGGTGGGGATCGACCCATTGGCGTGGGCGGCATTCACGAGCGCGACCAGCCCGTCCGCCCGACGAGCGGACGCGGGCACGTGGTCGGCTTCGCAGCGCAACCGCTCCGCGAAGGCCTCCACCGCGGCGATCACGGCTTCACCTTCTAGGCGGGGCAGGGTGCCAGCCAGGATCACCGAGTCGGAGGTCAGCGCGAACGACAACGACCTGGCCTCGTACGCGCCAGCCTCGTCCGGGTCGGGGTCCGAGGCTGGGTGCAGGATCTGGGCCACCCGGGCCACGAACCCTGCGACGGACTGGGGAGACATCTGCCCCCACAAGAGGCTCAACTCCCCGATCACCGCCCGCACCTCATCCGGCTTCAGCGGACCAGCTGTGCGGGTGATCGCCTCCACATGATCGGAGGTGATGATCCCTGCCGCCCACGCCGAAGCCAGGGTGGGATGGTCAGCGGCCAGGGCCCCGGCGCGGGCCAATCGCCGGGCGTGCGGAACGGCCCACATCCGGGCGGCCAGGACTGCCCCGGGGCCCACCAACGGCAGGGAACCGGCCACCGTCGCGGCGTGCATCCGGCGGGCCAGTTCGTACTCCACGACCGCGAACACTCCGGCCAGCACCTCGACGTCGGCGGTCGGCCGGTCTCCAGCCAACAGGCCCATACCGGGCAGCACGCCGGCCGCGCACGAGGTCGCCGTAGCCCACAGCCCGGCGACCTCCCCCGACGCGCAGGGCAACGCCCCCACGGCGCGTGGATCGACTGTGGTGTGCTGGTCCTGAATCGTACTGGCCACGAACCCCCCTGATTCGAACTGTTGTACGAACTCTACCTCGACCGTCCGACAACGCCAGAGGTAATCGATCACCCTGTGGACAGGCCCGCGCGCTTCGCCCCAACGCTCACGTCGACTCCTCACGGGGCATGCGATGGTGACCGAACGAGCACGTCACGCCACGTCTCCTCGGTGGCTTCCATTCGAAGGACGGAACCTGATCAGCAGGGCCGGCCCGGTGATACTCGCCCGACGGCCGGGTCGGCGAGCGGGATGGCGCGACTCAGGACAACGTCGGTTCCGACCCCTCGTAGATCAACCTGGCAATCGCCGATGGGGTCGTCACCGGATTCAACATCGGGTAACGGCCGGACCGTCAGCGACCGCGTGCCGCCCGGTACCGGGCGATCAGTGCATTGGTCGAGGAGTCCAGGGACGCGTCGGCCTCACCTGTGAGCATCGGGGCGATCGAGTCCGCGACGACCTTGCCCAGCTGCACCCCCCACTGGTCGTAGGGGTTCAGGTCCCAGATCATCCCCTGGACGAACGTGGAGTGCTCGTAGAGCGAGATGAGCGCGCCCAGGGTGAATGGCGTCAGCGACTCCGCCACCAGCATGTTGTTGGGGCGGTTGCCCGGCATGACCTTGTGCTCCACCAGGTGCGGGGGCGTCCCGTCCGCCTCGACCTCGGCCGCGGTCCGGCCGAACGCCATCACGCCCGACTGCGCCAGGCAGTTGGCGATGAGAAGGTCGTGGTGGGTCCCTACGTCGTTGGTCGGCCGGGCGAAGAAGATGAAGTCCGCTGCGATGATCGTCGTGCCCTGGTGCAGCATCTGGTAGAAGGAGTGCTGGCCGTTGGTGCCCGGCTCGCCCCAGAACGCCGCCGACGTGTCGTAGTCCACCGGGTCGCCGGCTGCGGTCACGCGCTTGCCGTTGCTCTCCATGATCATCTGCTGCAGGTAGGCCGGGAACCGCAGGAGGTACTGGTCGTAGGGCAGCACGACATGGTCGGCGGTACCGAGGAAGTTGCGGTTCCAGACACAGAGCAGGCCGTGCAGCACGGGCAGGTTCTCGCGCAACGGCGCGGTCCGGAAGTGCATGTCCATCGCATGCAGGCCGGCCAGCAGCTCGCCGAAGCCATCCGGGCCCACGGCGATCATGGTCGACAGGCCGATCGCCGAGCTCATCGAGTACCGCCCGCCGACCCAGTCCCAGAACCCGAACATGTTCGCGGTGTCGATCCCGAACTCGGCCACCTTCTCGGCGTTCGTCGAGATCGCCACGAAGTGCCGGGCCACCGCCGCCGGGTCACCGCCGAGGCCGGCCACCAACCAGTCGCGCGCCGTCCGCGCGTTGGTCATCGTCTCCTGCGTGGTGAACGTCTTGGACGCCACCAGGAACAGCGTCTCGGCCGGGTCGAGGTCGCGGGTCTGCTCAACGAAGTCCGAGCCGTCCACGTTGGACACGAAGCGCATGACCAGGTCCCGATCCGACACGTGGCGCAGCGCCTGATAGGCCATCACCGGCCCCAGGTCCGAGCCGCCGATGCCGATGTTCACCACGGTGCGGATCGGCTGGCCCGTGAAGCCCAGCCAGGTCCCTGCGCGAACCTGGTCGGCGAATGCCCCCATCTTGGCCAGCACCGCATGCACGTCGGCCACAACATCCTGGCCGTCGACCACCAGGGTCGCGCTCGCGGGCAGCCGCAGGGCCGTGTGCAGCACGGCGCGGTCCTCTGTGTTGTTGATGTGCACGCCCGTGAACATGGCCTCGCGCCGCCCCACCAGATCGCGCTCCTCGGCCAGGGCGATCAGCAGGGTGACGGTCTCGGACGTGATCCGCTGCTTGGCGAAGTCCATGTGCCAGCCCGCGCCGTTCGCCGACAGCACCGACGCCCGATCGACGTCGGCGGAGGTGTCGAACAACTCGCGGATGGTCGTGGTGGACATCATGTCGGCGTGTGCGGACAGAGCCTGCCATGCGGGGGCAGACGTGAGCGGCGACTGGGTCATGGGGGTGTGCCTCCTTCGACCGCCCAAGACTAGGAGAGGTCGACCCCGAGAAGCGTGTCGAGCAGCACCCTGACGCGCTCGGGAGCATCGCGATCGGAGCCGACTCCACCGGACGCGTCCGAGGCCCAGCGGTCGAGGAGGGCGAGCGCTCCGGGCGCGTCGAGGTCATCGGCGATCCGCTCCCGCACTGCGGCCAGCAGTCCATCGAATGACGGACCACTGGGTGCCTGAACACCAGCGCGCAGCGCCAGCTCGCGTCGCTCGGCCCGCTCCATGTCGCGCGGGGTCCACCCCCAGTCACTGCGGTAGTGATGGGCGAGCAGGGCCAGACGGATGGCGGCCGGCGAGACACCAGCACGGCGAAGGCGCGAGACGAACACCAGGTTGCCCCGAGACTTGCTCATCTTGTGCCCCTCGTAGCCGACCATCCCGGCGTGCACGAAGTGCTGGGCGAAGGGGGTCTCGCCGGTCGCGATCGCGGCCTGGGCCGCGCACATCTCGTGGTGCGGGAACGCCAGGTCGGAGCCGCCCCCCTGCACATCGAAGCCCATCCCGAGGTGGTCCAGGGCGATCGCCGTGCACTCGATGTGCCATCCGGGACGACCGTGCCCGAGCCCGGTGTTCCACGCCGGCTCATCGGGACGCGCGGCCTGCCAGAGCAAGCAGTCCAGGGGGGTCCGTTTGCCCGGCCGGTCAGGGTCTCCCCCACGCTCGGCGAAGATCTCGCGCATCGCGGCCTCGTCAAGACCGGAGACCTCCCCGAACCCGACAGCCGCCGACGTCGTGAAGTACAGGTCGCCGTCCACGTCGTACACGGCACCGGCCTCGCGCAGGCGCCCGATCCACTCGACAACAGACGGGATCGACTCGACCGCCCCGATGTAGTCCCGCGGCGGAAGCACGTTGAGCGCCTCCATGTCCTCGGCGAACAGCTCTGTCTCGGAGCGGGCCAGCTCGCGCCAGTCCTGGCCCGTGGCCACCGCGCGCTCAAGGAGCGGATCATCGACGTCAGTGACGTTCTGGACGTAGTGGACCTCGTGGCCGAGATCCCGCCAGTAGCGGTTGACCAGGTCGAAGGCGATGTACGTCGCCGCATGCCCCATGTGGGTGGCGTCATACGGCGTGATCCCGCAGACGTACATCCTCGCCACGGCCCCGGGCGCGGTGGGGCGGATCTGCCCACTGCGGGTGTCGAAGAGACTCAGGACAGGACCCTGACCGGACAGCTCGACGGGCTCTCGCCCCCACCACGACTCCACGGGTCCACACCTTAGGCCCTGATCGGCACATCCACCGGGCGAGCGGCGCCGACGTAGGCTGGGGCCGTGCTCAGGATCCTCAGGCAGCGTCGGTGGCTGGGCTTCACCACCTTCATCCTGGTGATGCTCGTGCTCTGCGTGATCCTCGCGCGCTGGCAGTGGCACCGCTACCAGTACCGACTCGGGGAGAACGATCGGCTGGACGCAGCGCTCTCCGCACCCGCGGTCCCGGTCGATGAGCTCCTCGACGCTGCCCCCGCGGGCTCCGACTCCCCGGCCCTGCCGCCGGAGCTCGAATGGCGCACCGTCACGGCCACCGGGACCTTCGACGCCGCCGCGGAGACGGCAGTGCGCCGCCGTCCGCTCGACGGGCGCAACGGCTTCTGGATCGTCACGCCGCTGGTGACCGAGTCCGGCGTCCTGCTGGTCAACCGGGGCTGGGCCCCTGCCGGGAGCGACGCCACCTCCGCGCCCGACGCCCCTGCACCGCCCGCCGGCCAGGTCACCGTGACCGGACGCCTGCGACCGGCTGAGGCAACCGAGCCCACTGATGCGCCGCCGCCGGGGCAGGCGTGGGCGGCTGACCCCCAGGTCCTCGTCACGCCCCCGGACACACCGAGGTTCAACGCCTACGCCGAGCTGACATCGAGCACCCCCGCCGCCGACAGCGCACTCACCAGCCTGCCGGTCCCCGGTCATCGCGGGCTGAACAATCTCGTCTACTCGGTGCAGTGGCTGCTCTTCGGCCTCGTGGGGATCATCGGTTGGTGGCGCCTGATCCAGGTCGAGTCCCGCCGCTCGGAGGAGTCCGATGAGGTCGAGGCCGCGGCGGAGGAACCGGCGACCTGACCCGCCAGGTCCCACGACCTCCGCGGGCTGTCGACGTGGCACAGGATCCGGCCCACCGCCCCGCCGGGTTTCGGGCGCGGAGCGGTGGGGCAGGGTGGTCACATGCTGTTCAAGCGCGTCGGCGACACCCGGCCCTATCCGGATCACGCCCTGACCTCGAAGGAATGGGCCGCCATCCGGCCGACGCGCGTGCGCCTGTCGAGTCTGACCACGACCAAGCGCACCCTCGACCTCGAGATCGTCCTGGCCGACGACTCGACCTTCTACGGTGACTTGTTCGCCCATGTGGTCGAGTACGAGGGCGAGCTGTACCTCGAGGATGGTCTGCACCGGGCCCTGCGTGCGGCTCTCGGCAGCAGAGGCGACGCCCTCCTCCACGCCCGCATCCACGTGATGGCGCCGGTCCCATCCGGGCCGGTGATCAGCTGACCGGGCGGCCGTTCCAGCGGTCCACGTGCTCCAGGACATCTCCCAGTCGCTGCACCACGGCATCGGGCGCCCCCTCGACGGGTCCGAGCTGGTCGTGCGGGATGTCGCTGTGCGGAACGAGGATCGCGCGCATCCCGACCTGCTGGGCGCCGTGCACGTCGTCCCACGCCCGATCGCCGACGAACACCGCGCGGGCCGGGTTGTCGACGCCGACGGCGCGCAGGGCCGCCACGAAGGCGTCCTCATGCGGCTTGCCGACCGGCAGCTCCGAGGAGTAGACGGCCCCATCGATGAGGTCCAGGAGGCCATCGCGGGCGAAGACCGCCTCGTGGTGGGCCCGCGGCCACAGCGTGTTCGACAGGACCCCGACGCGGATCCCACGCTCGCGCAGCGCCTGCATCAGCGGCGCGGCGTCCGGGTCGGCGTCCGTGTGCGGGTCCCAGAACTGCAGGTAGGCGGCCAGCGCCTCGCGGTGGCGCGCGCTTTCGAGGTCGATCCCGCAGTCGAGCAGCATCTGGTCGAGGTGCCCGGCTCCCGTGCGCCCGGCGCTGTGGTGCTGGTCCTGCCAGCGCTGGATCTCCGCGGCGTAGAGGCGCGCTGCGAGGCTGGCGGCATGCCGGGGGTCGTACACGCTGGCATAGGCGTACCAGCCCGCGGTCAGGTCGACCTCGTGCCACGGGGTCAGGGTGCCGCCCCAGTCGAAGATGACGGCATCGATCCGGGCGCCGGGCGGGCCGGACTCTTCCGAGCTCGCGCTGGAGTCGGGCTCGATCATGGCAGCGCCAGAATGCGGTCGGTGATCGTGGCGACCGCATCATCGATGGCCACGTCGATGCGCTCCCCGCTCGCGCGGTCCTTGACCTCGATGGCACCCTCCGCCAGCTTCTTGCCGACCACGACGATCAGCGGCACACCGATCAGCTCGGAGTCGTTGAACTTCACGCCGGGCGAGACCCCCTTGCGGTCGTCGAGCAGCACGCGGAACCCCCCGAGTTCCAGCTCCGCGGCGATCCGCTCGGCGGCCTCGAACACGGCCTCGTCCTTGCCCGTGGCCACGATGTGCACGTCGAACGGCGAGACCTCGCGCGGCCAGATCAGCCCGCGGTCGTCGTGGTGCTGCTCGGCGATGGCCGCCACGGCCCGCGAGACCCCGATCCCGTAGGACCCCATCGTGACCACGACCTGCTTGCCGTTCTCGTCCAGTACCTTGAGGTCCAGCGCCTCGGCGTACTTGCGTCCGAGCTGGAAGATGTGGCCGATCTCGATGCCGCGGGCCTGAGTGAGCTGCCCCTCGCGCCCCGCGGCCGCGCAGTCCGGGCATGGATCACCCTCGCGGACCTCCGCGACGTCGATCGTCCCGTCGCCGGAGAAGTCCCGGCCCGCGACAAGGTCGAACACGTGCCGGCCGGGCTGGTCGGCTCCGGTGATCCAGCGGGTGCCGACGACCACGCGCGGGTCGAGCAGGTACCGGATCCCTGACGCGGACTCCTCGCCGAGGATGCCGGGGCCGATGTAACCCTTCACCAGCGCGGGGTTTGCCGCGAAGTCGGCCTCCTCGAACGCCACCGGCTCACCGGGCAGGAGCAGCGCCTCCAGCCGCTTCATGTCGACCTCCCGGTCACCGGGCAGCCCGATGACCAACGGGTACGACGTGCCGTCAGGCAACGCGACCTTGACGACCACGTTCTTCAGCGTGTCGCCGGCCTCCCAAGGGCGGTCGCCGCGCGCCAGTTCCGGCCGGGCGTTGGAGAGGTCGACGAGCATCTCGATCGTCGGGGTGTCCGGGGTGTCCTCCACGTGAGCGGCGGGCAGCCCGTCGAGAGGCACCTCCGCGGGCGGCACACTGGCCACGGCCTCGACGTTGGCGGCGTACTCGCAGGTCGTGCACTGGACGTAGGTGTCCTCACCCACCGGGCACACCGCCAGGAACTCCTCGGAGGCCGAGCCGCCCATCGCACCGGACATCGCCGAGACGATCGTGTACTGCATCGACAGGCGATCGAACGTCGAGATGTAGGCGTCGCGGTGCCTCGCGTAGGACGCGGCCAGACCCGCGTCGGAGGTGTCGAAAGAGTAGGAGTCCTTCATCACGAACTCACGTCCGCGCAGGATGCCCGCGCGGGGGCGCGCCTCGTCGCGGTACTTCGTCTGGATCTGGTACAGGCTCACGGGGAGGTCCTTGTACGACGAGTACAGGTCCTTGACGGTGAGCGTGAACATCTCCTCGTGGGTGGGGCCGAGCAGGTAGTCGGAGCCGCGGCGGTCCTGCAGTCGGAACAGGTTCGGCCCGTACTCGGTCCAGCGATTCGTGCGCTCGTACGGCTCGCGCGGAAGCAGGGCAGGGAAGTGCACCTCCTGGAAGCCCGCGGCGTCCATCTCCTCGCGCACGATCCGCTCGACGTTGCGCAGCACCCGGTAGCCCAGCGGCAGCCACGTGAACACTCCCGGGGCGACGCGCCGCACGTACCCGGCGCGCACCAGCAGGCGGTGCGACGGGACCTCGGCGTCCGCCGGGTCCTCGCGGAGCGTGCGCAGGAACAGCGTGGACATGCGGGTGGGCACGAGGGTCTCCTCCGGGTCCGAGCAGTGGCGACCTCGCCCGGGGTGGGCCGGGCGGGTCGGAGAGTCGTGGCAAGGATATCCCGGCGTGGCAGGATGGCGGCCGTGCCCGGCGAGCTGAAGGTGCTGACATCGCGCCACCTCCCGGAACTGCTCGCGCTCGTGAACCGCGACCCGGTCGCCCACTGCTTCGTCGCCTCCCGGCTGGCCGACCCCATGGACTCCTGGGCCCTCGGGGGGCTCGTGTGGGGCTGGTTCGAAGCCGGTCAGCTGCGCTCGGCGATGTACACGGGCGCGAACCTGATCCCGATCGAGACCACTCCCCTGGCGCGCGCGTCCTTCGCCGACAACGCCCGGCGGCTGGGCCGTCGCTGCTCCTCCCTGGTGGGTCCGGCCGACGAGGTGCTGGACCTGTGGCGCCTGCTCGCGCCCGCCTGGGGGCCGGCCCGCGAGGTGCGCTCCACGCAGTACCTGATGGCCACCGCCGCCCCGGCCACCCGCCCGGCGCACCCGGGGCTGCGAGCCCTGCGCATCGACGAGCTCGACCTGCTCATGCCCGCGGCGGTCGCCATGTTCACCGAGGAGGTGGGCATGTCGCCGGTGGCCCACGGTGGCGGGCCGGCCTACCGCGCCCGGCTGGCGGAGATCGTCCGGACCGGGCGGGCCCTGGGCGTGGTCGAGGAGGGGCAGCTCATCTTCAAGGCCGAGGTGGGGTCCACGACCGCTCGGGCCTGCCAGATCCAGGGGGTCTGGGTCGAGCCGGCGCTGCGCGGACACGGGCTCGGCGTCTCGGGGATGGCCGCCGTCGTCGACCATGCCCGGGCCCACATCGCGCCGATCGTCTCCCTCTACGTCAACGACTACAACCACGTCGCGGTCGGCACCTACCTGCGGGTCGGCTTCCAGACGGTGGGGACGTTCGCCACGGTCCTGTTCTGAGGGGCCGGCGCTCCCGATTACCCCAGACATCGGGGATGATCGTGGCCATGGACTGGATCCGCCGGAACATGACTGTGATCGGCATCATCGTGGTGCTGGCCATGCTTCTGCCATTCCTGCTGGTGCTCTTCGGCGTCGTCGCCTTCTGACCACCGGCCCACGACGCCGGGCTACTTCTTCGCCCCGAACCCGCGGCTGCGCATGATCGCCGAGACCTCCTGGTTGAACACACGCTGGATCGTCTCGGAGTCCAGCGTCCCGGAGACCGTCTCGTACTTGCCCTCGGCCATACCGATGCAGACCCGGTGCCACGCGGTGCCGACAGCGAAGGTCATCGTCCCCGCGACGCCGCCGGTGATCGCGCCGCCGGCAATCGTCCCGAACCCAGGGATGAGCTTGAGCAGGCCCGTGGCGGCGGCCCGTCCTGCTTGCGTCGTCACGGTCGTCGCGGCGAGGCTGGCCACGGTGGCGCGCTGCATGGGGATGTCGTAGATGGCAGCGATCTTGGCCATCATCCCGATCTGGATGGGCACGAGCACAGCCGCGTCCGCGAACGGAATGGGCGTGAACCCGGCTCCCGTTGCGGCCGCCGTCGCGGCGTTCACCGCCTTCGTGGCAGCCTTGGCCTTTCGCGCAGGGTCAATCTTCTGCGCGGCGGTAAGGGCGTCGGCGGCCTCCTGTGGAGCGCATCGAAAGGTGGCATCGAGCAGGTCCAGCAGTCCGTGCTGCTCGACCCCGGTGAAGGGGTCGGCAAGGGCATTGACCATGACCGCACGGCCATCATGGATCGGCAGGCCCATCGCCTCGATCTGGCTGCCGAGCTCGATCGCGTCAGGGGCGAGGAACAGCTGCCCGAGGGCATCGCGCCGGCCCGGGACCTGGGTCATGACCAGGATCACCGGCAGTCCGACCCCGGCCAGCTCGCGGATGAACGTGGCCTCGGTCTCCTCGAAACGTCGATCGGTGGCCCGCACGCAGTACCACGCGAGGTGGACCTGCTCGGCGAAGGGCATCGCGCGGCTGTTGTCGATGAACCGCTTCAGCTCGGTGATGATCCTGGAGGTGTCGCGCCCGACCTCGAGGCCCTGCGTGTCGTAGATGCCGAGCTTGCCGGTGCGATGGACGTAGAGGTGGCTGCCGAGCGTCACCGGGCGCCCGATGCCCGTGGCGGCCACCGACTCACCGAAGATCGCGTTGACCAGGGTGGACTTGCCGACGCCGGTCTTGCCGAACACCGCGAGGTTGAACCGTCCGATCTTGACCTCGGCGTCGGCGAAGGCCGCTTCGAACGCCTCCTGCGACCACTCCGCGGCCTGGCCGGGCGCTGCGGTCGTCCCGGGCTGAACGGGCGCCGCCGTGGGCGAACCGGTCGGGGCCGCACCGGGATCTCCCCCAAGCACTCCCGCACCGGGCCCAGTCGGCTGCGTGGTCACCGGGTCAGCTCACCGACACCGACGGGCTGCCCTCGGTGTCCATCTCCTCAGCCAGGCGCATGGCCTCCTCGATCAGGGTCTCCACGATCAGCGCCTCCGGCACGGTCTTGATGACCTGGCCCCTGACGAAGATCTGGCCCTTGCCGTTGCCGCTGGCCACACCCAGGTCGGCCTCGCGGGCCTCCCCCGGCCCGTTGACGACGCATCCCATGACCGCCACGCGCAACGGCACCTCCAGGCCCTCCAGGCCGGCGGTGACCTGTTCGGCCAGCGTGTACACGTCCACCTGGGCGCGCCCGCACGACGGGCAGGACACGATCTCCAGGCCACGCTGGCGCAGGTTCAGGCTCTCGAGGATCTGCATCCCCACCTTGACCTCCTCGACCGGAGGCGCGGACAGTGAGACGCGGATGGTGTCGCCGATGCCCTTGCTCAGCAGCGCCCCGAAGGCCACGGCGGACTTGATGGTGCCCTGGAACATCGGACCGGCCTCGGTGACGCCCAGGTGCAGCGGGTAGTCGCACGACTCGGACAGCAGCTCGTAGGCACGCACCATCACGACCGGGTCGTGATGCTTCACCGAGATCTTGATGTCGCGGAACCCGTGCTCCTCGAACAGGCTCGCCTCCCACAGCGCGGACTCGACCAGCGCCTCGGGCGTGGCCTTGCCGTACTTCTTGAGCAGGCGTGGGTCCAGCGAGCCGGCGTTGACACCGATGCGGATCGGCGTGCCGTGGTCACGCGCGGCGGCAGCGATCTCCTTCACCTTGTCGTCGAACTGCTTGATGTTGCCCGGGTTCACCCGAACCCCGGCACAACCGGCCTCGATCGCGGCGAACACGTACTTGGGCTGGAAGTGGATGTCGGCGATCACGGGGATGCCGGACTTGCGTGCGATGTCGGGCAGGGCGTCGGCGTCGTCCTGGCTGGGCACCGCCACCCGGACCACCTGGCAGCCCGACGCGGTCAACTCGGCGATCTGCTGCAACGTGGTGTTCACGTCGGCGGTCAACGTGGTCGCCATCGACTGAACGCTGATGGGCGCATCGCCGCCGACCGCGACCGGGTGGGTCGGGTGCTTGAGGAGGATCTGCCGGGTGGTCCGCCGGGGCGCGAGGACGGGCGGGGGAAGCGGGGGCATGCCCAAGTTGATGCTCATGCCGTCAAGTATCCCGCCCGGGGCCGGATGACGCCCACCGCCGGGACTGGCGGCTGCGCAGGATCATCTGGACGCCGGACCAGGCGAGCAGTCCGGCGAACAGGACCAGGGCGATCCGCTCGGGCAACCACTGGCCCACGGCGGCGCCCACCAGGCCAGCGGGCGCCCCGACCAGGCCGGCCACCAGGGCCAGCCGGACCTCGACCAGCCCGTTTCGCCAGTTGGTGATCGTGGCGGTCAGGGCCGTGAAGATCACCACGAGAAGGCTGGTCCCGCGCGCGGTGTCGGCGTCGTCGCCTGTCACGAGGACCAATCCGGGCACCATGACGATGCCGCCCCCCACGCCCAGCAGGCCGGCGAGCATTCCGGCCGCCACCCCGACCAGGACCAGGAGCCCGCCCTCCCACACGGCACCCAGGCCGGACAGTGCGCTGGAGCTCCCGCCGATGACCAGCCGAGCGGCGGTGGCGATGCTGAGCACGCCGAACCAGAGCTGGAGGGTCGCGATCGGCGTCCGGGGCAGCAGACGCGAACCGAGCTGCCCGCCGACGACGCCACCAATCAGGAGCAGGAGACCCGCGCTGAGGTCGACGTTGCCGTTGCGCGCGTAACCCGCCGCCGACGCGGTCGCGATGGGCACGATCGCCAGCAGGCTGGTGGCGCTGGCCCGACGCTGGTCAAGGGCGAACCACGCGACCAGCAGCGGGACCATGATGATCCCGCCACCGACTCCGAACAGCCCCGACAGGATCCCGGCGGCCACACCGATCGCGGCCGCACGCAGCCACCACGGGGATCGCTGTTGGCCGCCCCCATCGGCTGGCGGGGAGCGCCTCGGTTCGGCGCCCGGCACGGCCTCGGAATCCGGCATCGGCCGGCTCAGCCGTAGATCGAGATCGGGTTGATGACGTCGGCGAGGATCACCACGGAGGACACGGCGATCAGCGCGATCCCGACCCCGTAGGAGACCGGCAGCAGTCGGGAGACATCCACGGGGCCGGGGTCAGGTCGCCCGCGCCAGCGCGCCAGCGTCCGGCGGCCGCCCTCGTAGGTCGCGCCCGCCACGTGCCCACCGTCCAGCGGAAGGACCGGGAGGAGGTTGAACAGGAACAGGAAGAGGTTCAGGCTGGCCATGAGGCTGATGAGGATCGCGAACTTGGCCTTGATCGGCTCCTCAGCCGCGACGACCTCACCGGAGATCCGCCCCACGCCCACGACGCTCACCGGGCTGTTGGGGTCGCGCTCCTCGCCCGCGATCATCCCCTGAGCGAGCTCGTAGACACGCACAGGCAACGTGATCAGGGCCTGCCCGCTGCGCACGGCCACGTCCCACATCGTCGCCGGGACGGAGCTCACCGGCTGGGAGACGTACTGCGTCTGTGGGGTGACGCCGATGTATCCGGTGGCGACGATCTCCTCGCCCACGACACCCTGATCATCAACGACGGGGCGGTAGGCCGTGGCCATGGGGACCTCGACCTCACGCGGCCCGGTGGCGGTCTCCAGACCGAGGACGACCGTCTCCCCGGGGCTGGTGCGCGTCACCGCGGTGAGCTCGGTCCAGACCGAGACGGGCTGGCCGTTGATCGAGGTGATCTGGTCACCGGCGACGATCCCGGCCACAGCGGCGGGCGAGACCTCATCCTCCGGGCCACACTCGGGGGCGTCGCGGACGGTCGTCGAATCTGCCAGAGCGGCGGCAGCCGCCTCCTGGGTGGCCATGTAGGAGGGCACGCACTTGCCCACCTCGGCCACCGTGGTGGTGGGGGTCGGGATGCCGATGCCGACGAGCAGCAGGAAGAAGAAGAGGATCGCCAGGACCAGGTTCATGGTGGGCCCGCCCATCATGACCACGACCTTCTTCGGGGCGCTCAGGCGGTAGAACAAGCGGTTCTCGTCGCCGGGCTGGACCTCCTCCCACGCAGCGGCCCGGGCCTCCTCGGCCAGCATCTGGAAACGACCCGTGGTGCCGCGGCCGGCGGTCCCTTCCGGGGCTCCCTTCGGCGGCGGGAACATGCCGATCATCCGGATGTAGCCGCCCAGCGGGATCCACTTGAACCCGTACTCCGTCTCCTTGCCGCGCTTGGACCACAGGGTCGGGCCGAAGCCGACCATGTACTGCGGAACCCGCACCCCGAACTTCTTGGCAGGCACCATGTGGCCGACCTCGTGCAGCCCGATCGACAGCCCGACGCCCAAGGCAGCCAGAAGCACCCCCAGCACGAACAACATGGAATCCATCAGTGCCCCCCCGTCGCGATCCGCGACTGGGCCTCGGTCCGGGCCCAGCCGTCTGCGGCGCCGACGGCTGCCAGCGTGAAGTCCTCCCCGATCACCGGGGTGTGCGCGGCCAGGACCGCGTCGATCGTGTCGACGATCCCGGTGAAGCCGAGCGCGCCGGCCCGGAAGGCATCGACGGCAACCTCGTTCGCAGCGTTGAACACCGCGGGGGCCGTGCCGCCGGTGGCCCCGGCCGCGCGGGCCAGGCGGACGGCGGGGAACGCGTCGTCGTCCAGCGGGTCGAAGGTCCAGGTGTGCGACTGGGTCCAATCGCAGGCGGGCGAGGCATCGGGCACCCGCTCGGGCCACGTGAGGCCGAGGGCGATCGGCAGCCGCATGTCCGGCGGGCTTGCCTGGGCCAGCGTGGACCCATCGACGAACTCCACCATCGAGTGGATCACCGACTGGGGATGCACCATCACGGTGATCCGGTCCATCGGGATGTCGAACAGCAGATGGGCCTCGATGACCTCGAGGCCCTTGTTCACCAGCGTGGCGGAGTTGATGGTGATGACCGGGCCCATCGCCCAGGTCGGATGCGCCATCGCCTGCTCGGGGGTGACGTCGGCCAGCTCGGCCCGGGTGCGGCCGCGGAACGGCCCCCCGCTGGCCGTGAGCACGAGTCGGCGGACCTCGTCGGCACGCCCGCCGACGAGGCACTGGGCCAGGGCGGAGTGCTCGGAGTCGACCGGCACGATCTGGCCCGGGGCAGCCGCGGCCGTGACCAGCGGGCCGCCG
Source organism: uncultured Actinomycetes bacterium (assembly GCA_963736425.1). Classification (GTDB taxonomy): domain Bacteria; phylum Actinomycetota; class Actinomycetes; order S36-B12; family CAIYMF01; genus Prado023. The sequence goes on from CAVTOX010000032.1 coordinate 65,619, forward strand.
ATGATCAGCGACTCCTTGTTGGCCAGGGCGAGGCTGTGCCCGGCGCGCAGGGCGGCGAGGGTGGGTTCGAGCCCGACGGCGCCGGTCATCCCGTTCAGGACGACATCGCACGGACGGCCGGCAAGCTCGGTGGCCGCATCGGGGCCGGCGAGGACCTCGGGGCGGCTGCCCGCGGGCATCGCGGCCGCCAGTGCCGCCTCCAACCCCGGATCGGCATCACGATCGGCGATGGCCACGACCGGCACGCCGAACGCGATCGCCTGTTCGGCCAGGAGGGCGACGTTCCCCCCTCCGGCGGCCAACCCGACCACGCGGAACCGCCCCGGGTTGCGCACGATGACGTCGAGGGCCTGGGTGCCGATCGAGCCCGTGCTGCCCAGGAGGATGACGTCCCTGCGCGCAGTCATGGACCCATTGTCACCGATCGCGGCGCCCCGGGCAGCCATGTCATGTCAGGACCAGGTACGGAACCCGGCGGCCCGGACCCGCTATTCGCCGAACCTCAGCCGGGAGGGTCGGCGAGTTCACGGCTCGACCGTCCCGTCGCAGTGGCGTGGGCGCACAGAAGTACAGGAGAATCGAGTGTGACCCGAACCCAGAACGACGCCATCAACCTCCGACTCGCCCTTCTCGGGCTCCCGCTACCCGTCGGCGCCGGGCACTCCGAGGCTGCCCAGCTCGCCCGGCCGATCCTCGCCCGCCAACGTGAGCTGAGTCGGCGCCTGGCCGACCGGCTGTGCGCGGCGGACGGGCGGATCCAGGCGTTCCTCGACGACTACCTGGCCGAGACCGGCGAGGTCCCGAAGCTCCCTCGGCGCACATTCGTCCTCGATGAGCCCGGCATGGCCCGCGAGCTCTCCCTGCCCTTCGACGGCGACAGCTTCGCCTCGCCGCTGCTCACCAGCTACCGGCTGGTCAACGGGGTGCTGCACAACCCCGCGAACGACCGCCGGACAACGGCCGGGGTGTTCCACATCGCCGAGGGCGGGCTGCCGATCCCCGACGACAAGATCGCAGTGCCGAAGGTGGCGTACGCGCGATTGCTGGCCCACGCGTTCGAGCCGCCGGAGGTCGACATGGTCCTGCCGTACTCCGCCAACCAGCCGAAGCCGGCGGCATGCTTCGTGTCGCTCCAACTGCGGCCGCTGGTCGCACCCGAGGTGCCCGGCTCCGTGCACGAGAAGCGGATGGAGACCCGGTTCATCGTGCCTGGCGGCCTGGTCTCCAACCTCGACTTCGTCGAGGGCATCTTCGGCAACGGGGGCGACCCGTACCTGCCCGAGAACGACGCATCCCTGGCCCCGGAGACCTGGACCGGGCACACGGGCTGCGTGATCCTCGCCCCCCACCTGACCCGCCTGACGAAGAAGGAGCTCGGCCT
>CAVTOX010000033.1:0-16037 GCA_963736425.1 uncultured Actinomycetes bacterium
CCCGGCGCCCGGGCCAGACCGCGCGTTCCCCGCCACCGCGCCCGAGGTCTGCGCAGTCCATGCCACATGTGGCCGGGAACGCGCAGCGGCCCGTCCAGGTGGCGCGCAACGCCCGGTTCAGGCGTCCTTGATCTCGCAGAGCACCGTGCCGGTGGGCACCGTCGCGCCGACCTCGGCGGTCAGCGCGGTGATCACACCGGCCTTGTGGGCGTTGAGCGGCTGCTCCATCTTCATCGCCTCGAGGACCACGATCAGGTCGCCGGCGGCGACCTCCTGACCCTCCTCGACGGCGATCTTGACGATCGTGCCCTGCATGGGTGCGGTCAGCGAGTCGCCGGTGGCACCGCCGCCGGCCTTCTTGCTGGCGCGCTTCGGGGCGGCCTTCTTCGCCGCGGATCCGCCGCCGCCCCCGAGCGCGACTCCCTCGGGCAGGCTCACCTCGACCCGCTTGCCGCCGACCTCGACGACCACCGACGACCGCGCCTCGGGCTCGGCCAGCTCGACTGCCGCCCCCGCGTACGCCGGGATGTCGTTGACGAACTCGGTCTCGATCCAGCGGGTGTGCACCGTGAATGCTGCATCGGGGTCGGCCGGGGCGAACGCCGGGTCGGAGACCACCTTGCGGTGGAAGGTGATTGCGGTCGCGATGCCCTCGACCTCGAACTCCGCCAGTGCGCGGCGTGAGCGTTCGATGGCCTGCTGGCGGTCGTGACCGGTGACGATCAGCTTGGCCAGCAGCGAGTCGAAGTTGCCGCCGATCACGTCGCCCTGCTGGAAGCCGCCGTCCACGCGGATCCCGGGGCCCGCGGGCGGGTGCCAGACGGTCAGGGCGCCGGGGGCGGGCAGGAAGTTGCGGCCTGGGTCCTCGCCGTTGATCCGGAACTCGATGGAGTGCCCACGCAGTGGCGGGTCGTCGTACCCGAGCTCCTCGCCATCAGCGATCCGGAACTGCTCGCGGACCAGGTCGATTCCCGAGACCTCCTCAGTCACCGGGTGCTCCACCTGCAGGCGGGTGTTGACCTCCAGGAAGGAGATGGTCCCGTCCGTTCCGACGAGGAACTCGCACGTGCCGGCGCCGTAGTAGCCCGCCTCACGCACGATGGCCTTGCTCGAGGTGTAGAGCCGTTCGACCTGCTCGTCGGTCAGGAAGGGCGCGGGTGCCTCCTCCACGAGCTTCTGGTGGCGGCGCTGCAGCGAGCAGTCGCGGGTGGACACGACCACGACGTTCCCGTGCTGGTCGGCCAGGACCTGGGTCTCCACATGCCGGGGGCTGTCGAGGTACTGCTCGACGAAGCACTCACCACGGCCGAAGGCTGCCACGGCCTCGCGCACTGCAGAGTCGTAGAGCTCGGGGATCTCCTCGAGGTTGCGCGCGACCTTGAGGCCACGGCCACCGCCACCGAAGGCGGCCTTGATGGCGATCGGCAGGCCGACCTCCTTGGCGAACGCGACGACCTCATCGGCGCCGGTGACGGGATCGGCGGTGCCGCGCACCTGGGGTGCACCTGCGCGGGCCGCGATGTGCCGGGCGGACACCTTGTCGCCGAGGTCGCGGATGGCCGAGGGCGGTGGGCCGATCCACGTGAGCCCGGCGTCGATGACCGCCTGGGCGAAGTCGGCGTTCTCGGACAGGAACCCGTATCCGGGGTGCACGGCGTCGGCACCGCTGCGACGGGCCGCGTCCAGGATCTTGTCGGCCACCAGGTACGTCTCGGCTGCTGTGGTGCCCCCCAGGGCGAAGGCCTCGTCGGCGGCCTTGACGTGCAGCGCATCACGGTCGGGGTCGGCGTACACCGCCACCGACGCGATACCCGCATCCCGGCACGCGCGTGCCACCCGGATGGCGATCTCCCCACGGTTGGCGATCAGAACCTTCTTCATTCCCGCACCCCTCACACCTACTCCGGGGCCCGATACCGGGCGACTCGCCAGCCATCCTACGGAGGGGCGGTGGCGAGTTCGCGCCCCACCCGTCAGGCGCGGTCCCAGAGGTCCGTCCAGCGCACGCCGAGCTCGGCCACCATGGCGCGAAGGGTCGGCAGCGCCAGCCCGATCACGTTCGAGTGATCGCCCTCGATCCCCTCGATGAAGGGTCCGCCCAGGCCATCGATCGTGCACGAGCCAGCCACGGCCAGTGGCTCGCCCGAGGCGATGTAGGCCTCGAGCTCGACGGGATCAGGGTGGCCGAACCGGATGGTCGTGGCGACGGCCCGCTCCACCATGCGCCCGCTGTCGAGGTCGATCACCGTATGTCCGGTGACGAGCACGCCCGACCTCCCGGACATGGCGGCCCAGCGGTCGCGGACCTCCTGGGCGGTGCGGGCCTTGCCGAGCACCTGACCGTCGAATTCCAGCATCGAGTCCGCGCCGACCACCAGTGCCCGCGCGTCCGGCGGAACGTCGGGCACCTGGCCGGCCCGGACCTGCTCGGCGACGTCTCGGCCCTTGGCGGTGGCAAGCATCTGGGTCAGGGCAGGTGGGTCGGTGACCAGGTCGCCGGCGGAGGCGATCAGGGCGTCCTCGTCGACCTGGCTGTGCCAGATGACCGGTGTGATCCCCGCCGCCCGAAGCAGGGTCGCGCGGGCGGGGGAGGCGGATCCGAGGACCAGCATCGGGCTCCCGGGGTTTCCGGAGCCCCCGGAGCTGCCCGCGGCAGGGTCCTCAGCCACGGTCTGCGATCCCGCGGATGGCACCCGAGGTCCGGGCACGGTATCCCTTTCCGGGCGCCACCAGGACCCGGCCCCCCGGCGAGGGCAGGAGCGTGACCAATCCGCGAGGGCAGGACAGGTGCATCGGGGCCCGTCGGCCGTGGGTCCAGAGCCCGCCGATGGGCACGAGCAGGCCGCGGAATCCGACGTGCAGGGCCAGGGCGGCACGAGCCAGCTCGGTCGTGGCCACAAGCGGGTCGGTCTCGATCACGCCGGCCACCGGGGCGGCCCAGTCCAGGCCCTCGACAGTCGGCTCGCCGGTGTAGTGCAGCAGCCCGACGGTCCGGGAGAACCCGCCGACGTCGGCCACGCAGATCGCTGGTGGCGAGTCGTCGGCGGGTGCGATGTTCGTGGCCCGGAGCACCCCGGTGAAGGATGCGCCCTCCGGCGTTGGCGTCAGGTCAGCCCAGTCGATGTCGACGACCCAGTCCAGGGCGTGGGTGATGTCGCTGGCCGCCCCGTCCGCGCCGATCCGTACGAGCAGCCGACCATCGACGTTGGTCGCCATCAGCAGCTCGGGGCGGGGGCTGACCCACACGCTGCCGTCAGGTTGGCGCTCCAAGGTCGCGTTGCCCACCCGTGCCGCGATGATCCGCGGCTCGAACCCGGTGGTGAGCAGGGGTACCGCCGTGGTCCCGTCGGTGAACTCGACCCGGAATGGCCCCGTCTCGTTGGCGACGAACGCCAGCGCGTTGGAGCGCACCTGCGCGACCACCTCGCGGGTGGGTCCGGCAGCATGCGGATGGACGGGCAGGTCCGCGTCCTCGACGTCCTCCATCCCGCTGACCGGCGGTGGTTCCATCAGCCAGCCAGCGGGCTCCGCCAGGCCGGGGAGCTCGCAGGACCACGCGGTGAGCCCCGTGGAGGAGTCGGCCAGGACCCCGGGCATTCGCAGCACCCGGGTCGTGGTGGTCAGCGACTCGACGAGCAGGCTCGGCATGCGGTGGTCGCACACCTGGTCGGCCAGCTCGGCGGCCAGCGCCGTCCAGCGCGACCAGACTGCCCGGGGATCGGTGCGCCGCAGGACCGCACCCGCGGCGGCAACAACCTCGTGGGCACGGTCCGATCCCGTCGGGTCCGCGCTGTCCGCGGTGGTGCCGACGAGGCGAAGGAGTGCCGAAGTCAGCCCGCTGACGTCCCCCGAGGACACCAGCTCGCCGGTCGCCGGTGCGGTGAGGAGCTCCGCCGGCCCGTAGTGGACGTCGTAGGCGATGACCGGGACCCCGGTGGCCAGCGAGCGGACGATGGCCAGGGGGAACGACTCCCGACGGCCAGCCCAGATGGTCACCACGGCGCCCCTGAAGGGTGCGTACTCGTCAGCATCCGGGGTCACGATGCGCACCCGCCCGGACAGCCCCAGGTCCTCAGCCAGGGCGAGCAGGGCCTCGCCCTCGTCCCCCTCCCCGACGAGGTCGAGGGTCAACCCGGGGTCGGCGGCCATCACGGGCTGGGCCGCACGCAGCACGTGGTGATGTCGCGCGGCAGTCTCCAGGGGGCCGATCGAGACGATCCGGCGTGGTCCTGGCTGGTCAGTGCCGGAGCTCATCCGCCCCACGCCGACGGAGGACTCCCACGGGACGCCCACCGCGGCATCCGGGGCTGGGACCGCAGGGGGGATGACCACCGTGGGCGTGTCCGGACCGAACCGGGTCCGCAGGTCCGCTGCCTGGGTCTCCGTCAGCACCACCAGGGCATCGAAGGCCGCCTGGTGGTCGGCGAACCTCTCGGCGAACCGGGGCGTCATCGCCGCCAGGGCCGGGTCCTGGCCCGGCTGCGGTGCCGTGAGGTGGTTCAGGTGGACCCCCGCGACGCGTGCCACCTGCGGGTTGGTCATCGCGGCCAGGTAGGGGTAGGCGGCCGGGGAGTCCGCGAACACCACCGCGCCCGGGACCTGGGCGGTCAGCCAGTCGAGCCAGTCACCCACCCGCGGGTCGATCGACCCGTCCGGCGGCAGCGGCCCCCACCACGATGCGCGGACCCGGCGGTCGCGCAGCGCGTAGTGGTGCAGGCCGGCGTCGGCGGGGAACCGCCCGTCGTCGACCAGCCCGGCGACGGTGCGCTGCAGGTGTGCGTCCTTGTTGATCAGGACGGCATGTGTGGCCCAGCCGGCCGCGGCGAACGCCCGGAGCCGCGCCAACCAGAACTGGGTCAGTCGTCCACCGTCGGCCTTGAGCTCGTTGAACACGAAGACAGCCGTGTGCCGCCCGTCAGCGAAGGGCCGCTCGGAGATCACTGCGGCAGCCTAATGGCAGGCAGGGTGCGCGCCGGGGCAGCATCCGCAGGTTTCCACTCGCGTGCGGGCACTCCGTCGTCGTCTCACCGGGGCAGCGAGGACTCCCACCAGCCGGTCGGGGCCACGGCCGGGCGCAGGAGCCTGGCCGGTGGCGCCCACTGCGAGACTGGGATGGCCGGTCCGACTGGACCGTCCCCGCCGGACGCGGCAGCCAGCACTGCCACGAGCGCCGCGAGCTCCTCGGGTGTCGGGTCGCCACTGACGATGCGCAGCGCTGGTGTCTCCACCGGGTCCTCGGAGCTGCCGTCGGTGCTCACAGCGGGATGTTCCCGTGCTTCTTCGGGGGCAGGGTCTCGCGCTTGTTGCGCAGGACCCGCAGGGCTTGGGTCACCTGGGCCCGGGTCTCGTGCGGGAGGATCACGCGGTCGATGTACCCACGCTCGCCGGCCAGGTAGGGGTTGGCCAGCTGCAGGTTGTACTCGGCCTCGAGCTCGGCGCGCGTGCCCGCGGGATCCTCGGCGACTGCCAGCTCCTTGCGGTGCAGGATGCTGACCGCACCCTGGGCGCCCATCACCGCGATCTGGCCAGTTGGCCAGGCGATGTTGACGTCCCCGCCGAGGTGCTTGGAGCCCATGACGACGTACGCGCCGCCGTAGGCCTTGCGGGTGATCACCGTGACCTTCGGGACCGTGGCCTCGACGTAGGCATAGATCAGCTTGGCTCCCCGGCGGATGATGCCGTCCCACTCCTGGGACGTCCCGGGGAGGAAGCCCGGGACGTCGACGAAGGTGATCACGGGGATGTTGAACGCATCGCAGGTGCGCACGAAGCGTGCGGCCTTCTCGGAGGCGTCGATGTCCAGGGTGCCGGCGAACTGCATCGGCTGGTTGGCCACGATCCCGACCGAATGCCCCTCGACCCGGCCGAACCCGATCAGCATGTTGGGCGCGAACAGCGGCTGGACCTCGAGGAACTCCTCGTCGTCGAGCACGGCCCCGATGGCCCGGTGCATGTCGTAGGGCTGGTTGGGGGAGTCCGGGATCAGCGTGTCGAGGGCCAGGTCGGTCTCGGTCGGCGTGAGGTCGGCCTCGTCACCGAACACGGGGGGCCGCTCGAGGTTGTTGGCCGGCAGGTAGCTCAGCAGCGCCCGGACGTAGTTCAGGGCGTCGTGCTCGTCCTCGCCCATGTAGTGCGCGACGCCGGACTTGGTGTTGTGCGTGCGCGCCCCACCGAGCTCCTCGAACTCGACGTCCTCGCCCGTGACGGTCTTGATCACGTCCGGGCCGGTGATGAACATGTGCGAGGTCTTGTCGACCATCACGGTGAAGTCGGTGATGGCCGGGGAGTACACCGCGCCGCCGGCGCACGGGCCCATGATCAGCGAGATCTGCGGGATCACCCCGGACGCGTGCACGTTGCGGCGGAAGATCTCGCCGTAGATCGCCAGGGAGACCACGCCCTCCTGGATGCGGGCACCGCCGGAGTCGTTGATCCCGATGATGGGCCAGCCGTTCCTGAGCGCCAGGTCCATCACCTTGATGATCTTCTCGCCGAAGACCTCGCCCAGCGAGCCGCCGAAGACGGTGAAGTCCTGGGCGAACACGCAGACGGGCCGGCCGTCGATCGTGCCGGTACCGGTGACGACGCCGTCGCCGTACGGCCGGTTCTTCTGCCCGCCGAAGTTGTAGGACCGGTGCCGTGCGAGGTCGTCCATCTCGACGAACGAGTCGGCGTCCAGGAAGTGGCGCAGCCGCTCCCGGGCAGTCATCTTGCCCTTGGCGTGCTGCTTCTCGATCCGCTTGGCCTTGCCGGCCAGGATCGCCTCGTGGCGACGGTGTTCCAGGTCGGCGAGCTTGCCCGCTGTCGTGGTCAGGTCGCTTGTGGCCTCAGGCGTGCTCGGCTCAGGTGTGCTGGCGCTCATCGTGTCCCTCTCCTGACGGCTCTTCGTGAAGTACCTTATCCCTGTGTCTGAGACCACTCCGGGGCCGGTCGCCCCCACCCCTGCCCCGCTCGTCCCCGGTCCCGACGGTCGGCCCCGCTCCTCAGGGGTGGCCTACGTCGACCAATGGCCGGTCGACCTGGGGACGGCCGCGGTCGTGAAGTCGATCCGCAAGGGCGGCGGCTCCTGGCGCAGCGTCACGGTCTTCTCCGAGATCGCCTCCACGAACACCGTCGGGGTCGCCCTCGCGACAGCGGGCTGCCCGTCGGGGGTGGTGCTGGTGACCGACCTGCAGACGGCCGGGCGCGGTCGGCTGGACCGGACATGGGTGGCCCCGTCGGGTACCTCGGCGATGTTCTCGGTCGTCCTGCACCCGACTGGCCCCGACCACGAGTGGGGCGTCCTGCCCCTGCTCGCAGGGGTCGCGGTGTGCGAGGCGCTGGAGTTCGTCACGGGAGTGCGTGCCTCCCTCAAGTGGCCCAACGACCTGGTGATCCGCGACGAGGACGCCCCGAGTGGCCGCGGCGGAAAGGTGGGTGGCATCCTGGCCGAGCGCGACGCGCAGACCGGGGCCATCGTGCTGGGAGTCGGAGTCAACGTCGACCTGGCGGAGTCCGACCTCCCGGTGGGGGCCGCCACGTCCCTGACCCTGGCGGGGGTCATCCGCCCTCGGCGGGCCAAGCTGATCGGCCGTGCGCTGTCGCGCGTCGAGCACTGGTTCACCGCCTGGGACGCGGTCGGCACCGACACCGTCTCGCTTGATCGCCTTCTGGAGTCCTACCGCGAGCGCTGCATCTCCATCGGCGCCCCCCTGAGCGTTGTCCGGCCCGGTGCCGAGGACCTCGTCGGTGTGGGTGCGGGGATCAGCCCGACGGGTGCCCTGGTGGTGGATTCCCAGGGCACTCAAGTGGAGGTCGTGGTCGGCGACGTGACCCACGCACCGACGCACTGACGTGACCGAGCCCGCCGACGAGGTCCCGCTCGCCGCCGCGGGAGTGGGCACCACGGACGTGCGCGCCGGCGGGGACGCCCCGCCCGATCCGCGGCAGCAGCAGGTCGCGCGGATCGCTGAGATCGTCCTTGGCGATCCCGCCGTCTTCACGCGCGAGGAGGCCGCCGTGGCGGCCGGGCTGACCGTCGAGCAGGCGCGGCCCTACTGGCGGGCGATGGGCTTCGCCGACGTGGGCCCAGCCCCGGCCTTCACCTCGACCGACGTCGAGTCGCTGTGCCTGCTCACCGGCTGGGTCACCAGCGGGACCCTGGATGAGGCCACCACGATCGAGGTCGTGCGCAGCATGGGGCAGACGGCCTCCCGGCTGGCTGACTGGCAGGTCGACACGATGGCTCGGGTCCTGTCCGAGGTCGAGGCGCCGGTGGACCTCGAGGCGGTCGGTGAGGGGATGGCGGGGGTCATGCCGGGGCTCGAGTCCCTGTTGGTGCACGCGTGGCGTCGCCACCTCGCCGCGGCCATCGGGCGCGGGATGGCCTTCGTGGCCGACGATCCCGAGGCATCATCGGAGCCGACCCTGGCCACAGTCGGGTTCGCGGACATCGCAGGCTTCACGCGCCTGACCAGGGTGATGGCCGACGAGGACATCGCTCAGCTGGTGCAGGCCTTCGAGTCCGGGGCCGCCGACATCGTGGCCGTTCGGGGTGGGCGATTGGTCAAGACCCTGGGCGACGAGGTCATGTTCGTCTGCGACAGTGCAGACGACGCCGTGGCCGTCGCCGCGGAGATGCACGGGCTGACCGGCCCCGGCGCGGAGGCGTTGAGCCTGCGGATCGGGCTGGCAACCGGGCGCCTGATCTCCCGGATGGGTGACTTCTACGGGGGCACGGTCAACCTGGCCAGCCGCCTGACAGCGATCGCACGACCCGGGTCCACGTTGATGGACGCGGCCACGGAGGGTGCGCTTGCCGATCCGGAGGCGCACGTGCTGCGGCACCTGGCCCCGCGCCCATTGCGCGGGATGGGGCTGGTGCGGGCAACGTCGGTCTCGCCCCGGCGCCGCCCAGCTGGCGAAGGGACCGCGCCCGGCTGAGGTCAGCGGCTCGGCGCTGGGTCCGGGGCTGCGGCCCCGACCGGGTCGTCGGTCGGGAACACCCACGTGCGGTACACCCAGAACCGGAACAGCGTGCCCAGGCCCACGGCGATCACGTTGCCGCTGATGTTGTCGGCGAGCTGGCTGTCGAGGCCGAGCAGGTAGTGCGTGAAGGCCAGGCACGCCCACGAGATGAGCAGGGCGGCGGCGTTGGTCGCGAAGAACAGTGCCGTCTCGCGGCCGTAGCCGGTTCGCGCGCGGTCGCGGTACGTCCAGTTCCGGTTGGCCACGTAGGCGAACGCCGTGGCCACGATCACGCTGATCGTCTTGGCCGTCAGCGGGCTGTCGGCCAGGGCCCCGGCGCGCAGGATGTTGAACAGGCCGACGTCGATGAGGAACGCGACAGCTCCGACCGTGCCGAACTTGGCGACCTCGCTGCCCAGCCGCCGCGCAGCGCCGGTCACCCGACCGTGCGCCTGTCCGTCCACCGTGGGCCTCATCACCTGCGCCTGCGCCTCCACGTCCGCCATGCGCGCTGCTTACCCGCACCCGCGATCGCGCACACCTGCCCTGCGCTGTGAAGTGTCTCACTTCGATCGCCTACCGTGGGAGATGCCCATCCCCAGCCCAGGAGGCCCCCATGGATCTCGATCTCTCGCCCGAGCACGAAGAACTTCGCGAGGTGGTTGCCCGTTTCGCCCACGACGAGGTGGCCCCGGTCATCGGGGATCACTACCGGCGTGGGGAGTTCCCCCTGGGCCTCGTGCGCAGGATGGGCGAGATGGGCCTGTTCGGACTTCCGATCCCCGAGGAGTACGGGGGCATGGGTGGGGACTACGTGGCGCTGTGCGTCGCCCTCGAGGAGCTGGGCAGGGTGGATTCCTCGGTTGCGATCACCCTCGAGGCCGGGGTGTCCCTGGGCGCCATGCCGATCCTGCGCTTCGGTACCGAGGAGCAGAAGGCCACCTGGCTGCCGCGGCTCGCCGCCGGCGAGATGCTCGGGGGCTTCGGCCTGACCGAGTCGGGCAGTGGCTCGGACGCGGGAAGCATCCGAACCACTGCAGTCGTCGATGGCGATGACTGGGTGATCAATGGGTCCAAGTCGTTCATCACCAACTCCGGGACGCCCATCACCGGGCTTGTGACGGTCACGGCCGTCACGGGCGCCCGGGCCGACGGCCGCCCGGAGATCTCGGCGATCATCGTGCCGTCGGGCACGCCGGGCTTCGAGGTGGCCCCGGAGTACGCCAAGGTCGGCTGGAATGCCTCGGACACCCACGAGTTGAGCTTCACCGACGTGCGCGTGCCGCTGGCCAACCTCGTCGGGGTGCGCGGGCGTGGCTACGCCCAGTTCCTGTCGATCCTGGCCGAGGGCCGGGTCGCCATCGCAGCCCTGGCCACGGGTCTGGCCCAGGGCTGCGTGGACGAGTCGCTGGCCTACTCCGCCACCCGGGAGTCGTTCGGGCAGCCGATCGCCGGCCGACAGGCGATCCAGTTCATGATCGCCGACATGGAGGTCCGGGCCCACCTCTCCCGCCTGGCCTGGCGCCAGGCGGCCGGGCTCATGCACGCCGGCCTGCCGTTCGCCCGTGAGGCCAGCATCGCCAAGCTGTACACCTCGGAGGCGGCCATGGACAACGCCCGCGCGGCCACGCAGGTGCACGGCGGGTTCGGGTTCATGGTCGACTCCGCGGTGGGCCGCTTCTACCGGGACGCCAAGATCCTGGAGATCGGCGAGGGCACCTCCGAGGTCCAGCGGATGCTGATCGCCCGTGACCTGGGGATGCCCGTCGACTGACGCGGGGGCTGGGGTGGGCCTCGGGGGTCCCCGCGCAATAGGGTCAGGGGCGTGTACGAGATCACCCGCGGTCCCCATCCGGAGTTCCCCGAGCTCGAGGTTGTCACCCTGATCTCCCCGGCCAACGTCACGGCATCGTTCGTGCCGAAGGCCGGGATGGTCTGCAACTCGATGACCCACGACGGCGAGGAGATGCTCGGCCAACGCTACGGCCTGGCTGGCTACATCGAGACCGGACGGACGTTCGGCGTACCCATCCTTGCGCCCTGGGCCAACCGCTTGGGCAAGATGGCCTACGCCGTCGTCCACGAGGGTGGCGGTGTGCGGCGCATCGACGTCAACCCGGACACCCCGAACCTGCGTCTGGACCTCTACGGACAGCCGATCCACGGCCTGCTGCGGGGCAGCAGCGACTGGGACATCGTCGAGGTGGAGGCGAACGCCGACGAGGCCTGGATCACCGCCCGGCTGATCTTCGACCAGAAGCGGATCGACTTCGCAGCCTTCCCGTTCGAGCATCACATCGAGCTCAAGGCGACCCTCCGGGCCACGTCGCTGACGTTCAGCACGGCGATCATCGCCACGGGTCAGGACGAGGTGCCGATCGCGTTCGGCTGGCACCCCTACCTGTCGATCCCGGGCCTCGAGCGCAGCGAGTGGGACGTCTACATCCCCTTCACGCAGCGGTGCCCGCTGGACTCCACCAAACTCCCGACCGGCACCCGCGAGGAGGTCGAGCCGATCATCGGCAAGCTCGGTGATCGGGCGCTGGACGACCTGTACGCCGATGTCGCCAACGGCACGACCGCCTACATCCGCGGCAACGGCCGGCGGATGTCGATCCGCTTCGACATGGGCTACGACTGGGCCATCCTCTACGGCCCGCCGCACCGCGACCACATCTGCATCGAGCCGATGACCGCGGCCAGCGATCCGTTCTCCGGTCAGGACCCGATGGAGGTCGTGCCCCGCGGGGGCACCTTCCGCGCGGCGTTCACCATCTCGGTGGACCGCACCAGCTGAGGCCACCATGCCGACCCGGACGCTCGCGACACAGATCCGCGACGAGTTCCCGGGGGCGGTTCCGGCGGCGCAGTTCGTCGCCGCATGGAGTGTCGCGTGCCTGGGGGCCGGCTTCACCGCCGACACCGCCCTTCTCGCGGTCGGCGTGTGCCGTGACGAGGTGTGCTTCCCGTTCGTCGCCCAGCTGGAAGCCGTGTGGGGTCCGGCATTCCAACTCGGGTCCCTGGGCGGGCTGCTGACGATCGGACGGACCGGGATCGCCGCCGTCGCCAGCCACGCGCCGCTCGAGCCCGGGGAGCCGGTGCGCTACGTCCTGATGGCGGCCGCGCACATCGGGGTGGACCAGGCGGGCACCTTCGGCTACCTGCGCCGCGAGCACCAGGAGGGGTCGTCACGTACCTGCGGGGCCCTGATGGCCTTCCGCGACGAGCTGCTGACCAGCCGGCTGCGGCTGGGGTATGACCCCGTCGACCCCGAGATGAGCCTCCTGCGGCAGCGCATCCTCACCGCGCTGGTCTACGGCGACATCCCCGAGCCGGTGGAGCTCACCCAGATCGTCGCGCGGGTCATCGACGAGGACCTGAGCGACCTGCTGACCTGGATCCAGGACGCCGCCGTCCCCGAGCGCGAGGTCCAGACCGCCGTGGTGACGGGCGTCCTGATCCATACCGCGCGCGGTGACTGGTTCCAGGCGCACAACCCGCGGATCCACAGCACCACGAATGGCGAGCGGGCGATGCGCCTCTGATCGCCGCCAGTGCCGCCAGTGCCGCCAGCGCCGCCGGCGCCCCAGCCCGGCCCGGGTGCCCCAGCCCGGCCCGGGTGCCCCAGCCCGGCCCGGGTGCCGAGCGCCGTCAGGTGGGCTGGTCGGTGTCGGGCGCCGCGCTGCGGTTCGGTTCGGTGGGCAGGGCAGTGGCGTCGTCTGACGGGGCGGGATCGGTCGGCTCAGGGGGCGTGCTCGCGGCTGTGACCGCTGTCGTGGCCGCGGCCTCGCGCTGGGCGCGGGCCTCCTCGGCGACCTGTCGCGCCGCCTCCTCTGCCGCCTGGCGCTCTCGGCGCCGCTTCACCCGCAGGCGCTTGCGCTCCTGGGCCTCCTGCTCCGGGTCGTACATGGCCTCGTAGGCGTCCACGACCTCGTTTGCCTCGCCGTCCATCACGACCTGGCCCTTCTCCAGCCAGATCGCCCGGTTGCAGGTGAGCCGCACGGTCCCCAGCGAGTGGGAGACCAGGAACACCGTCCCTGCGTCCTCGCGCAGCTCCATGATCCGCTTCTCGCTCCGGACGCGGAACTCCGCATCCCCCGTGGCCAGCGCCTCGTCGATCATCAGGATCTCGTGGCTGATGGATGCGGCGATCGCGAACCTCAACCGGGCGGCCATCCCCGAGGAGTAGGCGTTCATGGGCATGCTCAGGAACTCGCCGAGGTCCGCGAACTCGGCGATCCAATCGCGCCGGTCCACGGCCTCCTGTCTGGTCATTCCCATGGCCATGCACCCCAGCAGGATGTTGTCCTCCCCCGGCAGGTCGCGCATCAGGGCAGCATTGACGCCCAGCAGGGTCGGCCGGCCCGACGTGTACACGTGTCCCTGCTCGGGGGGAGCAGCCCGGCGATGGCTCGCAGCAGGGTCGACTTGCCTGAGCCATTGCGGCCGATGAGTGCGATGGCGTCACCCTCCCGCGCCACCATCGACACCCCGCGGACGGCGTGGACCTTCTTGAACACGGTGCCCCCGGCCTGCTTCTTCACCAGCCGGCGCATCGCCTGTGCCGCCGATCCGGCCCCGCTCTGGCCGATGACGCGGTAGACGACGTGGAGGTCGTCGCAGACCACCGTCGGGGCCGAGCCCTCGAGTGCGGGCGTCAGGGGTTGCTCATCCACGTGAGTACGACTCCTCCGCCCGGTAGAACACGAGGAAGCCGACCACGAGGAAGATGACGGCCCAGCCGGCTGCAAAGGCCCACAGGTACTGGGGAGTGGAGTAGTCCACCAGCAGGCAGCCTCGCATCAGCTCGATGTACTCGGTCATGGGATTGAGGTACATCACCTTCTCGACCCAGGGGGCGAGGTCGGCCGTGAAGACGGGGATGCTGAACATGACGCCAGACAGGTACCGCCAGGTCTGCATCACGAAGGGCACGAGCTGGGCCACGTCCCGGCTGGCGGCGGTCCAGCGGGCCACCATCATGCAGAGGCCCACATTGAAGATCGTCTGGAGGAGCACGGCCGGTACGACGCCCAGCCACAGCCACGTGACCGGCTCCCCGGTCAGCAGGACGATGATCGCCAGGACCCCAAGGGAGACGACCTGCTGCTGCACCTCCTGGACGATCACCGACAGGGGCATCACGGCCCGGGGGAAGTGGATGGCCCGGATGATGTTCCGGTTGTTGGCGATGGCCTTCGTCCCACCGGTCACGACGCGCTGGGTGTAGGTGAAGGTGAACACCCCGATGATCAGGAATGCGGGGAAGTTCTCGACGCCCTTGCTCGTCTGCAGCAGCACCCCGAAGATGAAGTAGTAGACGATCGCGTTGAGGATCGGCCCGAGCACCTGCCAGAGCCGGCCGAGTGACGTGTCGCGGTACTGCGCGCTCTTGCGCCCGGATCCCAAGGCGATGATGAAGTCGCGGCGGGTCCACAGCTCGCGGATGTAGCTGCGGATCGGCTGTCGCGCGGAGCTGGAGGTCAGGCCCCATTGGTCGACCAGGGCGCGCACGGCCTGGCCGTCGGGCGCCGGAACGGGCTCCGGCACTGCTGTGGACATCGGTGCTCCTACTCGCCCTGACCCAACACGCGCCCACGATAGTGCCGACCGGCTGCCGATAGTGTTCTGTCCGTGGCGCACAGTGCTCAGGACCCGCCCGGAACCGGCGCCGGGATGACTCCTGCCCTGGGGTTCCCCATCGTGGGCATGATCGGCGGCGGTCAGTTGGCGCGGATGTCCCAGGAGGCCGCCCTGGCCCTGGGTGTGGGTCTGCGCGTGCTCGCTGCCGGCCCCACGGAGTGTGCGGCCCGTGCCGGCGGCGACATCCGATGGGGCGCACACGACGACCCTGAGGCCGTGGCGGCCTTCGCGGTGGGCTGTGACGTCGTGACATTCGACCACGAGCACGTCCCCGCGCCGATCCTCGCGGCCATGGTCGAGTCCGGGGTGAAGGTGCGACCCGGTCCCGCGGCTCTGGCCCACGCCCAGGACAAGGTCCACATGCGCACCGCGATCAGTGCCGCCGGGGTGCCGTGCCCGGCGTGGGCGGTGGTCTCCTCGGCTGCGGAGGTCGTGGCCTTCGCTGACGTGAATGCCTGGCCGGTGGTGCTCAAGGTCTCGCGCGGCGGGTACGACGGTCGCGGGGTCTGGGTGGTGGACGGCCCGGATGAGGCGCAGGCGGTGATGGTCGGGAACCCGCTGGCTCCCGGCGTCGAGTGGTTGGTCGAGCAGTACGTGCCGTTCACCCGTGAGCTCGCCGCCCAGGTGGCCCGGTCCCCCTCCGGGCAGGCCGCGGTCTACCCGGTCGTGCGGACGGTCCAGACCAACGGGATCTGCACCGAGGTCGTCGCTCCGTGCCCGGGGCTCAGCGACGAGCACGCCCTGGCCGCGCAGCAGGTCGCCCTGCAGATCGCCGAGGCCCTCGACGTGGTCGGGATGCTCGCGGTCGAACTCTTCGACACCCCGGACGGCGTGCTCGTCAACGAGCTGGCGATGCGTCCGCACAACAGCGGGCACTGGTCGATCGAGGGTGCGGTCACCAGTCAGTTCGAGAACCACCTGCGCGCGGTGCTCGACCTGCCGCTGGGGTCACCGGCTGCCCGCGCACCGTTCACGGTCATGGTCAACGTCCTCGGTGGCGAGCACCCGGACATGTACTCCGCCTACCGGCACGTGATGGCCCGCGATCCGGGGCTGAAGGTCCACATGTACGGCAAGGACGTGCGTCCGGGCCGCAAGATCGGCCATGTCACCGTCTCCGGCGACGACCTGGAGTCGTTGCTCGCACGGGCCCATCACGCGGCCGACTACCTGACGGGAGTGATCGATGAGTGAGCGCCTTGTGTCCCCGGCCGAGGTCGGGGTCGTCATGGGATCGGACTCCGACTGGGTGGTGATGGCCGATGCCGCCCAGGTCCTGCGCGACTTCGGGGTCCCGCACGAGGTGGACGTGGTGTCCGCCCACCGGATGCCCGAGGACATGATCGAGTACGGGAGGTCGGCTGCGGAGCGCGGGCTGAAGGTGATCATCGCCGGTGCTGGAGGGGCTGCGCACCTGCCGGGGATGCTGGCCTCGGTGACATCCATCC
>CAVTOX010000034.1:0-61023 GCA_963736425.1 uncultured Actinomycetes bacterium
GGTTGTATGTGAGTACTCACTCACTTGGAGGTGCGATGGGCGTGATCACTACCGACGGGCTGACCCGAAGGTTCGGGCCTGTCACTGCGGTGGACCGGTTGACTCTTGACCTGCCAGGGGGCGGGGTCGTGGGCCTGGTGGGCCCGAACGGGTCGGGCAAGTCCACGTTGATCCGGATGCTGCTGGGGCTGATCCGGCCCTCGGAAGGCACGGCGCACGTGTTCGGCCAGCCGATCAGCCATCCCTCGGCCTACGACCATCGGGTCGGCGCGCTTGTGGAGAACCCGGCGTTCGTGCCGGGCATCTCTGCGCGTGCCAATCTGCTGTCGCTGGCACGCTTGCGGGGCCTGCCGACCGCCCGGGTTGACGAGGTGCTGGGTGTGGTGGGGTTGGTCGGCCGGGACTCCGAGCCGGTGAAGCGTTTCTCGCTGGGCATGAAGCAGCGGCTGGGGATCGCCGCGGCCCTGTTGTCCGACCCGGAGCTGCTCCTCCTCGACGAGCCGACGAATGGCCTGGACCCGGCCGGCATCGTGGAGATCCGCACGCTGCTGATGGAGCTTGGCCGCAGTGGTCGCACCGTCGTGGTGTCCTCGCACCTGATGGCCGAGATCGAAGCCGCGTGTGACTACATCGTGATCATCCGGTTCGGCGAGCTGTTGTTCGCCGGGCCCACCGAGGAGTTGCTCTCCCAGACCAGTGCCCACATCGACGTGCGGCCCGAGCACCCCGGCGACTTGGGGCCGCTGCTGGATGCGCTGCTTGCGCAGGGCTGGCGCGGGGAGCGGATGGGCGACGTGCTGCGCATGCACGTCGAGCCCGGACGCGCCGGGGACCTGAACCGCGCGGCCACGGCTTCGGGGTTCACGCTCGGGCACCTCGTGGTCGGGCAGGACAGTCTCGAGGACATCTTCCTGGAGATGACCGGGCACTCCGATGGCGAGCTCGCAGCCGACCGGGCGGCAGCCGCGACCGGCGCGACGAGGCAGGAGGTGGCCTGATGCTGCGAGCGCTTCGAAGTGAGCTGGTGCGGCTGCGCCGGCGGGGCATGCTCATCGGCTGGTTCGGTCTGATGGCGCTGTTCGCGGTGATGGCGAACACGATCATGTTCAGCGTGGTCGGCGACGGCGTCGAGTTGCCGCCGGGGGCGCCCGGTGTGGCCTTCCCGACCGCTGCCGAGCTCGCCTCAGCCGACGGGCTCATGGCCGGGATGCCGGCCGCGTCGACGATGTTCGGCATCGTGACCCTGTCGTTCTGGGCCATCGCGGTGGCCACCGACTACTCGACCGGGTTGATCCGGCTGCTGGTCGCCGCGATGCCCAAGCGCTGGCCGCTGCTGGTCGGCAAGGTGGTGGCCCTGGCACTGCTCACGGCGGTGGCCACGACCGTGGCTGCCATCGTGACGGTCGGGATCGCTCCGGCGGGCGCCCAGTCAGCCGGTATCGACACGTCCGCGTGGGCCGACGCTGCCGCGAGCACGATCCTGAGCACCTGGGCAAGCACCTACCTGGCCCTGCTCGTGTGGGGCGTGATCGGACTGGCGATCGCCTACCTGACCCGATCGTCGGCTATCGCCATCTCGGTCGGCGCCGGCTACGTCCTCGTCGTCGAGTCGATGATCAGCCGGCTGTTCGACACCACCCCGGACTGGCTGCTCAGCGGCACGCTCACTGCCGTCGCGCAGGGCGGCAGCGCCACCGTCTCGCAGGCCACCGCGGTGGGCTGGGCCGGGATCTACGTGGCCCTCGGGCTCGGTGCTGCCGCAACGGTGCTGCTGCGCCGTGACGTGACCGACTAGCCTCATCAGAGCGGCGAGAGGCGGTGGGAATCGTGGACGTCAGTGCAACGACGCGTGGTTCGGCGACGCGTGCCCGCCTCCTCGCCGCCGCACGGGATGTGGTCGCAGAGGTCGGCTACGCGCACGCCACGACCAAGGCGATCGCCGCGGCGGCCGGAGTCGCCGAAGGCACGATCTACCGGCACTTCCCGGACAAGCATGCCCTGTTCCTGGCCGCCGTCGTCGACGCCAACCAGCCGGTGATCGCCTGGATGACCGACCTGCCCGAGCGCGCGGGCCAGGCCACCCTGGCTGACAACCTCAGCCAGACGCTCACCCGGCTGGCCAGCCTGCGCCAGCACATGCTGCCCCTCGAACTGGCCATGCTCACCGACCCCGAACTGGCCGCCCGCCGGCAAGCTGGCGTCGCAGCTCTGCACACCGGCGATCCAGCCGCGGCCGTCGCCGGACTGCCCACCCCCAACCCACCCGCACTACTGGCCCAGTACCTGACCGCCGAACAGCAACTCGGACGTGTCCGCGCCGACGTCGATCCGATCCGAGCCGCCGTCACCATCCTGGCCACACTCCTGGGACTCGCGGTCATCCCAACACAGGACCCCACTCACGACCCGTCGGACGACCCCATCGCGGCCGACCTGCTCCAGACCGCCACCGACGTCCTGGCCAGAGGCCTGCAGTAGCCACACCCTCCCGGACGTTCGCGAGCCGTGGACAACCCCTCATACCACCGTCACTGCCCCTACCGCCGCGTGTGGACGCTCTCTCAGTGCAGTGCTGCGCGACCGCCGTCGTGGTTGTCGAATCGCGGCAGCTCACGGGCGGTTGCCGGAGGTGGTGCTGGTCGGGTTGGATGCCGCTGGTGACGTTGCACTCAGACGAGCTCGTCGTGGACGAGGTCCTGGTCGAGGCGTTGGTCGCCGACCAACTGCCTGATCACGAGGGTGATGAGGTGCGCCGAGTGTCCGTGTCGGGGTCGAGCAACGCCCTCTTTCGGCTGGGCGACGAGTTGCTGGTGCGGCTTCCCCGGCAGCCGGGAGGATCGGTGACGATCCTCAAGGAGGCCCGGTGGCTTGCATACCTGGACAAGGCCCTTCCGGTGGCTGTGCCCGAGATTGTTGCGCTGGGTGAGCCGGGGCACGGCTATCCCGAGCACTGGTCAGTCGTGCGGTGGATCGGTGGAGAGCAGCCGACCAGGGCAACGTTCTTCACGCACGCTTCCCAAGATCAGTTCGCTCGTGACTTGGCCGGCATCCTGCGGGCGCTGCGCGAACTTGAGGTCCCACCTGCCGGACGCGACGACGCCGGCCTGCACTGGTACCGCGCGGGACCGTTGACCGCGATCGACGCAGACATCCGCGCCTATGCCGAGCAGTGCCGCGGCATCCCCGACCTGGACCTCGATGTCGATGCGGTGCTGCGCGTGTGGGACGAGGCGATGGGCGAAGCCCACAGTCCCAGCCCGCGTCTTCACTGGCTGCATGGGGACCTGCTCGCCGAGAACCTCCTCATCCGCGATGGTCGTCTCGCGGCCGTTCTGGATTTCGGCGGCCTCGCCGTCGGCGATCCCACAGTTGATCTCGTGGCCGCCTGGGAACTGCTCGACCCGGACGCACGGGGACTGCTCCGCACCGAAGCCGGTATCGACGAACGCGCCTGGCGGTTGGGACGGGCCTGGGCACTGGCCATCGCGGTGATGACCTTCCCGTACTACTGGCACACCATGCCTGAGCGGTGCGCCACTCGACTTGCCCTCGCCCACCAAATCCTGAGCGATACGTCACAGTGAAGGGGCGTGTCAGCGTGCGGGCTGCACGGTCACCGCGACGTTGCGAGGCCGGACACGGGTGGGGCGGCCGTGGCCTTGTCCGCGGACGAGTGCGCCGAGCTCGACCACCTCGCCGACGAGGTCGGTGTTGCAGGCAACCGCTTCAACGACGCCATGCTGGGCATGGTCGGACATTAGGAGCCGCACCGGTCCGTCAGCGATGACGGCGGAGTTGCCTCGCCCGAACGAAGGCGAGCACACCGACGACGGCGGTGACGCACAGCAGGACTACCCCCCAGGCGAACCCCCAGGAGACGAACCCGTCTGACGCGACGTTGCCGGTGAGGTCACCGTCGAACAACCCGAACAGCACGCTCATCAGGCAGACCGCGCTGAGAAGGACGGCCGCGCCGAAGCCGACCCTCGGGCGCACGTCGCGTGCG
The DNA here is from genome assembly GCA_963736425.1 of uncultured Actinomycetes bacterium. GTDB lineage: Bacteria > Actinomycetota > Actinomycetes > S36-B12 > CAIYMF01 > Prado023. Next base: position 4,007 of record CAVTOX010000034.1, read on the forward strand.
GCCAACCAGGCCAGGACCAGTTGCACGGCCCCCATCGGCACGGGCACCGTGGAATGAGTGTCGAAGCCCCACGCCGTGCCCCACGTCTCGGCCCCGGAAGCAACACCAATGAAGCCGCCGATCACGTCGCAGACGAACAGCACCAGCATCGCGACGACGAGGCGCCGCCCCGAGGAACTCATGGACGGAAGGCTAGCCGTGGGCGCGAGCGAAGCACCTCGTCCTCCGACACGGCCTCCACTCTTGTCGCGATGGGTGCGGCTTGCGGCGTGGGGGGATCGAACCGGCCCCACCAACGCCTCGACCCAACCATGGCAGCAACAGCTACCGTGAAATGCAGCGTGCGTCCCATGACTCGTCCTCGAATCTCCCGCATGGCACGACGCGGCCGCTGTCGGCGAGCAGGGAGCGCGCGGCGCGGCTCGCCGGGCTCCCCGTCGGTGGCGCACGCAAGCCGATCGGGCATGCACACACAAGACCGACAGCCGTGCGCTCTCGTTTCTCAAGCAGCGGCGGATGCCAGGTCGTGGCCGTGGCCGGGTCGGGTGTTGGTGACAGCTGGTTGTCGGTGTGTTGGTCGGGCTGGTTGCACCCTGAGTTCGGGCGCCCTGCGATCAGCGCGCACCAGATCAAGCCAAGTACGGTTGTGCCCACTGCATCCCGTCCTGGGCAGGCCGATCGGCGTGAACCTACCGGGTGGCCGACGCCCCGCGCGGGTTGTCAGCGCACGAAACGTCTGCTGCCACTCCTGTCCGGGAGCTCCGCGTCACTCGGGGCTGTGGCCGGGATGGGGCTCGACGCGAGGCCACGCAACCAGGTGAGGAGCGGCAATGCCCAGCGACCGGTTCGACAACGACCAGATGTTCGGGTGGATCACGGATCAGGTGAGCATGGGCGCTCGCCGCGCGGGCAGTGCGGCGGACCGGCAGAACGAGGATTACATCGAGGCGCATCTGCGCGATTTCGGGCTCGAGAAGGTTCGCCGGGAGCCCATCCCGATCACCCACTGGGCTGCAGAGACGCACTCGGTCGAGATCGACGCCGGCTCGGGCTTCACGCTGGTGGACTCGTTCCCCATCCCCTACTCGGCGTTCACGCCGCCAGAGGGCAGGGAAGCCCGGCTGGTCTTCGCCGACCCGGCCACGCTCTGGCATCGGGTCGACTGGAAGGGAGCCATCGTCGTCACCGAGATCGGCTTCCCGGAGCTGGATGTGAAGCTGCTCAGGAAGTTCAGCCTCGGCCAGTACGATCCCGACGGCAGCCTCGACCTCGTCAAGCACCCCGCCACGTGGGTCCGCCTCGGGTGGCACCTCTACCACCTGGCTGCCAAACGGGGGGCCGTGGGCTTCATCGGCATCGTGAAGGACCAGCCTGGGGGAAGCTGCCACATGTATGCCCCGTACGGCTTCCGGGAGAAGGACATCCTGGACAAGCCCATCCCTGGTTTCTGGGTCGGCCGGGCCGACGCGTCGTGGCTTCGCAAGGCCGCCGAGAGCGGCCACGGCAAGGCCCGCCTGAGGCTCGCTGGGATCCGCGAACCGGGAACGATGCACAACATCGTGGGCGAGATCCCGGGCTCGAGCGAGGAGACCATCGTCCTGACCTGCCACCACGACTCTCCCTTCGCCTCGCCAGTCGAAGACGCCAGCGGCGTGGCGGTGGTGCTCGCCCTTGCCCGGCACTTCGCCGAGCGCCGGGGCCTGACGCGTCGGCTGGTGGTGGTGCTCACCGCGGGGCACTTCTACGGATCTCTGGGCACGAGGAGCTTCATCGAGACGCACTCCGATGACGTCGTGAAGCACACGGCGCTGGAGATCACCATCGAGCACATCGCGCTCGAGGCCGTCGAGGACGACCAGCAACGCCTGGTGCCCACGGGACTCCCCGAGGCAGCCGGGGTGTTCGTGCCCATGAACCGCACCGTGACGGACCTGCTCCTCGAGGCTGCCAGGACCCATGAGCTCAGCCGCACGGTCCTGCTCCCCGCCGAGGGGCCGCTGGGCGATTACCCTCCCACCGATGGCGGCGATTGGTATGCCGCCGGCGTGCCTGTCGTCAACTACATCACCAATCCGGTGTATCTCCTCACCGACGACGACGCCTTCGAATTCGTGGCCAAGGATCGGCTGTCCAAGGTGGCCGGCACCTTCGCCGACTTCATCGAGGCGATCGACAGCGTGCCCAGGGACGCTATCGGCGCGGTGGATTCCCAGCGCTACAAGTACGCCATGAAGCTGCTCAAGCACGTCAGCCGCGCCAAGACGACCTTCTTCGGTATCAAGCCAGTGTATTGAGCGCCCAAGTCAGCCATCGGCCCAGCTGCCCGCGGCAGGCGCCGCCGGGGGTGAACGCGCGGGCGGCCACCCAGTCAGCGGACTGGTTCCGCAGGTCGCTACCCGGGTGCTACCCGGGTACCGTGGCCCTCGGCGAAGGCGCTCAGGTCGGCGGTGGTGTCTGGGCCGGTCATCGGCATGCCGTGGCCACCGAGCAGCACCGTCGGTGCGAGTCGGGCGAGGGTGTCTACGGACTCGTTCCAAGCCTGCGCCGTCGACACCGGCTCCGACAGGCCCGCCCTGATCAACCCCTACCCTGGCTACACCCACCCACTGCGAGCCGGAGGAACCTGACAAATGCCCCCTACCGCTGCGAGACGACCAACCCGGTGCCCCGATCGTCCTTCGGCGACGGCTGGTCAGTTCGTGGGTTCCTCTGGGGGTACGCCCTTGATGACGAGCCACAACGCGAAGCCGACCTCGGCGACGAAGCCGACCGCCCACGAGGGGTAGCTGATCGCGGGATATCCGGGCGCGAGGAGTGCCTGGAGGAACCAGACGAGGACCGCGACGCCGTCGGCGAGGAGGAGCCAACCGAGGAACCGGGGGAGGAATCCCGAGTGCAGCACGAGCCAGCCGAGGGGGAACAGCCAGGCGGAGAAGAACACCTGTGCCATGACGAAGCCCGTCTGGTGCGTGGTGACCGACAGCGTCGCCAGGCCGTCGAGCTGCGGGCCGGTGAGCCCCACGGAGTCGCTCTGCGCGAGAACCGCGAACAGGGGCAGGTAGCTCGCGCACTGCACCGCCACCCCGATCGCGTTGAGCACGAGCAGGAGCAGGGCAAGGGGTTCGTTGACTGGGCGCAGAAGCACGTAGAGCGCCCAGGCGGTGAGGACGAACAGCAGCGCCGAGCTGATCGCTGCGACCAGCCCCAGCCGGAACAGCACCTCGTCACCGGTGATGGCCGCACGCAGGGTGTCCGCGTCGCTGAGCCCGATGTGCCCGAGTCGGCTGGCCAGCACGTTGGCCAGGACGTAGGCGAGGTAGAGGCCGCCCGCCCAGCGAGCGACCGCGGTCCGTGGCCATGCCGTCCCGGTCACGACAGCCCTCCTCGTTCGGTCACCCGGGAGTGGGGACCTGCCCCAGCCTGCCCTGCACGGGTGACAAGCCCGATCGCCGCCCCGAGGGCCAGGACGCGGATCACGTTGAACACCGTCGCCACGAACACCCAGTAGCCGGGGTCAGACACACCCGACAGCAGCTTCGAGGGCACCTCGACGAACACGGTGAGAACCACGAGGGCGGCTGCGCTGAGCCACAGGGCCCGACTCAGCGGGCTTGTGCCGGGGACCCGCTCCGGGTATCGCACGAGCACCACAGCCACGAGGCTGGCGAGGAGCAGCCCACCGACGGCCGCCTCCACGAGCATCAGCACGTACCCGATCGAGAATGCCGACCGGTACGCGGCGGCGATCGGGGTCAACGAGATGACGAGGTTGGCTGACCAGAACGCGACCGCTCCCACTACGGCGGGTCTCCGCCAGCCGCTGCGGGGCGACCCCTCGGGCTTCGCACTCCGGGGACCGGACGAGGGAACCTCGATGACATCCACCATCACTCCCACGGGCCAGACCCACGATCCAACCCGAGTCCATCATCCCGCCGAACGGGCCCGATGGCGCGGTGGCTGCAACACCTCACGGACCGGCATCGCCGAAGCCGAGGCCCCGACTTGCGTCCGCGCGTCGAGGCACCGGCCGCAGGCCAGCCCGGGCCCGCCGGGGTCGACTTCCAGAAGATCAACGACTGCCTGCAGGCGCCGGCATCGACGTCCCATCGGGCATGCCCAGCACCCGCCCGTCAGGCATGCCAACCGACCGGCCATCAGGGATGTCCAGTGGCATCGGCCATCAGGGATGCCCACAGACTTCCCGTCCACCATGCCCAGCGGCATGGGAGCCCCGGGCCAAGGAGGAGGGCCGGCCGGCGTGTTCAACGACCCGGAGGCCCAGGCCGCCCTCAGGGCATGCGGGATCGAGCTCCCAGCAGATTCCCGCCAGGTGAGTGGCGGCTGGTGACCATGGCCGTTGCTCGCCAGTGCGCGCTTGATGGCCGGGTGGGAACGCCGCCCGTCGTGCTGGGTCAGGACAGCCGGGTGCGGGTCCACCAGAAGCAGAAGGCAGCCAGCAGCAGGGAGGCGAGGAGGTACACGCCTGTCTCGGCCCACTGGATCGGCCAGAAGTTCCGGATCGGTTGGTAGAGGACGCGTTGCCTGTATCCCTCGGTGCTCAGCCGGTCGAGGCAGGGGTCAACCGGAGGGGCCTGGACCCCGCCGGACACGGAGGTGCGGTTCGAGGACTGCAGGCATTCGCCCAGCCAGGCGGGCAGGGCAGCGACGCTGCCGTTCGTGTCGAGGGTCTCGTTGGTCAGGATCCAGTCATCACGGTCGGCCGTGTGCACGGTGACCGACTCGGGGCGACCGGAGCTGTCGGCCCGGATCGAGTCCAGGGTGGCGGAGGCGATCGTGACGTCCGTGGTCGTCGGGGCGAGGAGGTGCGGTCGGACCCACAACGGGACGGCGATCTGCACGAGCACGTAGACGGTCAGGGTGAGCGCCATCGCCGGCAGCGAGCGACGCAGGACCGCGCCGAGGGACTCGAGCTGCTCGTCGTAGGCCAGCACCCGCAAGGCCAGTGGTGCGCACCGCGACCAAATCGTCTGGTAGCCGCCTGTGGATGCGCCGGGGCGAGGCTTTGGCGGGCGTGGCTGCACCGGCGTCGTTACCGCCCCTGTGGGTCCCATCCTCGTCGCGATCAGGCTCAGTTACTTGCGGGAGCCGTGTCCTGGGCCCGAGCATTTCGCTCGTGGAGTCTGTGAAGGCGGGTGGGCTCGAGATCGCCTACGAGCGGGTCGGTGCCGGGCCACCATTGGTCCTTGTCCACGGTGCGGCCGATGACAGTCGCATCTGGCAACCGCAACTTGCCGGTCTGGCTGACGAGTTCACCGTTGTGGCATGGGACGAGCCTGGCGCTGGCCGGTCCTCCGACCTGCCGGAGGGCTTCGAGCTGGCAGGCTTTGCCGATGCGCTCGCAGCGCTCATCGAGACGGTCGGGCTCGGGCCCTCGCACGTCGCTGGCCTGTCCTGGGGTGGCACCGTGGTTCTCGAGCTCTACCGTCGACATCCGGCGCTCGTCGCGACCCTGATCATGATCGACACCTACGCCGGCTGGAAGGGATCGCTGCCCGCGGACGAGGTGGCGGCGCGGGTTGCCGGCGCCCGTCAGATGCTCGACGCGCCGGATGAGCCCTTCGACCCCACGCTTCCCGGACTCTTCGCCGCCGATCCGCCACCGGAGCTCATGTCACTGCTGGCCGCCATCGCGGCCGACGTCCGGCCGGCCACGCTCCGGCGGCAGCTGGCCATCATGGCCGAGGCCGACTTGAGCGACCTCCTGCCCTGCGTATCCGTGCCCACGCTGCTGATCTGGGGACAGTTGGATGCGCGCTCCCCGCTGACCGTCGCCTACCAGTTCGAGGAGGCGATCGCGGACACGGAACTCGTCGTGATCGAGGGCGCGGGCCACCTGAGCAATCTCGAGCGACCAGAGCGGGTGAACGACGCCGTGCGCGGATTCTGTCGCGCCCACGTGCCGCTCCCGCCGTAACGGCACCGGTCGATCATCCAGAGGCTGCACCCGCTTGGACCAGTCGAGTCGAGCTCGCAGGCGCCGTCGGAACGTGCCCCACGCCGCCGCCTGTGGACGCACCGCGGCGATAGATTGGGCGGGCGGGGCTGGACCGGCGTGGCTATCGCCCGAGAGGGACGGCTTTGCGATGTGCGAATGGTGTCTGTGTCCATCGTTGTGTGTGCCGCTGGCGCGCGATCAGACCCACAGAAGCCTGCGGCAGTGCGATCAGGGACTCTCTGTAGCGACAATCGGTTAGGGTCCGGGGCATGACGTCCATCGCCACCCGCCTGCGGATCGCCAGTTGGGACGAGAACCCAGTTTCCGAGTTCGGTGACGGGAGCAAGATCACCCGGGCGACCGTGGTTCTCACCGACGGAGCCGACGGGCTCGAGAGCGGGCGGTTCGAGTCGGTGATGTACTACCGGTCCGACGGAACAAGCAGCTACGTCAACATCATGCACCTGACCGCCACCCTGGACGGCAGGACCGGATCGTTCGTGCTCTCGGGCGAGGGCACCTTCGACGGAACGACCGCCTCGGGCACATCCACGATCGTGGCCGGCTCTGGGACCGGCGGCCTCACCGGGATACGCGGAGCCATCAACAGCGCGTCAACCCACGCCGACTACCCGTTCATGCCTTTGGTCCTCGACTACGACGTCGCCTGAGTAGGATCTCAAGGCCGAGTCACCCTTGAGTGTCGTCGACCCAGCCGACCCAGTCAGTCATCCTCTTCGCCCTGTGGCGGCTGTTGGCTGGCCCGAACGCGTCGGCCCACGTACCGACCACAGCGCTCCCATTCCCGCGGAGAATGGCCCACGAGCCTGCCCGTCCGCCCGGCCGAAGGTGCGGCATTGCGCCGCGAGTCGCTCGCCTTCCGGGGAGTGTTATCGGGAGGCGCCGGGGCCGCCGCTGGATGGCGCGAGGGTCCCCTGGTGGTACAGGGCTACCCACCGCTCACCCTCGCGGCGCCACACGGTCAGGCGTCGGGTCTCCCGTTCGTCCTCGAACAGGCGGTAGGTGGCCAGCCACACGTCGTTGCCCAGCGGCCGCGCCTCGAACTGATCCACAGTCATGCCGAGCAGCGGGTCGTAGGCCCGGTCCGCGTAGCGCTTGGCGAGCTCATCGAGGCACCACACCCGGTCATAGACCCTTCCCGACGCGCCGACCTCCCAGAATGCCGTCGCCGAGCACGTCCTCGAAGTGCGCGCGCGGTGACCCCGGGGGTGAGCGGTGGCCCAGGGGCTCCAGAACGCGCAGCAGGGAGATCGCATCTTCGCCAGCGGGGACCGGGTCCACCTGCCGCGCGCCCGCCTTGTCAGCGCGACCCTGCAGCTCGCTGCGGGTGATCCGGAGGCTGACGAAGTGGCGCATGCTGCCCTTGAGCTCCCATGAGTCGATCGGGGCATCCCCGGGGACGTAGCCGACCGACCGGACGACGGCCATGGACCGGGGGTTGTCCAACTCGACCTCCAGGACCACGGTGTCGAAGCCACCGTCGCCCAGCGCCCACCCAGTGGCCAGGCGGAGCGCGCGGCGGGTCAACCCCCGGGACCGGGACCACGGCGCGGTCCAGTAGCCCGCCCCGATCTGGCCGCGGTCGCGGTCGGCCTCCAGCAGCCCCATGCACCCCAGCAACTGCCCAGTGGTCGGGTCGGTGACGGCGAACTGGGCGCCCGTGCCGTCGGCCCACTGCCGCGGCGCGTCGGCAACGAATCCCACCGCATGGTCGATCAGGTAGGGCACCGGGACCTGCGTGAAGTGCTGCAGGTCCGGGTCCTGGCAGGCACGGAACACCGCCTCGGCGTCTTCGGGTGCCCAGGGCCGCAGCAGTACCACACCATCGGTCAGCGTGGGCTGCTCGGCCGGCCACGTCCCCCTCATGAGCCGCGAGGATAGCCCGCCGGGCGCTCAGGGACTGCGCAAGTGAGCCACCCCGGCTCCAGCAGCGCACACAGCGCCAGCCAGCGCCCCTCCGAACGGCTGCGTCCTTCCGGTTGGTTGACGCCGGGCGGGCACTGCTACGACGAGCGGGGCAGACCCCTCTTCAGCCACACCGGCACGGTGCCCGACAGGGCCGCAGACCGGAAACGAGCCCGACTCCGCCCGCAGCACACCACCGATCCGACCTGATCTGCATCGTGATCGGCGGTGTCACACGCTCGAGCAACGGGCCGTGGCGGGGGGTGGAGTAACCGTTACAGCACCTGGATCGCCAGCAGGGCCATCGCAATGCGGTTAGCCTTCTGCGGGCCGGGTGCACGTGCCCTCCGTCCCGATGGGAGTTCCCCCAATGACCACCAGTGCTGCGGACCCAACCGCGACCGAGCCCTCCGCAACGTGGCGGGTCGCCCCGTCCGTGCCCGTCGCGGTCGGGGTCTTCATCGCGTACGTCGTGGTGTTCATCGGTCTCGCGGCGACCGCGGGGATCGACTACGCCGACTGGTTCGCCACTGGCGGCAACGCCTTCCGGACCGCGGTGATCCCCCTGATCGGCGGGGCCCTGGTGCTCATCGCCTTCGTGCTGTGGGCGCGCTGGGACTTCGTGTTCAAGGATCCCGCCCGCCTGCCCTGGTCGGGCTTCCTGTGGGTGCCGGTCGCGATCTTCGCCGTGGGGATCGTGGCGCACGTCGCCGTCGCCGACTGGGCCAACACCCCCACCGATCTGCTCCTGGCGATCGTGGCCGCCGGGGTGCTGGTCGGCTTCACCGAGGAGACCCTGTTCCGCGGCATCATCCTGCGAAGCCTGCGCACCAACCTGCGTCCCGAGGCGTGGGTCATGCTGATCTCCTCGGTGTGGTTCGGGTTCTTCCACCTGACCAACCTCGTCGTGGGATCCCCGGTGGGTGGCGTGCTCTTCCAGTGCATCCAGGCCTCGGCTGCCGGGGTCGTCCTGTACCTGTTCCGCCGGGTGCGCGGGCTCCTGGTGGTGGGCATGATCGCGCACGGCCTGTGGGACATGTCGGTGTTCCTGCCGCCGCCCTCGGGCACCCTCACCGTCGTGAACCTGGGCATCCAGGTCCTGGTCTTCGTCAGCGCCGTGATCGCCGCGATCATCATCGTGCGCAGTGACCGCAGGACCGCGGTGACCCGCACCGGGATCCAGACCCTCTAGCGCATCCGCCGGACGTTCGGACTCACCGGCCCCTTCGTCATCACCCTTCTTCGTTCGCAAGGAGCCAGCCGCCGCATGGAGTACACCTCGTCCCTGCTCATCCTGGTCCTGCTCGTGCTGATCGCACGGGAGAGCCGGGAGGGCACCCGGGCGATCAAGTCCGACCCGAGCGTCCAGCTGAAGAGCAACGAGCGCTTCCGCACCCTGCGCATGCAGATGCTGGAACCGCTGGTCGCCATCGTGGTCGTCGGGTCGCTGCTGCTGACCGACCTCGAGCGCAGCCCCCTGCACGCGATCGTCGCGGTGGTCGGCGGCATCGCCGGGTACGCGTTCGGCGCCTACCGGGCGCGGTCCACCTATGTGGCCGCGGTCCCCCAGCACAAGGGCGTCGTCCTGCGCTACAGCGTGGAATCGTTCGTCGCCCTCGGCCTGCTGGTCGTCATCAAGCTCGTCGCCGAGCGCGACCTGCTGCCCGAGGGCGACATCTTCCGCGCCATCATCGCGACCCTCCTGGCCTTCCTCCTCGTCGAGTCAATCGCCCGGGTGATCATCCTGGTCCGCCACTACAACCGCGACACGGCCACCGCCGCCACGGACACGCAGCAGGCCCCGAGCGCCTGAGCGGCTCATCACGCTGGTCGGCGGCGAGCCGGTGCGGTCCCAGCCTCCCGAATCGGCACCGGCATCGCGTTTGCCTTTCCAGTGGCGGGCGACGATCATCGCCGACATGGAGGGGCCCGCTTCGTCATCCAGCGGCGATGACTGGGCCGGCCCAAGCGGCGGTTCCGACCGGGAGCCCGATCCCGTGGGGGTCGTCGCGGCGCTGCGACGGATCCTGGACAGCGAGGAGCTCCGGACTTCCCCCAGGTCACGGGCCTTCCTGGCCTACGTGGTGACCGAGACGCTGGCAGGGCGCGGTCACCGACTCAAGGAGCGCACGGTCGCCCGCTACGCCCTAGGGCGAACCAAGGACTTCGATGCGGCGACCGACGCGGCCGCCCGTGTCCAGGCCAACCGCCTCCGCACGTCGATACAGCGCTACTACGCCGGGACAGGGGCCGCTGATCCGCTGGTCATCGACCTGCCCAGAGGAAGCTACGTACCGAGGTTCACCTACCGGGATCCGACTTCCACTCCACACCCAAGCGGGTCCCTTGAACCGGGGCTCGTGGTGGTGCAGTTCGCCGACATGCCGTCGCCGGGTACCGGCGAGCCGCTGGGGCTGGCTCTCACCGAGTCCTTGATCCACGCGTTGGGAGCGTTCCCGGGCCTGCGGGTGATCGGGCCAGCTGTCAGCGAGCGCGGCGTCGGCGCACTGCCTGACGTGCAAGCGGCGGCACAGGCGCTCGACGCGCAGTATGTGCTGACCGGCACAGTCCGAACGACCGCGACCCTGTTGCGGGTGCTCGTCCGGCTTTCCGACGGCCAGACCGGCAAGGTGCTGTGGTCCGACGTGTGCGACCAGGAGCGCAGCGCTGTCACCGGTTTCCACGACGAGGACGACCTTGTGCGGCGGATCGCCGGGACAGTCGGCGACTTCCGCGGGGTGGTGCTTCGCGACACCACCGCACGCCACGCGGGGACCCGCCTCCCCGCTTCGCACGCGGCGATGCTCTCCTACTACCGCTACCTCGACAGCGGCACGAGACAGGACACCGAGACCGCGGCGCTCGACCTGAGCCTGGCCGCGGACCTTGACCCGGAGAACGTCGTCCTGCTGTCGATGCTGGGCTCCATCGAGTACGTACAAGCGATCCTGGAGTGGGCACCGGACCGCGACGCAGCCCTGGCCAACGCTCAGCGGCGGGCGCTCGCGGCGCTCGCCCTTCACCCCGGGCATGCACACGCGTGGACCGTCCTCGCGGGCGTGGCGTTCGCACGGGGGCACACCGACCAGTGCCTGGCGAATGCGACCCGCGCGATCGAGCTGAGCCCCTCCCACCCGTCGATCCTCTACGGCTCCGGGGCCCTCCTGGCGCTCAGCGGCGCCTGGGACACGGGCCTGGCGTGCATCCGCGAGTCCAACCGGCTCAACCCGTACCACCCCTGGTACCAGCACGTTCACCTGGCTCTCGACCGACTCAGAGCCGGCGACGACACAGGATTGCTCGCCGAGGCCGCCCTCCTCACCGAGCCCGAGGACCTCTGGGGCCCCGTGATCCGCTGCCTGGCATTCGCCGGACTGGGCGACGACGAGCGGGCTGGGCAGGAACTCGCCGCCGCCCTGGGCGGCCAGCCACTTGTCGGCGTGCTCCTCCTTGGTGAACGTGGTGGGCGCGTTCACCCGGACCCCGTCGGGGCTGATGTAGGAGGCCTGGTACCGGCCACTGGGCAGCTTGCGGACCCACCCGAACTTGCGTGCCATCCCTGGTCCTTCCCCGTCCGCGTGTGCTGTCGGCTCACAGCACGTTCGCAGCACGACTCTCAACCAAGTGGTTGAGACTTCCGGCCCCCTGAGTGCTCGGGAACCCCTAGGGGCACCCGTGGCGTGCTGCGAGCGTGCTGTCACGGCATGCCACTCGCAGCACGAAACGGTCACTATCGGACACTATCTGTGCATACATGAGAAAGCCCCCGACCCGCGTCGACGCAGGTCAGGGGCTGTTTTCGTGTGGAGCGGGTGACCGGGATCGAACCGGCATGGCCAGCTTGGAAGGCTGGGGCTCTACCATTGAGCTACACCCGCGTGCCCCTGCGATCCCGGCCAGTTCGCCGCCGGGTCGTCTCAAGGACGAGGAACAGGGTACCCCTTGATGTGGACTAGACTGCAGCGGCAGTCACGGGGCGTAGCGTAGTGGCTAGCGCGCCTGCTTTGGGGGCAGGAGATCGGGAGTTCGAGTCTCCCCGCCCCGACCGATCAGTTCCATCCCTGCAACCCGCTAGGAGTGCGCCGCTGTGAAGAGCGACGTCGAGACCCTCTCGCCCACCCGCGTCAAGCTGACCGTGGACATGCCCTTCGAGGAGCTGGCCCCGCAGTTGGACGCCGCCTACAAGCGCATCGCCGCCCAGGTGACCGTCCCCGGCTTCCGCAAGGGCAAGGTCCCCTCGCGGGTGATCGACCAGCGGTTCGGCCGCGCCCTCGTCCTTGAGGAGGCGGTCAACGAGGCCGTCCCCGCGGCGTTCGAGAAGGCGGTCGCGGAGAACAACCTCAAGCCTCTGGGCACCCCGGATTTCGACGTCCAGGAGCTCAACGACGGGGAGAACCTGGCCTTCACGGTCGAGGTGGACGTGCGTCCGGAGTTCGACCTACCCGATCTTGACGCATTCGTCGTCGAGGTCGACGGCGCCGATCCCACCGACGAGGAGGTCGCCGAGCAGGTCGACGCCCTTCGCGCCCGCTTCGCCACGCTGACAGACGTCGAGCGTCCCGCCCAGGATGGCGACGTCCTGCTGGTGGACCTGTCCGGCGCCTGCGAGGGCGAGGAGGTCGAGGACCTCATGGCCTCGGCGCTGAGCTTCGAGGTCGGCGGCAAGGAGGAGCCCCTTCCAGGCTTTGACGAAGCAGTCCGCGGAGCTGTGGCCGACGACGTCCGCTCATTCTCGTTCCCGGCCGAGGCCGGTCAGTACGAGGGCAAGGACATCGATGTCACAGTGACGGTGACGACCGTGCGCGAGCGCGAGCTGCCCGTCGCGGACGACGACTTCGCCCTGATGGCCAGCGAGTTCGACACGATGGATGAGCTCACCGAGGACGTCCGCACCCGGCTCGTCCGGATGAAGCGCGTCGAGCAGGGCGTCTCCGCGCGCACGAAGCTGCACGAGCAGCTCGTGGACTCCGTGGACTTCCCGCTGCCCGAGTCCCTGATCGCCCGTGAGCTCGAGGAGCACTTCCACGACGGCCACGGCGACGAGGACCACAAGGCGGAGTTCGAGTCCGAGGCCCGCGGTCGGATCAAGAGTGCGATCCTGCTCGACCGGATCGCCGAGGAGAACGAGCTCACGGTCGCCCAGGAGGAGCTCTCCGCCTGGCTCATGCAGCAGGCCCCGCGCTACGGGATGACCCCCGACCAGTTCGCCAACGAGCTGGTCGCGGCGGGTCAGGTCCAGATGGCCGTCACCGAGGTGCGCCGCGCCAAGGCGCTGGCGTTCGTCATGGAGAAGGCGAAGATCGTCGATCCGTCCGGCGCCGAGGTGGACCTCGACGCGCTCAACGCCGACCTGGCCGCAGCCATGGCGTCCGGTGGCCTGGCTGGCCTCGGCGGCTGATCGCCGCACGCACGCACGTTCGGGCCCCCGCCCCGGTCTCCGACCGGTTGGCGGGGGCTCCGTTCGTTCCCCTGCCCACGCCCTGAGCGAACAACCGCGCCGCCGGGGAAGCCCGTGTCGGACCCCCGGGTTAGGGTCACTGCAGACGCGATCACCGGGCCGCTGGCCCGCATCCAGATCGCCCCAACCAGCGGAGGTCACCCGTGAACGGACTGCCGTACCCCACCCCGTCGCAGCCCGAGCTGCGCTCCCCGTCGCCCACCGGCCCCGGCTTCGACGACTCCGTCTACCAGCGCCTGCTGCGTGAGCGGATCATCTTCCTCGGCTCGGTCGTCGAGGACCAGATGGCCAACGCCATCTGCGCGCAGATGCTCCTGCTGGCCGCTGAGGACCCGGACAAGGACATCTACCTGTACATCAACTCACCTGGTGGCTCGGTGTCCGCGGGCATGGCGATCTACGACACCATGCAGTTCGTCAAGAACGACGTCGCGACCGTGGCCATGGGCCTGGCCGCCTCGATGGGCCAGTTCCTCCTGTGCGCCGGCGCCGAGGGCAAGCGCTACGCGACCCCGCACGCACGGATCATGATGCACCAGCCGTCCGGCGGCATCGGTGGAACTGCCTCGGACATCAAGATCCAGGCCGAGCAGATGCTCTACACCAAGAAGAAGATGGCCGAACTGATCGCCCAGCACACAGGCCAGACGCTGGACACGATCAGCAATGACTCCGACCGCGACCGCTGGTTCACCGCCGACGAGGCCAAGGAGTACGGGTTCGTCGACCATGTGGTCCGCAGCGCGCGCGACGTCTCCGGAGAGGGCGGCACCGCATGAGCCCGCTGCGCTATTCCGCGACCGATCCCCGAGCCCAGGAGCACCTCGTGACCCGAATCCAGCAGCCGGCGGCGCGCTACATCCTGCCGGAGTTCCGTGAGCGCACCGCCAACGGCGAGCGCATCATGAATCCCTACGCGAAGCTCTTCGAGGAGCGGATCATCTTCCTCGGAGTCCAGATCGATGATGCATCGGCCGATGACGTGATGGCCCAGCTGCTCACGCTGGAGTCGATGGACCCGGATCGCGAGATCTCGATCTACATCAACTCACCTGGCGGCTCCTACACCGCCATGACGGCCATCTACGACACCATGCAGTTCATCAAGCCGCAGGTCCAGACCGTGTGCCTGGGTCAGGCGGCGTCGGCGGCGGCAGTCCTGCTGGCGGCGGGGGCCCCGGGCAAGCGGTTCGCCCTGCCGCACGCCCGCGTGCTGATCCACCAGCCGTACACCGAGGGCGGAGGCCAGGGCTCGGACATCGAGATCCAGGCCAATGAGATCCTGCGCATGCGCGTGGAGATGGAGGGCATCCTCGCCAAACACACAGGCCGGACCCCCGAGCAGGTCGCCAAGGACATCGAGCGCGACAAGATCCTGACCGCCGATGACGCGGTGGAGTACGGGGTCATCGACCAGGTCATCGCCTCGCGGAAGATGGCAACGGCGCTCTGATCGGCGCTTGGTACGCGCTGGGCGTAACCCGAACGGCGGGATTATCCGGAGTGGGGCCTGTGCGGCCCCGCATTCGGGAGGTACCTTCGGAGTCAGTCGAGGAGAGGAACCAACGTGGCCCGCATCGGTGACGGCGGCGACCTGCTCAAGTGCTCCTTCTGTGGGAAGAGCCAGAAGCAGGTCAAGAAGCTGATCGCCGGTCCCGGCGTGTACATCTGCGACGAGTGCATAGACCTCTGCAACGAGATCATCGAGGAGGAGCTGCACGAATCCTCCGATGTGCAGTTCGACGAGCTGCCGAAGCCGCGCGAGATCTGTCAGTTCCTCGACCAGTACGTGATCGGCCAGGACACCGCCAAGAAGAGCCTGTCGGTCGCCGTGTACAACCACTACAAGCGCGTGCAGGCCAGTGGCGGCACCGACCGCCAGCGCGATGAGCAGGTCGAGCTGGCGAAGTCCAACATCCTCCTCCTCGGGCCGACCGGTTCGGGCAAGACCCTGCTCGCCCAGACCCTGGCCCGGATGTTGAACGTTCCGTTCGCCATCGCCGACGCCACCGCCCTGACCGAAGCCGGCTATGTCGGCGAGGACGTCGAGAACATCCTGCTCAAGTTGATCCAGGCTGCTGACTACGACGTCAAGAAGGCAGAGACCGGCATCGTCTACATCGACGAGATCGACAAGGTCGCCCGCAAGAGCGAGAACCCGTCGATCACCCGCGACGTGTCAGGCGAGGGCGTCCAGCAGGCGCTGCTGAAGATCCTTGAGGGCACCACCGCGTCGGTCCCGCCGCAGGGCGGGCGCAAGCACCCGCACCAGGAGTTCATCCAGATCGACACCACCAACGTCCTGTTCATCGTGGGTGGGGCCTTCCCCGGCCTGGACAAGATCATCGAGTCGCGGATCGGGCGCAAGTCCATCGGCTTCATGCCCGAGGAGCTCGACCCGCGCCTGGAGGGTCGCGGCACCTCGGCGTCGGAGATCTTCGCCAAGGTGATGCCCGAGGACCTGCTGAAGTTCGGGATGATCCCGGAGTTCGTCGGTCGGCTTCCCGTCTTCACCTCGGTGAACAGTCTGGACAAGGTGGCCCTCGTGCAGGTGCTCACCGAGCCGAAGAACGCGCTCGTGCGTCAGTACCAGCGCCTGTTCGAGCTCGACGGGGTCCAACTCGAGTTCAGTGACGACGCCTTGGACGCGATCGCCGAGCAGGCCACCTTGCGTGGCACCGGCGCACGTGGCTTGCGCGCCATCCTCGAGGAGGTCCTGCTCAACGTCATGTACGACGTGCCCGTCCCGCAAGGACGTCGGTCGCGTGGTCATCACTGGTGAGGTCGTCAAGGACAACGTGAACCCGACACTGCTGCCCCGCGAGGCGCCGGCAGCGCCAGCACGGCGGAGCCGCCAGGAGAAGACCGCCTGACGCTTCTGGGCATGACGCCCTTGGGCATGACGCTCGCGGCCATGACGCGCCGAGCCGTCCGGGTGCGGTCCGCGCGCGGTCAGATCCCCAGGTTGAGAACTGACCCTGCCACGGCGGCAGCGCCGAGTGCGGCCACGGCCAGGAGGCTCACGGCCGCAGCCTTGACTGGGAAGGCCCGCGTGCGTCCCCCGTCGGCTGCCTCGGCCGGATCCGTACCATCCGGACCTGCCGCAGCGGTCGGGGCCGGGAACTGGCCGGCTGCCATCATGTCCGCCCACCACGAGAGCAGTGCGATGTGCTGTGGGCTCAGCGACTCACGCTCCTGGGAGCTGAAGGCCTGACTTGGTGGGACGGACTCCGGGTCCATCGCCTGCGGTGTCTGGGCGTCGGGGGCCTGCGTCGTGCCGGGTCGAGCCGGTGGGGGTGCCAGGCCGGGGTCCGCAACGGAATGGCCGCCTGCCTCGAGCGTCTGTCCGTAGCCGGTTGCTGCGGCCAGCCCACCGTGAGCAGCCATGTCGGAGGGGCCAGCAGGCATCGCCTGAACGGGTCCGCTGGACGACGGCATCGCGGCCTCGGAAGGCAGCCGGGGCGCCGGCGGAGCGAGGTGCGTGGCGGGAGCAGACGTGGACGAGGACGGAGCAGCCGCGGGTGCGACCAACCCTGCCGCCGGCGCAGCCGGGTAGCGCGAGGGTTCGGTCATGTAGGCCGGGGCGGCTGGGGTGGAAGTCGGAGCCGGCGGACCGTACCCGGTCGGCGGACCGTACCCGGTGGGAGCCTGGCCATACGCGGCGGGGAACTGCCCGTACGCGGTCGGCGCCTCGACGGTCCCGACAGCTCCGGCGCCCACCATCCCCGCACCCGCCATGGCAAAGGCGGGCTCCGGCGCGTGCTGGGGTGCAGGTGCGGCGCCCTGGGCCGGGACCTGCGGCGGGTTAGATGCCGCTGCCCGCTCAGGGGCGGTCGGCGCCTCAAGGGCCGCCTCGACAGCCATGTCCTGTGGGATCGGGCCAGCGTCGGCGATCAGCTCCGGACCGGAAGCCATCAGCGACTCCGCAGGGGGCTCTGCCCACTCCGGGAGCGAGACCCCGGGCAGGATCGTGACCCCGACCGTGTCAAAGGGCAGTGCAGCCCCTGTTGCGGGTGACGACTTCGTAGACCTGCGACCCATGGCGGACTCTCCTCGGTGCTGGCGCCTTTGCTGGGTCATCGGACCCGTGGGGCGCCGGCTTGAGCACCGGGGGCCACCGCTGTGAGGAGCTACCTCTCAGGCGGTGGTCTCAGCGAGGTCGATCCGGGTGCTCGGCTCTCCCTCGCCGATGCGCAGGTCCGCGATCCGACCGGCGGCGGAGATGTCGGCGCGCGCGCTGCTGACACGGGCGGCGGTCTCGACCGGGCGCAGGACCTCGGCGTAGGAGACCTCCGCGCGCATCGAGACCTTCGCCTCGGACTTGGCCTTGCGGATCGCGCTGAGGACGTCAGCGACCTCACCGACCAGGACCGGCTCCCCGTCCTGGGCGATCCGGGCGACCTCCTCGACGGTGGGCCACGGCGCACGGTGCACCGAACCCTCCTGCCACCACGCCCAGACCTCCTCGGTCACGAAGGGCACGAACGGTGCGAAGAGGCGCAGCTGCACGCTCAGCGCGGTCGCGAGAGCGGCCCGCGCCGAGGCAGCCGCCTCCGGGCCCTGGGCTCCGTATGCCCGGTCCTTGACCAGCTCGAGGTAGTCGTCACAGAACGACCAGAAGTAGGTCTCGGCCAGCTCGAGGGCACGGGTGTAGTTGTAGTCGTCGAACGCCGCAGTGGCCTCGGTCACGACCTCGGCCAGCGCGGCCAGCTGGGCGCGGTCGAGCGGGTGCGTGACGACGTCGGGCTGGTTCGCCGCTGCGGCATCCACGCCCTGCCCGAGCACGAACCGGCTCGCGTTCAGGATCTTGATCGCCAGGCGCCGGCCGATCTTCATCTGGCCCTCGTCGAAGGCCGTGTCGGTGCCCGGGCGACCCGAGGCCGCCCAGTACCGGACAGCGTCGGAGCCGTGCTTGTCCAGCAGGTCCGCGGGCGTGACGACGTTGCCCTTGGACTTCGACATCTTCTTGCGATCCGGATCCAGGATCCATCCGGAGATCGCCGCGTGTGCCCACGGCAGCCGGTCGTCCTCGAGGTGAGAGCGCACGACGGAGGAGAACAGCCAGGTCCGGATGATCTCGTGGGCCTGGGGGCGCAGGTCCATCGGGGAGACGGCCGCCCAGAGCTCGGGGTCACGCTCCCAACCCCCGCAGATCTGTGGGCTGAGGCTCGAGGTGGCCCACGTGTCCATGACATCGGGATCGCCGATGAACCCGCCCGGCTGGCCGCGCTGAGCCTCGTCGAACCCTGCGGGCGACTCGGCCGACGGGTCCACGGGCAGGGCGGACTCGTCGGGGGTGATCACCTGGTGGTAGTCGGGGTTGCCGTGCGGGTCGACCCCGTACCACAGCGGGATCGGCACGCCGAAGAACCGCTGCCGGCTGATGAGCCAGTCCCCGGCCAGCCCCGAGACCCAGTTCTGGTACCGGATCGCCATGGAGGCCGGGTGCCAGGACAGTTGCTCGCCGCGGGCCAGCATCGTGGCGCGCATGTCCGCATCCCGCCCGCCGTTGCGGATGTACCACTGCCGGGTGGTGACGATCTCCAGGGGTCGCTCACCCTTCTCGAAGAACTTGACCGGGTGGGTGATGGCACGGGGCTCACCGTCCAGCCACCCCGCAGCCCCGAGCAGCTCGACCATCTGCTTCTTGGCCGAGAACGCGGTCATGCCGGCAATGGACGCGTAGGCCTCGCGGCCCGTCTCGCGGGTGATCCAGTCCGGAGTATCGGGAAGTATCCGGCCGTCCCAGCCGATGATCGGCCGGGTCGCCAGGGCGAGCTCGCGCCACCACGTGACGTCGGTGGTGTCGCCGAACGTGCAGATCATCGCGATGCCGGAGCCCTTCTCCGGGTCGGCGAGGTGATGGGCGACGACAGGCACCTCGACCCCGAACACCGGCGTGGTCACGGTGGTGCCGAAGTGCTTCTGGTACCGCTCGTCGTCGGGGTGGGCGACCAGTGCCACGCACGCGGCGAGCAGCTCGGGACGCGTGGTCTCGATGTGCACCGCGCCGGATCCGTCCGAGTAGGGGAACGCGATCCGGCGGTACTCGCCGGGCATCTCGCGGTCCTCGAGCTCGGCTTGGGCCACGGCCGTGCGGAACGTGACGTCCCACAGCGTCGGCGCCTCAGCCTGGTAGGCCTCCCCGCGGGCGAGGTTGCGCAGGAACGCCTTCTGGGATGCGGACCGGGCGTTGGAGTCGATGGTCTGGTAGGTCTGCGTCCAGTCAACGGACAGGCCGAGCTGGCGGAACAGCGCCTCGAACGCCTTCTCGTCCTCGAGGGTCAGCTGCTCGCAGAGCTCGATGAAGTTGCGTCGGCTGATCGCGACCTGCTTCTTCGGGTCCGGCTTCTCCGGCGGCGTGAAGTCCGGGTCGTGGTGCAGCGTCGGCTCGCAGCGCACGCCGTAGTAGTTCTGCACGCGGCGCTCGGTCGGCAGGCCGTTGTCGTCCCAGCCCATCGGGTAGAACACGTCGAAGCCCTGCATGCGCTTGTACCGGGCGATCAGGTCGGTGTGCGTGTACGAGAACACGTGACCGACGTGCAGGGAACCCGAGACCGTGGGCGGCGGGGTGTCGATCGAGTAGACCTCGGATCGCGGCCGCGTGCGATCGAATCGGTAGGTCGCGTCGGCCTCCCAGCGCTCGGACCAGACCGACTCGATCCCGTCGATGGACGGCTTCTCGGGGATACGGGCGGCGGGGGCATCCGGTGGCTGGCTCATGGGGTGCGATTCTACTGGGGCCACCCGCGGTCACCGCACACGTCGCTGAGGGGCTCGGGGTCTGTCAGGACGTCAGGCCAGGTGGTGCCCGCCCGGCAGGTGGAGCAGGTACCGGATCAGGCCAGACGCCGGGCATATGTCAGGTCCAACGCCATCAACGCCAGCCCCTGGCCGACCACCGCGAGGCCGTGCCCGCGTGCAGCCTCCGGGACGATCCGACCGCTCAACGTCGAGCGGTGGTGGGCGATGTGCGCACCCGCGGCGACGTAGACCGCATCGAGTCCCGCATTGACGAGCAGCGTCCGGCGAAGGCGTGCTGCCTCAGGCGGATGGGCGCGGGAGCGCCAGGCCCCGAACCCCGCGATGCCCAGGTTGATCGCCCCCCACGCGGCGCTCTGCTGGCCGAACGCGCGCGGCCCCGGGCGGGAGGACGTGACGGCCGCGAGGCCGCCGACCACCACGCTCGACGCCCCGAGGAACGCCAGCGTCCGTGTGAGCGAGGCTGCCACCTCGGGCCCGGGGTCGACGGGGCCTGCGGGCGATGCGGCCGGGGTCGGCTCCGTGATCGTGGTTGACATCGCGTTGGTCCCTCCGGTCGGGGGGCTCAATCTAGGGGCGATGCGCCCGGACCGCTGCTCGGCGAAGCCCCACCCGGGATGCGACGATGGGCCCGTGACCACTGACCCCACCGACCCGCTGCACCGCTTCGGCGAGGTGCGTCGCGAGCTCGAGGCACGCTGGCCCGAGTCGCAGATCTCCCCGACCTTGGACCGCATCCGGACCCTCACGCAGTTCCTCGGTGACCCGCAGCGCGCCTATCCCGTGATCCACGTGACGGGGACGAACGGCAAGACCTCGACCGCCCGGATGATCGAGTCGCTGCTTCGGGCGTTCGGGCTGCACACCGGGCTGATCACCTCCCCGCACCTGTCCGACCTGCGCGAGCGGATCCGCCTCGACGGCGAGCCCATCAGCATCGACGCGTTCCTCGACGTGTACGACGAGGTCTCTCCCGTGTTGGCGATGGCCGACGAGGCCAGTGAGCTCGAGGGCGGCCCACGGCTGAGCTTCTTCGAGGTGATGACCGGCCTCGCGTTCGCCGCGTTCGCCGACGCGCCGGTGGACGTGGCCATCGTCGAGGTCGGCATGGGCGGCACGTGGGACGCAACGAACGTCGCCGATGGCCAGGTCGCGGTGATCATGCCGATCGGCATGGATCACTCCGACTACCTGGGTGACACCCTCGCCGACATCGCGGGGGAGAAGGCGGGGATCATCAAGCCGACCTCGTCCGTGGTCCTGGCCGCCCAGGAGGACCAGGCCATGGAGGTGTTGGCGGCCGCCTCCTCCCAGATGGAGGCGCCCACCGCGGTCGAGGGGATCCACTTCGGGGTCCTCGAGCGGCTGGTTGCCGTGGGCGGGCAGCAGCTCACACTGCGCGGGATGGGCGCCGACTACGAGGAGGTGTTCCTCCCGTTGTTCGGCGCACACCAGGCGCGCAACGCGGTGGCTGCGCTGGCTGCGGTCGAGTCCTTCTTCGGGATCACATCGACGGCCAGTGCGCCCCGTTCGCCCGAGGTGGAGCCAGGCAGCAACGTCAGGCCCATCGACATCCGGGATGGGGCGGCAGAGGGCATCGCCACCGACATCCCCGTGCCCACGCCCGGCCGGCGCCTGGACCCCGTGGTGGTGCGTGCGGGTCTCGCAGCGGTGACCTCGCCGGGCCGGCTCGAGATCGTGCGCAGGGCTCCCACCGTTGTCGTGGACGCTGCCCACAATGTGCCGGGCGCGCGGGCGTTGGCTGCGGCCATCGCGGACTCGTTCGCGTTCACCTCGTCGGTGGCGGTGGTCGGCATCCTCGCCGACAAGGATGCCGCAGGGATCCTTGTCGAGCTGGACCCGATCGTCGACATGGTCGTGATCACCCGGTCGAGCTCGCCGCGGGCGCTGCCGGTCGCCGAGCTGGCCGCGATCGCTGCCGAGGTTCTGGGCGAGGAGCGCGTCGAGGCGGTCGATCGCCTGGATGCTGCCCTCGATCGCGCGATCGAGCTGGCGGAAGTGGGCTCCCCGGCAGGGGTCGGCGCGGGCGTGATCGTCACGGGATCGGTCACCATGGCAGGTGAGGCGCGTCTCCTGCTCGGCGCCGAGTCCGGCCACGAGTCCGGATCCACGCGCTCCGAGCACGGTGCACCTCGTGGCCGGGTGCCGGAGGGCTGGGAATGAGGGTCCTGACCTCCAGCGTGCTGATCATGGAGGCCATCGTCCTGCTGCTGGCCATCCCGGTGGCGGTCGTGGCCGGTGGTCAGCCCGCGTGGGTGGGCTGGCTGTTCGCGGTCCTGGCGCTGGCGTGTGCGCTGCTGCCGGGGATGTTCCGCCGCCCCTTCTTCGTCCCCGCCGGGTGGGCCCTGCAAGGGCTGGTCCTCGCCAGCGGCGTGCTCATCGGCTGGATGATGTTCCTACTGGGAGCGGTGTTCACCGCCCTCTGGTGGACCGCCCTGCGCCTGGGCCGCAAGGCCGAGGCCACCCAAGCAACGAACTGACCGCTCGCCCAACGCGTGGCGCCCGGGTCGGTCCGGCCCTCGCTTCGTCCGCTTCTCCGACGATCGACGCTCGGAATGACGGACGAATCCACGGCCGAGCCGCGGGAGAGCGGACGAATCGGAGAGGCGATCGGGAGTGGCGTTCGGGTGGTGTTCGGCAGGCGTTCGGGGTGATGGCGGGCGTTCGGGGCACCCTCGTGCGGCAGGTAGGCTGGGCCGCCTTGAGGGCGGAGGCTCCGCCCGCCTGCGCAGGAGGCATGGATGACCGAGCGGACCCTGGTCCTGATCAAGCCCGACGGGGTCGCCCGCAACCTCATCGGCGAGGTGCTGTCGCGCATCGAGCGCAAGGGCCTTCGGATCGTCGCCCTGGAGCTGCGGACCCTGGATCGGGCCACTGCTGAGGCGCACTACGGCGAGCACGTCGCGAAGCCCTTCTTCGCCGACCTGGTGGACTTCATCACCTCCGGCCCGCTTGTGGCCGCCGTGCTGGAGGGCCCGGACGCGATCGCCCAGTGGCGGGCCATGATGGGCGCCACCAACCCGGTGACCGCTGCCCCGGGCACGATCCGTGGCGACCTGGCCACAGTCATGCAGGAGAACGTCACCCACGGCTCGGACTCCCCGGAGTCGGCCGCCCGCGAAGTGGCCCTGTTCTTCCCCGGCCTCGCCTGATCGCACCGTGTGAACGGCAATCGACCATCGGATAGTCGGAACCGTTGACACCGATGACCCTCATCCACGCACCGACCGAACGATCCGAGGGGTGAGCGCGGTGGCCAACACGAGCAAGCAACTGTTCGCCGGCCGGGACCTCGCGATCGACCTGGGCACGGCCACCACTCTGGTGTACGTGCGCGGCGCTGGGATCGCTCTGGTCGAGCCCTCGATCGTCGCGGTGTCCGCCGACACCGGTGCGTTGGTCGGGGTGGGCAACGACGCCAAGGCCATGCTCGGCCGAACCCCCGAGCACATCGTCACCGTCCGCCCGCTGCGCGACGGGGTCATCGCCGACTTCGACAACGCCGAGCGGATGCTGCGCTACTTCGTGGGGAGGGTGCACAAGCGCAGCTTCTGGTCCCGGCCGCGGATCGTGGTCGCCGTCCCGAGCGGGATCACCGGCGTGGAGCGGCGGGCCGTCCGCGACGCATGCTATGCCGCCGGGGCCCGCGAGGTGCACCTGATGGAGGAGCCGATGGCCGCCGCGATCGGTGCCGGCCTGCCGGTCCATGAGGCGACCGGATCGATGGTCGTGGACATCGGGGGCGGCACCACGGAGGTCGCCGTGCTGGCCCTCGGCGGGACCGTGACCTCGATGTCGGTGCGCGTGGGCGGCGACCGCCTCGACGAGGCGATCATCAACTACGCCAAGAAGGAGTACTCCCTGCTGATCGGGGAGCGCACTGCCGAGGACGTGAAGATGGCCGTCGGCTCGGCGTTCCCGTCGGCCGATGAGCCGGGCTCCGCCCTGCGCGGTCGCGACCTGGTGACCGGCCTGCCACGGACCGTCGACGTCACCGCCGAGGAGATCCGCTGGGCCCTCGACGAACCGGTGCAGGCCATCGTCGACGCCGTGGTCTCGACCCTGGACCGGACACCGCCTGAGCTCGCGGGCGACGTCCTGGCGCGCGGGATCGTGCTCACCGGCGGGGGTGCGCTGCTCGCCGGCATGGACAGGCGTCTGGCCAGCGAGACGGGCATGCCCGTGGTCGTCGCCGAGAACCCGACGCACGCGGTCGTCCTCGGCGCGGGCCGCGCGGTGGAGTCGTTCGACGCGCTGTCGCGTGTCCTGATCGCGGAGCCGCGGCACTGATGGCCTGGCGCAGCACGCGGGTGCTCGTGGGGGCCGCCGTGGCCGTGGCCGTACTGCTCATCCTGATCGACGTGCGCGGCTCGGGCCCGACCGACGCGCTGCGCGGGATCGCGGGTGCCGTCGCGGGTCCGCCTGAGCGCGCCCTGGCCTGGGTTCGCACTCAGGCAGGCGAGCGACTGGGTGGCTCGGCGGAGGAACAGGCCCGGATCGTCGAGTTGGAGCAGCAGCTGGCCCAGGCGCGGGCCCTCGCGGGGGCCGCCGCTGCCGGCACGCTCTCCGAGGCGGAAACCCGGGCGCTTGCCGCGCTGGCCCCGTCCGAGGGCTTCACCACGGTCCCCGGGCGCGTGGTCTCCCTCTCCGCACCCCAGGATCCCGCCCGTTCGGCGGCCATCTCCGCAGGGTCGGGCGACGATGTCCGCGCGGGCCTGGCCGTGATCGGCGCGTCGGGACTTGCTGGCATCGTCGACTCAGTCTCGCCGCAGGTCTCCACGGTGCGACTCGTAGTCGACCCCGCCACCGAGATCGCCGCGCGGGTGGCCTCTTCCGGCGAGGTGGGCGTGTTCCGTGGGACCGGTGGCGCGGGGCGTTTCGAGCTGCTCGACCCGCTCGGGCGGATGGCGCAGGGCGACCTCATCGTCACGCTGGGGACGCCTGGCGGGGACCTGCCGGCGGACCTTCCCCTGGGCAGCATCGCGAAGGTGACCGGGTCGTCGGCCGCGCTGACCCGGTCCGCGGAGGTCACCCCCGCCGTCGACGACTCCACCCTGGATCGGGTCGCCGTGCTCGTCCCCGGTGCCCAACAGGACGGCCGGTCGTGAGCACCCCCACGTGGTCGCGTGGCGCCTGGGTGGTCCTCGCCCTCGTCCTGGTCACCCTGGCGATCGTGCAGGTCAGCCTCGTGAACTTCCTGCCCACACCGTGGGCGGTCCCCGACGTCGTAGTCGTCTCCGTGCTGGCCGTGGCCATCGCGCGCGGACCGCTCATCGGTGGCCTGGTCGGTGCCGGGGCGGGGCTGATCCTCGACCTCCTTCCCCCCGCAACGGGCCCCCTCGGCGGCTGGATGCTGGTGCTGGCGCTGGCGGGCGCGGTGCTTGGCCGGGTCGCGGAGACCTACCAGCCGGGTCCTTTCACTGCCATGCTCCTGGTGGCGATCGGGGCGAGCTCCGTGGTGCTGGCGCGTGCGGCCGTGCTCTGGTTCGCAGGGTCGCCGGTTGGGGTGTCGGTGCTCGGTGCGGCTGTCGCGAGCGCCGCCTGGGCGCTGGTCCTGGCCCCGCTCGCGCTGCTGCTCGTGACCCGATCAACCAGGCCAGCCCCGCTGAACCCAGCCCGGCTTGCGTCGGCGGGGGGGCCCGGGTCGGCTGGGGGAGTGGGGGCGTCATGACCGACCGCGTGCACGCCCGCCTGCTGATCCTGGCCGTCCTCGTGATGTCGCTGGTCGGCACACTGGCTGCGCGGGCGTTCAGCCTCCAGGTCGTGGACGCCGATGAGGCACGTGCCGCAGCCGAGGACAACCGGGTCCGGGAGCTGGTGATCCCGGCTGCTCGGGGCATGGTCCTCGACCAGCAGGGCCGGCCGCTGGCCGCCAACCGGATCAGCCTCGACGTGTCCGTCGATCGCCGTGAGCTGCGCCGACTCGACGACGACGGCGCAGCCGTGATGGACCGCCTCGCCGACCTGCTCGCCGTCGACTCCGACCTCCTCACCGCCCGACTGCAGAACTGCGGAACGCCCGGCGCGCAGAAGCAGCCCAACTGCTGGAACGGCGCAGCGGGGGCCGATCCTGTGGTCGCCAGTGACGTGGGCATCGAGGCGGCGGGGCAGGTCATGGCCGACCCGACAGGATTCCCGGCCGTCGCGATCGACCGGGTGCCCGTGCGCCAGTACCCGGGGCAGTCGCTGGCTGCGCACACCCTCGGCCACGTCGGCGTGGTCACTGCGGAGGATGTCGCCGCCGCCCCCGAGCTCGAGGGCACGCCGGCGCGCGGCCAGGCCGGGCTCGAGCTGGTCCACGATGAGGCGCTGCGCGGCCGACCGGGGCTCGAGCGCGTGACGGTCGACAGCGCCGGGCATCGCGCCTCGGCCGGGGTCGAGGTTCCCGCAGTGCCGGGCAAGACGCTGGTCACCCATATCGACGCTGGGCTGCAGGCAGTCGTCGAGGAGCAGCTGCAGGCCGCGATCGCGCGCGCCCGGGGTCGCATCGACCCGATCTCCGAGCAGCCCTACAAGGCCGACGGCGGGGCGGCTGTCGTGCTCGATGTGCGCACCGGTGCCGTCCTGGCGCTGGCCTCCGCACCGGACTTCGATGCCAACATCTGGACCGGTGGGATCACCGCCACCGACTACGCGGCACTGACCGATCCCGCCGCCGGGCAGCCGCTGCTCAACCGCGCCGTGCAGACCGCGCTCGCGCCCGCCTCGACCTTCAAGGCGGTGAGCGCGGCCGCAGCTCTCGGCGCCGGCTATTCGACGACGGCCGCCTACGACTGCCCCAGCAGCTACTCCGTGGGCGGTCGTGCGTTCCAGAACTACCGATCCCGAGCCTTCGGACCGATCTCGCTGTCCCGCGCGCTGGAGGTCTCCTGCGACACGGTCTTCTACCGACTCGCCCACGAGCAGTGGCGCGCCGATGGTGGCTCGAAGCCCGTCGACGACCCGAGCGATCTCATCGCCACGACGGCCTCGGACTTCGGCTTCGGTAAGCCGACAGGGATCGACCTGCCCGGCGAGACCGCGGGCCGGCTCGCCTCCCGTGAGGCCAAGGCAGCCCAGTGGGAGCAGCGCCGCGACGAGTGGTGCGCGCGGGCCAAGGACGGGTACCCGGAGGTGGCGGACGCCGAGCGCGCCCGCTACCTGACGCGCCTGGCGAAGGAGAACTGCAAGGAGGGCATGCTCTGGCGGGTCGGCGATGCCCTCAACGCAGCGATCGGCCAGGGCGACACCGCGGCGACGGTCCTGCAGGTGGCCACCGCGTATGCGGCGATCGCCAACGGGGGCACGCTCTACCGACCGCAGGTGGCACGCGCGTTGCTCGACGCCGACGGATCCGTGGCCGAGGAGTTCGCCCCGCAGTCGGCGGGCAGCGTCGGTGTCCCCGCCGAGGACCTGGCGTTCCTGCGCCGGGCGCTGCGCGGCGTCGTCGACACCGGCACCGCCCGGCGGCCCTTTGCGGGCTTCCCGCTCGACGAGGTTCCGATCGCCGGGAAGACCGGCACGGGTGAGGTGTACGGGCAGCAGGCGACCTCGTGGTTCGCGTCCTTCGCTCCGGCTGACGACCCCAGGTACGCCGTCGTGATCATGGTGTCGCAGGGCGGCACCGGCGCGGGCACGTCGGGCGCCAGCGTCCGGGGTATCTACGAGGCACTGTTCGGAGTCCGGGACGGATCCGCCGATCCCGCCCGCAGCGTGCTCGTCGGCGGGGATGTGGCCGACGGCCTGCCGACGATGGGCGCCGACGGAGTGCCTGCGGCCCCGGCTCGGGGGTCTGGATCGCCATGACCCTGCTGCGAGCCGCACCGCCGATGGGCGCCAGGACGAGCCCGCCTCGGCTGCGCCAGTGGGACTGGATCCTCGTGCTCTCCGCTGTGTCGCTGTGCCTGCTCGGGACCGCACTGATCTGGTCGGCCACCTCGGCCCGACTCATGGCGGCCGGGCAGTGGTCGGGGACCTCAGCCGCGCGTCAGGTGATGAACCTCGTGCTCGGGCTGGCGCTGTGCTGGGTGGTGTCGCGCCTGGGCCATCGAGCAATCAGGCGCTACACGCCCGTCCTGTACGCCGCCAGCCTCGCGGGGTTGGTGCTCGTGCTCTCGCCGCTGGGCAGCACCATCAACGGCGCTCACGCCTGGATCCGGCTGCCGGCCGGGTTCACCATCCAGCCCTCGGAGTTCGCCAAGGTCGCGATCATCGTGGGCGTCGCACTGGTGCTCGCCGACCGGAGCCCGACCGACGCCCCGGATCTGCGCACGCTCGTGCGCGCTCTGGCGATCGCCGCCGTCCCCGTCGCGCTGATCATGCTGCAGCCCGACCTGGGCACGGTCCTGGTGATCCTGTCGATCGTGGTGGGCATGCTCGTGATCGCCGGGGTGCGGCTCGTCCACCTGCTGGTCCTGGCGGTCGTGGGGGCAGTGGCCGTGGTCGCCGCGTTCGCCCTCGGCCTGGTCGACGACTACCAGGTCGACCGTCTGACGGCCTTCACCCGCCCCGAGGAGGGTGCACGGACCTTCGGCTACAACACCCAGCAGGCCAGGATCGCGATCGGGGCCGGCGGCCTGCTGGGTCGCGGACTGGGCCACGGCACGCAGACCCAGGGCGGGTTCGTCCCGTTCAACCACACCGACTTCGTCTTCTCGGTGGCCGGCGAGGAGCTCGGCTTCCTCGGCGTCTGCGTGCTGCTGGGGCTGCTGGCCGTGGTCCTCTGGCGCGGCCTGACCATCGCACTGCGTGCCCGTGACCTGTTCGGCCGGCTCGTGGCCAGCGGGGTCGTGCTCTGGTTCGGGCTGCAGGCCTTCGAGAACGTCGGGATGAACCTCGGGATCATGCCGGTCACGGGTGTGCCCCTGCCGTTCGTGTCCTACGGCGGGTCGTCGATGTTCGCCGCATGGATCGGGATCGGCCTGCTGCTCAACATCCACGCCGGGGCGACGGCCGAGGACTGAGGCGACGGGCCCGTGCTCTGGGGCGCGCCCCGCTGAGCCCACGTGTCAGAACGACACCTGAGGCGGCGCCTGATGGGCGTCCGGCGCCTCGTAGAAGTCCCGCTTGTGCACCGCTGCCATGCCTGAGAACAGCATCCACGGGAAGGTCGCCACCGCGGTGTTCAGCGAGGCGGCCGCGTCGTTGTAGTACTGCCGGGCGAAGGCGAGCTGGTCCTCGGTCTCGCCGAGCTCCTGCTGCAGGGCGACGAAGTTCGCCGACGCCTTCAGGTCCGGGTAGGCCTCGGCGACGGCCATGACGTTGACCAGGGACCTGTCCAGGGCTGCCTCGGCGCTGGCCCTGTCGGCCACGGAGCCCGACTTCGCAGCCGCGGTGACCGCAGTGCGGGCGGCCGTGACCTCCTCGAGGACGCCGCTCTCGTGGGACGCGTAGCCCTTGACCGTGGCCACCAGGTTCGGGATCAGGTCGGCCCGGCGCGTCAGCTGCACGTCGATCCCGCCGAGGGCCTCCTGGGCGCGTATGTCCAGCCGTCGCAACTTGTTGAAGCCCACGATCATGATCCCCGCAAGTGCCAGGATCACGATCAGGCCGATCAGCCAACCCATCAGGACATCCACCTCTCATCGATCGTGCGATTGGTCACCACGAGCCGCCACCGCCCCCGCCGCCACCCCCACCGAATCCGCCGCCGCCCCCGCTCGAGGAGGACGACTGCGAGGCGGTGTAGGCCGAGATCGACTGGGACACAGCCGAGTCGAACGAGTCGAACTGGGAGCCAGAGTAGAAGTTCCCGTACTGAGATCCCAGGTAGTACGGGTACCAGCCCGGGATGGGCGGCTCCGACTGGGTGCTCACCCGGTACTTCTCAGCCCACTTGTCGGCCACGCCGAAGGCGACCGCGTACGGAACGTAGGCGATGAACAGGTCCTTGCGGGCCGCGAAGTCGAACCGATCCTCCGCCGACGGCGTCGAGAGCAGCCGCTCGAATCCGCCCGCCTGCGACCACACGATCCGCCCGGCGGCGGTGCGACGGTGGCCGACCCCGGTCGCCCACAGGGTCACGCCGCCGATCGCGAAGGCGGCGAAGGGCAGGCCCCACATGGTGGGCCAGCCCATCCCGGTGAACCCCAGGGCCGCCAGGGCGATCGCCAGCACCCACACCAGCCGCCCGAGGTACTCGTTGGGCGCCGCGCGCACCAGCCCGGCGCTGCTGGCCCAACCGTCCACCGCGGAGGGCAGTGCCCGCCCAGCCTCGCGCAGGGTCTTGCCCGCCGCGATGGATCCGTCGGCGGCGAAGGTCGCCCCGGGGTAGCGGATGCCCAGCGAGTGACCGACGGCCTGGGCGCCCGGGTCGAGCACGCCCCACTGCGCGTCCTGCGCCCGTCCGATGATCCGCCACGTGTCGGCGGCGGGGTTCTCCAGGGTCACGAACCCCCGATCGGCCAGGTACAGGATCGTCGCGATCAGCGCTGCGGGGCCGTGTGACTCCGAGGCCATGTAGACCGTCTGGACCGGGCCGAGCCCCTCGGGTGGCGCGTACATGACCGGGAACCCGGGGGAGTCCTCGCGGCCGACCCGACCCCACGCGACCCCGGCCACGAGCGCCAGGCCGGACATCAGGAGCACGGCGATGAGCGCAGGGACGGAGCGGCCGAGGATCGGGTCCCAGCGGATGGACCAGGGCAGAGCCGCCCGGTCCGGGGCGGGCGCGGCCATGGTGGCGCGTACCGTCATCCCGGTCCGGGGTGGGATGTCGGTGGCCGTCAGGACGATGTCCGCGGTGCCCGCGCCCTTGATCCCGCACGGGCCCGGCCCGCTGTCGGTCCCCGCGGAGCACTGCACCTGGCCGCTCGGGCTGGGCAGCGAGATCGCGATGCGCGCCTTGCCGATGGGCATCTCCCAGCCCTGGGCGACGACGTTCCAGTAGAAGGCCGAGCCGGGATCCCCGGTGTTCTCGCCCTCCGAGGACTCGAAGCTCCCGGCGGCCCCCGCGGCGGGCTTTGAGATCACCCCGTCGATGGCGTAGGCGAGCGTGTAGATGTGCTCGCCCGGGGAGAGGTAGACGTCGGGGTCACCGATCTTGGCGACCAGGAACCGGCGACCGTTCTCCCAGTGCGTCTGGAACTGGGCCGGCGCGCCGTCCACCGTGATCTCGCGGATCGTCGGGATGTGCCGCGCGCCCGGGTCGCTCGGGTCAGACACGTCCCAGTACCGGAAGATCCCGTGACGGTCACCGGGGAAGTCGGCGGTGATCTGCTCGGTCACCGCCATGTGCCCGTCGGCGGCGACCGTGAATGCGGACCGCAGCTCGGTGATGACGACCGGGTCGTCAGCCGCACCGGCGGTGCCCGTGACCAGCGACCCGGCCAGGGGCCAGAGCAACCCGATTGCCGCGAGCAGGATCAACAGGATCCTGCCGCCGATCGCCAGTGCCCGGCTGCTCACAGGACCAACCTACTCGCGCGGCCGGTGACGCCGGACCAGCAGCACTCACTCAGAGCAGCGGGTACACCCTCCCGGTCTTCTCGCCGGTCTCGTAGATGTGTGCCGGCGGCCCGACGATCAGCGGGTCGGGGATGCCGACGAGGTCGGTGTCCTTGTCCGGGTAGTCCACTTCAGAGAGCACCCAGCGGATGCCTTCGAGGCGTCCGCGCTTCTTGTCGTTGGAGCGCACGACCGTCCAGGGCGCCCACTCGCTGTCGGTGTAGAACAGCATGGCCTCCTTGGCATCGGTGTAGTCCTGCCACCGGTCGAGGCTGGCGAGATCCATGTCGGAGAGCTTCCACTGCCGGACCGGGTCGATCCGGCGGATCGTGAATCGCGAGACCTGCTCCTTGCGGCTGACCGAGAACCAGAACTTGAACAGGATGATCCCGCTGCGCACCAGCATGCGCTCGAACTCGGGCGCCTGCCGCATGAACTCCTGGTACTCCTCGTCGGTGCAGAAGCCCATCACCCGCTCGACCCCGGCGCGGTTGTACCAGGACCGGTCGAACATCACGATCTCCCCAGCGCTGGGCAGGTGCTCGATGTAGCGCTGGAAGTACCACTGGGTCCGCTCCTCCTCGGAGGGCTTCTCCAGGGCAATGACGCGGGCGCCACGAGGGTTCATGTGCTCCATGAAGCGCTTGATCGTGCCCCCCTTGCCCGCAGCATCCCGGCCCTCGAAGACCATCACGATGCGCGCCCCGGTGGTCTTGACCCAGGACTGCAGCTTCAGCAGCTCGATCTGCAGCAGCCGCTTGTTCCGCTCGTACTCGTGACGGGTCATCCGCTCGTCGTAGGGGTAGCCCTCACGCCACGTGCCCACCGGGGTGCCATCCGGCCCGAGGAGCACGGGGTCGTCGACCTCGTCCCAGGTCTCGGTGGCAGTCAGCCCGAAGTGCAGGAGCCGGTCGTCCTCGGTGTCCTGCAGGGCGTCGATGATGTCGGCCAGGTCCATGATCGACTCGAGGTCGAACTCACGCACGTCGCGATCGCTGCTCATGGGACCTGATCATTGCCTGCCTCGGGTGGGCCGGGCGCGTTGAGGGAGCGACATGCCGGTGAAACGTCGGTCGATCGACGTGCATCCTGGGCCGTTCCGAGTGCTCCGCGGATCCCCGGCCCAAGCCCGCAGCTATCCTGCGTCCATGGGGATCACGCTGGATCGGTGGAACCAGTTGCGCTCGTACTTGTCCGAGGACTTCCTCGGCGGACCGCGGGTGCTGAAGATGAACTGGGTCATCAACTTCCAGAAGGGCGCGACCCTGCCCTTCGTGCTCGGTCTCATGGCCCTCACCGACACCTGGACCGTCACCGCCTGGACCTACCTCGCGCTCCACGGCAGCTACGGCCTGATCTGGCTGGTCAAGGACGCGGTCATGCCGGATGCGCGCTGGCAGACCCGAATCACCTTCGGTGGTGCGTTCATGACCTTCGCGCTGGTCCTCGGCCTGTACTGGCTTGCCCCGATCCTGCTGATCGCCAGCGACACCCAGCAGCCCCAGTGGCTGCTTGCATGCGCGACCATCGCCTACGCCGGGGGTGTCGTGCTCATGATGGCCAGCGATGCCCAGAAGTACTACACCCTGCAGTACAGGCGCGGTCTGATCGCGACCGGGTGGTTCGCGCGGATGCGCCACCCCAACTACTTGGGCGAGATGGTGCTCTACGCGTCGTTCGCAGGTGTGGCCGGGCACTGGATCCCGTGGCTGGTCCTGGCCTGGGTATGGCTGGCTCTGTTCGTGCCCAACATGCTCGGCAAGGAGGCCAGCATGAGCCGCTACCCCGAATGGGCGGCGTACAAGGCCCGGACCGGCATGTTGCTGCCGCGATTCCGCCGCCCACGGGCGCCGGCCCCCCAGGACCAGTCGGTCTCGGCCGCGCGGTCGTAGGTCTACCTACGGCGAGGACCGCCGCTCGGGCTCGATGCCGATCGGGGGGACTGCAGGTCTGCGGATCCGGATTACCCTTGTCGAATGCGTGAACCTTCAAGTCGCTCCAGCGCGCCCGTGTTCGACCAGTTGGAGCTGGTGCTGCCCAGGGTGAGCAAGCCGGTGCAGTACATCGGCGGTGAGCTGAATGCGGCGGTCAAGGACTGGGATGCCGCCCGCGTCCGCTGGGCGTTGATGTACCCGGACGCCTATGAGGTGGGGCTGCCCAACCAGGGCGTGCAGATCCTGTACGAGGTCCTCAACGAGGCCGAGGGCGTGCTCGCCCAGCGCACGTACTCGGTGTGGCCCGACCTCGAGCTGCTCATGCGGGAGCGGGGGATCCCGGCGTTCACCGTCGACGGCCACCGCCCGCTGGGGGCATTCGACCTGATCGGGGTCTCGTTCTCCACCGAGCTCGGGTACACCAACATGCTCACGAGCCTGGACCTCTCAGGGATCCCGCTGATGGCCCACGAGCGCGGCGACCACCACCCGCTGGTCGTGATGGGCGGGCACGCGGCGTTCAACCCGGAGCCGGTTGCGGACTTCGTCGATGCCGTCGCCCTCGGGGACGGCGAGGAGGCCGTGCTGGCGATCAGCGAGATCGTGCGCGCGTTCAAGGCCGAGCACCCGGGGTTCGGTGAGGTGGCCAACGGCACCTCGCTGCGCCAGGCCCTGCTGGAGCGGCTGGCGACCAGTGGGGTCGTCTACGTCCCCGCGTTCTACGACGTGGAGTACCTGGCCGACGGCCGGATCGGCCGGGTCGTGCCCACGAACTCCGCCGCTCCGTGGCGGGTGGCCAAGCACACGCTCATGGACCTCGATGAGTGGCCCTACCCGAAGAACCCGCTCGTGCCGCTGGCCGAGACCGTGCACGAGCGCCTCAGCGTGGAGATCTTCCGCGGCTGCACCCGCGGCTGCCGCTTCTGCCAGGCGGGGATGATCACCCGCCCGGTCCGGGAGCGCTCGACCGAGGTGCTCGGCGAGATGATCGAGAACGGCCTGCGCAAGACCGGCTTCGAGGAGGTCGGGATGCTCTCACTGAGCAGCGCGGACCACTCGGAGATCGCCGAGCTCTCCAAGGGCCTTGCCGATCGGTACGAGTCCGAGCAGGTGGCGCTGTCCCTGCCCAGCACGCGGGTCGATGCGTTCAACATCGACCTGGCCAATGAGCTGTCGCGCAACGGCCGGCGCTCCGGGCTGACATTCGCGCCCGAGGGCGGCAGCGAGCGGATGCGCCAGGTGATCAACAAGATGGTCACCGAGGAGGATCTGATCAGCACGGTGACCGCCGCCTACTCCGCGGGCTGGCGCCAGGTGAAGCTCTACTTCATGTGCGGCCTGCCGACCGAGACCGATGAGGACGTCCTGCAGATCGCTGAGCTCGCGAAGAACGTCATCAAGGCCGGCCGGGAGGCTGCCGGTACCCGCGACATCCGCTGCACGGTCTCGATCGGCGGGTTCGTGCCCAAGCCGCACACCCCCTTCCAGTGGGCGGCTCAGCTCGACCACGAGAGCACCGACCGGCGCCTGCACGCCCTGCGTGACGAGATCCGCAACGACCGCAACTACGGCAAGGCCATCGGGTTCCGCTACCACGACGGGCGCCCGGGGATCGTCGAGGGGCTGCTGTCCCGGGGCGACCGGCGGGTGGGCCGGGTGATCCTCGGGGCCTGGCGCGACGGCGCCCGGTTCGACGGCTGGAGCGAGCACTTCTCGTTCGACCGGTGGATGACGGCCGCCGAGCGTGCGCTCGCTGACACGCCGGTGGACGTCGGTTGGTACACGACCCGCGAGCGGGAGCAGAACGAGGTCCTGCCCTGGGACCACCTCGACTCCGGCCTGGACCGCGACTGGCTCTGGCAGGACTGGCAGGACGCCCTGGCAGGGGGAGAGGTCGAGGACTGCCGCTGGACCCCGTGCTTCGACTGCGGGGTCTGCGACCACCTGGGCACGCAGATCCAGGTCGGGCCCGGTGAGGCCGTGCTGCTGCCGCTGCCCACGGTCGCCGTCGCGGGTGGAGGTCTGATGGCCGCCAAGCGAACCCCCGACCGGGAGATCGTCCCCGCGGTCCAGAAGCTGCGGATCCGCTACGCCAAGCGAGGTCCGCTGCGCTTCTCCTCGCACCGCGATTTCCAGCGGGCCCTCGAGCGGGCCCTGCGCCGCGCCCGGGTCCCGATGGCCTACTCCGCGGGGTTCTCCCCGCACCCGAAGGTCTCCTACGCGAACTCCGCCCCCACGGGAGCGGCCAGCGAGGCGGAGTACGTCGAGATCGGTGTGGTCCGGCGCTGCGACCCTGAGGCCCTGCGGATCGAACTCGACGAGGCCCTTCCCCCGGGCCTGGACGTCATGGAGGTGGTCGAGGCCCGCACCCCCGACCTGGTCAACCGCCTGGAGGCCAGCAGGTGGCGGATCGAGGTCCCCGGTGCGGGGTTCGACGAGCTCGCGGCCGCGTGGCGGCGGGTCACCGACGCCGAGATCGTGCCGGTCCAGCGGATGATGAAGCAGGGCCTGCGCACGCTCGACCTGCGCCCGGCACTCGTGGCCGGCGAGGTCGCCGACGCTGGACCGCTCGGCGCCGTGCTCGAGGTGACCGTGGCCAACGTGACCCCGACCGTCCGGCCGGCGGAGATCCTCGTCGCGCTACAGGAGATCGGCGGGCTCACGGCGCAGGACCCGGCTCGCTCGACCCGGTTGGCGCAGGGCCCGCTGACGGCCGATGGGCTGGTGGGTGATCCGCTCGCGGTGGACCGTGCTGCCAAGGAGTCTGCCTCGGTGTAGGGCTGCGTCCCGCGCGGGTTGCGCGCCGGGGGACACCCCCTATGGCATAATTCGCGGCAGTCAGCCCGTCCATCGGGGTGACCCGTGTTCGATGCGTCGCACCGATCAGGCCCTACGTGCTGCCGTGAGCTGGCACAGGGAATGGTCCGGCCGCGACCGGCTGTGGACGAGTTCCGTCACCAGTTGGGCCCGCTGACAGCGCGGAGTCTGGGGTCGACGCACGCACCACGTGCGCACCCCGGGCGGCACCAGAGGCTTCGCCGGAACGTGCGTGCACGGTTCGGCCATACGTAGGGAACCGTGCGGCGTGGATCGCTGCGTGGTACCCGTGAGGAGACCGAAATGGTCGACGATCAGGATCAGCAGCCCACCGAAGAAGCGCAGGCCGGAACCGAGGCGCCTGCTGCCCAGACGGCGCCACGCCGCCGCAGGCGGGCCGCCAGTCGGCCGGCGGGTCCGCCGGCCGTCCCCGAGAGCGACCAGGCCGAGCTGTTCGCGGCACCTGCCCCGAGCGAGGATCCGGCAGTCGAGGCAGAGGTCGACGCCGAGGCCCTCGCCGAGGCCCAGTCCGAGGTGGAGACCGAGCTGACAGCGGCCGGTGAGGCCGAAGCCGGCCTTGTCCACTCGCCCGAGGAGGAGGTCACCGACGCACCGGAGCCCATCACCCCGGAGCCCGAGTCCCCGGCCCTGGCCGATCCGACCGCACCCACGGCACGCCGCTCCCGTCGAGCGACCCGGGGCGTGACGACCGTTGCCTTCTCCGCCGAGCCGGAGCCCGAGGCAACACCCGTGGTCCCGCCGGCCGAGGTGCCCGTCGCGGCGCTGTTCCAGCCCCCGGACGAGACCAAGGCCGTGCGGCGCCGCCGGCGCCCGGCAGTGGACCCCGCCGCCGAGGGCTCCGCAGACGCCGAGCAGACCGGCGATGCGGCTCCCGCTCCCGAGGGGGAGCCGACGAGCCAGCGCCGACAGCGGACCGGGAGTGACCGGGACGCCGACGCCGACACAGACGCCGAGGATCGCGAGGGCGAGACCGACGACCGAGATGACGACAGTGACGACGAGGGCGCCCCACGTCGTCGTCGACGCCGGGGCGGCCGTCGTCGCCGTCGGGGCGGGTCGGGCACGGGCGAGGACAACGGTTCGCCAGAGGGGGAGGGTGAGCAGGACGGTGCTGAGTCCGGTGGCGGCTCGCGGGCCAGCGACGGTTCAGCAGACGTGGCCGCCGACCAGTCCGACGACGCCGACGATGAGACCGAGGGTGATGAGCACGAGGGTGATGAGTCCGAGGGTGGCGAGGGCTCGGAGTCCTCGAGCGCCCGCCGGCGTCGTCGCCGCCGTCGCCGCGCCGGAGTCGCCGAGGAGATGGAGGACCTGTCCTCCGAGGACCCGCCGAACACCGTGGTCAAGGTCCGCGAGGCACGCCGGCCCAAGGACGAGATCACCTCGGTGCGCGGCAGCACTCGCATCGAGGCCAAGAAGCAGCGCCGCCGCGATGGCCGGGAGGCCGGACGCCGACGCGCCCCGATCCTGACCGAGGCGGAGTTCCTGGCCCGGCGAGAGGCCGTCAACCGGGTCATGTGCGTCCGCGAGCACGGGGACCGCACTCAGATCGCGGTGCTCGAGGACGGCATCCTCGTCGAGCACTACGTCAACCGCGCCGAGTCCTCCTCGATGGTCGGCAACGTGTACCTGGGCAAGGTGCAGAACGTGCTGCCCTCGATGGAGGCCGCGTTCGTCGACGTCGGCCGGGGCCGCAACGCCGTCCTGTACGCCGGTGAGGTGAACTGGGAGGCCGCCGGCCTCGAGGGCCAGCCCAAGCGCATCGAGTTGGCTCTGAAGTCCGGCGACCCCGTCCTCGTGCAGGTCACCAAGGACCCGATCGGGCACAAGGGCGCCCGCCTGACGAGCCAGATCTCGCTGCCGGGGCGCTTCCTGGTCTACGTGCCCGAGGGCTCGATGACCGGGATCTCGCGCAAGCTCCCCGACACCGAGCGCTCGCGACTCAAGAGCATCCTCAAGGACATCGTCCCTGATGGTGCCGGCGTGATCGTGCGCACTGCGGCCGAGGGTGCCACCGAGGAGCAGTTGACCGCCGACGTGACCCGCCTGGCCGCGCAGTGGGCCGACATCACCAAGAAGGCGAAGTCAGCGTCACCGCCCTCGCTTCTCTACGGCGAGCCGGACCTTGCGATCAAGGTCGTCCGCGACATCTTCAACGAGGACTTCACGACCCTGCTGGTCCAGGGCGAGAGCACCTGGCAGACGCTGAGTGACTACATCGGCTGGGTCGCCCCCGATCTGCTGCCCAAGCTGGAGAAGTGGGTCGAGCCGACGGATCTGTACGCCGCGAACCGGATCGACGAGCAGCTGGCCAAAGCCCTGGATCGCAAGGTGTGGCTCCCCTCGGGCGGCTCGCTGGTGATCGACCGCACCGAGGCCATGACCGTCGTCGACGTCAACACCGGCAAGTTCACCGGCCAGGGCGGCAACCTCGAGGAGACCGTCACCAAGAACAACCTCGAGGCCGCTGAGGAGATCGTCCGCCAGCTCCGGCTGCGCGACATCGGCGGGATCATCGTCGTCGACTTCATCGACATGGTCCTGGAGAGCAACCGCGACCTCGTCCTGCGCCGCCTGGTCGAGTGCCTGGGCCGGGACCGGACCAAGCACCAGGTGGCCGAGGTCACCTCGCTGGGCCTGGTCCAGATGACCCGCAAGCGGATCGGACAGGGCCTGCTCGAGGTGTTCTCCACGCAGTGCGAGCACTGCGCCGGACGGGGACACCTCGTGTCCTCGGAGCCGGTCGGGATCGAGCACCAGCCCGCCGAGGAGTCCAACAACCGCCGCGAGCGGGGTGGACGTCGCCCCGCGAAGCCGGCACCGCAGGCGGTTCTGGGCGGCAAGCAGACGGGCAAGACGCCGCCACCGCCGAAGTTCGACGAGCACGGCCACCTCGAGCACGACGAGCACGCGTCCCACGAGCACGCCGAGCA
Source organism: uncultured Actinomycetes bacterium (assembly GCA_963736425.1). Lineage (GTDB taxonomy): Bacteria > Actinomycetota > Actinomycetes > S36-B12 > CAIYMF01 > Prado023. The sequence continues at coordinate 43,262 of CAVTOX010000034.1, forward strand.
CGACGAGCACGCGTCCCACGAGCACGCCGAGCACGACGAGCACGGACACGTCGAGGTCGAGGGGGACTCGAACCCGTCGACCGAGGATCGTGTCGATGCCGCCCAGGCCGCCAGCGACGAGGGGACCGACCACAGCGAGCCTGAGGAGGCCGTCGCGGCCGCGGAGGGTCACGAGTACCACGAGGACCACCACGATCCCGAGGGTCACGCGGGTTCCGAGTCCGACGGCTCCGACGAGCCTGAGGCGAACGACCAGAACGACTCCGACGAGCAGCCCGATTCGAACGACCACAACGACGCCGACGAGCAGTCCGGCTCGCCCGAGCACCACGAGGACCCCGAGCGGGCAGACGCGGTTTGACCGTATGCCCGTCGGCTCCGTACCCTAGAACCCTGGCGCGAGAGCGCCGCACGCATGTGCGTGCCCGTCATCCGGGTGCGTCAGCCCCGAACCGATCTCAGGAGTGCCGCCCGTGTACGCCATTGTCCGCTCCGGCGGCCGCCAGGAGAAGGTCGCCGTCGGCGACGTCATCGAGACCAACCGCGTGGCCGCTGAGCCAGGAGACAACGTCGAGCTGCCTGCCCTGCTGCTCGTCGACGGTGCCACCGTCACCTCAGATTCCGAGACGCTTGCCGGGGTGAAGGTGTCCGCCGAGGTCGTGGCGCACACCAAGGGCCCCAAGATCGAGATCCTCAAGTACAAGAACAAGACCGGCTACCGCAAGCGCCAGGGCCACCGTCAGGCCCTCTCGCAGCTGCGCGTCACCGGCATCGAGAGCGGGAAGTGACCTCATGGCTCATAAGAAGGGTGCATCCAGCACACGTAACGGTCGCGACTCGAACGCGCAGCGCCTTGGCGTGAAGCGCTTCGGCGGCCAGGTCGTCAAGGCCGGGGAGATCATCATCCGCCAGCGTGGCACGCACTTCCACCCCGGAGAGAACGTCGGCCGCGGTGGCGACGACACTCTGTTCGCCCTTGCGGCCGGCGCAGTCCAGTTCGGCACCGCGCGCGGGCGTCGCGTCATCAACATCGTCAAGGTCCCGGCGGCCTGAAGCCGGACCACTTCAGCGGAGGCGGGCCCGGTTGGGCTCGCCTCTTGCTGTTTCCCAGCACCACCCGCACCAGAACCGGCAGAACCTGCGCAAGAGTGCAGGAACTCCGCGGTGCCGCGGAGGGTCCAACCTCTCGCGGAGGTTCTGCGGGTGGGGACGCGCACCGAGCACGAGAGGAGACAGGCCCATGGCGACATTCGTCGACCAGGTGGTGATCCATGCCACCGCCGGTAATGGCGGGCATGGATGTGCCTCCGTGCACTCGGAGAAGTTCAAGCCGCTCGGCGGTCCGGATGGCGGGAACGGCGGCCGTGGCGGGGACGTGATCCTCGTGGCCGATCCCGGCACCCCCAGCCTGCTGGAGTACCACCACTCCCCGCATCGGCGCGCCACCAACGGCGTCCCGGGGCAGGGCGGGCACCGCAATGGCGCCAACGGCTCCGACGTCGTGCTACCTGTCCCCATCGGCACTGTCCTGACCGTCGACGGCGAGGTCCTGGCCGACCTGCCCGTGGCCGGGGTGTCGGTTGTGATCGCCCGTGGCGGTCGCGGCGGGCTGGGAAACGCTGCCCTGGCATCCGCCCGGCGCAAGGCCCCCGGCTTCGCGCTGCTCGGCGAGCCCGGCGAGGAGGTCACGGTCATCCTCGAGCTCAAGACCGTGGCCGACATCGGCCTGGTCGGGTACCCGAGTGCCGGCAAGTCCTCGTTGATCGCCGCGATGTCCTCGGCTCGGCCCAAGATTGCCGACTACCCGTTCACGACGCTCGTGCCGAACCTGGGCGTCGTGACCGCAGGGTCAGAAGTGTTCACAGTCGCCGACGTGCCCGGGCTGATCCCGGGGGCGTCCCAGGGCAGGGGCCTGGGCCTGGAGTTCCTGCGCCACGTCGAGCGCTGTGCCGCGCTGGTCCACGTCCTGGACTGCGCCACGTTGGAGCCCGATCGGGACCCGATGAGCGACCTCGACATGATCGAGGCCGAGCTGGCCGAGTACGGCGGGCTGGCCGACCGACCGCGCCTGGTGGTGCTCAACAAGATCGACGTCCCCGAGGGTCGTGAGCTGGCCGAGATGGTGCGCGCCGACCTCGAGGCCCGGGGCCTGCCGGTGTTCCTGGTGTCCGCGGTCTCCCACGAGGGGCTGCGGGAGCTGTCGTTCGCGATGGGCCGGGTGGTCTCCGACCAGCGTGCCGCGACGGCCACGCCGGTTGCCGAGCGGATCGTCATCCAACCAAGGGCTGTGGATGACTCCGGCTACGTGGTGGTCCAGGAGGGGGAGGCGTTCCGCGTGCGCGGAGCGCGCCCGGAGCGATGGATCCGCCAGACCGACTTCTCCAACGACGAGGCCGTGGGCTACTTGGCCGACCGCCTGGCTCGACTCGGCGTCGAGGAGGACCTTGTCCGACTCGGTGCGAAGCCGGGCGACGAGGTCCGGATCGGCCCGGAGGAGAACGCGGTGGTGTTCGACTGGGAGCCGACCGTCCGCGGGTCCGGACCCGGTCCACGTGGGCAGGACCAGCGGATCATGGCCCCCGAGGCGCGCCAGCACGGCCGGACCCGGGCGCAGCTCGAGGAGGGGGAGGACCCCGAAGCGCAGTGGGCGCCCGACCCGGTGGATGAGAGCCCGGCGACCCATCGCCGGCGCAATCCCGTGGCTGCTGGCAGCCGCCCTGAGCCGACGGCCGTGCTCGCGGACGACGCCGCGAGCCCCTCGGCCGATCTGGAGGGCTCAGCCCCCGCCCCCGATGCGGGGGAGGCCGGATCCTGATGGCTGTGGCGTCGGCTCGACCCTCCTCGTCCCGTGACGCGATCAGTGCCGCACGGCGTGTGGTCGTCAAGGTCGGATCGTCGTCGTTGACCCGGCGGGCTGGAAGTGCGGTGGCCAGAGGTGCGACCGACGAGTCGGGGGCCAACGGCGCGACCGTGGCGCGTGGTCCGCGTGTCGGTCCTGACGTCGGCTCCGGGCCGCGCGATGGCTCGTCGGTCCTCGCCGGGGTGTCCGCCGGGATCGACGTCACGCGCGTCAACGAGCTCGTTGACGCCCTGGGTGCCGCCGGGCAACGGGGCGCGCAGCTCGTCCTCGTGTCGTCTGGCGCCATTGCCACAGGCATCGCGCCCCTGGGACTGCGTCGGCGTCCGCACGACCTGGCCTCGGCCCAGGCCGCAGCCTCGGTCGGCCAGGGGATCCTCATGGCGCACTACCACGATGCCTTCGCGCGCCACGATCGAACGGTCGGGCAGGTGCTGCTCACCGCCGACGACCTGATCCGCCGCGCGCACTACCGCAACGCCCAGCGCACCCTCGAGCGGCTCCTGGAGCTCGATGTGGTGCCCATCGTCAACGAGAACGACACCGTGGCCACCGCGGAGATCCGTTTCGGGGACAACGACCGCCTCGCCGCGCTGGTGGCGCACCTGGTGCGGGCCGACGCCCTGATCCTGCTGTCCGACGTCGACGGCCTGTACGACGGGCCGCCCGACAAGGGCGGAAGCCGCCTCATCACCGAAGTGACCTCGGCTGCTGACCTTGAGCACGTCGTCGTGGGCGGGACCGGCGCCGCTGGGGTCGGGCTCGGTGGCATGGGCACCAAGGTCGAGGCCGCGCGGATCGCCACCGAGGCCGGCATCCCGGTCGTCCTGACCTCGGCAGCCAACGCCGCTCGGGCGCTGGCTGGGGAGCAGGTGGGCACCTACTTCCATGCGACCGGCGACCGCTCCGCGTCACGGATGCTCTGGCTGGCTCACGCCACCGCCAGCCTCGGTCAGATCCACGTGGACGCGGGAGCAGTCCGGGCGCTGCAGGACCGGGGCGCATCGCTGCTCCCGGCTGGGATCACCCACGTGGTGGGCGGTTTCGTCGCCCGCGACCCTGTGGACCTCGTGGGGCCCGATGGTCAGCTGGTCGCGCGCGGGCTGGTCGCCTACGACGCCGCTGAGCTCCCCGCCCTCCTGGGCCGCTCCACCAAGGAGCTTGCGGCAGAGCTCGGCCCGGAGTACGAGCGCGAGGTCGTCCATCGCGACGACCTGGTCCTCCTGCGCTGACCCCGCGACCCGAACGACAGGGCTCGTCTACCCTTGGGCCATGTCCGTGACTCCTGCCGTCGACGACTCCGCCATTGCTGCCGAACGCGAACTCGTCCTGGCCACGGCCCGCCGCGCCAAGGAGGCTGCGGTCACCTTGCGGCAGCTGACCAGGGCCCAGAAGGACTACGCCCTGCGGGCCATGGCCGATGGACTGCGCACCTCGACCGACCTGATCCTGGCCGCGAACGCGGTGGACGTGGACCGCGCCATCGCCGCCGGAACCGCCCCCGGCATCGTCGACCGGCTCACGCTCACCGAGGCTCGACTGTCCGAGATCGCCGAGGCACTCGAGCTCGTCGCCGACCTGCCCGACCCGGTCGGAGAGGTCGTCCGCGGCTGGACCCAGCCCAACGGCCTGGAGATCCGCCAGGTGCGCGTGCCCATGGGAGTCGTGGCGATGGTCTACGAGGCCCGTCCGAACGTCACCGTCGATGCCGCCGGACTGAGCCTCAAGAGCGGAAACGCGGCCCTGCTCCGCGGTTCGTCCTCGGCCTACGACTCGAACACCGCCCTCGTCGACGTCATGCGGGCCGCACTCGCGGACACCGATGTCCCGGTCGATGCGATCCAGCTCGTCCCCGGACGCAGTCACGAGGCGGTCACGGCCCTGATGACCGCCCGGGGACTGGTCGACCTGCTGATCCCGCGTGGGGGAGCCGGGCTGATCCGAAGCGTCGTGGACAACTCCACCGTCCCGGTCATCGAGACCGGCGTGGGCAACTGCCACGTCTACGTCGACGCGTCAGCGGACATCGACAAGGCCGTGGCGATCCTGGTCAACTCCAAGACGCAGCGCACCAGTGTGTGCAACACCGCCGAGACGCTCCTCGTGCACAGCGCCGTGGCGGACAAGTTCCTGCCGGCCGCGCTGGCAGCCCTCGCCGAGAAGGGCGTGACGATCCACGGCGACGAGCGGATGGCGGACTTCGCCACGGCCGCGGGGATCGATTTCGTGGCCGTCACCGACGAGGACTGGGCGTGTGAGTACTACTCGCTGGACATCGCCGCCGGGATCGTCGATTCCGTGGACGAGGCCTGCGCGCACATCAGGCGATGGTCGAGCGGGCACACCGAGGCGATCGTCACCGAGGACCTCGGGGCATCGCGGCGGTTCATCGGTGGAGTCGACTCGGCTGCGGTGATGGTCAATGCCTCCACCCGGTTCACCGACGGCGGCGAGTTCGGATTCGGTGCGGAGATCGGGATCTCGACGCAGAAGCTGCACGCCCGCGGCCCGATGGGTCTGACCGAGCTGACGTCGACGACCTACCTGGTCCAGGGAGACGGACACATCCGCAGCTGACGGGGCCGATCCGGCGGGGCAGGCGGCCATGCGCCGCGCGCGGCCCCTGATCCGGTAGGCTCGCCGCGCTGGTCACTGGGAAGGGGATGTTCGATGGTGAACGCACTGGTTCGGCTCTCCGAGGGGGCGGTCGTCGAGGACAACCCGGCCGTTCCGCCGTGGGTGTTCGGGGCCCTCGCCCTCGTCCTGCTGCTGGTACTGCTCTTCGCCGTGACCCGGTTCAATCCCGACCGGTGAGCCGCGCGCACTGATGAGCGTGCGCCTGGGAGTCATGGGGGGCACGTTCGACCCCATCCACCATGGCCATCTGGTGGCCGCCAGCGAGGTGGCCCACCTGTTCGGACTGGACGAGGTCGTGTTCGTCCCCACCGGTCGGCCGTGGCAGAAGGCCCAGGGGCCGGTCACCGAGTCCGAGACCCGCTATCTGATGACCGTGATTGCCACCGCTGACGACCCGAGGTTCACGGTCAGCCGGGTCGACATCGACCGTGAAGGACCGACGTACACCGTGGACACGCTGCGCGACCTGCACTCGCAGCGCCCGGACGCCGAGCTGTACTTCATCACGGGTGCTGACGCGCTGGGCTCGATCCTGACGTGGCGGGATCCGCACGAGGTGCTGGACCTTGCGCACCTCGTTGCGGTCACGCGCCCGGGACATGACGTGGACGCAGCACACCTGCCGGAGGGTTCGGCCAGCATCGTCGAGGTCCCGGCCCTTGCCATCTCCTCGACCGACTGTCGCCAGCGGGTCGCCCGGGGGGCTCCGATCAGCTACCTCGTGCCCGCCGGGGTGGATCGCTTCATCGTCAAGATGGGCCTGTACGGAGCCGGTGCGCGGTGAGCCCGAAGCACGCCAAGCCGGAGCCGCCCGAGGAAGCCGCCGTCCCGCCCGCTGTCCCGCCCGCTGAGCCGACCCCGGACCTCCCGACCGCTGAGCCGACCCCGGACGTCCCGCCCGCCGTCCCGCCCGCTGATCCGACCCCGGACATTCCCGCGGCGGACGTGACCCCGCCCGCGAGCCCTCCGGGTCCCTCAGCCCCGCCGCCCGAGACCTTGCCCCCCAGCCCGTCCGCTGCCCCACAGGCGGCGGTTCCGTCTGCCACGCCACCGACCCGCCTCGAACCCCGCGTCGATCCGCAACCCGCGACTGCCGAGCCTCAGTTGGGCACCCCGCCCGAGCAGACGCCTTCTGCAGCCACCGCCCCGGCTACTGCCCCCGCCACCCCCGCCTCAGAGCCCATCGCCGCTTCCGAGCCCGCTGGCTCACCAGCCGACAGCCCCGACACCCGCCAAGCCCGAGCCGGCCCCGGCACCCGCCGCAGCCCCGGCCGCCTCCACCCGCTCGGCCCGCCGCCCGCCGCCACGACGTCCGGGCGGTCGCCGCGTGCGCTCACGCTGGATGTGGGGGTTCCTCGCCGTCCTCGGGATCTCCCTGGTGGGGTGGCTGATCGTGACGATGCAACCCTCTGGCATCGACGGCTCCCCACAGCCCACCGCCACACCGACGGTCGGGGCCGAGCAGGGCACGCTCCTCATCCAGGTCCGCAACGACGCGGACCTCGGTGCGGACAACATGGTGGCCGGCGTCGGCGGCGGCCTGCCGGCAGCGCAGCTCCTGGTGCCCTCCCGGCTCATCGTCGACGTCCCCGGAGCTGGTCAGCAGACCCTGGGACAGAGCGCACGGTTGCTGGACCGCTCAGCCTCGCAGGACGCCCTGTCGGACCTTCTCGCCCTGCGCATCGACGGAACCCTGAGCCTTGCCCGGCTGGCGCTCGCTGGGATGGTCGACTACGTGGGGGGCATCACGGTCGTCGTCGACCTGCCCATCACCGTGACAGATGAGGCAACGCAGGCCGAAACCGTCGTCGTTCCGGCCGGCACCCAGACCCTCGATGGAAACCAGGCCGCCACCTACGCACTGGCATGGTTGCCCGATGAGCCCGAGGCCGCCCGCCTGGCCCGGTACTCCCAGGTGATGACCGCGACGATCTCGGGACTGCCCGACGACGCCCTGCGCATCGAGCAGATGCTGACGTCGTTGGGGGCCTCGGCCCGGACCACGACCACCACCTCGGCCGTCGCGGAGTTCCTCCTGCAGATGCGTGGCAGCATCCTCGAGGGTGGCCAACAGGTGCGCGTCCTGCCGACCACGGACATCGAGGCCGGCGAGACCCTGGCGGTCGTGCGGGTCGACCTCGTTGCAGCAGAGTCCGTGATCAGCTCCCTGCTGCCGCAGGCCATGCTCACCGGGGCCGAGTCCAACCCGAGGGTCCTGGTCCAGAACGGCGTGGGGACGCCGGGACTCGGCGCGAGTGCCCGTGATCGGCTCGTGGGCGCCGGGATGGTCTACATCAACGGAGGCAACGCGGAGCAGTTCGACCAACCGACCACCCTCGTCATCGTCGAGGACGCCTCCACTGAGTCGATGGCGCTGGGCGAGAAGGTCGCCGAAGCCCTGGGGGTCCCGGCCACGGCCGTGCAGATCGCCCAGGATGGCCAGAACGTGGCCGATGTCGTGGTCATCCTCGGGGCCGACTTCGTGCCGTGAGTTACCGTCCCGCCGGGACCTCGTGGGGGCGGTAGGCTCGCCGACGTGACTGCTGACCCCCGTGCCGTGGCCCTGACGATTGCTGCTGCCCATGCCGCCTCGGAGAAGTTGGCCGAGGACATCGTGGCCATTGACGTGAGCAAGCACCTCGTGCTCACCGACGTGTTCCTGCTCTGCTCGGCGGCCAACGACCGGGCCGTGCGTGCCGTCGTGGACGGCATCGAGGAGGCTCTGCTCAAGCAGGGCGTGAAGCCGCTGCGGCGCGAGGGTGAGGCGGAGGGTCGCTGGGTCCTGCTGGACTACAACGACATCGTGGTGCACGTCCAGCAGGCCGAGGAGCGGTTCCACTACGCCCTCGAGCGGCTCTGGCGCGACTGCCCGATCATCGAGCTCCCCGAGGAGGTCAACCGCCCCCGCTCGGCCACTCCATGAGCGACGGCTGGAACGCCGCGCCACGGCGGCGAGTGGTCTTCTGGCGGCATGGCCGCACGGCGTGGAATCTGGAGAACCGGTTCCAGGGGGCGACCGACGTGCCCCTCGACGAGGTCGGCCGCGCGCAGGCAGCCGCAGCGGCCCCGGCGCTGGCCCGGATGGGCCTGACGGCCATCGTCTCCAGCGATCTGGAACGTGCCGCGACCACGGCGCGTGTCCTTGCCGATCTGACCGGCCTGGACGTGGTCGAGGATTCCGGGCTCCGGGAGACCAACGGCGGGCGGTGGCAGGGCCTGACCCGCAACGAGATCATCGAACAGGACCGCGATCTGTTCCTGGCCTGGGTCGCCGGGCACGACGTGCGGCCCCCTGGCGGTGAGGTGCGCAGCGAGGTTGTCAGCCGGGTGGTCGGCGCGGTGGACCGGCAGGTTGCGGTACTGCCCGCGGGCGGGACGCTCGTCGTCGTCAGCCACGGCGGGTCGATCCGCGGCGCGATCGGCGGGCTGCTGGGCCTGGCCCCGGAACAGTGGACCGCCCTGGGCGTCATCAGCAATTGCGCGTGGAGCGTGCTCAGCCAGCTCACGCTCCCGGCCGAGCCCGGCGGCGAGCCTGTGACCAGGTGGCGCCTCGAGGAGTACAACGCGGCTGCCGCCCCCGAGCCCGCCCTGGGCGCCGACGACGCCTGAGGCCTCGGCCAGTCGGTGCGCCGCCGCTGAGGGGATCCGTCACAGCCCCACCGGGGCTGCTCCTCCCGAGTCCCCCCGTGCTGAGTTCGCACAATGTGAAGGACCCCCGGGAACAACCGGGGGTCCTTCACATTGTGGAGCTGAGGGGACTCGAACCCCTGACCCCCTGCATGCCATGCAGGTGCGCTACCAGCTGCGCCACAGCCCCGAATACCCCGGAAGGATACCCGAGATCGGCACCCGATCGGAAATCGGTTCCGGCCCTGGGGATCGCGCCCGGGATGCTGTTTGGGCGCGAGTCTGCCCTTCGCCGTGCGCCGTTTGCTGCGTCAGACGTTGCCCGGCGTCACATGGAGGCCGCCCGTGCCTCAACTGCCGGGTCTCGAGGCCGATTTCGTGTCCATTCGCGGCATTCGACGCACGCGACGGGCATGCATGGTCGCGAGGTTCGCGATACGCGGCATACGGCGCACGGCAGCTCACGGCGCCCGGGCCCCGTTGTTGCGGCGGTTGCGCTCGAGCCGAGCATCGCGCGGAGGTCCTCGATCGCGGCCAGGAGGTGGGCCAGGCGCGTGTTGTTGCTCGGCGCAGGGGAGTCCACCGGGATACGGCGCGTCTGCGCGGGGCACCCCGCTGCGCCCGCCGACTCGAGGGCTGGGGCTGAACGGCTCTGGGCCGTCATCCCGGCCAGGGCCACCGAGCACAGCGACTACCCTTGTGCCCCATGAGCACCAGCCCGTCGGAGACCGCCGAGACCCGCGAGGGGTACGACCCCACCGCCCTGCAGGACAAGTGGCTGGAGGTGTGGGACCGCCTCGCCCCATTCCGCTCCGGCCGCCCTGACGACGACCGGCCGCGCAAGTACGTGCTCGACATGTTCCCGTACCCGTCGGGCGACCTGCACATGGGTCACGCCGAGGCCTACGCCCTCGGTGATGTGCTCGCGCGCTACTGGGTCCAGCAGGGCTACAACGTGATGCACCCGATCGGCTGGGATGCCTTCGGCCTGCCCGCGGAGAACGCCGCCATCAAGAACAGCGCCGACCCGCGAGCCTGGACCTACGAGAACATCGCCACCCAGAAGGAGTCGATGCGCCGGTACGGATGCTCGTTCGACTGGGACCGGGTGCTCAACACGTGCGACCCGGAGTTCTACCGGTGGAACCAGTGGTTCTTCCTGAAGATGTTCGAGCGCGGACTGGCCTACCGCAAGGACAGTGCGGTCAACTGGTGCCCGAGCTGCCAGACGGTGCTGGCCAACGAGCAGGTCGTCGGCGGACTCTGTGAGCGCTGCGACACCCCGGTGACCAAGAAGAAGCTCACCCAGTGGTACCTGAAGATCACCGACTACGCGGACCGGCTTCTGGACGACATGAGCCTGCTCGAGGGGCAGTGGCCGGACAAGGTCCTGCATATGCAGCGAAACTGGATCGGGCGCTCCACGGGCGCTGAGGTGCAGTTCGCGATCGAGGGGCGCGACGAGCCGGTGACGGTCTACACGACCCGGCCGGACACCCTGTTCGGTGCGACCTTCTTCGTCGTCGCCGCGGACTCCGACCTGGCTGCCGAGCTGGCGGCCGGCACCGAGGCCGAGGCTGAGTTCGCCGACTACCTGGTGGCCACCAAGCGCGAGACCGACATCGACCGGATGGCCAGCGACCGCCCCAAGACCGGGGTGTTCCTGAACCGGTACGCGATCAACCCGGCCAACGACGAGCGCCTTCCGATCTACGCCTCCGACTACGTGCTGGCCGACTACGGCACCGGCGCGATCATGGCCGTTCCGGCGCACGACCAGCGCGACCTGGACTTCGCCCGCACGTTCAACCTGCCTGTCCGGATCGTGGTGGAGTCCGACACGGATCCGCTGGAGACCGGCGTGGCCACAGCCGACGACGGTGCCCACGTCAACTCCGGGCCGTTGGACGGCCTGGACAAGGACGCGGCGATCGCCCGGATGATCCAGTGGCTCGGCGAGGAGGCCCGCGGCAACGCTGCAGTGAACTATCGCCTGCGCGACTGGCTGATCAGCCGGCAGCGCTTCTGGGGCACGCCGATCCCGATCATCCACTGCCCGGCGTGCGGCGAGGTGCCGGTCCCCGAGGATCAGCTGCCCGTCGAGCTGCCCGACGCCGCGGGCCTGGACCTCAAGCCCAAGGGCACATCGCCGCTGGGGGCCCTCGACGAGTGGTCGGTCGTGGACTGCCCGCGCTGTGGCGGCCCGGCGCGCCGCGACCCCGACACCATGGACACCTTCGTCGACTCCTCCTGGTACTTCCTGCGCTACCTGGACCCGGCGAAGTCCGACGGCCCGTTCGACCCGGCGCAGGCCAACGCGTGGCTGCCGATCGACCAGTACGTCGGTGGCGTGACCCACGCGATCCTGCACCTGCTGTACGCGCGCTTCTTCACCAAGGTCATCCACGACATGGGGATGCTGGATGCTGTGGAGCCGTTCACGCGGCTGCTCAACCAGGGCATGGTCCAGATGGATGGCTCGGCGATGAGCAAGTCGCGCGGCAACCTCGTGCGGCTCTCCGATGAGCTGGCTGTCCATGGTGTGGACGCCGTGCGCCTGACGATGGTGTTCGCCGGGCCGCCGGAGGACGACATCGACTGGTCCGACGTCTCGCCGGGCGGGTCCAAGAAGTTCCTGGCCCGCGCCTGGCGGCTGTCCGGCGACGTCTCGAGCGCCCCGGGCGCGGACCCTGCCGGTGGCGACCTTGCGCTGCGCCGGATCACCCACCGGTCGGTGCACGACGCAGCCCTGGCGTTGGAGACCTACCGGTTCAACGTGGCCGTCGCCAAGACGATGGAGCTGGTGAACGCCGCTCGCAAGGCGATCGACTCGGGCGTCGGCCCTGCCGACCCGGCGGTCCGCGAGGCGGCCGAGGCGGTGGCCATCATGCTGTCCCTGGTTGCGCCGTACACCGCCGAGGAGATGTGGGCCCGACTCGGCCACGAGCCGTGCGTGGCACTGGCTGGCTGGCCGACAGTCGATCCGGAACTACTCGTCCGGGAGTCGGTGACGTGCGTCGTGCAGGTTGCCGGGAAGGTGCGCGAACGCCTCGAGGTGTCCCCGGACATCAGCGAGGCGGAGCTGCGTGCCCTGGCCCTGGCGACACCTGCGGTGGTCGCCGCGGTCGGTGATCGGGAGCCCCGTGCGGTGATCGTGCGCGCTCCGAAGCTGGTCAACGTCGTTCCCGGCTGATCCCGGTCGTGGTGTGCACGGAATCGACCATTTGATGGTCGGTTCCGTTCACACCCACGCTCGGGCCCTTCAGCGCGTAGCCTGATCGCCCATGAACGTGGCGATCGTCTCCGACTCCACCGGCTACCTCACCGAGGAGCTGACCCCTCCGGGGCTGACCATCGTCCCGGTGGCCGTCATCCTCGAGGGGAAGTCCTACGACGAGGGCACCGAGATCAGCGTGGCGGAGGTTGCTGACGCCCTGCGGCGCAAGGCCGCGGTGTCGACCTCCAGGCCTGCTCCGGCCCGGTTCGCCGAGGAGTACGCCCGCCTGGCCGAGCAGGGATACGACCACATCGTGAGCGTGCACCTGTCCGGGGACATGTCCGGCACCTACGACGCGGCGCGGATCGCCGCACGCGAGGCGAGCGTGCCGGTCATGGTCGTGGACTCGCGAACCGTCGGCACGGCCCTGGGCTTCGCCGCGCGCTCCGCCGCCCAGGTCGTCGCGGCCGGGGGAAGCGCTGAGGAGGCGGCCGCCGCAGCGACCCGCCGTGCGACGGCTTCGCGCACCTGGATCGTGGTCGACAGCCTCGACCAGCTGCGCCGTGGGGGCAGGATCGGAGCCGCCCAGGCGCTGCTCGGCAACGCCCTGATGGTGAAGCCGATCCTGCAGATCGCCGATGGGACGATCTCGCCGCTGGAGAAGCAGCGCACGATGGGCCGGGCGATCGCCCGCATGGCCGAGATTGCCTGCGAGTACGCCGGGTCGGGTTCGGCCGATGTCGTGGTCCAGCACTGCGCGACACCCGAGCGCGCGGAGGACCTCGCCGGGGCCCTGCGCGACGCGCTGCCTGCTGCGGACATCCACGTGGTGGAGGTGGGCGCCGTGATCAGCGCCCATGTGGGGCTGGGAACCATCTCCGTGGCGGTGTGCCCGCATGAGTGACATGACCTGGCCGGCGATGGGCGACGTGAACTGGGGGGCCGTGCTGGTGGCTGGCGCCGCCAGCTACGCGCTGGGATCGCTGAGCCCTGCTGCTGCTGCCGCGCGGCTTCGGGGCGTGGACCTGCGCGGCAGCGGCTCGGGCAACCCCGGGGCCACCAACGCTGCGCGCGCGATGGGCGTGCAGGTGGGCGTGCTGGTCGGCGCGCTGGACGTGGCCAAGGGGTTCGCTCCGGTCATGTTCTTCAACCAGTACGGCGAGCCCTGTGGTGAGGTCGCCGGTATCGCTGCGGTCCTCGGGCACGTCACCTCACCGCTGCTCAAGGGCAAGGGCGGCAAGGGCGTCGCGACCTCGCTCGGGGCCATCCTCGCGATCGAGCCGCTCTGGGCGTTGCCGGTGCTCGTCGGATTCGGTGCCACTGTGGGCGCTACCCGCCAGGTGGGCATCGGCTCGGTCGTGGGGTCGCTGGCGCTGCTGCCGACGTCGCTGGTCATCCGGCGGGGCTGGGCCGGGGTCGGCTTCGCCGCCGGGATGTCCGGGCTGGTCGTGTACCGCCACCGCAGGAACATCAAGTCGTTCGTGGCCACGCTGCGCGACTCCGGGTCGGCCACGTCACAGGATCCGGTACCGGCCTGACCCGCACGGGACCGGCGGTCGCCCGCGGGTGCCCGGCTTCCACCCCTCACGGTGATCCATTCAGGTTGCGTTGCCCCTTGGCGCAACAACGTGCATGGGTCTTGGGTCGGGGGCGCGATCCGTCGGTTCGTCACCGAGCGATGCGCCACCGCGGCTGTCCACAGATCCTGACCGGACGGGTTCCGGATCGGTCACCTGCGACCTAGCGTCGCTGGCGTGAGTCGCACCCAGGACCTCGTCCTCGCCCGCCTGCGACTGATCGCCATGCGCTGGCAGGGTGGGCTGGACGCCGGCACCGGTGCGCCCGGAGTGGCGATCGGTGCCGGTGGGTTGCCCGACCCAGTGGGGTCTGGCGAGTCGGGCACGTACGAGGGCGGCGCGGCGGCCGACTCCGGCGTCGAGGGTGACTGCGGCGTCGAGGGTGACGCCGACGGCGAGGAGGGGCAGTGGTCGGCTGGCCCGGATCGGGGGAGCGGGTCGGCCGCTCAGCGACCGGATGCGCCCGACCCCGATCCTCCGGCGTGGCCAGCGCCGGCGATGTGGGTACGCCTCACCGCGCTTCTGGCGGTGATCGTCGCGATCGGCGGCGCCGCCGTCCTCCTCACGTCCTGGCCCAGGGAGCAGCGCCCCGAGACGCCTGCTGCGCCCATCGCAACGGGATCAGCGGACCCCTTCGCCGATCCGTTCCAGGCTGCGTCGCCCTCGCCCTCGCCACCCGTGACGGTCCATGTCGTGGGTGAAGTCCGCAAGCCCGGTGTCGTCCAACTGCCCGCTGGCTCCCGGGTGGTGGACGCGGTCAAGGCAGCCGGTGGCCTGCGCCGGGGAGGCGAGCTGGGTGGGACGAACCTCGCCCGGGTGCTCACTGACGGGGAGCGGATCGAGATCGGCGGCCAGGACGCCGCTGCGGGCGCGGGTACGGGCGGACCGACTGGCGGATCCGCGGGTCCGCTCGACCTCAACTCGGCCACAGCCGAGCAACTCGATGCCCTTCCCGGGGTCGGTCCCGTCACTGCCGCCAAGATCCTCGCCTGGCGGTCGACGCACGACCGGTTCAGTGTCGTGGACGAGCTGGCTGAGGTCCCGGGCATCGGGCCCAAGACCCTTGCCGACCTGCGTCCCCTTGTCCGGGTCTGACCGACCGGTGGTGTCCGCGCGTGCGGCAGATCCCGTCGGCGGTCCCGCGCCAGCCGCCCCTTCAGGCCCCGACCTGAGACTCGCCCCCTTCGTCGGCGCCCTCTGGTTCGGGGAGGCGAGCGTCCTGCTCGCCCAACCGGCGCGGCCCGCATCCTGGGCGGCAGGCGCAGTGGCGTCCATCGTCGCGTCCCTGGTGGGCGCGGCCGTCTTCGCGCGCAGGTCCAGCAGCCGGAGGTCGACTCGCAGGGGTCCGCTCGGTGAGCCCGGGCGCAGCGTCCGGCCCGGTGCCGGGGGAGTGCGCACGATCGCTCTGCTGATCGGCGTCTGCGGGCTGGGAGTGGGCATCGCCATGGGCGCCGTGCACCTCGCGCGGCTGCATCCAGAGGTCCTGGCACAGGCCGCAGAGCAGGGCGCTGCCGTCCGGGCGGAGGCCACCGTCACCGGCGACCCGAGCGTCCACATCCCCGCGAGCGACGGAGGTCGCCCGATGGCCCCGAGCTGGTCGGTCCCCGCACGGCTCAGCGGCATCATCGTGCGCGGTCACACGTACTCGGCTCGGGTCCCGGTTCTCCTGCGTGGCGACGAGGTGCGGCAACTGCGCTACGGATCGCGGATCTCGCTCTCCGGTCGGGCCTGGCAGTCGTTCACCCCGGAAGCCCAGTCCCTGACCCTTCGAGTGCTGGGTCCGGTGCAGGTGCGATCCCCGCCGGGGCCGGTCGCGCGGGTCACAACTCGGATCCGCGAGGCCTTCCGGGACGCCTGCGCGGGGCTGCCGACCGACGCCGGGGCGCTGCTCCTCGGGCTGGCCGTCGGCGATGAGTCCACCCTTCCAGCGGATCTCGACGCGGCGATGATCCGTGCCGGGCTGGCCCACCTCACCGCCGTCAGCGGGTCGAACACCTCGCTGGTGGTCGCCATCGCGATGGCCGCCGTGGCGGGGCTCGGGCTGGGCTGGCGCGTGCGCGTGGCCACGTGCCTGGCAGTGCTGTCGGCCTACGTGATGCTGGTCAGGCCCCAGCCCAGCGTGCTGCGTGCTGCGGCCATGGGCGTGGTCGCACTCGTCGCGCTGTCGGCAGGGGGCCGTCGTCGCGGTCCTCCGGCGCTCCTGGCCTCAGCGCTGGTCCTGCTGCTCGTCCTGCCGCAGTTCGCGCTCTCCCTGGGATTCGCGCTGTCGTTCGCGGCCACCGCAGGCCTGCTGGTTGTGGGGCCGCCGATCGCCGAGCGACTCGGCCGATGGCCCCTCAGCTCGTGGATGCCCGAGCCGTTGCGCGCGGCCCTGGCCGTCGCGGCAGCCGCCCACCTGGCCACGCTGCCGCTGTCAGTGCTCATGGGCAACGGGGCGAGCCTGGTGGCCCTGCCGGCGAACGTGCTGGTGACCCCGTTGGTCCCATTCGCCACCGTCCTCGGGCTGGCTGCTGCCCTGATCGCACCGCTGGCATCCACCCCAGCTACCGTGCTGGCCACCGTCGCCTCGCCGGCCACTGCAGTGATCGCGTGGGTGGCCCGAACCGCCTCGGACCTGCCGTTCGGGGTCCTGGACGTTCCCGCGGGACCGTTGGGTGCCCTCGGTGCCGGGGTGCTGCTGACACTGGTCGCAGCGGCTGCCGCTCGCGGATGGCGACCCTGGCAGGACCGGCGGATCATGGTGCTGCTGGTCGTATCGCTCGCGCTCGGCATGGTGCTCCACCACCGCAGCGACGCGCGATGGCCACCGCCGGACTGGGTGGTCCTCGCCTGCGATGTGGCCAGGGCGACGGTCTGCTCATCCGCCCACCCGGAGCAGGCGAGGCGCTGCTGGTCGACGTGGGTCCGGACGCCGACCGGATCACCAACTGCCTGCGGGATGCCGGGATCGAGCGACTGGCGGTGCTGATCACGCACTTCCATGCCGACCACATCGACGGCCTCGCGGCGGTCCTCGCCCACTGGCCGGTGGCGGTGGTCCTGACCGCACCTGTGCCCGAGCCTGCCGACGGAGCCGCGGAGGTGATTGAGGAGGCCCGCGAAGCCGGTGTGCCACTGCGACTGGTCCGCGCCGGGGACCGCGTCACGGTGGCGGGCGTCGCCCTCGAACATCCTGTGGCCGGCACGCCGCATGGACCAGTCGCCTGCGAACAACGGCCGGAGCCGTCGTGGCCCTTGCGGAGGTCCCGGCACCCGGCGGGACCATCCGTGCCCTGCTGACCGGTGACATCGAGCCCGAGGCGCAGTCGGTGCTGATGGCGAGGCCGATCACCTTCGGGTTCAGGTCAGAAGGTTCCCCACCACGGGTCGCGCTACCAGGTGCCGCAGTTCCCCCGTTCGACCGGGGACTCGGATCGCCTTGATCTGCGTCGGGCAGGACAACGACTACGGCCATCCCAGCCAGTCCACCCTCCAGCAGTACAGCCGGGCAGGGCCACGATCGGGCGCACGGATCAGCAGGGCGACCTGGCGGTCCTCCGGGACCCGACGGAATCACCGCCCTGGTCACCCGCAGGTGACCACGGCCGCGTCGGCGGCGGTGTCGCACCGGCGCTGGATGCTGGCGCCGATGAAGCCACCCGCGAGTCCCTCCGCAACGCCGGCCCCATCGGCCCCACCGGCTGCGCTGACGCTCCTGACCGGCGCTGAGCCGTTCTGCTCAACCGGGCGGTTGCGCGCGTCGTCGCGCTTGCCCGTGTGATCGATCCCGAGGTCGAGCGCCGGGAGGTCGACGGCCAGTCGCCCGGGGGCCGAGGGTGACTTGCTCACCGCGCGTCCCCTTCCCTGT
>CAVTOX010000035.1:0-14150 GCA_963736425.1 uncultured Actinomycetes bacterium
ACCGGGAGAAGCGCGAGGATGGCCGGACAGGCCATCTGCGGCATCACTGATCGACGTAACCGACGACATCTGCCGCGAGGATCGCTCACCTCCCAGCGAGGACAGCCCGTTCGTGGTCGAGCAGCCAGGCCTTCGTGTCGAGGCCCCCGGCGAACCCGGTGAGCGCCCCCGACGCTGCGACCACTGGCTGCACACGGCACCACGATCGACAGGGGATTGCGGCCGTTGGCGGCGCCGACGGCCCGCGCAGCCCCGGGCTCACCGAGCTCAGCCGCCTGCTCGCCATAGCTGATCGTCTGGCCGTACGGGATGGTCCGCAGGGCCTCCCACGCACGGAGCTGGAAGTCCGTACCGACCGGGTCGAGGTCGAGGTCGAACACCTGGCGGGTGCCCGCGAAGTACTCCGAGAGCTGGGCTTGGGTCGCGTCAGGCGAGCCTCAGTCCGGCGCACCTGGTCCGCAGCCGACTCTGCTCCCGCCCGCTGCTCCGCCGCCGGCGTGGCTGCAACCCATCCGACATCGGCCCTCGATGTTCCGACAGCGCGGGACACCCGGGACCCGTCCTCGCCTGGCCACAGGACCGCACGCAGCCCGGCCGGACCGGCCACGAGCTCGACGGGTCCGATGGGCGTGTTCACCGTCCTGCGCCGCAGGGCGAGTGAGTCGGAGTTGTTCGTCGTGGTCGTGGGTGCCATCAGGTCACCTTCCGTGAGACGCGCTGCGGCGGGGAGCCTGTCGATGATCGTTGCCTCGGCCGGCCGGCTCGCAGCGAGGTGCCGCCGGCATCCGCCGCGCCCGCCGCCGAGGGCACTCCGCGGGCCTCCGGAGCTCCCTCCGAGGGCGGCTCGAGGCTGGCCCACAGGTGTGCCACCGCATACGAACGCCAGGGTCGCCACGCGTGCGCCGCCCTCTCGACCTCGCGGGGCGCGAGCGTCCCCGCCGAGGGCGGCCACCGCGTGGCGCACGCCGAGGTCCCCGGCCAGCATCACGTCCGGGTCACCGAGCCCGCGCATCGAGATGTAGGCCGCGGTCCACGGCCCGATCCCCGGCCGGGCCTCAAGGGCGGCGCCGATCCCGGATCGATCAACGCCCGGGTCGAGCACCAGGTCGCCGTCGGCCAGTGCACGGCAGACGCCCACGAGGGCGGTCCCGCGAGCCCGGGGCATGGACAGGGCGGCGGGGTTCGCACGGGCGAGCCGGTCGACTGTCGGGAAGACGTGGGTCAGGGTCGGATCGGCGAACCCGAGCGGCTCGCCGTGAGCGGCCACGAACCGCCCCACCACCGTCGCCGCGCCCGCAACGCTGACCTGCTGTCCGACGATCGCGCGGACCACGATCTCGTGCGGGTCGACGCTGCCGGCGACCCGCAGCCCCGGGCGCTCAGCGATGAGCGGTCCGAGCATCGGATCGGGTCCGAGGACCTCGGCTATCGCGACCGGATCGGCATCGAGGTCGAACAGCCGGCGCACCCGGGCAACTCCGGGGGCGAGATCACGCAGGTCCGCGAGCCGGAACTCCGCGAGAAGGCCGCCTTGGCTCGCCTCGCACGCCACCGTGGCGTGCCCGTGGGGCAGTGCGAGCGTCCGCCGGTAGCTCCGCCCGTCCCACTCCTCAAGACCCCTGACGGAGCGCTGGCCAAGGAACGTCAGCAGGGCGCGCGCATCGAACGGCTGGCGCGTGGCCAGGCGCACCCGGATCGGGGCGTGCGCGGCACCTGAGGCCGGCTCGGGCACCCACGATCGGGCGTCGGCTGGGCCCGTCGCCGAAGCGAGACCACCCACCGGACCACCTCGCGACCGACGTGCCCGCAACATCGTCGGCGACTCGCCGTACACACCACCGATCGTGTCGTTGAACGACCGGATGCTCCCGAAGCCAGCCGCCCACGCCACCTCGCTCGCGGGCAGGTCGGTGGTCTCCAGCAGGATCCGCGCGGTGTGGGCTCGCTGCGTCCGGGCGATCGCCAGGAGCCCGGCCCCGAGCTCCTCGGTCACCAGCCTGTTGAGGTGCCGCTCGCTGTAACCGAGCGCCTCCGCGACGCCTGCCACGCCCACCCGCTCGACGGCGCCATCTGCGACGAGTCGCATGGAGCGGGCCACGACATCCCCGCGGACATTCCACTCCGCCGATCCGGGAACCGCATCGGGACGGCACCTGCGACAGGCCCGGAACCCGTCGCGCTGGGCTGCCGCGGCCGTCCGGAAGAAGGTGACGTTCCCACGCTTCGGGGTGATCGCCGGGCAGCTCGGTCGGCAGTAGATCCCCGTCGTGCGGACGGCGGTGTAGAAGGATCCGTCGAAGCGGGCGTCCCGGCTGGAGACCGCCCGGTAGCAGCGCTCGTGATCCAGGGCAGCGTCCATGGGCAGCATCCTCCCCCACTCGAGGGACTCGCACTAGCAGGAATCGGACGTGGCAGTCGCACGTCGCTAGGCGGGGGCGGCGGCCGCGGGGCCGGGGATGCCGCGGAAGCGGTAGGGCTGCGCCGGATGGCCGTGCTGCACCAGCCACGCCTCCCCGCCGGACTCGGATCCCAGTGCGGTCGTCACGGCACTCACGACGTCGTCGACGGACATCAGCGGCATCCGGGCCGCCTCGAGGAACCCGCGGACCGGATCGACGATCGCGGTGTCGGTGAACCCCGGGCAGACGGCATTGACCACGATCCCCCCAGCCGCCAGGCCGGGTCCGATGGACCGCACCAGGTTGACCACGGCCGCCTTGTTGGCGGCGTAGATGGGGTCCATCGGCACCGGCGCGAGTCCCGCGAGGCTGGCCAGCACGACCACTCGGCCCCCACCACGGGCGCGCAACGCCGGAAGGGCCGCGGCCAGACCGAAGACCACCCCGTCGAGGTTGACGCCCATCGCACGCCGGTAGGTGGCCTCGTCAAACCGGTCGAGCGTCACGGCCAGGCTGTCCACCCCCGCATTCAGCACGACAAGGTCCAGCCCACCGAACGACTCGACAGCCGACGCGACGGCCGCCTCGTTGTCGGCCAGGACGCTCACGTCGCAGCGAAGCGCGAGGCCACCGATCTCCTCGGCCACCGCCGACGCCCCGTCCAGGTCGATGTCGCACACGACCACCTGCGCCCCGGCGCTGGCCAGCGCCCGGCACACTCCGGCCCCGATCCCGGAAGCCCCGCCGGTCACGAGCGCGACGCGACCGTCGAGGTCCAGGGGGAGGTCGGGGGCCATGAGGCCCTCCTCTCGGGGGTGACACCGGGGGTGGGACGATGCCAACGTACCAACCACGCCATAGGCGTCAGGCGCGCCCCACGTCGGCACCCGGACACCGCTCGGACGGGACGGAGAACCCATGGACTTCCAGCACAGCCCACTCGCGCAGGAGTACCTCACGACGTTGCAGGCGTTCATGGACGACGCCGTGCTCCCCGCCGAGCCGGTCTATGCCGCCCAGCGCCGCGACCTGGCCGCGGCGGGCCGGCCCCACGACCTGCCGCAGGTCGTCGAGGACCTCAAGTCCCAGGCCCGCGGGGCCGGACTCTGGAACCTGTTCCTGCCGGACAGCACCGACCCCGCACACGGCCTGACCGTCCTGGACTATGCCCCCCTGGCGGAGTTGTCGGGATGGTCGCCCGAGCTCGCGCCGGAGGCGCTGAACTGCGCCGCGCCCGACACCGGCAACATGGAGATCCTGCACATGTTCGGCACGCCCGAGCAGAAGGAGCAGTGGCTGGAGCCTCTGCTCGCCGGTGAGATCCGATCGGCCTTCTCGATGACCGAGCCGGAGGTCGCCAGCAGCGATGCGCGCAACATCGCCACCCGGATCGAGCGCAGCGGCGACGAGTACGTGATCAACGGCCGCAAGTGGTGGAGCACCGGGGCGAGCGACCCGCGCTGCCGCGTCCTGGTCGTCATGGGCAAGACCGATCCGCACGCCGACGTGTACCACCAGCAGTCGATGGTCCTGGTGCCGATCGACACCCCTGGGGTCGAGATCGTGCGCAACGTGCCGGTGTTCGGCTACCACGACCAGCACGGTCACGCCGAGATCACCTTCACCGATGTGCGCGTCCCGGTGACGAACCTGCTGGGCGAGGAGGGCTCCGGGTTCGCGATCGCCCAGGCCCGGCTCGGCCCGGGCCGAATCCACCACTGCATGCGCGCGATCGGCATGGCCGAGCGGGCGCTGGACCTGATGTGCCGCCGATCGGTCGAGCGCGTGGCGTTCGGCAAGCCGCTGGCCCGCCAGGGTGTCGTCCAGCAGTGGATCGCCGAGTCCCGGATCTCCATCGAACAGGCCCGGCTGCTGACCCTCAAGGCGGCGTGGATGATCGACACCGTGGGCGTCAAGGGCGCTCGCAAGGAGATCGCCGCGATCAAGGTCGTGGCGCCGCGGATAGCCCTCGAGGTGGTCGATCGCGCGATCCAGACCCACGGTGGCGCCGGCGTCAGCGACGACACGCCCCTGGCGATGATGTGGGCCGGGCTGCGGACACTGCGGATCGCTGACGGGCCCGACGAGGTGCACCTGCGCGACGTCGCCCGGCTCGAGCTCCGGCCGCTGGTGGTCCCGCGATGAGCCAGGGGGACGGTCCCGCGGGCGTGGCGGCTGAGGGCTCCGGAGCTCCCGACGGCGTCCGAGGCGCTGGCCCGAGCCCTGATCTGGTTCCCGGAGCCGGACCGGTCCGCGCCGAGGACGCATTCGATGTCGCGGCCCTCGATTCGTGGCTCCGCGCACGGGTCGACCTGCCCAACGGGCTGCCGGAGGTCCGGCAGTTCCGGGGCGGGGCCTCGAACCTCACATTCCTCCTGCGCTACCCGGACCGCGACCTCGTGATGCGCCGCCCCCCAGCCGGTCACAAGGCGGCCAGCGCCCATGACATGCACCGGGAGGCCGAGATCCAGCGGATGCTGGCCCCCTGGTTCCCGGCGGTCCCCGAGGTGCTGGGTTACACCGACGACCCGGCGATCCTCGGTTCGGAGTTCTACGTGATGACCCACGTGCCCGGGCTGATCCTGCGCGGGGACCTGCCCTACGGCCTGACGCTCCGCCCGTGGGAGGCCAACCACTTGGCGCTGGGTATGTTCGACTCCCTGGCCGACCTGCACTCGGTGGACATCTCCGCCAGCGGCCTGGACACCTTCTGGCGCGGTTCGGGCTATGTGCGCCGCCAGGTCGAGGGCTGGTCGGGGCGCTACCGGGCGGCGATCACCGATGACGTCCCGGACGGCGAGGAGGTCATGGCGTGGCTGGACGCCCACCAGCCCGAGGACGTCGCCGCCCGGATGATCCACGGGGACTGGCGCTTCGACAACCTCGTGGTCGACCCCGAGAACCTGTCGCGGGTCCGGGCGGTCCTCGACTGGGAGATGGCCACGGTCGGCGACCCGCTGATGGACCTCGGGGCCGCGTTGGCGTACTGGGTGCAGGCCGACGACGACCCGGTGTTCCAGCTGTTCCGCCGGCAGCCCTCGAACCTGCCGGGCATGCCGACCCGCGCAGAGGTCGTCGCGCACTACCTGGGCCGGACCGGCCTGACGCTGCCGGCCGCGGGGTGGCGGTTCTACGAGGCGTACGGGCTGTTCCGGCTCGCGGTCATCGCCCAGCAGATCTGGTACCGGTACCGAGCAGGGCAGACGACCAACCCCGCGTTCGCGCAGTTCGGTCCGGCGGTGAACCACCTGATCGCTCGCACCCGCGGCATCATCGCCCAGCCCGGCTGAGCACGCTGGCTACTGCGGCGGGCCCCAGTAGAACATGTCGAAGCGATCGGCTCCCGCGGCCACGGCCTCGGTGTAGGTGAACGCCCCGTCGTAGAGGGCGTCGTCGAGGATGATCCCGTCAAGCCCGTGCGGGACGAGCTCGTGCAGGGCGTGCAGGTCGTTGAGGTGACCGACGCCGCCGCGGGCCATCACAGGTCGGTTGGTCGCCGAGCAGAACTCGCCGAGCAGGTGCCGGTCACCGTGCTTCCAGTGGTGGGCCTCCGCGTGGTCTGTGACCACGAACCGGCGGCACCCCGCGCGCTCGAGGTGCGACGCGACCTCGAACACGTCCGACTGGCGGATGTCGAGACCCACGGCCACGCGCTCGCCCTGCTCGGCCACGACCCCGCTGGCCCAATCGAGGTCGGCCACGTCGATCACCACGCGGCTGGCCCCAGTCGCCAGGGCATCGGTCAGGGAGGCCTCGTCGGCCACTGCCCCCGAGTACTGCAGGTGCGCCCCGCTGCTCACGATGTGGTGGTGATTCGCGGCCCGCCCGTCGAGGGCGTCCTGGTCGACCACGTGGATCCACGCCGCGCCCTGGCCCACCCACGAGGAGATCGCGTGTGCGGGGGTGCCGGACTCGGTCGAGGCGCCGTACCCGGGCGGGGCGAGCCGGGCCTGACCTCCGGAGATCGTGACGACGGGCAGCAGCGCGAGGGGGTACTTGGCCATGCCCGTAGCCTATCCGGGCGGCCAGCCCACCCACCCCCACTCGTGATCCATTCAGGTTCGCAACGCTAGAAGCGCCTCAACCCGAATGGATCACGCGGGCTGCTGCTGACATGGCTCCGTCGCGGTGGCTCAGCCCACTGCTACTGCCCCTCGGCGTCGGGCGCGCGTGCCCAGGGCAAGGGCTCCCACGTACAGGACCGCCGCCACGAGCAGCAGCTCGCGATACCCGATCAGCAGGGCGAGGTACTCCAGCGCCCCGCCGAGCATCGCTCCCAGCAGGTTGATCCCGAACGCGATCGACGGCTCGGGCGCCTCGTCGAAACGTGAGGCGAACACCACGTTGGCGGTGAACACCGGCATGAACGTGAGGGCCGAGGCCACGACGATCCGGACCGGCAGGGGCAGCTGCAGCAGGGACGCGAGCGGGACCAACCAGACCAGGGCGAGCGAGGCCAGCAGGACGGCATACGCGACGGGCAGGGAGATCCGGTCCGAGCGACCCGTGCGCTTCATCCACGCCGTGAACTCCACGGCCGCGAGGACCGCCACGAGGATCCCGCCGAACACGATGGCGTTGACCAGCCACGTGGTCCCGAACAGCAGGGCGAACATCGTGATGGCCCGGGTCTCCAGGAGAAGGAATGCCGCGCCCAGCAGGAACAGGTCGGCGTACTGACGGGTCCGCCGCAGGCTGCCCACAGCGCCCCGGACTGCGATCAGGCTGATCCCGAGGATCATCGCGAGCACGGCGAGGTAGAACCCCGGGATGTGCGGCGTGCGCAGGTAGAGGAACGGGCGGTTGTCGTCGACCGGTGCCGGTGCACCGGCCAGCAGGGCGGCCGACTCGTCCTCAGGCGAGCAGCGCTGCATCGACTCATCGGCACTGACGACCAGGACCGCGGAGTTGTAGTCGCGGTTCAGGTCGATGCACGGAGCATGCCCGAAGGCCGATGCCATGGTCGCGCCGAGTCGACCCACGAGCCAGGGCTCGCGGTAGTAGTTGTACATCGCGAACACGCCCTCGTCGGCGAGCAGCTCGCTGACCCGCTGCATCGCCGGCTCGGTGAACAGGTAGGACTCCAGGCGCAGCTGGCTGGCGCCAGCAACCAGGGTGAGCGAGTCCGGCAGCGCGAACAGGATGGTGTCGTAGGGGCCGTCGGCCTGCTCGATGAACGCCCGGCCGTCGTTGATGTGGACAGTCACCCGCGGGTCGTCGAACGGCTTGTTCGGGTTGATGTCCTGACCGATCTCACGGATCCGCGGATCGATCTCGACCGCATCCACGCTGGTCGCTCCCTGGCGCAGGGCGAGGGCGACATCGGTGCCGGTGCCCGCCCCGACGATCAGCACGCGCCCCGGTTCGGTGCGTGCCGAGCGCTGGTAGGGCACGGCGTAGAACGGCTCGAACCCGACCCGTGCGTCCACGTCCGTCACCGCCTGGTGCGGCACCCCGTTGGCGATGATCGTGGTGAACTCACCGATCGTGGTCATCTGCGACTGCGTCTCGATCTTGTAGTACGGCGACCAGCGCACCCCCGGTTGGGCGGTCTCCACCGCCAGCGCACCCACCAGCGCGGCCACGCTCAGGAACGCGAGCAGCAGACCGACGCGACTCACCGGGACGAACCGCCCGGGCGCGGCGCCCTCGGCCCGGGACCTCGGCGCCGGCCAGTACAGGACCAGCGTGAGAACGCCCACCACCACGCCCCACACCAGCGACGGGGCGCCGAGGAAGCTCAGTGCGGTGAACGCCGTGATGCCGATCAGCGACCCGATGAGGTCGAACCGGTAGGCCGTCAGGCGCGGGAGCTCGAAGAAGCACTGCCCGACCAGGTAGCCGGGTCCGAACAGCACCGCCGCCACGATCACGAACACGACCGGCAGCACCACCCAGGCTGGCGGCCCGGTGGTCGACAGGGACGTGAAGAAGATGAGGTCCGAGTTGGCGCGATCCACCTCGACAGGGGCGGCCAGCACGACCATGACCATGATGGCCAGCAACGGCGGGAACCAGATCGGCGGCTGCGCGCCCTGCCGGGAGCGCAGGAATCCCAGGCCGATGCCCAGGAACGACCCGAGCAGCACGATGTTCGAGAAGTACGACAGGTGCAGGATGTTGGCCCCGAGCCAACGGATCAGCGCGAGCTCGAGGAACAGCATCAGGGCGCTGCCCAGCACGAGCCGCAATGGGACCCGCGAGATCAGCATGGGCACACCGTAGACGCCGGGCGGGGGGATCCGTTCCCGGCCCGGCGTGAGTGGCCGCCACGCTGATCGCAACCGGCAGCGATCGTCGACTCACACTGGCGGCTCGAGCCCCTCATGGGCGTAGAGCGCACGGATGAGCGGTGCGTAGTCACCGGCGTAGAACGCCTCGAACGGTCGCGGCGTGTAGCGCACGAGGTCCACGAACGGAAGGTCGCACAGGGCCCGCAGGGCCAGCAGCTCATCGGGCGGGAAGGCCACGACCGCAGGGCCGACCCGCCCTGCACCCGCCGCCGCGACCCCCGGCGCGGGGCCCCAGGGAAGCGCGATCGTGTCGTGCGGCTGACCCTCGATCTCCGGGATCGGGGCCGCGCCGGACACTGGCCGCGGCGCCGGACCGGCGAGGCCGAAGGCGGGGTTCACCTCGATCGCCGACAGGACCGTGGCGGCGGCAGTCCATGCTCGCGAGCGGTCGAGACGCCGCGGCAGGTAGAGCACCAGGAGGACAGCGGCCGGAGCCGCGAAGGTCACGAACGCAAGAACGTTGGCCGCGGTCGTGACGGCCTCGGTGATCGCCTGTCCGGCGTCCACTGCATTGCCCACCGTTGCATCCGACAGGCCGTTGACCGCGCCCTGGATGTCGTCACCGACGAAGGGGAGCCCCGACAGCGTGCTCCCGATCGAGTTCCAGGAGTCCTCGACTCCCCGAGCGCTGTCGGTGAACCCCGTGCTGATGGCCGTCAGGGTCATCACCGCCTTCTTCACGGCCCAGGCGAAGAACCCGAAGAGCACGAGGGCGAGCAGCACGAACACATCGCGGGTGACCTGCTGGTTCCGAGGCCCAGCCAGGTCCGGGTAGAGGCGCATGCGCCGATCCTCACACGCACCCCCGCCTCGCCGCCGCCCAGCCGCGCCACGCCACGCCGGGCTCACCGAACGACATCCCCCCACGAACTTGGGTGCAACTTGCTGCACTTGCGACAAGTCCTTCCCGAATTGATCAGGACGCCGCCACCCAGACGCGCCCTGCCGTGCCCACCTCGGCCAAGATCGTGCCCATGCCCAGCGACGCACCGACCCTCTGGCCGCCCCTGACCCTGACCCCCACCGGGTGGCTCACCCTCGGCGCGACGCCCACAGTCGACGGCCCCTGGACCGCCCCGGTGCGATCTGCCCTCCGGATGCTCGACCCCCTCCCCGGCACGGCGGCCGGCACAGCGCCACACATCCGCACAGTGGCCGACCCCTCGCTGCCCCTGGAGGGCTACCACCTCAGGATCGATGAGGGCGGCGTCGCCATCACCGCGAGCACTCGCCTCGGGGCCTTGCAGGCCACCACCACGATCAGGCAGCTCCTGCCCACCGACTCCTGGCGGACGACGGCCGTCCGGCGCGACGACTGGCGGCTGCCGATCCTCACGGTCACCGACGCCCCGGCCCACGAGTACCGCGGGTTCATGCTCGACGTGAGCCGGCACTTCGCACCCGTCCCCGAGGTGCTGCGCTGGATCGAGCTGCTGGCGATGCACCGGCTCAACCGCCTGCACCTGCACCTGACCGACGATCAGGGCTGGCGAGTCGAGTCCCTGGCGTACCCGGCCCTGGCCGAGGTGGCCTCGTGGCGGTCGGCGAGCTGGATCGGCCACAGCCACGGGCGCGAGGCGCAGGATCCGAGCCGACTCGACGGGACCCCCCACGGCGGTTTCTACTCGACTGCCGACCTGAGCGAGATCACCGACCACGCAGCGCGGCATGGCGTCACGATCGTTCCCGAGGTGGACCTGCCCGGCCATGCGTGCGCCCTTCTGGCCGCCATCCCCGAGCTGGGCGTGCCCGGCTGCCCGCCGCAGGAGGTGGCCACCCGCTGGGGCCTGCTCGGCCGCACGATCTCTCCCCTTCCCGGCGCCATGCGCATCGTGGGAACCCTCCTGTGTGAGGTCGCCGAGGCCATCGACTCCCCCTACCTGCATATCGGGGGCGACGAGGCGGAGCTGGGGATGTGGCGGGGATCCCCCGAGGTCCTCGAGATGGCAGCCGGGCACGGCGGGGTGGAGGGGCTGCGCTCCGCGGTGAACGCCCAGCTGGCTCGGATGGTCGAGGACCTCGGCCGCACCCCGATGGCCTGGGACGACGCCTTCGTCGCCGGTGGCCTGCCGACCCAGACCATCGTGATGCCCTGGCGCTCGGCAGCGATCGGCCATGCGGCCGCGGCCGCCGGGCACGACGTCGTGATGACCCCCGTGCTGCCCACCTACTTCGACTACGCCGAGGACGCCGGGATGGACGAACCGCTGTCGATCGGTGCGCCCCTGGGATTCGACCGGGTGGCCGCGTGGGTCCCGGAGGTGGCGGACACGGACAGCCCGGGACGGGTCCTTGGAGGCCAGGCACAGCTGTGGACCGAGTACGCCCCCGACGCCGCCACTCGCGAGTACCGGGCCTTCCCCCGGCTCTCCGTGCTCGGCGCGAACCTGTGGCGCGGCACCGCCCTGGACATGACAGCCGAGAGAGCCGCCCTGAGCGCCCAGCTCGCAAGG
The DNA here is from genome assembly GCA_963736425.1 of uncultured Actinomycetes bacterium. Lineage (GTDB taxonomy): Bacteria > Actinomycetota > Actinomycetes > S36-B12 > CAIYMF01 > Prado023. The sequence goes on from CAVTOX010000035.1 coordinate 11,146, forward strand.
CTCGACGCCCTGCACGTCAACCGCCGCCCACTCGCCGGGCCACGGCCATGGCAGCGCGCAGGCACCGGCCGCCGCGCCCCCGTGGACATCTACCCCATCGACGCGGTCTCCGAGCACCTCGCCGCCACAGCAGGAGACTCCGAGCCGACTGCGTAGGCACGCACACCGTTCGTCGTGACTTAGGTCCCCCACTCCGAGGCCTCCTGCCCCTGCGAGTTGCTGGCCGGCATGGGTGATGCTTGAGCCCCAGACGAGTGCAACGGAGGTGGTGGCATGGACAAGATCCCGTCGGAGGGTACAACCCTGCCGTCCCCGTCCACTCATGGCGAGATGGCCTCCCGGCGCCGTGGAGCCGAGTGGGCGCGCGCGGTGGTCGGTCAGGCGATGACCCGGCCGGTGCTCACGATCGATGTGACCGAGAGCCTGTGGGACGCGTGGCAGCTGCTCAGCGTCTCGGGTCTGCGGCACCTGGTGGTGGTCGACGACGGCCGCTGCCTCGGAGTCATCTCCGACCGCATGATCCTCACCGACATCCCGGTCTCCGAGGAGCGCATGCGCGCCCGCGGGGTCGGCGATCTCCTGTCCCGCGCACCGGCGCGATCGGTCAGCGACTCAGCACCTCTGGCAGACGTCGCGCGGACCATGGCCCGACACTCCGCGGAGGCCGTTCCCGTCGTCGACGAGCTCGGCCGACTGGTCGGTATCGTGACCGGCTCGGACCTCGTTCGCTGGTGGGCCGCGGACGGCACCGAGAGGCCGTAGGCTGCGCTGCGTGAATGACGCGCGCAACGACCGACTGGTCTGGATCGACCTCGAGATGACGGGGCTGGACCCGTCGCACGACGAGATCGTCGAGATCGCCGCCATCGTCACCGACGCCGAGCTCAACGAGCTCGATGCCGGGATCTCCCTGGTGGTGTGCCCCCCGGACCTCTCGATCCTCGAGGGCATGGAGGACATCGTGGTGCGGATGCACACCGAGTCCGGGCTGCTTGAGGACATCCCCGCCGGGATCACCCTCGCTGACGCGGGCGCGCAGGTCCTGGCCTACGTACAAGGTCACGTGAGTGAACCCCGTCGCGCGCCGCTGGCCGGGTCCAGCGTCTACGTGGACCGCGGGTTCCTCGCCCGGTACCTGCCCGAGCTCGACCAGTACATGCACTACCGGCTCATCGACGTCTCCACGATCAAGGAGCTGGCGCGCCGCTGGTACCCCCGCTCGTACTTCAACGCCCCGGCCAAGACCGGCGGGCATCGGGCGCTGGCCGACATCCGGGAGTCCATCGCCGAGCTGCGCTACTACCGCGACACGCTCTTCGTCGCGGTCCCCGGGCCGTCCACCGATCAGGCCCGCGCGGCCGCCACGAACCACGTCGTGGACCATGCGGTGAGCACTTCCGAGTCTGAGCTGCCCGCCTGAGTCGGGTACACTCGATACCTGCTGGGCAGTGATCCTGCCCAGCGCATGGTGGGTGTAGCTCAGCTGGTAGAGCACCTGGTTGTGGTCCCGGTGGTCGCGGGTTCAAGTCCCGTCACTCACCCCATGCGTTGGGCCGTCCGGAACACGGACGGCCCAACGCATTCCCGCCGGTCGCAGGGGGGCCTCGTGGCGACGCGGCCGTGTTTTCCCCGTTGGGCGCGACTCCCAGCGGCCTGCCGGTACGCTCGGAGTCGACTCGGTCCCCACCACGGCAGGAGCCCACCGTGTCCGCACCCCGCCGCCATGCAGCGACAGCCGCCGCGCTCCTGCTCCTGACAGCCCTCACGGGCTGCGGATCCGGCGGGGAGGTGACCCTCCCGACCGCACGGCCCTCGGGGTCCTTCGAACGGCCGACGCCCTCGCTGAGCCTGCCGAGTGAGCGACCCAGCCCGTCCCGGCCGACGGCGACGGCCACCACGAAGCCCACCGCGTCACCGAGCGAGACGCCCACGGAGTCGCCCAGCGAGGCGCCCACGGAGGCACCGACGGAGGCACCGACCAGCGAAGCGCCCACGGAGTCGCCGACCCCGTCGAAGACGCTGTCCCAGGCTGCCACCTCCATCCCGCCCTCGAGTCCCGCGGCCGCCACGTCCACGAAGCCGGCAGAGTCGCCGACGCCCACCGAGTCCGCGACGCCCACGGAGTCCCGGACTCCCACGCCTACCGAGACCCCCACGCCGACCGATTCCGCCACACAGTCGCCGAGTGATTCCGCCACACAGTCGCCGAGTGACAGCCCAACGCCGACCAGCGCCTCCCCGACCGACTCGTCGAGTGCGTCCGCGACCGAGTCCGCCTCGGCCTCCGCTGCCCCGGATGGGTCGCAGGAGAGCACCCTGCCGCTGTGGCTTGCCCTGGTTGCCGCGGTGGCGGTGTTCGCAGGGCTGGCACTGTTCGGCGCCGCCGGCCGCAAGAAGAAGGCATGGGATGAGCGGATGGTCGTCGAGCAGGCCCAGGGACAGTGGGTCGTGACCGAACTGGTCCCCGCCCTGACGAATCCCGCAACACCGCCGGAGATGGTGGACCCGCACTGGGCCACCGCGCAGCCCACCCTGGACCAGCTCGAGGCCAACCTGGCCGCGCTGGTGGCCGACGCCCCGGATGAGGCGCGCGCGGCGCAGGCCAGGGCGATCGCCGCCGCCATGACCCAGGTGCGCTCCTCGGCCGCGGCACACGTCGCGCTCGTCGGGTCCGCAGGGGCCGACCCCCGGGCCGTGGCCACGTCCGCTGCAGCCCTGCAGACGGCACGCGGCCAGCTGGCAGCGGCATTGGGCAACACGGCCTGAGACAAGCGTCGCGGGCGGATGACCTCAGTGGCAACGGCGGTGCAGAATCTGCCGCGCTACGTCGGCCCAGTTGGAGACACTCGCCCCCGAGGTGCCCCGACTGCCGCTAGTGGCGCCCCTACGCAGGCTCTTTCGCGGCACTCGGGGCACGGATTCGCGCTGACCGGGCTGGAGGCACGTCAGACGCGGCAATCGGAGCACCTCTCGCCCTGAGCAACACCGCGTGAGATGGCGAGGAC
>CAVTOX010000036.1:0-20645 GCA_963736425.1 uncultured Actinomycetes bacterium
GGTGTCATCAACGGGTTCGGTGCGATCCCTGCCGCTGCTGCCCGTCGACTCGCCGCAGGTGATGCGCGCTGGCGACATGTCCTGACCTGTCGCACCACGGGTGCCGTGCTCGACGTCGGGACGCTGTCGTACCGGCCTCCGGCGGCACTCGACCGGCACGTTCGGCTGCGCGACGGCACCTGCCGGTTCCCGGGTTGCGCGGTGCCGGCGATCGGAGTGCGACCTCGACCACCTGGTTCCGTTTCCTCTCGGGCCGACTTCCTCGGAGAATCTGCATGCGCTGTGCCGACGCCACCACGGCCTCAAGCACGAGGGCGGGTGGCGGTCGAGGCCACCTCGGGAGGCGGGCTGCGCTGGACCAGCCCCCAGGGCGCATCCGCGCTCTCCCACCCGGACGACAACCACGCCCGCGTGGCCTGAGCCCGGGGAGCCCGCGACACGCCGACCCGACGCGTATCGCCGATCACCTCGTCAATGTCAGACCCCCGCACGTAGGAATGACCCATGAATACGACGATTCTGTGGAGCGCGGCCTTCGCCGTGGTCGCCCTCGTGGTGGGGTGGCTGCTGCGTGGGCTGATGGACCGGCCGCGTCACGCAGCCGAGCGAGCCGTTGCCACCGAGCGGATGGCGCGGCTGGAGGCCGAGCTGACGGCCGCACGGGCAACCGCGCGAGTCCCGGGACCAGGCGCCGGACCAGGTGGCTCAGGCGATGGCCCCCGTCCAGACGGCCCTGGGCCGGCTCGAGGAGGCCGTGGCTCGAGCGGAAGGAGGACGCGCGACCTCGACAGCGCAACTGGCCGAGCAGATGCGAGCCGTGGCCCAGAGCACGAGCGTGTCCACCGACGGCTTGCGGCGCGAGACTGCCCGGTTGGTCGGGGCGCTGGGCCACAGCGAGGTGCGCGGGCGGTGGGGCGAGTTCCAGTTGCGCCGCGTGCTGGAATCCGCCGGGCTGGTCCGCGACGTGCACTTCACCGAGCAGCTGAGCGTGTCCACGGATGCGGGCCTGCTGCGCCCGGACGTCGTGCTGAACCTCGGCGAGGACAAGACGGTCGTGGTGGACGCGAAGGTCTCCCTGCGCGCGATCCTCGGCATCGAGGCCGGCGACCCGCAGGACGAGGTTGCCGCCGCGCGCGCTCAGCATGCGCGGGAGGTGCGCAACCACGTCGATCGGCTGGCGAGCAAGGAGTACGCGCGGCAGTTCGACACGGCACCGGAGTTCGTCGTCATGTTCCTGCCCGCGGAGTCACTGCTCGCCGAGGCACTGGCCTGCGACCCGACCCTCCTCGAGCACGCCTTCGACCGCAACGTCGTCCTGGCAACCCCGACCACCCTGATGGCACTGACCCGCACCGTCGGTCACATCTGGCGCCAGGACGCGCTGGCCGCCAACGCCAAGGAGGTCCAGGCCCTCGGGCGGGAGCTGGCCGAGAGGCTGGCGACCATGCTCGGGCACCTGGACAAGGTGGGTTCCGCCCTGGGTTCGGGTGTCACCGCCTACAACCGGGCGATCGCCTCCCTGGAGTCCCGGGTACTGGTGACCGGTCGACGGTTCACCGAGATGCAGGGCCTGCCGATCCCGCTGGACGCTCCCCGGCAGGTCGATCAGCAACCGCGCAGTCTGGCTGCCCGGAACCCTGGCCAGGATGCGCCCAGCCAGGCGGACGAACTCGCCCTCGCCTCGACCCCGCTGGACTCGACCGCGACTCGACGCCACCCCGCTCGGCAGCCTCGACGAGCTGGAACAACGCGCCCTCGGGGCACGCGAGTCATCACAGGACCTGACCCTGGACACGACGTCAACGGCCGTCGCGTAGTGCTCGTCGGTCGGCGGACTACCATCGCCCCGTGACCCTGCCCGCACCCGGACCCAGCGATACCGGGTGGGGACGTTCCGGGGCGCCGGTCAACGAAGGACGCGAGCAGTCGGGTGCGGCGCAGTCAGGTGGCGGTATCGGCGGAGGCACCGGGCGCCGAGCGGCCCGACGCCGAGGGCCGGGGATTCCACGGAGGTCGCGTGGTCGCGCGTCGCCACGCTCGCGGTCATCGCGGTCGCAGCCCTGGAAGCGGCGCTACGCGACCGGATCGGGCTCTGGACCGGGCGTGACGCTGGTCGTGGTGGCGATCATCGCCCCGCTCGTCACTCGGGCGGGCGATCGCTCGTTGCCGGCAATGATGCCGCCCCTGGCGTTCCTGGCCGCCGTCCTGATCGCCGGGCAGCTGCTCGTGCCTGCAACCGGTGGATCGGTGCGCACCCGCGAGGCCCTGATGATCGTGCAGACCCTCGGCCCGAATGCCGTCTGGGTCGTTGCCGCCACGATCCTGTCGATCACGATCGCCACGATCCGCCACTTCACGGACCGCTGAGGCTCCCGCTCCAGGCCCCCAGCCATGCGCCCTGGGCTGGATGCGAGTCGGCTCCGGGGGCTGGGTCCGGCCGGCCGACCGGCGCCCTACTTCTTCCCGGCGGCCTTCAGGTCCCTGCGCAGCTCCTGGGGCAGCGCGAACACCATGTGCTCCTCCACAGCGTCCACATCCTCGACGTCGTCGAAGCCGAGCTCGGCAAGGCGCGCCAGCACGTCGCGGACGAGGATCTCCGGGACCGAGGCCCCGCTGGTCACCCCGACCGTCGACGCCCCCTCGAACCAGGCCGCGTCCAGCTCGTTCGCCAGGTCGACGCGGTAACCCGACTTCGCGCCATGCTGCAGCCCGACCTCGAGCAGGCGCACGGAGTTCGACGAGTTGGCCGAACCGACGACGATGAGGACGTCGCTGCGCGGGGCGACCTTCTTCACAGCGGTCTGGCGGTTCTGGGTCGCGTAGCAGATGTCGTCGCTCGGCGGGCTGACCAACCCCGGCACGCGCTCGCGCAGGGCACCGACAGTGTCCATGGTCTCGTCCACGGACAGCGTGGTCTGCGACAGCCACACCACCTTGTCGTCCGGCGCGATGTCGAGGGCCGCGACGGAAGCCGGACCGTCCACCAGGGTCATCGCCTCCGGGGCCTCACCCATGGTGCCCTCGACCTCCTCGTGACCCTCATGGCCGATGAGCAGGATCCGGTAGCCCTCGTCGGCGAACCGGCGCGCCTCGTTGTGGACCTTCGTGACCAGCGGACACGTCGCATCGATGGTCCGCAGGTTCCGCTCGGCGGCCTCCTCGTGGACGGACGGTGCCACGCCGTGCGCGCTGAAGACCACGGTGGCGCCCTCGGGGACGTCGTCTGTCTCGCTGACGAACACGGCCCCGCGCGCCGCCAGGGAGTCGACCACGTAGCGGTTGTGGACGATCTCCTTGCGGACGTAGACCGGCGCACCATAGAGGTCGAGGGCCTTCTCGACGGCAACCACGGCCCGATCCACGCCGGCGCAGTAGCCGCGGGGTGCGGCCAGCAGGACCTTGCGACCTGATTCAGACATGCCCCAATGGTAGGGCGACCCGGCAATGTCCGCCGCCTGTCGTACTCTCGCGACCATGGCCATAGCCCCCCAGACCGCCGCCCCGGGCGGAGCACCCGCGGACGGTTCCGCCCCTGAGCGCGCCTGGCCGGTCCGCGAGATCTCGGTGAAGCTGCGCGACTACATCGCGCGGCTCGAACCGTGTCTGGATCGAGGGGCAGGTCGTCGAGGTCAGCCGCCGCAGCGGCTCGCAGGTCTACCTGATGGTCCGCGACGTGGACGTCGACGCCTCGGTGTCGGTCGTGATCCCCGGCGGTCTCGATCGCGCGATGAACCCACCCCTGGCGGCCGGGCAGCGGGTGCTGATGCACGTGCAGTGCGAGTACTGGGTCCGCAACGGCCGGCTGATGCTGCGCGCCAGCGAGATCCGGCCGGTGGGCATCGGCGAGCTCCTGGCCACCCTCGAGCGGCGCAAGCAGCAACTGGCGGCCGAGGGGCTGTTCGCCCCCGAGCTCAAGCGGCGCCTGCCCCTGCTCCCCCGACGCATCGGGCTGATCACCGGCGTGAACGCCCAGGCGATGCACGACGTGATCACCAACGCGCGCAACCGCTGGCCATCGGCGCAGTTCGAGGTGCGCGAGGGCGCGGTGCAGGGGGCCTCGGCCGTGAGCACGATGCTCCGCAGCCTGGCCGAGCTCGAGGCAGACGACACCGTCGACGTCATCGTCTTCGCTCGGGGCGGCGGCAGCCTGGAGGACCTCCTGCCGTTCAGCGACGAGTCCCTGATCCGCGCGGTCGCCGCCGTTCGGACACCCGTCGTCAGCGCGATCGGCCACGAGCAGGACGCGCCACTGCTCGACCTCGTCGCCGACCTGCGGGCATCGACCCCGACGGACGCAGGCAAGCGGATCGTCCCCGACTGGGCGGAGGAGTCACGGCGCATCAGCGATCGGCGCGCCAGCCTCGACCGATCGATGCTGACCCGCCTCGATCAGGCCACCACATGGCTGGAGCAGACGCGCAGCCGACCCGCCATGGCTGATCCGGCCGGGCTGCTGCCACGACTGGCCGCGGAGGTCCACACCGCACGGCAGCGGGCCTTCCGCGCGGTGGAGCAGCGGATCACCACGCAGGAGCGTGACCTGGCCCACCTGCGCGCCCGGGCGCGGGCACTGTCGCCGTTGGCCACCCTCGACCGCGGGTACGCAGTGGTCGTCGGCCCGGATGGCCAGTTCGTCCGAGCCGCCGACCAGCTCCACCCGGGGACGGCGTGCGCGTGCGTGTCGCCACGGGTCACTTCCGGGCCGACGTCACCGACGTAGCATCGGCGTCATGACCGAGCCGACCGAGCCCAACAAGGCCACTGCGCCCGCCGCGTCCCTGCCTGGCGGGACCCCCGAGGACCTCGCCAGCCTCAGCTACGAGCAGGCCCGCGCGGCGCTCGACACGGTGGTGTCCGAACTCGAGTCGAGCACCGTCAACCTCGAGATGTCGCTGGCGCTCTGGGAGCGCGGCACCGCCCTGGCCGACATCTGCCAGGCACATCTGGATGGGGCTCGCGAGCGGATCGAGGCCGCACGACCAGGTCTGGCTGCCGAGGTAGGGGACATCAAGGAGTGACGGGAGCCAGCGTCCCGGCCAGCGTCTCCAGCTCGTCCCACTCGGCGGACCCGGTCACGACGGTGGCCGTCCCGTCCTCGATGAGCACCAGGGACCTACGCTCGTCGGGCGTCGGATCGCCCTCCATCCGCGTCCACTCACGCCCGCCGATGGTGACCGTTCTCGCCAGCGACGCCGTTGCGCGTCTCGGCCTGGATCCAGTCCTGCTGCACCTTGACCGCCTGCGCGGGGAACTGGCCGCGCTGGAGGATCGCGGCGTACTCCTCATTCGGCGTGAGGAAGCCGGCCCTCCACCCGAGGGTGCCATCGGCCTGCGGCTCCACCCGGGCACTCGTCGCGGGCCAGGGGAAGGTCACCGGCGGGGCCAGGACCTCGTACGACGCGGCCGTGGCGGCCGACTGCGCGACCGGCGCCCACTGGACCTCGCGGATCGCATCCGAGCTGCGAGGGTGCGAGAAGTACATCCAGACCAGCAGCACGATCGCCACGAGGCCCAACGAGCGGATCATGTCCGTGCCGAGCTGGCGTCCTCGCGACGGAGCCCGGCCCACGATCTGCTCTCCCATGGTGATGATGGTGGACCATCGTCGCCCGGTCCGCACAATCTGCCCCGGCTGCGCCCCCGGGATCTGCCCCCGAACCGGGGTTGGGCGGCCTCGGACTAGGCTGATTCCATGGCCGACTTCACCTACACCGACGTGCTGCCGACAGGCGCCGACGAGACCCCCTACCGCCTGCTCACGACCGAGGGCGTGACCACCGTGGAGGCCGCAGGGCGCACGTTCCTGCAGGTCTCCCCCGAGGCGCTGCGGCTGCTCGCCTACGAGGCCATCCACGACATCCAGCACCTGCTCCGCCCGGCCCACCTGGCCCAGCTGCGCCGGATCCTCGACGACCCGCAGGCCAGCCCGAACGACCGCTTCGTCGCCCTGGACCTGCTCAAGAACGCGAACATCGCGGCCGGCGGCGTGCTGCCCATGTGCCAGGACACCGGGACCGCGATCGTCATGGGCAAGCGCGGCCAGCAGGTCCTCACCGAGGGCCCCGACGAGGCGGCGCTCTCCCGCGGCATCTTCGACGCCTACCAGACCCTGAACCTGCGCTACTCCCAGCTGGCGCCCCTGACCATGTGGGACGAGCGCAACACCGGGACGAACCTGCCGGCGCAGATCGAGCTGTACGCCGACACCGAGCCCGGCCACGAGCTGGCCTACAAGTTCCTCGTCATGGCCAAGGGCGGGGGCAGCGCCAACAAGTCGTTCCTGTTCCAGGAGACCAAGGCCCTGCTGAACCCCGCCTCGATGACGAAGTTCCTCGACGAGAAGCTGCGCGGCCTGGGCACCGCCGCCTGCCCGCCGTACCACCTGGCCGTGGTCATCGGGGGCACGAGTGCCGAGTACGCCCTGAAGGTGGCCAAGTACGCCTCAGCGAAGTACCTCGACTCGCTGCCCACAGCCGGCAGCGCCGGGGGTCACGCCTTCCGCGACCTGGACATGGAGGCCGAGGTCCTGGCCCTGACCCAGCAGTTCGGGATCGGCGCGCAGTTCGGCGGCAAGTACTTCTGCCACGACGTGCGCGTCGTCCGCCTGCCCCGCCACGGGGCGAGCTGCCCGGTCGCGATCGCAGTCTCGTGCTCGGCCGACCGGCAGGTCCTGGCCAAGATCACGCCCGAGGGGGTCTTCCTGGAGCAGCTGGAGCGCGACCCGGCGCAGTACCTGCCCGAGATCACCGACGAGCACCTCGACGACTCCGTGGTCCGGATCGACCTCAACCAGCCGATGGACGCCGTGCGCGCGCAACTGACGACCCTGCCGGTCAAGACCCGCGTCTCGCTCACCGGGCCGCTGGTGGTCGCCCGCGACATCGCCCACGCGAAGATCAAGGAGATGCTCGACCGGGGCGAGCCGATGCCCGACTACCTGCGCGAGCACGCCGTCTACTACGCGGGCCCGGCGAAGACCCCCGCGGGCTACGCGTCCGGCTCCTTCGGCCCAACGACAGCCGGGCGCATGGACGCCTACGTCGACCAGTTCCAGAAGGCGGGCGGCTCGATGGTCATGCTGGCCAAGGGCAACCGCTCGATGGCCGTGACCAACGCCTGCCGGGACAATGGCGGCTTCTACCTCGGCTCGATCGGCGGACCGGCCGCCCGCCTTGCCAAGGACAACATCCGCTCGGTCGAGGTCCTGGACTTCCCCGAGCTCGGGATGGAGGCGGTCTGGCGCATCGAGGTCGAGGACTTCCCCGCGTTCGTCGTCGTGGACGACAAGGGCAACGACTTCTTCGCCGAGACGTCGAAGCCGACGATCACGTCGATCCCGGTGGGCCCGCCGGCCTGAGACCCGTGCCTAGTACCAGTGGTGCGAGCGCCAGAACGACCAGGCGTTGCACGGCGATCCGTAACGGCTCTTGATGTACTTCGCGCCGACCTTGATCTGGACGTCAGGGCTGCTCATGTACGTCGACGTCGAGTAGCCCGCCCGGCTCCACACAGCCGATGAGGTCTGCGGGATGCCGTGGTACCGACCGTTCGGGTTGCTGGCCCAGTAGCGCCAGCCGCTCTCCCGGCCCCACATGACCGACAGGCAGGACATCTGGCCGGAGCCCCAGCCGTAGGTGCGCGAGATGTACGCCGCGGCGAAGCGCTTGCTGGCCGCCGGGGCTCCCGCTCGGGGTAGGGCGCCACGCGAGGACTTCTTTGTTGCGCGGGCCTCGGCTGCCTGCTTCTTCAGCTGCTTCTTGATCTTCTTCAGGGCCTTGGCAGTGACCACGCCGTTGGCCTTGATCCCGGCAGCGCGCTGGACCTTCTTGACGGCCTTGCGGGTCGTCGCGTCGAAGGTGGCGGTCTGCTCGACCTTGAGCAGGTCCTGCAGGGCCGTCACGTCCTCACCGACCGCGCCAAGGCGCAGGGTGCGCGAGCCGAGCACGAGGGCCGCAGGGGCGGGAGCGGAGGCGGCAAGGGCCGGGTCCGCGGACACAGCGGCTGGATCCACGGGCACAACGCCCGGGTCACCCGTCGCGGCGGGAGCGGGCGTTGCCACAGCGTCATCCGCGCGCGCCGGAGCACCGGCCAAGGCCGGCAGTCCGACGACGAGAAGGGCGCCCACGAGGGCGGCCACCAGACGTCGCATGGGCATCGAAGGGGGGCCGGTGCGCGCGGGTCGCACGGGGTGGGAAGTGCTCATGAACACCGGAGCGTGCCACCCGAACGGCGGTTGATTCCAACCGGAATTCATGGCGAGAACGCTCTCCCGAGTGACCCGCATCACATCCGTGCCCGGACGATTCGGTCATACAGGCATCTGAGTCACACTGGTTGCACGCTGGGGTGTGAGGTATGCCACAGCCGGGACCTAGGTCACGAACCGGGCCACGTCGGAGGAAAAGGACCTCCTCAGTTGGGGAGGTCCTCCAGCATCTCGGTCACCAGTGCAGCGATCGGCGAGCGCTCACTGCGGGTCAGGGTGACGTGGGCGAACAGCGGGTGCCCCTTGAGCTTCTCGACGACTGCCACCACGCCGTCGTGGCGCCCGACCCGCAGGTTGTCGCGCTGGGCGACGTCGTGGGTCAGCACGACCCGGGAGTCCTTGCCGATGCGCGACAGGACGGTGAGCAGCACGTTGCGCTCCAACGACTGGGCCTCGTCGACGATGACGAACGCGTCGTGCAGGGAACGTCCGCGGATGTGGGTCAGCGGCAGGACCTCGAGCATCCCCCGGTCCAGCACTTCGTCGACGACCTCGGACGTCGTGATCGCGCCGAGCGTGTCGAACACGGCCTGCCCCCAGGGCGACATCTTCTCGTGCTCGCTGCCCGGGAGGTATCCCAGCTCCTGGCCCCCCACGGCGAACAGCGGCCGGAAGACCACGACCTTGCGGTGCTGCTGGCGCTCCAGCACCGCCTCCAGCCCGGCGCACAGGGCCAGGGCGCTCTTGCCCGTTCCGGCACGCCCGCCGAGGCTCACGATCCCGATGTCGGGGTCGAGCAGCAGGTCCAGGGCGATGCGCTGCTCAGCTGACCGGCCGTGCAGCCCGAAGGCCTCGCGGTCACCGCGCACCAAGCGCAGCCGCTTGTCCGCGGTGACCCGGGCCAGTGCCGAGCCACGCTCGGAGATCAGCACCACACCGGTGTTGCACGGCAGGTCACGCGCGAGATCGAGCTCGATCCGCTCGTTGTCGTAGAGCTCGTTCACGACCGTGGAGCCGACCTCGATCTCCTCGATGCCCGTCCAGCCGGTGGACAGGACCAGCTCGGCGCGGTACTCCTCGGCCTGTAGGCCCAGGGTGGACGCCTTGACCCGCAGCGGGAGGTCCTTGCTGACCACCACGACGTCGCGGCCCTCGGCAGCCAGGTTGCGTGCCACGGCCAGGATCCGGGTGTCGTTGTCGCCGAGCTGCATGCCGGTGGGCAGGCGCGACAGGTCGGAGTGGTTGAGCTCGATGCGCAGCGTGCCGCCCTCGTCGTTGAGCGGGATCCGCTCGTCGAGGCGGCCGAAGTCCACCCGGAAGTCGTCGAGCATGCGCAGGGCCTGTCGGGCGAAGTAGCCCAGCTCGGGGTGGGTGCGCTTGGCCTCCAGCTCGATGATCACGACCAGCGGGATGACGACATCGTGCTCATCGAAGCGGAACACCGCCCGCGGGTCGGACAGGAGAACGGAGGTGTCGAGCACGTAGCAGCGACGCGCCTCCGTTCGAGCTCTGCTGGATCGGGGCTTCGTCGCAGTTGGCACACGCGCCTCCACAGTCGGGTCGGGCGGCTCGGGGTGCGCCCGACCTGACCGAATCTAGGCCGCGAGCGAGCTGTCCCAGCGTCGCGACACGCCGCGCGCGGGGTGCCCGTGGGGAGCTCAGGAGCCGTAGCGCCGTTCCCGGGCCGCGTAGTCGCGCAGCGCGCGCAGGAAGTCCACGCGCCGGAAGTCGGGCCAGTACGCCTCGCAGAAGTAGAACTCCGAATGGGCGCTCTGCCAGAGCAGGAACCCCGACAGCCGCTGCTCACCGGAGGTCCGGATCACCAGGTCGGGGTCAGGCTGGCCCTTCGTGTAGAGATGGGCGGCGATGTGCTCGACGTCCAGCGACGCGGCCAGGTCCTCCAGGGACGTGCCCGCAGCGGCCTCCTCCTGCAGCAGGGCGCGCACGGCGTCGACCAGCTCCTGACGCCCGCCGTACCCCACAGCGACGTTGACGGTCATCCCGTCGATGCCCGAGGTCCTGAGCTCAGCGTCCTCCAGCACCTGTCGGGTGCGTGCCGGCAGCGGGTCCTTCGCCCCGACATGGCGGATGACCCACTTGCCCGTGCCGGCCAGCTGCTCGACGGACCCCTCGATGATCCGCAGGAGCGGGTCGAGCTCCTCGCCGGGACGGGTCAGGTTGTCGGTCGACAGCAGCCACAGCGTGACCACCTCGACGCCAACCTCATCGCACCATTCGAGGAACTCCGCGATCCGTGCGGCCCCGGCCCGGTGCCCGGCGGCGCTGCTCGATCCCTGCTCCGTGGCCCAGCGCCGGTTGCCATCGAGGATGACCCCGACGTGGCGCGGGATGTCGCCCTGGCTCAGATCATGGGCCAGCCGACGCTCGTAGAGACCGTAGACGAGGTCGTCCAGACCCATTCGTGCCTCCCGAAGCGACCTCATGCTCGTCGTGGAGGCTATCGCACCGCCGTCACGACCAGCGCTGCGGCAACGAAGTGGGTGGCCCAGCCCCCGAGGGTGAATGAGTGGAACACCTCATGGAACCCGAACCACTTGGGTGACGGGTTCGGCCAGCGGGTCGCGAACACGCCGGCGCCGACGGTGTAGAAGACCCCACCGAGCAGGATCAGGCCGAGCACCCAGGCATGGCGCGTATCGGTCAGGATGTCCGAGCGCAGGAACCCGGGCAGGAACATGGCCGAGGCCCAGCCCAGTGCGAGGTACATGGGCACGAACAGCCATCGCGGTGCCTGGATCCACGCGATTCGGACCGCCGCGCCGCCGACCGCGCCGAGCCAGAGGACAGCCAGCAGCGACCGCGCCGGGCCAGGGCCGAGCAGGGCCACCGCGAACGGCGTGGCGCTGCCGGCGATCACCAGGAAGATGTTGGCGTGGTCCCAGCGCTGCAGCATGCCCGTGACCCGCGGCGAGAACCGGCCGCGGTGGTACACGGCCGAGACGGAGAACAGCAGGATGGTGGTCAGCGCGAACAGGACCAAGGGGATGCGCAGGTCCGAGGGCGCGAGGATGGCCAACAGGACCGCAGCCGTCCCCGCGATGGGGGCGGCCACCATGTGCAGCCACCCGCGCAGGACGGGCTTGACCGACAGGTAGTGCTCCCGCAGAGATTCAGCGGGGTTCATGGACGAAGTAGAGCAGTGCCCGCCCCGAACAGCAAGGCCGCCGATCAGTCCAGGTCGACGATCACCGGGGCGTGGTCGCTCGGGGCCGGCGTGCCCTTGACCCCCGGCTTGCGCGCGTCCCGATCGACGACCGCGGCGCGGACGGCTCCGGCGAACGCGGCGTTGGCGTAGACCAGGTCGATCCGCATCCCCATCGCCTTGTGGAACGACCCGGCCCGATAGTCCCAGAAGGTGTAGGGGTGCGGGCCCTTGTTGATGGTGGGCACGACATCGCAGAGCCCCAGCGCCCGTAGCTCCGCGAGCGCCGCGCGCTCGGGCGCGGTCACATGGGTGCTCTGGGCGAAGGCCGCGATGTCCCAGACGTCGTCGTCGGCGGGTGCGACGTTGAAGTCCCCGAGGACGGCGAACGGCAGATCGGCGGCCGCGATCGGGCCCAGGTGCTCAGCAAGGGCGTGCAGCCATGCCAGCTTGTACGCGTAGTGAGGATCCTGCGGGGTGCGACCGTTCGGCACGTACACGCCCGCCACCCGCACGCCGCCGCAGGTCGCGGCGATGTAGCGCGCCTCGGGGGCGTCCGCCGGGTCCGGGAAGCCGGGCACGCCCGGGATGTCGGTCTCGAGCTCGGCGATCCCGACCCGTGACAGCACCGCGACCCCGTTCCAGCGCCCCTGCCCGCGGTGCACCGACTCGTACCCGGCCGCTGCGACCTCGTCGGTCGGGAACGCCTCCTGGGCGATCTTCGTCTCCTGCAGCACGACCACGTCCGGCTCGGCCGCCTCCAGCCAGGAGAGCAGCCTTGGCAGCCGCGCGGGCAGGGAGTTCACGTTCCAGGTGGCGATGCGCACGCCGCGATTCTGGCACCTGGCGACCCGGTTCCGGGACCAGGTTGGGGAGCGTCACCGCCCCCCAAGCACAAAGTGATCTTCAGGTCACGCTGTGTTCAACGTGCCCGACTCGCGGATCCGTGGAGAACCGGCGGGGCGATGCCTGCGGAGCGGCGTCGCGATGGCAGTATCCCCCCATGTCCGTGTCCCTCGCCGCCGGTGACATCCGCCGGATCTCGCAGGGGGCCATGCGCAAACTGTTCGTCGGGCAGTTCCTCAATGCCCTGGGCAACGGGCTGACCCTGGCCCTGCTGATCGTCTACTTGTCCAAGGTTCGCGACATCCCGCTCGGGGTGGCCACCGCCATGCTCGCCTGGCAGGCGGTTCTGGCGCTGCTGATCTCGCCGATCTCCGGCACGTTGGTCGACCGGTTCGGCCCACGACCCATCCTCATGGGCTCGGTGCTCCTCACGGCAGTGGGAGTCTTCTGCTACGGCTATGTCGACACCGTTGGCGAGGCATTCGCGGCCATGACCGTGGTGGCGGTCGCAGGGGCTGGAATCTGGGGGCCGTCCTCAGCACTGACTGCGCGTCTCGTCGCCTCGGAGGACCGCGCCACAGCCTTCGGCTTCGGCTTCATGCTGCTCAACCTGGGCCTGGGCCTCGGCGGCCTGATCAGCTCGACGATCGTGGACTTCGACAACCCGAACACGTTCAGACTGCTCTACACCCTGACGTCCCTGACGTACGTGGCGCTCTTCGTCGCCGTGCTGTCGATGGGCAACGTCGGAGGACGGCCCGTGCAGGACGATCCAGTCGACGACGACACCCCCTCCGGGGGATCTGCCCCTGGTTCCGACGGCGGATGGCGCGAGGTCCTACGCGACCGGACCCTGCTGCGCTTCGCCGCTGCCGGGCTGCTGATGCTCACCTTCGGCTACGGCAGCATCGACGGCGGCGCATCGGTGTTCATCACCGACGACAGGTTCGTGGGTCTGGATGAGCGCTTCATCGGGATCGTGTTCGCCGCGAACACCGCTGTGATCGTCATCAGCCAGCTGTTCGTCCTGTCGATCGTGAAGGGCCGCTCCCGGGCCCGCGTGCTGGCAGGCGTGGGCGTGATGTGGGCCATCAGCTGGCTGCTCTTCGGCTCGGCCCTCACTGCCGGGGGTTGGCTGGCCGTCGGCGGGGTGATCCTGGCAATGTGCGTCTTCGCGATTGGCGAGACGATGTGGTCCCCGACCGCACCGGCCCTGCTCAACGACCTCGCACCCGAGCACCTGCGGGGGCGCTACAACGCCTTCCAGTCGGTTCTCTGGGGAGTCTCCGGGGCAATCGGTCCGCTGCTCACGGGAGTGTTCCTCGCCTCAGGGCACGGCGCCCTGTGGGTGATGACCCTGGTCCTTCGGCTGCCTGCTCGCCGCGCTCCTCGCCCTGCGTCTGCGCCAGCACCTCACCCCCGGGCAGGACGGCCTCGGGGAATCAGAGGGCTCCCCGGACGACGACCCCGACCCGGCGCGTCCGGAACGGGACCCCGATCTGGACCCCTCGTACTCGATGGACCCCCACTGAGCTGAACTGAGCTCACTGAACTGGACGGCCGGCTCAGGCCTCCGGGAGCTCCGGGCGGTCGCTGCCGCCCAACGACTTGTTCCTGCGCGGCTTGCGCTTGACCTCCACGCCGCCGAACAGGGCAGCGCCCTTGATCCGCAGCACGGGGGCGCCCGGCTGGCCCGGCCCCTCTGCCTTCTGGTCGAAGCCCCCGAAGATGCCCATGCCGTCCACGTGCACGGCCAATCCGTCGGGAACCGTGATCTCGATGCCGCCCATGACCGCCACGGCGATGATCTCGGACTCGGCCTGGGCGAAGGTGGACTGCGTGAGGTCCAGCTCGATGCCCCCGAACATCGCGAACGCTGTGAGCTGCGCCGGCACGACCCACTCGCCCTTGCGCGTGGCCCCGCCGAAGATCGCCACGACCGAGGACGCGGACGAGTCCACCCCCGAAGGCGGGTGCCAGCCTGACACCGGAGCCGGAGCGGGCATCGGTGGAACCACGAGGGCCGTCCCCGTCAGTGGTGCCAGCGCCGCCGCGACGGTCGCCGGTGGGAGTCCGTCGAGCACGGGAACGAGGTCGGCCGCGGTTCGCGCGCCGAGGGTCGCGGTCAGTCGCTCCTCGTACTCGTCGCGGTTCAACCGGCCCTCGGCATAGGCGTCGCCGATGACATCGGCCATCCGCGCCCGATCGGCGTCGGAGACCAGGACCCGACCGGCCGCACCCAGCGGGCCGTCCGCGGGGCTCGGTGGGATCTCGGGCACGGTCACCGCGCTGCGACCTCGGCCTGGAGCTGGTGGGTGATGCGCCGCTCGAACACGAAGGACATGAACGGGATCGTGCCGGCCAGCGCCACGAGCACCGTGCGCCCGGGGCTCCACCGGGCACGGATCGCCACGTCGAGCACAGTCACGAGATAGAGCATGTACAGGAACCCGTGCAACTGCCACCCGACGGCGTACCAGAGCGAATCCGCGTTGCCCAGGATGTACTTCCAGGGCAGGCCGACCACCGTCATGAACGCGAGCACGGTACCCGTGACCCATGCCATCACCTGGAACCGCTTGTACGCACCCGACCTCAGGATGCTCGCGGGTGCGGGGGCGGCGTGCGTGCTCACTGGGGGATCTCCTGCTCGACGGGTGGTGCGGCATAGTCACGGCGGAAACGGTTCCAGAAGAACATCGCGAACCCGGCGAACACGATCCACTGCACCGCATAGGCCGCGTTGCGCCAGTTCAGGCCCACCTCCGCTCCGGGCAATTCTGTCACCAGGAGCGGGGTGGGCTGTCCCTCGCCCGCCGGCCGCTGCTCGGTCAGGGCGAACCAGCCCGAGCGCACCGGGTAGCCGGCATGGGCCGACAGCGCGCCGGTGTCCACGACGGGCAGCGTCGGCGGGTCCCCGGCAGCGACCGCAGCATCGGGGACCCGGGCATCGGCCACGAGCACGCCGACGACGTCGACGATCCCCGAGGGCGGCGGTGCCGGTCGCTGCCCCGCCGGCACCCACCCGCGCACGACTGCGACGGAGGTGTCCGCTGGGTCGGCCGAGGCGTCCGTGCCGTCCGCACCGGCGGGCTGCATCGGGGTCAGTACCCAGGCTCCGTCCTGCCCGTCGCGCGCCCGGGGCTCCACGAGCACCTCGTGCGCGGCGTCGAACTGACCCGTGATGCCCACGCGCATGCCGCTGAACGCAGTGGCAGGGTCGAGGTCGGACAGCGCGACCACCGAGCCCTCAGGCACGGCATCGGACTCCGATCGGTTGGCCCTGTCCCACTGCCAGCGGGCAGCAACGATGCACATCACCACCGCCAGGACGGTCAGGGCGTGGAAGCCCAGCCGACGCGGATCAGCCCAGGACCCACCTGAGGCCATCAGCGAGGGTCGCCCTCAACGTCGCCGGGGATCACGGGGGCGCCCGGAGTCGAGCGGGCGGAGCCGAGGTTGGCCTGCGCGCGGCGCAGGTGCCGCACGAACGACCACAGAAGCAGGATCGTGACAACCAGGAGGACCGTGAAGAGGACGGAGGCAAGAGGGCTGGGACGCACCGTCGGACCGTCCTCAGCGACGGCGACCACCATCGCGACAACACCGTGCATGCCAACCTCCCAGCCTGCGGACCTGCAGTGGGTACTAGTGTCGCAGCATCATGTCGCCCACACGAACGGCCGGTCACCCCTCAGAGTGGCCGCCGCACATCCAGGAGCGATATGGGGTCACCGATCGCCCTCGGTGGGCGACTGCCGCGCTGACCGCGCTGGGCCTGGCGTTCCTGGCCCTCATCGTCGTCCTCGGGCTCCGACTCTCCAACCCGGCCATCGACGCTGGGGTGCTGTCCTACGAGACGGTCAGCGACGAGCGCATGACGATCGGCTACGAGGTGCAGCGACGCGAGAGATCGCCGGCCACATGCGTGCTGCGAGCCCGGGCCAAGGACGGATTCGACGTCGGCTACGCGGTCGTGGAGCTCCCCCTGCCCAGGGACGCACGAACCACACGTTCGAGATGCGCACCGCCTCCCGGGCGCTGGTGGGCGAGCTGGTCGGGTGTGGCCTCGACGCCCCACCGCCGGGGATCCCCGGTGCGCAGTTCCGACCCGGGACGGTCGCCCCGGTGCAGCCCTGGGCCCCGACTGCGCCCTGAGCCGCACGGCCCGGTGTTACCCTCCATGACCAACTGATCACTGCCCAGGAGACCCACCGTGTCCGAGAGCCCCCAGACCATCTGGTTGACCCAGGAGGCCCACGACCGCCTTGCCGCCGAGTTCGAGGACCGCCAGACCACGCGCCGCACCGAGATCACCAAGCGGATCGCGGCCGCCCGTGAGGAGGGCGACCTCAAGGAGAATGGCGGGTACCACGCCGCCAAGGACGAGCAGGGCAAGAACGAGGCCCGGATCCGCCAGCTGCGCCAGATGCTCGACCACGCGCAGATCGGGTCGCCGCCCTCGGAGGAGGGTCAGGCCGCGCACGGGATGGTCGTCACCGTCGAGCTGGTTGCCAGCGGTCGCACCATGACCTTCCTGCTGGGCTCCCGAGAGGAGGCCGCCCACGCCAGCGTCGACGTCATCTCCCCCTCGTCACCCATGGGTGCCGCAGTCGACGGCGCGAGGGTCGGCGACGAGGTCACCTACAGCACCCCCGCGGGCAAGGAGCTGACCGCCCGGATCACCCACGTGGAGCCCTACGCAGGCTGAGTCAGCCCTCGGGGCGCACCCGGAACCCGCTGGCCTGAAGGGCCGCCGCGACCTGCTCACAGTGCTCGGGGCCGCGTGTCTCCACGTGCAGGGAGACGTCGACCTCCCCGACCGAGAGCCCTGCCGTGGTACGCAGGTGCTGCACCGAGATGACGTTCGCGGCCAGCGCGGCCACCTCCGCGAGCAGGGCGGCAAGCCCACCGGGACGGTCGGAGATGCGCACCCGGAGCTGCAGGTAGCGCCCGGCGGCGACCAACCCGTGCTCCAGCACCCGCGCGAGCAGCAACGGGTCGACGTTGCCCCCCGAGAGGACCACCACGACCGGCGGCTCGATCCCGGTGGCGTCCTCGAGGAGTGCGGCCACCCCGGCCGCCCCCGCCGGCTCGACCAGCAGCTTCGAGCGCTCGAGCACCAGCAGCAGCCCGCGCGACAAGCGACTCCTCGGACACCGTGCGGATCTCCACGTGGCGCTCGGCGATGATCGCCAGCGGGACCACGCCGGGGCGCCCGACCGCGATGCCGTCGGCCATGGTGCTCATCCGCTCCAGTGCCACCGGATGGCCAGCCGCCAGGGAGGCCGGGTACGCCGCGGCCTGGGCGGCCTGCACGCCGATCACGCGCACGTGCGGGGCCAGCTCGCCCATGACGGTGGCGATGCCGGCCACGAGTCCCCCTCCGCCCGTGCACACCAGGACGGTGCGGACGTCCGGGACCTGGTCGAGGATCTCCAGCCCGATCGTCCCCTGGCCCACGACGATGTCCTCGTGGTCGAACGGGTGGATCAGGACCGCGCCGGTGCGCTCGGAGAACTCGGTGGCCGCGACCAGTGCGTCGTCGATGGTGGTGCCGACCGTGACGATCTGCGCACCGTAGGCCCGGGTGGCAGCCAACTTGGGCAGGGGCGCCCCGTTCGGCATGAACACGGTCGTGGCGATACCCAGGCCGCGCGCCGCCTTCGCGACCCCCTGGGCGTGGTTGCCGGCGCTGGCCGCGACCACGCCCAGGGCACGCTCCTGCGGGGTGAGCCGCGACAGCCGCACGTGCGCGCCGCGGACCTTGAACGACCCGGCCACCTGGAGGTTCTCGCACTTGAGCCACACCGGGCCGCCGACCCGGTCGGCGAGGTAGGTGGCCGGGGCGACGGGAGTCACGCGGGCGACCCCGACCAGCAGGTCGCGCGCCTCTCGGATGGCCTGGACTGTCACGGGCATGGGCCCATGGTGGCCCACGCACTGGCAGGATGACCCCTTGTGCTGGGTCAACGGGTGTTCGCGTGGGCTCGCAGAACCCCCTACCTGGCCGACCTCCCGCGCGACGTCGCCGTCCTGTCGTTCGTCGCGTTCGCCGTCGCCCTCGGCTACGGCATCGCCGCTCCTGCCCTGCCCGTGTACGCCCGAACGTTCGGCGTCTCGGCGTTCGTGGCCTCCACCGTCATCTCCGGCTTCGCCCTGATGCGCCTGCTCAGCGCCGGCCCGTCGGGCCTGCTGGTCGACCGGTTCGGTGAGCGCCGGATCATGTCGATCGGCATCTGGGTGGTGGCCGGCTCATCGCTCATGACCGCCCTGGCGCAGAACTTCGGCCAGCTGCTGGTGCTCCGCGGCGTGGGCGGGATCGGGTCGGCCATGTTCACCGTCTCGGCGATGGCCCTGCTGCTGCGGACCGCCGGGCCGGAGCAGCGCGGCCGGGCGTCCGGGGCGTTCCAGGCCGGCTTCCTGTTCGGTGGCGTGACGGGTCCGGCGATCGGCGGGGCGGTGACCGGCATCTCGATCCGCGCCCCGTTCGTGGTGTACGGCGTGACCCTGGTCGTGGCCGGGCTGCTGGCCGTCAAGTACCTGTCGCGGGCGCCGTCCCGGTGGCCGCTGCGGTTGCGGCCCCCACAGCCACTGGCGACGGCGCAGCGCAGCGGCGTGGTGCTGTGGGCGTGGCCCGCGGGCGGGCTCGCCCCGGGTCGGCCGGAGGGTCGGCCGAGGGTCGGCAGAGGGCTCGGCAGGGGGCTGCCCGGGTCGGACCGGGTCGGCGCGATCAAGGCGCCGCCGGCGTCCCTGTCCAGCTGCCCTGCGAAGTGCTGCCTACCGGGCGGCGCTGATGGTCAACATGTCCAGCGGCTTCATCGTGTTCGGCCTGCGGATCTCGCTGGTCCCGCTGTTCGTCACCGAGGGGCTCAAGCAGGGCGTCGGACTGGTCGGGATCGGGTTCCTCTGCGCCGCGGCCACCCAGGCCGTGATGCTGATCCCGGCCGGCCGGTGGACCGACCGGTCCGGTCGGCGCGGCTCGATGCTGGTCGGCACTGCGACCCTGACCGGGTCCATGCTCCTGCTCTCGCTGCAGACCGGGGCGGTCGGCTTCCTGCTCGCCATGGCCGCGTCGGGCTCGGCGTCGGCCTTCCTCGCGCCCGCCTCGGCTGCCGTCGTCGGCGACCTCACCCGCGGGCTGTCCGGCGGCCGCGTCGTCTCGGTCTACCAGATGGTCGGTGACCTGGCGGGCATCCTCGGGCCGCTGATCGCCGGTGCGCTGGCCGACGCCGCCGGGTTCCAGTGGGCGTTCGCCGCCGGGTCGTGATCGGGTCTCGATCGCCCTGGCGTTCGTCGTGGTGATGCCCGAGACGCTGCGTCGGGAGCCGCAGGGGTCCCCCGCCGATGCCACGTCGCCGGTCTGACCAACCTCCTGACCCCGCCCGCCTCCCCTCCGACCAACTGCTGGATCCGGACACCTGTGTCCGCCGGCGCCCGGCGATGTCGGATCCGACAAGTCGCGATCTGCTGAGTGTACCTTTCGCTGGGATCGTGGACGGGAGACTGGGGCGCGCCTGCGGACGACCGCTCGACAGGAATCGAGGCGTCCATGACGATCCCTGCGTGACGGCACGGGGGTGGGAGCAGGCTGTTCAGATGATGGCCGGTCGAGGGAGGCATCGCCGAACGCAGGCGACTCCTCGAGTTGGGCGTCGGCGATCGGCATGCTCCGGCGTCGGGCGCCTCGGGGCTGTTGGTGAAGGTCAACCCCCACGTCGTCGCCCTGCCGGGAGTTGCCCTTGACCTGCGGACGCGCACCGTCGCCGCAGCTCTCGCCATGCCTGCGGCGCTACCGACAGGTCCGTCGGCCGCCGTGTTCCTTGGCCCGGGACCGTGGCAGCGGATCGGCCTCGGCAACGTGCCCTGGCTCATGGGCCGCTGGGACCGCCGACTCGGGCACGGCTTCGTCACCCATTCGGGGGCGCGTGCGGTTCGGGCCGACCACGTCCTGGCGGCGTCATCGGGCGACGCCGTGGTCGACATGCTGCGCTTCCTGCCACCCAGGACGCCCTCGACGTCGGCCAGCAGGCCCTCAACCGGCGGGTCGTGAGCCTGGAGTGGTTGGTCGCCGAGCACGCCCAGACTCTCGACCCTGCGCGGCGCGGCGCAACTGCGTCGAACAATCCACCTTCATCGCTCGGGCACTCGGTGAGAAGCTGAGATCGCCCTCGTGGCCCTCATCCAGAAAGCCCAGGGGATCTCCGGGTGGGTTGCCGGACCCTCCGCGTGCTGGCGGCGGGACGCCAGTACTTCCTGGACATCGCCTTCGAAGCCCAGCGGGTCGAGGTGGCGGTGGACGGTCGCGTACCCGCACCAACGCACGCTCCTTCCAGAACGACCGGACGCGTCAGGAAAACGGCCTCGTCGCTGCCGGGTGGACGGTCCTTCGGTTCACGTGGGAGGACATCGTCGAACGGCCGGCCGAGG
>CAVTOX010000037.1:0-49979 GCA_963736425.1 uncultured Actinomycetes bacterium
TGACCCTCCGCCACGCCCCCGGACTCAACCGCGAAGGGGGACCGGGTTCGCCCGCGCCCAGTCCGACCACTGTGCCGCCTGCACCCGCAGTGCGGCCAGCTGCTCGGTCGACCCGGATCGGCGCAGTGCCGCCGAACCGTGACCGGGCGTCCACCGCCGCCTGGGCACTGAGCCGCTCGCGGACCTCGGGCGTGAGCGCCGGCGAGATCCCGGCGAGCTCGTCGTCGGTGAGGTCCCAGAGCTCCACGCCGCGGACCTCAGCCGCGCGCACGCATGCCCCGGAGATCTCGTGGGCATCGCGGAACGGCACGCCGCGCTGCACCAGCCACTCGGCGATCTCGGTGGCCAGGGCGAACCCCTCGGGGGCGCTGGCGGCCATCCGCGCGGTGTCGAAGCGCAGTGTCGCCACGCTGCCCGCCATCGCGGGGAGCACCAGCAGGAGCGTCTCGACGGCGTCGAACGTCGGCTCCTTGTCCTCCTGCAGGTCGCGGTTGTAGGCGAACGGCAGGCCCTTGAGGGTGGCCAGCAGGCCGGTGAGGTTGCCGATGAGGCGCCCGGACTTGCCGCGCGCGAGCTCGGCGATGTCGGGGTTCTTCTTCTGCGGCATGATCGACGAGCCGGTCGACCAGGCGTCGTCGAGGACCGCCCAGCCGAACTCGCGCGAGGACCATAGGCAGATCTCCTCGCCGAGGCGCGACAGGTGCACGCCGACCATCGCCGCGACGAACAGGAACTCGGCGACGAAGTCTCGATCGCTGACGGCGTCGATCGAGTTGGCGATCGCGCCGGTGAAGCCCAGCTCGAGGGCAACGGCCTGCGGGTCGAGCTCGAGGGCCGAGCCGGCCAGCGCGCCAGCACCCAACGGGGACAGCGCAGCCCGGACGTCCCAGTCGGCGAGCCGGTCGAGGTCGCGGCCGAAGGCGTGGGCGTGCTTGGCCAGCTCGTGGCCGAACGACACGGGCTGGGCGTGCTGCAGGTGCGTGAATCCGGGTGCGGGACAGTGGATGTGCGCCTCCGCCTGGTCGGTCAGCGCCAGCACGAGGTCGACCAGCGACGCGGCGATCGCCCGCGATTGGTCGCGCAGGTAGAGCCTCAGGTCGGTGGCGACCTGGTCATTGCGGCTGCGCCCGGCGCGCAGCTTGCCACCGACCGGGCCGAGCAGCTCGAGGAGCCCGCGCTCGATGGCGGTGTGCACGTCCTCGTCGTCCGGGGTGGCGATGAACGTGCCCTCCGCGACCTGTGCAGCCAGGGTGTCCAGCGCCGCGACGACCTGGTCGTACTCGGCAGGCTCCAGCAACCCCGCCCGGAGCAGGACGCCGGCGTGGGCGCGGGTCTGCAGCAGGTCGTAGGGGGCAAGGCGCCAGTCGAAGTGCACCGACAGGCTCAGCGCCACCATCTCCGGTGACGGACCACCCGTGAACCGGGCGCCCCACAACCGGGTCGGGCCGCCAGCGCCCGACGCCGGGCCAGGAGGCAGCTGGGTCACTCGACGCTCCGGCCGATGCGCAGGTCGCGAGCCGCAGCCATCTTCGAGGGCAGGCCCCACAGCTCGATGAAGCCCTTCGCGAGCGACTGGTCGAACGTGTCGCCGGTGTCGTAGGTCGCCATCCCGAAGTCGTACAGCGATTCCGGGGACCTGCGGCCGGTGACCGTCGCACGGCCGCCGTGCAGGGTCATCCGGACATCACCGCTGACAGACTCGTTGAGCTCGTCGAGGAAGCCTCCGAGCGCGCGGCGCAGCGGCGAGAACCACAGTCCGTCGTAGACCAGCTCGGTCCAGCGCTGGGAGACCCCGCGGCCGTAGCGGGCGAGGTCACGCTCCACGGTGACGGCGGCGAGCTCCTGGTGGGCCGTGATGAGGGCGATCGCACCCGGGGCCTCATACACCTCGCGGCTCTTGATCCCGACGAGTCGGTCCTCGACCATGTCCAGCCGGCCGACGCCCTGGGCGCCCGCACGGTGGTTGAGCTCCTGGATCGCCTCGAGCATCGTGACCGGCCTGCCGTCGATGGCAACCGGGACCCCGGAGGCGAACGTGATGACCACCTCGTCGGCGTCACGCTGGACCGTCGGGTCCTGGGTGTAGGAGTAGATGTCCTCGATGGGGCCGTTCCAGATGTCCTCGAGGAAGCCGGTCTCGACCGCGCGGCCCCACACGTTCTGGTCGATCGAGTACGGCGACTTCTTGGTGACGTCGATCGGTAGGTCGTGGGCCTCGGCATAGTCGATGGCCTTGTCGCGAGTGAGCGCCAGGTCGCGGACCGGGGCGATGCAGGTGAGGTCCGGGGCGAGGTTGGTGATCCCCACCTCGAAGCGGACCTGGTCGTTGCCCTTGCCGGTGGACCCGTGGCTGACGACTGTGGCGCCGTGCTTGCGCGCGGTGGCCACCAGGTGCTTGACGATCGTGGGCCGGGAGAGCGCCGAGACCAACGGGTAGCGGTCCATGTACAGCGCGTCCGCCTTCAGGGCGGGCAGGCAGTAGTCGTCGGCGAACTCCGCCCGGGCGTCCACGACCTCGGACTCGACGGCCCCGCACGTCAGCGCACGCTCGCGGATGACCTCGAGGTCCTCCCCGTCCTGGCCGACGTCGACCGCGCACGCGATCACCTCAGCGCCGGTCTGCTCGGCGATCCATCCGATCGCCACGGACGTGTCCAGCCCACCCGAGTAGGCCAGTACGACGCGCTCAGCCATGGTCATGTCTCCCTGTCGGTTGGTGCGCGGTTCCCGCGCGCCTCACGATCAGTATACGCATATGCGTATGCACGTGGATCCCTCGACCAGCCCGGTGGCCGCGCGCACGAACCGCTCGATAGCCCTGGGCGCCATGGCCGCCCAACGTCGATGCACAAGGAACCGCCCCAATGAGGGGTTCCGCCGCAGCCATCGGGCGGTTCGGTGTGCGCACCCGGGTCGGAGGTGCCGCCACAACCCACAAAGGGGCGGAGTCATGTGCGCCGAACGCTGCGCGGTCGGGTGTGTCGCAGAAGTGCTCGAAGCCTGACTGACAAGCGGCAGGAACAGTGCCGCCGGCCCGACCCGATCACGGTCAGCGGCGGGGGTCGATCAGGCTGAGGATCGCGGCGGCGACCGTCGCGCCCCCGTCAGGCGCCCTGGTGATCAGGATCACGGTGTCGTCGCCGGCGACTGTGCCGATGACATCCGGCCAGTCCGAGCGATCGATGGCCGAGGCGAGGTACTGAGCGCCACCCGGGGGTGTGCGCAGCACCACGATGTTGGCCGAGCTGTCGACACCGACGAGCACGTCCTGGGCCACCTTGGCCAGGCGCGCACTGGAGTCGGTGTCGGGCGCATGGGGACGGGTGTCGCCGCCCTCCGCGGGAACGGCGTAGACCTGCTCGCCCGAGTCGGTGGCGACCTTCACGGCCCCCAGCTCGTCGAGGTCGCGCGACAGCGTGGCCTGGGTGACGGCGAACCCGTCATCGGCCAGCAGCTCGGCCAGGGCAGCCTGGGAGCCGATGGGAACGCGATCAAGCAGCTCGACGATCCGGCGGTGTCGCGCCGCCTTGGTGTTGGGGATGGTCATGGCCGGCCCTCCGGACGGTGGGTGACGTGGCCCAGGTTCGACGTATGCGCGCCGTGGGCGTCATGTCCGTCGACCCGCTTCGCTCGCACGGCCTCGATCGCCAGCGCGAGCTTCGCGATCGCCGTGGGCCACCTCGTCGGCTGTGATGTTCAGCGGCGGGGCGAGCCGGATCACGTCGGGGGCGGCGGCGTTGACCAGGACGCCGGCGTCGCGGGCGGCGGCCTCGACTGCCTTGGCGATGGGATCGGCCAGCACCACACCGAGCAGCAGTCCGGCGCCTCGGACCTGGACAACGCCATCGACCGGCTCGAGCCCCGCGCAGAACTGGGCGCCCCGATCGGTGGCGTTCGAGAGCAGGTCCTCGGTGGCGATCGTGTCGAGGACGGCCAGGGCTGCGGCGGCGCTGATGGGGTTGCCGCCGAAGGTCGATCCATGCGAGCCCGGCGTGAACGCTGGTGCCCCAGGGTGGTCCAGCCGGACCATCGCCCCGATCGGCATCCCCCCGCCCAGGCCCTTGGCCAGCGTGATGATGTCGGGTCGGATTCCGTGATGCTCCAGTGCCTGATGCGCCAGCCAGCGACCTGTGCGCCCGATCCCGGTCTGGACCTCGTCGAGGATGAGCATTGCGCCGCGCATCGTGGGTGATCCGGCGCGCAGCGGCAAGGTAGTCCGCAGGTGGCACGACCACCCCCGCCTCCCCCTGGATCGGCTCAAGGACCACGGCGGCGACGGTCTCGTCCACTGCCTGCGCCAGCGCCTCGACGTCGCCGTAGGGGACGAAGTCCACCTCACCCGGAAGGGGCCGGAACGGATCGGCCTTGGCCGGCTGCCCGGTCAGGGCAAGTGCGCCCATCGTGCGGCCATGGAACCCGTTGGCCGCCGCCACCATCCGGGTGCGCCCGGTGAGTCGGGCGAGCTTGAACGCCGCCTCGTTGGCCTCTGCCCCGGAGTTGCAGAGGAACACCCGGGCCCCGCCGTTCGGGTCGGCAATCTGGGCCAGCCGCTCGCACAGCTCGAGGGCGGGCAAGGTGATCGCCAGATTGGACGTGTGCCCCAAGGTGCTCACCTGCGCCCCGACCGCACCGACGACCGCCGGGTGCGCGTGGCCGAGCACGTTCACCGCGATGCCCCCGAGGAGGTCGAGGTATCGGCGGCCGGCGTCGTCGGTGACCCAGGACCCGGCTCCGGAGACCAGCGTTATCGGTGGGGTCCCGTAGTTGTCCTGCATGACGGCCTGCCACCGCTCTGCCGGGGTGGCCGGCACGGTCGGGGTGCCGCGGTCGGTCGGCGCAAGTGGCCGCCCGTCGGCCGGGATCCTCGGGGGCGCGGAGACCAGTGGGTTCACGGGAGTCGGCTCGGGCATCTGGCCCGTCATGCGGACACCCCGTCGGAGGACCCAGCGAGCGACCTGTCGGAGGCCGCCGGCTCGTCCTCGAGCACGTCTGGCACGTCGTCGGGCAGGACCATTGTGCCGATGCCCTCGGTGGTGAAGACCTCCAGAAGCAGGCTGTGCGCCACGCGGCCGTCGATCACGTGCGCCCGCTCGACGCCGCCCTGGACCGCGCGCAGGCAGGCCTCCATCTTGGGGGCCATACCGGAGTCCAGGGTGGGCAGCAGCTCTGCGAGCTCCGAGGCGCGGATCTCAGCGATCAGGCTGCTGCGGTCGGGCCAGTCGGCGAAGAGTCCCTCGACGTCGGTGAGCACGACGAGCTTGTCCGCGCCCAGGGCCACCGCCAGGGCGGAGGCGGCGGTGTCGGCGTTGACGTTGAGGACCTGGCCGTCCGCGGCGACGCCGATCGTGGAGATGACCGGGATGAACCCGTCGTCGAGCAGGCTGGTCACGAAATCCGGGCGGACGCCGGTGACGTCCCCGACCAGCCCGAGGTCGAGATCCTGGCCGTCGGCCGTCACGGTGCGCCGCTCAGCCGCGAACAGGGCAGCGTCCTCCCCGGAGATGCCGACGGCCAGCGGGCTGTGGGCGTTCACCAGGCCAACGAGGTCACGCTGCACCTGCCCGGTGAGCACCATCCGGACGACCTCCATGATCTCCGGGGTGGTCACGCGCAGGCCGCCGCGGAACTCGCTGGTGACCCCGAGCCGGGCGAGCATCGCGTTGATCTGTGGGCCGCCCCCGTGCACCACGACGGGGCGCAGGCCCGCGAGACGGAGGAACACGACGTCGCCGGCGAACGCCTGCTGCAGCGCGCGTGAGGTCATCGCGTTGCCGCCGTACTTGACGACGACCGTGGCCCCGCGGAATCGCTCGAGCCAGGGCAGCGCCTCGGCCAGGACCTCGGCCTTGGCCAGTGCGTCAGCGGTCGGGACCGCTCGGGACCTGCTCATCGGGGGCTCCTGGGATCAGGTGGAGTAGGCGGAGTTCTCGTGGACGTACATGGCGGTGAGGTCGTTGGTCCAGAGGGTCGCCCCGGCCTCGCCCACGCGCAGGTCGACGGTGATCGTCACCTCGCGCCCGGACATGTCGACCTCCGTGCGGTCACCGAACGCGGCCCCGTCGCGGCACAACGTCACCCCGTTGATGGCGACGTCGATCGCGTCAGGCTCGAACGCGGCGTCGGTGGTGCCGACAGCCGACAGGATCCGGCCCCAGTTGGGGTCCTCACCGTGGATCGCGCACTTGAGCAGGTTGCTGCGCGAGACGGCCCGCGCGGCAGTGACGGCATCGTCCTCGGTCGCGGCGTTCACCACGTCGATGCGGATGTCCTTGGTCGCGCCCTCGGCGTCGCCGATGAGCTGGCGGGCGAGGTCGGCGCACACTGCGGTGACCGCCTCGGCCAACTGGGCGGGATCAGGGGTGATCCCGCTGGCCCCGGACGAGAGCAGCAGAACTGTGTCGTTGGTGGACATGCAGCCGTCGGAGTCGATCCGGTCGAAGGTCACGCGCGTTGCCGCGCGCAGGGCGGCATCGAGGCTTGGTGAGCCGACCACGGCGTCGGTGGTGAGCACCACGAGCATCGTGGCCAGCCCTGGGGCGAGCATCCCGGCACCCTTGGCCATCCCGCCGACAGTCCACCCCTGTCGATGCGGGAAGGCGGCCATCTTCGCGACGGAGTCAGTGGTCATGATCGCCTCCGCGGCCAGCGAGCCGCCGTCCGCGGACAGCGCGTTGCAGGCAGCATCCACGCCGCTCAGCAGCGCGGTCATGGGCAGCCGCTCACCGATGAGCCCCGTCGAGCAGACGGCCACCTCGATCGGCGCCACTCCCAGAAGCTCGGCGACATGCTCCGCGGTGCGGTGCGTGTCGGCGAACCCGGCTGGTCCGGTGCAGGCGTTGGCCCCACCGGAGTTGAGGACGACCGCACGGAACCGGCCCTCGAGCGCGCATTGCGCGGTCCACAGGACCGGCGCCGCCTTGACCCGGTTGGTCGTGAACACCGCCGCCGCGTCGTGGCGAGGTCCGTCGTTGACGACCAGGGCGACGTCGGCGTTTCCGGAGGACTTGAGGCCGGCCGCGACCCCTGCAGCGCGGAATCCCCCGGCCGCCGTCACGCCGTTGCTCTGAGGTCCACGCGTCACCTGCGGGTCCGTGCTCATGGGGCCACTCCGTTCACGGGGAGTCCGAGGACCTCGGGCAGGCCGAGGATCCGGTTCGCGTTCTGAAGCGGCCTGGCCGGCTGCGCCCTTGACGAGGTTGTCCTCGGCGGCGATCACCGTCGTACGCCCGGAGTGCGGGTCGAAGGCCACCTGCAGGTGCACGCTGTTCGACCCGACCGTGGCGGCGGTGCTCGGCATCCGGCCCGCGGGCAGGACGTGCACGAACGGCTCGCTGTCGTACGCCGCGTGCAGGGCGTCTCGCAGCGTTGCCTCCTCCACACCCGGGGCGGTGCGCGCGGTGCAGGTCGCCGAGGATCCCGCGCGGCATCGGGGCCAGCGTCGGGGTGAACAGCATGGTGACCGACTCCCCCGCCGCAGCGGACAGTGCCTGCTCCATCTCGGGGGTGTGCTGGTGGACCCCGCCCACCTTGTACGGGCTCATGGCGCCCATCACCTCGCTGCCGAGCAGCGACTCCGTGGCCTTCCGCCCGGCACCCGAGGTGCCCGACGCGGCCACGACCACGACGTCGGCGGGCTCGACCAGCCCGGCCGCCAGCAGGGGGGCCAGGGCCAGCGCCACCGCGGTCGCGTAGCAGCCGGGGTTGGCCACGCGAGTTGTGTCGGCCAGCCGTTCACGCTGTCCCGGCAGCTCGGGCAGGCCGTACGGCCACGCGCCCGCGTGCGGGCTGCTGCCGTAGTAGCGGTCCCAGGCTCCGCCGTCTGCCAGCCGGAAGTCGGCACCGAGATCCACGATCGGCAGGTCACCGGGAAGGCCCGCGACCAGGGCCGCGGACTCCCCGTGCGGCAGGGCCATGAGGACCAGGTCCGCCTGGGCGAGGGAGTCGGCGTCGGTCGGCACGAAGGTCCGGCCCGCCAGCGACACCAGCTGCGGGTGGATCGCGGTGACCGCCCGACCCGCGCTGCTTCCCGCCGCCAGCGGACCGAGCCGGAGCTCGGGATGGGCGGACACGAGGCGCAGCAACTCACCCCCGGCATATCCGGAGGCTCCAGCGATCGACACGGTGAACGTCACACCGCGAGTATACGCATATACGGATATCGAGGTCAGTGCGGTTGTGACAGCACCTTGGCGAGCAGGGCCTCGCGGTCGTCGCGGGTGTGGATGAACCGGCCACTCAGGGCGTCGAAGCGCCCGCTTGCCAGATCCGCGACGAGGAGTGCGACCGCCGAGGTGGGCAGGTATGCCGACTCCGGCATCTGAGCCAGGTCGGGGCGATAGCTGACCAGCGCGTCCGGCCAACGGGTCATGTCCGTGTGCACCATGCCCGGGCTGATCGCGAACACCGAGACGCCCGTCCCGGCCAACTCGGCAGCCACGGACGAGGCCAGGTGCGAGACCGCGGCCTTGCTCGCGCCGTAGGCCGAGGTCCACGGCGAGGGGAACCGACCCATGCCCGACGACATCACGATCACCCGCCCACTGCCCCGCTCGACCATGGCGGGCACCACATCGCGCATCGTGGTGAAGACGCCCCGGACGTTGACCTCCATGTCGTGCCACCACTGGTCGGGGTCGGCCTGCCACGCCGGTCCGATGGCCGTGAGGGCCCCGGCGTTGGCGACCACGAGGTCGGGAGTCCGCCAGATGGCGTGCAGCGCCGCCACTGCCTGGGCCATCGCCGTGCTGTCCGTGACGTCGGCCACGAGGGGCAGCACCTGATCGGAAGGGGATGCGGCCGCGAACTCCGCCAGGAGGTCGACGTCGCGGCCCAGGGCGGCCACACGCCACCCCCGCGAGACCAGGTCCTCGGCAAGCGCTCGCCCGATCCCTCGGGACGCCCCAGTGATCATGGCCACGGGCATGTCAGGCACGTCGGTCCTCCCTCTCCCACGCGAGGCCCTGCACGTGCCACGCGATCGGCCCCATCGTGGCACGAGCCTCGCGCACGAGCATCGGATCTGACAAAGCAGGGAAGGGCTTGGTCAGGGTGACCGAACCCTTCTCGGGAGCACCGCGGTGGGCAATCGGCCCCTCGAGTCGACACTAGGAGTCGTCCTCGCTGCCCGGCTCGGGGCCCCGCCGCTGTTGCTCCAGCTCCTTGCGCTCCTTGCGCTCGAGCCGCTTGCGCTGCTCCTCCACCTGGTCTGCGCGCATCACCAGCAGGCGCAGGAGGTGCAGGCCCGTGCCCAGCATCACGAACACCGGCCAGGGGAAGCCGCCTGCGGACGTGACCCCCCAGATCACCCAGCAGATGATCGAGGCCGACACGAACCCCCATGCAGCCTCGCGAACGTCCGCACGGTGGGCCGCGACTGCCCGAGACTGCAGCGCGGCCGGGTCGCGGGCAGGCAGGGAACTGCGCACGGGGAGCCCGGAGACCGGGACCAGGTCGGACATGAGCACTGGGAGCTCGGCAAGCGTTCGGGCACCCAAGACGGCCTCGCTGCGCTCGTCGAACTCCTCGCGGTTGATCCGCCCGTCGGCGTAGGCGCCACCCAGGACGCGGTGGACGACCTCACGGTCCGCGTCAGAGGCCCGCAGCGGACCGTACTCGGCGCTGCGCGGGTCGAACTCGAACTCGTCCCACGCTGAGGCCACTGCCGAATCCTAGGCGCGCACGTGGCCGACGCGCATGGTCACGTGCCCTGGGCCGCCAGGCCGACCGACGGATCAGGCCCTCAGCACTGCACCGCACTTCTTCTCGGCCGACGCCAGCGCGTTCTGACGGACCTCGGCGACCTCGGCGGCCGACAGGGTCCGGTCCGGGGCGCGCATCCGCAGGGCGAACGCCAGCGATGTCCGCCCAGGGCCCCACCTGCTCACCCGAGTAGGTGTCGAAGAGCCGGACACTCTCCAGGAGTTCACCGCCGCCCGCGACAAGGGCCCGGCGCACATCCTCTGCCGGCACGTTGTCGGCCACGACGACCGCGAGGTCCTCCTTGGCTACGGGCATGGTTGAGAACACCGGGGCCGGCGCGGCCTCCGGTGCAGCGGCCAGGAGCGCATCCAGGTCGATCTCGAAGGCGACGGAGCGTGCGGGCAGACCGCGCTCACCGACGACCCGGGGGTGCAGCTCGCCAGCGTGGCCGATGACCTGGCCAGCGACAGAGATTGCCGCGCACCGGCCGGGATGCCAGGGCGGAACCGAACCCGCTGCGACGTCGATGGCGACACCCAGCTCGGCGGCGAGGTCGCGGACGATGCCGACGGCATCCGACCAGTCGGCCGGGCGGCCTGCGCCCCACCATCCGGCCCGGTCCCGCTCACCGGCGAGGAGCCCCGCGGCGTGCCGGGGCTGCTCCGGGAGCAACGCCTCCAGAGCGGCCAATTCGGCGTCGCTGGGACGACCAGCAACCGAGGGACGCGGTGGCTCAACAGTCGAACCAGTCCCGGAACCCCGGAAGACGAGCCCGACCTCCGAGAGCGCCACCTCCGCGGCGCCGCGGCTGAGGTTGCGACGCGCCGAGGTCACCAGGCCAGGAAGCAGCGTCGTGCGCATGCAGGGCGCCTCGTCGGACAGCGGGTTGGCCAGCTCGACCAGAGCAGAGCGTGCGTCCTCGGCGGCGATACCGAGCGACTCAAGGTCCTGGCGCCCGATGAACGGGTAGTTCAGGACCTCGACGAGGCCGGAGGCAGCAAGGGTGCGCCCCACGCGCCGGCGCAGGCGCTGGCCGGAGGTCAGGCCGTATCCGGCGCGGACCCGCGGCAATGTCGACGGCAGGTTCTCGTACCCCTCGAGGCGCACGACCTCCTCGACGAGATCCGCGGGGTCGGTCAGGTCGGGACGCCACGACGGCGGGGTGACGACAAGCGACGCGCCCTCGACCGTGAGGGTCGCGCCCACCGACTCGAGCCGGTCGATGGCGCGGTCTGCGGAGATCGCCAGGCCGGACATCCGCTCGGGCAGGTCGGCCGGGATCTGGACCGGCTCGACCGGTGCCACGGCGTCCACCCGGGAGGTACCCACGTAGGTGGCGCCGCCGAGCTCGATGAGCATGGCCGCGGCGCGCGCCGAGGCGATGGCCGGCAGCTCAGGGTCCACGCCGCGCTCGAAGCGGCGCGAGGCCTCACTGGAGAGCCTGTGCCGGCGTGACATCCGCGCGACGACGTGCGCAGAGAAGTGCACCGCCTCGATGGCCACCGAATGCGAGTCGTCGTCGATCTCGGACTCGAGGCCGCCCATGGTGCCCGCGAGGGCCAGCGGGCCACTCGGCCCGGCGATCACGATGTCCTCGGCGCTCAGCGCGCGCTTCACATGGTCGAGGGTCTCCAGGGGTTCGCGATCGTTCGCCCGCCGGACAGTCAGCGGCCCGGACAGCTTTGCCCGGTCGAAGGCATGCAGCGGTTGGCCCATCTCGAGCATCACGTAGTTGGTGACGTCCACGGCCAGCGAGACCGGGCGCATCCCGCACGCGACCAGCGCACGGCGCATCCACTGCGGGCTGGGCGCGTTGGGGTCGAGCCCGGCGATGGAGCGCAGCACGAAGCGGTCAGCGGCGCTCGGATCAGTGATCGAGCAGCCGTGGGGGGGCTCCCCCGACGGCGCGGGCAGCAGCGCCTCGGGGTCGCCCAGGGCCGGGTCGGCGAACGGCAGGTCGTAGGCCGTGGCGACCTCGCGGGCGACGCCGCGGATGCTCAGGGCGTAGCCGCGGTCGGGAGTGACCGCGATGTCGAGCACCTCGTCGCCAAGGCCGAGGACGTCGTACCCGGAGTCGCCGGGCTCAGCGGAACCAGCGGGCAGCACCATGATCCCGTTGTGGTCCTCGCCGAGGGCGAGCTCACGCTCGGAGGTGATCATCCCGTCGGACACCCGACCGTACGTCGGACGCGTGGCGATCTCGAACCCCCCGGGCAGCACGGCGCCGGGCAGCGCCACCACGACGAGGTCACCGGCCACGAAGTTGCTCGCCCCGCAGATGATCCCCCGCTCGGTGGTCGCGACCCCGTCGGCGACCTCACCGTTGCCGGCACCGACCTCGACCCGGCAGAACCGGATGGGCTTCTTGAACTCGGTGAGCTCCTCGACGGACAGGACCCGGCCGACGACCAGCGGACCGGTGACCTCCGCACCGAGTACCTCGACGGTCTCGACCTCGAGCCCGGCGGCGATCAGGCGGGCGGCGACATCCCGCCCGGTCTGGTCGGCGGGCACGTCGACGTACTGACGGATCCAGCTCATGGGTGCGCGCATGACCTCAGACCTCCGAGCCGAATGCCGTGGTGAACCGGATGTCGCCCTCGACCATGTCGCGCATGTCGGTGACGCCGTGGCGGAACATCAGGGTCCGCTCGATGCCCATGCCGAACGCGAAGCCGGTGTACCGCTCGGCGTCGATGCCGCATGCGGCGAGCACGCGCGGGTTGACCATGCCGCAGCCACCCCATTCGATCCATCCCTCGGACGAACAGGTCCGGCACGGGGTGGCCTGGTCGCCGACGGACGCTCCGCGGCACACGAAGCACTGCAGGTCGACCTCGGCGCTGGGCTCTGTGAACGGGAAGTAGCTCGGGCGCAGCCGGGTGACCAGGCCCGCCCCGAACATTGCGGAGGCGAAGTGGTCCAGGGTCCCCTTGAGGTCGGCCATCGTGATGCCCTCGTCGACGACGAGACCCTCGACCTGGTGGAACACCGGGGTGTGCGTCGCGTCGAGCTCGTCGGTGCGGAAGACCCGTCCCGGGGAGATGATGTAGATGGGAGGTTCCTGAGTCAGCATCGTTCGTGCCTGCACCGGCGAGGTCTGGGTGCGCAGCACGACGCCGCTGTCCGGCGAGCCCACGAAGAAGGTGTCCTGCATGGTGCGCGCCGGGTGGTCCGGGGCGATGTTCAGGGCGTCGAAGTTGAACCACTCGGCCTCGACCTCAGGGCCCTCGGCGACCTCGTAGCCCATGGCGACGAACACGTCCTCGACTCGCTCCATGAGGGTGGTCAGCGGGTGCCGGGCTCCACGCGGACGGCGATCGGTCGGCAGGGTGACGTCGACAGCCTCCTCGACCAGAACGCGCTCGTCGCGCTCGGCGGCCAGGACGACCTCGCGCTCCTCGAGCGCCTTCTTGACCGCGGCGCGGGCCATTCCCACACGCTTGCCGGCCTCGGCCTTGGCCGCCGGGGGCAGGGCCCCGATCTCGCGGTTGGCCAGCGCGAGCGGTGAGCGGTCGCCGGCATGCTCGAGGCGGACTGCCTTCAGGGCGTCGAGATCGGCAGCATCGGCGATCGCGCGAGGGCTGCGGCCTGAGCCGCGGCGACGGCGTCGTCGGAAAGCACGCTCACCTCGACCGGGTCATAGGACTTGTTGGGGGCGGACATGGCCTCTTCCGGGGTTCGTTCGACATGCGGGCAACGGGGGCCGATTCTACCGGGGCACAGGGCGCGGCTCGCCCACCGACCCAGGGGCCCCCGAGCGGCGACGGGGCGGCGACGGGGGCGACGACGCTGGTTCAGGACGACACATCGGTCAGTCGTCCGGCGTCCGGCCCGGCAGTGCGGCCATACTCCGTTCACGGACGGTTCACCTGCAGTTCATCTCGGAGCCCGGATGACACCGATTCCCGACTGCGCGACAGGAGGTGCACCCAGTGGTCGAGCCCGCGGGGCCTGATGACCTGCCCG
Organism: uncultured Actinomycetes bacterium; assembly: GCA_963736425.1. GTDB lineage: Bacteria > Actinomycetota > Actinomycetes > S36-B12 > CAIYMF01 > Prado023. The sequence goes on from CAVTOX010000037.1 coordinate 13,669, forward strand.
CCACGAAGGCGACGACCGCACCCAGCCGGACCGCACCCTCCCAGGCGTCACCCTCCCAGACGTCGAGGCGTGCCCAGACCGGCACGGATCCGGCCGACGCGGCGCACCGCGCGGAGGAGGACCGCGACCTCGTGCCGGTAGCCACGGTCTACCGGGGCCGCGCCGTGTTCGCCCCACCCACCCGGACCCGGGGTCCCGGCCGGCTGGTCCCGCTGCTCTCCCAGGTGCGCGGGTACTCGGGGGGCCGATTGCGCATCGACGCACTCGCCGGCCTGACGGTCGCCGCGCTGACCCTGCCCTCGGCGATGGCCTACGCCGAGGTCGCGGGCGTGCCGGTGACGACCGGCCTGTACACCTTGATCGCGCCGGTGCTGATCTACGCGTTCCTCTCCTCAACGCCCCGGACGGTCGTCGGCCCGGAGGGCACCGTCGCCCTGGTCACGGGGGCAGCGGTGGCTCCCCTGGCCGGGGGCGACCCCGTCAAGTGGGTCGCGCTGGTCTCGATGCTGGCGATCATGACGGGCATCGTGTTCCTGATCGCCCGGATCGCCAAGATCGGCTGGATGGCCGACTACCTGTCCCAGTCCGTCCTTGTCGGCTACATCGCGGGTGTCGCGATCGTGCTGATCATCGGCCAGATCGGCAAGCTGACCGGGATCCCGTCGGTGGACGGCAACGCCCTGCAGGAGCTCTGGGGATACGTCACGAACCTCAGTGCGGCCAATCCCGCGACCCTGGCCGTCGGCCTCGGCTCCATGGCGATCCTCGTCGTGATGCGTCCGGCTGCTCCCGACCTGGCCCTCGGCGCTCATCGTGGTGGTCCTGGGCATCGCCGCCGCGTGGGGCTGGGACCTCGCGGCCGAGGGCGTCGCGCTGGTCGGCCCGGTTCCCTCGGGTCTGCCGCCGCTGGAGATCCCGGCCGTCGGGCTGGCCGACGTCCGGTCGCTGATCGTCCCGGCCATCGGCATCTTCCTGGTCAGCTTCTCCGACGCGATCCTGATCTCCCGGGCGATCGCTGCGAAGAACCGCGAGACCGTCGACGCCAACCAGGAGCTGTTCGCATTCGGCACGGCCAACATCTCCGCCGGGCTCACCGCGGGCATGCCGATCGGGGCCAGCGGCTCGCGGACCGCGGTCAACGACTCGATGCGGGTCACCAGCCAGGTCGGCGGACTCATCAACGCCCTGACGGTGGCCCTGATCCTGCTGTTCCTGACCGAGCCGATCCAGTACCTGCCGACGGCCGTGCTGGCCGCGATCATCATCGTGGCCTCGGTCGGGATCATCGAGGCCAGCGCCTGGGTGACGCTGCGACGAGGCAGTCGCGCCGAGGTCCTGATCGCCGTCGTGACGATGCTGCTGGTGCTCACCGTGGGGGTGCTCCAGGCCCTGTTCGTGGCTGTGTTCCTGTCGATGGCCGACGTCGTGCGCCGGGTGGCCAACCCGCACGACGCGGTCCAGGGGTTCGTGCCCAGCATCGACCGCTTCGGCAACGTCGACAGCCATCCCGATGCCGAGGTCATCAACGGGATCGTGATCTACCGCCTCGACGACCGGATCTTCTTCGCCAACTGCCAGCGGGTCAACGGCCGGATCTGGTCGGCCATCTCCGGGGCGCCGAAGCCGGTCCACTGGCTCGTGTTCGACGTGGCAGGCGTGCCCGACACCGACTCCGCGGCCCAGGCTGCGCTCGTCGACCTCAAGCGCGGCCTCGACAGGGCGGGGATCGGCCTGGTCTTCGCGACCATGCGCGAGACCCTGCGCATGGACCTCGACGAGGCGCAGGTCCTCGACCAGATCGGCGAGGACAACCTGTTCGAGACCGTCGAGGCCGCTGTCATCGCCTGCCTGGAGCGGATGGAGGCTGCGGGCCTGGCGCACAGGGCCGAGGTCCCCTCCGACGCGACGGCGACGCTCGCCGACTCAGCGCGGCATCAGGAGCCCGAGCCCGGTGCCGCCGCCGGTGCTACCCCCGACGCTGACCCGCCTGGGTGATCCGGGGCGGACCCGAGCCGCGGCGTACAGGCACACCGCCGCCGCGGTGGCCAGGTTGAGGCTCTCCGCGCGGCCGAGGATCGGGATCCTGATGACGTGATCCACGGCCGCGAGCACCTCGTCGGGAAGGCCGTGCGCCTCGTTGCCCAGCACCCAGGCGATCCGTCCGGCCAGCAGGCCCCTGACGCTCGGCGGTGAACAGGTCGGTCGAGTCCGACGTGACGTCGGCGGCCAGGGTCCGGTAGCCGGCTGCCCGGAGCGCGGCAACGGCCTCGAGGGTCTCCCCCGCCTCGACCACGGGCAGGTGGAACAGCGAGCCCGCCGTGGCCCGCACGCACTTGGGGTTCGTCGGATCGACGGAGCGCGCGGACAGGGCCACCCCGAGGGCCCCGGCCGCGTCGGCCACGCGGATCAGGGCGCCGGCGTTGCCCGGATCGGACATCTCATGGGCGAGCACGACCTGGCCGGGGCCGTGGATCGCGGTCACGTCGGCCAGCGCACCCGGCTCCCAGCGGCAGACCGCAACGACCCCCTGCGGGGTCTGAGCCGAGACGAGCCCGACGAACCCGGCCGCGTCGACCACGTGCAGCGCCACACCCGACGCGTCGCAGGCCGCAATCACCTCGTCGCGACGATCGACCCAGCCCTCGTCGACGAAGACCTCGACGACCAGCCCCGGCGCTCAGGGCCTCGCGGACCGCCTGCGGACCCTCGGCGAGGAACATGCCCCGCGCACCGCCGGTACTTCGCCACCGTGAGCTGGCGGGCGTCCCGGACGCGCGCCGACCGAGCACTCAGGACGGGTTCGTCGGCGGACACGCGCGCACAGCATGTCAGGTCGCCGATCACGCCCGCCAGGACTCGCCCGGACGCGCGTGGGCCCCGCCACCCCCGGAGGGAGGACGGGGCCCACGGGCCGACTGGTCGGGTCAGGCGGCCGGGGTCGAGGCCGGCAGCGCAGCGCGCGCGGTCTCGACCAGCGAGGCGAACGCAGCCTCGTCGTTCACGGCCAGCTCGGCCAGCATGCGACGGTCGACCTCGACACCAGCGGCCTTCAGGCCCTGGATGAACCGGTTGTAGGTCATGCCGTGCGCGCGGGACGCGGCGTTGATCCGCTGGATCCACAGGCGACGGAAGTCGCCCTTGCGGTCCTTGCGGTGGTCGTAGGCGTAGACACCTGAATGGGTGACCTGCTCCTTGGCCTTGCGGTAGAGCCGGGAGCGCTGACCGCGGTAGCCGCTGGCCTTCTCCAGGATCTCGCGACGCTTCTTCTGGGCGTTGACTGCCCTCTTCACGCGTGCCACGTGTTACTCCTTCGTGTTCGAGTTCGGGGACAGTCAGCGCATGCCGAGCAGGCGCTTGACGTTCTTGGTGTCGGCGGACGAGACAGGCGAGTCCGCCTGCAGCTTGCGCGAGCGCTTGCTTGACTTCACCTCGAGGCGGTGGCGCTTGTTGACCTGCTCGTGCATGAGCTTGCCCGAGCCGGTCTTCTTGACCCGCTTCTTGGTGCCGCTGTGCGTCTTCATCTTCGGCATCGTTGCTTCTCCTAGGTTCACCGCGTGCGGGTCGTACCGCTGCGGGCTTGTCCGCGATGGTCACCCATCGCGTGGTTCGTGGTCAGGCCTCGGACGTCGTCCAGGGCCTCGGTGGCTTCCGCCTCCGGGCTCTTGCGGGCCGCCTCGCGCTCGGCGCGCGCGTCCGCCTTCTTCTTGGTCGGGGCCACCACCATGATCATGTTGCGGCCGTCCTGCTTGGGCGAGCTCTCGACGATCCCGTACTCGGCGATCTCCTCAGCCATCCTCTGCAGGAGGCGGTAGCCGAGCTCGGGCCGGGACTGCTCGCGGCCGCGGAACATGATCGTGATCTTGACCTTGTCGCCCTGCTTGAGGAACCGCACCACGTGACCCTTCTTGGTCTCGTAGTCGTGCGGATCGATCTTCGGACGGAGCTTCATCTCCTTGATGACCGTGTTGACCTGCTTCTTGCGGTCCTCACGGGCCTTGACGGCCGACTCGTACTTGAACTTGCCGTAGTCCATGAGCTTGCAGACCGGCGGCTTGCCGTCCGGGGCCACCTCGACCAGGTCGAGGTCAGCCTCGACAGCCAGTCGCAGGGCGTCCTCGATGCGGACGATGCCGACCTGCTCGCCGTTGGGGCCGACGAGTCGTACTTCAGGAACGCGGATCCGATCGTTGATCCTGGGCTCGACGCTGATGGCGCCTCCTTGGGTCGCATGTCTTCGTGCGACCGCCGCCGCCCTCGTCCAGGGCAGCCGTGCCTCTCATGGGAAGAGGCCCGCTCACGGGCAGGTGAGCAGGCCTCGAAACGCCGGCGCAGCACCGGCACCGGACGGACGAGCCGTCCGGTTCACTACCCGACTGCCCTGGGGCTGTCCGGGTGGGAGTTCGAGACCCCTCTTCTCCGCCAACCACCCCTTCGGCGCGTGCACCGAGTTGGGGCAGATCGGTCGTCCATGACAGGGTATCAGGATGACTGAGGTTCCCACGAATCCCGCTGGACCCGACTCCTCCGGCCCGGCAACCCTCGACCCGGACGAGGTCGACCAGGCGGTGCGGGACATCGGTGAGGTCCCGGCCGTCGAGGTCATCACCACTGTGGCCCTGCACCTGATGAGTGCAGCGGCCGTCAAGTGCGGCCTGGGCGAGGAGGGCGACGCGGGGACGGACCTCGATGAGGCGCGCAAGCTGATCAACGCCCTCGCTGGACTGGTGGTGACCTCAGCGCCGGACCTGGGGACCTTCCATGCCGCCCCGCTGCGCGACGCCCTGAAGTCCCTCCAGCTCGCGTTCCGGGAGGCCTCGGAGTTCCCCGACCCGCTCGGGCAGGGGCCGGGCGAGAAGCTGACCGGCCCGGTCATCTGACCCGGGCCGGCCGCGGGCCGACCGTCGCCGTCACGGGGCGATGGTGACCGCCAGGACCCCGTCGAAGACCTCCCGCAGGGCTAGCGACTGCGACATGCGCGTGGCGATGACCGCCGCGCGCTGCTGGGCCTGGTCAGCAGGCAGCGCGCCGGGGAACCGGACCTCGAGCACCAGGCCGGGTGCGCGCTCGGGCGATTGATCACCACCCGAGCTCGCGGCCGACTGAACGACCTGAGGGTCGGCCAGGCGAACCTGGACCTCACCACTGGCCAGGACCGGGCCCAGCTCGCCGATCACGGCCTCGCGCACCGCCGGGTCCGCCCACGGGTCGGGCCACCGCTCCCCCGAGGCCAGACGAGCCAGCGCGAGGCCCTCGATGCGCAGGGCGTGAGGTGACCCGGCGTCGAGCAGCAAGGGCCCGGCCGCCCTCCGTGACGATCGCTCCGGCCGCACGCGAGGCCTCCACCGGCAGCGGACGTGCCGAGGCGTCCCACGCCGACCAGCGGCGCCATCCCCGTGAACGCCAGGCCGAGTGGCCGGCCCTCCGGGTCGCGCATCGACACCGCCGCCACAGCGCGATCGGACCCGGCGCACGGATCTGTGTCGTCGCCCTCCAGCAGGTCGCCGTCCACCTCGAGCAGGGGCACGAGCAGGCGATGGGCCGTCAGGCACATCACGACCTCGCGGATCCCCGCGTGACCCGAAGCTCGCCGGGCGAGCACGTCGGCCACGTCAGGGGGTACTGACCCGTCATCGGCGGCGAACGCCCCGGGACCTGTCAGGTCGCCCATGCATCGAACCTCTCGAACCGCCGTCGGGGATCGTGCCCCGCGATCACCTCCCGGAGGGAGGCTGTCACCGCGTCGGCTGCTGCCGACACCCACTCGGGGTCGGACTCGCGCACCACACGATCGATGAAGCCTAGCTCGGCGAGAGCGTGCACCCCGATCCGCTGCTCCCAGGCGATCTGTGCCGGGTCGTGCGTGCCGCCGTGGCGGATGGCCGCCGCTCCCTCCGGCGCGAGCGGCGAGACCCACGTGTGCGAACCGGCCACGATCCGGTCGGTGGCCAGCAGGGCCAGCGCTGCGCCACCGGTCCCGGCGCCGAGGAGCAGCGCGACGGTCGGGGTGCGCGCGGCCACGAGGTCGAGCATGACGCCGGAGATCTCCCCGGCGATACCGGACTGCTCGCCCTCGACGGAGAGCTGGGCGCCGAGTGTGTCGACGATCGTGACCACGGGCAGGCCCCACAGCTGCGCGAGCGCGATCCCCCGTCGGATCGTCCTGCAGCCCACCGACGGTCAGCGGCTCCCCTGACCGACGATCGGTGGTCGCCGCAACGACCACGGGGATCCCGTCGAGGCGTCCCAGAGCGACGAGCGCTCCCTGGGCGAGCTCGCCAGCCATCGTGCCGGGGATCACCACCGTGTCGGTCAGGTGGGCAGCCAGGAACTGCGCCGAGTCGATGCGTTCCGCGTGACGGGAGTCCTCGACGTAGTCCCAGAGCTGGGCAGCGGACTCCGGGCCCCCGGGCACCCTCGGCCGTCGCGCTGGTGCCCGGCGGTCGCGTCTGCCTCTGGGGTGTCCACGACCCGGTCCGCCCAGAGACCCAGGATCGTCGCCCAGCGTTCGCGCAGCTCATCCCAGGGCACGATCGCATCGATGAGGCCCCGGGACAGCAGGTTCTCGGCGGTCTGGATCCCCTCCGGGAACATCTCGCCGGTGATGGCGGTGTAGGCGCGCGGGCCGAGGAAGCCGACCATCGCGCCCGGCTCAGCCGACGTGATGTCCCCGGCCGAGCCCAGCGTGGCCAGCACGCCTCCTGTTGTCGGACCGCACAGGTGCACCAGATAGGGCAGCCCGGCGGCACGATGCTCGGCAAGCGCTGCTGCGATCGCGACCATCTGGACGAAGGCGGGGGCGCCCTCCTGCATCCGGGTACCGCCGGAACGCGGCATTGCCACCAATGGCAATCCCTGTTCGGTCGCCCGCCGGACTGCAGAAACGACTCGGGCAGCTGTTCCCACCCCCACCGATCCGCCGAGGAATCCGAACTCCCAGGCGAGGACAGCGGTGCGAACTCCACCAATTCGGGCATCTCCGGCCAGAACGGACTCGTCCGAGCCCGACGCGACAAAGGCGGCCTCCAACTGCCCGGAATAGGCCTGCGTCAATGGGTCGAAAGCGGCGAATGTGCCATCCCATCGGCGGAACGAGTCGGGGTCGGTGAATGGCTTGGACAGCCCTGAGGGCAGAGAGCGCGTTCACTTCGTCAGGGTATCGCGCGAAACAATCTGGTCTAAATGGGTGTTCAACGCGCATCATTACCCCAAACGGGTGAATCGTTGTCACCCGTACGGCCGAATTTCAAAGCCAGATGGGCCTAGGGGGGTTCATCGGGGGGCGGCTTCGGTCCGACATGGGACGTGGACAACCCAGGGAGGACAAGACCATGAGCACAACAGCGAACCGGACGCGGGGAGCAGTGCCAACCCGAATGGCAGCCGCAATTGCTGCCCTATCCCTACTCGCCATGCCCGTACCGGCAGGGGCACAGGGATCGGGTCGGACTGTCCTACTCACGCTGACCGAGGGAGCGAGCCTGACGCAGCTGGCCGACACCGTCGGCGCGCTGGGCGGACGCGTGCTGGCGACCCTTGAGCTGTCCGACTCGCTGCTCGTCGAGCTGCCCAAGGGCGTTAGCGCCCCGGCCGGTTCGGCCGAGATCCCCGACACCCCGATGAAGGTCAACGGGACGCAGACCGATGCCGAAGGCCCAGCCCCACCTACCTTGAGACGATTGCGCGTCCCCGACGGATCCTCGGACGGGCAAGGGCGTCACTGTCGCGCTCGTCGACACAGGTGTCTCACCCGAAGCGGACGGCCTCGATGGCGTGACGCACGTCAAGGTCTCCGGAGTCGGATGACTGGCGACGGCTTCGGCCATGGAACGTTCCTCGCCGGCATCATCGGTGGGCAATGGGAAGCTCCAGGGCGTGGCCCCCGGCGCCAACCTTCTTGACGTCAAGGTCGCGGACAACGATGGCAACACGTCGCTGAGCAAGGTACTCGCCGGTCTGGACGAGGTGCGGATCGCGGCGACGTGGACGTCGTCAACATCAGCCTGTCGACCGATAGCCCACTTCCGCCCTTCGTTCGATCCCCTGACCCGCGCACTGGAGCGGCTCTGGGACCGACGGCGTCACCGTCGTCACGGCGGCCGGCAACGACGGTGCCGGCGGTGAGGTCAGTTCGCCGGGCAACAGCCCGATCCTGCTCACGGTCGGCGCCCTCGACGAAGGCGGGACGACGGCACGCGAGCGACGATGCAGTTGCTGCCTTCAGTTCGCGTGGGATCGAGTTCGGCGCAACGAAGCCCGATCTCGTCGCACCCGGAGTCTCCCTGGTGTCCACCACGGCTCCCGGCAGCATCGCCGCGACCGCGGCCGCCTGGACACGGCGGACGGCTACATGCCCGGTTCCGGCACGTCGATGTCGGCGGCAGTGGTGTCCGGAGCGGCCGCGGTCGTCCTGCGGGCCAACAAGAAGCTCAGCCCGAACGGCGTCAAGGCGCTCCTCACCAGGACGGCCTACAGCCTCAAGAGCTCCGAGGGCGCTGGCAAGGGCGCGCTAGACCTCGGCGCCGCGTTTCGGCCGCAGCCCCAGAGGCCCGACACGAACCGAAGGCAAGTCGCCCCCTCCGGCGACTCTCAGCGACTGGGGACCCAGCCGAGGACGACACCGAGGCGTGGGCAGAATTCGCCGAGGCTGGAAGGCCGAGGACTTCGACGCCGTCAGGGCCGCCTGGAGGAGCCTGAGTTGGCAGACCCAGCAGTGGGCAGCCCGTTCTTGGTCCTTCGCAGTGCTGATGACGTCGATGAACCTCTCGAAGGAGGACTTCGAAGCGCGCTCTTGGAGCGCCCGGTCCTGGTCGCTGGATGAGTGGCTGGCACGGTCGTGGAGCGCGCGCAGCTGGAGCGCCCGGTCGTGGTCCTACGAGGAGTGGCTGGCCCGGTCGTGGAGCGCACGGTCGTGGAGCGCACGGTCGTGGAGCGCACGCAGCTGGAGCGCCGACGAGTGGCTGGCACGGTCGTGGAGCGCACGGTCGTGGAGCCAGAGCGACTGGGCCGCACGGTCCTGGAGCGCGCGGTCGTGGAGCGCACGGTCGTGGAGCGCACGGTCGTGGAGTGACTTCTCGTGGGAGGCGCGCTCGTGGAGCGCCAGGTCGTGGAGCGCCAGGTCGTGGAGCATGACCGCCTGATCTGGTTGACTGGCGACAGGCTGGCGGGAACGCCCGCCCCGACTGTGGGAGACCTGTGACCACCACTGCCGATCACGTCTCGATCCGACGGGTTGTTGTCCTCACGGCACTCCTGGGGATCACGGCCTCGGTGCTGGTCGTGGCCTTGGGGCAACTCCCTGTGGCCAAGTCAAGGCCCTCTGCTCGAAGCGAACCCCTCGGTCTGCCCCTGTTCGTGGTCCTGACGTTGGTCGGCCAACTCGTCTACGTGAAGGTCCGCCACGGCGCCACCAACGAGGAGCTCGGGTTCTTCGAGGTCGTCCTCGCAGCTGCGATCCTGACGCTGGATTCCACGACCGCACTCGTGGCGACCATGCTCGGGATGCTGATCGGCGAGTTCGTGATCCGGCGCCCGCCCATCAAGCTTGCCTACAACCTGGGGAACTACGCGACGTCGACCAGCGTCATGATCATGACGTACCACGTGCTGTTCCCGGGCATCATCACCGCGTTCGATACGGGCCCCGGGTCTCTTCTCCTGGCAATCGATGGCCAGCCTGCTGGTCGCCGCAATCGCCTTCACCGCGGTCAACCTGGCGATCCTGGCGAGCCTCCTGCATGCGGCCACTGGAGTTCCCGACGAGTGGTCCTGGCTGAGGAGTGGCGGCTGTCAGCGTTCATGGCGATCGGCTCAGCGGGCATCGGCGCGATGGCCGTCGCCCTTGCCAGCAATTCTGACACCCGTGCCCTGGTCCCCTTCGTACTCCTGCCTGCGCTGGCACTGTGGTACGCCTACGGAGCGGCGGCGCAGCACGCCGAGGCGCGGGAGCGCAACAAGTGGCTGGTCAAGCTGGGCGGGTTGCTTGCCCAGCATGGGCAGGGCACGACGACACTGGATGAGTCCGCGGAGGCGATCCGGCAGATCGTCGGTGCGCCCGAGATGTTGGTTCTTCAGCCCGGCACCGAGCGGCGGCCCGGGGATCTCGGCGACCGAACGTATCCTGTCCTCGACGTGGGCCGACCCCGGTCCCAGACCTCTCGAGGTCGACGAGCTACCCGATGGTTGGCAGACCGGCTTCGTGACTCGCTTGGACATGGGTACCGCCAATCCGGGCGCGCTGCTCATCGGCTCGAAGGACCATTACCGCCGCAGCCGGATCGCCGGTCGCACCCGTGGCTGGTCGCTCGACGAGGCCGACGCCCCGGTGCTGGGCGCCCTGGTTGCGGCCGTCGGAAGCGCCATGCGGGCAGGCACGGCGTTCAACGCGCTGTCCGAGGAGACCGCCAAGCTGACGGCCGTCGTGGACAACACCTCGGATGGCATCGCGATGGTCGACGACGCCGGGCCAGGTGCGCCTGTGGAGCCAGACCATGGCACGGATGACCGGGGTGGAGGCCGACCAGATCTCCAGCCCAGATCGACCGGGCCCCACAGATCGTCCAGACACTGATCAGAGCCTCACGGCACCCCGAGAAGCGCTCGGACGGGACTCCGGCGCCTGTGCGCGCTCGGCTGACCCGCGCCGACGGCGAGGAGCTCGAGGTCACGATCTCCACGGTTCGGGTTCGCGAGGCCACCACTTCGACCAACTCGGACACGACCGGCTGGGTGAGCATCCTGACGGTCCATGACGAGACCCGCGAGCGCCGTGTGGAGCGGATGAAGAACGACTTCGTCGCGACCATCTCCCACGAGTTGCGCACGCCCATCACGCCGATCAAGGGATACGCGCACCTCCTGGCCGCCAGCGGTGACCGGATGACGCCCGACAAGCGCGCGGCCGCCCTGCAGATCATCTCCGACAGCTCGGACCGCCTGGCCCGGCTCGTCGACGACCTCCTCATGGCGTCGAAGGTGTCCGGCGGCACCGCGCTCGCCATCGAGATGGGCGTCGAGGACCTCGACGTCGCTCGTCCGCCGCGTCGTGTCGACCTTCCCGCAGATGTCCGACCGCATCACGGTCGAGCTTCCCGCCGAGCCGGTGGAGGTGCGGTGCGACCGAGACCGCGCGGAACAGTGCCTGTCGAACCTCCTGGGCAACGCTGAGAAGTACACGCCTGCTGACTCCCCCATCGAGATCCGCGCCGAGGTGACCGGGACCCAGGTGCACATCCACGTGCGCGACCGCGGCCCCGGCATCCCCGTCTCTGATCAGGCTCGCGTCTTCGAGCGGTTCTACCGGCGTGAGGATCCGTTCACGATGCGCACCGGCGGCGCGGGCCTGGGCCTGCACATCGCACGCGAGTTGGCGGTTGCGATGGGTGGCGGGCTGACGCTGCAGACCCCCGCTGCCGGCCCGGGCGCGGAGTTCGTCCTGCACCTGGTGACGGCGGAGGCGCCGGAGGTCACAGTCGCCCAGGCGGCGCCGCCGAACCGCCACCCGGGCGCGTCCCCGGCGACACCACCGCCCATCGAAGGGCCAAGTAGTGCGCACTCCCCCGTCGGGGATGACACGATGGACCAGCCGCAGGACTCCCGTCTGGCGGCGATGTGACGATGCACGAAGGAGCCATGATGCCGCTGATCCTGGTCGTCGATGACGAGGAACCCGTCCGCATGCTCCTGCGCGACACCCTTGAGCTCGATGCCTACGAGGTCCGGGACGCCAACGACGGGCCTGAGGCCCTCGAGTCGTTCGACGAGCGGCGACCCGACGGGGTCATCCTCGACATCATGATGCCCCGGATGTCGGGCATCGACGTCCTGCGCGAGATCCGCAGCCGCCCCGGTGGAGCCGAGGTCCCGGTCATCCTGCTGACGGCCGCCGGCGACGACCAGACCACCTGGGACGGATGGTCGGCTGGCGCGACCTGCTACCTGACCAAGCCCTTCGACCCGGACAACCTGCTGTCCTGGGTCGAGCGCCTGCTGGCGTAGGCCGCGGGCGACCCCCGGCCTACAGCCGGCAGGCGTGGATGTCGGTGACGATGATCCCGCGAGCACCCAGCTCGTAGAGCTCGTCCATCACGTGGTGCACCTTCTCCCGGGACACCATCGCGCGCACCGCCGACCAGCGCGGATCGGCCAGTGGGGAGACGGTCGGGGACTCGATGCCCGGGGTGATCACGCAGGCCCGAGCCACCAGCTCGGCGGGGATGTCGTAGTCGACCATCACGTAGGTCCGGGCTGCGATGACGCCCTGGATCCGACGGACGAACGTGGCGACCTCGCCGTCCTGCCCGACTCCGGCGCGTCGGATCAGCAGGGCCTCGCTGATCAGCAGCGGGTCGCCGATCGTCTCCAGGCCGGCCTGGCGCAACGTGCCGCCAGTGGCCACGACGTCGGCCACCGCATCAGCCACACCGAGGCGCACGGCATTCTCGACCGCCCCGTCGAGTCGCACGACCGTTGCCTGGACCTGCGACCGGCCGAGGAAGTCATCGAGCAGCCCGGGGTAGCTCGTGGCGATCCGCCACCCGTCAAGGTCCGCGACGGAGCTGGCGGCCCCAGCGGGCACGGCCAGTCGGAAGGTTGAGGGGGCGAACCCCAGGCGCATGACCTCCTTGGCCGGCGCGCGACTGTCGAGGAGCATGTCCAGCCCGGTGATGCCCAGGTCGAGGGTGCCTGACCCCACGTAGATCGCGATATCGCGGGGACGCAGGAAGAAGAACTCGACGTCGTTGGCCTCGTCCGTCACGACGAGGTCGCGCAGGTTGGCCCCGGCGAGGTAACCGGCCTCGCGCAGGATCCCGCGCGCCGGTTCGGCGAGGGCGCCCTTGTTGGGCACCGCGATGCGAAGCATTGTTGTCCTGTCTGGGATCGGGTGGGCTACAGGTGCTCGTAGACGTCGTCGAGGCTCAGCCCGGCGGCAATCATGAGGACCTGCGCGTGGTAGAGCAGTTGCGAGATCTCCTCGGCGGCGCGCGCCGGGCCCTCATGCTCGGCAGCCATCCAGGCCTCGGCAGCCTCCTCGACGACCTTCTTGCCGACGGCATGGACCCCGCCGGAGAGGAGCGCGACAGTGCCGGACGCGGGATCGCCTGCGGCGGCCTTGGCGGAGAGCTCGGCGAACAGCCCATCGAAGGTCTTCACGAGGGTCCAGCCTACGCGGCCGTCAGAAGCCGGTCGTGATGCCGCCGCCGGGGCGACGGACGGTGCGCAGGGTCAGGGCCAGTGACAGCGCGGCCTCGGCCGCCTCGCGGCCCTTGTCCTCGTGCGAGTCGGGCAGGCCGGCGCGATCAAGGGCCTGGGCCTCGTCGTCGCAGGTGAGCAGCCCGAACCCGATCGGGACGCCGGTGTCGAGAGCGACGCGCGAGAGGCCGGAGGTCGCGGCGTCGCAGACGTACTCGAAGTGCGGGGTGCCACCCCGGATGATGACGCCGAGCGCCACGACCGCATCGAAACCGGCGGTGGCCGCGACCTGGCTGGCCAGAGGCAGCTCAAAGGACCCCGGGACCCGGTAGAGCACATTGACTGCCCCGGCGTGGGTGCAGGCCGCCGTCGCCCCGGCGATCAGGCCGTCCATCACCGCGTCATGCCACGAGGAGGCGACGATCGCCACCCGCAGGCCCTCGGCGTTGATCTCCACGCTCGGCGCGCCTGCTCCACTCATCGGTGTCCTCCCATGTGGCCCATCCGCTCGCGCTTGGTCGCCATGTAGGCGGCGTTGAACGGGTTGGGCGCGATCTCCAGCGGAACGCGATCCACGATCGTCAGGCCGTAGCCCGACAGGCCCGCGAGCTTGGCCGGGTTGTTCGTCAGCAGGCGCATGCTGCGCACACCGAGGTCGGCCAGGATCTGCGCGCCGGTGCCATAGTCGCGGGCATCGGCCGGCAGACCCAGGTCCAGGTTGGCGTCGACAGTGTCGCGGCCCTCATCCTGCAGCGCGTAGGCCGACAGCTTCGAGACCAGGCCGATCCCGCGGCCCTCGTGGCCGCGCATGTAGAGCACCACGCCTCGCCCCGCCTCGGACACCGCCCGCATCGCCGCTTGCAGCTGAGGTCCGCAGTCACAGCGCAACGACCCGAAGGCATCGCCGGTGAGGCATTCGGAATGCACCCGGACGAGGATGTCCTGCCCGTCGCCGATCTCCCCCACGAGCAGCGCGACATGTTCGATGTCGTCCAGTGAGCACCGGTATCCGACGGCCATGAAGTCGCCGAACGCAGTCGGCAGGGTCGTGGTGGCCACGCGCTCCACCTGACGCTCGTGGCCGCGCCGGTAGCGGATCAGGTCGGCGATGGAGACCATGATCAGCCCGTGCTCGTCGGCGAACGCGCGGCACTGGGGCGCCCGCATCATCGTGCCGTCCTCGTTCATGAGCTCGCACAGCGCACCTGACCGGCTGAGGCCGGCAAGATGGGCGAGGTCGACCGCCGCCTCAGTGTGACCCGCGCGGCGCAGCACCCCGCCGGGCACGGCGCGCAACGGCATGACGTGGCCGGGACGGGTCAGGTCGCCCGGCTCCGTGGCCGAGTCCGAGAGCACCTTGATCGTGTGGGCGCGGTCCGCGGCCGAGATGCCCGTGGCGTCCACGTCGCGGGCATCCACGGAGACCGCGTAGGCGGTCTGCTTGCGGTCCTCGTTCACAGCGGTCATCGGCGGTAGGCCCAGGCGGTCGAGGTCCTCGCCGGGCAGGCTCACGCAGATGTAGCCCGAGGTGTGCCGGATCATGAAGGCGGTCAGCTCCGCGGTGGCCCGCGTACCGGCGAAGATGAGGTCGCCCTCGTTCTCCCGGTCCTCGTCGTCGACGACCACTACGGCCTCGCCGCGGGCGATCGCCGCGATGGCCTCCGGGACGCTGTCCAGGCGCACGCCCCCGGCCGCGGAGGTCGGTGCGTCAGCGGGGTGGGCTGGCGTGAGGTCCGGTGATTCAGGCACCCGGGCTCGGGGATCCGCCACAGGCGCGGTTGTGCCGTCCGCAGAGGCCTTCGGATCCCCCACGTCGTCGGCTCCGGGGTGCTGCGGACTCGCTGGCCCGCGACGATCGTCGAGGTCGAGCGGGATGCCCGCCCGCCCGAACATCTCGTCGGCGGGGATCATGCCCGGACCCCGACCATTCGCTCGACGTACTTGGCGATCACATCCACCTCGAGGTTGACCGGATCGCCCACCTGTCGGCTGCCCAACGTGGTGGCCGTCAACGTGGTCGGGATCAGCGAGACGGAGAACCACGGTTGGTCGCCATCGACGACCTCGACGACTGTGAGCGAGACCCCGTCGACGGTGATCGACCCCTTCTCAACCAGGAATCGGGCAAGGTCCTCGGGGATCTCGACCTCGATGACCTCCCAGTTCTCGCTGGGACGGCGCGCGCGAATGCTCCCGATGCCGTCGACATGACCCTGGACGATGTGCCCGCCGAACCGGCCGTCGGCTGCCATCGGCCGCTCCAGGTTGACGGGGTCCCCGGGCTGGAGGGCACCCAAGGAGCTGCGGTGCAGGGTCTCGGCCATGACGTCGGCACTGAACGACCCTTCAGCACGCGTGACGACCGTGAGGCAGACGCCGTTGACCGCGATGCTGTCGCCGTGCTTGGCGTCGGCGGTCACCACCGGGCCGGAGACGACCAGGCGGGCCGAGTCATCGGCCAGCTTCGTGACCTCGACGACGCGACCTAGTTCCTCGACGATCCCGGTGAACACTCTCGTGACCTCCTCGATGGTGCGCAACCCCGCTCGGGACGACGCACGGGCGACGTCAGGACGCGTCCCCGGGGACCATTCTCCCGTCCACACGAACGTCCTGACCAACTCGGGTGATTCCCGTGACCTCCAACCGCTTGGCGGAGTCGATACCGGCGATCCCAAGATCGCCCACGGCCTGCACCCCCGACCCCAGGATCTTCGGGGCGAAGTACCAGATGACTCGGTCGACCAACCCCGCTCGGAGGAAGGCTGCGGCAAGCGTTGGCCCACCCTCGAGGAGCACGTGCTGGACGTCGTCCTCGGCGAGCGCGGCGAGGGCCTCGGCCGGGGATTCGCTCGGGAAGATCCTCAGGGGAGCGAGTCCGTCTCGCAGGGCAGCATCGGCGGGGATCTGACGACGACCCATCACGACGCGCATCGGCTGTCGCTCCGCCGGGACGCCATGGGCATTGCGGACGGTCAAGGAGGGGTCGTCGGCCAGGGCCGTCCCGGTGCCGATGAGGACCGCATCGACCTCGGCTCGCAACAGGTGGACCTGCGCGCGCGCCTCCTCCCCGGTGATCCAGCGGCTCGAGCCGTCCGTGGCGGCCACATGGCCGTCGAGGGTGCTGGCGACCTTCCAGGTGACCATCGGGCGACCATGCTCGACGGCGAAGGTCCACGCCTCGTTGATCGAAGCGGCCTCGTCCGCGAGGACGCCCGGGACCACGTCAACGCCCGCAGCAGCCAGCCGGTCGGCTCCGCCGGCGGCGATCGGGTTGGGGTCCGACTGGGCAATGCACGACGCGGCGCACACCGGCCGCGAGCAGCGCATCGACGCACGGACCGGTGCGACCCGTGTGGTTGCACGGCTCGAGGGTGACCACCGCGGTCGCACCCTCGGGCTGCGGGCCCGGCCGCGGCGAGCGCTGCCACCTCGGCGTGGGGGGTACCGGCACCCCGATGGAAGCCCTCGCCGAGGGTGGAGCCGGCGGGGTCCAGCAGGACGCAGCCCACGCGTGGGTTGGGTCCCCTGGGGACACCCGGGGTGACGGCGAGGGTCAGGGCGCGACGCATCGCGGCCAGTTCGGCGGATGTCGCCGGGAGGTCGGCTGCGGGACCGGGCCACGGGTCTCCTGGCCCTCGTCCACCGCGCCGGTCGCGGCGATTGGCCCCGCCCTCGCTCACAGCGGTGAGACGGCTGCCGCAGCTGCGCGCAGTGCCGTGCATGCAGCAGCCGGATCCTGGGCCCCGTACACGGCCGACCCGGCGACGAACACATCGGCGCCGGCCTCGGCGCACCGTTCGATCGTCTCGGTCGACACTCCCCCATCGACCTGCAGCCAGATGTCGGCGTCACCGATGAGCTGCCGGGCGCGGCGAATCTTGGGCACTGCCTGCTCCAGGAAGGGCTGCCCACCGAAACCCGGCTCGACACTCATGATCAGGATCATGTCGATCTCGTCGACCAGGTCAGCGAGTGAGTCCACCGGAGTCGCCGGCTTGATGCCCACTCCGGCGCGTGCGCCCTGCCGCCGAATCTCACGAGCCAGGCGCACCGGCGCCCCGGCCGCCTCGAGGTGGAAGGTGACGTTGCCTGCGCCGGCCTCGGCATAGGCCGGCGCCCAGCGATCGGGGTCGTCGATCATGAGGTGGCAGTCCACGGGGGTGCTCACGCGTGCCAGGAGCGCCTGGACCACGGGGAGGCCGAGGGTCAGGTTGGGCACGAAGTGGTTGTCCATGACGTCCACGTGCAGCCAATCCGCGCTTCCTGCCACCCGCTCACACTCGCGCGCGAGATCAGCGAAGTCGGCCGCGAGGATGCTCGGGGAGATCTGGATGCCCATGACGGCAGCCTAACTTCGAGCCTCGCACATCGGAGTGAGGCGGACTCTTCATCCGGTACTCATTCCCGCATTCCGCCTGCTTGATCGCCGCATCGGGGCACTCGTCCACAGATCTGCCCAGGCGGTCTTGGCCATGTCAGTCACCCTTGATAGTGTTCGTACAGGTGTTCGAGTGATGGGGGTGGGGGTCTGATGGGGGTGGGGGGATCGGGCGGTCCGCCGGTGCTGGTCGTCGACCGGGCACGGTCCGCGGCGGCGGCGGCCTCACCGGAGGTGGCCCAGGCGTGGACCCACCTGGCTGGGCTGACGGCTGGTGAGCTGCCGGCGATGGGCCTGGGTGCGGGGGAGCGCCCGGCCGCGGATGTGGAGGTGTTGTGCTCCGCGGTCGCGTCGGTGGAGTACGAGCTGGCTCGGCGGATGGCGGCCGCGGCCCGTTCGGGGAGTCTGCCGCTGGTCGGCGACGGGGCCATGCTGCTGGCCCGCGGCTGGTCGGCGGGCTGGGCCCGACGCCTGGCCCGCGCCGGGGCATTCGCCGATGTGCACCCCGCCCTGGGTGGGGTGTGGGCCGCGGGGGTGATCACCAGCGAGCATGTGCACGCGTTGGCCCGGCACGCTGACCGGTTGGACAACGATCAGATGGCGGCGGTGATCACCGAGCTGTCCCCGTGGTGGGGGGAACTGTCCCCGGTGGCGGTGGCGCAGTTCGTGGCCCGGGTGATCCGGGTCCTGACCCCGCCGTCGGACCCGGAACCCGACGAGGCCGCCGCCCATGAGGCCCGGTCGTTGTCCTTCGCCCTGACCTCCGATTCCGTGGTCCTGTCCGGGAACCTGCCCCGCTTGGAGGGCGAGGCGGTGATCGCCGCGATCGACGCGTTCGCGGAGCGGTTGCGCAGCGAGGCCGACCACGTGCCCGCCTCAGCGCGCCGCGCTGATGCTCTGGTGGCATTGGCGAACGCGGCCCACGCCTCCGGCTCGATCCCGAGCCGCGGAGGGTTGCCGGTGTCGGTCTCGGTCACCCTCGACTCGACCGCCCTGGGGGATCAGCTGTGGACCACCTCGCGCGGCCACACGCTGACCGCCGCCGAGGCCCGGTTCACCGCCTGTGACGCGCTGGTCACCCCGATCGTGCTCGATTCGGGGCACTGCCCCGACACCGTGGCTGACCTCCTGGTCACCGTCGGGCCGCGTGCCTCGGAGGGCGTTGGTGGCCGCGACGATCCGGGGCACCGACCCGGCCACCGACCACGCCGGCGGCACCGAGTCCCTCGGCCGCGGACCGGATTGCGGAGCTGGCCACCACCCTGCTGGGCACCCGGATCCCGCTGGCCGTGGGACGCACCGCCCGGACCGCGACCCCCGCGCAACGCCGGGCGCTCGCCGCCCGGGACAAGGGCTGCATCATCCCCGGCTGCGGGATCCCCGCCGAAGCGTGCCAGACCCACCACGTCGAGGACTGGGCCGCCGGCGGGAACACCGACCTCCCCAATCTGGCCCTGCTGTGCTGGGCACATCACCGCCAAGTCGACCTGGGAATGTGGACCATCGTGCCCGCAGCGACCGACGACCCGGTACCCCAACCCGAACCCGGCGCACCACCCGGCACCCCCTGGCCCGCCAACCACAACGCACCCTGGACCATCACCCGCACCCCCCGAACCCGCTGGCGGCAATGAGGTGTCACCCGTCAGGGGATCAGTAGTGGCCGTCCACGAGCCGCAGGGCGGTCGAGCGCGCAGCACGAACCACCATGTCCAGCGCCTCCTCGGTGGTTGTCTTTGCGCGGGCTGGCACCTGGAAGGAGTGGTCGGCGGCCCAGACGGGGACCACTCGGGCCGTCACACTCTCATCAGCGAGACCGACTGCGATCTCCCCCGGGGTCCCCAAGCTGTCGCGCGTCCCCTGGACGACGACGGTGGGCACCCTCTGCGCCGCCTCGACCAGTTCCGGCAGCCGGGTGGGCGTCGGACCCGTCACAGCGGCTCGCCTTGCCGGGTGCAGCGGGAAGGCGAGGAGGAACAGCGCCTCAGGCTCCACGTCCCCCAACGTGCGGCACGCGACTCGCGCCCCGGTGCTACGGCCGCCGACGACCAGGCGCTTGGTGCCAATCCCCCGCGAGCGCAGATCCCGCAGACAGGTGACCCAGGCACGGTCCAGGGTGCTCGCCGCACCGCCCAGGCGCCGGCCGGCGACCCGCCACGGCTGCTCGACCAGAACCACCTCGATCCCGTCGTCCGGAAGGGCCTCCGCGATGGCTAGGAGGTCGATGGAGTCCACACCCCGACCGACCCCGTGGCCAAGCACCAGCGAGGCCCGTGGCCGACCGCTCGGGACCGGATGGAAGTGCGCCCGCGCCAGCCCCGAGGGCGTGTCGAGGTCCCAGATCGTGGTCACGTCAACTCAGCCAACGCCGGCTCGGCGGGGATCGGGGCCAGTAGATCTGCGGAGTTGTTGCGCACCGAGTTGACGGCCGGACTCACCGGGTAGGCGGTGAGCAGGTCCACGGCCAGTCGGGCATCGAACCCCGTATCGACCCGCACGGCTGGATCCAGCCAGCGAGGGTAGCCGGACGCTTCGATCATCAGGGGCATCCGGTCATGGATTGCCGCCAGCGGACCGATCGAGTCGGTGGTCAGCACGGTGACTGTCACCAGCCAGTCCTCCTCCGGACCGGGACGCCAGAACTCGTACAGCCCGGCAAGCGCCAGGCCCGCACCGTCGCCACGATGGATGAAGTACGGCTGCTTGCGCGGCTTGGCGGCCGCGGACTGCACACCTGCCTGCACAGCGGGCGTGTACCACTCGAAATAGCCGTCGGCAGGGATGAGGCAGCGACGCTTGGCGAACGCCGATCGGAAGGCAGGCTTCTCGGCGGCATTCTCCCACCGTGCATTGATCATCCTCGAGCCGATCTTGGGATCCTTCGCCCACGAGGGGACCAGTCCCCACCGGGCAACACGCAGCTGCCGTTCGAGTCCGTCGGACCCGTCGATCGGGCGGTCGACGACGAAGGCCACTTGGTTCGTGGGGGCCACGTTGTAGTTGGGTCCCGGGGCGGGGTCGACGACGGTCTCGACCTGGAACTCCTCAACGAGCGTCGCTGTGTCCTTGGCCGCCGCGTATCGTCCGCACACACCCTGCAGCCTGCCACAGTCAGGTAGGCTGCCGCGCGTGCCTGCTGAGGAGGATCCGTGGCCCGCACCCACGTCCGACGGTCCCGTGCGCGCCAAGGTCGCGGTCCCCGGTAGCAAGTCGCAGACGAACCGGGCACTCGTGCTGGCAGCACTGGCCGACGGGCCGAGCACCATCACTGGAGGCCTCAAGGCCCGCGATACGAAACTGATGATGTCGGGCCTTCGGGCGATGGGCGCCGACATCTCATCGACCGGCGACAACTGGCAGGTCGAACCGGGGAAGCTGAAGGGTCCGGCTCACGTCGACTGCGGGCTCGCTGGGACGGTCATGAGGTTCTTGCCGGTCGTGGCCGGCCTGGCCAAGGGCGACGTCCGCTTCGACGGCGACCCGCGCGCCCGGATGCGCCCCATGGCCTCGATCCTCGGCGCCCTGGAGACCCTGGGAGTCGCGATTGCCGACGACGGGCGCAACAGCCTGCCGTTCACCGTCCGCGGCTCCGGGCGGGTCCCCGGGGGCAGCGTGTCGATGGACGCCAGCGCGTCGAGCCAGTACGTCAGCGCCATCCTGCTGGGGGCGGCGCGATTCGAAGAGGGAGTTGACCTGCGCCACGTGGGCCAGGCGCTGCCATCGCTGCCCCATGTGCACATGACGGTCCAGATGCTGCGCGAGTCGGGGGTCGAGGTCACCGCCTTCCTCGACGACCCCACTGACGCCCGCTGGGTCGTCACCGCCGGGCCGATCAGGGCGGTGAACCGCAGCATCGAGCCCGACCTCTCCAACGCGGCCCCGTTCCTCGCAGCGGCGATGGTCACCGGGGGGCGGGTCACCATCCCTGGATGGCCCGCCGCCACGACCCAGGCCGGTGCCCAACTGCGCGAGATCCTCACCCAGATGGGCGCCACCACGGAGCTCACGAGCAAGGGCCTCACCCTGACTGGCCCGGAGCAGATCGCCGGCCTCGACATCAACCTGCGTGACGTGGGTGAGCTGACCCCGGTCGTTGCCGCAGTCGCCGCCCTGGCGAGCACCCCGAGCCGCCTGCGCGGGATCGGGCACCTCCGCGGCCATGAGACCGACCGGCTGGACGCACTGTCCACCGAGATCAACCGGTTGGGCGGGCGTGTGCGGGCCAAGCAGAACTCGCTGCGCATCACTCCCGCTCCCCTGCACGGTGGGTCCTTCCAGACCTACGACGACCACCGGATGGCCATGGCCGGCGCGGTGATCGGCCTGCGGGTTCCCGGCGTGCGGATCGTCGACGTGGACACGACGCGCAAGACCCTCCCGGGTTTCACCACACTCTGGCAGGACATGCTCGGGTCGAACACGTGAGGCATTGGGACGAGGACGATGTCCGGATCCGCCCCGGCAAGGGCAAGTCCCGGCCGCGCAGCAAGGACCGCCCCGCGCACTCGGCCGGAGCCCCCGGTCGGATCGTGGCGGTGGATCGTGGCCGCTTCACCGCGATCCTCGATGACGGCGACACCCCGATCTTCGCCGTGAAGGCCCGGGAGCTCGGGCGCAAGTCCGTCGTGGTCGGCGATGCGGTCTGGCTGACCGGGGACATGCGTGGAGGGCCCGACCGCCTGGCCCGCGTGGTTCGGATCGAGGAGCGCACCACCGTCCTGCGCAGGTCCGCGGACGACTCGGATCCCGACGAGCGCGTCATCGTCGCCAACGCCGAACAGCTCGCGATCGTCACCGCGCTGGCCAACCCGGAGCCCAGTCCCGGACTCATCGACCGCTGCCTGGTGGCCGCCTACGACGCCGGTCTCTCGCCGCTGCTCGTCCTGACCAAGTCCGACCTCGCGGACCCGGCGCCCCTTCTGGACCTCTACGCCGCCCTCGAGGTGCGCGCAGTCGTGTGCGGGATGGCCGAGGACGGATCCACCGACCCCGATGGGCTCGCTGCGCTGACCGAACAGCTCGTGGATCGCGTCACCTGCTTCGTCGGCCACTCAGGCGTGGGCAAGTCCACGCTGGTCAACGCACTGGTCCCGAGCGCGGACCGGCTGACCGGGGTGGTCAACGAGGTGACGGGCCGGGGGCGGCACACGTCCAGCCAGGCTGTCGCGATCCCGCTGGCGCAAGGTGGGTGGCTCATCGACACTCCCGGTGTGCGCTCCTTCGGGCTGGCCCACGTGGTGCCCGATCGCGTCCTGCACGCCTTCTCCGAGTTCGACGCAGCCCTGGAGAGCTGCCCGCGCGGATGCCCGCACACTGAGGGCGCACAGGACTGCGCCCTCGATGCGTTCGCGGCGTCCGGGGGTGCTGGGGAGTCCGGGCCAGCGAGGCTGGAGTCACTGCGCCGCCTGTTGGCGACACGGCCGCCAGAGCCCGGCGCCCTGCGCAACCGAACGGAACCCGAGACGCCCTGAGCCGGCACGCACCGGAGGGGACAGTCCAACTACGAGCCGCTGAGCTGACCGTACTGGTCGAACTTGCCGTCCATGGGGCCCGGGGACTTCTTGTACAGCCCGGACACGATCTTGAGCTTGGCTGCGCAGGTCCAGGGCTGCCATCCGCGCGAATCCCAGATCACGCGGGCCAACCGGACGTTGATGGCCGGATCCAGCGCCTTCTTCCGCGCCTCGGTGATGTCGGAGAAACCCACGCCGATGGCGCGCAGGGAGGCCTGCAGCGTCCCGCCATCATTGATCTGGAAGACCCCGAAGTCCCGCGACCCGTTCGTGTTCGGCTTGCTGACCCGGTTGCCGTGGCCGGACTCGCACCGCGACACCGCCATCGCATTGCCCACCTGGTCGGCCGGGAAGGCGGCACTGACCAGGTCGAGCACCTCGGAGGTGCTGGTGGAGCCGCCCCGCGGCACCGCTCCCCCGTAGTCACCCCCGAGCGGAACCGTGTAGGCCGCCTGGGCCCGCGCTGCCGAGATGGCCGAGGAGATCGCCGCGTCGATGGCCTTCGCTGCCGCGGCCTCCTCCTTGGCGAGGTCCTTGGCCGCCTTGGCGCGATCCTTCTCAGCCTGGGCCAACTCTCCCTCGGTCACTGAGAGCTGGTCAGCAGCTGCCTTCTCGGCCTCGTCGAGGGCCGCCAGGGTATCGGCGTACTCGCCGTTGGCCGCCTCAGCTCCGGCAACGGTCGGCGCCTCCGACTCCAGCGGGTTCACCACCGGCCCGGGCATCTGGGCAACCAGCGACTCCATCGACCGCCCAGCGGCGCGCGCCAATCGGTCGGTGACCGCCTCGGCGTCCGCGCTGCGCTCGTTGATCGCCGGCGCTGGCCGTGCGGACACGGGCTCAAGGGCCACCGCTGCCGGAGCCTGGGCGTTCACCCAGGCGCCACCGGCTACGAGGGCCGCAACCAGGAGCAGCGTGCCCAGCACGAAGGTGCGCCGGCCCCTGCGCAGGCGGCGCTCAACCTCGTAGTCCTCGTCCCCCACGCATGCCAGTATGCCCCGGATTGGGCACGATAGCCTAGCCGAACGGGGGCGAAATCAACCGTATGGTGGCATGCCGAATCCGGGTGTCGTGTCGTCAGGACCCGCCCTCAGGCGCCCCGTCGAGCACCTGGCTCAGCGTGCGGCGACCTATCGCCCCATTCACGGGAGAGTCCGCGCTGTGCGCCAGGAACATCAGGCCGAAGAACAGCGCCCATCCCCGTCCTCGGGCCCACGTGGCATCACCCACGGCCAGAACCTCGCGCATCCGCTCCCGACCTGAACGGTCCAGCAGCAGCCACCCGCACGCCAGATCGGTCGCCGGGTCGCCGGCACACAGGTCACCGAAGTCGATGACGCCGCCGATGCGTCCACGCACGGCCAGGACGTTCAGGCCGTGGAGGTCCCCGTGCAGCCACAGGTCGGGCCCCTCGTGCAGGGAGGCGTGAAGGGCCTGCGCCCACACCCTCTCGATCCGGGATCGTTGTGCGACCGGAGCACTGGCCAGTGACGTGGCCACGGAGTGACTGCGCTGGGCAAGGGGCACCCCCCGGAACGGGCTGCGCGGCGCTTCCGAGGGGGCCGGGACGTGCAGTGCGCCCAGGAACCCGGCGAGAGTCTCGGCAGCGAGGTGTCCCGCACGACCCGTGAAGGCCGACGCGCCGGTGGTCCGCCCCGGGACATGGGCGCAGACCGCCCACTGCCATGGGTAGAAGTCGGTGGGAGCGCCCGCACGGACCGGGACAGGCACCGGCAGGGGGAGACCGGGAGCAAGTTCGGGTACCCACCGGAGTTCCGTGCCGATGAGGCGCGCGCCGAGCTCCCGCCGAGGGACCCGGACGGTGAGGTCCGAGCCGAGCCGGAACACCACGTTGTCCCACCCGGTGCCGATCCGCCGCAGGCGCCGACCGGCGAGGTCGGGATGCTGATCGCGCAGCAGGCGCCTCACGAGGTGGGCATCGACCTGCACCTCGGCCGAGGGGATCGGTGCTCGCATCGGATCAGCGTAGACACCCGTCGCGGATCGTCGTCCGCGGCGGCACCAGGGCTGGCGTGCCGACGGGGAGCCCGCGGCGCGACAGGACTGCGACGCACATGCCACCTCGAACCTCCTTCTCACGCTGTGGGGCCGTCCACTACGGTTGGCCCATCAGGAGGACGGACCGCCACAGGAGGTACCGATGACCATCAAGAACGTGATCAGGGCCAAGGGCTCGCAGGTTGCCACGATCTCACCGGACGCGACGCTGACCGAACTGGTCGACGCCCTGGCCGAGCATCGCATCGGCGCCATGATCGTCTCCAGTGACGGCGCACGCATCGACGGGATCGTGTCCGAACGTGACATCGTCCGAGCGCTGCGCAGCGACGGCGGGCTGCCGTCGTTCCGCGAGTCCCGGCTGGTCCACCTGGACCGGGTCAAGGTCTCGGAGATCATGACCAGCGAGGTCACCACGTGCACCCCGGAGACGTCGATCGACGAGGTGATGACCACCATGACGGCCGGGCGCATCCGGCACATCCCGGTGATCTCCGAGGGTGCGTTGGTCGGAATCGTGAGCATCGGCGACATCGTGGCCGCCCGGATCTCGCACCTGGAGTGGGAGCGCTCCGCACTCGTCGACTACGTCCAGACAGGACGCTGACCTGCCCGAGAGCCCACGCCGACATGGTCGGACCCCGGCCACTGCCCCGGGACCGACCGGCGGGGACATGCTGCGCGCCATGCGGCGCATCGGCGATGACCCCCTCGCGTTCCTGGCCGAGCAGTGGCGCACCCATGGTGACGTCGTGCAGTTCCCGATCCCCTCGCCGCCGACCTATTTGGTCAGCCACCCCGACGACGTCCGGATGGTGCTGGTGGGCCGCTCGCGTGACGTCACCAAGGACACGATCCAGTACCGCGCGCTGTCGCGGGTGACCGGCCAGGGACTGCTGACCAGCGACAACCCGGTGTGGCGCGAGCACCGCCGCATCCTCCAACCTGCCTTCCACGCGGACACGATCCCCGGAGTCGCCGAGCACACCGCTCGCGCGGCCTCGCGCCTCGTGACCCGCCTGCGCGAGCGCGGCGACGGGAGGGTCGTGGACATCGACGCCGAGGTGATGATCCTGGCCCTCGAGGTCGTGGGCGACTCCTTGTTCGGACACGAGCTCGGCCCGGTCGCGGACCGTCTGGCGGACGCCACCCTGACGGCCCTCGGTGAGGTGGTCTCCATGGCGCGCATGCCGCTGCGGGCACCGGCATGGATCCCGACACCGGGCAACCGCCGGATGTCCCGATCCCTGGCCGAGCTCGATGCCGCGGTGGCGGCGATCCTCACCCAGCGACTTGCCCAGGGCCCCAGCGATCCGCCCGACATGCTCGACCTGCTGCAGGGCTCGAGCCTGGATCGCGCGGCGGTTCGCGATGAGATCGTGACCTTCCTGGTGGCGGGGCACGAGACTGTGGCCTCCGCACTCACCTGGGCACTCGTGCTGCTGGGTACCCATCCCGACATCGCCGACCGGGTGGCCAGGGAGGCCGAGGAGGTGCTCGGCCTGCCGGCGGCCCATGGATCACAGGCGCTCGACATGCCCGACATCGGCGTGCCTGCCATGGACATGCCAAACATCGACATGCCAACCCTCGCCCGGCTCCGGGTCGCGCGGGCGGTCGTGGATGAGGCCATGCGGCTGAACCCGCCCGCCTGGTTGATCACCCGCAGCACCACCGCTGACATGGAGCTCGGCGGCTCCCACGTCCCGGCCGGATCCCTGGTGATCCTCAGCCCATGGATCGTGCACCGCCACCCCGAGGCATGGGAGGACCCGGAGGCCTTCCGACCGGATCGGTTCCTCGCCGGCGCGCCTGAGGCCGGACCGGCCATGCGTGCCGCGTACATCCCGTTCGGCGCTGGCCCGCGGATGTGCATCGGACGGGACTTCGCCTATGCCGAGGCGGTGCTGTCCCTGGCGATGATCTGCCGAGCCGTGCGACTCGCCCCCTCGGGACCCCCCGTGCGCGCCCTTCCCCTGGTGACGATTCGCCCCGACCGCCCGGCGCTGATGCGGATCAGGCTCCGCTGAGCTGCCGACTCGGGCCGGTCATCCGCCCGAGTCAAGAACCAGGGAATCGAACTCGTCGGCCGTCGCGGGGCCCTCGAGCACCCGGCCGTCCGGGAGCACCAACGGGATGGGAAGCCCCGCCTGGTCGGTGATGACCACGCTGGTCAGACCCACATCGTCCAAGCTCGTCACCACTTGGCCCACGAGGAGCACCTGGTCGTTGGCCGGCAGCAGGGTGAAGGCATCCGTGCGGGCCAGGACCACGCGTCCCGTCGGGCTCTGCGACAGGACGGTCAGCATCTGTTCGCCGGTCAGGGGATCCAGGAGGAGCGTGCGCAGGTCGGTCTGGCGCTCGATGGGCGGACCCGCGGCCAGGGCCGCCATCACGCCCAGCGCCGAGCGCTCGTTGACCGGCTCCTCAACACCCTCGAGGCCGCGTCCGGAGACGAAGAAGACCGTGGCCTGCTTGGCGGTCGGGCTCGGAATCGGGCTCGGCGCCACCGTCGGCAACGCGCCACTGGGCAGGGGCTGGGCCTCCTCCTGCACCTGGACCCCACACCCGGTCAGCCCCGCGATGACAAGGACCAGCGCGGCAGGGGCCGCCAGCAACCTGGTCCGGTTCATGGCGTGACCTCCGCCGGGAGGTCGAGCGTGAACCGCGCACCGCCGAACGGCGAGGCGCCCACAGTGACGCGCCCGCCGATCGCCTCCGACTGCTCCCGGACGATGGCCAGTCCCAGGCCGGCCCCCTCGACCCGTCGCTCAGCCACACCAGCCCCCCGGGCGAACGGTTCGAAGAGCCGCTCGACCTCGTCGGGATCCACACCGGGCCCGGCGTCGTCGACGTGGACGCGCACGCGGCCGTCCCCTGCCACCATCAGGATCTGTCGCACGCCGTCACCGTGGCGAGTGGCGTTGTCGATCAGGTTCGCCATCACGCGCTCCACCCGGCGCGCGTCCGTGACGACGACGGGGCGATCGCCATGCAGCAGGTCGGTCTCGAGGTTGCGTCCGTTCAGGATCGCCTCGATGAGCAGCGCGATGTCCGTGGCATCGCGCTGGACCGGAGCGCGCGCTGTCACGCTCGAGATCTCCAGGAGGTCCAGGAGGATGCGGGTGAGGCGCCGGGACTGCGTGGCGAGGCTCGTGACCAGCCGGGCCTCACGAGGGGGAAACGTGTCGTGATGCTCCTCGAGGAGTTCGGCGGTCGCCACGACGGTCGTCAGCGGGGATCGCAGCTCGTGGCTGACGTTGGCCACGAACCGCCGCTCGCGCTCGATGCGGGAGGCGACGGCGACAGCCATCTCGTTGAACGAGTCGGAGATGGGGTCGAGGTCCGGGTCCCCGGTGTCGGGAAGGCGCACAGTGAGGTCCCCGTCCGCGAGGCGACGTGCGCCGGCTCCCATCCGCCGCAGTGGGCGCATCAACAGGCCACCGACGTAGCGCCCGATCGCCCCGCCCACCCCGAACGCGCCCAGTGCCAGGAGAACCAGGAGGAGTGCGCCATTGCGCAGCGTCTCGAGCAGCTCGCTGAGTGGGAACAGCTCGACATAGAGCCCGGACCGCGTGTAGACAGCGACCGCGTAGTAGTACTGGTCGCCGATGGCGAACGTCTGCTGGGAGCCGCCCTCCGTCAGTGTGAGGTCGATCAGGGACACCGGGATGTCCGACGGAGCAACAGTGCTGCCGCGCGAGTACCACACCGAGCCCACACGCATCAGGGCCTGCGATTCCCCCACGACAGGCAGCTGGCTGAGCACCTCGCCGGGCTGTGTCCCCCCGGCGATCGCGGCATCCACCGAGCGACTGTCGAGAAGTGCCCGGGTCAGGCCCGCTGACTGACGCTGGTTGGTCAGGTAGCTGCGACTCACCAGGTAGATGCCGCTGGCCACAAGGACCGCGACCACCATCGAGAGGACGGCGAAGACCAGCGCAACCCGGGTCCGCAGGCCGAAACGCATGAGTCAGGCCTTGAGCCGATAGCCGAACCCGCGGACCGTCATCAGGTGCACGGGATCGGCGGGGTCGGTCTCCATCTTCGCCCGCAGTCGGTAGACGAGGTTGTCCACGACCCGGCCGTCACCGGGGTTGCGGTAGCCCCAGACGTTGCGCAGCAGGTCGTCACGACTGACCACCCGCTCGCGGGCGCCGATCAGCTCGGCGAGCAGCTTGTACTCCGTCGGGCTGAGCGGGACGATCCGATCGCCGACCTGGACCTCGGCGGTGTCCGGACGCAGCCGGACCTCTCCGCACTCCAGCAGGCCATGATCGACCTCGACGTCGTTGGCCCGCCGGATCTGCGCTCGGATCCGAGCCAGGAGCTCCTTGGTGATGAACGGCTTGGTGACGTAGTCGTCGGCACCGGCCTCCAGGCCTGACACGACGTCGTGACTGTCAGCCTGCGCGGTGACGATGATGATCGGCACCCGACTGGTCGCCCGAACGCTGCGCACGACATCCAGCCCGTGGATCCCCGGCAGCCGCAGGTCGACGAGCAGCACGTCCGGGTCCTCGTCCTGGCCGAGGACCAGCGCCTGCTCCCCGTTGGCCGCCTCGAGGACCCGGTACCCCTCGTCCTCCAGGGCGTAGCGCAGAACCAGGCGGATCTCCTCATCGTCCTCGACGATCATCACAGTCTTGCCCATGCGGCTATTCAACCCCTCCCTGATGCCCGGGCGGCACCTGCAGGTCCCGAAAGACGACATTGCGACCCAAATGGGACCCAACACACGCCAGCGGAGCAGTAATCAGACGGGTCGCTTGAGCTGCAGGACGGGGACGCCGGTCGGGTTGTCGGCGTCCATTCGGACCTCCTCGCCGGCCACGTACTGCCGGATCGAGTGGGCCAACTCCCGCGAGTGGGTGAAGTTGATGGCATGCGCGGCACCCTGGAACAGCACGATCGTGACCTCCGGAGGCATCTCGCTCAGGGCCCGGCTGATGTTCGCCCACGGCGGGCGCAGCGGGTCCTCGCTGCCGATCACCACCATCACCGGGACCTGCATGGACATGAACCGCTGGTAGGCGGGGAACTTGGTCATCTTGTCGAAGAGCCTGATCGCGCGGACCATCCCATAGCGCAGGTAGTCGGGGGCCGCCACGGGGAGCAGCGTCGGCGGCTCGACCAGGCCGTCACGGGCCATCTGGAGCAGGGCCTTGACCAGGGGCCGGTTGTGCGGACCTCCTGCGAGCCCGACCATCACGGCCTTCGAGACCTTCTCGGGGGCCTCGTCGACCAGCTCGCCGATGATTGCGCACCCCAGTGAATTGCCCACGACCACGGCCTGCTCGATGCCCAGGGCGTCCATGAAATGGTTCAGTGCGGTGCCCAGCTCCTCGATGCTCAGCGTCTGCTTCGGCTTGGGGCTTCGGCCGAACCCGGGAAGATCTGGGACATAGACCCGGAAGGAGTCCGTGAGGCGACTCGCCGTGGGGAGCAGGTAGGTCCCAGAGATCGCGAATCCGTGCTGGTGGATCATCGCCGGGGCGTCGACCGGCCCGCCGACCCGGTAGCGGATCCAGTTGCCGTCGACGAGGACGCTGTTCCAGGTGAAGTCGGTTTCAGCCACGATCGCATCCTGCCATCGGGTCGCACATGAGTCGATCCGGCACAGGCCTCCCGGGGGAGCCAGTGCCGGATCGACTCAGCGACTCAGCGACTCAACGACTCAGCTGATCAGCGCGTGCAGGGCCTCGTCACCGGGACGGGCCCGCAGGACTGCGGGGCTCACGCCTGCCTTGGTGGTGATCGCGGTGACCGACTTCTGCTGGCGCGTCGTGGCCAGCGAGATGACCGTCCCGGACGCTCCGGCGCGGGCGGTGCGTCCCGAGCGGTGCAGGTACTCCTTGGGCCCGTGCGGCGGGTCGACGTGCAGCACGAGGTCGATGTCGTCGACGTGCAACCCGCGGGCAGCAACATCGGTGGCCACCAGGAAGTCGATGCGTCCGCGCTTGAAGTCCTCAAGGGTGCGCGTGCGCATGCCCTGCTTCATCCCGCCGTGCAGTGCTGCCGTGCGCACACCCTCGGCCTCCAGCTGACCGGCCAGGCGATCGGCCCCCATCTGGGTGCGCACGAAGGCGACCGTGCGCCCGCGGCGCAGGGCGATGTCGGCCGTGACGGCGTCCTTGTCCTTCGGGTGGACGAGCACCAGGTGGTGCTCCATCGTGCCCACTGTGGCGGTTGCCGGGTCCGCGTTGTGCACGACCGGCTCGTGCAGGTACTTGCGCACGAGGCGGTCGACGTCATGGTCCAGCGTCGCGGAGAACAGCAGGCCCTGGACGTCCTCGGGGAGCCGACCCATGATGGCCTCGATCTCGGGCATGAAGCCCAGGTCGGCCATGTGGTCGGCCTCGTCAAGGACGACGACCTTGACCTGGCTCAGGTCGACCGAGCCGCGATCGGCGAGGTCGACGAGGCGCCCAGGAGTGGCCACCACGATGTCAGCGCGCTCGAGCCCGCGAATCTGGCGATCGTAGGAGCTGCCGCCGATGATCAGTTGGGTCCGCATGCCCAAGGTGGCCGCAAGCGGCGACAGGGCGTCGAGGACCTGCATCGCAAGCTCACGGGTCGGGGCCAGGATCAGCCCGCGCGGCTGGCGCTTGGTCGGCCTCGGGCCGTTGAGGATCGTGAGCATCGGCAGGCCGAACGACAGGGTCTTGCCCGAGCCTGTGCGGCCCCGGCCCAGGACGTCGCGACCGCTGAGAGCAGCCGGGATGGTCATGGCCTGGATCGGCGTCGGCTCGGTGATCGCCTGGCTGGCCAGGACGGCCGCCAACGAGGTCGGGACGCCGAGGTCGACGAAGGCGTTCGGACCGGTCAGGGCCGGCACCTGCGGGGCGCGCGCCGGACGATCGGCGCGGTCACGGCGGTCGTTGCGCGGACCCCGGTCGTAGCGATCGTTGCGGTTCGGGCGGCCGGGACGCGAGGGACGCTCGCTGCGTTCCGGACGATCCTGACCCGGGCGGGCTGCGCGGACCGGGCGATCGGCGCTGGCGCGGCGATCATCGCGGTCGCGCCAGTCGCTGCGCGGAGCACTGCGGTCGTCGCGGGGGGCCCGATCGGTGCGGTCCTGACGGGGTGCGCGGTCGGTGCGGTCCTGACGCGGGGCACGGTCGGTGCGGTCCTGACGCGGGGCACGGTCGGTGCGGTCCTGACGCGGGGCACGGTCATCCCGATCGCGCCATGCGGGGCGAGCCGGGGCGACGGCGGAACGGCGGGTGCTCGGGGCGCGGTCGTCGGACTGCGAGGTGGCTGCCTTCCAGGAGCCGGCCGGCTTGGCGGCCTTCCACGTGCTCGTCGACTTCGCCCCCTTCCAGGAGCCGGTCTTCTTGGCCCCCTTCGCAGGCGCGTGGGAGTTGGTGCGCGGTCCGGATCGGGGCGCGCGGGATTGCGGGGCGTGCTCTGTCACGGTGTTTCCTTCTTCTCAGGGCGTG
Source organism: uncultured Actinomycetes bacterium (assembly GCA_963736425.1). Classification (GTDB taxonomy): domain Bacteria; phylum Actinomycetota; class Actinomycetes; order S36-B12; family CAIYMF01; genus Prado023. The sequence goes on from CAVTOX010000037.1 coordinate 46,209, forward strand.
TCGTCTTCAACGCGTCTGATTGACCGCCACAGGGCCAGGTGAGGAAACGTTGCTCAACGAAGTCGGCTGTATGCCGAGTGCTGAGCATACCTACCCCGGGGCGGGGAGGGCCAAACCTGGATGCGGGACGCAGGCTTCACGGGTCAGGGCGTGGCGAAGTCCTCGGTCCAGAAGTGCCGGTACACCGAGTTCGTCGAGTAGGCGTAGCCAATCCCGGTCTCCGTGCTGGCTGGACTCATCAGCTCTCGGCAGTGCCCGGAGGATCCCAGCCATTGAGCCAGGGTCTCGCTCGGCTGGGGCAGGCCCGCCGCCACGTTCTCGGCCGCCCGATGCCACGGGTATCCCACAGCGGATACCCGGCGTCCCAGTGACGATCCCCCGCGTCCCACGTGCGACAGCCGACCGACCTCAGCCATCCAGGTGGAGTGACTCTGGGCGGCCGCATCCAGTGCGGGGTTGCGGCTGAGCGCCGGGGCTGGTCCGAAGTGCTCGCCGCCAGGGCATGCGGAGCCCGTGGCCCGCACCGCGTTGACCAGTCCGAGCAGCTCGGCCTCCCACGCGGCGATCGTCTCCGGGGAGGGCTGCTGGTCCAGCGCGGAGAACGAGGAGATGGGCACTCGGGTCCACGGGGTCGCCCGCCGCGACGATGTCGCCGTGCCCCTGACGCGCATGGACGTGGCCGATGCCGGCATGGTGACGCGGACCGCCCCCTTGCGCACGCCCACAGTCATCGAGCGGGTCGACCGACCCGCGACCACGTAGTTGATCTCAACCGAGCGGGCACGAGTGCGCAGGTCCAGGCGCAACCGGCCACTGGGCAGCATCGAGGCAGTGGCTTCGAGGAGGCAGTGGCTTCAAGAGAGGCAGTGGCTTCAAGAGAGGCGGTGGCTTCAAGGAGGCAGTGCTCCGCACTGCATTCGGAGCCGGCGCAGCGGCGGTGGATGCCATCGCCGCTTGGGCGCCGAGGGCAAGGACGAGTCCTGCGATCGACATCACTCGCAGTGCTCGCACGATTCCCCCTACGTAACCGTAGGTCAAGCACGCTACCAAGCACGGGGGCCGGGACGCATGCCCGGCAAGTCACCCATTCGGCGCAATCCCACGGGGGCAATCCCACGGGCCGGTGTCATGCGGCAGTGTCATGGGACCGCGTCATGCCACGTCCACGTGGACGTGGTCGAGGTGCCGGTTGATGGGGTTGTCCGGGTCCGGGCCCCGGAACCGGTACTCGCGCCAGCCCTGGGCCGAACGATGGGCGGTCCAGATCCGGTCGCGGTAGATGACCGTGCGGATGCCCAGACGCTCGGCGTTGGCGACCGACCAGTTCGCCAGCTGCCACCCCGCTCTCTCGTTGCCGGCATCCTCGTACGGGCGGAAGAAGAAGTCGATCGCCCGGCCGCGGGAGTGCGCTCCCTCGGGGCTGCGACCCGGCAGGGTCTCCTCGGGCCCGTACCCGCCGGCGGGCACCTCCTCGAACTCGGCGCGCACCTCACCGAGGAGGACCTGGGCGCGGGGCGTCAGGCCGAGCGGGGGCTCCTTGGGCGTGTCCGTCGCGCTGGCTCCGCTGATCCGGCACGTCAGCACTGGGCCCGCACCGAGGGCTCGGGGGATGTTCCCCTCAGCCGACGCGATCAGTGCCGAGATCTCAGCCGGCGACCCCTCGGCCAGCACCAGACCGGACGGGTCCCGGATGCTGCATCCCGGCTGCCACGGAAGAGACATCCCGCTGCCGAACGCGAGCACGAGGAGGGCACCGGCCGCGGCCGCAGCCAGGGCGAAAGCCAGGGCTATGGCGCGCACCCACTCACGATAGGTGAGGTCCCGGCCGGGCGCAGGGGCGCGTTCTAGGATGGCCGTCGTGCCCGAGACCGAGGAAGCGCCGGCGGCGACGCCCGCCGGGCTCCTTGATCGGGTGCCGCTCGTCGCGCTGCGGGTGGTGCAGTTCGCCCTCGACCTGGGGATCGTGGCGCTCATCACGATGATCCCAATGACGCTGGCTCTCCTCGTGCTTCCCCGGAATCCGGACGACTCCCTGGGCGCCCTGCTGATCACGATCCCGGTGATCCTCGCGCTGCTGGTCCTGGCCGTGGTCATCAGTTGGTGGTACTGGGCGCGGCTGCCGCGGCGGCGTGCGGGGAGGACGTGGGTCATGGGCTGGTTCGGACTGCGGGTGGTGAACCTGGACGGCGGGGAGCCCACCGGCAGCCAGCTGACATTGCGCTGGCTGCTGCTGGTCGTGGATGCCATGTTCTTCGGGGCGGTCGGGTTGATCGCGATGCTGGTGAGTGCCAAGCGCCAGCGCATCGGCGACTCGCTGGCCGACACGTTGGTCGTTCGCAACGACCGATGAGCCCGGTGCCTACTTGATGACCGCCACGGTCTGCGTGTTCCAGCTGACGAGCTGACCACCGCGGGTCCATAGCTGGCGAACCTCGATGGTGAAACCCTCGCGAGCCGCCACGCTGTGGCCGCGATGGAACAACGGCTCGAGCCGACCTTCTGCGTCACGCTCAAGGCACGAGGGGTCGCTGGGGAAGTCGAGGGTGAAGCCGACGGTCGCGGCCGGACGGGGCCGGTCCAGGCGGGCCATCACAGACACCCACCATGCGTCCGCGAGGGCGGTCACGACCGATGCATCGACCCGCTCCACTGGGCCGCGTGGGCGTACCCATCCACACGTCTCGTCGGTGTCCGCTCCCGAGTACGGGATCCCGGAGATCGGGCGCATCTCCAGGTGTTCGGTGAACTCCGGAGCGAGTGGTGGTCCCAGGACAACCTCGGGTACTGCCTCCGGTCCCGCGGCCAACTCAGCTGGCTGCGCGACCGCGAGCCACAGCGCACCATCGGGCATGGCTTCGCCCGTCCTGGGAGCGCCCAGGACGACCACACCATGCGCGAGCAGCGCCCCCTCATCGTCGCGACACCGCACCTCGAGGGTGTTCGTCGCCGAGCCACGGCGCAGCTCCTCGACGACCAGGTGCATCCGGCCGACCAGGACAGGTGCGACGAGCTGGGCGCTGAGCGAGCGCACGGCCATCTCAGGGCGTGGATCCACCAGCTGAGCGGCCGCCACCATGGCCCCGGTCGCGACCCCGCCCCAGGCACCGCGTCCCTGTTGAAGGCCGTCGGGGACATCCAGGGTGAATCGCAGGGGATCGTCAGTGGCGGTCGGCCGGACCAGCGCCGACAGGTCGATGGTGTCCATATCCGCGTCAGCTCCTGTCAGGAAGCGGGGGGATCGCCCGGAACGGACTGGGGACCGCCGATCCGGATCTGTACAGCGAGCACGCGGTCGGGGATCACCGCAAGCATCTTGGCATCCGGGGTGCCGACGCCGAGGTGGGCGCCGATCGGCAACTCGGCCAACCTGCGATCCACGGCCTTCAGAGCGGCGTTGAGCAGCGGGCGGTCGCCTCCGGTCACGAGGAACTGGAGGTCACGCGGGCCAAGGATGCGGTCGGCATGCTCCGCGGCGGAGTCCACGATCTCGTCGGCCTGGTTGTCGCGACGGCGGGCGTAGCGCTGCTGGGACCACCCACCAGCGGCGGTTCGGCCGTGGATGTGCCGCGTGCCGACCTTCTTCTCCGCCACCGTGCCACCTTCGAAGGCCGCCACGGCATAGCCGGCCCGGCGCAGCAGGAGCACCCCGAATGCCGGGGCCAACTCAGCCAGTGCCTCGGGATCAAAAGCTCCTGGCTCCTGCGACTCCAGCCATGTGGGAACAACCACCTGGGCGCGAGCGGCATCGGCGGCCAGCAGGTCCCAGCCGTT
>CAVTOX010000038.1:0-49473 GCA_963736425.1 uncultured Actinomycetes bacterium
CCGTAGACTTGTGCAGCGTTGCGTCTGCGCGTCCCCGTACGTCGGCCCTCATCGGGCTGCCTGCGGAGTGCGTGAGCGGTGAACGCAACGGCAACATGACAGCAGAGCAGTGAACTCGATCGACCGAACCGCGGCCGCCCGAGCCCAAGCCCGACGACAGAACGGTGTGGAACAGCAGCTTATGGCCAAGAAAGAGGGTGCCATCGAACTCGAGGGCACGATCCGCGAGTCGCTCCCGAACGCCATGTTCCGGGTCGAGCTCGACAACGGCCACAAGGTCCTGGCCCACATCTCGGGCAAGATGCGTCAGCACTACATCCGCATCCTGCCCGACGACCGGGTGGTCGTGGAGCTCTCGCCCTACGACCTGACCCGTGGACGGATCGTCTACCGGTACAAGTGACAGATGCCCTCCGGGTTCCACCGGTGGTGAAGGCTGCGAGGAAAGAGCGATGAAGGTCAAGCCCAGCGTCAAGAAGATCTGCGACAACTGCAAGGTGATCCGCCGTCACGGTCGCGTGATGGTGATCTGCGAGAACCCCCGGCACAAGCAGCGCCAGGGTTGATCGCCCGCCGGCCCCGGCCGGCACCGAGCACAGCAGGACAGCACGACAAGGCAGCGCACCACCTGGTGCGTCCCACCCGGGAGACCGGTGTGGGGGCCACAACAGAACACGCGTGATCCCGTCATCCCGACTCCGGGCCCCTGCCAGGGCCCTCGGGGACGTCACCCCCGGCTCGGAGGCTGGGGACCTGCCACAAAGGGCGGTGGGACTGGTCACGCACCGAAACCTCCGGATGAAACAGGAAGAAGGTCCGCCCGATGGCACGTCTCGTCGGCGTCGACCTCCCGCGCGACAAGCGCGTCGAGGTGGCGCTCACCTACATCTATGGCATTGGCCGTTCCCGTGCCGCTGAGATCCTCGCCGCGACCGGGGTCAACCCCGACACCCGCGTCAAGGACCTCACGGACAGCGAGCTGGTCCCCCTGCGCGACTACATCGAGGGCAACCTCAAGGTCGAGGGCGACCTGCGTCGTGAGGTGGCCGCCGACATCCGCCGCAAGGTGGAGATCGGCTGCTACCAGGGCATCCGGCATCGCCGGGGTCTGCCGGTCCGCGGGCAGCGCACACACACCAACGCACGTACCCGCAAGGGTCCGCGCAAGACGGTCGCCGGCAAGAAGAAGGCCGGCAAGTAGTAGTCCGACTGGTCCGGGTGGGCACCTGCCCACCGCGGCAGATGCGCCCGAGTGGGCGCAGGCGCCGACCAGCGGACCGACGACCTCACGTAAAGGAACGCAATGCCTCCCAAGACTCGTCCGAGCGCGGCCAAGAAGGTCCGTCGCAAGGAGAAGAAGAACGTGGCCCACGGCCATGCGCACATCAAGTCGACGTTCAACAACACGATCGTGTCGATCACGGACCCCTCGGGTGCGGTGATCGCCTGGGCCTCGAGCGGCCAGGTCGGGTTCAAGGGGTCGCGCAAGTCGACCCCGTACGCCGCGCAGATGGTGGCTGAGGCCGCCGCGCGTCGCGCGATGGACCACGGCATGAAGAAGGTCGACGTCTTCGTCAAGGGTCCCGGCTCCGGCCGGGAGACCGCGATCCGGTCGCTGCAGGCGACCGGCCTGGAGGTCGGCTCGATCTCCGACGTCACCCCCATGGCCCACAACGGCTGCCGTCCGCCCAAGCGCCGCCGCGTCTGACCCGAAGGATTCGAGATCATGGCTCGATACACAGGGGCAGACTGCAAGCGCTGCCGCCGAGAGAAGACCAAGCTGTTCCTCAAGGGCAGCAAGTGCGATGGGCCCAAGTGCCCCATCGAGCTGCGCCCGTTCCCGCCCGGCCAGCACGGCCGTGGCCGGACCAAGGACAGCGAGTACCTGCTGCAGATGCGCGAGAAGCAGAAGTGCGCACGCATCTACGGGGTCCTGGAGAAGCAGTTCCGTGGCTACTACGAGGAGGCCCAGCGCAAGCAGGGCAAGACGGGTGAGAACCTGCTCAAGATCCTCGAGACCCGCCTGGACAACGTCGTGTACCGCGGCGGCTTCGCCAAGAGCCGCGACATGGCCCGCCAGCTCGTGGGCCACGGCCACATCATGGTCAACGGCAAGAAGGTCGACATCCCCTCCTACCGGGTGTCCCCGTCGGACATCGTCGAGGTCCGCCCGTCCTCGCGTGAGCTGACCCCGTTCGTGGTCGCCCACGCCGAGGCCGGCGAGCGCACGGTGCCGGCGTGGCTCGAGGTCTCCCCGAACCAGATGCGCATCCTCGTGCACGCGGTTCCGGAGCGTGGGGCCATCGACACCGCCGTCCAGGAGCAGCTGATCGTCGAGCTCTACTCGAAGTGACCCTCGTCGGATGGTGGCCCCCGCCGCCGCCCGACCCAGCCTTGCAGCACGTGGCGTCAAATGGTGGTCGCCACGGAAAGGAACGGTAACCCGTGCTTATTGCCCAGCGTCCGACCCTCACCGAGGAGCGCGTCAGCGACCACCGTTCGCGGTTCGTCCTGGAGCCCCTCGAGCCAGGTTTCGGCTACACCCTGGGGAACTCGCTGCGCCGGACGCTCCTGTCGAGCATCCCCGGTGCGGCCGTCACCAGCATCCGGATCGAGGACGTCCTCCACGAGTTCACCACGATCCCGGGTGTCAAGGAGGACGTGACCGAGATCATCCTCAACCTCAAGGAGCTCGTCGTCTCCTCGGAGCATGACGAGCCGGTCGTGATGTACCTGCGCAAGCAGGGCCCCGGCGCTGTCACCGCTGCCGACATCGCGCCGCCCGCCGGGGTCGAGGTCCACAACCCCGACCTGCACCTGGCCACGGTCAACGCGAAGGGCAAGCTCGAGATCGAGCTCGTCGTGGAGCGCGGCCGCGGGTACGTGACCTCGACGGCCAACAAGCTGCCCGGCCAGGAGATCGGCCGGATCCCGGTCGACTCGATCTACTCGCCGGTGCTCAAGGTGACCTACAAGGTCGAGGCGACCCGTGTCGAGCAGCGCACGGACTTCGACAAGCTGATCCTGGATGTCGAGACCAAGCCGTGCATGACGCCGGCGGATGCGGTTGCCTCTGCGGGCAAGACGCTGGTCGAGCTGTTCGGCCTGGCCCACGAGCTCAACGTCAACGCCGAGGGGATCGACATCGGTCCCTCACCGGCCGACGAGTTGGTCGCCGAGCAGCTCTCGACGCCGATCGAGTCCCTGGACCTCACCGTGCGCAGCTTCAACTGCCTCAAGCGTGAGGGCATCCACACCGTGGGTGAGCTCATCAGCCGCAGCGAGGCGGACCTGATGGACATCCGCAACTTCGGTAGCAAGTCGATCGAAGAGGTCAAGGACAAGTTGCTCTCCCTGGGTCTCGCGCTCAAGGACAGCCCCGCCGGGTTCGTTCCGGCATACGTCGACGAAGAGGACGGGGACTTCGCCGAGGACGAGCAGCTCTAACCAGCCACCGCCCTCGAACGAACCTTTGCAACAGTAGGAGTCAGTAACTATGCCCACGCCCAGCAAGGGCCCCCGTCTGGCCAGCACCCCCGCCCACGAGCGGCACATGCTTGCCAACCTGGCCACCGCGCTCTTCGAGCACGGAGCGATCACCACGACCGAGGCGCGTGCCAAGCGCGTCCGGCCGCTGGCCGAGCGGATGATCACGTTCGCCAAGCGCGGTGACCTGCACGCGCGTCGTCAGGTCATGACCGTCATCCGCGACAAGTCCGTCGTGCACGTGCTGTTCGAGGAGATCGGGCCGCGCTACGCGACCCGCCCGGGCGGCTACACGCGCATCACCAAGATCGGGCCGCGCAAGGGCGACAACGCCCCCATGGCCGTGATCGAGCTGTGCGAGCCCCTGGCCGAGCGCACGGTGTCCGAGGCCACGGCCGCGACCAAGCGTGCTGCCAAGGAGGCCGCCGCCCCGGCTGCGGCCGCCCCGGTGGTCGCCGAGGTCGTCGAGACCGAGGTCGAGACCGAGGTTGTCGAGTCTGCGGACGGTGTGGTCGAGACCGAGGCCGTCGAGGTCGAGGCCGCTGACGTCACCGAGGCCGACGTGACCGACGCCGTGGAGTCCGACGTCACCGAGGCCGCTGAGGCTGCTGCTGAGGACGACACCAAGGCGTGACCACGCCCGTCATCGAGCCCGCTGGGACCCCGGAGCAATCCGGACCCGGCGGGCTCGTCGCGTCCACGACGCGATCGGGTCGGTCATCCGGCTGCGCCTCGAGATCGCCTATGACGGAGCGAGTTCTGCGGCTGGGCCCGTCAGCCGGGCCTGCGCTCGGTCCAGGCCGAGCTCGAGTCCGCCCTGCGTGCCGTGCTGCGGGTCGAGGCGGGCATCCCGGTGCGGGTCGCGGTCGCCGGGCGCACCGATGCCGGGGTGCACGCCGTGGGGCAGGTCTGCCACAGCGACGTCCCCGCAGCGGCCTGGGCGGCGTCTGCCGGTCGGCGCGCCCCGAGGTCCACTCCCGGCCGGGAGCCGGGCGCCGCGTCCGAGCAGCACCCGTCCGGGCCGGCCCTGCTCGGCGACGAGGTGGGCGCTGACCTGACCTCTGCGTCACGGTCCGCCGGCGACTGAACGGCCTGCTGCCCCCGGACCTGCGCGTTCGGCAGGTCGGCGTCGCGCCTGCGGGATTCGAGGCCCGCTGGTCGGCCTCGTGGCGGCGCTACTCCTACCTCGTGGCCGACGACCCCGCCGGCCAGGACCCGCGTACCCGGGGCCACGTGCTGTGGCATCCCCGGGCGCTGGACGTCGAGGCGATGGACGCCGCCGCGGCCCCGTTCGTCGGGGAGCACGACTTCGCCGCGTTCTGCCGCGCCCGTGAGGGCGCGTCGAGCGTGCGCACCATCCACGACATCGGGTGGCGACGGGTCGGTCGCAGCGCCGGAGCCACCTCGCCGGTGGAGTTCTCGGTGCGGGCCGACGCGTTCTGCCACTCGATGGTCCGCGCGCTGGTCGGCGCGTTCATCGCCGTGGGGGACGGGCGCTGGCCCGTCGAGCGCCCCGCGGAGCTGCTGGCTGCCGCCGAGCGGGTGCCCGTCATCGCGACCGCGCCCGCCCACCCCCTGACGCTCGTCGAGGTCGGCTACCCGCCGGATGCCGATCTGGCGGCCCAGGCCGAGCGGGCCCGGCGCTGGCGCGGTCGCTGAGGGGCATCGACTCAGCGCTCAGCCTGGCCGCGCACGTCGGATCGATGCGGACGGGCCGTGTGGGACCGGGCGCCGCTCGCTGGGCCGAACGGGTGAATTGGAGCCATATGCCCATACCCGGTATGGACACGGGTTCATACCGGGTATAGAACATCGCCGTGTCCATCCGCAACGGCCTGCTGGCCCTCCTGCTCGAGGGGCGTGCCTACGGCAACCAGCTGCGCACGGATTTCGAGGAGCGGACCGGCGGCACCTGGCCGCTGAACATCGGGCAGGTGTACCAGACCCTCGACCGGCTGGTCCGTGACGGCCTTGTGGTGGCCGAGGATGTGCGCTCGGTCGACATCCCGGCCCAGGCGCGCAGCCTCTACCGGATCACCGACGCCGGACAGGCGGAGGTGATGCGCTGGTTCGCCGAGCCGGTTGCCCGTGGGCCCGCCCCGCGCGACGAGCTGGCGATCAAGCTCGCCGTGGCCATGTGCTCGCCGCGCGCGGACGTGTCGCGCATCATCGACGTCCAGCGGGGAGCCACGATGGGTGCCCTCCAGGAGCTGACCGCGGTCAAGCGCCGGCAGATCGCGGCGGACCCGACCCGGGTGACGCGAGCCCTGGATGCTGATCCTGGATCGGATGATCTTCGACACCGAGGCCGAGCTGCGCTGGCTCGACCACTGCGAATCCACACTGCGTCGAACACAGGGAATGGCGATCAAGGGGGGCCCGCGATGAACGGACCGACGACGGCAGGGGCAGGGGCCCCGGCTCCCGTCCTCGAGCTGGTGGGGGCGTGGCGGACGCACGGCGAGGGGCCGAGCGCGGTCACGGCCCTGCGCGATGTGTCGCTGACCCTGCGCGAAGGTGAGCTGGTCGCCGTCATGGGCCCGAGCGGGTCGGGCAAGTCGACGCTGCTCAACCTCGCCGGAGGTCTGGACCAGCCGACGCAGGGCGACGTCCGGATCGGACCGGACTCGACGGTGGGGGCGAGTGCGGCCCACCTGGCGATGCTGCGCCGGCGCCACCTGGGCTTCGTGTTCCAGGACGCCAACCTCGTCGGGTCGCTGACCGCAGGGGAGAACGTCGCGCTCCCCCGCGAGCTGGACGGGGTGCCGGTCAGGGTGGCCAGGCGCGAGGCGGAGGCCGCACTCGGCGGAGGTGGGTCTGGCGGGGGTCGAGGCGCCGGTTCCCCGACTGACCTGTCCGGCGGGCAGCAGCAGCGCGTCGCGATCGCCCGGGCACTGGTCGGCGGGCGGCGCCTGATCCTGGCCGACGAGCCCACCGGGGCGCTGGACACCGAGGCCGGCGACGAGGTCCTGCGGATCATCCGGGCACGCTGCGACGCCGGCGCCGCGGCACTCGTCGTGACGCACAACCCGCGCCACGCCGCGTGGGCCGACCGGGTTCTGTTCCTGCGCGACGGGGTCGTCGTCGAGCGCACGGCCTACGCCGACGCCCCCGCCGACGCCCCCCATCCCGATGCTGCCCGCCTGCCCCTGGCCGGGCTCGGTGCCCGGGACGACGGTGGCCGGGCGTGAGCGCGCCCTCGGCTCGTCGGCGACCGCATCCCAGGCGCCGGCCGTGCCCCCCGATCGCCGGCCCACGTGGCCCCGATGGCGCCCGGCGCTGCGCCTGGCCATCCGCGACGCCCGGGGCAATCGGGCCCGCAGCGCGCTGGTCATCGCGCTGGTGGCGCTGCCCGTCGCCCTGGTCGTGGGCATGTACCTGTTCGGGACGAGCCGCACCTGGGGCGATCTGCAGCTGCCCCGGGAGTCCCTGGGGACGCGTCGCCGCGGGCTCGGCGGAACCAGTCGGGCGCGGAGATGGGGGTCCGCGGGGCGCAGGGGTGGACCGACGACGCTGCCCAGACGAGCTGGCGCCTGGTGCCCTGGCCCTCGGTGGAGGCCGATCTCGGGGGACCGATGGGCGGGGAGGGCGTCGGCGGAGCCGCCGGGGACTTCACCGACCCGGTCGTGGGCGGTCAGGTCGACCTGAGGGCGGGTCGGGTGCCGAGCTCCGCCGACGAGGTCGTGATCACCCCGGACCTGGCCAGCTCCGCGGGGCTGGAGGTCGGCGACACGTGGACCGTGGACCATGTGGAACTGGACCGGCTTCGGCGAGAACCGGTCCGTCCCGCTCGACGGTCGTGGGCATCGGCGACGTGGCCGGCCTGAGGTCCGGGGAGTCGTTCGTCCTCGGGGGAGTGCCCCCGGGGTGGGCGGATCGCCCCGGCGGTGGCGATCGGTTCCTGATCGACTCGCCGACGCGCGATCACGGCGGAGCAGGTCGCCGCGGCAGCGCAGCAGGGGGTCCACGTCGTCGCGCGCGACGTGCCGATCGAGGACCCCGAGCGGCTGTCGCTGACCCTGACCGACGAGCTCGTCGTCGGCCTGGCCGTGGCGTTCCTCCAGATCGTGATGCTCGCCGGGGCGGCCTTCGCGGTGTCCCTGCGCCGGCGCCAGCGGGAGCTCGCGCTGCTGTCGGCAGCCGGGGCCGAGCCGGGGGACCTCACCCGTGCGGTCCTGGCCTCGGGGATCCTGCTGGGCGGGATCGGTGCGCTGCTGGGGTTCGTGGTCCCGTGGCTGGTGCTCGTCGCGGGTCGACCGGTGCTCGAGTGGCAGTTCGGATGGCCGCTGGCAACCGTCCCGCCGATGGAGCTGGCGATCGTGCTCGTCCCGATCGTCGGGCTGCTCGCGGCGGTTGCCGCCAGCGTCGTGCCGGCCCGGATGGCCGCGCGCATCCCGCTGGCCAAGGCCCTGCGCGCTCGCGACTCCGCGAACGTGCGGCCTGAGCCCGACGGGCACGGGATGGACCGGCTCCCCGTCCGATCGGCGCTCGCGGGGGTGGCGCTGATCGTGGCGGGGGTCCTGTTCCTCGTGGTGTACCCGACCGGGTCCGAGGAGGGGCCGGGCTCGGGCGGGTGGCCGATCTGGGCGCTCGGGCTCGCGGTGGTCGTCTGCGAGGTGGGGGTCGTCCTGCTCGCGCCCCTGGTGCTCGCGGCTGTGTCCGGGCACTCCCGGGCGCTGCCGCTGGCCGCTCGCCTGGCCAGCCCGGGACGCCGCCCGCAACCGGCTGCGCAGCTCCTTCGCGGTGGCGGCCGTCGCCGTGGCGGTCGGACTGCTCGCGGGGTGCCTGACGTGGCTGAGCTCCGTGGAGTCGGCGGTGCAGGACGCCTACCGGCCCGCGGCCGCCCCGGGGGCCGTCGGTCCTCGCCCGTTCCACCGACCAGGTCCGATGGGGTGCGCTGGGGCCCGAGGACCTGGCCGCGGTCGCCTCGGAGTTCCCCGACGCGCAGGTGGCCCTGATCGGCGTCGGTCCCACCTGGGACATACGCGCCGGGGACTCGCTGGCCGTGCGCAGCCAGTGCGATCCCCTCGACCGATCTCGGCGTCTCCGGCAGATGCACTGGGGATCATGGCGCCCACGAGCCGGGCGTCGCTGGCCTCCGCGCTGTCGGCAGGCGACCCATGCCGGCCCCCGTCCCGGCGGGGAGCCCCGTCGGGCCGATGGATGTGATCGGCGACCCGTCGTCGGGGCGGCCGGGAGTGGTCGTGGCGGACGCCGACTGCTGCGGCGCTGCTCATCGGTCGTGAGGACCCGGTTGTCCGGGCGCAGCTGGAGTCCGGCGGAGCGGTGGCCCTGGCCCCCTCGACTGTGGTCGATGGGACGGTCAGGATCGCCGCCGATCCGCGGCTGATCGACGGTGGCGTGGCTGGATCGCCGGAGTACCTGCCCGGTCCGCAGGCGGACATCCCCGCCGTCGTCGTGGACTCCCCCTACGCGCCCGCGGCCGTCATCGTGGCACCCGACGCGCTCGAGTCGCGTGGTCTCCCGGTGCCCCGCAACGCGATCCTCGTGGTTCCACCTGAACCGATCCCGGGCCTCGAGCCCTGGACCGACCAGTTGGTGAGTCCCGCCGGCCTCCAGGTCGTCTCGGTGGAGTCCGGGCCTCCGCCCGCCTCGATGGGGAGCTCCGCCTGGGGCGAGCCGGTGACGGTCGGACCGGTACAGGTCGGCTGGCGCCTGGTCGTCGTGCCGCTGGCCTTCGCCCTGCTGGCCACGGTCCTGGTCACGGCGCTCGCCCTCGGTGATGCCCGTCCGGAGCTTGCGACGATGGCCGCGGTGGGCGCCAGCCCAGGGGTGCGGCGCCGGTTCGCGATGTGGGCAGCGATCGTCGTGGCCTGCCGTCGGCTCGGCATTGGGCGCACTCGCGGGCATCGCACCGGCGTGGGCGGCACTGCGATCCGCCAACCTCCTCGCGGATCCGGCTCAGTGCCTGTGGTCACCGGTCCGTTCAGGGGCGGCCGGCGACGCCATGGACGAGCTCGGGACGGTGTACTGCGACGTCCCACTGGCCATCCCGCTCGACGTGCCGTGGACGTGGCTGGCGGTCGTGGTTGTCGGGCTCCCGTTGGTCGCTGGACTGCTGTTCCTCGTGTTCACCCCCTCGCGGGTGCTGCTCCCCCGGCGCTGAACTGGGGCAGGGCTGCCCATGCCCGAACCGGCGTCAGTTTGGCCGATCCGTGCCCCGCCCACGACGATGTCCCGATGGGCCACCTCGACATCTCGCGCGTCACGTTCGCGCTGCCCGACGGGCGGGTGCTGCTCGACGAGGTGTCGTTCAAGGTGGCCGAGGGCAAGGTCACCGCCCTGGTCGGGGCCAACGGGTCGGGCAAGTCCACGCTGATGCGGATGATCGCCGGCGACGAGCCGACCCAGTCCGGGGCGATCACGCGGGTCGGTTCGCTGGGTGTGATGCGCCAGTTCGTCGGGCACATGGCGACCGGGTCGCTGCGCGACCTCCTGCTGGCCGTGGCGCCGCCGTCCCTGGCTGCAGCCGCCGCCGAGCTCGACGCGGCCGAGCTGGCGATGATGGACGCCGACGATGAGGCGACGCAGATGCGCTACGCGCACGCGATCGCCGAGTGGGCCGAGGCCGGTGGGTACGACCAGGAGGTCGTCTGGGACGTGGTGGCCGTCTCAGCGTTGGGCGTGCCGTTCGCCCAGGCGCAGTACCGGGAGCTGGCCACGCTGTCCGGCGGTGAGCAGAAGCGGATCGTCCTCGAGGCGCTGTTCCGGGGGTCCGACGACGTGCTGCTCCTCGACGAGCCCGACAACTACCTCGATGTGCCGGGCAAGCTCTGGCTCGAGGAGAGGCTGACGGAGACGCCCAAGACGGTCCTGCTCATCAGCCACGACCGCGAGCTGCTGGCCAATGCGGCTGACGTCATCGTGACGATCGAGCTGGGCGGCGCTGGCAACACCGCGTGGACCCATCCGGGCAGCTTCACGACCTACCACGAGGCTCGGGCGGCCCGCTTCGACCGGCTCGACGAGCTGACCCGGCGCTGGGACGAGGAGCACGCGAAGCTCAGGGCGCTCGTGCAGTACTACAAGACGAAGGCGGCCTACAACGACGGCCTGGCCTCGCGGCTGCAGGCCGCCCGCACCCGTCTGGCCAAGTTCGAGGAGGCCGGCCCTCCCGAGGCCCAGCCGATCAAGCAGGCGGTGACGATGCGGCTGCGTGGCGGTCGCACCGGCAAGCGAGCAGTGGTGTGCGAGGCCCTGTCCCTGTCCACGCCGGCCGGCGAGCAGCTCGTCGCGCCGTTCGACCTCGAGGTCTGGTTCGGTGACCGAGTGGCGGTTCTGGGCGCCAACGGCTCGGGCAAGTCGCACTTCCTGCGCCTGCTGGCCGCCGGTGGCTCAGAGCCGGACCTCGAGCATGAGCCGGTCTCCGACGTGGTGATCGAGCCGGTCGTGCACTCGGGGCGCGCGCGCCTGGGTGCTCGGGTGCGACCCGGCTGGTTCGCCCAGACCCACGCGCATCCGGAGTGGATGGGCCGCACGCTGCTCGAGATCCTGCACCGCGGCGACGAGCATCGCGACGGGCTCGGGCGCGAGGCCGCGGCCCGGGTCCTGGACCGCTACGAGCTGGCTCGCGCCGGCGAGCAGGCCTTCGAGGTGCTCTCCGGCGGCCAGCAGGCGCGCTTCCAGGTCCTGCTGCTCGAGCTGTCCGGGGCGACGATGCTGCTGCTCGACGAGCCGACCGACAACCTCGACATGGCCTCGGCCGAGGCGCTGGAGGAGGGCCTCGCTGCATTCACGGGGACGGTCCTGGCGGTCACCCACGACCGCTGGTTCACCCGCGGCTTCGACCGGTTCCTGGTGTTCGGCGCGGACGGTCGGGTCCGCGAGACAGACGCCCCGGTGTGGGACGAGGCCCGAGCCGCCCGCTGACCGTCCGCCCGGGCTGGGCGGGCTGCCCGCCGACATGGCGACTGTGGGCGCTGCTGGCCGGTCTCCTCCCGCCTCTTCCATGATTGTGGAAGGTAGTTGCCTCAAGATCGGCAGGAACCCTCCAGATTCACCGACGGCCGGGGAACGGCCGGGGACGGCCGGGGTGGGGGTCAGGAACGGGTGTGGGTGAGGTGGGGCGCGGTCACTCGTCTGACGTCCACCGGTGGCGGTCCAGGTCCACGCGCGGGCCGTTCGCGGTCGGGATCACCTCGACTCCCTCGGCCACCAGGTGCTCGGCCGCCGATACCTCGTGGCCAGGGGGCAGGAACCCACCGGCGCGCACGACCCTCCACCAGGGAACCCCGCCTCCGAACCTGGCCAGGGTCGTGCCCACCGCCCGGGGTGCGCGGGAATCCAGGCGCTCGGCGACGTCGCCGTAGGTGAGCACGCGACCGGACGGGATCGTCGCGACCAGGTCGAGCACGCGCTCGGCGAACGGCGTGGGCAGCACCCGCCCAGTGTCCTCCAGGAATGGGTGGGCAGCCGGGGACCGCGGCCAGCCTGCGGAAGATGAGTGCGATTTGGCGCCCCCGCTTCGCGCCGGTACCCTACAGGGAGCATTGCGCGGGTTCATCCTGCGCATGTTGAACGGTCCCGGAGCGCGATCGACGGGTCGCGCGAGCGGCCTGCGCCGATGCCCGAGCCGTTCGACCATCACACGGACACGAACGAAGGCTCTGATGCGCACGTACAGCCCCAAGGCTGGCGAGATCACCCGCCAGTGGCACGTCATCGACGCGAACGACGTCGTCCTCGGCCGGTTGGCCTCACACGCCGCCGTCCTCCTGCGCGGCAAGCACAAGCCGACGTTCGCCCCGCACGTTGACACCGGTGACTTCGTCATCATCATCAACGCCGAGAAGGTGGCGCTGTCCGGCGCCAAGCGCGAGCAGAAGATGGAGTACCGGCACTCCGGCTTCCCGGGCGGCCTTCGGGCCACCTCGTACGCCGACCTGCTGGCGACGAACCCGCGACGCGCGGTGGAGAAGGCCGTGAAGGGCATGCTCCCGCACAACAAGCTCGGCCGCGCCCAGTCCGCGAAGCTCAAGGTGTACGCCGGCCCCGAGCACCCCCACGCGGCCCAGCAGCCCGTGCCGTTCACGATCTCCCAGGTCGCGCAGTAAGCGCCACGGCGACCCCGTCAAACGAAAGGAACCCGTGGCTGTGAGCACCGAGACCACGCAGGCTGTCGATGAGGTCATCGAGGGCAACTACTCCACTGAGACCCCCGAGACCCCCGAGACGAAGGCGCCGCGCCCCGTCATGACCGCCCCTGCGCAGGCCACCGGCCGGCGCAAGGAAGCGGTCGCACGCGTGCGCATCGTGCCGGGCTCCGGCAACTGGACGATCAACGGCCGGACGCTGGAGAACTACTTCCCGAACAAGGTCCACCAGCAGCTGGTGAACGAGCCCTTCCGCACCCTCGAGCTCGACGGCGCCTACGACGTCATCGCGCGCATCGACGGTGGCGGGATCACCGGTCAGGCCGGAGCCCTGCGCCTGGGCATCGCCCGCTGCCTCAACGAGATCGATGAGGAAGCCAACCGCCCGGCCCTGAAGAAGGCCGGCTTCCTGACCCGGGACGCCCGGATCAAGGAGCGGAAGAAGTACGGCCTGAAGAAGGCCCGCAAGGCTCCCCAGTACAGCAAGCGATGAGAGAGGGTGGACCCGCGCGCGTGTCCACCTGAACGAAGAGGCCAGCCGCATCCCGCATCGCGGGGTGACTCCACGCGCTGAGCCAGATCGGCAGGTCCGCCCTGTCGAGGGCCGCACGCCCCCACGAGGTTCGCCTCGATGGGGGCGTCGGTCTTGTGCGGTAGCTCTGGCAGTCGGGCCGCACGAGCCCGCACACTAGGCTGCGGTGCGCAGGAGCACTCGATCCAGGAGGTACATCGTGGGTACGCTGTTCGGCACGGATGGGGTGCGGGGGCTGGCCAACCGTGACCTGACCGCTGACCTGGCGCTGGATCTGGCCGGGGCGGCTGCCCACGTCCTCGGCGAGCTCGGCGAGCTCCACGCGGGGCGCCCGGGAGCCCGGCCGCGTGCCGTGGTGGGCCGCGATCCGCGCGCCAGCGGGGAGTTCCTGGAGGCGGCCACGGTCGCAGGTCTGGCCAGCGCTGGTCTGGACGTGCTGGTCCTGGGCGTCCTGCCCACGCCCGCCGTCGCCCACCTGACCGCGGAACTCGGCGTCGACCTCGGCGTGATGATCTCGGCCTCGCACAACCCGATGCCTGACAACGGGATCAAGTTCTTCGCCCGCGGCGGCCACAAGCTCGCAGACGAGGTCGAGGAGCAGATCGAGGCCCGCCTCGATGAGGGCTGGACCCGCCCGATCGGTGCCAACGTCGGGCGGGTGGTGCACTACGACGACGCCCTCGGCGACTACGTCGAGCACCTCCTCTCGTGCACCCCCAACCGCTTGAACGGCCTGCGCGTGGTGGTCGACACCGGCAACGGCGCAGCTGCGGGGGCCTCGCCCCGCGCATTGCGGCGCATGGGTGCAGAGGTACTGGCGATCCACTCGAGCCCCGACGGCTACAACATCAACGAGGGCTGCGGCTCCACGCACATGGCCGACCTGCGCGCGGCCGTCGTGGAGCACGGCTACGACGTGGGAATCGCCCACGACGGTGACGCGGACCGCTGCCTGGCGGTGGATGCCCAGGGCAACGTGGTGGACGGTGACGAGATCATGGCGATCCTCGCCGTGGCGATGCGCGACCAGGGCAAGCTCGCCGAGGACACCGTGGTGGCCACTGTGATGAGCAACCTGGGCTTCAAGTTGGCCATGCGCGACGCCGGGATCACCATGGTCGAGACCGGCGTCGGTGACAGGTATGTGCTCGAGGCGATGCGCGCCCACAACTACACGCTCGGCGGGGAGCAGAGCGGCCATGTGGTGCTGCTGGACTACGGGACCACGGGTGACGGGACACTCACGGCCCTGCACCTGCTGGCCCGGATGGCCGACACCCACACTCCGCTCTCGGAGCTGGCATCGGTCATGACCAAGCTGCCCCAGGTGCTGATCAACGTCCGCAACGTGAACCGGTCTGCTGTCGAGAGCGCCCCCGGCCTCGCGGCGGCCGTGTCGGCGGCCGCGGCCCGGCTCGGTGACACCGGCCGGGTCCTGCTGCGCCCGAGTGGGACCGAGCCGGTGGTCCGGGTGATGGTGGAGGCACCCACGGATGCCCAGGCCCGCGCTGTGGCCGAGGAGCTGGCGGGAGCCGTCTCCCGGGAGATCCCGCTGCCGGCCTGATCGAACGGTGCCTCCTCCGCGTGGACCGCGACCCGGGTGCCGCGGGCGACTACCCTTGCCCCCATGTGCGGAATCGTGGGGTACGCAGGTCATCGTCAGGCTGTCGACGTCATCGTCGGGGGGCTCAAGCGGCTGGAGTACCGCGGCTATGACTCCGCTGGGGTGGCCGTCGTTGCCGACGGCTCGCTGAGCATCCGCAAGAAGGCGGGCAAGCTCGTGAACCTGCAGTCGCTCCTGGTGGCGGACCCGATGCCTGCCGCGACCACCGGGATCGGCCACACCCGCTGGGCCACCCACGGGGGGCCAACAGACGTCAATGCCCATCCGCACGTCTCAGCGGGCGGGCGGGTCGCGGTGATCCACAACGGGATCATCGAGAACTTCGCGGAGCTGATCGGGGAGCTGGCGCAGCGGGGGGTCCACATGGCCTCCGACACCGACACGGAGGTCGTGGCGCACATCCTGGAGACCACCCTTGAGCAGACTGGGGACCTCGCCGACGCGATGCGTGCGGCCTGCCAGCGGTTGTCCGGTGCGTTCACCCTCGTGGCGGTCTGCGCCGACGAGCCGGACCGCCTCGTGGCGGCACGGCGCAACTCCCCGCTGGTTGTGGGCGTCGGTGAGGGGGAGAACTTCGTGGCCTCGGACGTCGCGGCCTTCATCGAGTACACCCGGGAGGCCATCGAGCTGGGGCAGGACCAGGTCGTCGACCTGCGGCCCAACCGTGTCGTCATCACCGACTTCCAGGGCCAGCCCGTCGAGGCCAGCCCCTTCACCGTCACGTGGGACGCCGCGGCGGCAGAGAAGGGCGGCTACGACCTGTTCATGCTCAAGGAGATCGCCGAGCAGCCCAAGGCCGTCGCGGACACGCTGCTGGGCCGGATCGCCGCCGACGGCCTGCTGCGACTCGATGAGATCCATCTGCCCGTTTCCGAGCTCCGGGAGATCGACAAGATCGTCATCGTCGCCTGCGGCACGGCCTACCACGCAGGACTGGTCGCCAAGTACGCCATCGAGCACTGGTGCCGGATCCCGACGGAGGTCGAGCTGGCCAGCGAGTTCCGCTACCGCGATCCGATCCTGAACCGGAGGATCCTGGTCATCGCCATCAGCCAGTCCGGGGAGACCATGGACACACTGATGGCGGTGCGCCACGCCCGCGAGCAGGGTGCGCGAGTGCTGGCCATCTGCAACACCTACGGGTCGACGATCCCGCGCGAATCCGATGCGGTCCTGTACACGCAGGCCGGTCCGGAGATCGCAGTCGCCTCAACCAAGGCCTTCCTGACCCAGATCGTGGCGGTGTACCTCGTGGCCCTCTACCTGGCGCAGGTCCGGGGCAACATGTACGGCGACGAGGTCGCTTCCATCGTCGGGCAGCTGGCGATGATGCCGCACAAGGTCGACCTCGTCCTGGACACCGTCGAGGGGGTGCGTCTGCTCGCGCAGCAGTTCGCCAACGCGTCCTCGGTCCTGTTCATCGGTCGGCATGTGGGGTTCCCGGTGGCGCTCGAGGGAGCGCTGAAGCTCAAGGAGCTTGCCTACATGCACGCCGAGGGCTTCGCCGCCGGCGAGCTCAAGCACGGCCCGATCGCCCTGATCGAGCAGGGCGTGCCGGTGATCGTCGTGGTTCCGCCCCCGCTGGGTCGCGGGGTGCTGCACGAGAAGATCATCTCCAACATCCAGGAGGTCCGGGCCCGCGGTGCGGTCACGATCGTGATCGCCGAGGAGGGCGATGACGTGGTCACGCCCTATGCCGACCACCTCATCCGGATCCCGGCCTGCCCCACGCTGATGCAGCCGCTGGTCTCCACCGTCCCGCTGCAGGTGTTCGCCTGCGAGCTGGCCACGGCAAAGGGTCACGACGTGGACCAGCCGCGCAACTTGGCCAAGTCCGTCACGGTCGAGTAGGCCACCGCCAGCCGATGCGCGGACGCGATTGGGGGCGGCTGGCTCGTCAGGGTGGTGCGGAGTTGTGGGTGGACCCGGGTCAGCCGATCCGGACGGCGGCGACGAACCGGTCGCGGTACCACGGCTCGTGCAGGGTGCGGATCCGCACACCGCGGCGCGGGTTGGCAGCCTCGACGACCAGTCCGTTGCCTGCGTACATCGAGATGTGGCCCCGTCGTGGGGACGAGCCATCCTGGTAGTAGAGCAGGTCGCCCACGACCAGCTGGTCGATCGCGACCTCGGTGCCGGCGAAGCGCTGCTGTGAGGCCAACCGCGGCAGCTTCATGCCGGCGCTCAGGTAGGCCTGCTGGATCAGGCCGGAGCAGTCGAAGACTGCCGGTCCATTCCCGCCGAGGACGTAGGGCTTGCCGACCTGGGCCAGGGCGAACACAACGGCCCGGTCGCCTGCGGTCGGGTTCTCAGGCAGCGTGAAGGTGGGCGTGGGGATCGTGGGCGCCGCCGGGGTCGGCGGCACGATAGTCGTCGGGGGAGCCGCGGGGGTCACGGTCCGCCCGGCGAGAATGGCCACCCAGGTGGCTTCGTCCACCGTGCCGGTGACGGGCAGGGCCAGGCCCGCTTGGTAGGCCTTCACCGCGCTGGTCGTCAGCCTGCCGAAGAACCCGGTGGCAGGCGACACCCGCAGGTACTGCTGGACGTAGACCACGGCGGGGTCGCCGGGGCCCGTCCCTGCGGTCAGCAGCGGGCGCGTCGCCGCTGCCTGCTCAGGGGTCAACGCCGGTGGTGCGGGCGGTGCGGGCGGTACCGGCGGCGCGGGGTCGGCATCGACGGGGGGCTGAGCGGCCGGCTCCTGCGACGTGGCGTCGAGGGGCAGCTCAATGACGCCCTCGGCGGAGAGCAGGACCTTCCAGGTGGCCGGACCCACCTTCCCGCTGGCCTTGAGGTCGTTGATGTCCTGCAGCGTGCTCACGGCCGTCCGGGTCAGGGGGCCGTAGTACCCGGTCGCGGGAGCGATCCCCAGCTTCTCCTGGACGAATACCACAGCCGGGCCGCGCGAGCCGGGGGCGAGGGGCGGCTTCTTCTGGGCGGCCTGCTGCGGGCTCGGCGCCGGAGTGCCGGGCTTCTCCGCGGGCTCGGGTGCGGGGTCCGCAGCCGGTGCCGAGGTGGACGCTGAGCGCAGCAGCACCTTCCACGTGCTAGATGACACCTTGCCCGTCGCCTTGAGACCGTGGCTCCTCTGGACTGCCCTGACTGCCTTGGCCGTGAGGGGACCGTAGTACCCGCTGGCCGGCTTCACGCCGAGCGTGGCCTGGATGTAGACGACTGCGGGGCTGCGCGAGCCCAGGCGCAGGGATGGCCGGAGCTGGGCGGCGGCAGCCGGCGTGGCGGCCACGGCCAGGACCTGCACGGTTCCGCCCTGGGCCCCCTCAGCGGGATCGGACCCGGGAAGTCCGAGGGCGTGCGCCGGCATTCCGAGTCCGATCACGAGAGCGGCCGACAGCAGTGCGGCGCCAGGAGCCTTCTTCATCGCGTATCCCTCATCGCCTGCGAGGTGAGCTGTCGGATCCTGGGCACGCACTCACGTACGTGCAGCGGCCTCCGGCTGGTCGTGCGCCGGATGCTGCCGGGACCCCGAGGGTTCCTGCGGGCTTGTGGCCCGTGGGATACCCAGTGGTACCTGGGTCCCCCGCTCCCGCCCTGGTTGGGGAAGTACCGGAGGGGGCGGGATTTGGCGACCTCCGACGCGGTCCCGTGTGGGACCGTGGCGCACGTTACCAATGTGACGGGTGGTATGGATAGTCCGGGTTGTCCGTGGGCGTGTGTCGGGCCCATGTGGTAGGCAGGAGGCACGGAGGTGGAGATGCGCCCGATCTGTTCGGTTGAGGTGGTCCGGCGGGCCGAGGCCGGGGCCGGCGTGCCCGAGCCGGTGCTCATGCAGCGCGCCTCGACGGCCCTCGCCGGCGTATGCCTGGACCTCCTGCGCACCGGGCGCTCCGCTGTGCGTGGCGCACGCGTGGTGGCACTGGTGGGCTCCGGTAACAACGGCGGCGATGCCCTGTGGGCGCTGGCACACCTCGCGCGTCGGGGGACTGCGACAGTCGCCGTCGGCGACCCGGCGCGCATGCATGCCGACGGCTCGGCCGCGGCGAGGGCGGCCGGTGCCCGCGTGATCACCTGGGATGACCCGGAGGTCGTCACGGTGATCGCGGCTGCGGATCTGATCCTCGACGGGGTCCTGGGCATCGGCGGGGCGGGCGAGGTTCGTGAGCCCGCTGCGGCAGCTGTGCGCGCCGTGCGCCGATCCAGTGTCCCGGTCGTGGCCGTGGATGTGCCCAGCGGGGTGGAATCCGACACCGGCCAGGTTGCGGGGCTGGCCATGAGGGCAGACGTGACGGTGTGCTTCGGCGTGCTCAAGCCCGCCCTGGTGGTGCCGCCCGCGCGGTCCCTCGCCGGATCCGTCACGGTTGTCGACATCGGCCTTCGGGCCCACGATCTTGAACCGGCGGCATGGGCGCTGTCCCTGGCCGACCTGTGCATCCCCGGCCCAGCGGTGGATGCCCACAAGTACTCCCGGGGCGTCGTCGGGGTCACTGCCGGGAGCCCTGCGTACCCGGGTGCGGCGCTGCTGTCGGTCGGGGGTGCGCGCAGGTCGGGGGTGGGGATGGTGGCGTTCAGCCCGGGGACCGGGGCAGCGCAGTCGGGACCCGAGACCGCAGCCGGCTCCGGGGCGGCGCAGGGCCGCCCGCTCGCGTTGGATCCGGTCGCGAGCATGGTGGTCGCCCGGTACCCCGACGTCGTCCTTGCCCCCGGCCGCGTGGATGCCCGCTGCATCGGCCCGGGTCTGGGTTCGGGGCGTGATGCGGTGGAGGCCGTCCTTCGGGCCATGGCCGACCCTGAACCCCTGGTGATCGATGCCTCCGCGCTGGGGGTCCTGGCCCGCCAGGACGGCCGGCGGGCGCTCGCCGAGCGTTCTGCGGCGGGGTGGGTCAGCGTCCTGACCCCGCATTCCGGTGAGTTCGCACGCATGGGATTCGACCCCTCCGACGGGCCTCTTGTGGCGGCCCGTCGTGCGGCGGTGGAGTCCGGTGCGGTCATCGTCCTCAAGGGCCCCGGGACCGTCGTGGCAGCCCCCGGGGTGACCTACGTGGACACGTTCGGTGACGCCTCCCTGGCCACGGCAGGTTCCGGTGACGTGCTGGCCGGGCTCATCGCGGGGATGCTCGCCGGTGCCGTCCGGTCCGCGGACGTGGATCCTGCTGCCGCGGCGCTCGTGGCCGCCCGCGCAGTGGGCCTGCACGGCCTCGCGGGTCGACTGGCGGCCTCCGAGGGCGGCCCGGTGACTGCTGTGGAGATCCTTGCGGGCCTGCGTGCTGCGCACGCCGCAGCTGCCGGCGCCGTCACCTGACACGCACGCAGCCACGGCGTGCGGCAGGATGGGCCCGTGGTTGCACGTGCCGTCTGTGAGGTCGATCTGGATGCGATCTCGGCCAACGTCGAGGTGCTGCGCTCGCACGCGCCCTCTGCGGCCCTCCTGGCCGTCGTCAAGGCCGACGCGTACGGCCACGGGCTGCTGCCCTCGGCCAGGGCGGCCATCGCCGGCGGGGCGGACTGGCTGGGCACCGCCCTCCTGTCGGAGGCTGCCGAGCTGCGCCAGCAGGGGATCAGCGTGCCGGTCCTCGCCTGGTTGTGGTCCCCCGGCGACGACGACCTGGTCGCCTGCGTGCGTGACGAGATCGACGTCACGGCCAGCGCGATGTGGCAGCTCGAGGCGTTGACCGCGGCCTCGCACGCCACGGGGGTGCGGGCGCGCGTCCAACTCAAGATCGACACCGGATTGGGCCGCAACGGCGCAACCTCCGGGGACTGGCCAGCACTTGTGGCGCGGGCCGCCCAGCTGGAGGCCAACGGGACGATGCAGGTGACCGGGGTGTGGTCGCACTTCGCCGTCGCTGACGCCCCGAGCAGCGCGACCAACGCCGAGCAGCTGGTGGCCTTCGATGCGGCTCTCGAGGTGGTGGCCGCAGCCGGGCTCACCCCACGGGTGCGCCACATCGCCAACTCCGCGGCGACCCTCGTGGCCCCGCAGGCGCACTACGACCTGGTCCGGCCCGGGATCGCCGTCTACGGGGTGTCCCCGGGCGGCGAGCTGGGACGCCCCGAGCAGTACGGGCTCGCTCCGGCGATGACCCTGCGGGCCCGCCTCGCGGGGGTGAAGCGCGTGCCGGCCGGGCAGGGCGTCTCCTACGGCCATGAGTACGTCACGAGCACGCCGACCACGCTCGGGCTGGTGCCCCTGGGCTACGCCGACGGGATCCCGCGCGCGGCCGGTGGGCGGGCCCCTGTCCTGGCCGCCGGGAAGGTGCGCACGATCGCTGGGCGGGTGTGCATGGACCAGTTCGTCCTCGACCTCGGCGACGACCCGGCCGAGCCCGGCGATGAGGTGGTGCTGTTCGGCAGTGCCGTCCGCGGCGAGCCCACGGCGGAGGACTGGGCAGCCGCGGCGGGCACCATCGGCTACGAGATCATCACGCGGCTCGGTCCCCGGATCGTGCGCACCACCCGGGGGGCGGGCGCGTGAACCAGCCGAGCCTCGGCAAGGTGGCCAGCGCCGTCGGCGTGGCCGCGGGACTCCTGGCCGTCGGAGCAGCCGCCGGTGTCGTGG
The DNA here is from genome assembly GCA_963736425.1 of uncultured Actinomycetes bacterium. Taxonomy (GTDB): domain Bacteria; phylum Actinomycetota; class Actinomycetes; order S36-B12; family CAIYMF01; genus Prado023. Next base: position 21,267 of record CAVTOX010000038.1, read on the forward strand.
CCGAGCGGGCTGTCGTGGCCAAGGCCGGGCGTGCCGACCGGGAGGGTGACGAGCCGTTCGGGCATCTGCGGGGCACTCCGGTCGCGGTCACGGACTCAAACGGGGTGGCGCTGCACGCCGAGATCGAGAAGTGCACCCGCGACAACCCGGAGCAGCTCACCATCGTCTTCTGCCACGGGTATGCCCTGAACGAGGACTGCTGGCACTACCAGCGGCGGGACCTGCGGGCGCTCGGCGACCTCGTCTTCTGGGACCAGCGCAGCCATGGCCGCTCGAGCCGTTCGGTCCCCGAGTCGAACACCATCGAGCAGCTGGGCCGGGATCTCAAGTCGGTACTGGACCAGGTCGTGCCGACGGGGCCGATCGTGCTCGTCGGCCACTCCATGGGCGGCATGACGATCATGCAGCTCGCACTGGACCACCCGGAGCTGTTCGGCACCCGCATCCGGGGGGTGGCCCTGCTCTCGACCTCTCCCGGCGGGCTGCGCGACGTCTCGCTCGGGCTCCCGGCAATCGCCGCCAGGCCCCTGCACCGGATGCTGCCGGTGACCGCAGCCCTGCTGGTCCGCAATGCCGATCTCGTCGAGATGGGCCGCTCCCGGGTCAACGACCTGAGCCTGCTGTTCACCCGGCTGTACTCGTTCGGGTCCACCGCCTCGCCGGCGGTGGCGGACTTCACCCACCGGATGCTCGGTGAGACGTCCATCGACGTCGTGGCGGAGTTCCTCCCGACCCTGCAGCGCCACCAGCGCCACGCAGCGCTGCACATGCTTGCCGTGGTGCCGTCCCTGGTCATGGTCGGGCAGGGCGACCGGATGACCCCGGCGGAGCACTCGCTGGACATGGCCCGTCGGCTGCCGCGCTCGGAGCTGGAGATCATGCCCGACTCCGGGCACATGATGATCCTCGAGCACTACGCGCAGGTGAACCACCAGCTGCGCACGCTGGTCGGACGCGTGCGCGAGGAGCTGGTGGAGGACACGGCGGGGGCGAGCGAGGGTCCCCCAGCGGCACCGGCCACGGGGAGCCGCCGGTGACCGGGTGGCACCGAGACGGCCAGGCGTGGTGCGCCACGGCGCACGACGCCGACGACATGCGGGCCCTTGGTGCCGACCTGGTCAGCCGTCTCGCTCCTGGCGACGTCCTGATCCTCGATGGTCCCCTCGGTGCGGGGAAGACGACGTTCACCCAGGGCATCGGCACCGCGATGTCGGTGCGCGGGTCGGTGACCAGCCCGACGTTCGTCATCGCCCGCAGCCACCCCGGGCCCGGCCCCGCCCTCGTGCACGTCGACGCCTATCGGCTCCACGGCTCGGTGGAGGTCGAGGATCTCGACCTCGACGCGGATCTCGAGCGCGCCGTCACCGTGGTCGAGTGGGGTGCCGGCAAGGTCGAGGGACTGGCCGCCGACCGGTTGGAGGTCCTCATCCGCCGCGACGTCGGGGCGCCGGTGGACCCCGGGGACCCCTCAGGGGGTGTGCGGACCGTGCTGGTGCGTGGGGTGGGTCCGCGGTGGGCGGGCCTGAGCCTCGGACCGAAGTAGGTTGGTTTCCGTGCTCATCCTCGCCCTGGACACCGCCACGGAGGCGGTCGGTGCTGCCGTGGTCGACACCGACACGGACGTGGTCCTGGGCAGCGCGAGCTTCCTCGGACCTGCCGCGCATGGCGAGCAGCTCGCCCCACTGGTGGCCCAGGCCCTCGAGCTGGGAGGGGTGGCGCCCCGTGACCTGTCGGCCATCGGGGTCGGTCGTGGACCCGGTCCCTTCACCGGACTTCGGGTCGGCCTCGTGCACGCCGCGGTCATGGGGTGGGCGCTGGCCATCCCCGTGCATGGTGTGTGCACCCTGGACGTGCTGGCGGCCCAGGCCCGCGCTGCAGGGGTCGTGGGCCCCTTCCTGGTCGCCACCGACGCCCGCCGCCGCGAGGTCTACTGGGCCCGGTATGACGCTGCCGGGATCCGGGTGGACGGTCCGCACGTCGGCGCGGCCGCGGCGATCCCCGATCGCACGGTGCCCGCGGTGGGCGCCGGCGCGGCCAAGTACGCCGCCGAGTTCCTGGGGCGCCGGCCGCCGCTGCACCCGGACCCGGCCGTCCTCGCCCGGATCGCCGCCGAGCTCGCCCTGGCCGGGGTCCCGGCCGACCTGACACCGATGTACCTGCGGCGCCCTGACGCGACTGTCAGCCTCACTCGCAAGCGGGTGACCCAGCCATGACGGGGCGGCCCGGTCAGCAGGCGCAGGCGCTGGTGCACCCACCAGCAGGGGGCCTCGTCGTGGCCCCCCTGCGATGGTGGGACCTCGATGAGGTTCAGGCCCTGGAGCGCCAGCTGTTCCCCGCAGACCCGTGGACCGCCTGGCAGTTCTGGTCCGAGCTGGCCCGCGTCCCTGATTCCCGCTGCTACGTCGTTGCGCGCCGGGGCCCGCGAATCGTCGGGTACGCCGGTGTGTTCGTCGTCGTCCCCGAGTCAGATGTGCAGACCGTCGCAGTCGCCGTCGAGGAACAGGGTCGTGGCACGGGACGGCTCCTGCTCGGCGCGCTGATCGACCGGGCCCGGGCACGCGGCGCCCGCATCCTGCACCTGGAGGTGCGTGCCGACAACGCCGCGGCGATCGGGCTCTACCAGGCGATGGGCTTCGCGGCCGACGGCCGGCGCCGCGACTACTACGGCCGCGGCCACGATGCGCTGCTGATGTCACTGCGGATTGCCGGCATGCCGGGAGATGCCGGTGCATCCCGCCCGAGGCAGGCGGGCAGTGATGGCCGACGAGCCGCTGGTCCTCGGGATCGAGACCTCGTGCGATGAGACGGGGGTGGGAATCGTCCGGGGCATGACCCTGCTCGCCGACGTCGTCGCGTCCAGCGTCGAGGAGCATGCGCGGTTCGGCGGCGTCGTGCCCGAGGTGGCCAGCAGGGCGCACCTCGAGGCGATGGTTCCCACCCTGGAGGCCGCCTGTCGGCGGGCCGATGTGCGCCTGGCAGAGATCGACGCCGTGGCAGTGACGGCCGGCCCCGGCCTGGCCGGCGCGCTGCTGGTGGGGGTCTCGGCGGCCAAGGCCCTGTCGCTGTCCCTGGGTGTCCCCCTGTACGGCGTGAATCACCTCGCCGCCCACGTCGCCGTCGATGCCCTCGAGCACGGACCGCTGGCCGAGCCGACGATGGCCCTGCTGGTCTCGGGCGGGCACTCGTCCTTGCTGTTGGTCCCCGATGTCACCTGTGACGTGCAGCCGCTGGGCTCCACGATCGACGACGCCGCCGGTGAGGCCTTCGACAAGGTCGCGCGGGTCCTCGGACTGCCGTTCCCCGGCGGCCCGCACATCGACCGGGTCGCCACTGGCGGCGACCGGGCGTTCGTGACCTTCCCCCGCGGGTTGACCGCCGGCAAGGACATGGCCCGGCACCGCTTCGACTTCTCGTTCTCCGGGCTCAAGACCGCGGTGGCCCGATGGGTCGAGGCGCGGGAGGCCGAGGGTGAGCCGGTGCCGGTCGCGGACGTCGCCGCCGCGTTCCAGGAGGCTGTGGTCGACGTGCTGACACGCAAGGCGATCGATGCCTGCCGGGAGCACGGCGTCACGGACCTGCAGATCGGCGGTGGGGTGGCGGCCAACTCCCGGTTGCGCGCCCTGGCGGCAGCACGCTGCGACTCCGCAGGGATCCGGCTGCGGATCCCCAGCCCGGGGCTGTGCACCGACAACGGGGCGATGGTGGCCGCCCTGGGCGCCCAGGTGGTCGCCCGCGGGCTGCCCGCCTCGCGGCTGGACCTGCCCGCGGACTCCTCCCTGCCCGTGGACGTGGTGCGGGTGTGACCGCGACCCAGGCGCCGCCCGCCGTGCCCGCCCCGGTGCTGCCCGAGCGCGACGATGTCGTCGGTCGCCTCCGACGGCGTGGCCTACCTCGTCCACTGGCTGGTCATCCTGCTCCTGCTGGGCCAGGCGGTCACCTCCGTCCTCCGGCCGCCCGAGGGTGTCCTCGCGATCGGGGTCGTCACCGGGCTCATCTGCCTGCTGTGGGCGACCTTCTGCCTGAGCATGGGGATCCTGCGCGGGACCCGACCCGACGGCACCGACCGACCCCCGCCCGGCTGGCTGGGCGTGATCACCACGGCCGGGTGCCTGATCTCGCTGGAGGTGCTCCAGCTCGGTTCCGGGTTGAGCGGACCCTGGCCCGCCCAACTGCTCGTCGCGGGCCTGTTCGTGGCCTCCGTCACGGTGTGGGGCGGGCCGCTTGCCGGCGGGATCTCGGCGGTCGTCCTGGGCGTCCTGGCGCTGGTCCTGCCGCTGGAGGGGGACGACCGGCGATGGGGACCCGCTCCTGCGCACCTCCCTGGCCACCGCTGTGCCCGCGATCGCCCTGGTCGCGGCCGGGTTCTCCGTGGCCCTCGCGCTGGGGGCCCTGGGCCGGGCGGCGCGGGGGCTGCAGCGGAACCTGGATGTGCGCTACGAGGTCCTGGTCCGGGAGCAGGCGGTCCGTGAGGCAGCCCAGGTCGCCGCCGAGGTGGAGCGCTCGCTGCACGACACGGCCCTGAACACCCTGGAGACCATCAGTGCCCATGGCGACCACCTCGACCCGCAGGTCGTGGCCGAACGATGTCGCTCGGACCACGCCCAGCTGTCCGTCTGGCGCCAACGGGCCGACCTCTCGGACCTGACCGACGTCATCGAACGGCTGGAGGCCCACGCCCAGCGCCTGGAGCTGGACCTGGAGTCCGCCCTGGTGATCGATCCGGGATCCGCTGTCCCACCCACAGTGCGGCGCTTCCGTCCGTTCCCGCACCGGTCCTTGCGGCCCTGGCGCGTGCCGGCGCGGAGGCGCTGACCAACGTGGCCAAGCACGCGGGGGTCTCGCAGTGCGACGCTGCTCGTGCGCCATGATCGCGGTGGGGTGCAGGTCTTCGTCGCAGATGAGGGCGTCGGCACCGCGGGCGCCACCGATGGGTTCGGGGTGTCCCGCTCGATCCGGGAGCGGATGGAGTCCGTCGGCGGCGAGGCCATGACCGGCCCCGGGCCCGCAGGGCCGCGGGACTGTCGTCCTGCTCGAGTGGCAGCGCAAGCAGCCGGCGGGTCTCGAGCTGGGATCGGACCTGCTCCTGGGAACGGCGCGCATCGTCCTCATGGTGGCGACCTTCCTGGCCGGGACGGCCAGCGCCCTGATCGTCCTGGGGTGGCCCGCCTACTCGCTCACCCGTGGCTGGCCCTGGCCGGAGCGATGGCCCCGGTGGTGGTCGCGGCCGTGGCCACGGAGCGGGCGCGCAGGGGGCTGCGGGTCGGCCCCAGCCAGGTCCTGGCCGCCTGCGCCACCTACGTCCTCGTCGGGGCCGTGGCCCTGCTCGCCGACCCCTACTGCGCCTCCCTGCTCGGGGAGGGAGTCATGCTCGATGCACGGGCGCCCATGATGGCCGTGATCCTGCTGCTCGCCCCGCGCCCGGGAGTGCTGGCGGCGATCGTCGCCACAGTGGGGGCCGCGCACCTCGGCGCGGCTCTTGGCGTGGTCCGATCGATGGGTGCTCTGCGGAGCGGACACCGCTGAGGCAGGGGTCTACGTGGTGGCGGTCCTGGGAGCGTCCTGGCTCTTCATCGAGCGCATCGACCGGCTCACCAAGGAGCTGGCGCAGGCGCGCGAGGAGGCTCGGGCGGCTCAGGTCAGGATCGGCGCCCAGCTGTCACTCCGAGCCGAGGAGGAGGCCTGGGTCGCCGACACGCTGGCCTCGGCCCAGGGGCTCCTCGACGACATCGCCCAGGGGCGCCGGGATCCCCGGGACCCCCGGACGCGGACGGCCTGCGCCTCCGAGGCGGAGTTCCTCAGGGCCCTGCTCGCCGTGGGGCAGGCGCCGATGACCCTTCGACGTCCGGCGCGGATCTGGTTGCGGCTGCTGCACGCGCACTCGTGCCGGATCCAGCTCCGCGGCTCGTTCGCGGAGGTGGAGGTCCCGCCCACCACTGTCGGCGAGATCGGCGGTGTCGTCGACATGCTCTGCACCCAGGCACCGGGTGCGATCGTCACCCTCTCAGCGTGGTCCGACCCCGCGCCCACCGTCCTGCTGTCGGCGACCGGACCGGCCGTGGTCGGTGCCGGGCGTGCGCTGACGAGCCGGGTCGACCGGTTCGCGGGGGGCGCCTGGCAGGATGTGAACCCGGAGGGCATCACGGTCGAGTGGGTCTGGGTGGATGCCATCCCACTGTCGGGGGTCGGTTCGGGATAGATTCGCTCCATGGGCGCAGTGACACGGGTGGTCATCCTGGACGACCACGCGCTGTTCCACCAGGCGCTCATGTCCTGGTTGCAGGCCCAGGGCCCGAGCATCGAGGTCATGTACGCCGGCGCAGAGGTCGGCACGGCCCTGGCCGCAGCGGCCAGCTGTGACGTCGTCCTCCTCGACCTGGACCTGGGTCCTGAGGCTCCGCCGCTCCCCCAGCTCGTCGCCGGATTCCAGGACGCCGGGTGCCGGGTGCTCATCGTCAGCGCGCTGGGCAGTCCACGGGTGGTCCGGCAGGGACTGGCCGCCGGGGCCATGGGCTACATGTCCAAGCGGGAGGACCCCGCGGCGCTCCTCGAGGCGATCCGCGCGGTGGCCTCGGGAGAGGGGTTCCTCACCCCGGAGATGGCGTCCATCCTCGCCGAGTCCCCCCAGGACGTGCCGAACCTGAGCATCCAGGAGCTCTCCGCGCTGCGCCTCTACGCATCAGGACTGAAGCTGGATTCCGTGGCGCGGCGCATGAACGTCAGCCCGGCCACGGCCAAGGAGTACCTCGACCGCGTCCGGGCCAAGTACGCCAGCGCCCACCGTGAGGTCCGCACCAAGTCCGACATGCGCCGAGCGGCCGTCGAGGATGGTTTCCTGGCCATGGAGCCCGGCACGGAGGCCTCCTCCCGGTGAACCGTCCCGGCATCGCCGCGGCCGTGCTCACCGTGGCAGCCGCCGGGTCCCTCGTGCTGGTGGCCAGGCAGTGGTCCGCGCCAGTGCCGGTCGCCACCTCGGAGCAGGTCTGCGCGGCGGTGACCGACCTGCAGGACGCCCTGGACCTGTCCTCGTTGGGTGATCAGGCGGTCCTTCGGGCGCGCGCCTCCCAGTTGGCCGACATGCTCGCCGACCCGTCCCCGCGGGATGGGTCGGAGGTGCCCAGGTCGGTCGCGCGGGACATGGTCGCCGTGCTCGATGACCAGCGCGCGACTGTGGCCGATCTCACCGGGGCCATCGCGCCGATCGTCAGGCAGTGCTCGGGCTGAGCCCGCGCCGGCGGTTCAGCGCGTGGATCCCAACCAGTTGCCTGCCGGCCGGGCCCGGCGCAGGATGGGAGGGATCCGGCACGTGAGGGGGTGCGCATGCGCGTAGTGCGCGAGCTCGTCGCCCTCCGGCGGGCTGCCCTGGTGGCGCTGCTCGTCGCGGTCCTGTCGATCGCAGGGGTCGCGTCCCCGGTCTCGGCAGAGCTCGTGGGCTCGGTCTCGGGCACGGTGCGCGCAGCGGGCGTGCCCGTGGCCAATGCCTGGGTGTCGGTGATGCCCGTCACCCCCACCGGGGACTGGGCCGGGAGGCCGGCGCAGACCACCACCGACCAGGACGGCCGTTACGAGTTCAGGGACCTGTACGCCCTCCAGGTGAAGATCCAGGTGCGTGCGCCGTCGTTCAGCGGCCTTGCCAGCACCTACTGGCCGGATGCCTACTCCTTCGCCAGGGCGGGGACACTTCGCGTCGACTCGTCCGGGTCGACGGCGGACGTGGACCTGCCAGTCAGCGGATCGATCAGCGGGCGCGTGGTCGACGCCGACACGGGGGAGCCGCTCGTCGGTGCCCGGGTCCTGGCCCATGTGGACGCCGCACCCGGGTGGGAGCCGGTCGGGTCGGCGGGGCTCGCCCCGGGTCCTGGGCAGTTCGTGATCGAGGGGTTGCCGCCCGTTCCCGTCGCCCTGCAGGTGCGCGCTGCGGAGGGGAGCAACCACCTCGGGCAGTGGTACGACGGCGCCGGGTTCTTCGGTGCGGCCGATCCGGTCGCGCCGGGAACCACTGGCGTGGTCATCAGGTTGCGCGAGGGTGGCGAGGTCAGCGGGGTCGTCAGGGATGACCAGGGCGTTGCGGTACCCGGTGCTTCGGTGACGATCATCGGGTGTCCGGCGCTGTGCCCCATGGTCGCGATGACAGACGACTCGGGCGCCTACCGGATGACCGCCGTTCCCCCCGGCCCCGGCCTGCGCGCCTACGCGGATGCGGCCGGGGCCGGCCTGCTGAGCAGGTGGTACGCCGCCCCCGGGCAGAAGGGCGACACGAGTTTCGACCTCGCCCGGGGTCAGGTGCGCAGCGATCTGGACTTCGCACTCACCGCGGGCGCCGTTGCGCGCGGCCGGATCCTCGACGGGCAGACCGGCGAGCCCATCGGCGGTGTCTCGGTCGACCTGGTCGACGTCGACAACCCGCTGAACTCCTACGTCTCGCGAGGGGTCGAGGATCCGGACCGCACCTCGGCCTCGGCGACGGAGTTCGTGATCGGTCCGGTCCCCCCGGGGAGGTACTCGCTGATCGTCTACCCGGGCACCGGGAACAGCGACTTCCTTCCCGTGGAGCTCGTGGCGGGTTCCGGGCTCGATGCTGCCGGCCTGATCGACCTCTCCCGCGGCGAACGGGCCCAGTTCACCCTGAGCCTGGCTCGCCAGCGGATGCCCGAAGGGGAGGGCGTGAGTCAGCTGGCCAGCCAGCCCGAGCCAGTCGGCTCAGCGGGGTGGCCCGGGCTCTTCGGCGGATTCCTCGTGTCCGAGGGTGCGGGCTTCCTGCGGCTGGGAACCTGACCCGGCTGCGCCGCGTTCGACCAGCAGGGCCAGCGGGCCGGAATCGGTCCGCGTGAGCACCAGGGTCGCGGTCGGTCCGTCCCCCCCGAGGCGCAGGGCGGCGCGCAGCTCCTCGGGGACGACGTTGATCCCGCGCTTCTTGACGATGACGTCGCCGTAGCCACGCGTGCGCAGCCAGGCGCGCAGGGCCTTGCGCCCGAACGGCACCTCGTCGAGGACGCCGAAGGTCGCGCCGAGACTGCCCGGATGCGGCGGGGTGTCGGAGGCGATGTAGGCGATCCGGGGGTCCAGCAGATGTCCGTCCAGGCGTGCCGCCAACACGGACACAAGTCCCGAGCGGATCACTGCCGGGTCGGGCTCCACGAGCCACGCGGACACGCCGCCGATGGGCGGTTGGGGGATCCCGCCGAGGTCATCGAGGGATTCCACGGGGGGTTCGGGGCCGCTGCGGTCCGCAGCGTTGGAGGCTGCCAGGACAGTCGCGCGGCGGGTGGACGCACCGTCGCGCAGGGGGCCCCACCAGACGCCCGCCTCGACCAGGTCCCCGCCCACGCTGACCCATTCGGTCTGCGTGCCTGCAGGCAGCGCGCTGTGGTCGATCCCCGGCGCCACCTTCGCTCCCGTCGCGGGAATGCGCAGGGCCAGGGAGCGCACCCAGGACCACGGTGGTGACCACGACTCGGGGGCCAGCGTGCGACCTCCGCCGCTGCGCCGGGCAGGGTCCACGAAGCAGCCCAGGCCGGCTGCGGGCGCGGGATCGTTCCAGGGACCCTGCGTCGTGCGGACGTCGCGGCACGAGGTCGTGATGTCGAGTCCGAGGTCTGCGGCGGTCGCAGACAGCGCCCACAGGGCGTCGGGATCCAGGTCGACGGCGAGCACCTGCAGGCCCGCGGTGGCCATCGCCAGGGCGTCGCTCCCGGCCCCGCACCCGAGGTCGGCCACGACCTCGATCCCCGCCCGTACGAACCGGCCCGCATGCCGGGCAGCCACCGCCGGCCGGGTCGCCTGCTCCAGCCCGTCCGGGGTCCACCAGCGTGCGGGCCCAGGGAATCGAACGGTCGCCCGGGTGCGCAGTCGGGCCTGGGTCGCCGCGGCCGCGACGACGTCCGCCCGATCCGCCCAGCGTGGGTCGCGGCGGGCCCTGCTGAGCATGGCCATGGCCGTGGCCTGGTCGTAGGGCATCAATGACTCGACCAGTGCGCGACCCTCGGGCGTGAGCAGGGCCTCGCGCTCGCTGGCTGTGGCATCCACCTCCGCATTGTCACCCGGACGGATGAGCACAGGTGACCTCAGAGTCGTTCGGCGCCTACCCTGTGTGTTCGAGGCACCCGCACGGTTCACCCACTCGGAGGCAGCATGCGCGGACGATGGCGGCCAGTGCCGTCCCTCATCGTGCTGTCCTGCGTGCTCATTGCGCCGACCCCAGCCAACGCGTCCGTCCCGGCTCTCGCTGCAGTATCAGGCCCTGGCCCTGCGGGGTCGGCGCCAGCGGACCCGTACTCACTCGTCGTGACCACCACCGGGACGACCCTCGGGGTCGGCTCACGAGCCGAGCTGGAGGCCGCATCCGGGGTGGGGGTGGAGTCCGTCACCCCCCTGGGGGGCAGCACGTACGAGGTCACGTGGCAGCAGGAGCCGGCCCAGGGCCCCACGGCGTTGGCCGCCGAGGTCACGGCGGGGCCCTCGTTCGCGTCCGCCTCGCCCAACAGCCGGATCATGCCCCTGGACCTCGCACCGGTGGATCCGGGCGATCCGCGATTCGCCGAGCAGTGGAGCCTCTGGGACGCCGCGGCCCCGTTCGGTGGCTGGTCGATGCGCGCGCCCGCGGCGTGGCGCAGTCAGCAGGGTGCTGCGGATGTCGTGGTGGCGGTCGTGGACACCGGCATCGTGGCGCACCCGGACCTCGACGGTGCGGTCGTCGCGGGCTATGACTTCGTCAAGGACCTGCCCTACTCCAACGACGGTGACGGCAGGGATGCCGATCCCAGTGACCCCGGGGACTGGGTCGATGCGAAGGACCTGGCGGACCCCGCCTACAAGGGCTGCGGGACGGCCAACAGCACCTGGCATGGCAGCCATGTGGCCGGGATCATCGCCGGCCTGGCCGGGAATGCCGCGGGCGTCGCGGGAGTGGCTCCGGGTGTTCGGATCCAGCCGCTGCGGGCCCTGGCCAAGTGCGGCGGGGACGTTGCCGACCTGATCGCAGCCGTCAACTGGGCGGCAGGTGTCCCGGTCCCCGGGATCCCGGTGAACCAGACGCCCGCCGACGTCATCAACATGTCCCTCGGGGCCACGATGGCCTGTCCGGTCGAGTTCCAGGGCGCAGTCACCGCGGCTGTGGCAGCCGGCGTGAACGTGGTGGCTGCTGCCGGGAACTCCTCCTCGAGCGCGGCGGGCACGTTCCCCGCCAACTGCACGGGCGTGACGTCCGTTGCCGCGTCCGGGCGGGACGGGTCGCGGGCCTCGTACTCGAACTACGGCCCGGGCATCACGATCACGGCCCCCGGTGGTTCGGGCGCCGACGCGATCCTCTCGACGGTCGACACCGGCACCACTGTGCCGGTGGAGGCGGGTTACGCGACCAAGTCGGGCACCTCGATGGCCGCGCCCCACGTGGCTGGCGCGCTGGCCCTGGTGCGCTCGGCCTTCCCCGGCGACTCGGCGGCACAGGCCCTGGCCCGGTTGACCGCGGCGGCTCGGGCGTTCCCGACAGGGACGAGCCGGGACTGCACCACCTCCACCTGCGGCGCTGGCCTGCTGGACCTGAACGGGGTCCTGCCACCCTCCTCGCCAGGGGGGATCTCGGGAAGGGTCCTGCGCAGTGGTGCACCGGTGGCACTGGCTGATGTCGCCGTCGTCCCGGCTGCCGACCCGGCCGCGAGCCGGTGGTACGACGTGTCCGACCCCACCGGTGGCTACGAGGTCCTCGGGCTTCCGGCGGGCGCCTACCGCGTGCTGACCCGGCCGCGTGGAGGCGCTGAGTCGTTCCTCCCCGGCGTTGCCGACTGGGCCTCGGGCGCGTGCATCCTCGTGGAGAGCACGTTGGTCGGCGGGCGCGACATCGACGTGTCCGGCGTGCCGCCGGGAGCGCCGGTGCAGACCGGGTGCTCGGACCCGACCCCGGATCCCACCCCGACCATCGACCCGAGCCCGACCCCGGATCCCAGCCCGACGATCGATCCCCTCTCGACGGGTGGCCCGACCGCGACACCCCCGGTCCCGAGCCCCTCCCCAGAGCCGACGACGTCCGCGACGCCGATCGGGTCCGCGCCTGTTCTTGAGCCGGTGGCCGGACCCGTGTCCGCGCCCCTTGCCGCCCCCGCGCTCAGCCTGCGGGCCCGGCCCTCCTCGGCACGCGTCGGCTCCCGGGTGACCCTGACTGCGACCGTGTCCCCGGCGTCCGCGACGGGATGGGTCACGTTCCGGGACTCCGGTCATGTGCTGGGCCGCGCGACGATCTCCTCGGGGCGAGCGGTGCTCGTGACGAAGCGCCTCTACGGCGGTCGCCAGCAGGTGTCGGCTGACTTCGCCGGATCGAGCGCCCTTGCAGCGGTGACATCGGCACCGATCCGGATCACGGTCCGCGACAGCACCAGGCCCCGTACCCGAGATGTGCGCCTGAGCACCGGCGACCAGGGCTCGCGGCTCTCCTTCCGGGCCACCGACCGAGGGGGAGTCCGCGTCGTCGAGGTCCGCAGTGCCGCCCGGACTGGCACGAGGCGGGGATCGTGGTCGGCGGTCCAGCAGTTGGCTCCACGCGCTCGCGAGTGGACGCTGCCGGCTCAGGGTGCCGGAGCCAGGGTGTGCGCCCAGGTGCGGGCGATCGACTGGTCAGGCCGCGTCAGCTCCTGGCTCATGCGCTGCTCCTGAGGTCGGTCGCCGGCGTCGCCGGCGTCGCCGGAGGCGTTGGCACTCGTGTGCGCCGAGTGCCAAAGGGTGTTAGTGTCTCCTCTGGCACTCACGCAAAGAGAGTGCCAGCAGCGACGCAGGTCGTCCCGCACCGCGACGACGGAACGTACCGGCCCGCAGCACACATCCGTTCCTGCGAACCCCCTCAAGGGAGGTCAGACCGTGGCACAGATCAAGCCACTCGAGGACCGCATCCTCGTTCAGCCCCTCGACGCCGAACAGACGACGGCGTCAGGACTTGTCATCCCGGACACTGCCAAGGAGAAGCCCCAGGAGGGCAAGGTCCTGGCAGTCGGACCGGGCCGCTTCGATGATGCGGGCACGAACCGCATCCCGCTGGACGTGAAGGTCGATGACGTCGTCATCTACTCCAAGTACGGCGGCACTGAGATCAAGTACAACGGCGAGGAGTACCTGCTCCTGTCGGCCCGCGATGTCCTCGCGGTAGTCGAGAAGTAGCCGCTTTCCCCGCATCGAGCCCCGGTTCCGGAACGTCGGGGCCGGGGCTCGACGCATCGCACATACGAGAAGAGCAGAGAAGCACACATGGCCAAGATCCTGGACTTCGATGAGGGTGCCCGCCGCAGTCTCGAGCGCGGCGTCAATGCCCTGGCGGACACCGTCAAGGTGACCCTTGGGCCCAAGGGGCGCAACGTCGTCATCGACAAGAAGTGGGGCGCGCCGACCATCACCAACGATGGCGTGACGATCGCCCGTGAGATCGAGCTGGAGGACCCGTACGAGAACCTCGGCGCGCAGCTGGCCAAGGAGGTCGCCACAAAGACCAACGACATCGCTGGCGACGGGACCACCACTGCCACAGTGCTGGCCCAGGCGCTTGTCCGCGAGGGCTTGAAGGTGGTCACCGCCGGTGCGGCGCCGGTCCTGGTGAAGGCGGGGATGACCGCCGCGGTCGATGCCGTCACCGAGGCGCTGGCGGGAATGGCCCGCGACGTCGAGGGCCGCGACGAGATCGCCCAGGTGGCGACCATCTCCTCGCAGGACGAAGTCATCGGCGGACTCATCGCCGACGCGTTCGACCGCGTGGGCAAGGACGGCGTCATCTCGGTCGAGGAGTCCTCCACCACCTCCCTGGAGATGGAGTTCACCGAGGGCATGCAGTTCGACAAGGGCTACTTGTCGCCGTATTTCGTCAGCGACCCCGAGCGCATGGAGGCCGTCCTCGAGGACGCCCTGATCCTGCTCGTCCAGGGCAAGGTCGCGGCCATCGCCGACATCCTCCCCGTTCTCGAGAAGGTGATGGCGGCCGGCAAGCCGCTGCTCATCATCGCCGAGGATGTCGAGGGTGAGGCGCTCAGCACGCTGGTCGTGAACAAGATCCGCGGCACCTTCAACTCCGCGGCGGTCAAGGCACCGGCCTTCGGTGACCGGCGCAAGGCGATCCTGGCCGACATCGCGATCCTCACCGGGGCCCAGGTCGTGGCCGCCGAGGTCGGGCTCAAGCTCGACCAGGTCGGCCTCGAGGTCCTCGGCTCGGCTCGGCGTGTTGTCATCACCAAGGACGACACCACGATCGTCGATGGTGGCGGGGACTCCTCGGCGGTCTCCGATCGGGTCGCGCAGATCCGCCGGGAGATCGAGGAGTCGGACTCCGACTGGGACCGCGAGAAGCTTCAGGAGCGCCTGGCCAAGCTGGCCGGTGGCGTGTCTGTCATCAAGGTCGGGGCACACACCGAGGTGGAGCTCAAGGAGAAGAAGCACCGCATCGAGGATGCCGTGTCGGCGACTCGTGCGGCCATCGAGGAGGGGATCGTCGCCGGAGGCGGCGCCGCCCTCGTGCACGCGGCATCGGCGCTCTCCGGCGGGCTCGGACGCACCGGCGACGAGCTGTTCGGCGTCAACGTGGTGCGAAAGGCGCTCGACGAGCCGCTGCGCTGGATCGCGGAGAACGCCGGCGAGCAGGGCTACGTGGTCGTCGCCAAGGTGCGCGAGCAGGGGCCGGGCATGGGCCTGAACGCGGCCACGGGCGAGTATGTCGACCTGGTCGCGGCGGGGATCATCGACCCGGTGAAGGTGACGCGCTCCGCACTGGAGAACGCGGTGTCCATCGCCGGCATGCTGCTCACGACCGACGTTCTCGTGGTCGAGAAGCCCGCTGAGCCCGAGGGCGAGAGCCACGGGCACGGCCACAGCCACGGCCCAGGTGGCCACACGCACTGACGGGCACACCCGCAACGCCACTCGGCCCCACTGTGACCAGATGCTCTGGTACCAGTGGGGCCGAGTGCCGACTCACGCGGAACGGCTGGGCAGGAGGATGGATCCCGTCCGACCGCAGGGAGACGTGCGGTCAGGCGGTGGCGCGCTGTCCGGCGCGGCCCTCCGCCTGGTAGATCACGGCACGCTCGGACTCGGTGAGTCCGCCCCACACGCCGAATGGCTCGCGCACCTTCAGGGCGTGGGCCCGGCACTGCGTGAGTACCGGGCAGCTGGCGCACAGGGCCTTGGCCTCGCGCTCGCGGGCCTCCTTCGCGCCACCGCGCTCGCCCTCGGGGTGGAAGAACATCTCGGAGTCGACACCGCGACATGCAGCGTGCATCTGCCAGTCCCAGAAGTCCGCATTCGGTCCGGGGAGCCTCGAAACGTCGGCCATGGCTGGTCCTCTCATCCTCGTGTCACTCCATCCTAGAACTTGTGCGAAGCCTGTGCAAGTGTGTCAACGAACCAATGTCGGTATGTGCAGGTACTGGTAATAACGTCGCGACGTACCCCCAATGTTCCCGCGGGTGGCGCAGGCCGGCCACGTTCGCAGGCGAACTTTGCAAAGGTATTGCACAATGTCGTCGTGCCCTCTCATGAAGCTCGATCCCTCGGCCTGCCTTCGCATGTCGGCATGGCTGCTGACGAGGGTGACGAGGCGTCGATCGAACCGGATGAGGATGGGCTGTCGGTGGCCGCTCCTGGCAGTGCCGACGAGCTGCCGGGGGCGGATCTGGAGCCGAGCGTGGCCCTGAGCGTGGCGGGAGCAGCGCGCGGTCTGGGCGTGGCACCGGGCACCCTGCGCAGCTGGGAGCGTCGCTACGGCCTTGCGCCCAGCCTGCACACCCCCGGAGGACACCGCCGGTACGGCCCGATCGACCTGGCGCGGCTGGGAGTCATGCACCGCCTGGTCCAGGAGGGCGTGCCCCCGGCCGAGGCGGCCCGGGCAGCCATCCGTACCCAGATCGCAGCCGAGGCCGTCGACGCCTCGAACCCGTATGCCGCGCTCCTGGGGGCAGGCGCGTCCAACGGGTCACAGCCACCGGCCGGCGATGTGGCTGAGGCCCTCGGGGCCGGAAGCCCGGTGGGTGATGGCTCGCCCGGCGGCGGTCGGGTGCTGTCCATGCGCGGAAGCCCCCGGGCGGCACGCGGCCTGGCTCGTGCCGCGATGTCCCTGGACTCCCATGCCTGCCAGCGCACCGTGACTGCGTCGCTGGCCGATCGGGGCGCCATAGTCACCTGGGAGGAGTTGATCCGCCCGGTCCTGGTCGCGATCGGCGAGCGGTGGGAGCAGACCAGCCGCGGGGTGGAGATCGAGCACTCGTTCTCCATGGTGGTGATCGGCGCTCTCGCGGGCCACTCCGCAGGCCTCGAGCGGCCCCGCAATGGACGACCGGCCGTCCTGGCCAGTGCGCCAGATGAGCTTCATGACCTCCCCCTGATGGTCCTGCAGGCCGCCCTGTGCGACGTCGGGATCCGTAGCCACGTCATCGGCGCGCGTACGCCCGACGAAGCCCTACGTGACGCGGTGCTCCGCCTCGGTCCCCCAGTCGTCTTCGTCTGGGCGCAGATGCCCGGTGCGCAGGTGCCCGAGCTGCCTGCCCAGCGACCTGCGGCAACCCTGGTGATCGGTGGACCCGGATGGGTCGAGCCGGCCGAGGGCGTCGAGCGGGCGGCTGATCTCGAGCAGGCAGTCGGCGCGGTGCGCGTGGCGATGGGGTTGTGACCTCCTAAGGTGAGCCTCGTGGTCGACGAGGAGCTCGCAGGACTTCTCGCGGCCGGGGAACGGGCCGTGTTCCGCGGCGTCCCCGGGCAGGGCCTGGTGCCGCTGGAGCGCGCTGAGGAGCTGGCAGGGGAGCGTGGAGACATCGCTCGACGTACCCGTGCCGCGTGGCTCCTTGGCGTGGGTCGTTCGGCTACGGGCAACTATGGCCCAGCGCTTGCGGGCCTGACCACGGCGGCCAGCGACCCGGAGGTGCCCGCGGGGTTCCGCTCGCTCCCGGCGTCTGCGGTGGGTGCGATCCAGCGCCAGCTCGGGCGACACGCGGAGGGGCGCGACTGGGACCAGAGTGCACTCGATTCAGCATCCGGTGAGCCGGAGGCCGAATGTGAGGCGCTGCTCGGTCTGGCCTCGGACGCCGTTGGGCTCGGCGAGCCCGACGTGGCCCGGACGGCTCTGAATCGGGCCGAGGTCCTGCTCGCCGAGCGGCCGCTCTGGTGGCGGCATCAGATCCGGCTCGACTGGGCGCGTGCCGAGGTGGCGCTGCTCGTCGGGGAACCGGGCCAGGCGCGGGCCGCGGCTGAGCGTGCGCTCGATGCCGCGGAGGCTGCCAGCGCTCCTCGGCACGTGGCCAAGTCGCTGTTGTTCGCCGGCGTCGCGGCCACATCCCATGGGCAGCAGGGCGCCGCGGTGGACCTCCTCGCGCGTGCGGCGGTCCTGGCCGAGGGACTCGGGGCCCGCCCGTTGGTCTGGCCAAGCAGGGGGCTCCTCGGCGCACTGCTGGCGGGGTCCTCCCCGACGGAGTCCGAGCGCAGCCTGGACGCCGCCCGTGCGGTGATCCGCGGCATCGCGGCCGACCTCCCGCCGCTGCTGGCCGCCGAGTGGCTCGCCCGTCGCGACATCCGCGCCCTTGTGGGCTGAGTCCATCCCTGGGGTGCCGCTGGCCCCCATCCCGACACGCCTGCGGGGGTCAGCGGGCCGAGGCCTGCTCAAGTGACGGGCCGGACGTGTCGAACAGATCGGGGAAGGAGGTGCCCCGATGACCACGGTCCTGGTGTGCGACGACGCTCCCCTGGCGCGGGAGGCGGTGCGGCGTGCCGTTGCCTCGGTGCCGGGTGTCGACCGCGTCAGCGCGGCAGGATCGGGTGAGGAGGTGCTTGCCCGCTACCCGCTGGAGCGGCCGAGCGTGGTGCTCATGGACGTCCGGATGCCGGGGATGGGTGGGGTCGAGGCAACTCGCCGGCTCATGGCGGCCTACCCGGGCGCTGTGGTCGTGATGCTCACCATGGGTGAGGACATCGAGGGGGTCGCGGCCGCTGTGGCCGTCGGCGCGCGGGGCTACATGGTCAAGGACGCCAGCCGCGAGGAGACCGCGACGATGCTGAGCCTGGCGGCCACGGCCCCGGTGCACCGGACCGGCAACGTCGTGTCCCTCCCCGTGCGCCCGATGGCCGGTGGCCCCTCGCTCAGTGGTCGCGAGGTGGAGGTCCTCGAGGGGATGTCCCGGGGCAAGTCCAACGCGCAGATCGGTCGCGAGCTCTACCTCTCCGAGGACACGGTCAAGACCCACGCCCGCCGGATGTTCCGCAAGATGGGCGCCGCCGACCGGGCCCAGGCCGTCGCGCTGGGCTTCCGCTGGGGCCTGCTGAGCTGACGCCCGCTGCGGCATCGACACGGACAGGCCGCCCGGGCCGATACCCTGATCCTGCAATGGGAGAGGGGCACCACGTGATCGATCCAGCAGACCGCGCTGCAGCGCAGGAGATGTTCGGGTACACCGGCCTGACCTACGACGACGTCCTGCTGCTGCCCGACCATTCCGACGTCGTGCCCTCCGAGGTGGACACTGCCACGCGGCTGACCCGGGAGATCACCCTGGCCGTGCCGTTGGTGTCGGCCGCGATGGACACCGTGACCGAGTCGCGGATGGCCATCGCCATGGCCCGCCAGGGCGGCATCGGCGTGCTGCACCGCAACCTGTCGATCGCCGACCAGGCCGCCGAGGTCGACACCGTCAAGCGCAGCGAGTCCGGGATGATCCACGACCCGGTGACTGTCAGCCCCGATGCCACCGTCCTCGAGCTCGACGAGCTGTGCGGGCGCTACCGGGTCTCCGGCCTGCCCGTCATCGACGCCGATCGCACCCTGCTGGGAATCGTGACCAACCGCGACATCCTCTTCCTGCCCGCCGAGCGCTTCGCCACCACCCTCGTGCGCGATGTCATGACGCCCATGCCCCTGGTGACCGGTCCACAGGGCATCCGCCGCGAGGATGCGGCCGCGCTGCTCGCCAAGCACCGGATCGAGAAGCTGCCCCTGGTCGACACCGCCGGACGGCTCACCGGGCTGATCACGGTCAAGGACTTCGTCAAGACCGAGAAGTACCCGATGGCGACCAAGGACGGCGAGGGCCGCCTGCGGGTCGGAGCGGCGATCGGCTTCTTCGGCGACGCCTGGGAGCGCGCAACGGCCCTGGTCGAGGCCGGGGTCGACGTGCTGGTCGCCGACACCGCCAACGGCCAGGCGCGACTCCTGCTGGACATGGTGGCCCGGATCAAGTCCGACCCGGCCACGGCCCACGTTCAGGTCATCGGTGGCAACATCGCCACCAAGGCCGGTGCGCAGGCCCTGGTCGACGCCGGTGCGGACGCGGTCAAGGTCGGGGTCGGCCCGGGCTCGATCTGCACCACGCGCGTCGTGGCCGGGGTCGGGGTGCCGCAGGTCACCGCCATCTTCGAGGCCGCCCGGGTGTGCCGGCCCGCAGGCGTGCCCGTGATCGGCGACGGTGGGCTGCAGTACTCCGGGGACATCGCCAAGGCGCTGGTCGCGGGTGCCGAGACCGTCATGCTCGGCTCGCTGCTCGCGGGCTGTGAGGAGAGCCCGGGCGACCTCGTCTTCGTCAACGGCAAGCAGTTCAAGCACTACCGCGGCATGGGGTCGCTGGGGGCGATGGCCTCCCGCGGTCGCGTCTCGTACTCCAAGGACCGCTACTTCCAGGCTGATGTCACCACCGACGAGAAGATCGTCCCCGAGGGGATCGAGGGGCAGGTGCCCTACCGGGGACCGTTGGCCGCGGTCGCGCACCAGCTGGTGGGCGGGTTGCACCAGTCGATGTTCTACGTGGGCGCGCGCACGATCCCCGAGTTGCAGGCCCGAGGTCGTTTCGTCCGGATCACGCCGGCAGGGCTCAAGGAGTCCCACCCGCACGACATCCAGATGACCGTCGAGGCACCCAACTACCAGGGCCGCTGAGGCGGGCCGGACGTCGAGGAGGAGCACATGAACGACATCGAGATCGGCCTGGGCAAGCGTGGCCGTGCCGCGCTGTCCTTCGACGACATCGCCATCGCGCCCAGCCGGCGCACCCGGGCCCCGGAGCTGGTCAACACCGGCTGGCAGATCGACGCCTACCGCTTCGACAACCCGATCATCGGGGCGCCGATGGACTCGATCATCTCCCCGGAGACCGCGATCCGGATGGGCCAGCTCGGCGGACTGGGCGTGCTCAACCTCGAGGGGCTGTGGACGCGCTACGAGGACCCATCAGCTGCCTACGAGGAGATCGGCCAGCTCCCCGAGCTGCAGGCGAACGCCCGGATGCAGCAGCTCTACTCCGAGCCGGTCCAGCCTGACCTCATCGCCGAACGCATCGCCGAGATCCGCGCCGCCGGGGTGGCCGTGGCCGGCGCGCTCTCGCCCAACCGGGTCACCGAGCTGGCGCCGATCGTCACGAGGGCGGGCATCGACCTGTTCGTGATCCGCGGGACCACTGTCTCCGCTGAGCACGTCAGCGCCGAGGACGATGCACTGAACCTCAAGGACTTCATCTACACCCTCGACGCCCCGGTGATCGTGGGCGGGGTTGCCACCTATCGCGCAGCCCTGCACCTGATGCGTGCGGGCGCCGCCGGCGTGCTCGTCGGCTTCGGCGGGGGCGCCTCGCACACGACTGCCGACGTGCTTGGAGTTCGCGTGCCGATGGCCACCTCGGTCGCCGACGTGGCCGCCGCCCGGCGGGACTACATGGACGAGTCGGGCGGGCGCTACGTGCACGTGATCGCTGACGGGGCAATGGGTCGCAGCGGCGACCTCGTCAAGGCGATCGCCTGCGGTGCGGATGCCGTGATGGTCGGCTCCCCGCTGGCGCGGGCTGCCGAGGCACCCGGACGGGGCTGGCACTGGGGGATGGAGGCCGTGCACGCCGACCTGCCCCGCGGGGAGCGGCATTGGACCGGCACGGTGGGCTCCCTGGAGCAGGTCATGCATGGTCCGAGCCGGGTCCCGGACGGCACGATGAACCTTGTGGGTGCCCTGCGCCGGGCGATGGCGACCTCCGGATACTCGGAGCTCAAGGAGTTCCAGCGGGTGGACGTCACGGTCTCGCCCGGTCGCTGATATCCACAGCTTTCGGCGAGTTATCCACACGATCGATTGGGCCCTCTCCCGCACGGAATCGGCGTTTCATCCCCACCAACGCGCGAGTCGTCCACAAGAGGCAGAACCACGAAAACGCCTATGCCATAGGAGGAATGGGCTCTGGATGCAGGTGACACTCAGCATGCAGGTGACTACTCCCAGGCTCGAACCCGACCCTCGCGGGCAGGGCCGGTCCGGGCGTGGGCGAGCGCGGTAGCCTGCATCGCATGAGCATTGAGACTGCCCACTCCCGAACCGGATTCGACCGGGACCTCATCGAGGCCCTGTTGACGATCCCCGTCGTCCGCCCGGGCGCCGCTCGGCATGCGACCCTGGCCCCGTTCGACGGGCAACCGCTGGCCGAGATCCCGTTCTCCACGGTTCAGGACGTGGACATGGCCTTCGACACCGCCCGGGGGGCACAGGCCCGGTGGGCGGCCACGCCGGTGGCTGAGCGCAAGCGGGCGGTGCTGCGGTTCCACGACCTGCTCCTGTCGCACCGGGACGAGGGTCTGGACCTCATCCAGTGGGAGACCGGAAAGACCCGGATGGACGCCCTCAAGGAGCTCCTCGGGGTGTGCACCGTCGCCCGGCACTACGCACGGGATGCGCGCCGCCTGCTCGGCCCCGAACGGACGCTCGGCCTCTTCCCGCTGCTCACGAAGGTGTCGGTGGAGCATCATCCGGTGGGGGTGGTGGGCATCATCGCCCCCTGGAACTACCCGCTGTTCCTTGCCGCCGCCGATGCGATCCCCGCCCTGATGGCGGGAAATGCCGTGGTGCTCAAGCCCGACCACCAGACATCGCTGACCGCCCTGTGGGCCGTGGACCTCATGCACCGGGCGGGCATCCCCCGCCGGGTCCTGCAGGTCGTGCTCGGGCATGGCCCCGAGCTGGGCCCTGAGATCACCGAGCGTGCCGACTACATCATGTTCACCGGTTCCAGCGCGGTCGGTGCGCAGATCGCCGGCCGCTGTGGTGAGCGGCTCATCGGCTGCTCGATGGAGCTCGGCGGCAAGAACCCCATGATCGTGCTCGACGATGCTGATCCCGGGCGTGCGTCCGAGATCGCTGTGCGGGCGTGCTTCGACAACGCCGGGCAGCTCTGCGTCGGCATCGAGCGGATCTACGTCCTCGCGGGCGTCCACGACGCCTTCATGGATCGGTTCCTCGCCCGGATCGGCGGGCTGCGGATGCACGCGTCCGTGGGCTGGGGGACCGACTACGGCTCGCTGATCAGCGCCGAGCAGCTCGCGCGCGTCGCGGCCGCGGTTGACGACGCGGTCGCCAAGGGCGCGACGGTCGTGACCGGGGGGCAGCCGCTGCCCGATATCGGTCCGTTCTACTTCGCGCCCACGGTGCTGACCGGGGTCACGGAGGACATGGTGTGCTTCGGTGCCGAGACGTTCGGGCCGGTGGTGGCGGTCCAGCGGGTGGACTCCGAGCAGGAGGCAGTCTCCCTGGCCAATGACTCCCCATACGGGCTCAACGCGTCGGTGCTCACCGAGGACGACGGTCGCGGGGAGCGGATCGCACGGCAGCTGCGTACCGGCTCGGTCAACGTCAACGAGGCCTACGAGGCAACCTTCGGCTCCACCCGGGCCCCCATGGGCGGCCGAGGTCTGTCCGGGTTGGGCCGACGCAACGGGGACCATGGCCTGACCCGCTTCACCGAGGAGCAGACGATCGCCGTGCAGCGCGGGATCAGCATGGGCACCCCGTTCGGGATGGAGCACGACGACTGGGGCGACATGATCATTCGCGGCTTCAGGGCCCTCAAGGCCGTCGGCTTCAAGTAGCCGAGACGGCTGCGGCGCCCGGACGGCGCGCGCCCCGTCTCGGCGGAATCTCCGTAATGTCGCGGAATCTCCTGGAGTTGCCCGAGGCTCTGGCAAGTCCGGGGGAATCCTTGTCGGGGCGGTGGCGTGCCCGGTGGGGCGGACCCGCCCGGGCGGGGATATCGTCGATCACATGGCCGACTTCGACAGCACCACGGGCAGCGGACCCGAGACCCCCGCGACTGACTACGACGTCCTGGTGATCGGCTCCGGCTTCGGCGGATCCGTGACTGCGCTGCGCCTGACGGAGAAGGGCTACCGGGTCGGGGTGCTCGAGGCCGGACGTCGCTTCGCCGATGCGGAGTTCGCCAAGACCTCGTGGCGGGTCAAGGACTACCTGTGGGCACCGGAGCTGGGCTGCACCGGCATCCAGCGCATCCACCGGCTCAACGACGTCATCGTCCTGGCCGGCGCTGGGGTCGGCGGTGGGTCGCTGGTCTACGCCAACACCCTGTATGTGCCCGGCGAGGGCTACTTCAAGGACCCGCACTGGGCGCACATCACCGACTGGTCCGACGAGTTGCTGCCGTTCTACGACCAGGCCGAGCGGATGCTCGGCGTGGTCAAGAACCCGACGATGACCGCCGCGGACGTGGCGTTCAAGGCTGTCGCCGACGACATGGGCGTGGGCGACACGTTCAAGATGACCCCGGTTGGCGTGTACTTCGGCGACGCCCCGGGTGCCACCGCCCCGGATCCGTACTTCGGGGGCGTGGGGCCGGAACGCACGGGCTGCATCGAGTGCGGTGAGTGCATGACCGGCTGCCGGCACAACGCCAAGAACACCCTGGTGAAGAACTACCTGGGCCTGGCCGAGGGTGCCGGTGCCGTGGTCCACCCGCTGACGACCGTGACCGACGTGCGCCCCCTGCCGGACGGGCGGTGGGCTGTCGACACCCGGGCGACGGCATCGCTGGCCACCAAGGCAGTCGGCAGGGCGCGCGGGAAGGTGGCGAAGCGCCGGGGCGGTGCTGACACCGGGCCCGAGCAGACCCCGGACGGCCCTGTGCGCACGTTCACTGCGGAGCACGTGGTCTTCTCGGCCGGCACGTGGGGGACCCAGAGCCTGCTGCACCGCCTGCGCGACGACGGGGTGCTCCCCGAGCTCTCGCCTCGCTTGGGCGCACTGACCCGGACCAACTCCGAGTCCCTCGTGGGCATCGTCAACGCGAACCCACCCGGCGAGGGCGACTTCACCCACGGTGTGGCCATCACGTCGTCGTTCTTCCCGGATCCGACGACGCACATCGAGCCCTGCCGCTACGGCAAGGGTTCGAACGCCATGCTGATGCTCGGCACCGTCATGAGCGATGGGCAGGAGGGGACGCCGCGGTACAGGCAGTGGGCCAAGGTGGCGCTGAGGAATCCCAAGGACGTGCTGGCCTCGATGTGGGTCAAGGGTGCCTCGCAGCGCGACCTCATCGCCCTGGTCATGCAGAACGTGGACAACTCCGTCACGGTCTTCGGCGAGCGGACGAGGTCCGGTCGCTTCCGGCTGCGCAACAAGCAGGGTGAGGGTGCGCCCAACCCGACGTGGATCCCGGTGGCCAACGACGCGATGCGCCGGCTGTCGAGGATCATCGGCGGTCGCCCGATGGGCAACTGGGGTGAGGTCATCGACGCCCCGATGACGGCGCACTTCATCGGCGGCGCGGTCATCGGCCTGACTGCCGAGGACGGCGTCATCGACCCGTACCACCGGGTGCACGGCTACTCGGGCCTGCACATCGTCGACGGCTCGACGATCACCGCGAACGTCGGGGTCAACCCGTCGCTGACCATCACCGCGATGGCCGAGCGTGCGATGTCGCTGTGGCCGAACGCCGGCGAGGAGGATCACCGTCCGGAGCAGGGCCGAGGGTACGTGCGCATCGCCGTCGTGGAGCCGAAGAACCCGGTGGTGCCCGACCACGCCCCCGGCGCCCTGCGCCTGCCGGTCAACCTCGGCCTCCCGACGGTCCGAGCAGACCAGTAGCCCGCGCGCCTCCCGCGGCCACCGCCCCGAGCCCGCGCGCTCCACGCTCCGCCCGCCAGTTTGTCCGCCATTGAGTGGACCGAACCGGGGTTGGTCCGGATCCCAGAGCGGCGATGCGCCGAGATCCGGACAAGTCGTTGCCGCGTACGCTTCCCCCCGTGAGCAACCCCAGGCCTGTCCTCGTCGTCGACTTCGGTGCCCAGTACGCCCAGCTGATCGCGCGGCGTGTGCGCGAGGCCCGGGTGTTCTCCGAGATCGTCCCGTCCACGATGCCGGTAGCCGAGATGCTGGCCAAGGATCCGGTTGCGGTGGTCCTCTCCGGTGGGCCAAGCAGCGTCTACGCGCCCGGTGCCCCGTCGATCGACGCTGCCCTGTTCGACGCCGGCGTCCCGGTGTTCGGCATCTGCTACGGCTTCCAGGCGATGGCCAGGGCCCTGGGTGGCGAGGTGGCGCAGACGGGCCTGAGCGAGTTCGGCCGCACGCCGCTGCAGGTGGAGGAACCGGGCGCCCTGTTCGCGGGGCTGCCGGCGGAGCTGTCCGTGTGGATGTCGCACGGCGACTCGGTGTCCGCAGCACCGGACGGATACACCGTCGCGGCGTCGAGTGCGGGGGCCCCGATCGCTGCCTTCGAGAACGCCACAACTCGCTGCGCCGGCGTGCAGTTCCACCCGGAGGTGCTGCACACCGAGCACGGCCAGGCGATCCTCGAGCACTTCCTGCACGACCTCGCCGGGATCGCCCCGGACTGGACCACGGCATCGATCGTCGACGAGCAGGTGGCCGCGATCCGCGCCCAGGTGGGCGACCACCAAGTCATCTGCGGGCTCTCCGGCGGCGTGGACTCAGCCGTGGCCGCCGCGCTGGTGCACGAGGCGGTCGGCGACCAGCTCACCTGCGTGTTCGTTGATCACGGACTGCTGCGCAAGGGCGAGCGCGAGCAGGTCGAGCGGGACTACGTGGCTGCCACCGGGATCCGCCTGGTCGTGGTGGACGCTGCTGAGCGGTTCCTGTCCGAGCTCGACGGCGTGACCGACCCGGAGGAGAAGCGAAAGACGATCGGGCGGCTGTTCATCCGGGTGTTCGAGGATGCCGCGGCACAGGTCGTTGCCGAGCGCGGCGAGCAGGGCGGGACCGTGGACTTCCTCGTGCAGGGCACGCTCTACCCGGACGTCGTGGAGTCCGGCGGAGGCACGGGCACGGCCAACATCAAGAGCCACCACAATGTTGGCGGTCTTCCCGACGACCTGCAGTTCCAGCTCGTCGAGCCGCTGCGCACGCTGTTCAAGGACGAGGTGCGCCACGTCGGCGAGCAGCTCGGCCTGCCCGCGGCCATGGTGTGGCGGCATCCGTTCCCCGGCCCGGGCCTGGCGATCCGGATCATCGGGGCGGTCAACCGCAAGCGGCTGGACATCCTGCGCGAGGCCGACGCGATCGCCCGCGAGGAGCTCACCGCCGCTGGGCTCGACCGGGATGTCTGGCAGTTCCCGGTGGTCCTGCTCGCGGACGTGCGCTCCGTGGGCGTCCAGGGCGACGGTCGCACCTACGGCCATCCGGTGGTGCTCCGGCCAGTGTCCAGTGAGGACGCGATGACCGCCGACTGGTCACGGCTGCCCTACGACCTGCTGGCGCGGATCTCGACGCGGATCACCAACGAGGTCCGCGACATCAACCGCGTCGTCCTCGACGTCACCAGCAAGCCCCCCGGCACCATCGAGTGGGAGTAGCGGGCGAGAGGTCACCTCCCGGCCTGCCCCGCCCTGCCCCCGCCTTTGGCACCCGCCCGCTGTGATCCATGCAGGTTGCGGGTGCTAGCAGATGGCCAAGGTACATGGATCACTGGGAAGGGGGCCCGGGCGTGGCGCGGATGTGGCAGGACCCCCTCGAGGGGGTCCGAGGGGGTCCTGCGGGGGGTCGTCCCGGTGGGCCGGGAACGACTCGGGTCAGGCGAAGGGGTCCGTGGGCCAGGAGTCCGTTGACTCGGCGGCGATCAGGGCCTGCGCGTCACGCTGCTGGCGCTTGGAGGCGGCCAGCGAGGCTGCCACGCCACCGGCGCCCAGGACGATCAGGGCGGTGGGGGCGATCCAGCGCCCGTCGATCTGCCAGCCGGTCGCCGCACTGACTGCGAACAGCACGCCCAGGACGGTGAACAGAAGGCCAGCGGCCAGGGAGAAGTAGTCGTTCTCATGCTGCCTCACGGCGCACCTCCAGGTTTCCGGCGCCGATCGCGGCGTCGACGGTGACGATGTACGCCGGCTGACCCTCGGCCAACGGCGTGACGGTGGTGTCGACAGTCAGGCCGTCACCCTCCGTCGGCTTGCTTCCCGGGAGATCGATCTGGCCGATGTCCACGGATCCGGTCAGGTCCAGCCGCATGTCGGCGGGGACCAGGATGATCAACTCGCCCACCCCGACACCGGCGTCGATCTCGACGCGCTGCTTGGGCTTGCCGGGCTCCGAGTCCCCGATGGCGGTGAGCTCGGTCAGGTCGAGCACGCCCGAGCCGGCCGAGAGCTGGAAGTCCAGCGGCGACTTGGCGGCATCGGCGGGCGTCACCTGCCAGGTGCGGTCGCCGATGGTCAGCCCGCCCCACTGTCCGTCACCGTCAGCGGTGGCGGTCCAGCGGTCCCAGTTCGGGTTCGATGCGACGAAGTTGCTCGCCGTGACCGTGACGAACGTGATGAACGCCAGGGGGATCGCCAACCACAGCAACCAGCGGGCGCGGCCGTACTTCGTGCCGACGAGCATCCCGACACCCAGGATCGCCAGGGCGAGGCCGAGGGTCACGCCCCAGATGCCCACGCTCGCGGGGAGCACGAAGCCGATCAGGGCCAGGACGCCTGCTGCGAGGATCGCCGCGGAGAGGACCAGCCAGCCGAGGTAGGAACGCTCGCGCGGGGCCGGGGGGATGTACTCGGCCCGGGAGTCCGCGTAGCCGGGGTTCCCGCCCGAGGCGTAGCCGACCTGGTCGGCCGGCCCGTACGGTCCGGTGGGTCCCAGCGGCTCGTCGGGGATCAGGATCCAGGCGAGCAGGTAGCCGACGAGGAAGGCGCCAGCAGAGGCCAGCGTGAGCACGACGGTCAGGATGCGCAGCAGCGTGGGGTCGGTGTTCCAGTAGCGGGCCAGGCCACCGCAGACGCCACCGATGACCCGTTGGCTGCGGCTGCGGGTCAGCCGCCGGGCAGGGCCGGCGGGCGGGTAGGTCCCGGCCGGCGGGTAGGTCCCGGGCGCCAGGTATTCGGCACCCGGAGGCGGGTAGGCACCGGGGGGCGGGTAGGCGCTGGGCTGCTGGTACCCGGCCGGCGGCGGATAGGACCCGGGCGGTGGGTAGGCGCCCTGCGGGTAACCGGCGGCGGTTGG
>CAVTOX010000039.1:0-34233 GCA_963736425.1 uncultured Actinomycetes bacterium
GCTCTCGTGGTGAAGGCCCCCCTCGTGGGGGCCTTCGGCATGAGGGTGGGGGACCTTGGAATCGGGAGGAGGCTGGCAACGCCAGCCGATGGATCCGTCACCCGCTCTCGTGGTGAAGGCCCCCCTTGTGGGGGCCTTCGGCATGAGGGTGGGGGACCTTGGAATCGGGAGGAGGATGGCTACGCCAGCCGACCGGCGGCCAGACACGGCCCGGTCCGGTCCGGTCCGGTCCATGGGACTCGACCAGGTGACTGCAGTCCAGCCGCCCGGGATCAGGTAGGGCTCGTTTCCTGAGAGACTGGCCCCATGAGCCATCCGCATCCCGAACTCGGCCCCCCGCCCCCGTTGCCCGAGGGCGGCCTGCGGGTCGTCCCGCTCGGGGGACTCGGTGAGATCGGGCGGAACATGACCGTCTTCGAGTTCGACGGTCGGCTCCTGGTCGTGGACTGCGGCGTGCTCTTCCCCGAGGAGACCCAGCCCGGGGTCGACGTGATCCTGCCGGACTTCACCTGGATCCGTGACCGGCTCGACGCCATCGAGGCGATCGTGCTCACCCACGGACACGAGGACCACATCGGCGGCGTCCCCTACCTCCTGCGCGAGCGCCCGGACATCCCGCTGGTCGGCTCCCGGCTGACGCTGGCGTTCATCGCCTCGAAGCTCAAGGAGCACCGGATCACCCCGGTCACCGTGCAGGTCGCGGAGGGCGATCGCCGACCGTTCGGAGCCTTCGACTGCGAGTTCGTCGCCGTCAACCACTCCATCCCTGACGGGCTGGCGGTCGCGATCCGCACCCCCGCCGGCATGGTCCTGGCCACCGGGGACTTCAAGATGGACCAGTTCCCGCTGGACGCCCGGGTCACCGACCTGCGCGCCTTCGCCCGGCTCGGTGAGGAGGGCGTCGACCTGTTCATGACCGACTCCACCAACGCCGACGTCCCCGGGTTCACCATCTCCGAGCGCGACCTGGCCCCGGCGATCGAGGAGGTGTTCCGCACCGCACCGCGGCGGATCATCGTCTCCAGCTTCGCCAGCCACGTGCACCGGATCCAGCAGGTCCTCGACGCCGCCCACCATCACGGCCGCAAGGTCGCGTTCGTGGGCCGGTCGATGGTGCGCAACATGGGCATCGCCCGCGACCTGGGCTACCTCACGATCCCCGAGGGCCTGGTGATGAACCTCAAGGAGATCAAGAACCTCCCGGACAACAAGATCACGCTGGTCTCCACCGGGTCGCAGGGCGAGCCGATGGCCGCCCTGGCGCGGATGGCCAACCGCGACCACGAGATCCGGATCGGCCCGGGCGACACCGTCCTGCTGGCCAGCTCGCTGATCCCCGGCAACGAGAACGCCATCTACCGGGTCATCAACGCCCTCACCCGGTACGGCGCCAACGTGGTGCACAAGGGCAACGCGAAGGTGCACGTCTCGGGGCACGCCAGCGCCGGGGAGCTGGCCTACTGCTACAACATCGTGAAGCCCGGCAACGTGATGCCGATCCACGGGGAGTGGCGCCACATGTCCGAGAACGCGGCGATCGCCATCCGCACCGGCGTGCCGGCCGAGAACGTGGTCATCGCCGAGGACGGCGTCGTCGTGGACCTCATCGATCGGACGGCGAGGATCACCGGCAAGGTGCCGGCCGGGTACGTCTACGTCGACGGGATGACCGTCGGCGGAGCCACGGAGGCATCGCTGAAGGACCGTCGCACCCTGGCTGAGGAGGGGCTGGTCACGATCGTGGCCATCGTCGATGCCGACACCGGTCGGTTGGCCGAGCCCCCGGACTTCCTGACCCGCGGCCTGGTCAACAGCACGACGATGTTCGCCGAGGTGGTGCCGCACATCGACAGGGCCCTGGCCAAGGCGGCCGATGACGGCATCGGCGACCAGCACCAGCTCGAGCAGATCATCCACCGGACCGTCAGCCGCTGGGTGTTCAAGACCTACCGGCGCAACCCGGTGATCATGGCGATCGTCATCGACGCGTAGCCCTACCTGCCCTGGTCAGCGGCCTGGATCTCCTGGCCGCCGATCCACACGCGGCGGGGGAACCAGTCGGCGTCCCACCACACGAGGTCCGCGAGCGCCTCGGGGGCGATCCGGCCGATGTCGCTGCGGTTCAGCGACCGGGCGGCCACCTCCGTGCAGGACGCCAGCACGGTGGCCGGGTCCATTCCCGCTGCCACCATCCGGCGGACGCCCTCGTCGAGGACGATCCCGGCCCCGGCGATCGTCCCGTCCTCGCGGCGCCCGAGCCCGAAGTCGTCGTTCTCGACCGGCTGGCCACCGAACAACAGCGGCGTGTGGTTGGGCAGGCCTGCGGTCACGATGGCGTCAGTGACCCCGATCGCCCGACCGGGCGCGGCCGCGAAGACGATCTTCACGGCCGCCGCGACCACGTGCTGGCCGTCGATGATCGTGCCGATGAAGAAGCGCTCATCGGTCATCACCGCGCCCGGGACGCCCGGCTCCCGATGGCTGAACGGACGCTGCGCGTTGAAGATGTGGGTCGACATCGTCGCCCCGGCGTCCGCAGCGGCCCAGACCTGCTCAGCGGATGCGTCGGAGTGACCGACGGACACGATGATCCCCTCGCCCACCAGCCGACGGATGGCGTCGAGGGCGTGGTCGCGCTCCGGTGCGAGGGTGACGGTGAGCAGCGTCTCCTTCGTCGCCGGATGACCGAGGAGCACGTCGAGGGCCTCATCCGTCGGGTCGCGCATGCACTCGGCCCGATGCGCGCCCTTGCGCGCCTCGGAGATGAACGGACCCTCCAGGTGCACACCGAGGATCCGGCAGGTCGGTCGGCCATCCGCGGCGTCGCGGGCAGCCTTCGCCCGGCTGAAGGCCTCGTTGAGCTCATCGAGGGGCGCGGTGATGATGGTCGGCTGCAGGCCAGTGACGCCCCGCGCCGCCAGCCCAGCGAGCACCTCCTCCCACTGCTCGGGAGTGGCATCGGCGAAGTCCGCACCGAAGGAGCCGTTGTTCTGCAGGTCCATCAGGCCGGGGGTCAGGACACCGGACCCGAGGTCGATGTCGGCCGCGGCCCCGTCGCCGACCGCGGTGATCCGGTCCCCGTCGATGGTCAGCGTCCGGGGACCGACCAGACGGCCGCTCTCGAGCAGCTGGGCGCACCTGATCGTGGTCATGGCCCATCCCCTCCTCTGCCGTGCGGGATCCGTTCGATCGACCGTACCGCCGAGCGTGGCGCTGATTCCGCGTGGTTGGGCCAATCCGCAGGGCGCTCGCCGGCGAACAACTCCCGTGCTGACCCTCCTGGCAATTGGCTTCGTGGCCGGTCTGGTGACCGCGCTGTCCCCGTGCGTCCTGCCCGTGCTGCCGGGGATCCTCGCGGCATCCTCGCTGACGGCCGGTAGTGCCGCAGTGGCGGGCGGGGCCGGCCCTGGAACCGGGTCTGTGGCGGTGGCGGCCACCCCACTGGTCACCCGCCGGCGGCCCTACTTGATCGTCGCCGGACTCCTCACGTCGTTCACCCTCCTGACCCTGCTGGGCGCCACGCTGATCGCGGTGCTCGGGGTTCCCGAGGGCCTGCTGCGGGGGATCGCCCTGGTGACCATCATCGGGGTCGGCCTGGGCCTGCTCATCCCGGGGATCGGCCACCAGCTGGAGAAGATCTTCTACCGGTTCCCGAACCGGGGGCCCGTCCGCGGTGGGTCGGCGTTCGTGTTCGGCCTGACCCTCGGAGTGGTGTTCGTCCCGTGCGCCGGACCGGTGCTCGCCGCCATCACCGTCCTGGCGGCGTCCCAGGGCCTCAGCGCCGGGCTGGTCGTCCTCACCGTGGCCTTCGCCGCCGGGCTGGCGATCCCCCTGCTGCTCGTGGCTCGTCTGGGCGTCGGCGCGGGGCGGCGGCTGGCAAACCGGATGCCCACGGTGCGCAAGGTGGCGGGCGCGGTCTTCCTGATCACGGGCCTGGCGATGGCGTTCGGGCTGGCTGATGCCGTGCAGCGCGCGGTGCCGGGCTACGTGGCGGTGGTTCAGCAGCGCCTGGAGGACAACGACACCGCCCGCGGCGCACTGGACGCACTGCGCTCTGACCCCCAACCTGCCGAGGCCGCTGCTGCTCCCGTCGGGGAGCAGACGTTCGACGAGTGCTCCCAGAACTCCGCGGTGCTCGCCGACTGCGGGAAGGCCCCGGAGCTCACCGGCATCGTCGACTGGCTGAACACCCCCGAGGATGCGCCCCTGTCCCTGGCTGGCCTAAAGGCCGAGGGCCGGGTCGTGCTGGTGGACTTCTGGACCTACTCCTGCATCAACTGCCAACGCACGCTTCCCTACATCACCGCCTGGGATGCGGCCTACCGCGACCAGGGCCTGACCGTCATCGGGGTGCACTCCCCGGAGTTCGCGTTCGAGCGCGAGGTGGCCAACGTCGCCGAGCGGGCGAAGGACTTCGGCGTCGAGTACCCGATCGCGATCGACAACGACTTCAGGACCTGGCGCGCCTACGACCAGCGCTTCTGGCCGGCGCACTACCTGATCGACCGCTCGGGAACCGTCCGCCAGGTCCACTACGGCGAGGGTGCCTACAAGGAGACCGAGGCCCTGATCCGCGAGCTGCTCGCCGAGGAGGGAGCTCCAGTGGCCCAGAGCGCAGTCACCCCCGCAACCCAGGAGGCGAACCAGGCCCAGACCCCGGAGACCTACCTCGGCTTCGCCCGAGCGCGGGGCTACACCCACGAGATCACCAAGGACCGGCCTGCCGAGTACACCTCCGATCCGGCTGCGACGGGGCCAGCCGACGGAGTCACGCTCAGCGGCACCTGGACCGTCCGCGACGAGGAGGCGGAGGCTGGCCCGGACGCCGGACTGACCCTGGGCTACTCCGCAGCCAAGGTGTTCCTCGTCCTCGGCGGGGAGGGGACCGCCACCGTCACCGACGGGACAACGACCCGCGAGATCGAGGTCTCGGGGGCACCCACCCTGTACGAGCTGCGTGCGGGTCCCGCGCGACGCTCGACGCTGACCCTTGACCTTGAGCAGGGGTTGTCGGCCTACGCCTTCACCTTCGGCTGAGCCGCCCCGGACCAATCCGGCGCCCATTTCACAACGAACTCCCACCGAAGCACCGCTCGCCGCGGTCACCTGACGAGAGGCACCACGACATGAACCGCACCATCCCCGCCGCCCTGGCCCTGCTGCTCGGCCTCACACTCGCGGGGTGCGCCTCCGACGACACCGCCGCCACGCCGGCAGCCGCCTCGGAGTCCGCCATGGAGAAGGAACCCAGCGCGTCGGCCATGGAGAAGGAGCCGAGTGAGTCGGCGATGGCGATGGACCCGAGCGAGTCGGCGATGGCCGAGGACGCGGCCATGGCCAAGGAGGGTGCGTGGATCGACCAGGCTGCCTACCAGGCCGACGCCGCGAAGTTCCATGAGGCCGGTGATGTGGTCCTGTTCTTCAACGCCTCATGGTGCCCCACATGCAAGGCGACCGTGGAGAGCCTGGATTCCGCCGGGGTGCCGGCCGGGCTGACGGTCGTGAGCGTGGACTACGACGCCGCAACCGACCTGAAGAAGAGGTACGGGGTCACCGTGCAGCACACGTTCGTGCAGGTCGATGGACAGGGCAACCAGCTGGCGAAGTTCAGCGGAGCCCCGTCCGGCGAGGCGATCGCCTCCCAGACCGTCTGACCGATCCGACTGCCGTCACCATCCACGAGGGCGAGGGGCCATGATCGAGCTGTTCGGGGCGCTGGTCGCCGGGGTGCTGACCACCCTGGCGCCATGCGTCCTGCCGCTGCTGCCGATCATCGTCGGGGGCTCGATGGCCGGAGCACTTGCCGAGGAGCGCGCGGAGTCCGCTGCCAGCGCCGTCGTCGGGGGCACCACCACGCAGCAGGTCGTGAAGGAACGCTCGGCGGTCACCCGAGCCCTGGTCATCACGATCTCGCTGGGCGCTGTCCATCCTGGTGTTCACCCTCGCCCTGAAGGCCACCACCGCCCTGATCGGCCTCCCACCGCAGACCTGGCAATGGGTCTCCGGCGGGGTGCTCATCGCACTGGGCGTTGTCGGGGCGTTCCCCGACCTCTGGGAGCGGCTGTCGGCGCGCCTGGGGTTGCAGTCCCGCTCGGCGACGAAGCTCGGGGCGGCTCGCCAGCGGGATGGGCTGTCCGGCGAGATCCTCACCGGTGCGGCCCTCGGCCCGGTCTTCACCTCGTGCTCGCCGCTCTACGGCTACGTCATCGTGACGGTGCTGCCCGCCGAGCCCGTGCGCGGGCTGGTCCTGCTGGGCGCCTACATCGTCGGGCTGTGCCTCACGCTGCTGATCATCGCCCTGGCCGGGCAGCGGGTGGTGGCGCGCTTCGGCTGGGCGGCTGACTCGCACGGCTGGTTCCGCCGTGGCCTGGGCATCGTGTTCATCGTGGTCGGGCTGCTCGTGGCCACCGGGGCGATGAAGTCGATCGAGACCTGGATCGTGGTCAACGCCCCGTTCGCCCCGTGGAACCTCGACTCGCAGTTCATCGGGTGATGCGACCATGAACCTCGTGACCCTGAGTGCCGCCGACCCCTCGCCCAGCGAGCTGGTCGCACGCGTGGCGCTGGGGGATGAGGACGCCTTCCGGAGGCTGTACCGGGCGCAGTCGTCGGCGGCCTACGGCCTCGCCCTGAGGGTGACCCGCGACGAGCACATGGCCCAGGACGTCCTGCAGGAAGCCTTCGCAGACCTGTGGGCGCAGGCCGGGCGCTTCGATCCGCAGACCTCGTCGGTGCGGTCCTGGATCACGATGCTCACGCACCGCCGTGCCGTCGACCGGGTCCGCCGTGAGCAGGGCGACCGCGACCGGGTCTCGCGCTGGGCGACCTCCACGCGTGAGCGCGACCACGATTCCGTGGCGGAGGTGGTCGAGTTGCGCGCCGAGCATCGCCGCGTCCGGCAGGCCATGGAGGGCCTCTCCCGACTGCAGCGCGAGTCCCTCGAGCTGGCATTCCTCGGCGGGCTGACGCACACCGAGGTGGCCGAACGACTCGACATCCCCCTGGGCACGGCCAAGACCCGGATCCGCGATGCGCTGCGGTCCCTGCGCACGGAGTTGGAGGGAGACCTGTGAACGACAACCACGACCTGCTGGGCGCCTACTGCACCGATGCCCTGGACGCCGACGAGCGAGCCGCCTTCGAGGAGCATCTCGGCCACCTGCGCCGAGTGCCGCGACGAGGCTGCGGACTTCCGTGAGGTTCTCGCCGCCCTGGCCGACGCCCACCCCGTGCACCCACCGAGCGCACTGGAGGATGCGGTCGTGGCCGGTGCCGTTCGGGGGCGAGCGGACACCCCTGAGGCGCTGGCTCCCAGCACCTCGGAGTCCGCCACGCCCGCTGCGACCGGCGGCACCTCAGCGGCCACCGTGACCCCGCTGGTCCCGGCCTGGCGCCGGGCGGCCCCATGGATGGCCGCCGCCGCCGCGGGAGCGCTGCTCTTCGCTGGAGGGGTCGGCCTCGGGCGGTCCCAGGCGCCGGCGGAGTCCGCCTCCCCGGACGGCGACCTGGCCGCTGTCGTTGCGGTCGCCTCCGCGGCCGACGCGCACGTCCTGCCCGTGGAGCTCATGGGCACGCAGTCCCGGGTGGTGATGAGCGGGGAGATGGACAAGGCCGTGTTCCTGGCCTCCGAGCTGCCGATGCCGGCCAAGGGGATGGTCTACCAGGTGTGGACCGTGGCCGAGGACGGGCAGATGACCTCCGCCGGGTCGTTCACCCCGGACGCCAACGGGCACCTCGTGGCCGTCCTCGAGGGCAGTGCAGCCGGGGTCGACAAGTTCATGATCACCATGGAGCCCCCGGGCGGGTCGGAGCACCCGAGCGGGGAGATGCTCGCCGAGATCGACACATAGCCTGAGCGCCCACAGCGGTGGTGGTCGATTCGGTCGATTCACCCGACCGAATCGACCACCACCTCCTCGGGCTCGTGCCATTTCCTGGTCACCAGGGCACCCAGTGCCACTCCGGCGAGGTCTGCCAGCACATCCGCCCCCTCGGCGGAACGATCCGCGAGCAGGGCGCCCTGGATGACCTCACTGAGCGGGGCGTGCACAGCCATCAGCCCGATCACCCAGCCGCGCGGCGCACCGGCCGCAATGAGGGCGACGGTCGGAAGGGCGAACACCGCGATGTGCACGAGCTTGTCCAACGGCAGGCCCCCGGTGGCGATTGCCGGTGCCCGCGGGGCGTACAGCACGGCGAACTGCAGTCCCACTGACACCGACCGCCGCGGCAACACGCGTCGAGCGGGACATGGCTCTACCGTAAGGCGCGCAGACGCCGGCCACGACCGGCCCGCAGGAGGTGGAGGGCCAGACATGAGCGCGGAGACACTCCCCCCGATCGAGCCAGCCGAGACAACCGACGGTCCCGCGGCACCACGAGCACGGCAGGTCGCGGTCCTCTGCGCGATTGCGATCGCCGTGGGGCTCGTGGCGGGCCTGGGGGCATCGATCTTCGTGAAGGTCGAGCACACCCTTCAGCACTTCCTCTGGACCGACCTGCCCGACCTGCTCGGCTATGCAGCGGCCCCCTGGTGGCTCGTCATCGTCCTGCTGGTCACCGGTGCCCTGATCACCTTCGGCGCGATGAAGCTGCCCGGCCACGCCGGACACTCCCCGCTGGACGGCTTCGGCCTGGACATCGGTCCCCGCGAGGTCCTCTCAGTGATCCTCGCCGCACTTGGGTCGCTGTCCTTCGGAGCGGTCCTGGGACCTGAGGCCCCGCTGATGGCCATCGGCACCGCGCTGGGCGCGCTGGCGTTCCGCAACCCGCAGAGCCCGGTGCGCATGGTCATGATGCTCGCCGGCGGCATGGCCGCGGTCGGCGCGATCTTCGGGAACCCCTTGATCACCGCGATCCTGCTGCTCGAGTTCGCCGTCGCCGCTGGCGGCGCCCTGGCCACGGCTCCCGTGCTCATGGCCGCGCTCGCGGCTCTGGCCAGCGGGTACGCCCTGCAGGTGGGTGTCGAGTCCTGGTCAGGGTTGGGTGAGGCTGCGCTGGGACTTCCCGGCCTGCCCCCCTACCCGGACGTGCAGGTCATCGATGTCGCCTGGGCGATTCCCCTGGCGGTCGTCGTTGCGATCGTCGCGATCCTGGCCCGGATCGCCGGAGAGGAGGTCGCCGCGGTCGCCAAGCGGGCACCCCTGCAGACCATCGTCACGGCCGGCGTGGTCGTGGCCCTGTGCGCCGTTGCCGTCTCCGAGTTGACGGGTGAGGGCCTG
This sequence comes from uncultured Actinomycetes bacterium, assembly GCA_963736425.1. Classification (GTDB taxonomy): domain Bacteria; phylum Actinomycetota; class Actinomycetes; order S36-B12; family CAIYMF01; genus Prado023. The sequence goes on from CAVTOX010000039.1 coordinate 9,222, forward strand.
GACCTGGTCCTCTTCTCGGGGCAGTCGGCCATGCCGGCCTACCTCGGGATCACCAGCCTGTCGACGGCTGCCGTCGTCCTGGTCGGCAAGTACATCGCCTACGCGGCCTCGCTCGGGGGCGGCTTCCGGGGCGGCCAGATCTTCCCGGCGATCGCCCTCGGGGCCCTTGTGGCCACGATGTGCTCGCTGCTCATCGACGGCACCTCCGTCTCGGCGCTGGCCGCCACAGCCATCGCCGCGTCGACGGCCGCGATGATCCGCCTGCCGTTCATGGCCACGCTCCTGGCGGTCATGCTGACCTACCCGGCCGGCGGCGCCACGACGGTCACCGCGATCATCGGGACCCTGGTCGGCCTGCTGACCCGCATGGCCGCCGAGGAGCGCATGCCGCGACTGCGACCGCACCAGCACTGACACCGAGGTCGAGTCCGCGACCGCTCGGCACGCTTGGGGCGCCGGGATCGCCGGTGGTATGGGGCTTTCGCGAAGAATGTACGTGCCGGACTTGCGATTGTTACCCGCCGGTAGCATCATGAGGTTACTGACGGGTAACCCGCCTGCGTTGGGCTGTACCCGAACCACGCCGCGAACACCGAAGGAGATCGGATGTCCCACTACAAGGCCAATCTGCGCGACATCGAGTTCAACCTCTTCGAGGTATTCGGTGCTGCCGACCGACTGGGCTCAGGCCCGTACGCCGAGCTCGATGCGGGCACCGTCAAGGAGGTCCTGCGCGAGGTCCGCACCCTGTGCGAGGGCCCGCTGGCCGAGTCCTTCGTGGACGCCGATCGCAACCCGCCGAAGTACGACCCGAAGTCGATGTCGGTGGAGATGCCGGAGTCCTTCAAGAAGTCCTACGCCGCGCTCATGGAGTCCGGCTACTGGCGCCTGGACCTGCCCGAGCACATGGGCGGCTCCGGCGCCCCGCCCTCGGTCCGCTGGTCGGTGGCTGAGATGGTCCTGGGCGCGAACCCGGCGCTCTACATGTACATGTCGGGCCCTGGCTTCGCCTCCATCGTCGACCACCTCGGCAACGAGGAGCAGAAGTCGTGGGCCCAGATCATGGTCGATCGCGAGTGGGGCGCGACCATGGTGCTCACCGAGCCCGATGCCGGTTCCGACGTCGGCGCCGGGACGACCAAGGCCTTCCTGCAGGAGGACGGCTCCTGGCACATCGAGGGCGTGAAGCGCTTCATCACCTCCGGTGAGCACGACATGACCGAGAACATCGTGCACCTGGTCCTGGCCCGTCCGGCCAACGTCGAGGGCCTCGGGGGCGTCGGCACCAAGGGCCTGAGCCTGTTCTTCGTCCCCAAGTACCACTTCGATGCCGAGGGCAATGTCGGCGAGCGCAACGGCGCATTCGTGACCAACGTCGAGAAGAAGATGGGCCTCAAGGTCTCCACGACCTGCGAGATCACCTTCGGCCAGAACGGCGTCCCGGCACAGGGCTGGCTCGTCGGCGACGTCCACGACGGCATCGCACAGATGTTCAAGGTCATCGAGTACGCCCGCATGATGGTCGGAACGAAGGCCATCGCCACGCTGTCCACCGGATACCTCAACTCGCTGGAGTACGCCAGGAGCCGCGTGCAGGGCGCAGACCTGACCCAGATGATGGACAAGAAGGCACCGCGCGTCACCATCACCGCGCACCCCGACGTGCGTCGCAGCCTGATGCTGCAGAAGTCCTACGCCGAGGGCATGCGGGCCCTGATCCACCTGACGTCCTACTACCAGGACCAGATCCACATGGCCGAGAATGGCGCCACCCCCGAAATCGATGCCGACATGGCCACCCGGCTCAACGACCTGCTGCTGCCCATCGTCAAGGGCGTCGGCTCGGAGCGCTCCTACGAGCTGCTCGCGACCTCGCTGCAGACGTTCGGTGGGTCGGGCTTCCTGCAGGACTACCCGATCGAGCAGTACATCCGCGACGCCAAGATCGACACCCTCTACGAGGGCACCACGGCGATCCAGGGCCTGGACTTCTTCTTCCGCAAGATGGTCCGCGACCAGTTCAAGGCCGTGATGTACCTCGGCGGCCAGGTGGCCGAGTTCGTCAAGGGTGACGAGGGCGGCTCGCTGACCCACGAGCGCGAGCTGCTCGGCAAGGCCCTGGAGGACACGCAGGCTGTGATCGGCGTCCTCGGCGGCTGGGCGATGGGCTCGCAGACCAACCCCACCGAGATCTACAAGGTCGGCCTGAACACCACCCGCCTGCTCATGATGATGGGCGACCTGGTCATCGGCTACCTGCTGCTCAAGCAGGCCGAGGTGGCCGAGAAGGCGCTGGCCGCCGGTGCGACGGCCAGGGACGTGCCGTTCTACGAGGGCAAGGTCGCCGCCGCGAAGTGGTTCGCCGCCAACAGGCTGCCGCTGCTCGCCTCCGAGCGCGCCGTGGCCGAGGCGACCACCGGTGAGCTCATGGACGTTCCGGAGGCCGACTTCTAGAGGATCCCCCCCGGGCGACCCCCGGGGCTCCGAACCCCTCTCCGGGGGAACGAACCCGATCGGGCCCCATCCGCGTGGCGCACACCACGCAGGTGGGGCCCGATTGCGTTCGCTGCAACGGGTTCTCGCAGCGCTGCGGATCGTATACCCTTGGGGGTATGCGTCGACTTCTTGCACTCCTTGCCATCCTGCTCGGCACGACGGCCCTTCTGGGGGGCTGCTCCTCACCCGGCGGTTCGGTCCAGAACGTCTCAGCCGAGGAGTTCATGACCACCTCCGCCGAGGCGGGCACAGTCGTGGTGGACGTGCGCACCCCCGATGAGTACGCCGCGGGCCACGTGGACGGCGCCATCAACGTCGACGTCGAGTCCGCGGACTTCGGCGCGCAGATCGCCGCCCTGCCCAAGGACACCCAGTACGCGGTGTACTGCCGTTCGGGTCGTCGGTCCACGCTGGCCACCGACCAGATGTCAGAAGCGGGCTTCAGTTCGCTGGTCAACCTCCAGGGCGGAATCGCGGACCTGCAGGCTGCCGGCGCCCCGATCGTGACGGGCTGAGACGGGCTGAACCCCGTGACCGGCTGAACAGGCCGCATGGTCCACCGCTTCTCCCACGACACACCGGGTGAGAGCCGGTCGCTCAGCTCATCCGGCGGTCCTCGAGTGCCGGGAACGCCCCGCGCCAGGCGGCGACCCGATCGGGGTCGATCTCCACGGACAGGACCTCCTCGCCGGTGCCGGCCTCGGCCAGGATCTCGCCCTGCGGGTCGATGACCATCGAGCACCCGGCGATCGGCACGCCCCCATGGGTCCCGGCCTCGTTGCAGGCCAGGACGTAGGCCTGGTTCTCGATGGCCCGCGCCCGGGCCAGGATCTGCCAGTGCCCGACGCGCCGCTCCGGCCATCCGGCCGGGATCACGAAGGCCTCGGCACCACCGTCCACCAGTGCCCGGAACAGCTCGGGGAAGCGCAGGTCGTAGCACGTGGCCAGGCCGGTGCGCCCGAGCGGCCCGTCGACCACGACGACCTCCCCGCCGCTGGTCATGACCGAGGTCTCACCACCGTTGAATCCGAACAGGTGGACCTTGCGGTAGGAACCGGCCAACTCCCCGTCGGGGCTGAAGGCCACCTGGGTGTTGAAGTAGTCGATCTCCCCGGAATCCGCCTCGACCCGCTCGGCGAACGAGCCCCCGAAGACCATGGCTCCTGATTCCGCGGCCACCCGGGCCAACGAACGGCACAGCGGCCCCTGCAGCGGTTCGGCGTGCACCGGCATCAGGTCGATGGCGAAGGCCCCGATGGGCCACAGCTCGGGCAGCACCACCAGGTCATGATCGGCGGCCACTTCAGCGGTCAGGGCCAGGACCCGTTCGATACGTTCGGCGACGGGCTCATCGTCGGTGATGCTCACCTGGATGAGACCGACGCGGACCGACATGATCGAAAGGTTAGCCCGCAGCCAGGGCTGCCCGCAGCCGGGCCTCGTCCACATGCCAGACGCCGACCACCGCACCGTCGACCAACGTGACCGGGATCTGCTCCCAGTAGAGGTCGGCGAGCGCCGGGTCGTCGAGGATCGAGGCCTCCGCCCACGCCACATCCAGGTCCGCGCACACCCGCTGGATCACGATGCGCGCCTGGTCACACAGGTGGCATCCGGGCTTGCCCACCAACCGGACCCGAGAGGTCACTCGCGCACGCCCTTGAGCTTGCCCTTGGTGATCTTGCCGGTCGCCGCCCGGGGCAGCTTCGTCGCGAACTCGATGAGGGAGGGGCACTTGAACCTGGCCAGGCGAGCCTCGCAGAAGGCCCGGAGGTCGTCGGGCTCGGGCACGCCCTTCTTCAGGACCACCACCGCCTTCACGGACTCCCCGGTCAGCGGGTGCGGGACTCCGATGACTGCGATCTCGGCCACGGCAGGGTGGGCGGCCATCACGGCCTCCACCTCACGGGGGTAGACGTTGAACCCGGAGACGATGATGAGGTCCCGCCGGCGGTCCACGAGCCGGTAGTCGCCGTCCTCATCGAGGATGGCGACATCGCCGGTGTGGAACCAGCCGTCCGCGTCGACCCCACCGGAGCCGTCGGGCCAGTAGCCGGACAGCACGGACCTGGCCTTGACCCAGACCTCGCCCGGATCACCCTCGTCGACCTCCTGGCCCGAGGTGTCGCGCAACGACACCTGGACCCCGGACAGCGGCCGCCCGACCGAGCCGGGCTTCGCGCGCCGGGCCACGAGCGTCGAGGTGACCACCGGGCAGCACTCGGTGAGGCCGTAGCCCTCCCAGATGGGCTTGCCGGTGATGGTGGCGAACTGGGCGAAGACATCTGGGGGCAGCGCCGAGGCTCCGCTGATCAGCAGGCGCACGCCGTCCATCGACTCGCGAAGTGACCCCTCCGCACTCCACGACACGTACATCGGCGGGGCGCCGGCGATGTTGGTCACGCCCAACTCGCGGACGGCCGCCAGCGAGGAGCGGGGCTCGAAGCGGTCGAGCAGCACACACGTGGCGCCCACCTTGGCCACGAGCCCCAGCCCGGCGTTGAGGCCGTAGATGTGGAACATGGGCAGCACGAGCAGCAGTCGGTCGTCGGGCTCCATGGCCGCCGGCCGGCGGACCTTGGCCAGGGCGTCGATGTTGGCCCGCATCGCGCCATGGCTGAGCATCGCGCCCTTGGGCTGACCTTCGCTGCCGGAGGTGTACATGAGGACCGCGAGGTCCTTGGCCTGCGTCTTCGGAGGCGCGAACGCCCCGCGACCGCCGGGCCCGGCGCCGACCATCTCCGCTCCCTCCGCGGAGTCGACGGCGATGACGCGGGTCGCAGGCGCCCGCTTCGCGACCGATGCCCCGACCTTGGCAGCACTCGCGTCGAGCAGCAGGATCTCGGCCCCGGCGTCGTTGCACAGCCGGCTGACCTCCAGGCTGGTGTACCCCGTGTTGATCGGCACTGCCACCAGGCCTGCTCGCAGGACGCCGAAGTAGGCGATCGCGAACTCCGGGCGGTTGCCGATCATCAGCGCCACCCGCGCCCCCTTGCTCAGACCCGACTGGGTGAGGGCTCGCGCGGCCCGATCGACGCGCTGATCGACCTCGGCCCACGTGAGCTGCGAGCTGCGGGTCACGAGGGCTGGGTGGTCCGGGCGGGCAGCGGCCGACTCGCGCACGAGGTCAGCAATGTTCGTCACACGAGCAGTGTGGCATGTCGAATCCGGCTAGGCTCGCCCCGTGGCCGAATCGCCGAATGCCCCGCAGGGCCGGGCGACGCCTGAGGAATTCGAGGCTGACGACGCGGTCGAGCGCGGCCATGCCGGCCCGTTCGACACAGATGCGGGGTCTTCGCAGGCCACCGACATCGTCGCGACGGCCACCCCGGACGGGCCTGACGCGGGTGAGTCCGGAGAGGACGGCCCCGAGCCCTCCAGCGACTGGCTGACCGAGGGGATCACTGCCCTGGAGCCGGAGAACGCCGGACCGGGCGCGGCCGCGTTCTTCGACATCGACAACACGATCATGCGCGGGTCGAGCATCGTCGCTCTCGCGAAGGGCATGGCCGACCGGGACTACTTCACCACCAGCGAGGTGGTGGACTTCACCTGGAAACAGCTGAAGTACGTGCTGTCCGGCCGGGAGAACATGGACGACATGGCCCAGGCCACCGAGAACGGCCTGTTGTTCGTCAAGGGCCGCGAGCCGCGCGAGATCGAGGACATGGCCGAGCAGGCCTACGACGAGCGCATGGTCGGACGCCTGTGGGCCGGCACCGTCGAGCTGGCGGAGGCGCACAAGGCGCTCGGCCACGAGGTGTGGCTGGTCTCCGCGACCCCCGTCGAGGTCGCGGACGTGATCGCCCGTCGCCTGGGACTCACCGGCGGGCTCGGGACGATCGCCGAGGTCGCCGACGGGCACTACACCGGCAAGCTTGACGGCGTCCCGCTGCACGGCGCCGCGAAGGTCGAGGTGATCCAGCGTCTCGCCGCCGAGCGCGACCTTGACCTGACCCGGTCGGCTGCCTACTCCGACTCGTCCAACGACATCCCGATGCTCTCGTCGGTCGGCTGCGCCGTGGCGATCAACCCGGACGGAGCGCTGCGGTCCCACGCGAGGTCAGCCGGCTGGCCGATCCGCGACTACCGGGTCCGCGGCAAGGAGTCGGTCCGCAAGGGCGTTCCGGCAGCTGCCGCCGCGGGACTGGTTGCCGGTGCCGCCGTCGGCGTGGCCAAGGGGATCGCGGTCTACCGCGGCCGAAGCGGCTGAGCCGCCCAGCGCGAGCGGGGCGGACGTCCAGCGACCGTGGGGGCAGACTGCTGACTCAGCGGAAGATGCCGCGGCGGCGCACGAGCATCCGGTAGAGGTTGTGCTGGATCGTCTCGCGCACCTGGTCGGTGATCTCGAAGACGAGCATCGGGTCCTCAGCCGCTGTCTCACCGAAGCCCTCGGCGTCGATGGGCTCACCGAACTCGATGATCCACTTCGAGGGCAGCGGCACCATGCCGAGCGGTCCCAGCCAGGGGAAGGTCGGGGTGATGGGGAAGTAGGGCAGCCCGAGCATGCGGGCCAGCACCTTGACGTTGCCCAGCATCGGGTAGATCTCCTCGGACCCCACCACCGAGCAGGGCACGATCGGGACACCGGTCTTGAGGGCCGCTGACACGAAGCCCCCTCGCCCGAAGCGCTGCAGCCGATACCGCTCGGAGAACGACTTGCCCGTGCCCTTGTAGCCCTCAGGCCAGACGCCCACGAGCTCTCCGGCGCGCAACAGCCGCTCGGCGTCCGCGTTGCAGGCCAGCGTGGCGCCGGCCTTGCGGGCGAGCATGCCGACGAACGGCATGTCGAAGACGATGTCCGCGCCCAGGGGTCGCAGGTGCCGACCGTTCGGATGGGTGTCGTGGATGGCCATCTGCACCATGACGGCGTCCAGGCCGATCGTGCCCGCGTGGTTGGCCACCACCAGGGCCCCGCCCTCGGCCGGCACGTTCTCGATCCCGCGGACCTCGACCCGGAACCAGTGCCGGTAGAGCGGGCGCAGCGCTGCCAGCAGGACGCTGTCGTTGAAGTCGGGATCGAAGCCGAACTCGTCGACCTCGTACTGGCCCAGGGCGCGGCGGCGCAGGAACTCCAGGGCGCCGCCGACCTGCTCGGCCCAGCTCAGGTCCTCGCCGATCACGGCCACGTCCGTGCTGGCCGGCTCGTCGGCTCCGGGCATGCGCAGCACGCGGGCGTCATTCACGCCGACCACCCGGACAGGATGCGCCCGGCAACCGTCTCCGCGCCCGCGACGAGCTCGGGGGTGATCACGTTGTTCAGCCGCCGGGCATGGACGAAGTCGTCGAAGGTCTCGGCGGTGCTGTACCCAGGGGTGTAGCCGAACAGATCCTTCAGGCGCGTCGTGTCCACAGCGCGACCGTGCGTGAGCAACCGGATCTGCTCCGGGCTGAAGTCGGCGAATCCCCCCCGGCGGACCCAGCGGCCCGCGATGCCCACGAGCGGGGACCACACCGGGACCCCCACACGCCCGGCACGGCGGATGGCCTGCGAGAGGGCCAGGACTCCATCGCCGGCCACGTTGAAGGTGCCGGCGTGATCCTCCACGGTCGCACGGCGGAGCACCTCGAGGCCGTCGTCCTCGTGGACGAACTGCAGCCGGGCGTCGTAGCCCAGGACGGTCGGGATGACCGGCAGCGAGAAGTACTGAGCCATCGGGGTGTTCGCCGTCGGTCCCAGGAAGTTGGCGAAGCGCAACGTGGTGACGGTGAGGTCGGGGCGGCGGCGAGCCAGGCCGCGCACGTAGGACTCGACCTCGACCGAGTCCTTGGCCCACCCGGAGGTGGGCAGGCTGGTCGGCTCCATGTCCTCGCTGAGCATCGCGGCGTCCGCCGCGCCTGCCCCGTAGACGGAGGTGGAGGACTTCACCACCAGCTTCTGCACCGAGGACGCCTTCTGGCAAGCGGCCAGAAGCTGCATCGTCCCGATGACGTTGATCTCCTTCATCGGGGTGCGCCCGCCGGCCTGGCGGGGGGTCGCGATGACTCCCATGTGCACGACGGTGTCGACCCCAGCCGTGGAGATCACCTTGCCGATGATCGGGTTGCGGATGTCGGCCCGGACGAAGTCGGCCCCACCGATGTCACCGGTGGGGGTCACGACATCGACACCGATGACCCGCTCGACCTCGGGGTCATCGGTGAGCAGGCGCGCCATCCTGCCGCCGAGGTAACGGGAGACCCCCGTCACGAGAACGACGCGCGCCATGGTGCTACTTGGCGTTACGGCGCTGGACCCGCGTGCGCTTGAGCAGTTTGCGGTGCTTCTTCTTCGCCATCCGCTTGCGACGCTTCTTGATCACAGAACCCACAGGGAGACCTCACAGACTTGCCGGAAATTACGGCCATGTTACCGCTCGGGCGCACCTGCCCGAAACCACACCGGACCCCTGTGCCCTCAAGGACCGGGAGACCTCAGGCGGTGTCGACGAACGAGCGACGCAGGTAGTCATCCACGACGTACTCGGGGATCCGTACGGAGCGGCCGACCTTCAGTGCGGGAAGGGCTCCGGAGTTGACCATGCGGTACACCGTCATCTTCGACAGTCGCATGATGGCCGCCACCTCTGCCACGGTCAGCAGACGGACCTCGCCCAATGGTCGATCAGTCATCGGATCACCTCCCCTCAACGGGTTTCGAATACCTCATCCTACGCCTGAGTAGGCTGGGATGAAACGGGCGAGCACAGGCGATGTGAACGCTCGCTTGGCGCCCAGCGGACCGGTGGCCGTGCTCAGAACGCCCCGAACGGGTCGGCCACCAGGCCCCAGTGCGGGAAGACCGCCCGCCGGGTGTCCATGATCGCGCGGTCCAGGGGATCCTCCGGGTGGTAGCTGCGCTCGAAGGGTTGCGCCCACGGATCGTTGCCGTCAGTCATCCGGCCGGGGGCCGCGCGACCCAGCAGGTCCAGCACGAACACCCGAAAGGCCTCGGGGGTGGGGGTCTCCGGGGTGATTGGGCGATGCAACGCCTCGGCGATCAGATGGGTCCACGCCCGTGGGACCACGTCCACGACCTCATAGCCACCCCCGCCGACGGCGACCCAGCGCCCACCGGCCAGGCGATGGGCCAGCCGGTGCACGGCGGAGTACGAGGCGCGCTGGCCGTCCACGCTGAGCAGCAGATGGGCCATGGCGTCCTCGAAGTGCGAGTCGCAGCCGTGCTGGCTGACCAGGAACTCGGGGTCGAACTCCTCGAGGACGGCCGGGACGACCGCATTGAACGCACGCAGCCACTGGTTGTCGGCGGTCCCGGCGGGCAGCGCGACGTTCACCGACGTACCCTCGGCCCCCGGGGCACCGATGTCGCCCGGCCACCCGGTTCCCGGGAAGAGGGTCCGGCCGCTCTCATGCAGGCTGATCGTCAGCACCCGCGGATCGTCGTAGAACATCGCCTGCACGCCGTCGCCGTGGTGGGCGTCGACATCGATGTAGGCCACGCGCTGCACCCCACGGTCGAGCAACCAGCGGATGGCCACCCCGACGTCGTTGTAGACGCAGAAGCCGGCCGCGCGGTCAGCCATCGCGTGGTGCATCCCACCGAACAGGTTCACGGCATGCTGCGAGCGCCCAGAGTGCACCTCCTCGACCGCCCGGACCGTGGCACCGCACAGGTGCGCGGCGGCCTCGTGCATGCGCGGGAACACCGGCACGTCATCGGTGCCCATCCCGAACCTCGGGTCACCCGGGTCCCCGGTGTGACCGGCGGTGCGCACGGCGGTGAGGAAGTCCGGCACGTGGACCTTCACGAGGTCGTGGACGCCCGCCGGCTCAACCTCACGGATCACGTCGACGTTCGGGGCCTGCAGGAGCCCGAAGTCCTCGGCCAGGCGAAGCGCGAGCTGCACCCGGATCGGGGCCATCGGATGGCCCTGTCCGAAGTTGTAGGCCGACAACGAGGGGTCGGCGATCACAGCCACCCGATCGCTCACCCGCCCACCGTAGTCCCAGAGCGCTGCGCGACGGCGCGCGGGAGGCGGGCCAGAACGGGCATAGCCGCCCCGCAAGTGAATAGCCTCGCGACATGATCCCGCGTCGCGCCCGCAACGAGCCGCGGCGCAGGATGCTCCGGGCTCGACGTCGGCACGAGGCAGGGCCGCAAGCCCCGGACAGGTACCACGGTGACCGCCCCCAACCAGGCAGGCACCTCCCAGGTCGCGGCCCGCTCGCAGGCCCAGCAGGCCCGGATCGGGCGCCGATCCCCGGCTCGCTCCATCACCTTGTCGTTCGCGGTCCTGTGCGGCCTCGGGACCCTGCTGCTGATGCTGCCGATGATGCGCACCGGGCCCGGATCGGCCAGCCCCGCGGTCGCACTGTTCACTGCCGTGAGCGCCACGTGCGTCACCGGGCTGGCCGTGGTGGACACCCCGACCTACTGGAGCATGGCGGGCCAGGTCGCGATCCTCGTGCTCATCCAGATCGGCGGCTTCGGCATCCAGGCGCTCGGGACGTTGTGGATCCTGCTTCTCAACCGCAAGCTGGGGACGGCATCACGTCTCGCCGCTCAGGCCGAGACGGGCGTGCTCACCCAGGGCGACGTCCGTCAGGTGCTCACCGCGCTGGCCGTCATCACCCTGACCGTCGAGTCGGTCGTCGCCGCGATCCTCGGCGCCCGGTTCTGGTCGCACTACGACCTCCCGCTCGGGGAGGCAGCCTGGAAGGGCATCTTCCACAGCATCAGCGCCTTCAACAACGCCGGGTTCGCCCTCGCGTCGGACTCGCTGATCTCCTACGGCCAGGACCCGCTGATCCTCGGACCGATCGCCCTGGCCATCGTGCTCGGTGGCCTGGGCTTCCTGGTCATCGTCGAGATCTTCCGGCGGGCCACAGGGGCTCGCGGGGTCGTGCCTCGACGGCGCAGCCCGCAGATGACCCCCGACGAGGTGGTCGCCCGCGGCAGCGAGCTGTCCCGTCGCTCGCGCTACCGGATGGGCGACTTCCACCCGGAGCGCTTCGGGTTCGGCAACCCGATCCCGCTGTCGCTGCACACCCGCCTGATGCTCATCGGCACCGCGGTGATGATGCTCGTCGGGACGCTGGGCTTCGGCCTGTTCGAGTGGACCAACCCGGACACTCTCGGGGCGATGTCCTGGTGGGAGAAGGGCCTCCAGGCGGTCTTCTCCGGAGGCATCACACCACGCACCGCTGGATTCAACACGGTGGACTACGGCGCGGTGATCCCCGAGACCCGACTGCTCACGGACGCGCTGATGTTCATCGGCGGCGGCAGCGGCAGCACCGCCGGCGGCATCAAGGTGACCACGCTGATGATCCTCATCGTCGCCGCACGTGCTGAGATCCGCGGTCACCAGGACGTCAACGTCCTCGACCGCCGGATCCCCAACACCACCGTCCGGGTGGCGATCTCCGTGGCCATGATCAGCCTGAGTGCCGTACTCATCGGGACCATGGCCCTGCAGGCCCTGACGGACCTCAGCCAGGACCTGGCGCTCTTCGAGGTCACCTCCGCGCTGGCCACCGTGGGCCTGTCGGCCAACGTCACCCCGGGGCTGCCTCAGACCGCGCAGCTGCTGCTCGTGGCCCTGATGTTCCTGGGCCGCGTGGGACCCCTCACGCTGGCCTCGTCGCTGTCCCTGCGCAGCTCAGCCCGCGACTACCGGCTGCCCGAGGGCCGCCCGATGATCGGCTGATCGTCATGAGAGGAGAGCCCGATGTCTGCTCGCGAGGTTGAGCCGGTCGTCGTCCTGGGTCTGGGACGGTTCGGCCAGTCAGTGGCCTTCGCCCTGACCCGGGAGGGCTGCGAGGTGCTGGCCATCGATCGCAACCCCGACCTGGTCCGGGAGGCGAGCAAGCGGGTGACCATGGCGGTCGAGGCCGACGTGACCAGCAAGGAGGCCCTCGAGCAGCTCGGAGTCGGTGAGTACACGCGCGCCGTGGTGGCCATGGGCGATGCCGTGGAAGCCTCCCTGGTCTGCGCCCTGGTGCTCAAGGAGGACCTCAAGATCCCGGAGATCTGGGCCAAGGCCGTCAACGCCCAGCAGGCCAAGATCCTGCGGAAGATCGGCGTCACCGAGGTGGTGTACCCCGAGCTCGAGGTGGGCCGCCGGGTCGCGCACGCCCTGCTCGGCCACCGCACGGAGTACATCCCGACCGTGGACGGACTGGCCTATGCCGCCCTCCCGGTGAGCCGCCGGCTCGCGGGCCAGCGCATCGCCGACGCCCGCGAGCTGGCCGAGAAGGGGATCCTGGTGCTGGCCGTCAGCCGCAAGGGTCGGGGCATGCCGGAGACTGGCACACCCCGACCTGGTCCTCGGCGCTCGACGACGTCCTGGTCGTGTGCGGCCCGGAGGACGAGGTGTCACCGCTCCTGCTCTGAGCAGCCGCGCACGGTCAGGACTGGCCCAGCTCGGCGGATCGGTCGCGGCAGGCGCGCATGGCGTTGGCGAACGCCGCCTTGACCGCGGCGTCATCGAGCACGTGCAGCGCGGCGGCAGTGGTGCCCCCGGGTGAGGTCACGTTCTCGCGAAGCACGGTGGGGTGCTCGCCGGTGTCGCGCATCATCGTGGCAGCCCCGAGCAGGGTCTGGACCGTGAGGTCGTGGGCCAGCGGCCGGGGCAGCCCCAGCATCACCCCGGCGTCGATCATCGCCTCGGCCACGTAGAACACGTAGGCGGGTCCCGACCCGCTCACCGCCGTGACGGCGTCCTGCTGGGCCTCCGGTGCGGTCCGCACCTCCCCCACCGAGCTCAGGACCCGCTCAGCCAGCGCCAGCGACTCGGGTGGGCAGCCGGGCGCCGGGGACATCACCGACATGCCCCTCCCGACCAGCGCCGGGGTGTTGGGCATGACACGCACCAGCGCCGTGCCCGCGAGGCAGGTGCGCCGCCAGGCGCATGGTGGGCAGCCCCGCGGCGATCGAGACCACGGTGGCTCCGGGCTGCAGGTTGGCCGAGATGTCGTCGAGGACCCCGGTGACGTCGTGGGGCTTGACCGCGACAACCACGACGTCGGCCCCGACGACCGCCTGCGCCGATGGGCGGAACTCGATGCCATGGCGTTCGCGCACTGCGTTGGCTGTGGGCTCGTGAGCCTCGGCCGCGACGATGCGCGACGGGTCCCACCCGGCGTCGAGCATGCCGGCGAGCACCGCCTGCCCCATCCGACCGACCCCGAGCATGGCGACTCTCGGGTAACTGCGGGTCGCCGGCATCCTGGGCACGTCGCTGAAGTCCACCATGGGTCCACACCTCCGCGCCGAAGGCTACGCGGGCCCACGCCACCTCGTCGCCCCGGCGGTACCGACGGGTGGGTACGGGGTCCACCGTTCCACTCGCGGTCGTGGACCGCGGACCGATAGCCTTACCGGCACCCACAGGAAAGGCAGGGCAGGTGAAGATCCCCAGTCTGTCCGGTCTGCCGGGCACGTCGACAGTGACCGGGCTCCTCCAGGACATCGAGTCGCGCGTCGCCGGAGCCCTCGAGGACATCGACTGGGTCGACGTCGCGCAGACAGTCGACAAGACCGTCAACTCCGGGGTCATCCAGTTGAAGACCCGGCGGCAGGCGCTGCGCCCGACGGTCGTGGTGACCTATCGGGGCTGGTACGCCGACGGGGTCGCGCACCTGACCGCCCGGACGATCGAGAAGCCCCTGTTCGACGCCGGTGAGTTGTCGATGGGCCTGGGATCCACGCTGCGGGCCAACCTGCGCCGCTTCACAGTGCTGACCATGTCGGAGGTGACGGTCCGCGCGTCGATGGGACAGGTCTCCGACGAGTTCACCAGCGATGCCGACGGATACCTGCACATCGAGCTGCCTGTCGGTCCGCTGTCACCTGGGTGGCACGTGGTGGACATCGACCCTGTGGACGGCCCGGTGGCGCACACGACGGGTCGCGTGATGGTCCCGGATCCACGCGGCGGCGTTGCGGTGGTCTCGGACATCGACGACACGATCATGAAGACCGGACTCACCCAGGGGTGGACGGCATTGGGGCGAACACTCTTCCGCGATGTCGCCGACCGCAAGCCGGTCCTGGGGATGTCCACGTTCTACTCGGGCCTCGCCCGCGGGGACGGATCGCGGGGCGCGGCTCCGTTCTTCTACGTCTCGACGGGATCGTGGAACCTCTACGACTACCTGGTGGCCTTCGCCAACATGCACCGCTTCCCACGCGGCCCCTTGTTCCTCACCGACTGGGGCCCGACCTCCGATCGAGTCATGCGCGACGGCCGGGAGCACAAGCGCGCCACGATCCGCGCTCTCCTGGAGGGGAACCCGAACTACACGTTCGTCCTCATCGGCGACGTCGGGCAGGGCGACCCGGAGACCTACGAGCTGATGGCCCGGGAGTACCCCGGGCGGATCTCGGCCATCTTCCTGGTCTACGTCGGATCCCACCTGGCCGAGCGGGGCGAGCAGGTGGCCTCGCGGGCAGCGGCCCTTCGCGAGGAGGGCATCGGCATGTACTACGTGGACAACGCAGTCGAGGCCGTCACCGTGGCATGGCAACTTGGCCTCGTGGACCAGGCGACGACGATCGCTGTCGCCCGGGAGTTCGACGGGCGCTGACGCCCGTCCGTCCGCCGGGTCACTGCGTGGGGGACGCCTGAGCGTGCTTGGGGCCCGGCGGTGGGGCTGATGACGTCGCCCTCTTGGCGGGCGCCTTCTTCGCGGGCGCCTTCTTCGCGGGCGCCTTCTTCGCGGGCGCCTTCTTCGCGGGCGCCTTCTTCGCGGCCGTCTTCTTCACGGGCGTCTTCTTGGCCGCCGACTTCTTCGCCGGCGTCTTCGTGGCCGCGGGCTTGGAGGGTGCGGACGTCGATCCCTGCGCGGCAGTGGCCGTCCCGGTCGTGGCGGTGCTGGTCGATGAGGCCTTGGTCGCCGTCCTGGTCGTGGCGGTGGTCCTGGTCGCCATCTTGGTCGTTGTCGCCGTCGCAGCCCTGCTCGTGGCCGTGGTCGTCGAAGCGGCCGCCTGAGCAGCGGCGCGCGCTGCCTCGGCGGCGCGCGTTGCCGCCGGGTCGGGGTCGAACTTCCGGGCCTGCTGGCTCGCGGACGGCGCCTGCCCAGAGCCCGGCGACCGTGCGGCAGATCGCGCCCGGGCGCGGGTCGAGCCCGGGATCGGGCGACGGGGATCGAGCAGGTCCTGGATGACGGGCGCGACCATCCGGATGACCTCCTCATCACTGGCCGAGGCCAGTGGCTCGAGGCGCACCCCGTAGCGCATGGTCGCCACACCCAGGAGGTAGCTGGTGATCAGAGCCGAGCGCATCCGGGCATCGGGAACGCCGATCATCCCGGCCACACGATCCACGACGCCGATCTCGATGAACTCCTGGAGCCCGGTGACGGCCTGACCGGCCGAGACGCCGGTGCGCGCCAGGGAGATCAGGTCATCACGTGCGGCCGGGTCGCGAAGGGTGTCCAGGGTGAAGCGGACCAGCCGCTCGCCCATGCCCTCGATCCCGGGCGCCATCAGGGCCGGGATCGCGGAGACCGGATCGACCGGCAGGCGCATGGCCGCGGCGAACAGCGACTCGCGGTTGCGGTAGTAGCGCAGGGCCACATCCTCGGTAACCCCGGCCGCTGCGGAGGCCGTGCGCATGCTCAGGCCCACGTACCCGCGCTTGCCGACAAGCTCACGCGCGACTGCGAGCAGGGCTTCCCTCGGGTCATCACTCACAGGAGCAGACTAGGGCCGCGCGCCGTCCACCGGCATGACAAGCGGCGCAGCAAGGTTCAGCCGCGCGAACGCGAGCGCTTCGGCGAGGTCCGCCTCGCGCTCGGCCCGGTTGGCGGCCCGGCGCGTGCTGACCTCGAGCACGACCGTCCCCGTGAAGCCCTGGAGGGCCAGTCCCTCGAGGACCTCGGCGCACTGCTGGTTGCCGCGCCCCGGCACCAGGTGCTCGTCACGAGCAAGGCCAGTGCCATCGGCGAGATGGATGTGCGCGAGCCGGTCGCCGAGGTCGGCAGCCATCGCCACCGCCGACGTCCCGGAGACAGCCGTGTGCGACAGGTCGAGGGTCACGTGCGGGTAGTCCTGGTTCCGCGGGTCCCAGTCGGGCTGGTAGGCGGCCCACTCCCTGGTGCGTGCCCGCCACGGGTACATGTTCTCGACGGCGAAGAGGATGTCGGTCTCGTCGCGCATCCTGGCCAGGCCGACCTCGAACTCCCGGGCGTAGTCGCGCTGCCACCGGAACGGAGGGTGCACCACCACGGTCGAGGCCCCCAGCCGCTCGGCGGCCGACTGCGAGCGCTGGAGCTTCTCCCAGGGATCACTGCTCCACACGCGCTGCGTCACCAGCAGGCACGGCGAATGCACGGCGAGCACCGGGACGCCGTAGTAGTCCGACAGTGCGCGCACCGCCTCGGGGTCCTGGCTCACGGCATCGGTGAAGACCATCAGCTCGATGCCGTCATAGCCCAGGCGGCGGGCGATCTCGAACGCCGACGCCGTGGACTCGGGATACACCGACGCCGTGGAAAGCGCCACCTTGGCCGTCGGGACCCGGACCGCCGGCGGCGCGACGTCGGACACCAGCAGAGCGCCAGCTGTCGCTGGCCGCGCAGGCGGGCGTTTCGCTGCGGGCGACTTCGCGGTGGGCGACGACTCTGCGGCGGACGTCGTTGCGGGCCGCTTCGTAGCGGCCGACTTCGCGCCTGGCGACTTCGTTGCGCGAGACTTCCTACTGGGCGAACTCGTTGCCGGGGACTTTCCGGCGGCGGGCTTCCCGGCGGGCGACTTCCCCGTGGTCGACTTCTCCGCGGTCGAGTTCCCCGTCGTCGACTTCCCGATGGACGACGTCGCTGCTTGGGGCTTCACGGCCGGACGCTTGCGGGCCGTCGGCTTGGCTGGTGGATTGGCAGGTACAGCGTCTGGATCCGACGCGCGGCGCGGGTGACTCCGGGGCCGTCCCCTGAGGGTCCTCTCCCCGACGCGCTGGCACATCACAAGGGTAAGCCCTCGGCGGGTGGGCATACTCGCACCGGTTTGTCGGGGAACCCCTACGCTTGCGGCCATGGTGGAAGTGCCCCTGGGGGGTGCCCGGCACTGGGTGGAGTTCCCCGATCCGGGCCAGACGGATCAGGACGCGCAGGTGCACTATCGCGCGGACCTCACGTGGCTCACCTCGAACTGGACCTGCATCTACGGCAACGGGTGCCAGGGGATCTACGCCGACCGACCCGATGACGGCTGCTGCACGCTGGGGGCCCATTTCTCCGATGACGAGGACCGGGATCGCACCAAGCGGCTGGCCCGCCGGCTGACCGCGAGGCAGTGGCAGCTTCGGGGCGAGGGACGGTCCAACGGTGTGATCGAGATGGATGCCGAGGGTGACCCGAAGACCCGAGTGGTCGACGGGGCGTGCATCTTCCTCAACCGACCCGGGTTCGCCGGCGGTGCCGGGTGCGCGCTGCACACGCTCGCCCTGGATACGAACGTCCCGATCACGAGGACCAAGCCGGACGTGTGCTGGCAGCTGCCCATCCGGCGGACCTACGAGGACGTGACCCGTCCCGACGGGACCTCGCTGCAGGTGATCGTCATCGCGGAGTACGACCGTCGGGGGTGGGGCGAGGGGGGCCACGACCTCGACTGGTACTGCACGACGGCTCCGGCCGCGCACGTGGGTGCGGAGCCGGTGTTCCTCTCGTCGCGCGACGAGCTCGTCGAGCTCATGGGACAGGCCGCCTACGACGTCCTGAGCGAGCACTGTCGCGCCCGGCTGCTGGCGCTGGATGCGTTGGCGGCGCGCAGCCTCCCGCTCGTGGGCCTGGCCCCGCACCCAGCGGGCGGACAGTAGCTCCGCCGACCCACAGGGCGCCACACGCCCGCGTGCGTACCCCGTCGGCGTGACGCCTACAGCTCCGGGACGACGGCCAGTGCCCTCGGGCCGGATCGGGGAGCCTGGCGCACCAGATCGGGGCGCGACCACGGCATCAGGCGCAGCGCTCCCGACAGGTCGTCCACGGGATGCAGGCGGACCCCGAGATCCCCCAGGGAGCCGCAGTCACCGCGAGGCAGGATCACGTCGGTCATCCCCAACCGGGCTGCCTCCATGACCCGCTGACGGGCCCCGGGCACGCGGCGGACGTCGCCGGCCAGGCCCACCTCGCCGAACGCAACCCACCCGACAGGGACCGACATGTCGCGCACGGACCCGTTCACGGCCAGGGCCACCGCGAGATCGCTGGCCGGCTCGACGAGTCGGGCGCCCCCCACCGGGGCGATGTAGGTGTCGAAGCGCGACATCGGCACGGACTCCCGGCGCTCCAGGACCGCCAGTACCATCGCGATCCGGGCGGCTTCCAACCCCGAGGTGGTGCGCCGGGGGACGGACGCGGCTGCCGGAACGACGAGGGCCTGGATCTCGGCCAGCAGCGGGCGACGACCCTCCAGGGCCACGGTGACGCACGTCCCGGGCACGGGCTCGGCCCGATCTGTGACGAACAGGCCGCTGGGATCGGTCAGGGCGACCAGCCCTTCCTCGCCCAGCTCGAAGCAACCGACCTCGTCGGTGGGCCCGTACCGGTTCTTGACGGCGCGAACCATCCTCAGCCGGGCGTGCCGGTCGCCCTCGAACGACAGCACCACGTCGACGAGGTGCTCGAGGGTGCGGGGACCGGCGATGCCACCGTCCTTGGTGACGTGACCCACCAGGATGCAGGCCATCCGTCGCTCCTTGGCCAACCGGATCAGGGCCGAGGTCGCCTCCCGAACCTGGGTGACCCCGGATGCCACGCCGTCCACGCCGGAGGTTGTCATCGTCTGGATCGAGTCCACGACGAGCAGGCCCGGTGACACCTCCTCCGCGTGCGCCACGACCGCAGCCACATCGGACTCGGCGGCGAGGAACACCTGCGGGCTCACAGACCCGACCCGCTCGGCGCGGGCCCGGACCTGCTCGACGCTCTCCTCGCCTGTCACGTAGAGGGCGCGGACCCCGCGGGCGGCCACCGAGGCCACCACCTGGAGGAGCAGGGTCGACTTGCCCACACCCGGCTCCCCAGCCAGCAGGATCACCGCGCCGGGCACGACCCCACCGCCGAGCACCCGGTCGAGCTCGGTGATGCCGGTCGGGCTGGCGGCCGAACGGGTGAGGTCGATCTGGTCCATCGGCTGGGCCGAGGCCGACACCGGGCCGGCCTTGGGGGTGCGACTGCTGGTGCCCGCCTCTCCGACACTGCCCCAGGCCTGGCACTCCCCACAGCGACCCACCCACTTGGGCGCGCGCCACCCGCACTCGGAGCACCGGAATGCTGTCTTGACCGCACTGCTGGACGTCATGGTCGCGACGGTACCGGGCCGGTACGACACCGCCGGGACACCCACGGCTGCGCATGGCCCGCGCCGGAGGACCATCGTCACCTACACTCGCCCGGGGAGCACACGAACACGGAGCATTCATGGCAGCGATCGATCCGGAACTGGCAGCCGCACTGGCACGGGTGGCACCGGGCACCGAGTTGCGAGACGGGCTGGAGCGCATCATGCGCGGACGCACCGGCGCCCTCATCGTGCTGGGTCACGACAAGGGGATCGACGCCCTCATCAGCGGCGGCTTCCCCCTGGACATCGACTTCACCTCCACCCGCCTGCGCGAGCTGTGCAAGATGGACGGTGCAGTCATCATCGACTCCGCGACGTCGCGGATCGTGCGCGCAGGCACGCAGCTGGTCCCGGATCCCACGATCCCGACCGGCGAGACCGGCACGCGCCACCGCACCGCCGACCGAGTTGCCCGGCAGACCGGATCCCCGGTGGTCAGCGTCAGCAAGTCGATGCACATCATCGCCCTGTACCTCAAGGGCCGGCGCTACGTCCTCGAGGAGCCCGCGGCGATCCTGTCCCGGGCCAACCAGGCCCTGGCCACACTGGAGCGCTACAAGCAGCGCCTCGACGAGGTATCCCGCAGCCTGTCGGCCCTGGAGATCGAGGACCTCGTCACGGTGCGCGAGGTCTGCGCGACGCTGCAGCGCCTCGAGATGGTGCGCCACATCGCCAACGAGATCCGCGCCTACCTGCTCGAGCTGGGCACCGAGGGCCGACTCGTCTCGCTGCAGCTCGCCGAGCTCGTGGCCGGAGTGGAGACCGACCGGGAGCTGGTCGTGCGCGACTACTTTCCCCGCCGGAAGTCCAGCCGCAAGGACCGGACCGTGGCCGACACGTTGGAGGCCCTGGATCTCATCGGGCCCACCGACCTGCTGGACCTGACGTCCGTGGCCCGCGCCCTGGGCTACCCGGCGAGCACTGACGGCCTGGAGACCAACGTCAGTCCACGCGGCCATCGCGTGCTGTCCCGGGTCCCTCGCGTTCCCGAAGCCGTCCGAGACCGGCTCGTGAGCCACTTCGGCACGCTGCAATCACTGCTCGGGGCCTCGGTGGAGGACCTGCAGGAGGTGGAGGGGATCGGCGAGAACCGCGCCCGCTACATCCGCGAGGGCCTGTCGAGGTTGGCGGAGTCCTCGATCCTCGAGCGCTACGTCTGAGCGCAGGGGTTCGGTCCTTCCGGGCCGCTGCTCCCGCCGGGAGCGCAGGGCGGCCTACTGGACGGCGAACGCCACCGGCGCGGACTCGACAGAACCGTTGCGCGCGACCACCTTGTACCCGCCTGCTTGGGCCTGCGGCTGGTTGGCCGGGCAGCCCTTCTGGGTGACCGTCCCCGGCCAGGTCGCGGACGTCGTGAACGGCTTGCCGGGCTCCAGGGCCTGGACGTCCTTGGCCTTCGACGGGTTGCAGAAGTCCGAGGACCACACCAGCACCGAGCCGGAGGTGATCCGCAGCTCATTGGCACCCGCCCCCACGTCGCGATTGCAGGCCGCTGATCCGGTGTTCGTGACCGTCAGGGTCAGGGCCATCCCGCCACCGACCGTGGTGGTGTCACCGGCTGTGGCTGCCGCGACGGCGATGTCGGAGTCGACGCAATCGGCGCTGGCCGACGGGCTGGGGCTCGGCGACGGGCTGGCCGAGCCGCTCGCCGACGGGGCGGCCGACGCTGACGGGTCGGCATCGCCGGCCGTCGCCTGATCATCTGGCGAGGGTGACATCGTCAGCCCGAAGCTCGGTGACTCACTGGGAACCGCTGCGGAGGGCTCGTCATTCGACCCGAAAGCCGCCTGGAGCAACCACCATCCCAGCCACAGGACGACCAGCAGACCGACGATGGCCGCCGCACGCCGACGCCAGTAGGTGCTGGGCTCCTCCGGGCCAACCGGGTTCACGACCGAACTCACAGGAGAACCGTAACCTGACCCGGGACATGCACCGGCCCGCAGTCCCCATTCTCAGGGGTCTGCGGGCCGGTCACACCTCAGATCAGCCCTCCACGACCTCGCCGGAGGCACCAGCGGGCTCGACCGGAGGGGCATCCGGGAGAGTCACCTTGTCGGTGCCGGTGAGCGTGAAGGTCGCCGTCGGACCGCTGCCCTCCACATCGACCACGACGATCTGGCCCGGGCGCAGCTCGCCGAAGAGGATCTTCTCGCTCAGGGCATCCTCGACCTCGCGCTGGATGGTCCGGCGCAGTGGCCGGGCACCCATGGCGGGGTCATACCCGCGCTCGGCCAGGAGCTCCTTGGCGGCCAGGGTGAGCTCGATGCCCATGTCGCGCTCGCGCAGGCGCTCCTCGAGGTTGTTGGCCATGAGGTCGACGATCTGGACGATCTCATTCTTCGTGAGCTGGTGGAACACCACGATGTCATCGATGCGGTTGAGGAACTCCGGACGGAAGTGCGACTTGAGCTCCTGCTGCACCTTGGCCTTCATCCGCTCGTACCCGTCGGCGTCGCCGTCGCCGGCGAACCCGAGCATCACACCCTTGCTCGCATCCCGGCTGCCCAGGTTGGTGGTCATGATGATGACGGTGTTCTTGAAGTCCACCACTCGGCCCTGGGCATCAGTGAGCCGGCCTTCTTCAAGGACCTGAAGCAATGAGTTGAAGATATCGGGATGAGCCTTCTCGACCTCGTCGAAGAGGACCACTGAGAAAGGCCGACGACGCACCTTCTCGGTGAGCTGTCCACCCTCCTCGTATCCGACATATCCCGGGGGGGATCCGAAAAGCCTCGAGGCCGTGTGCTTCTCCGAGTACTCGCTCATATCCAGTGCGATCAGCGCATCCTCATCACCGAACAGGAATTCGGCCAGGGTCTTGCTCAACTCGGTCTTTCCCACGCCCGAGGGCCCGGCGAAGATGAACGAACCACCGGGGCGCTTGGGGTCCTTGAGGCCAGCACGGGTGCGGCGGATCGCCTGGCTCAGCGCGTGGATGGCGTCCTGCTGCCCGATGACGCGCTTGTGCAGCTCATCCTCCATGCGCAGCAGGCGCTGGGCGTCGTCCTCGGACAGGTCGGTGACCGGAATGCCGGTCATCAGCGCCAGGACCTCGGCGACGAGCTTGTCATCCACCTCAGCCACGACGTCCATGTCGCCGGCCTTCCACTCCTTCTCCCGCTGGGCCTTCTCGACCTGCAGCTGCTTCTCGCGGTCGCGCAGCGCAGCGGCCTTCTCGAAGTCCTGCGCGTCGATCGCGGACTCCTTCTCGCGGCGCACGTTGGCGATGCGCTCATCGAACTCACGCAGGTCCGGCGGTGCGGTCATCCTGCGGATGCGCAACCGGGAGCCGGCCTCGTCGATGAGGTCGATCGCCTTGTCGGGCAGTTGCCGGTCCGAGACGTAGCGATCCGACAGCCGGGCCGCCGCAGCGAGCGCGCCGTCGGTGATGGAGACGCGGTGGTGGGCCTCGTAGCGGTCGCGCAGACCCTTGAGGATCTCGATCGTGTGGGCGACGCTGGGTGCCTGAACGATGATCGGCTGGAAGCGCCGCTCGAGTGCTGCGTCCTTCTCGACGTGCTTGCGGTACTCGTCGAGCGTCGTGGCGCCGATCGTCTGCAGCTCGCCGCGGGCAAGCATCGGCTTGAGGATGCTGGCGGCGTCGATGGCTCCCTCGGCCGCCCCAGCGCCGACGAGGGTGTGCAGCTCGTCGATGAACAGGATGATGTCGCCGCGCGTCTTGATCTCCTTGAGCACCTTCTTCAAGCGCTCCTCGAAGTCACCGCGGTAGCGGGATCCAGCCACAAGTGCGCCCAGGTCGAGGGTGTACAGGTGCTTGTCCTTGAGTGTCTCGGGAACCTCTCCGCGCACGATCATCTGGGCCAGGCCCTCAACGACGGCCGTCTTGCCCACCCCGGGCTCCCCGATCAGCACCGGGTTGTTCTTGGTGCGCCGGGAGAGCACCTGCATGACCCGCTCGATCTCCTTCTCGCGACCTATGACGGGATCGAGCTTGTTCTCCCGGGCGTCCTTGGTCAGGTTCCGCCCGAACTGGTCGAGGACCAACGAGGTGGACGGGGTGCCCTCCTGCGGGCCGGTGCCCGAGCCCGAGGCCGGCTCCTTGCCCTGGAAGCCCGAGAGCAGCTGGATGACCGTCTGGCGGACCTTGTTCAGGTCGGCTCCGAGCTTGACCAGCACCTGGGCTGCCACGCCCTCACCCTCGCGGATGAGGCCGAGCAGGATGTGCTCCGTGCCGATGTAGTTGTGCCCGAGCTGAAGCGCCTCACGCAGGGACAGCTCAAGGACCTTCTTCGCCCGCGGGGTGAAGGGGATGTGCCCACTGGGCGCCTGCTGGCCCTGGCCGATGATCTCCTCGACCTGCTGGCGGACGGACTCCAAGGAGATGCCCATGCTCTCGAGGGCCTTGGCAGCAACGCCCTCGCCCTCGTGGATCAGGCCCAGCAGGATGTGCTCGGTGCCGATGTAGTTGTGGTTGAGCATCCGCGCTTCCTCCTGCGCGAGCACCACAACACGACGAGCGCGGTCAGTGAACCGTTCGAACATGGGGCTCCACCTTCGTTCATACGTCCCTCCCGCTCGCACGGGATGGAACGAAACTGTAGCCGCAACCCCCGACATGCACACTTACGCCGTGGCCCAGAGCACCCGGAGGGAGCAGCCTCACATGCAGGCAACAGCCATCGGGTCGGGCGCCATACCCCTCTGGGATAAGCCGTCGGCGAACGCGGCCCGCGCACTGCCGGTGCCGCGTGATGCGCGTGACGCCTAGTGGGCGGCCTCGTAGCGGGCCCTGAGGTCGGCCGAGATGCGGCCGCGGGTGGATACCGGGATGCCGTTCTCGGCTGCCCAGCGGCGAATGTCAGCGGTGTCCTCGGACCTGCGGGCCGGACGGCGACGGGTCTCGGCCACCGTGGGGCCGCTCACCCGGCGGCCCGCTCCGATCCACGGGGCGAACGCCTCGCGCAGCGCGTCGGCGTTCTTCTCCGAGAGGTCGATCTCATAGGACTTCCCGTCCAGGGAGAACA
The DNA here is from genome assembly GCA_963736425.1 of uncultured Actinomycetes bacterium. Classification (GTDB taxonomy): domain Bacteria; phylum Actinomycetota; class Actinomycetes; order S36-B12; family CAIYMF01; genus Prado023. Next base: position 33,993 of record CAVTOX010000039.1, read on the forward strand.
GCACGGTCTCAGCCCCGGGGGTACCGTCAATGTCGTCCTCGAGAAGGACCTGAATCTTGCGCGCCATTGTCTGCTCCTGAATTCGGGGACGAAATCAACCAGTATCAATCATAGGACGGATTCCCCGCCAAGGGAATTCATGCAGTGCTGGCAATGGACGCCCCACGGGAGCCCTATTCCACACGGCTGCGATTCCATACGTCGCCCTGGAGTCCAATTCCAGGTGGCCACTCCCTTGGCG
>CAVTOX010000040.1:0-19324 GCA_963736425.1 uncultured Actinomycetes bacterium
CGGTGATCAACTTCGGCGCCTACACGGTCGGCGACGCGCTCAAGCCGTTCACGGAGACCCTGTACACCTCCACGTCGCTGATCCTCGCGGGCCTCGCGGTCGCCCTGCCGTTCCGGGCGGGCCTGTTCAACATCGGCGCGCAGGGCCAGCTGATCATGGGCGCGATCCTCGCCGGCTACGTCGGATTCGCGTTCACGATGCCCTTCCCGATCCACCTGATCGTGGCCATCCTCGCCGGAATCCTCGGCGGTGCGATCTGGGGTGGGATCGCCGGTGTGCTCAAGTCCCAGACCGGGGCTCACGAGGTGATCGTGACGATCATGCTCAACTGGATCGCGATCTACTTCCTGCAGTTCCTGCTCACCAAGGACGCGTTCCAGCGGCCCGGGCGCGACGATCCGCTGAGCCCGCCTGTGGCCACCTCGGCGCACCTGCCCAGGATCCTGGGGGAGGACTACCGGCTGAACCTGGGGTTCCTGCTCGCGCTGGGTGCCGCCGCCTTCGTGTGGTGGCTCCTGGAGCGCTCGACGATCGGGTTCGAGTTCCGCGCCGTCGGGGCCAACCCGAACGCGGCCCGCACGGCCGGCATCAACGTGAAGCGCGCACTGGCCGGCGTGATGATCATCGCCGGTGGCCTGGCGGGCATGGCCGGCGCCAACCAGATCCTCGGTGGTGCCACCGAGTACGCGATGGGCAACGGGATCGCCGGCGAGATCGGGTTCGACGCCATCACAGTCGCCCTGCTCGGCAAGAGCAACCCGATCGGGGTCGTCTTCGCCGGCATCCTGATGGGTGGGCTGCGGGCCGGCGGCTCGTCGATGCAGGCCGCCACGTCGACGCCGATCGACATCGTCCTGGTCGTCCAGTCGCTGATCGTGCTGTTCCTTGCAGCCCCACCCCTTGTCCGCAAGATCTTCCGCCTCCGGGCGCCGAGCGCCGAGTAGAAGGAGCCGACCACCATGGCAATCGACACCACTGCCGCACCGGCGGCACCGGCCGCCGCCGAGCCGGACCGCCTCCTGCCGATCTCCTACAAGGCTCCGATCGCCATGGGCGTCCTGGGCCTGCTCGCGACCGTCCTCTTCGGAGTCAGGGGCACGTCGGGCGAGACCACGACATTCGTCCTCGCGATGCCCGGCGACACCATCTCGCTGCCGGACCTGACCGTCCCCTCCAAGACCTTCGCCCTTCTCATGGGGCTGGTCTGCCTGGGCATCGCAGGCCTGTCCCTGATGTGGGCACGCAGGCGCAAGCCGACCCCGGGGTGGGCGATCGCGGCCTTCGGGATCGCATTCATGATGTCCTTCCTCACGTGGGTGGTGTCGGGCAAGTCCATCCCGCTGACGGGCCTGCTCCAGGGCTCCCTGTTGCTCAGCGTCCCGCTGATCTTCGGAGCCCTTTCCGGCGTCCTGTGCGAGCGTTCCGGCGTGGTCAACATCGCCATCGAGGGCCAGCTGCTCGCGGGCGCCTTCCTCTCGGCGGTGGTCGGCTCGCTGACCAACAGCCTGCTGGCCGGGCTCATCGCCGCTGTGGTCGCCGGCCTCCTCGTGGGCTGGATCCTGGCCGTCTTCACCGTCACCTACTTCGTCGACCAGGTGATCGTCGGTGTGGTGGTCAACACCCTCGTCCTGGGCCTGACCTCGTTCTTCTACTCCTCGGTCCTGGACAAGGAGGCCGAGACGTGGAACAGCCCGCCGGTCTTCCAGCCGATCGCGATCCCGATCCTGTCCGACATCCCGATCATCGGCCCGATCTTCTTCGACCAGTCCCTGATCGTGTACCTGATGTACGTCATCGCTGCCACGGTCCATATCGCCCTGTTCCGGACTCGCTGGGGCCTTCGCGTCCGCGCCGTGGGCGAGCACCCGAAGGCCGCCGACACCGTGGGCATCGACGTGAACAAGCTGCGGTTCCGCAACGTGCTGCTCGGTGGGATGGTGTCCGGCCTCGGCGGTGCCTTCTTCACCCTCGGCTCGGTCGGCGCCTTCAGCAAGAACATGACCGCCGGCAAGGGCTTCATCGCCCTGGCCGCCATGATCTTCGGCCGGTGGTCCCCCTTGGGCGCGATCGGCGCGGCGCTGCTGTTCGGCTTCGCCGACCAGCTGCAACAGGTTCTGAGCATCGTGGGAACCCCGATCCCCAGTCAGTTCATGCTCATGGCGCCCTACTTGGCGACGTTGTTCGCGGTCGCTGGGCTGGCCGGTCGGTCGCGGGCCCCGGCCGCCGACGGCATCCCGTACATCAAGTCGTGAGCGATTCACCGGCGCTCCCGGCCAGCGTCGACTGGGCTGGGCTCCGGGTCGCGGCCGTGGCCGCGATGGAGCACGCCTACGTGCCCTACTCGCACTTCCCGGTCGGGGTTGCCGGGCTGGTCGACGACGGCCGGGTGGTAGCCGGGTGCAACGTCGAGAACGCCTCCTACGGGATCACCCTGTGCGCCGAGTGCTCGATGGTCTCCGCCCTGCACATGACCGGGGGCGGCCGGCTCGTGGCGGTTGTGTGCGTCGATCAGCACGGCGAGGACCTCATGCCGTGCGGTCGCTGCCGCCAGCTGCTGTGGGAGCACGGCGGACCGACCTGCCTGGTCCACACGACCAACGGGATCCTCCCGATGAGCCAGGTACTTCCCGACGCCTTCGATGTCGAGGACCTGCGCCGGCGCCGATAGCCTGTGAGCCATGACACTGGACCTCGAGACCTGCCAGCGCGCACCGAAGGTGCTGCTCCACGACCACCTCGACGGCGGACTGCGCCCGGAGACGGTGGTGGAGCTGGCCGCCGAGTCCGGGTACGCCGGGCTCCCCACGACCGATCCGGTCGAGCTCGGACGATGGTTCCGGGAGTCGGCCGACTCGGGGTCGTTGGTGCGCTACCTCGAGACGTTCGCCCATACGGTCGGGGTGATGCAGAGCGCCGGCGCGCTGCGTCGGGTGGCGCGCGAGTGTGCCGAGGACCTGGCCGCCGACGGCGTCGTTTACGCGGAGGTGCGCTTCGCCCCCGAGCTGCACATCGAGGGTGGATTGACCCTAGAGGAGGTCATCGAGGCGGTCCTGGCCGGCTTCGCCGAGGGCGAGCAGGCGACGGCTGCGTCGGGTCAGCCGATCGTCATGCGGACCCTGCTCACCGCCATGCGCACCGCGGCCCGGAGCACCGAGATAGCCCAGCGGGTGGTCGCCTATCGCGACGCCGGTGTGGTCGGCTTCGACATCGCCGGCGCCGAGGAGGGCTACCCACCCACCCGACACCTCGATGCGTTCGAGTACCTGCGCCGCGAGAACGCGCACTTCACCATCCACGCCGGTGAGGCGTTCGGCCTGCCCAGCATCTGGGAGGCGATCCAGTGGTGCGGGGCGGAGCGCCTCGGCCACGGCGTGCACATCATGGACGACATCACCCGTGAGCCCGACGGCTCGGTCCACCTCGGGGCGCTGGCGTCCTACATCCGTGACCGCCGCGTCCCGTTGGAGATGTGTCCGAGCTCCAACGTGCAGACCGGGGCCGCCCATTCCATCGCGACGCACCCGATCGGGCTCCTGCGCACCCTCGGCTTCCGGGTCACGGTGAACACCGACAACCGGCTGATGTCCGACACCTCGATGAGCAAGGAGATGCACCTGCTCTCGGAGGCCTTCGGCTACGGACTGGCTGATCTCCAGTGGCTGACGGTCAACGCGATGAAGTCCTCATTCCTGCCCTTCGACCAGCGCCTGCGGATCATCAACGAGGTGATCAAGCCGGGGTACTCGTCGATGGCGCTGGCCGACATGATGATGGGCTGACGCCCGCCACGATCCTTCGACCACCACGAGCTCAGCCGGTGAAGGGATGTGACATCGCCCGGGTCAGCGCCTCGCGGGCATCTCGGGCGCCCAGCGGCCGGCAGCCCGCGGCTGTCGCGCGGTCGACCACATCCTGCTCCACGCGGTAGAGGTGCATTCCGCGGCGCAGGATCGTCCCGGGTGGCTTGCGCCGATCCTTGAGGTCGCGGGCGGCCCGGCGGACGAGGTTCTTCCACCGATCACGCTGCACGACGATCGCGTCGAGCAGGAGTCCGCGCTGCTCCAGCTCGGCAACGAGCTCCGGGGCGAAGATCCCCTCGGCGACGAAGGCCTGCGTTCCCACGTCGACGATGTGCGTGCCCACCGGCCCGTTGGCGGAGATGTCGTACACCGGGACCTCCGCGCGCCCCTCGCGGCACAGTCGTTCGAGGGCGTCGACCGCAGACTGCCGGTCCCAGCTGTCGGGGTGGTCCCAGTCGACGATGTCCAGCTCCGGGTGCCGAGGCAGGGTGGGATCAGTCCCCGCCTTGTAGAAGTCGTCGAGGTACACCATCGGCAGCCCCACCGAGCGCACGATCGTGGACTTCCCGGATCCGCTGGGACCGGCCAGGAGGATGACCCGTCTCTGGTCGCCTTCGGCGTCAGTAGCCATCGCCCGCCGCAGCGCCCGGGCCAGCTCCTGCGCCGTCCAGTCCGTCGAGCACCGCCCGGGTCCCCGAGAGTCCCAACCGGGTGGCCCCCGCAGCGACCATCTCGAGGGCTGCTGCGGCCGTGCGCACGCCGCCGCTGGCCTTGACGCCGAGGGTGCCCCCGACCGTGTTGGCCATCAATGAGATCGCATGGGCCGAGGCGCCCCCGGCCGGGTGGAAGCCCGTCGAGGTCTTCACGAAGTCAGCACCCGCCTCCTGGCACACGATGCAGGCACGCACGATCTCGTCGTCAGTGAGCGCGGCAGTCTCGAGGATGACCTTGAGCAGGACCCCGTCGGTTGCAGCGCGGACGGCCCGGACCTCCTTCTCGGTGATCCGCCAGAGCCCCGCCTTGATCGCACCCAGGTCCACGACCATGTCGACCTCGGTGGCGCCGTCGGCCACGGCCCGAGCAGCCTCGGCCGCCTTGATGTCCGCGTGGTGCTTGCCGCTGGGGAATCCCACCACGGTGCAGGTCGCGATGTCCGGTGCCAGCAGCCCCTGGGCCAGCGGCAGGAAGGAGGGGGAGATGCAGACCGAGAACACCCCCAGGTCGTTGGCCTCGGCACACAGGGCGACGACGTCGTCAGGTGTCGCCTCGGGCTTGAGCAACGTGTGGTCGACCATGCGGGCCAGTTCGGAGCGGGTGAGTGCCATGAGAGGCATTGTGGTCCCACGGCCCCGACCCTCGCCTGCCGGGCCGACACCCGCCGGCCGGACGGCGGCGAGCCGGCCCGGCCCGGCAGGCTCGGTTGCCCCTCGCTGACGGTCGTGCGGCGGTCAGCCCAGCGTGATCATCATGAGAGCGACGCCCGCGAGGGCCAGCCCGGCGATCTGGGGCGGGTGCAGCCTCTCCTTGAGCACCACCCGGGCCAGCAGCACCGTCCCTGCCGGATAGAGCGCCGTGAGAACCCCCACGACCGACAGGAGGCCGGTCCGCAGGGCCAGGAAGTAGAGGCAGTTGGCGGCGGCGTCGGCAAAACCGGCCACCAGCGCCAGTGGACGGACATCGCGCGCAGGGGCGAGCGGGGCGGCCAGGAGCAGCGCCACGATCAGGACGGTGACGCTTGCCGTCAGGCGGTTCGCGGCCACCGTGCAGAGGCTCGCGGTCGCAGGATCCGCGCGATCCAGGAGGACCAGGGCAATGCCGATCCCCAGTCCTGCACCCACTGCCGTGACGATCCCCCGGCCGCTGGCCGAGGGAGTGGGTTCGGCGGCTTCGGCGGGCTCCATGCCGATCAGAACGCCGGCCACCACGGTCAGGCCCAGACGAGGGCGATCCCGACCGGGAACGCGATCGCAAGCACACTCACCGCTCGTCATCGACGCGCTGCCAGACCGCCGCAGAAGTCCGCCAACCCCCAGCTCAGAGCGCTGCCGATGCCCAGGGCGAGCCACATCCGTTGAGTGTGGCGCACGGCACGCCTGCTCGTCTCCACGTGGGGCCACCCGTACGGGGCTGCGGCTCATTGGAAGTCAGCCACTGCGCTTCCAAGGGCCAGCAGGGACACATCGGTCGCGTGAGCTCCGCCCTGCCCGCTCGTTGGTTGACCTGGCGCGATTCGGGGTCGATCCTGAGCCCATGATGCCCCGACGCACCCTCGGTACCGGATCAGCCGCCCTCGACGTCTCGGCCCTCGGCCTCGGCTGTATGGGCATGAGCGAGTTCTACGGGGCCGCGAACGAGGCCGAGGCCATGAGAACCATCCACCGTGCGCTCGACCTGGGGGTAACCCTCCTCGACACGGCCGACATGTATGGGCCCTTCACCAACGAGATGCTCGTCGGCAAGGCCATCTCCGGTCGTCGTGACGAGGTGCAGCTCTCCACGAAGTTCGGCAACGAGCGGAACCCGGACGGCTCGTGGGTGGGGATCAACGGCACGCCGGAGTACGTACGCAGGGCCTGCGACGCCTCACTGCAGCGGCTCGGCGTCGATCACATCGACCTGTACTTCCAGCACCGAGTCGATCCGAGCGTCCCGATCGAGGAGACCGTCGGCGCGATGAGGGAGCTCGTCGAGGCGGGCAAGGTGCGCTGCCTCGGGCTGTCGGAGGCTGGTGCAACCACCATCCTCAGAGCCCACGCCGTGCACCCGATCACCGCGCTGCAGAGCGAGTACTCACTGTTCACCCGGGACCTCGAGACCGACATCCTCCCGACGCTGGGGGAGGCCGGGATCGGGCTGGTCGCCTACAGCCCGCTCGGTCGGGGCATGCTCACGGGAGGGCTGACCGCGGCCTCGCTTGACGACGGCGACTTCCGGACGACGGCCTACCCGCGGTTCATGGGCGAGGCTCGCGAGGCCAACCTCACACTCGTCCAGGCGCTGGTCGACCTCGCCGGGACCAAGGGATGCACGGCGGGGCAGCTGGCGCTCGCGTGGGTCCTGGCACAGGGGTCCGACATCGTCCCCATCCCGGGCACCAAACGGGTGCGCTACCTCGAGGAGAACACCGCCGCCTCCGAGGTCGTCCTCAGCGCGGAGGACCTGGCGACCATCGAGGCCGCCGTACCCGCCGATGCAGTCGTCGGCGACCGGTACGCCAACATGTCGTCGATCGGCCGCTGATCGACCCGTTCAGCTCGCGGGCCCTCGGGCTGTCACACAGCGAGCGACGGCGTTCAACGCGCACGAAACCGACGCACCTACCGTTGGCCCATCGAGAAGGGTTCGGGCGCATCAGGCCGCGGCTGGGTGGGGGCGGGTCCTGCGCAGACGGACAAGGAACGTGATGGACACGGCGAGGGTCCACATGAAGTAGCCGATCAGGCCCACGAACCAGAACGGGTACAGCGCGTCCACCTCACCGAGGATTCCCACCATGCCCAGGAGGCCTGCGGCGGCGATGGCCAGGCCCACCCACACCAGCCACCCGGGTAGCAGTCGACCTCTCCTGGCGGCCAACGAGAAGGCGGCCAGGAGCACGACCGTGGGCACGACCGCGAGGTCACCCATGAAGTGCGTGAACCCGATCAGGGCATACCAGCCCCGCACCGTCTGGTCGTCGACTGCGGCGAGGTCGACGGAGTCCAACAGCTTGGGAACCAGCCGGAGCAGTGCCTCAGCGGTGACCACCAACCACTGATAGGCGATGAACAGGATCCCCGCACCGAACACGACCTCGGCGAGCATCGACTGGGGAAGCCGGTCGCGGATCTGGCGGACGAGCGCGGCCACGAAGACCACGGCTGCAGCGACACCGACCATGCCGGCCACCGCTGCGACCTGGATGGAGCTGCCCGTCGTGGTGATGTGATCGCGGATCTGCTCTGCGGAGGCTGTGGTCACCTGTGGGCCGTCCGGGAATGACGCCCAGCCGGCGAACCAGTAGGCGAGGCCGGCCAACCCGCCTGCCGCCAGGGCGCCACGGCCCTGGCGCAGGTAGGTCGGTCGAGTGGCCCTCCACGACCACCTCCGCATCGAGGTACTGCTCTGTGTCGGGGGCCTGGTGAGTGCTCGGGTGTGAGACTGCGGGGTTCGGTCATGGTTCCTCCTTGGTAGGTTCGGGCACGAGGAACGTAGGGCCCCTGCGGGCGGTGTCGTCAGGCTTTCGTGCCAGTCGAGTGCCTGCTGACTCATCCCTTCGGAGGACGCCCGGCCCAGGCACGACGCCTACACTCCGACCATGTCAGGGGCCTACCGGGTGCCGCCGCGATCGGATGTGCTGCTCGCGGGAGTCCTGACCGCCCTGGGGGTGGGGGAGTTGTTCGCCCCCTACGCGTTCGAGCACACAACGGCGACCGGCCCGTCGGCCTTCCACGTGGTGACTGCGATCGCCCTGGGTGTCGCGGTCGCCTGGCGGCGGGTCCACCCGATGGCCTTCGCCCCGTTCGTGTTCGCCCTGCTGGCTGTCCAAGCCCACCTCCTGGTGCGCCCCAACGTCTACGGCGAGGTGCTCATCTCGCTGATGGCCCTGTACGGGATCACGGCCTACGCCACCTCCCGGCGAGCGGCCACAGCGTCCGCGCTGGCCTGCCTGGGTCTGGCCGTCGTGCTGGGCACGGCCGACACCGAGGACCCCATCGGCGAGACGGTGACGTTCATCGTCTTCGGCCTGGTCGTCATGCTGGCCGGATCGGTCGTGCACCGGCAACGCGACCGTGCCGATCAGATGCGCCGTGAGCGGGACCTGGCCGAGGAACGGGCACGGGTGATCGCCGCGACCGAGCGGGCCCGCATCGCCCGCGAACTGCATGACGTGGTCGCCCACGGGATGAGCGTGGTCGTGCTGCAGGCCCGTGGCGGTCGGCGGATGGTCGAGCGTGAACCCGACCGGGCGACGCATGCCTTCAACGACATCGAGCGGGTGGCCTCCGAGTGCCTCGACGAGATGCGCCGCCTGCTCGGGATCCTGCGCGACGAGCCGGACCCGGAGCCAGCGTCCCTGACCCCCCAGCCGAAGCTGCGCGAACTGCCCGCCCTGGTCGACCGGGCGCGCGGTTCGGGGGCCACGGTCGACCTGGTGGTGGCCGGGGACCAGCGGGACCTCTCGCCGGCCGTCGAACTCTCGGCGTACCGGATCACCCAGGAGGCCCTGACCAACTGGCTCAAGCACGCACCGGGCAGTGCCGTGCGGATCCAGCTGGACTACCAGCCCGAAGCACTGGCCATCGAGGTGGTCGACGACGGTCCCGGCATGCAGGGGACCCACCGGGGCCATGGACTGATCGGGATGCGTGAGCGCGTGGACCTGTTCGGCGGGACCTTGAACACCGGAACCGAACCAGGTGGCGGTTTCGCGGTGCGCGCGCTCCTGCCCATCGCGGATGCGGCCACGTGACCACCCGGGTGGTCATCGCTGACGACGAGTGGCTCATCCGAGCGGGCTACCGGATGATCCTGGACTCCGAGCCCGACATGGAGGTGGTCGGCGAGGCAGCCGACGGTGTCGAGGCGGTCGAGATGGCCAGACGCCTGGCTCCCGATGTGGTCCTGATGGATGTGCGGATGCCACGTCTCGATGGGATCGCGGCCACCCGGGCACTGGTGGGTCGGGATCGCGCACCCGCCGTGCTCGTCGTGACCACCTTCGACCTCGACGAGTACGTCTACGAGGCCCTGCGCGCGGGTGCTGCAGGCTTCCTGCTCAAGGATGCGCCGGAGCAGCAACTGCTCGCCGCCCTCCGCGGCGCACCCCAGGGGGTGACCCTGTTCAGTCCGACGGTCACACGACGGTTGATCGAGGCCTTCACCCCTCGCGTGCCGCGGGCGTCAGCGGGACTGCTCCAACTCACGGAGCGGGAGACGCAGGTGCTCACCCAGGTCGCCCTGGGCCGCTCCAACGCCGAGATCTCCCGCGAACTGGCGATCGGCGAGACCACAGTCAAGACCCATGTGTCGCGCGTGCTGGCCAAGCTCCACCTCACCAGCCGCAGCCAGGCCGTCGTGCTGGCCTACGAGACCGGCCTCGTCCACCCCGGCCAGACCACCCCGACCTGACGACCGCCAGGAACAGCGGGGGGCGAGATCGGCACCCATCATGGGCCTGGCAGGGGCACCTCCTGACGCGGGATGCGGGCCGAGGCGCGGCGCCGACCATCACCGATGCGGGCGAGTTCGCCGCTCGGGCTGCTCCGGTGGGTGTGCGGGGGATAGCGTCACCGCCATGACGACACGTGCCCCCATGCCCCTTGATGACCCCGCCGCCGCTGCAGCCCAGGCCGCGGCCGAGCTCGCGGACCTCACCGGTTCGCCGACCCACGACCTGGCCCTCGTCCTCGGTTCCGGGTGGTTGCCGGCCGTCGACCTGCTGGGCGAGACGCTGGCCGAGTTCCCGTCCACCGACCTGCACGGATTCGCTCCCCCAGCGGTGGCCGGGCACGCGGGGAAGATCCGCAGCGTCGCCACGCCGTCGGGGGGTCGGGCGCTGGTGTTCCTCGGGCGCACGCACTTCTACGAGGGCCGGGGCGTTGAGGCGGTCGTGCACGGTGTGCGCACCTCCGCTGCGGCCGGATGCCGCACCATCGTGCTCACGAACGGGTGCGGCGGGCTGAACCCGGACTGGACGCCGGGGACACCGGTCCTGATCAGCGACCACATCAACATGACCGGTGCGTCCCCGTTGCGCGGGGCCACGTTCATCGACCTGACCGACCTCTACTCCGCACGGCTTCGGGCGCTGTGCAAGGAGATCGACCCGACCCTGGCCGAGGGGGTGTACCTGCAGTTCCGCGGGCCGCAGTACGAGACGCCAGCCGAGGTCCGGATGGCAGGCGTCCTCGGCGCCGACCTCGTGGGGATGTCGACGACCCTGGAGGCGATCGCCGCCCGCGAGGCGGGCATGGAGATCCTCGGCCTGTCCCTGGTGACCAACCTCGCCGCCGGAATGACAGGGGAGGCGCTGAACCACGAGGAGGTCCTCGAGGCCGGCAGGATGGCCGCTGAGCGCATGGGCGGCCTGCTCGCGGATGTTGTGGGCCAGCTGTGAGCCCGCTGCCGGCCGACCTCGTGGCCGCAGTCGAGGCCTGGATCGCCGATGACCCCGATACTGCAACCGCGGCCGAGCTCACGGCAGGCCTCGCTGCCGCAGAGGCCGGCGACGCGGACATGGCCGACGAGATCGCCGATGCCTTCGCCGGGACGCTTCAGTTCGGGACGGCCGGCTTGCGCGGCAAGCTCGGTCCGGGTCCCAACCGGATGAACCGGGTCGTGGTCTCCCGGGCTGCGGCCGGCCTCGCCCAGTACCTGCTCGACCAGGGGCAGGCGGGCACCCCGGTGGTGATCGGATTCGACGCCCGCCACAACTCCGCGACCTTCGCCCAGGACACGGCCGAGATCTTCGCAGGAGCGGGCTTCCATGCGCTGCTCTGCCCTCGGCCCCTTCCCACGCCGGTCCTTGCCGGAGCGATCCTCACCTACGGGGCCTCCGCGGGCGTCGTCGTCACGGCGTCGCACAACCCCCCACAGGACAACGGCTACAAGGTCTACCTCGGTGACGGCTCGCAGATCGTGCCCCCGGCCGACGCCGGGATCGCGGCGTGCATCGGGGCCGTCGGCACACTGGCCGACATCGCGCGGAGCGACGAGTACGCGATCCTTGACGAGGGCGTCGTCGAGAGCTACCTGATCCGGGTGTGCGGTCTCGCTCTGCCCGGCGGCGCGCGTGACATCTCGGTGGCCTACACGGCGATGCACGGTGTCGGCAGCCCCCTGATGAAGGCCGCGCTCACCGGTGCCGGATTCCCGGCGCCGTTGGCTGTGGTTGCCCAGGATGACCCGGACCCGGACTTCCCGACCGTGTCCTTCCCGAACCCGGAGGAGCCCGGGGCCATGGACCTGGCCATGGATCTCGCCGGCGGAGCGCACGTCGACCTGGTGCTCGCCAACGACCCCGACGCAGATCGCTGCGCGGTGGGTATCCCGGTGGCCGACGGTGGTTTCCGGATGCTGACCGGTGACGAGGTGGGTGCCCTGCTCGGATGGTGGATCCTGCAGCGCGGGCTGCGCGCCGGGACGCCCTTGACCGGGACGTACGCGAACTCGATCGTCAGCTCGCAGCTGCTCGGCGCCATCGCCCGCGACGCAGGGCTGGGCTTCCGCGAGACCCTCACGGGCTTCAAGTGGATCTCCCGGGCCGCAGACGACCTGGCGTTCGGCTACGAGGAGGCCCTGGGCTACTGCGTCGACCCGACGGGCGTCCGCGACAAGGACGGCATCTCCGCGGGGTTGCTGGTCACTGAGATGGCGGCAGCGCTGAAGGCCGAGGGCCGGGGCGTGCAGGACGTCCTGGACGACCTCGCGACGGCGCATGGGGTGCACGCGACCAGCCAGGTCTCGCTGCGGTTCACCGACCTGTCGGCGATCCCCGCACTGATGGCCTCCCTGCGCGCCGAGCCGCCCACCGGGTTCGGCGGGCTGGACGTCGTTGAGGCGATCGACCTCGAGACGGGCTCGCCCGACCTGCCGCCGACCGACGGGCTGAAGTACATGCTCGGTGGCGCACAGGGCGTGGACGGGGCGCGCGTGATCATCCGGCCCAGCGGGACCGAACCCAAGATCAAGGCCTACCTCGAGGTTCGAGCGCCCGTGGGGGCTGCTGGCGTGACGGCCGCGAGGTCGGTGGCCGCCGATCGGATGGCCGCCGTGGCCGACGACGTGCGTGCGCGACTGAACTCGTAGCGTGTCGAATGCAACTCGCACATCCGCCCTTTGCCGATACCCACCGGGCGCCGTTGCGCGGGAGTAGCCTGCGCGCGGGAGGTGTCCATGGATGACTCGAAGCAGGCGCCCAACATCGGCCGCGGGGTCCTGCAGGCGATCTTCGCGGTGTTCCTCGGGTTGATGATCACCGCCGTGGTCGGGGTCGGGGTGTACACGTTCCACCCGAACCCGGGGGACGAGTCCCAGGACCAGATCCAGGCGCTCTACGACGAGCGGGCCGCGATCGACGGCTGCAGCTCGCCCACACCGGGCGAGTGCCGGACCTTCAACCAGCTGACCGCCGCAGAGCAGGCCCGGACGAAGGCGATCGACGTGCAGATCACGACGCTGCAGCGGGTCGCGGAGGAGAGGTCCAGCCAGTGGCGGATGAGCACCAGCGTGATCCTCATCATCCTGGCGACGATGCTCATGGCCGTCGCGCTGGCCCTCGGTGACTCGGTCTCGGTGCTCAGCAACGGGATCCTGCTCGGCGGCCTGTTCACCATGCTCTACGGGGTCGGCTGGGGGCTGGCCTCCGGCAACTCGATCACCCGGTTCCTCGTGCTGGTTGTGGCGCTCATGGTGTCCCTGGTACTCGGGTACCTCAAGTTCGTCCGCGGCCGGAGACCGGTTGCCGAGGACGAGCCGGTGCCCGGTCGGGCTGTCAGCGCCGGACCACACCTCGCCCGCTGCCGGCGGATCCCCGGCCGAGGTCGCCGAGCTCAGCTCCCGGGTCGCGGCGCTGGAGCGTCGGCTGGCCGCGGCGGCGGCCGGGCTGGGCGGATCGAGCGATCCTGACGAGGGGGGCCAGGCGCGCACGGGGGGGCAGATCGGCTCAGAGAGCACTGAGTGAGTGTCGCTACTGGCAGGGCCGCTTCATGAGGTCCACCACGTAGTCGTCGGGTGCCCCCGCGGCTCGGGCGGCCTCGGCCATGATCCCGAGGTAGCGCGCTGAGGGCAGGCCGCCCTCGTAGGCGTCGACCACGTAGAGCCAGGCCATCTCATCGCCATCGAGGGTCTGCACGCGCACGTGCACCTTGCGGTGGATCCCGAGGTCTGAGCCCTCCCAGTGATCGAGCAGGGGCTCGTCCTCGGGGGAGATGTCGTACAGCATGACGAACACGCTGTGGCCGGGGTCCTCGACGACGGTGGCCAGGGCGCCGTCCCAGCCGAGGTCCTCGCCGCCGAACGTCAACCTCCAGTCAACCAACCAGCCGGGGCCGTACGCGGGGGAGTGCGGGGCGCGCTCCAGCATCTGCCGGGGGTCGAGGTTCGACCCGTACGCCGCGTAGAGGACCACGTCGCACAGAGTAGTGGTGCGGCCGGCTCATCCGGAAGGTCAGCGACGAGGTCACTCAGGGATGAAGGCCGGCTCCCCGGGCAGGCACGAGTACAGGACGAGGTCGTGACGCCCGTCGGCCCGCACCTGCGACCCTCGCGCCACCCCTTCCCGTACGAAGCCCGCACGTTCCAGGGAGCGCTGCTCGGCGATGTTGGCCACGTCCGTCGAAGCCTGAACCCGATGGACACCGCCCCGATGCAGAGCCACCGCCAGCAAGGACTGGGCCACTGCGCCGATCCCGCGACCGCGGACATCGGCATGCAACGACACCCCGATGCTGATCGCCCGGGAGCCCAGGTTGGGACCGTGCAGCTCGCTGTGCCAGCTCATGTCGCCCACAGGGATCCAGGCCTCGTCGGCACCATCGCGGGGTCGGATGTCGACCATCGCCCGGTCGTGCCAGTCCTCCTCGAAGCGGATGTCGAACACCCCCCAGTCGTCGTACTCGCTTGACGAGTCCGGTCGGGGCTCGGCATCCACGAACCGGCGGATGCGCACCAGGTCCCCGGCGGGAGTCGACGCCTGCACCGGCAGGGCGATGCTTGGCAGCGGCGGTTCGACGGCCATGGGTCCTCCTACGGTGCGGTGCCGGCCGCGTCGTGCTGTTGGCCGCCCGGACGAGTGCGGCGCTCGCATGACCGATGTGGGTCGTGGGCCATGATCCTGTCATGCCCGATCCCTCCGAGGGGTCCACGGACCCCCACGACGGTCTCGACCCAGACGTCATCGCGTTCCTCGATGGTGCGCCGCCCCCCGCACGGCCGAACACGTCGCCTGTCGTTGCGGGGCCAGCCGCCCAGTCGGCGGCCACTACCGGGTCGGCGGCCGCCGACCAGGCCGCGCCCGGTGCGGCCCCCCCAACCGGTGCCGGCTACCGGCGTCGGCATGTCCGGACCTCATGGGCCGCGGCAGCGACGACCCTGGTGGTGATCGTGGCGGCCGCGCTCCTGGACCCCTCGGGCCTGGCCGCCCCGGTGGCATGGACCGGCGCGCAGATGGCCCGCCAACCCTGGACGTGGCTCCAGTACGTCGTCCTCGCCCCTCTCATCGTCCTGCTGGTGTGGTGGTGGAGCCGGCGATTGCTCGCCGCCGCGACCCCAGCCGCACCACGACGCTGGGTGTTCACCCGCGTCTGGCTGCTGGTCATCCTCGCGATGATGGTGGCCAAGCTCGCCTACTCGGTGGTGCTCATGGCGCCCGCTCTGGTCGGAGGGTCCGAGGCAGGGCTCCCGCCGGGCCCGTCGGCGGCGTACCTGGTGTGGGCCACGGGCTTCACCGGTATCAAGGCCGGCGTCTACGGCTGGCTCCCCGCGCTTGTGGCGGCCGTGCTGTGGAGCCCGGGGCCCGCGCGCCGGGCGGGTGTCGCCCCGCGGGTCGAGGCCCCGTCTCGGGCGATCATCCCGGCCGCTGGGATTGCCCTCGGCCTGGCTCTGGTCGGCGGGTGGCTGGCGGGCTACTGGTGGACCGGATCGCCAGTCGGCTACGCGCACACCTCAGGCTGGCGGCTGCTGGCGCCGACGGCAGCCTCCGGCCGCGGCGGGGAGATCGCCGCGATCCTGCTGGTTGCGCTCTACCTCGGGTCGAGCGCGCGGCACACGCTGCGGCGGATAGACGTCCCGCGGCCGACGTCATCGCGGCTGCTGGCCGGGGCCCTCGGGTCGCTGGTCGCCGGGCTGTGCCTCGCGCTGACCGAGTCCGTGGTCCAGTTGCTGTTCGGTACCGACGTGGCCGGATCAGAGGACCTGTGGATCCTCCCCGCGACCTACCTGCGCATGGCTGAAGGGCTGTCGTTCGGCCTGCTTCTCGCGCCCTTCGCCGCGTTGGGGCTCTGGTTGGTGGCCCGAGCGCCCCGGCCGCAGTGGTCGCTGGTCGCTGGGCTCGCCGCACTGGCACTCGTGGCCGGGTCGGTGTTCGTCGTGGTGCGCCAGACGGAGGCCTACTCCGGTGTGCCGCCGCTGGCTGGCCCCGACCCCGCCCCGGTCGACCTGCCGGCGCAGCTCGTACCCGTGCGCGACGAGCCGGCCCCGCCCGGGCCGCTGACAGTCCGGCGCGACAGCGACGGATCGGCGGTCCTGTCCGACCAGCGTGGCGCCCAGGTGATCCTGCGCGGCATCAACGTCAACCAGTTGGGGGACTACTACGCGGCCAACCCGGACGTGCCGACGGTCGAGCCCCTGGCGGAGCAGGACTTCGCCGACATCGCCGCGATGGGCTTCAACGCCGTGCGCCTCGTGCTCTCCTGGTCGGCGCTCGAGCCCGCGCCCGGGAAGGTCGACGCCGCCTACCTCGAGCGGATCAAGCAGGCCGTGGCATGGGCGCGGCAGCACGGGATCCACGTGGTCCTGGACATGCACCAGGACGCCTGGGGCAAGGGCGTGGTCGCCCCCGAGGGCACCGTGTGCAGGGGCGCGACCTCCCCGATGACGGGCTGGGACGGGGCCCCGGGCTGGGCGTCGTACTACGACGATGCCCCGCCGTGTCAGTTCACCGGCCGCGACCTGGCGCCGAACGTGCTGCGTGCGTTCACCTCGTTCTACGCCGACCGCGACTCGGTCCAGGAGAGCCTGATCGCCGTGTGGGGCCGGTTGGCCAGTGAGTTCGGCGGGGATCCGACCGTCGTCGGCTACGACCTGCTCAACGAGCCCGCCTTCGCCGAGCAGGCGCCGCTGACCAGCGGGATGCTGCTCGGCCGCTACCACGCCCGCGCGATCCAGGCCATCCGCGAGGGGGAGACGAAGGCTCCGGGCGGGTACGCCCATCCGGTGTTCCTCGAGCCGAGCATCTGGTGGTCCGGATTCGGCGTCGACCCGTTGCCGCCGCACGGCTTCACGACCGACTCGCAGGTCGTGTTCGCACCCCACCTCTACAACGAGTCGATCACCATGGACCAGTCCCTGGGGCTGACCACGGTGAGCATCGAGCGGGGCTACGCCCTGGCCGCCCGCGCCGCCGCGGACTGGGGGACGCCCCTGTGGTCCGGCGAGTGGGGAACCTTCGGGGAGGCCACCGAGAACCGGGAGCTCAATGCGCGTTTCGGCGCCGCCGAGGACGCCCTGCGCGTGGGCTCGGCCGTTTGGGTGTGGAAGCAGGGCTGTGGCGACCCGCATGTGTACCCCTCCGACGAGGCAGGGGACATCCGCCGGGTGTCCTGCCCGCAGGGGACCCCCCTGCCCACCCGTGATGCGCAGATCGAGCCCCTCAAGCGCGCCTACCCGCGGACGGCCCCGGGCCGGATCCTGGCGATCGAGTCCGAGGGCCGGCGGATCCAGGTCGACGGCGACACCGCCGGCGCTGGGCCGGTCGACGGCACGCCGGACTCCTGCGCGCTGGACATCTGGGTCCCCGGATCCACGCAGCCGAAGGTGGTCGACCAGGTCGGGGTGACCGGCCTGCGCTCGGTGGAGGTGCCGGCGGGCAGTGCTTCCCAGGACCCGTCCGGTGGCTGGCGCGTCATCGGCTGCGCGACCGGGACCTACCGGGTCACGCTGTCCTGATCCTGGCCGTCCCCGGCGCGCGCCGAGCGATCCATGCGCGATGATCGGCGACATGACTTCGGTGGTGATCGTCGGCGGCGGCCCGGGCGGGTACGAGGCGGCCCTCGTCGCGGCGCAGATGGGCGCCACGGTCACGCTGGTGGACTCCGATGGGATCGGCGGCTCCGCGGTGCTCACCGACTGCGTGCCGAGCAAGGCGCTGCTCGCGGTGGCCGAGTCGGCGACGCAGGTCCGCGAGAGCGAGGCGCTGGGCATCACCGGTGCCGCCGGGGCTGTGGGCGTGGACCTTGCCGCGGTGAACGCCCGAATCCGCGACCTTGCGGCGGCCCAGAGCGAGGACATCGCCCAGCGCTGTGTGCGCGCGGGCGTCCGGCTGCTGGCCGGGCGCGGGCGCCTCGATGGCCCGGGCGCGGTGGTGGCCGAGATGGCCTCAGGGGGCAGCGAGCAAATCGCGGCGGACGCGATCCTGCTGGCCACGGGCGCCCGGCCCAGGGTCATGGACACCGCACTCCCCGACGGGGAGCGGATCCTCACCTGGGAGCAGGTCTACGCCCTCGACCGGGCACCCGAGCGGCTGGTCGTCGTGGGCTCGGGCGTCACCGGGGCGGAGTTCGCCTGCGCCTACCAGGCACTCGGGTCCGAGGTGGTGCTCGTCTCCAGCCGGGAGCACGTGCTGCCCGGCGAGGACCCCGACGCCGCCCAGGTCCTCGAGGACGTGTTCGAGCGGCGCGGCATGACCGTGCTGCGGCGCTCGCGGGCGGAGTCGGCCGTCCAGACCGCCGACGGGGTGCTGGTCACCCTGGCCGACGGAAGGACTGTCGGGGGGTCGCACTGCCTGATGGCGGTGGGGTCGGTGCCCAACACCGAGGATCTTGGCCTGGCCGAGGCAGGGGTCCGCACCACGGCATCCGGGCATGTCGAGGTCGACCGGGTGTCGCGGACCTCCGCCCGGGGGGTCTACGCCGCAGGTGACTGCACGGGCGTGCTCCTCCTGGCCTCCGTGGCGGCGATGCAGGGCCGGATCGCGATGTGGCACGCGTTGGGTGGCGCGGTGGCGCCGCTGGACCTGCGCACGGTGAGCTCCAACGTGTTCACCGATCCGGAGATCGCCACGGTCGGCTACACGCAGGCCGACCTCGATGCCGGTCGGGTGAACGGCGAGGTGGTCACCCTGCCGCTGGCCACGAACGCGCGGGCGAAGATGCTCGGCATCACCGACGGCTTCGTGAAGGTCATCTGCCGGCGCGGCACCCGGATCGTGATCGGCGGGGTCGTGGTCGCGCCGCACGCGTCCGAACTCATCTTCGGTTTGGCCCTGGCCGTCGAGCAGCGCCTGACGGTCGACGAGGTGGCCGCCACGTTCACCGTGTACCCGTCCCTGACCGGTTCGATCGCAGAGGCTGCACGCCAACTGCGTGCCTTCGACTGAGGTGGCTGACGTGACGCAGGACAACGGATCAGGGGAGGTCGCAGCCGCGATGCCCGCGCGATTGGGCGATGGTGGCCGCCCTGGAACGTCGGAACGCCCGGGCGCCAGCATCGGATTGGCCAGCGCGCCGAACCTGCGCGACATCGGCGGGTGGTCGACGCGCGATGGGGGCCGTGTGGTCTCCGGCGCCCTCTACCGCTCCACCGACCTGTCCCGGCTGTCCGGATCGGATGTACCGGCGCTGGCGGGCCTCGGGATCAGGTCCGTCTTCGACCTGCGCACCGCGGGCGAGCGCGCTGCCGCTCCGGACCTCCTGCCCGAGGGGGCCGAGTACTACCCCCTGGACGTCCTGGCCGACTCGACGATGGCCGTGCCGGCGAGCCTCATGTCGCTGCTTGCCGACCCGCCGGCCGCGACTGCCGCACTCACCGGACAACGGGTCAGGTCC
>CAVTOX010000041.1:0-8782 GCA_963736425.1 uncultured Actinomycetes bacterium
AACGCGCCCTCGAGCGGGGTGACATAGACGATCTCGACCTTGTCGCGCATCCCCTGCTCGGTGAAGAACGCGTCGGCCAGGAAGGTGAACTCCAGGGGCGCTACCGGGCACTTGATCGGCATCTCGGTGATGTGCACCACGAGACGGCCACCCTCCCAGGTGCGCAGCTTCTCGGCCAGGGCGGTCGCGCCGGCGAAGGTGTAGAACTCGTGGACGCTGCCACCGAGGTCGTCGGCCATGCCCGGGGTCTCCTCGGGCCGCGGCGTGGTGCCGGTGGCGATGATCAGGTAGTCGTAGCCCAGCTCGGTGCCGTCGAGCAGCAGGACCTTGTTCTCCTCGGGCACGACCTTGTCGATCTCGCCCATGACCAGGTCGACGCCGGTCGGGATGAAGCGAGCCTTGGGCTTGGTGATCTCGTCGGGGCGGTAGATGCCGAAGGGCACGAACAGGTACCCGGGCTGGTAGTAGTGCGTGTCATCGGAGTCGACGACCGTGATGCTCCACTCGTCGCGGGGCAGCTGCGGGCGCAACTTGTTGACGGCCATGGTCCCGGCGGTGCCGGCTCCCAGGACGAGCAGCCTCTTCATCAGTTCTCCTTCATCGTGGCCGCGGGTTGCGGCACCGGGGGGGTTGATGCCGCGGAGCGCGGCGATGTGGTGGAGATCGCCGCGGCGATCCGGGGAAGGGCGTCCAGGACCCGACGGCGCGCGGCGTCATCGAGGTGGTAGAGGTCGGGGTCGACGGTCACGTCATTCGAGGGGCTCACGCCGCCGGCCAGGACCATCCCGACCAGTGTGCTGCCGTGGCGGATGAACGCCCGCGCGCACTGGAACCCCAGGGCGCCCTCGTGGAAGCGTGGGCTCAGGTCGGGGTGGTCGGCGAGGTCGCGCCACTCGGTGACGCACAGGTCCAGGACGTCGGGCTCGTCTGCGTGCGCAGAGAACCAGGTGCTGGGGTTGGCCACGTCGGTGACCGGTCGCCCGTGCATGTCGGTGACGACCATCATCACGCCGAGCAGGTCGGCGGCGACCTCGACGGCGGCGCCGGCCGCGTCGGTGTTCAGGCTGGGGGCGGCCGCGTCGGACATGTCGGCGCTGGTCTCGTCGGGCTCCTGGTCGGTCGCGATGGCGGGGACCACAGTGAGGGCCGGAGCCCCGGTGCTCGTGGCTGGTGCTGGGGCGGGGGCCGGTGGCGCGGACGGGTTCGACGGCGTCCCCTCAGCGTTGCCCGAGTCGAGCATGGCCTCGATCCGGTCGGCGGGGAATCGCCAGGAGCGGCCAACCCGGATCGCGGGCAGTCGGCCGTCCTCGGCCATCCGGTAGACGGTCGAGCGATCGATGTGCAGGAGCTCCTGGACCTCCAGGGCGGTGAGCAGCGGCCGCACGGGGCCCTGCGACGTCTGCATGCTCTGCACACTATGCCGAGCCTGCATATGCATCCGTAGGTCGAAGGTCCCGTGGGGCAGGGCCTGAGTGCCCAATTTCAGCCTGCGCCCAGTTCGGAGCGGCTCACTCTGAGGTTCGCGGTGCTCCGCGCCGAGGGGATCGGCGGGAATTCGGTGCCTCGTTGTCGAAAGAGGAGCAGGAACCTTCCATGTTCGCAACCAAGGGCCGGTCGGCCGGCTGCATGATCGTGCCCTCAGGGGCAGCTGTAACACGTCGGTAACCTGACGTCATGAAACGGCCACAGGGCTATGTCCATGATTCGGCCATGCCGCTCTGGGACGAGATGTACGACGCCGAGGGCGAGGTCCGCCCCGGCCGTGACGGACTTGCGGGGGCGTTGGGCAGCTTGGGGTCCGAGGAGCTGATCCGCCGGGCCCGCCTGCGCGACGCGCACCTGAGCGCGCAGGGCATCACGTTCACGCTGTCGGGGCGTGAGCGACCGCTCCCGATGGACCTCGTCCCGCGGATCGTGGACGCCGCTGAGTGGCAGGTCATCGAGGCCGGTGTCGCCCAGAGGATCCGGGCCCTGGAGATGTTCCTCGCCGACATCTATGGGGCTGGCGAGATCCTGCGCGACCAGGTGATCCCCCGCAAGCTCATCACGAGCTCGGCGCACTTCCACCGCGAGGCGCACGGGGTCCGGCCCGCCAACGGGGTCCGGATCCACGTGGCCGGGGTCGACCTGGTCCGCGACGACGAGGGCACGTTCCGGGTGCTGGAGGACAACCTGCGCAGTCCATCAGGGGTCTCCTACGTCCTGGAGAACCGGCGCACGCTGTCCCACGTGGTGCCCGAGATCTTCACCGGGTACCGGCTGCGCAGCGTCGAGGAGTATCCGGCACGCCTGCTCGGCGCCCTGCTTGCGGCCGCCCCCCTGGGCGTGGCCGAGCCCACGGTCGTGGTCCTGACCCCCGGCGTGCACAACTCCGCGCACTTCGAGCACGCGTTCCTGGCACGGCGGATGGGCGTGGAGCTGGTCGAGGGCCGCGACCTGTTCTGCCGCGACGGGGTCGTGCGGATGCGCACGACCCGCGGCAGCGAGCCGGTCCACGTGCTCTACCGGCGCATCGACGACGACTTCCTGGACCCGGTGCACTTCCGTCCCGACTCGGTGCTGGGCGTCCCCGGGATCCTCAACGCCGCGCGCGCCGGAGCGGTCACGATCGCCAACGGGGTCGGCAACGGCGTGGCCGACGACAAGGCCGTGTACCCCTACGTGCCCACGATCGTGCGCTACTACCTGGGCGAGGAGCCGCTGCTGCCCAACGTGCACACCTACGACCTGCGCGACCCGGAGCAGCGCGCCCACGTCCTGCCCCGCCTTGACCGGATGGTCGTCAAGCCCGTGGATGGCTCGGGCGGCTACGGGATCGTCGTGGGCTCGCAGGCCAGCGATGCCGAGCTCGCGACCGCGGCAGCCAACATCGTGGCTGATCCCCGTGGCTGGATCGCCCAGCCGATCGTGGCGCTGTCGACGAGCCCGACGCTGGTCGAGGGGGGCAAGCTGGCCCCGCGGCACCTGGACCTGCGGCCCTTCGCGGTCAACGACGGGGAGAAGGTGTGGGTGCTCCCCGGCGGGCTGACCCGGGTGGCACTGGTCGAGGGCAGCCTCGTGGTGAACTCCAGCCAGGGCGGTGGATCGAAGGACACCTGGGTGCTCGACATCGGCGAGGACGAGCCGTTGCCGCCGCTGGAGCCCGAGCTCGTGGTCGAGTCCGGCGAGCCGACGTTCTCTGCGGCCCAGCGCCGCGCGGCCATCGAGGCCCGGGTGCGGGTCGACCAGCCCACCGTGCACTCCGAACGCATGCGCCAGCAGGAGATGCAGCAGCAGCAGTCCGCCGGGACTCCGTCGCCGGAGGTGGGCACATGCTGAGCAGGATCGCCGAGGCGATGTTCTGGATCGGGCGCTACGTGGAGCGCGCCGAGGCCACCACCCGACTCCTCGTGGAGCACCACCAGCTGCTCGTCGAGGACACGCGACTGGACCCGGCCGTGGGTGTCGAGGCCATGCTCGAGCCGCTGTCGCTGCTGCCGAAGGACGCTGATCTGGGGTTGCTCACGCCGGCGTCCCTGGTGCGGATCGTGGTGGGGGACTCCGACGACCCGAAGACGATCCTCGGCAGTGTCTCGGCGGCGCGCGAGAACGCCCGAACGATCCGCGAAGCCCTGCCCGGCGACATGTTCGAGCGGATGAACGCCACGCACCTGCGGCTCCAGGCCGGCATCTCCACGGTCATCCCCGGGATCCCGCTGCGGGGCCTGCTCGACGAGCTCTCGGTCGTGGCCGGGATCATCGACTGGCAGATGCCCCGCGACGAGGGGCTGGTGTTCCTGCGGCTCGGGGGGGCCCTCGAGCGCCTGGACATGACCTCGAGACTGCTGGCCATCGACCACGAGGGCCTCTGGCCCCAGGTCGGGGCCGCCACGGCCCTGCGTGCGGCCGGGGGCTTCAACCCGTTCCTGCGCACCCAGCGGGCCCTGACCGGCGAGCAGGTCCGGGCGTTCCTGCTGCTCGATCCGACGTTCCCGCGCTCGACGCTCCAGGCCGCGATCCGGGCCGAGCGTGCGGTGCGCCAGATGGGCACCTACGTCAGCCCGCAGCAGACCTCGACGCTGCTGCGCACCGTGGGGATCCTGCGCGCGGAGCTCGAGTTCGCCTCGGTCAACCCGACCCCGGCTGACCTGGAGCTGCTCAGCGAGCGCGCCAGCGAGGCGGCGTTCGTGGCCAGCGATGCCGTGGCCGGGGCGTTCTTCCGGCAGGCCGGCACGATCGTGTGGAGCCACTGATGACCCAGCGACTGTCCGTGATGCACTCCACGAGCCTGGCCTATGCCGGGGAGGTGCTGGCGTCGTTCAACGAGGCCCGCATGACGCCGCTGAGCACGTCGGGCCAGCTGATGCTGCGCCACGACCTGTCGGTCAGCCCGATGGCCCGGTTGCATCGCTACACCGACTACTGGGGGACAGCCGTCGAGGCCTTCGACGTGCACATCCCGCACCACGCCCTGACGGTGGTGAGCACCTCGGTCGTCGACACGGTCGAGAAGTGGCGGCAGGCCCCGGGGGTCACGTGGGCGGAGATGGGCTCCGAGGAGGTCACCGACCGGTGGTGTGAGTTCCTCGAGCTCGGGAGGTTCGTCGACGACGCGGCCGCGGACCCGGCGCGTGCCGACGTGCTGGCGACCCTGCGCGCCGCGCCCACCCCGAAGGCGGCGATCAACCTGGCCGTCGAGCTGGTTCGCGACCACATCACCTACACGCCGGGCGCCACGCACGTCCACACCTCGGCGGGCGAGGCCTGGGCCGACGGCGTGGGGGTGTGCCAGGACTTCAGCCACGCCACCTTGTCCCTGCTGCGCGCGCTGGGCATCCCGGGGCGCTACGTCAGCGGGTACGTGCACACCGAGGACGCAGCGATCGGGGTGCCGGTGATCGGTGAGAGCCACGCCTGGATCGAGGCGTGGAACGGGGGCTGGGAGGCCCATGACCCGACCAACGGCAGGGCTGTGGCTGCCGCCCACGTGCTGGTCGCCCGGGGTCGGGACTATCGCGACGTCTCACCGCTCACCGGCATCTATGCCGGGCCGCTCAGCACGGACCCCCTGGTGGTCGTCGAGATGACCCGGCTCGTTCGATAGGAGCCCCGGCCGGGTCGTCGGTGCAACCTACGCTCCCGTAGGATCCGTGGCCATGGACAAGCGGGCGATCGGTGCCAGGGCACTGGCCATGCGTGGATGGACGATCGCCGGCGAGCCGCCGCCACCGGATCCGGTCGTGGTGATGATCGCCGCGCCGCACACGTCGGCGTGGGACTTCCCGCTGATGCTCTGGTTGTCCTGGGCATCCGGCGTCGAGCCGCACTTCCTTGCCAAGGAGGAGCTCTTCCGCGGCCCGATGGGCCCCTTCATGCGCAGCGTGGGGGGGATCACCGTGGATCGTCGCAACCCGCAGGGTGCGGTCGAGGGTCTGGTGGCCCGGGCCGGGACGGGGGAGCACTTCCAGCTGGTGATCGCCGTGGAGGGCACCCGGGAGAAGAAGCAGTACTGGAAGTCGGGGTTCTACCGGATCGCCCAGCAGGCCGGCGTGCCGATGTGCCTGGGGTTCTGCGACGGCCCGACCAAGACGATCGGCTACGGCCCCACGATCCGACCGTCGGGCGACATCCGCGCCGACATGGACATCATCCGGGCGTTCTATGCCGACAAGCACGGGGTGAACCCGCAGAACCGGACGGAGCCACGCCTGCGCGAGGAGGACGAGCCCCCGGCAAGCTGACCGGTGGGCCGCAGGTCAGTCGTTGCGGGGCTCGGCCTTGGACTCGGCGCGCTCAACCTTCGGCTCCGGCAGGGGCAGCGTGGGCTGCTCGCTGAGGAAGCCGCCGCCGCGGCGGACGTGGATCCCCGGGCTGGGAAGGAACCGGGTCGAGAGCTCGCGGGCCTTCTCCGTGAGACCGGCCGCCAGGTAGAGGGCGACGGCGTGGGCGAGGTCGCGCTCGGCCGCCGCAACCCGTGGGCCACTGCGTGACGTGAGCCGCGAGAGTCCGCGCATCTCGTAGAGCTCGGCGCGCTCGGCGACCATCTCGGCGTCGGCGGCCAGCCGCAGCCCGTCCTCGGCTGCCCGGGCGGCCATGGCGCGCCGGCCGGTGGCCAGCAGGGCCTTCGCGCGAAGGGCGGCGGCTTGGACGGCCGCGGGCTTCTCGATCAGCTCCGGGTCCTGGGCGTCGAGGACGTCGATCGCGTCCGTCGGCCGGTCGAGCTCGATCAGGTTGCGGGCCAGGTGGTTGCTGATGTCCCCCAGCAGCCACGTGATGTCGGCCTCGCCGGCCTGGGCGACGAGGCGGGTGTTGAGCTCTGCGGCTTCGTCCAGCTTCCCGGTACGGGCGAGCAGGACGGCGCGGTTGGCGTCGCTGAGCAGCACCTGGGAGTCGTGGCCGAGGGCGTCGAAGACAGCCCGGACCCGGCGGTAGAGCTCGTCGGCCTCCTCGAACTGGCCCAGGGAGGTCAGGGCGTTGGCGGCCTCGAGGTCGCAGCGCGCCCGGCCCTCGAGCTCGTCGAGGTCGTCGAACAGCTCGGCGGCGATGCTCAGGTGGGACAGCGCCTCCTCGAACTGCCCGACCAGGCGCAGCGTCCAGCCGAGGCGGTAGTGCGCGTAGGCGATCCGGGGGACGTCGCGCTGGGCCTCGCGGACGTTCAGGGCGGCGCGCAGCCGCTCCAGGGCCTCCTCCGCCCGGCCGAGGTCGATCAGGGCGGCGGCGGCGCGGTCGTCGGCCCACGGGACGGCGCCCGGCTCGTCGCCGGTGCGGAACAGCGCGCGGGCGTGGTCGAACGTCTCGAGGGCCTCGGCATGGCGGTTGAGCCGACCCAGGGCCTCGCCGAGGGACATCCACATCCGCCCGGCCTCGTTGGGGGAGTCCTCACTCTCGAAGAGCCGCGCGGCGCTGGTCCAGTGCTCCAGGGAGGCGACGTCGTCACCCAGGTCGCAGAACGCGCCGGCCACCATCCCGTGGCACTCGGCGATCTCCTCCGGCTCACCGTTGGCACGTAGGAGGTCGGCGGCCTCCATGGCCACCTCGATGAGCTCCTTGGTCCGGCCCAGCCGGCGCAGTCCGGCCGCCTGGCCGAACAGGCTTCGGGCGGTCAGCAGCTCGTCGCCCACCTCGCGGGCCTGGACGGCGGCCGACTCGGCCAGCGCCACGGACTGCTCGAACTCCTGGTCGGAGAAGGCCCGCCCGCCGAGCTCGTGCAGGATCCGGGCACGGTCGACCCCGGAGGCCTCGTCCAGCATCTCCCAGAGCTCGTCCTCGGTGGCGTCATCGGGTGTCAGGTCGTCGTCATCCATCGGGGCAAGCATCCCCCACGTGCGGCGTCGATGCGCCCACGGGGGCAGAATCGGGTGCGTGACCGAGCTATCTGGCGTGCCCCCGATCCCCGCCTCCCTCAATGGGAGGTCCCCGGCACAGTCGCTCACGCCCGAGGACCGCCTGGCCCGGATCCGCTCGCTGATGCGCGACGTCCCGGACTTCCCCAAGCCCGGCATCATGTTCCGCGACGTCACCACGGTGCTGCGCGACCCGGTGGCCTGGCGGGCCACGGTGGACCAGATGTGCGATGCGGTCGACGCCTGGGACTTCGACGTCGTCGTCGGCGTCGAGTCCCGCGGGTTCATCCTCGGCTCGGCGATGGCCTACCAGCTGGGTGTCGGGTTTGTGCCGGTGCGCAAGCCGGGCAAGCTGCCGGCGGCCGTGCACGCGGTGGACTATCAGCTGGAGTACGGGCTGGACTCCCTGGAGATCCACAAGGATGCGCTCGATGCGGGTCACCGAGTGCTGGTGGTCGATGACCTGTTGGCCACCGGCGGGACCGCCGCGGCGACGATCGCGCTGGTCGAGGCCGCCGGCGGGACCGTGGCGGGCACGTGCGTCCTGGTCGAGCTGGTCGATCTCGGCGGTCGGGCCCTCCTGACCGAGGCCGCGCCGGGGGCCACGTTCGCCGCGCTGCTGACGTACTGACCCGCGGTGGCCAGCGCCGGGAGCGGCATGGATCCGCTGCTCGCCGATTGGTGCGTGCGGCACCTCGGCAGTCCGCCGATCGCCCAGTTCTTCAGTATCGATCGGCTTTCGGCCGTGCGCGGGCTGCGCCTGGCTGACGGGCGGGAGGTGGTGCTCAAGGTGCGTGAGGCCCAGGATCGGCAGGTGGCGTGCACAGTGGTCCACGAGGCCATGTGGCAGGCGGGGATCCCGTGCCCGCGGCCGTTGGCTGGGCCGGTCCCGCTGGCGGAGGGCGCCGTCGAGGTGTGGGTCGCCGGAGAGGGCGACGAGTTCGTGGACGCCCGCAGGCTGGCGGTGAACGCCGAGACGTGGGAGGGCGAGGGGATCGCCGCGATAGGCGCCATCGGAGCGTCCGGGTACGCCGTCCTGCTGGCGCAGATGGTGGCGGCCGCTCCCGTGGTCGATTCGCTGTCGACTCTGTCTCCGCCCGCCCCGTGGCTGAACTGGGACCACGACGACCCGAGCCGGGTCTGGCCGCCGCCCGCCTCCGACCGCTGGGACCCGCATCGCATCGACGACGGGATCGACCCCCTCGTTCACGAGGTGGCCAGGCGGGCACGTGCCCGGCTGCTGGCACCGGATGTCGCGACCTTGCCGCTGGTTGCGGCCCATGGAGACTTCGAGGCGCAGAACTGCCGATGGGCTCCGGGTCCTCACGGCCAACCCCGGCTGGTGATCCACGACTGGGACTCCGTGGTCGCCATGCCCGAAGCCGTCCTGGCCGGCAACTCGGCCTTCCAGTACAACTCCGTGCTGGACTGCGCGATCACGACCCTGGACGAGAACGACG
>CAVTOX010000042.1:0-37865 GCA_963736425.1 uncultured Actinomycetes bacterium
GCCGGTGGTCTCCGGCCAGCTGCCGGCGATCTCGGCCGCGTGGGTGGCGCGCCCGGCGTCCGAAGGCCTCCAGGCCCGGCTCGGAGCCCTGGTCCAACTCGTCGCCGACGTGATCGACCCGCGCCGCTGACAGCCCCCGCGCCTCGGCTCGCTCAGCTCTCCTCGGCCTCCACCTGGAGGAACACGTCGAGCAGCGAGCTGCGCCACAGGGTGGCCACGAAGGGATCGGCGAACTCGAGGATCACGGCCGGTCCGGGCATGGCCAGTCGCCCGTTCAGGACCTCGAGGCGCTGGCCTGAGACCAGGTCGTCGTAGCGGCCGTCGGGGAGCTGCACGTGGGCGCGCCCCCGGTGTCCACCGACGTTGAACACCCCGTAGAGCCCAAGGGCTCCCACCGGCGCGAGGTCGTCACCCGCCGGGTTCGCCCAGGCCGCCTGCACCAGGGGCTCGTCATCGAGGACCCAGAAGTCGCCCAGGCGCATTGCCTCGTGCTTCGTGCAGGCCGTGAGGGTGCGCAGGAACTCGCTCAGCGAGTACTCCCCCCACTCCACGGGAGCCCTGTCGAACAGGGAGGGCCACGCCCGGGCCGCGGACTCCTGGCCGGCGTAGATCATGAACGGTCCCCGGCTGAAGGCCATCAGCGCGGTCCAGGCCCGTGCCCGGGCCTGGGTGGGCGCGAAGCGCATGATCCGGAACTGGTCGTGGTTCTCGACGAACCGGAGCTTGGCGTAGTTGGCCGGCAGGGTGGCGTCCTGCCAGCGCAGCATCTCCAGGTAGCGGCCGACGGGCTCGCGGCCGGTGACCACCGCCTGCCAGATCGACCACAGGTCGTGGGAGTACTCGATGTCGAAGGCGGCGAACATCTCCGCGTCCGACCATGTGGGCAGCCCGTGGGCGCGCCGGTGCGCGACCCACGTGGGGTGCGGCGACTCAGCCGAGCCAGATCAGGCCCGGGCCGTACGTCGGCGAGCTCCGCGCGCGCCTGCGACCAGAAGTCGACCGGCACCAGCGACGCGACGTCGCAGCGGAACCCGTCGACCCCCCGTCCGGCCCAGAGCGCCAGGGTGTCGATCAGGTACCGGGTCAGGTCGAGGTTGGGGTGCTTGAGGTCGATGATGTCGGTCCACGCGGGCACCGTCGTGACGGGTCGGCCCTCGTCGTCCTGGTGGAAGAACTCCGGGTGCTCCTCGACGAGGACGCTGTCGGGCGAGGTGTGGTTGAAGACCACGTCGATCATGACCTTGAGCCCGGCGGCATGCGCCCCGGCGATGAGGGCGTCGAAGTCCGCCTCCGTCCCGAGCTCGGGGTTGACCGCGCGGTGGTCGCGGATCGCGTACGGGCTGCCCAGCGCGCCCTTGCGGCCGGCTTCGCCGATCGGGTGGATCGGCATCAGGTAGAGGACGTCGACCCCGAGCGCGGCGATCCGCTCGAGGTCCGCGGTGACGTCTGCCAGGCGCCCGTTCGGCCCGTGGTTGCGCGGGAACACCTGGTAGATCACCAGGGAGCGCACATCCAGGGGGGTGTCGAGGGCCACACAGGCGATTGTGGCCGCTACCCGCCGCTGACGCCGATCTCGGCGGCCGAGAGGTCCTCGCCCCCAGCCAGCTCGCACGAGTCCAGCCACCCGTCGGGCAGGGCCACGCGCCGCTGCCCTGAGGTGCGCCCACGCGGACCGGCGGAGACGAGGCTCGGGTACGGCTGGTCGGGATCGATCCCCGCGAGCAGGTCGTCGAGCTCCCGGAGCGTGGCGACCGTGCCCAGCGCAGCCCGGATCGGCTGGGCCACCCGGAACCCCTTGAGGTACCAGGCGATGTGCTTGCGGATGTCGCGGCACCCCTTGCGCTCGTCGTCGTACATCTCGCCCAACAGCACCGCATGCCGGCGCAGGACGGCCAGGACCTCGCCCGAGGTCGGCTCCGACGGCGGCTCGTCGCCGGCGAACGCAGCCGCGAGCTGGCCGAACATCCAGGGCCGGCCGAGGCACCCGCGCCCGACCACCACGCCGGCGGAACCTGTCAGCGCCACCATGCGCAGGGCGTCGTCGGCGGTCCAGATGTCGCCGTTGCCCAGGACCGGGACGCCGAGCGGGGCGAGCTCCTCGACCAGGCGCGCGATCGCCGTCCAATCGGCCTGACCGCCGTACATCTGCTCG
Source organism: uncultured Actinomycetes bacterium (assembly GCA_963736425.1). GTDB lineage: Bacteria > Actinomycetota > Actinomycetes > S36-B12 > CAIYMF01 > Prado023. The sequence goes on from CAVTOX010000042.1 coordinate 2,153, forward strand.
GCGGTGCGCCCATGCAGGGCGACCCATGCCGCGCCCTCCTGGGCCGCCGCCCGCCCGGCCTCGAGGTACGTCAGGTGGTCGTCGTCGATCCCCGTGCGCATCTTGACGGTGACCGGCACGCGGCCGTCGGCCGCAGCCACAGCCCCAGAAACCACGGCGCGGAACAGGTCGCGCTTCCAGGGCAGCGCCGATCCGCCGCCCTTGCGGGTGACCTTGGGCACCGGGCAGCCGAAGTTGAGGTCCACATGGTCGGCGAGGTCCTCTGTGACGACCATCCGTACCGCGGCGGCGATGATGGCCGGGTCGACGCCGTAGAGCTGCAACGACCTCGGCGCCTCGTCGGCGTCGAACCGGATGAGGTGCATCGTCTCGTCGTTGCGCTCGAGCAGCGCGCGCGAGGTGATCATCTCCGAGACGTAGATGCCCGCACCCGACTCCCGGCACAGCCGCCGGAAGGCCCGATTCGTGATCCCCGCCATCGGCGCGAGCACGACCGGCGGGTCGACCGGGCGCCCACCGATCAGCGGAAGGGCAACGGTCATGGCATCAATTGTCCCCCAGCGCCCGCGATGCTGGGTCCGATCGCGGCCCGCCACGTCCGGGCCTGCTCCGCCTGACGATCTCGGAAGGTTGTCTCAGGCCGGCGCGAAGACCTGCAGGCGCAGGAGGCCGGGTGAGGTGGACGCGAGGATGGAGACCATCCCGGTGCTCGTTGCGGCCCGGCACAGCTGCTCCTCGCCGACCACGTCCACGGCCGCGGGGCACTGGACCGCATGGACCGGCGTGGTCGAGTCCGCGAGGAGATCCTCGATCGCCTGGTCGATCGGCGCACCTGGTGCGACCGAGCCCTCGAGACTGGCGACCAGAATGGGGGGCGCGTCGCGCCAGTCGTGGTCGAACTGCATCAGGGTCCCGAATCCGTAACCGACGGAAAGGCAGACCACAACGCCCAGTCCGAACATGGGAAGCCGCTCGACCAGGCCCCGGGCAACGAACTCGTCAGTGGGAGCGGGCGATGGTGCGGTGTGCCGTTCGAGGATCGCCATGGACGTTCCTAGTGTGAGGCGCGGGTCCCCAATGGGCCCACGATCATTCACGCTATGCCCGCCCGGGCCCGGCGTGAACCCCGGACCCGGTCCATTCACCGAAGGTTCACCTCCCGGCCATGAGCCGCCTCAGGACGCCGGAAGGCGCTCGCCCAGCCACGTGCGCAGGCCCGCGAGCGGGATGCGCTCCTGGGCCATCGAGTCGCGCTCGCGAACGGTCACGGCCTGGTCGGTGAGGGTGTCGAAGTCGACCGTGACGCAGAACGGCGTGCCGATCTCGTCCTGGCGGCGGTAGCGCCGGCCGATCGCGCCGGCGTCGTCGAAGTCGACGTTCCACGTGCGGCGCAGCTCAGCCGCGAGGTCACGGGCGACCGGCGAGAGGTCGGCGTTGCGCGACAGCGGCAGCACTGCTGCCTTCACCGGCGCGAGGCGAGGGTCCAGGCGCAGCACTGTGCGCGTGTCGACCCCGCCCTTGGCGTTGGGTGCCTGGTCCTCGTCGTAGGCGTCGAGCAGGAAGGCCAGCACGCATCGCGTGAGGCCGGCTGCCGGCTCGATGACGAACGGCACCCAGCGCTCGCCGGACTCCTGGTCGAAGAAGCTGAGGTCCACCCCCGACTTCTCCGAGTGGGTGCGCAGGTCGAAGTCGGTGCGGTTGGCGATGCCCTCGAGCTCGGCGAACTCCGAGCCGGCGAACGTGAACCGGTACTCGATGTCGACCGTGCGCTTGGAGTAGTGCGAGAGCTTCTCCTTCGGGTGCTCGAAGAAGCGCAGGTTCTCCGGCTTGAGGCCCAAGTCGATGTACCAGTCCCAGCGGGCCTTCAACCAGTACTCGTGCCACTCCTCGTCTGTGCCCGGCTTGACGAAGAACTCCATCTCCATCTGCTCGAACTCACGCGTGCGGAAGATGAAGTTGCCCGGGGTGATCTCGTTGCGGAAGCTCTTGCCGGTCTGGCCGATGCCGAAGGGCGGCTTCTTGCGCGAGGTGTTGGCGACGTTGAGGTAGTTCACGAAGATGCCCTGCGCGGTCTCGGGGCGCAGGTAGTGGACCGCGCCCGCGTCCTCGACCGGGCCGACCATCGTGCGCAGCATCCCGTTGAAGTCCCGCGGCTCGGTGAACTGCCCGCGGGTCCCGCAGGCCGTGCACACGATCTCCTCGAGCCCAGTCGCCGGGCGGCCGTGCTTCTCCTCGAACGCATCGAGCAGGGTGTCGGCGCGCCAGCGCTTGTGGCACTGCTTGCACTCGGTGAGCGGGTCGACGAAGGCGTTGACGTGCCCTGAGGCCTCCCAGACCTGCGGGGCAAGGATCACCGACGAGTCAAGTCCGACGACATCGTCGCGACCGCGCACGACCGACTGCCACCAGGCCCGGCGGATGTTCTCCTTGAGCTCCACGCCCAGCGGGCCGTAGTCCCACGCAGAACGTGTCCCACCGTAGATCTCCGAGCAGGGGTAGACGAACCCCCGGCGCTTGCTCAGGTTCACCACGGATTCCACGCGGGCGTCGGGCTTGGTCGGCTTGGCCATCGGATCTCCAGAGTCCTCGAACTTCTCGGCAGGTGTCGGCAGGGCGCCCTGGGCGCACGCCGGTGAGTCTGGCGACCAACCCTACCTGCACGTTCGGGAGTCGATCGGCGACAATCATGCCCATGGCCAAGAAGCGGGTTCATCGCCCCGAAGGATCCCGACCGATCCCGCCGCCGGAGCCGAGGTCGTCGGCGCCGCAGCCCCGCGCATCCGGGCGCTCCGGGCTGGGCATGCGCGAGCGCTTCGAGGACTTCAGCCGCCCGATCCTGGTGCGCATGCAGGCGCTTCCCGGGTTCCTGATCCCGGTCACCCTCGGGATCCTGCTGTTCTTCGGCCTCTCCCTGAAGGCTGCATGGTCCGGCGGCCTGCTGGTCGTCATCGCACTGTTCCTGTTCTGGCTCACTGCTGTGTCCTGGCCGAGGATCACCACGGGCAGCCGGATCCTGCGGATCGTCGTCGACGTGGCCGTGCTCGTCCTCGGTGTCCTGAAGCTCGCCGGCCGGCTCTGAGCCTCTCAGGACCACGACGACGGGGGCCGAGGAGCGCAGTGGCCCACCTACACGCCGGCAGGCGGCGCGGCCTCGTTGGGCACGGCGCCGCCGTACCGGCGGTCCCGGTCGGCATAGATCTCACACGCCCGCCACAGGTCGAGCCGGTCGAAGTCCGGCCAGAGCGTGTCGAGGAAGACCATCTCGGCGTAGGCCGACTGCCACAGCAGGAAGTTCGACGTGCGCTGCTCCCCCGAGGAGCGCACGAACAGGTCCACGTCGGGCATGTCCGGCTCGTCGAGGTAGCGGACCAGCATCTGCTCGTCCACGTCCTCGGGGCGCACCAGCCCGGCGCGGACATCGACCGCCAGTGCGGCCGCCGCGTCGGCGATCTCGGCCCGCCCGCCATAGTTCACGCACATCGCCAGGGTCATGACCGTGTTCGAGGCGGTCAGCTCCTCAGCGCGCTCGAGCTCGGCGATGACGCTGCCCCAGAGCCTCGGCCGGCGACCGACCCAGCGGACCCGCACGCCCATCTCGTTGAGCTGGTCGCGGCGCCGGCGGATCACGTCCCGGTTGAACCCCATCAGGAAGCGCACCTCGTCGGGTGAGCGCTTCCAGTTCTCGGTGGAGAACGCGTAGGCCGACAGGTACTCGATGCCGAGCTCCAGGGCTCCGTTGACGCAGTCGAGCAGCGAGCCCTCCCCCGCTTCGTGCCCGGCCGTCCGGGGCAGGCCGCGCTCCTTGGCCCAACGGCCGTTGCCGTCCATGACGATGGCCACGTGCTTGGGGACCAACTCAGTGGGGATGGCCGGCGGGCGGGCCCCGGAGATGTGCGGCGTGGGGGCCAGCACCGGCCGACCCGTCGGATCCGACACGTCCATGCCGGGCCGTCCACGCCGCCACCAGGATCCGGTGCTGTCCGCCATGGGGGAATCCTCCCGCGATCGGGGGCCACGTTGCCGACTGCGGCGCGCGCGGGGCCGCCCTTGGCGCGCGCCTGATGGTCGCGAGGGCAATGCTGGGGGGATGGACGACGCATCTGCCGACGCCTCCGCGGCGGCCGCACCGGATGACCGGGGCCATCCGGTCTGGGCGAACGCGCACCGGGTGACCCCCTTCCTGTACGTCGGCGGATCGCTGCGCAGCGGTGACGCCGACCCCGGAACGGTGCTCAACGAGCTTCAGGGCCACGGCCTGACGCACATCCTGGACTGCCGCACCGAGACCTCCGACGAGAAGCTCGTGGCCCAACTCGCCCCCGACGTCGCGTACCACCAGGCCGGGACCGAGGACGAGGCGGCCGGCACGGCCGAGGGCTGGTTCGACAGCGGCGTGAGCTTCGCGCGTGAGGCGTTGAAGACCCCGGGCACCGTCCTGTTGACGCACTGCGCACTGGGCCAGGCCCGGGGCCCTTCGATGGCCTACGCGGTGCTGCTCGACCAGGGCTACGAGCCCGGCGAGGCGCTGCTGATGATCACCGACGTTCGTCCGGAGGCCAAGGCCTCCTACGCCGAGCACGCCCTCGACTGGCACCTGAACCGCACGGGCGCCACCGAGGCAGAGCGGACGGTTGCGTTCGAGTCGCTGCGCGCGGCTCGCGGCAAGTCCGGCGGGTGGCAGCACCGGCGGCACTGAGTGCCCGGCGGATCAGCGGACGGTACGTGGCACGCGAGCTCAGGTCCGCTCGACCAGCGGCAGGGACTTCAGCTGCCGCTCCAGGTGCCACTGCAGGTAGGCCGCGACCAGCCCCGAAGCCTCACGGCGAGCGCGTTCGTCGGAGGCGTCGGCCACCTCCCAGTCACCGGACAGCAGCGCGCCCAGCAGCTCCATCGTGGCCGGGCGTGGCGTGGCCGATCCGGGGACCCGGCAGTCTGCGCACAGCGCACCGCCGCCCGGAAGGCTGAAGGCCCGGTGCGGCCCGGCCTCCCCGCAGCGCGCACAGGCATCGAAGGACGCCGCCCAGCCGGCTATCGCCAGTGAGCGCACGAGGTAGGCGTCGAGCACCAGCCCGGGGGCGTGCTCGCGCTGGGAGAGTGCGCGCAAGCCGCCCACCAGCAGCTGGAACTGCGCGGGCGCCGGCTCGCGCTCCTCGGGAGTCAGCCGCTCCGCGGTCTCGCAGACGGCCTGGGCAGCGGTCCAGCTGGGGTAGTCGCCAGCCAGGTCGGCCCCGAACGAGAACAACGACTCGACCTGCGTCACCGAGTCCAGCGACCGGCCGATGTGGAACTGCGCGTCGACCAGGCCCATCGGCTCCAACCGGGCGCCGAACTTCGAGCTCGTCCGACGGACCCCCCGGGCGACCGCACGCACCCGGCCATGGCTGCGCGTGAGCAGCGTGATGATCCGGTCGGCCTCACCCAGCTTGTGGGTGCGCAGCACCACCCCGGAGTCACGGTAGGTCGGCACTGCCCCATTGTGCGCCCCGCGCGGGCCACCGGCCGGGAGCCCCGCGCCAGCACCGGCCGGTCCGCGGCCTCAGAACCCGAGGCGGCGCAGCTGCTTGGGGTCGCGCTGCCACTCCTTGGCGACCTTGACGTGCAGGTCGAGGTACACCGGCGTGCCCATCATCGCCTCGATGGCAGCCCGGGACTTCGTGCCCACGTCGCGCAGCCGGGCGCCCTTGGCCCCGATCACGATGGCCTTCTGCGAGGAGCGCTCGACGAACAGGTTGGCGTGGATGTCCAGCAGGGGCCGATCCGGGTGCCGGTCGGCGCGCATGGCCATCTCCTCGACGACCACCGCGATCGAGTGCGGCAGCTCGTCGCTGACGCCCTCGAGGGCGGCCTCGCGGATCAGCTCGGCGACCATGATGATCTCCGGCTCGTCGGTGAGCTCCCCGTCGGGGTAGAGCGCCGGACCGACAGGCAGGGCCGCGATGAACTCCGCGATCACGTCGTCGAGCTGGCGGCCGGCCTGGGCCGAGACCGGCACGACCGCCGCCCACTCCAGGCTTGCGGCCGTGCCCAGCTCCATCACGGAGGTGAGCTTGGCCGCCAGGTTGGGCCTCGAGATCCGGTCGGTCTTGGTGACCAGGGCGATCACGGGAGTTCGGGTGCCGCCCCGGGTGGCGCCGGCCAGGCGGTGGGCGATGCGGCGATCGCCGGGCCCGATCTCCTCGTCGGCGGGCAGGCACAGGGCGATGGCATCGACCTCGGCCCACTGCTGCTCGACCAGGGCGTTGAGGCGCTCGCCGAGGGCGTTGCGCGGCCGGTGGATCCCGGGGGTGTCGACGAGCACCACCTGGGCGTCGGGCAGGTGGATCATCCCGCGGATGACCCGACGGGTGGTCTGCGGCTTGCTCGAGGTGATGGCCACCTTCTGGCCCACCAGGGCGTTCGTGAGCGTGGACTTGCCGGCATTGGGCCGCCCGACGATCGCGACGAAGCCACTGCGGTGCTCGGTCATGCGGGTGCGTCCTCCCGGCCGGTCATGGAACCGGCCGGGGCACGCGCGGCACCCGACCTCACGGACGACTTCTGCCCGGAACCATCGGATGCCCGGTCCCCGACCGGCTCGGCCAGCACCGTCGTGATCCGGTTGCGCCGGCCGGCGGCCTGCTCGGCGGTCAGGACCCAGCCCTCGACCGTGATGGACGACCCCGGCAGGGCGACCTTGCCCAGCCGCTTGGCGATCAGCCCGGCGACGGTGTCCACACCCTCGGCGTCGGAGTCGATGTCGAAGCCCAACAGCTCACCGGCGTCCTCCACGTGCAGCCGGGCACTGAGGCGGTAGCCGCCGCCTGCGAGCTTCTCGATCTCGGAGGGCTCCTGGTCGTACTCATCGGTGATCTCGCCCACGATCTCCTCGAGGACGTCCTCGATCGTGACCAGGCCGGCGGTGCCGCCGTACTCGTCGACGGCGATCGCCATGTGGACGCGCTGGGACTGCAGGTCGCGCAGCAGGTCGTCGACGAGCTTGGAGTCCGGGACGAACACCGCTGCCCGCATCCGCGAGTCGATGCGCTCGGTCGCCTCGGAGTCACGGTGCTCGAACACCCGGTTGACGACGTCCTTGAGGTAGAAGACGCCCACGACGTCGTCGGGCCCATCGCCGATCACCGGGATGCGGGAGTACCCGGAGCGCAGGGCCAGCGACAGCGCCTGGCGCAGAGTCTTGTGTCGCTCGATCCAGACCATCTCGGTGCGCGGCACCATGACCTCGCGCACGATGGTGTCGCCGAGCTCGAACACCGAGTGCAGCATCGCCGCCTCGTCGTCCTCGATCACACGGTCGGCCTCGGCCTGGTCGACGAGCTCCCGCAGCTCGGCCTGGCTGGCGAAGGGCCCTTCCTTGTAGCCGCGACCAGGGGTGATGGCGTTGCCGATGAGGATCAGCAGCGAGACGAACGGGCCCAGCACTGTGGCCGCTCCGCGCGCGAACTTGCCGCAGCGCAGCGCGATTTGATCGGCGTGCTGGCGACCCAGTGTGCGCGGGGCGACCCCGAGCGCGATGAACATGACGCCGGTCATGATCAGCAGCGCCACGAAGAGCCCTACCAGGGGACCCCAGGTAGCCACCTCGACGCAGAGGTACGTGACCAGCGCCGTGGCCGCCACCGCGAACGCCGAGTGCAGGAACAGCATCACGTTCACGTAGCGTGCGCGGTCCTCCACGATGAGGCGCAACCGGGCGGTGGCCTTTCCTGGCTTGTCGCGGGCCATCTCCTCCACGCGCGAGCGCGACACCCGCCCGATCGCCGTCTCGGCAGCCACCAGCAACGCGGCGGTGACGACGAAGAGGACGGCCAGGACCAGCATCACCCAGTCGGATTCCTGCATCCCTCAGCCCCGTCCCCGCCATGCGGCCAACAGCTGGTCCTGGAGCCCGAACATGACAGCGTGCTCCTCGGGCTCAGCGTGGTCGTGGCCGAGCAGGTGCAGGATCCCATGGGTCAGCAGCAGCTCGAGCTCGCCGGGCAGCCCATGCCCGGCAGCCTCGCCCTGCTCGGCAGCCACCTGCGGGCAGATCACCACATCGCCCAGCATGCCCGGCTCAGGGCTCTCCCCCGGTCCCGGCACGCGCAACTCGTCCATCGGGAAGCTCAGCACGTCGGTCGGACCAGGCAGGTCCATCCAGCGCACGTGCAGATCGGTGATCTCCTCGGGGTCCACCAGGGAGATCGACAGCTCCACCTCGGGGTGCATGCCCAGCCGATCGAGCATGAAGGCCGCCTGGGCCACGAGAGGCTCGGGGTCGACCGGGAGGCTGCTGCGGTTGTCGACCTCGACCTCGGCCATCACCGCCGCCTGACCGGCCGGACGGGCCGATCCGCGCGGTCGCCTCGCGCCTGCTCCTCGTCGTAGCGGCCGTAGGCCTGCACGATGTCGGTCACGAGGCTGTGGCGGACCACGTCGTGGGCGTTGAGGTAGCAGAACGACACATCGCGAACGCCGTCCAGGATCCCCTGGACGACCTTGAGCCCCGAGTCGGTGCCGCCGGGGAGGTCCACCTGCGTGATGTCGCCGGTGACCACCATGGTGGAGCCGAACCCCAGACGGGTCAGGAACATCTTCATCTGGTCCGGCGAGGTGTTCTGCGCCTCGTCGAGGATCACGAAGGCGTCGTTGAGGGTCCGCCCGCGCATGTAGGCCAGCGGGGCGACCTCGATCACTCCGGAGGTCAGCAGCCGTGGGATCGAGTCCGGGTCGAGCATGTCGCGCAGGGCGTCGTAGAGCGGGCGCAGGTAGGGGTCGATCTTCTCCGAGAGCGTCCCGGGCAGGTAGCCCAGACGCTCGCCGGCCTCGACCGCCGGTCGGGTCAGCACGATCCGGTTGACCTTCTTGGCCTGCAGGGCCTGGACAGCCTTGGCCACCGCGAGGTAGGTCTTGCCAGTGCCGGCGGGGCCGATGCCGAACACGATCGTGTGCTGGTCGATCGCGTCGACGTAGCGCTTCTGGTTCAGCGTCTTGGGCCGGATCGTGCGCCCGCGGTTGGACAGGATGTTGGCCGTGAGGACGTCGACCGGCCTGCTCTCGGGCTCGGCGCGCAGCATCGACAGCGCGCGGCGCGCGGCATCGGGGCTCATCCCCTGGCCAGTGCGCACGATCGAGACGACCTCGTCGAACAGTCGCTCCACGAGGTGCAGGTCGCCTGATCCGCCGGTGAGGGTGATCTGGTTGCCTCGGACATGGATGTCCATGGTCGGGAACTCCGCCTCGATGGCGCGCAGGACCTCATCACCGACCCCGACGACAGCGACCATGTCGAGGCTCGCGGGGACGATGACGGTGTGCTGGATGCGCTCCGAGCGCAGTGGTGTCTCAGTCATGACGCCTCAAGGGTAAGTCCCGATCAGCCCGGGGGCCACGAGTGCGCACGGCCGCCGAGGACGTGCGCGTGCAGGTGCCCGACCTCCTGGCCGCCCAGACGTCCGTTGTTGACGACCACCCGGTACCCACCGGTCAGCCCCTCGAGCTGGGCCACGTGGACGCACCTGGTGATGACGTCAGCGGCAATGGCCGGGTCGACCGCGACCGCCTCGTCAAGGGTGGCAACATGCTGCTTCGGGATGACCAACACGTGCGTCGGGGACACCGGCGCGATGTCGCGGAACGCCAGCGTGGTGTCCGTCTCGTCGACGATCGTGGCCGGGATCTCGCGGGCGACGATCTTGCAGAACAGGCAGGCATCGCTCATGGGCACATCCTGCCATCGCCGGCGCGGGAGGCGCCGAGCGTGACTGTCACGCCCAGCGGTCGGTGGCCGAGAGGATCACAGCGGCGGCGACGGTCCCGGCGGTGGACGTGCGCATCACCGTCGGGCCCAGCAGCGCGAGGTGGGCGCCCGCGGCGGTGAACCGGGCGAGCTCGTCGGGGCTCACACCGCCCTCGGGGCCGACGATGAGCACGACGTCGCCGCTTCCGGGGAGGTCGATGTCCCGAATGGCCGTGTGCGCCTCCTCGTGCAGGACGATCGCGCACGCGGCCGTGGCGACCAGCGCCTCGACGTCGGCGGTCCTGGCCAGCGGCGCGGCCACCGGGAGCCACGCCCGGCGCGCCTGCTTGCCGGCCGCGCGGGCAGCTGCTGCCCACTTGGCCTGCCCGCGCTCGACCTTGTCGCCCGTCCAACGCGCGACGCAGCGCTCGGCCTGCCAGGGAACGATCACGTCCACGCCGACCTCGGTCAGGGTCTCCACGGCGGTCTCGCCGCGCTCGCCCTTGGGCAGCGCCTGCACGACGACGATCCGGGGTTGCGGGAGCGCGAGGACCTCACGCTCCTGCACCCGGGCCACAAGCGAGTCGCGACCGGTCAGGACCTCGACCTCCGCATGCAGGACCGTTCCAGTCCCGTCCCCGAGATCGATGCGCTCACCCACCTGCAGCCGCTTCACGGCGACGGCGTGCCGGCCCTCCGGTCCGGAGAGTTCGACCAGGTCACCGACCCCAGCCCGCGCCGCCGCGGGCTGCTCGATGAGGAACAGCGCCGCTGTCATTTGGCGGAGAACGCGTCCTTGATGCGCGAGAAGAGCCCTTCCTTCTCCGGGCGGGTGAAGGTCGTGCTCACCGTCTCCTCGCCGCGGATGGTGGCGAACTCGCGCAGGAGCTCCTCCTGTCGGGGATCCAGCCGTGTCGGGGTCTGCACGTCGATGTGGACCAGGAGGTCCCCACGCCCGGAGCTGCGAAGGTGCGGAACACCGCGCGCCCTGAGCGTCACCACGTGACCGGGCTGGGTCCCCGGGCGGATCTCGACATCCTCGGTGCCATCGAGGGTCTCGAGCTTGAGGACCGTGCCCAGGGCCGCCACTGTCATCGGTAGGGCGATCGAGCAGTGCAGGTCGTCGCCGTTGCGCTGGAAGACCGCGTGCGAACGGGTGGAGACCTCGACGTACAGGTCGCCGGCAGGTCCACCACCGGGGCCGACCTCGCCCTCGCCGGAGAGCTGGATCCGCGTGCCGTCATCGATGCCTGCGGGGATCTTGACCTTCAGGGTGCGCCGCGTGCGGACCCGGCCCTCGGCGTTGCATTCGGGGCACGGATTCGAGATCACGCTGCCATAGCCCTGGCACTGCGGGCAGGGTCGCGAGGTCACGACCTGGCCCAGGAACGAGCGCTGCACCGACTGGATCTCACCACGCCCGCGGCACATCGAGCACTCGGTCGGCTGGTGACCGGCCGCCGCGCCCGTGCCGGTGCACGTCGGGCAGACCAGCGCGGTGTCGACCTGGATCTCCTTGACCACGCCGAACGCAGCCTCCGGCAGGTCGATGGTCACCTTGATCAGGGCGTCCTGGCCGCGGCGGACCCGGGGCTTGGGCCCGCGGGCCTGCTGGCCGCCGAAGAACGCGTCCATGATGTCGCCGAACCCGAACCCGGCGGTGCCGGGGCCGAACGGGCTGCCGCCGCCGGGGCTGCGCGGGTCGGCGCCGAGGTCGTACATCTGACGCTTCTCCGGATCGGAGAGCACCTCGTAGGCGGCCGTCACCTCCTTGAAGCGCTCCTGGGTGACCGGGTCGGGGTTCACGTCGGGGTGCAGCTCACGGGCGAGCCGACGGTAGGAGCGCTTGATCTCGTCCGCGCTCGCGTCGCGGGCCACGCCAAGGGTGGCGTAGTAGTCGTTGGCCACGGGGGTCCTATTCGTTTCGCAGCAGCTGGCCGAGGTACCGGGCAACCGCCCGGACCGAGGCCATCGTGCTGGGGTAGTCCATGTGCGTGGGGCCGACGACCCCAAGTCGTGCGACGGTGCCGTGGTTCGGGCCGTACCCGGCACTGACCACGGAGGTGCTGCTCATGCCGGCGACCAGGTTCTCGTGGCCGATCGTGACCGTGACGGCCTCAGCCCGGGTCTCACCGAGCAGGCGCAGCAGCACCATCTGCTCCTCGAGCGCCTCGAGAACGGGCTGGAGGCTGTCGAAGCCGTCCACATACCGGGCGAGGTTCGCGGTGCCGCCCATCACGATCCGTTCCTCGTGGCGCTCCACCACGGTCTCGAGCAGCGTCGCGAGCACGACCGACACGGCAGGTCGGCTGGCCTCGTCGAAGCGCGCCGGGAGCGCGGCCACACGATCGGCCACAGAGGTGAACGACCCACCGCCCACCGACTCGTTGAGCATGGTGCGAAGGCGGCCGAGGTCGTCGTCGGACAGGGCAGCGGGCACCTCCACCACGCGCTGCTCGATCCGTCCGGTGTCGGCGATCAGGACAAGCAGGAGGCGGTGCTCGCTGAGCGGGACGAGTTCGACGTGGCGGACCGCAGAGCTGGTCAACGACGGGTACTGGACCAGTGCCACCTGGCGGGTGATCTGGGCCAGCAGGCGCACCGACCGGCCCATGACATCGTCGAGATCGACTGCCCCGGCCAGGAAGTTCTCGATCGCACGGCGCTCGGCGGGGCTCAGCGGCTTGACCTGGGAGAGCCGGTCGACGAACAGCCGGTAGCCCTTGTCGGTCGGGACCCGCCCGGCACTCGTGTGCGGCTGGGCGATGAAGCCCTCCTCCTCCAGCACGGCCATGTCGTTGCGGATCGTGGCCGGGGAGACGCCCAGGGAGTGCCGGTCGACCAGACCCTTCGAGCCGACGGGCTCGTGGGTGCGGACATAGTCCTCGACGATGGCACGCAGGACCGAGAGCTTGCGGTCGTCGAGCATGGGCACCTCCTCAAGGCTGAACTCCGGTGCCGACGGCACCCGAACTCGCCGCCGCACTGGCACTCAAAGGGTCGGAGTGCCATTCTACGCCGCCAGCCCCGGACCGCCCGCGATCCCGCCCGCGCCGCCCACCCGGCAAACCCTGCGCGTCGGGTCGGACCCTCCGCGTCGATGGGGAGGGTCCCGCCCCTCGCGCAGGGTTTGCGGGGTGGGGGTCGTCGGCGGGCGTTGGGTGGGGGTGGGCCGACAGAATCGGGGGATGCTCATCGTCCATGTCACCGTCCACGTCGTGCCCGACCAGGTTCCGGCGTTCCTCGCCGCCACGCAGGCGAACGCCACTGCCTCGCTCGAGGAGCCGGGCGTGCTGAGGTTCGACGTCGTGGCCGACGTCGCCGACCCGGCACACATCGTGCTCGTAGAGGTGTACCGCGACGAGGCCGGTGCCGCGGCGCACAAGGAGACCGTCCACTACGCGACGTGGCGCGACACAGTCGCCCCGATGATGGCCGTCGCGCGCACGTCGACGAAGTTCTCCGCGGTGTTCCCGACCCAGGACAGCCGCTGGGCAACGCCGGCCCCGTGAGCGGCTCCTTCGACCTCTCGCTGCCGCCGCGGGTCACGTTCGGCCCGGGTCGGGTCTCCGACCTTCCCGCCATCGTCGCCGGCCTCGGTTCGCGGGTGCTGGTCATCACTGGCGGGACCCCCGACCGGGTGGAGCACCTGCTCGCGCCCCTGCGGTCAGGCGCCGACGCCCTGGACGTGGTCACTGTCGCCTGCGAGCCGACCGTGGACGACGCCCGGGCGGCAACGGCGGTCGGGCTGGAGCTGGCAGCCGACGTCGTCCTCGCGATCGGCGGCGGCAGCCCGATCGACCTGGCCAAGGCGGTCGCGATGCTCCTGGCCAACGGCGGCGATCCGATGGACTACATCGAGGTCGTCGGCCGCGGCCAGCCGATCACCCGGGCGCCGTTGCCGCTGGTCGCGGTCCCGACGACGGCCGGGACCGGCGCCGAGGTGACCGCGAACGCGGTCCTGTCCGTTCCCGGGCACGAGGTGAAGGCCAGCCTGCGGCATCCCCTGATGATCCCGAGGCACGCGATCATCGATCCGGAGCTGACCCTCGACTGCCCGCCGGCCGTGACTGCCGCGTCGGGGATGGACGCCCTCACCCAGTGCCTCGAACCGTACGTCTCGCCGCGGGCCAACGCGATGACCGACAGTTGGGCCCGGATGGGCATGATGGCCGCCGGCCGGAGCCTGGTCGGCGCGTACCTCGACGGCGCCGACCTGACTGCGCGCTCCGAGATGTCGCTGTGCAGCCTGATGGGCGGGCTCTCGCTGGCCAACGCCAAGCTCGGCGCCGTGCACGGGTTCGCCGGCGTCATCGGCGGGATGACCGACGCCCCGCACGGGGTGATCTGCGCCGCCCTGCTCGGTCCCGTGTGCGCGGCCAACCTGGAACGGGCCGACGACCGACTGATGGGGCGCTTCGCCACGATCGCCGCCTGCCTGACCGGGGTGCCAGACGCCGCCCCCGACGACGGGCTGCACTGGATCGAGCACACGTGCGCACTGCTCGAGATCCCGATGCTCTCGGCCTACGGGCTGACCGACAAGCACACGGATGAGGTGGTGGCCAAGGCCGCTCGAGCGAGCAGCATGCAGGGCAACCCGGTCGAGCTCACCCCCGAGGAGCTGGCGGAGATCTTCCAGGCCGCCCTGTAGCTCCCCGCCGGAGGAGTCTGCGTTGCAGTTGCGACGATTCCGCGTCCGAGGTGCAGCGCAGGTCCGTGTCGGGCGGAGCGAACGCAACGTAGACGGCACGTAGCCGCGCGCAGGGCCGACGCGCACCCTCGGGGTAGGGTCGCCGGCGTGCAGGATCGCTATGGCTCCGACGTCCTGGGCGCTGGGCGGCACTCGCGTGGTCCCCGGGTGGCCGAGGTGGTCGGCGAGCGCGACATCGTCGTCGAGTGCGCGTCGAGCGGGTGGTGTGGGGCAATCGTCGGGTGGGAGAAGACGACTGTCGGGTGGTCGGTGGCCCTCGAGGATCGGCACGGCAGCCGCCGGCTGTTCCCCGCGGAGCCAGCGGCCTTCCTGTTGGAGGGGCGTGCCGTGACGCTGACCCGCCCCAGGAACGCGGCGCCCACCCCGCCGAGCGCGCCGGCCCGGACGGCCTCGGGGTCGATCGCGGCGCCGCGCAGCGCTTCGAAGGTCGCGCGCGCCTCGCGGATCTGGGTCGAGGGCACGCACGACGCCGAGCTGGTGGAGAAGGTCTGGGGCGCCGACCTGCGCGAGCTCGGGGTCGTCGTCGAGCCGATGGGCGGCATCGATGACCTCGTCACGCTCGTCGCGGATTTCCAGCCGGGACCGCGGCGCCGACTCGTCGTGCTGGTCGACCACCTGGTTCCCGGGACGAAGGAGACCCGGATCGCCGATGAGGTGACCGGGCGTTGGGCGCCGCACGTGGCCGTTCTCGGACACCCCTATGTCGATGTGTGGCAGGCCGTCAGGCCCGCAGCGGTGGGGATCGACGCATGGCCGGTGATCCCGCGGGGCACGCCCTGGAAGGCCGGCGTCTGCGCGGCCCTGGGATGGCCGGACGATGAACCCGCCGCATGGCGACGCATCCTCAGTTCGGTGCGCTCCTACGCCGACCTCGACCCGGCGCTGCTGGCACGGGTCGAGGAAGCCATCGACCTCGTGAGCGAACCGCAGGGCTGACCCGCGCGGCCGGATCGCGGGGGCGCCTCGCCTCTCGGCGCGCGGAGCCGATCTCCTCGGGTGAATCTCCTGCCATACCGGGTCCTATGGGACTAGCCTGCGAGTCGGAACACCCTGAAGCGAAGGAGCGTCCAGGAATGACCCAGCCCCCCGTCGACCCGCCCGAGGAGCCCCTGGGCGGATCTCTCACCCCGCCGCCGGAGGAGGTCCCCGAGGCGCCCCCCGCGTTCGAGGCCCCGCCTGAGGCCCCGCCTGCGGCCGAGGCTCCGGCCGCACCTCCCGAGCCACCCGCTGCGGCCGCACCGCCGCCGCCACCACCACCGGCCTACCAGCCCCCGCCGCCTCCGGCAGGGAGCTACCCACCCCCGCCGCCTCCGGCGGCAGGACCCGGGGGCTACCCGCCGCCGCCCCCGCCAAACGCCTACCCGGCACCGCCTCCCGCCCCGGGCGGGACTCCGTTGGCGCCTCCGTTCGGCTCCTACCCGCCGGCGTTCCCGCCCGGCGCGGGAGGCGCGTACGGCGCCGCTGCCGGGCTGAAGCCCAACCGGGCGACGCTCGTGCTCGGCCTGGGCATCGTGGGCCTGCTGTGCTGCGGCCCACTCGGGATCGTGGCCTACATCTTCGGCAAGAACGACCTCGCTGAGATGGACGCCGGGGTCATGGACCCCTCCGGGCGCGGCACGACCAACGTCGGGCGGATCCTGGGCATCGTGGCGATGGTGTTCCTGGTCATCCAGATCCTCTTCATCGGAGTCAGGCTGCTCACCGGGAACGGTCTCAGCGAGCTGGGACTACCCGGGGCCGGGGATCCGGGCGCGCAGCAGACGCCAGCGGATCCCCGGCCCTTTGCTCTGCCTCGCCCGCATCAGAACCCTCGGCAGCTGCACGCCACACAGCGCTTATGGAGTGGTTCAGGGAACCAGACGTCGGACCACGGCATCGGCCAGGAGGCGACCGGCCCGGGTGAGCCGGAACCGACCGTCACCCACGGTTCCGAGCCCGTCGGAGACCAGGACGTCCACCTCAGCCTGCTGATCGGCGATGAGATCCGCCACCCGAAGCCCGTCGGCCATCCGGACACCGAGCATGATCTCCTCGACCGCCCGAGTCCCTGCGTCGAGCACCTCGCGCCCCACTGCCGGGGACTGCCCCGCGCGCAGTCGCTCGACGTAGGCCGCCGGGTGC
Organism: uncultured Actinomycetes bacterium; assembly: GCA_963736425.1. GTDB lineage: Bacteria > Actinomycetota > Actinomycetes > S36-B12 > CAIYMF01 > Prado023. The sequence continues at coordinate 18,703 of CAVTOX010000042.1, forward strand.
TTGACGTTCCACCAGCGAGTCCCGGCAACGTGGCTGTGCGCACCCGGGCCGACCCCCCACCAGTCGTCGCCCCGCCAGTAGGCGATGTTGTGCCGACACTCCTGGCCGGGGGCCGCCCAGTTCGACAACTCATACCAGGGCAGGCCGGCGGCTGCGAAGGCATCGTCGGCGAGGTCGTACATGTCGGCCATGAGGTCGTCGTCCGGGGTCTCGATGGCCCCCCGGCGGACCGCCGCAGCCAGCCGGGTCCCCGGCTCGACGATCAGGGCGTAGGCGGAGATGTGGCCCACCTCAGCCGACAGAGCCGCGTCCACCGTCGACTGCCAGTCGGCCAGGGACTCCCCCGGAGTGCCGTAGATCAGGTCGAGGCTGATCTGCTCGAACCCGGCGGAGCGGGCGTCCGCGACCGCGCGCAGGGCCCCACCGGGAGTGTGCGTGCGGTCCAGGACCGCCAGCACGTGCGGCACCGCGCTCTGCATGCCGAAGGAGATCCGAGTGAAGCCCACCGCGCGCAACCGGGCAAGCGAGGCTGGGTCGACCGAGTCGGGATTGGCCTCGAGCGTCACCTCGGCACCCGGCACTAGGCCGAAGTCCGCATCGATCCGCGCCAGGACCGAGCCGAGGGCGTCCGGGGCGAGCAACGTCGGGGTTCCTCCGCCGACGAAGACCGTGCTCACCGCAACGGCCCGATCCCCGAGCACGCCCCGCGAGAACCTGACCTCCCCGGCCAGGTGCTCGGCGAAGGTGGCGCGATCCACTCCGGTGGAACCGGACAGCTCGGGGGCCGTGTAGGTGTTGAAGTCGCAGTAGCCGCACCGGGAGGCGCAGAACGGCACGTGCACGTAGACGCCGAAGTCCCGCTCGCCCCACGCGCCGGCCGACTCCACGGGCAGGGACCCGTCGAGGGGCGGGACCTCCCCGGTCGGCTGGCTGGGCATGGCCGCCATTGTCCCGCATGTGACCGGGGCATCAGCCCGCACGGGTTAGCGTTGACCCATGGGGAAACCGGGGACCACGAGGGCTGCACTGGTGCTGTGCGCCGGTCTCCTGGTTCTGGGCGGCTGCGGCGCAGCCGAGCCCCAAGCGAGGCCCACGATCGGATCCCCGTCGCCCACACCCACGCCGACCACCGCGGCCTTCGACCGAGCCGTTCAGCTGGCAGAGCAGTGGAATCTCACGGGTGCGCCACTGCCTGCGGACTGGCCCGACGTTCCGCTGCCCAAGGGCGCCGAGGTGGTCACCGCCTACGCGATCGGCTCACCGCCACGGCGCACGTGGACCGCCACGTTCACCACCGACAGCGGAACCGCACTGGAGATGGCCGATCCGATCGTCGCCGCCCTGCGGGCCCGTGAGTACGTCCCGATCGCCGAGTACGTGGGGGCAGCGGAGACCAACACCGGCCTCTACAGCTTCGCGGCACCGACGTTCGCCGTCTACGTGGTGCTCGGCGAGGACGACGGCCAGCCGAACCTGGTCCTCACGGTCCGGGGCTCCACCGGCTCCCCCGGGATCGTCAACCTCAGCGGGCAACCCCCCACGGGCACCGGTGCACCGACCGCGACCCCTCCGGCCACCGCGACACCCTCAGCAGTGGCCACCGCCAGCCCGTCGGCGGCCACGGTGGGGACACCGTCGCCCTCGGGCAGCTCGACACCGGCCGCCTAGAGCGCTCCTCACGAACTACGTGTACATCGCCTCGATCTGGTCGGCGAAGTGCTCCTCCACCACCTTGCGCTTCACCTTCAGGCTGGCCGTCAGCTCGCCGTCCTCCTCGGAGAGGTCGCGGTCGAGGATCGTGAACTTCTTGATGGTCTCCCAGCGGTTGAGATGCGCGTTCAACTCGTCGATCGATGCCTGGACGTTGGCGTGCACCTCAGGGCTCTGCGAGAGTGTCGCGAAATCGCCAGAGAGCCCGTTGGTCGTCGGCGAACTTCTCCAGCGCCTCGGGATCCAGCGATACCAGCGCCGTGGCGTAGTTGCGGTTGTTGGCGATGGCCACGAGGTTCGAGGCCAGCGCTGAGATCACCTTGAACCGGGCGGCGATCGCGCCCGGGGCGATGTACTTGCCACCGGAGGTCTTGACCAGGTCCTTCTTGCGGTCGGTGATCCTCAGGTGGCCCCCCTCGTCCAGCACGCCGATGTCCCCGCTGGCCAGCCAGCCGTCGGGCAGCAGCGTCTCCGCGTTCACGTCCGGCAGGTTGCGATAGCCGCGCATGACGTGCGGCCCCCGGATCAGGATCTCGCCGTCCTCGGCGATCATGACCTGGGTGCCGGGGAACGGCTTGCCCACAGTGCCGAAGGCCAGGTCGTCGGGACGCACGATGCACGTGGACGCGGAGTTCTCGGTCAGCCCGTAGCCCTCGATCACCGGCATTCCGGCGGCGTCGAACCACCGGGCCACATCGGAGTTGAGTGCGGCCGAGCCGGACACGAACAGCCGGATCCGCCCGCCGGTGAGCTCGTGGATCTTGGAGAACACCAACTTGTCGGCGACGGCCATCTGGGCACCCGCGAGCGGTCCGGCCGACTGCCCGGCCCGCTGCTTGGCCTTGATGCTCGTCGACGTGCTGAACGCCCAGTCGAAGATCTTCGACTTCGCCCCGCCACCTGCCTTGGCCTTGGCGTTGGCGCCCTGGTAGATCTTCTCGAAGATGCGCGGCACGCCGCACATGAGCGTCGGCTGCACGATCGGCAGGTTCGTGACGATCCGGTCGATCCGGCCGTCGATGGCCGTCTCCAGCCCGATCTGGTACTGGGCGGCGAGGAGCACCTTGCCGAACGAGTGGGCCAGGGGGAGCCACATGTAGTGCACGTCGTCGATGTGCATGATGTCGACCGCCTCGATGCTGGCCCCCTGGAACACCCAGTTGCTGTGCGTCAGCTCCACGCCCTTGGGCCTGCCCGTCGTCCCGGAGGTGTAGATGAGCGTGGCCAGGGAGTCCGGCCGGATCGCCGCCACCGCGGCCTCGATCATCCCCGGCTCGCCCGACGAGCGCTTGCGCTCCCAGCTCACGCAGGTCGGCCCAGCTCATCACGACGTCGCCGTCGCCCTCACCGTCGATCAGGATGATCCTGGAGAGCTCGGGAATCTGGTCGCGCTGGTGCAGCGCCTTGTCGGCCTGCGTCTGGTCCTCGGCGAACAGGAACCGGGCACCGGAGTCGGCCATGATGTAGCCGAAGTCGTCGTCACCCGTGCTCGGGTAGATCGTCGTGTTGGCCCCGCCTGCCAGCATGACTGCGCCATCGGCCAGGACCCACTCGACGCGGGTGTTGCTGGCGATCGCGACACGATCCTCGGGACGCAGGCCCAGCGTGAGCAGCCCCGCCGCAAGCGTGGTCATCTCCTCGCCCATGTCGCGCCAGGTCATCACCGCCCAGGTCTCGTCGGGCCTGGGGTACTGATAGGCCCGACGATCCGGGGTCCTGGCGACCCGATCGAGGATGGACCGCGCCAATGTGGGTGCATGCGGCGGGAGGGGCGCGTCCAGCGAGCCGGCGATCTGGGTCATGGTGGTCACCTCAGGGTGTGCGTGGTCCGGGATACGGGGTGGATATGCCGACGGCCCCCGCATCGTCGCGCGGGGGCCGTCGGCATGGATGCCTACGAGGCGTACATCTCCTCGATCTTGTCGGCGAAGTGCTCCTCGACAACCTTGCGCTTGACCTTCAGGCTCGCAGTCAGCTCGCCGTCCTCCTCCGAGAGGTCGCGGTCGAGGACCGTGAACTTCTTGATGGTCTCCCAACGGTTCAGCTGAGAGTTCAGCTGGTCGACGGATCCCTGCAGGCTCGCCCGGACCTCGGGGGACTGCGACAACGTGGCGAAGTCCCCGGTCAGACCATGCTCGGCGGCGAAGACCTTCAACGCATCGGGGTCCAGCGAGATGAGCGCGGTCGCGAAGTTGCGATTGTTCGCGATCGCCACGAGGTTCGAGGCGATCGAGGACAGCGCCTTGAACTGCGCCGCAATCGCTCCGGGAGCGATGTACTTGCCACCGGACGTCTTGACCATGTCCTTCTTGCGGTCGGTGATCTTCAGGCGACCCTTGTCGTCGAGCTCGCCGATGTCACCGGTGGCCAGCCAGCCGTCGGGCAGCAGCGTCTCGGCGTTGACCTCCGGCAGGTTGCGGTAGCCGCGCATGATGTGCGGGCCGCGCAGCAGGACCTCACCGTCGTCGGCGATCCTGACCTCGGTGCCCGGGAAGGCCTGGCCGATGGTGCCGAAGACGATGTCATCGGGACGCGTGATGCACGAGGCAGCCGTGTTCTCCGTCAGGCCGTAGCCCTCGAGGATCGGTAGCCCGGCAGCGTCGAACCAGCGGGCGACGTCGCCGTTGAGGGCCGCAGACCCAGAGACCAGGACCTTGATGTTGCCGCCGGTCGCCTCTCGGATCTTCGAGAAGACCAACTTGTCGGCGATCGCCATCTGGATGCCAGCGAAGGGTCCGGCGGACTCGCCGGCACGCTGCTTGGCCTTGACCTTCTTCGAGGTGTCGAACGCCCAGTTGAAGATCTTGAGCTTGGCTCCGCCCGCGGCCTGGGTCCTGGAGTTCGCGCCCTGGTAGATCTTCTCGAAGATCCGCGGAACGCCGGCCATGACAGTCGGGTGCAACTTCAGCAGGTTCTCCGAGATCTTGGGCACGCGCCCATCGGTGGCTGTCGTCCAGCCGACCTGGTACTGGCCGGCGAGCAGGACCTTGCCGAACACGTGCGACAGGGGCAGCCACAGGAAGTGCAGGTCGGGCTCGTGGAGGATGTCCAGGGCCTCGATGCTGGCGCCCATGAACACCCAGTTGCTGTGGGGGAGCTCGACGCCCTTCGGGCGCCCCGTCGTGCCGGAGGTGTAGATCATGGTGGCCAGCGAGTCGCCGGTCAGCTGGGCCACACGGTCCTCGATGGCCTTGGGCTCCTTGGCCAGGTGATCCACGCCCAACTGGCGCAGCTGGTCCCAGCTGATCACGAAGTCGCCGTCGCCCTCGCCGTCGATCAGGATGATCTTGGTGAGCTCTGGGATCAGGTCACGCTGGTGCAGGGCCTTGTCGGCCTGCTTCTGGTCCTCGGCGATGAGGAACCGGGCGCCGGAGTCGGACATGATGTAGCCGAAGTCGTCGTCGGCCGTGCTCGGGTAGATGGTGGTGTTGGCGCCACCGGCGAGCATCACCGCGCCATCGGCGAAGATCCACTCGGTGCGGGTGCTGCAAGCGATGGCGACCCGGTCCTCCAACTCCAGCCCCAGGGCGAGCAGGCCGGCACCGAGCTTGATCATCTCGTCACCGGCCTCGCGCCAGGTGTAGCTGACGGACCAGTCATCGGCGGGGCCGGGCGACATGAAGGCGCGCTTGTCCGGGGTTGCGGCGACGCGGTCGAGGATGGCCCGGCCAAGGTGCTCAGCGTGGGGGGGAAGGGGCGTGGTCAGCGATCCGGCGGTTGTGGCCATTCAGGAGCCTCCAAGGCGTAGGTGGACGTCGGTTCACGCGAAGTGTGACCTATGTAACTCTGCCGACAACACGCACCCCCGGTCAAGCCGGGGGCCGGTCGATGGCCCACAGCACCGCGGAGAACCGGCACCGAACCCCTGGGCCGGCCAGGCTCTCGACCATCGAACCGACAGCGACCGGGACGCCGATCAGTCGCCCGAGGGCTCCTCGGCGGCGGGGGAATGGTCCGTGCCGCCATCCTCGGTGCCCGCAGTCCACGCCACCCGTGCGGCGTCGGGACTGGTGACGGCGTCATCCGCGTCATCCATGGCGTGCTCGAACGCCTCGCCCATCTTGTGGAAGATGTTGTCGTCGCCCATGTGAACGTCCTCGCTCCTGGGCCGCACAGACAGCGCGGCCACGACCTGCTGGTCTGCCAAGTGAACCACGGGGCAGCGCCGCAATCAGCCCCCAGCGGACGGTCGTCCGGGACGGCGGGCCGGGGCCGCCCCCGTGGGCAGCCGCCCGGCGTCGGCCAGCGCCCGTCGCAGCAGGAACTCGATCTGCGCGTTGGTGCTGCGCAGCTCGTCGGCCGCCCAGCGGGCCAGGGCGTCGTGGACGGCGGGATCCAGGCGGAGCAGCACGCCCTTGCGCTCAGCCACGCGACAGGCCTCAGTACAACGATCCCGCGTTGACGACCGGTTGGGTGTTCTGCTCGGAGCAGAGGACCACCAGCAGGTTGGACACCATGACGGCCTTGCGCTCGTCGTCGAGCACGACCACGTCCTGCTCCTCGAGCTGGTGCAGGGCCTGCTCGACCATCCCGACGGCACCCTCGACGATCCGGGCGCGGGCCGCGACGACGGCGTCGGCCTGCTGGCGGCGCAGCATCGCCTGGGCGATCTCGGAGGCGTAGGCCAGGCGCGTGAGCCGGGACTCGATGATCTTCACGCCGGCCGGGGCCACCCGGTGGCCCATCTCGGCGCTGAGCTCGGCGGTGATCTCCTCGGCGTTGTCGCGCAGGCTCAGCCGCGAGGTGCCCGCGTTGTTGTCGTACGGGTAGGAGTTGGCGATGTGCCGAACCGCGGTCTCGGTCTGGATCGACACGAAGTCCACGAAGTTGTCCACGTCGAAGCTGGCCATGGCGGTGTCGGTGACCTGCCAGACCACGACCGCGGCGATGTCGATCGGGTTGCCGGCCAGGTCGTTGACCTTGAGCACGTCGGTCTCCTGGTTGCGCAGCTTGGTGGAGACGGACTTGCGCGTGGTCAGCGGGTTGACCCAGCGCAGGCCGTTCTGGCGGATGGTGCCGACGTAGCGCCCGAGCAGCTGCACCACCCGCGCCTGGCCCGGGGCCACCGGGGTGAGGCCGGTCAGCAGCACGACGATGAGGACCAGGGCGACGATGCTGACCCAGAAGTACGCCGGCATGTCGAACGACTCGCCCGCTCCGGCGATGGCCACGCCGATCGCCCAGGCGCAGCCGATGATCCCCACGATCCCGAGGATCACCACCGGCCAGCCGTTGACGCTGTGGGCCCGCTTCTCAGTGACCTGCGGGGTGGCGGTCTGCATGGGGGCAGGCGTCGGGGTGGGGGCGGCGGCCAGGGTGGCGCTCATCGGGTCCTCCTTCGGACTATCAATCTGATATCAGATTACTCCGGAGTTCCGCGCTCGACAAGGGCGAGTGGCCTACTTCTTGGCGCCCTGTTCGCCCTCGGTGTTCAGCGCTGCGATGAAGGCCTCCTGCGGGATCTCGACCCGACCGACCATCTTCATCCGCTTCTTGCCCTCCTTCTGCTTCTCGAGCAGCTTGCGCTTGCGGGTGATGTCACCGCCGTAGCACTTGGCCAGGACGTCCTTGCGCATCGCGCGGACGCTCTCCCGGGCGATGATCCGCGAGCCGATCGCCGCCTGGATCGGGACCTCGAACTGCTGCCGGGGGATCAGGGTCTTGAGCTTGGCGGCCATGGCCACCCCGTAGGCGTAGGACTTGTCGCGGTGCACGATCGCCGAGAAGGCGTCCACGGGCTCGCCGTGCAGCAGGATGTCGACCTTCACGAGGTCGGCCGCCTGCTCGCCGGTGGTCTCGTAGTCCAGGGAGGCGTACCCGCGGGTGCGCGACTTCAGCGCGTCGAAGAAGTCGAAGACGATCTCGGCCAGCGGCAGCGTGTAGCGCAGCTCGACGCGGGTGTCGGACAGGTAGTCCATGCCCAGCAGGTTGCCGCGGCGGTTCTGGCAGAGCTCCATGATGGTGCCCACGTAGTCGGTGGGGCTCAGGATCGTGGCCCGGACGACGGGCTCGCGGACCTCGGCCACCTTGCCGTTCGGGTACTCCGAGGGGTTGGTCACCTCGATGCTGCGACCGTCGTCGAGGGTCACCTGGTAGATCACGCTCGGGGCTGTCGAGATCAGGTCGAGGTCGAACTCCCGCTCAAGGCGCTCGCGCACGATCTCCAGGTGCAGCAGCCCGAGGAAGCCGCACCGGAAGCCGAACCCGAGGGCCCCGGAGGTCTCAGGCTCGTAGACCAGGGCGGCGTCGTTGAGCTTGAGCTTGTCCAGTGCGTCGCGCAGCTCGGGGTAGTCCGAGCCGTCGATCGGGTACAGGCCGGAGAACACCATCGGCTTGGGGTCGCGGTAGCCGCCGAGCGGGACGGTCGCGCCGGCCTTGCTCGCCGCGGTCACGGTGTCGCCGACACGGCTCTGGCGCACGTCCTTCACGCCCGTGATGAGGTAGCCGACCTCCCCGGCCGCGATCGCCGCCGACGGCACCGGATCCGGGGAGATCACGCCCACCTCGAGCATCTCGTGCTGGGCGCCGGTCGACATCATGACGATCCGCTCCCGGGTGGAGAGCTTGCCGTCGATCACCCGGACATAGGTGATCACGCCCCGGTAGGAGTCGTACACGGAATCGAAGATCAGGGCCCGGGCAGGCGCGTCCGGGTCACCGGCCGGCGCCGGAACCAGTCGGACAACCTCGTCGAGCAGCTCGCGGACGCCCTTGCCTGTCTTGGCGCTGACCTGAAGGACGTCGGCAGGATCGCAGCCGATGATGTGCGCCAGCTCGGCGGCGTAGCGCTCGGGCTGCGCCGCGGGCAGGTCGATCTTGTTCAGCACCGGGATGATCGCCAGGTCGTTCTCGAGTGCGAGGTACAGGTTGGCCAGGGTCTGGGCCTCGATGCCCTGAGCGGCGTCGACCAGCAGCACCGCACCCTCACAGGCCGCCAGGCTTCGCGACACCTCGTAGGTGAAGTCGACGTGCCCGGGGGTGTCGATCAGGTTCAGGACGTAGTCGACGCCGTCGGAGGCGACGTAGGGCAGGCGCACCGCCTGGCTCTTGATCGTGATGCCGCGCTCGCGCTCGATGTCCATCCGGTCCAGGTACTGGGCGCGCATGTCGCGGCCGTCGACGACACCGGTGATCTGCAGCATCCGGTCGGCCAGCGTCGACTTGCCGTGGTCGATGTGGGCGATGATGCAGAAGTTGCGGATGATGGACTCATCCGTGGATCCGGGGGCGGGCGGCACGAGGGATATGGTCCCACAGGTTCGCCGGGCCCCGGGCTACGTGTGCTTGCCCTCGGGGGTCTCGATCGCGTCGACGACTGAGCCCGCGATCTGGTCGGCGACGCTGTCGACCTGAGCCGCGAAGTCGCCGTCGACGACGTCCGGGCTCTGCTCGTCGGCGACGCCGGGCACGAACGGCTCCGCCGGCTTCGGTGCGTCCTCGAGGTCAGTCGCGTCAGCGTCGACCTCGATCCCCTCCACGACCTCAGCGGCCAGCTCGTCGGCGGCCTCGTCGACCTCGTGGGCGAACTCCTCGTCCACGACGTCCGGGCTCTGCGTGTCGGCCATGCCCGGGACGAACTCGGCGCGCCGGGGCAGCAGGGGGCGCACCCCACTCGTCCTCGCCTGTCAGGTGGGCCGCAGCTGAAGCCTGGCGCTTGCGCCACACGAAGTACGCGCCGCCGGCCGCTGCAGCGATCGCCAGCCCGCCGAGCAGGATCTTGCCCCCACGGCCGCGTGGCTGCGCGCTCGCGGACTCCACGGCCTCGGCCAGCGCCAGCGCCTTCTCCTCGGCAACGACGGCGGCTGCCGCCGTTGCGGCTCCTGCCTCCTGTGCCGCCACTGCCGCGGCCGCCTTCGCCTTCGCCGATTCCTCAGCGACCGTGTCGACCATCGCCAGGACGCCCTTTCCGAGGGTGGAGTCCGCCCCGAGCCTGCGATCGGCGGCCTCGCGGATGCTGTCAGGCAGCGCCTCGCGTACCTTGGCCATGCCCTCGACGACGCTGGTCAGCCCAGCCTCGCCCGCGTGGACGATGCTCGTGGGACCCATCGTGTACCTCCTGGCGACAGCACCCCTCACCCAAGGGGCCTGGTGCGGCCAGACTAGCGGCGTTCGGCCCGCCGAGTCCCGGGCAGCGCCCCTGCCGCGGATCGGGCCGGCCCCGGACATGGCGGAGCGCCACCCGAGGTACGGATGGCGCTCGGCGAACCGGTCGGGACGAACCGGGCCGGACTACGACAGGCTTGCCGCCTGCTTCTGGATGGCCGACTTGCGGTTGGCGGCCTGGTTCTTGTGGATGATGCCCTTGCTGGCGGCCTTGTCGAGCTGGCGGGACGCGGTCCGCGCGTACTCCTGGGCCTGCTCGACGTCGCCCGCCTGGGCAGCCTCACGGAAGCGACGGACCGAGGTCTTCAGGCTGGAGGTGACGGCCTTGTTGCGCTGGCGGGCCTTCTCGTTGGTCTTGATCCGCTTGATCTGCGACTTGATGTTCGCCACGTGGTGAGCCTTCGTCTTCCTGGTCCGGGGGCCGCGATCGACCCCCTGGGGGGTGCTCGCACGGTCTCAATGCATGGTCTGTGGCCGCCGTGAGCCGGCGGGCAGGCACTCAGGATACCGGACGACCCCCACCGCAGGCCAAATCCTGGATCCTAGCGATCAGCGGGACCGCCGCGAGCACGCTGCACCGGACGCTCCTGAAGCCCGACCGTGTCGATCACGAACGCCTCGAGCGCCCTCACCTTCTGGGCCGGTTCCAGGCTCTCCCCCGGTCGCAGGCCACCCTTCATCTGGGCGTCGACGGCCGCGAGGAGCTTCACGGCCTCGGCCAGCTGCGACGGTTCCCAGCTGGCCGCAGCGGAGCGCAGGACCCGGACCTTGAACGGCGGGACGCCGGCCCGGCGGGCGACATCGGCCTCGGACATCCCGCGCGGCGCCCCGGCGACCTTCACCATCGCCCGGAGCCCGGCGGCAAGGGAGCCCACGGCCCCGGCACCGGAGATCGTCTGGCTGACCAGGCCCCAGCGCAGCCGCTGGAGCGCCAGCAGGGCCCGGCCCTCCCAGACGGCATCGGCCAGCTGGAAGCCACTGACCTCGGCCACACCGGCGAAGGTGGCCGTCACCTCAGCCGCGTCGATCGGGTCCTCGTCACTGTCTGCGAACAACTGCTCGAGTGCGCCGACCAGCAGGGCGATGTCAGCCCCGAGCGCCATGACCAGCGCGTCCACCCCATCGGAGGTGATCCGCCGCCCGGATCTTCGGCCTCCTGCTCGAGGAGTTCGCGAGTCGGCCGCCCGGCCTTGACCTTCGCGCACGGGATCTCGACGAGACCGCCGGGCACCTGGAGGGCCTTCAACTCCTCCAGGGCCTTCTTGTTTCGCTCGCCCGAGTGCAGGGCCACGACCCACGTGTCCGCGGGGAGGTCCAGTACGCCCGCACTCAGGGCACCCATGAGCTGCTCGGAGGCGTCGGCCAGCCCGGAGATCACAACGACGGCGGCTCCGCCGAACAGGGAGGGGGACAGCGCGGTGAGCAAGTCACCCTCGGCCCCCGGCGACTGGCCGTCGACCTCCCGGCGCTCGACCTCGGGATCGATCACACGGGCAAGCGCGACGACGCGCGCAACCGCCCGGCTGAGCAGGAACGGCTCAGCGCCGGTCAGGAGCGTCAGCGCAGCGGGGGGCCGGTGGGGCCGGCGTTGCGGAGGGACTCGCGGGTGGGTTCATCGGCGCCAGCATCCCACGCCGGTGCGACAGCCGCCGCGACGCGCGCCGTGGTCACCTGCGGGTGACCAGGGCGATTCCGTCGGGGACCCGGAGGACTGCCAGGTCGCCCTGCTGATCGGTGCGCCCGATCGTGGCCCCTGCCTGGCTGTACTGCTGGAGGGTGGACTGGCTGGGATGGCCGTAGTCGTTGTCCTGCCCGACGCAGATCAGGGCGATCCGAGCCCCCGTCCAACGGGCGAACTGCGGCACCTGGTAGCGCGACCCGTGGTGGGGAACCTTCACGACCTGAACCCGAGGTGAGGGCCGCGCCATCAGCACCGACTGCGCCTCGGGCTCGATGTCACCGGTCAGCAGGGCACGGATGGTCCCGCCGGGTGCCGGGACCTCCGCAAGGGCCACGACGCTCGCGTTGTTCGCAGGCGACTGGTCCATGCGGCGTGCCGGCCACAGGATGTCGAGGGCGACGCCCGCCACCGTGACGCGGTCCCCGGCGCGGACCAGTCGCAGTGGCACACCGGCTTCGCGGGCCTCCTCAATCACCTCGGCGGCTCCGTCGGCAGGCTCGGGCACAGGTGTGGTCAGGACCACCGACACCGGCCAGTGGGCGAGGACCGCCGCGAGGCCGTCGATGTGGTCGGCATGGAAGTGCGTGATCAGCACCGCCAGTCGCTCGATCCCGGCATCCCGCAGGCAGTCGGTGATCCGGTCGGCGTCCGGACCCACGTCGACCAGCAGCGCCTCGCCTGCTCCGGGTGGGCGGATGAGCAGACCGTCGCCCTGGCCCACATCGCAGGCGAGGACCACCCAGTCCGGCGGTGGCCATCGCGCGTCGCTGCGGTGGTGGAGCACCATGCCGAGCGCGAGCGATACGACGAGCAGCACCATGATCCGCCGGTCCTGCCAGGGTCGCCATCCGCGAGCGGCAGCCGCTGCGACCAGTGTCAGCAGCACCCCGGCACCGAGGGCACCCAACGGTCCCGCGGGAACGTCCAGGACCCCGAACGGCAGGTCCGAGGCGGTTCGGGCCACCCACGCGATCACTGCAGTGGCCGGCGAGGCGACGGTGGCCAGCACGGTAGCTGGGGTGGATGCCAGCGGTGCGATCAGGGCAGCAGCCAGCCCGAGGACGGTGGCGAATGGGACCAACGGGGTCACCAGCACGTTCGCCGGCAGGGCCACCAGGCTCGCCCCGTTGCCCATGAGCACTGACAGCGGCAGCGTGGCCAGGTGGGCGGCTGCCGCGACGGCCAGGGCCGCGCGCAACGGCTCGGGCATCCACGAGCTGAGGGGCCATCGGCCGAGTCGCTCGGCGATCGGCGGCCCCACAACCAGCAGGCCTGCGGTGGCCGCGAACGACAGCGCGAATCCCAGGGAGAGCGCGAACTGCGGCAGGACGAGCAGCAGGACCAGCGCTGAGGCCAGGAGCGCCGGAGGACCGCGACGACGGCCCCCTGCCGACAGCGCGACGAGTGCGACCACGCCCATGGCCGCAGCACGCAGCACGCTGGGCTGGGGCCTGACCAGCATCACGTAGGCCGACAGCACGGCCAGGCACGTGGCCACGCGCACGCGCCAGCCCAGCCCGAGCCCCGCCACGGCGGCCATCGCGATGGCGACCACCAGCGAGGTGTTCGACCCGCTGACGGCGGTGAGGTGGGCCAGCCCGGCACGGATCATCGCCGCGTCGAGATCCGCTGGAAGGGTGGACTCGTCGCCGACGGCCAGCCCGAGGAGCAGCGCCCCGGCGTCGGCCGGCAGCCCCGCGCAGGCGTCCCGGAAGGCCTCGCGGATCCGAGTCGTGACCCGCGCGACCGGCCCCGGCGGGGATCGCACCTGCACCGGACCCAGCACTCGAAGGGTCAGGGACTGGGCTTCCGGGGTGAACGACTGCCAGGCCCGACCGGACAGCGAGATCCGCGATCCGTAGCGCAGTTGCCGCACCTCGTCGCCACGCAGGAGAACCGGGACCCGAGCCGAGTACGTGTGACCGCGCACGATGATGCCGCTGAGCCGTGCGGGGACCGACCAGCTCGGGGCCATCGGGCGACCTCCGTCGCTCGCGGGGATGTGGACGCTCGGGTCGCCGGTGACGGTGGCCTCCGCCCGGACGGCAGCGCCCTGCTCTGCGGCCTGTGCCAGGACCTCTGGATGCAGCCGCGCGAGGTGCACGGCGCCCATGGCGATGCCCAGTCCGAGCCCGCAGACGCCGATCAGCAGAGCGATCGTGCGCACTCCCCCGGCACCGGGCCGGACGCTGCGCCCGGGCTCACCGAGCGGACCCCTGCGAGTCGACCTCCGGCTGCTGGACCTGCGCGCGAAGACGGCCGCGCCCACCAGGGACGCGACGATGGACGCCACTGCGCCTGCCGCCCAGGAGGCGGGCCGCGCCGGTTGGGCGAGCAGGACGCTCGCCTCCCCGAACCAGAGGGCGCCGACGAAGGGGGCGAGTCTCAGGTCGGGCCGAAGGGGCGGCTGGCGCGGGACCGCCGACGGGATCTGCCGCACGCGCGGACACCACCGGTCGGTCAGACCCGGACAAGGGGACGCAGGTCGGCAAGGGTCTTGGGGCCGATGCCCGGGACCTCGGCCAGCTCGTCCACGACACTGAACCGGTCGTGCGTCGACCGCCAGGCGAGGATCTTGGCGGCAGTGACGGGACCGACCCCCGGAAGGGCATCGAGTTGCTCGGCTGTGGCCGAGTTGAGGTCGAGCGGACCCGCGGATCCGCCAGTCGGTCCGCCCGTACCCGCGCCCGCAGCGGCGTCCTGGCCGCCGATCTCGATCCGCTCCCCGTCAGTGAGCACCCGGGCGAGGTTCGTCCCACCCAGCTCGCCTCCCCGGCGCAGGCCACCGGCTGCCTTGACCGCGTCCACGACCCGGGAGCCAGCGGGCAGTTGGACGACACCGGGCTTGCGGACTTCACCCACGACATGGACCGTCACCGGTGGCGACGGCGAGGGCGACGCAGCCTGGAACGGATCGGCGAAGGGGTCCGCTGATCCCGTTGCGATGCGGGCAGCGGGCGTCTCGGGGCGCTGCTCCCTGGGCCAGGACGTGAGGAGGACGGCGGCGCCGCCGATCGCGACGATCACCACCAGAAGCGCGGCGAGGCGTACCCACATCGCCGGCGCTGGCCACGCCGGAGGATCGGGGTCGGGCGCATCCGGTCGCTGAGCGGCCGACCCGCTCCCCCGATCCGGGCCAGCCGACCACTGCCCCTCCTCGCCGTCGGCGTCCCCTCGACGCCGATCCCTCGACGCCGGAGTCGGCCGCCGCGCCGCCCTCGTACGTGCCCGACTCGCCAGACCCCACTGGGTCGGGCAACCCACCGGCACCGATCGCCACTCCGGGCGCACCGGCGCCGGCGTCCAGCCCACCCTGCCAGCGCATGGCGATGAGTCGCAGGCGGGCGAGGACGAGGTCCTGGGTGCGACTCACGCCAGCGACGCTAGGTCGCAGGTGACCGATCCGGAACCCGTCCGGTCAGGATCTGTGGACAGCCGCGGTGGCGCATCACTCGGTGACGAACCGACGGATCGCGCCCCCGACCCAAGACCCATGCACGTTGTTGCGCCAAGGGGCAACGCAACCTGAATGGATCACCGTGAGGGGTGGAAGCCGGGCACCCGCGGGCGACCGCCGGTCCCGTGCGGGTCAGGCCGGTACCGGATCCTGTGACGTGGCCGACCCGGAGTCGCGCAGCGTGGCCACGAACGACTTGATGTTCCTGCGGTGGCGGTACACGACCAGCCCGGACATCCCGGCGGCGAAGCCGACCCCGGCCCAGCCCCGCCAGATGACCAACGACGTCGGCAGCAGCGCCAGCGACCCCACGACCGAGCCGATGCCCACCTGGCGGGTAGCGCCCACGGTGGCACCGAATCCGACGAGCACCGGCAACGCCCAGAGCGGCTCGATCGCGAGGACGGCCCCCAGCGAGGTCGCGACGCCCTTGCCGCCCCTGCCCTTGAGCAGCGGCGAGGTGACGTGCCCGAGGACCGCAGCGATACCGGCGACCTCACCGCAGGGCTCGCCGTACTGGTTGAAGAACATGACCGGAGCGAACCCCTTGGCCACGTCCAGCGCGCCGACCAGCACGCCCACCTGCACGCCCATCGCGCGCGCAGCGTTGGTGGCCCCGGGGTTGCCCGAGCCGCTGCCGCGCAGGTCCACGCCCCGAAGCCGCGCGGCCGCAGCAGCAGGGCTCAGCGATCCCAGCGCGTAGCTGGCGGCGCCGGCCACGACCACGGCCCCCCAGTTCACGTCGCCCATCGCGGGCCAGGTCACGTCGCTCATCGCGGGCACACCGCCACGGAGATGGTGCCCAGCCCCACATGGGCGCTGATCACGGCGCCGACCTCCACCACGTGGATGTCCGCAGCAGGCAGCGCGTCGCGCAGGGCCCCGGCGAGGTCCTCCGCGCGCTCGGGTGTCGCGCAGTGCTGGACCACGACATCGGCCGAGCCCGACCCGGCGTACTCGCAGGCGATCTCGGCCATGCGGGCGATCGCCCGGCCCATCGTGCGCTGCTTCTCCAGCGGCGAGATGGTCCCGTCGGCGATCTGCAGGATCGGCTTGACCATCAGGGCGTTGCCGAGCAGCGCCTGGGCCGCGCCGATCCGGCCCCCGCGGCGCAGCTGGTCGAGGCTGTCGACCACGATCCACGTGCGCGAGGCCGCCGCACGCCGCGTCGCTGCGGCGGCCGCCTCCTCAGCGCTTCCCCCGGCCGCGACGACCTGGGCGGCGGAGCGCGCGGCGAAGCCCAGGGCCGTGCCGACGGTGCGCGAGTCCACGACCATGACCGGGACGCTCGCCTCGCGGGCGGCGATCCGCGCCGCGTCGTAGGTGCCGGACATGTCCCCGGACAGGTGCACGCTCACGATGTGGTCGTAGCCCTGCTCGGCCAGGCGGGCGTACTCCTCGGCGAACCGGGCCGGAGCCGGCCTCGAGGTCGACACCGCGGCCTTGCGCCGCAGGGCGTCAGCCACCTCCGCCACGCTGATCTCGGTGCCCTCGTCGTAGGACGTCCCCTCGAGGATGATCGCCACCGGGACGATGGTCAGCCCCGGAGGGGTCAGCTCCTCGGTGAGGTAGCCGGTGGAGTCGGAGACGATCGCCACGTTCATGGGCGATCAGGCTACGCGCTGGAGGGCCCGAGCGTTGGTGTGAACGGAACCGACCATCAAATGGTCGATTCCGTTCACACCACGACCGGGATCAGCCAGGAACGACGTTGACCAGCTTCGGAGCGCGCACGATCACCGCACGCGGCTCCCGATCACCGACCGCGGCGACCACCGCGGCGTCGCCAGGGCCAGCGCACGCAGCTCCGCCTCGCTGATGTCCGGGGACACCTCGAGGCGCTCGCGCACCTTGCCGGCGACCTGGACGACGCACGTCACCGACTCCTGGACGAGCAGCGCCGGGTCGACCGTCGGCCAGCCGGCCAGCGCCACGCATGGCTCGTGGCCGAGGCGGGCCCACATCTCCTCGGCGGTGTACGGCGCCACCAGCGACAGCATGATCGCCACCGCCTCGGCCGCCTCGCGGACCGCCGGGTCGGCAGGGCCGACGCCGGAGTCGATCGCCTTGCGGGCGGCGTTGACCAGCTCCATCGTCTTGGCGACGGCCACGTTGAACCGGTAGGTCTCAACTGCCAGGGCGGCGTCGTGCACCGACCGGTGGGTGATCCGGCGCAGCGCCAGGTCGCCGCCGGCCGGGTCGCGCCCGGGGCGCTGGTGACGTCGCCGGACAGCCGCCAGGCGCGGGCCAGGAACTTCTTCGACCCGCCGGGCGAGACGTCGGCCCAGTCGATGTCGTCCTCCGGCGGACCGGCGAACACCATCGTCAGGCGCACGGCGTCGACACCGTGGACGGCCAGCTCGTCGGAGAGTCGCACCAGGTTGCCGCGCGACTTGCTCATCGCCGAGCCGTCCATCTGGACCATGCCCTGGTTGAGCAGCCGCGTGAACGGCTCGACCGCGTCGAGACATCCCCATGTCGTGGATGACCTTGGTGAAGAAGCGCGCGTAGAGCAGGTGCAGGATCGCGTGGGTCACGCCGCCGACGTACTGGTCGATCGGCAGCCACTCGTTGGCCTGCCGCAGGGTCGAACGGCCGTCGGACTTGGCCGGGTCCAGGTAGCGCAGGAAGTACCAGGAGGAGTCGACGAAGGTGTCCATGGTGTCCGGGTCACGCCGCGCCGGGCCACCGCAGCGCGGGCAGTCGACGACCGACCACTCGTCGCAGGGCCCCCAGCGGCGACGTGCCCTTGGGCTTGCAGGTCCAGGCCCGCGGCGTCGGGCAGCTCGACGGGCAGCTGGTCCTCGGGGACCGGCACCTCGCCGCACGCCGGGCAGTGGATGATCGGGATCGGCGTGCCCCAGATAGCGCTGGCGGCTGATCAGCCAGTCGCGCAGCCGGTAGTTGCACCGCTGCCTCGCCCTGCGGCCTGCTCGTCGAGCCACTGGATGATCCGCGCGATCGCCGCGTCCTGTCCAGGCCGTCGAGCGGCCCGGAGTTGCACGTGCGCACCGTCGTCGGCGGTCGCCTACGCCGGTGTCCAGCCGGATCCGTGTCGGACTGCGACGACGACCCGGACCGGCAGGTTGAACGTGCGCGCAAAGTCGAGGTCGCGCTGGTCGTGCGCGGGGACGGCCATGACCGCGCCGGTGCCGTAGTCGGCCAGCACGTAGTCGCAGGCCAGATCGGCAGTCGCTCGCCGTTGACTGGGTTGATCGCGTACCGGTCCAGGAACACCCCGGTCTTGGGGCGGTCGCTGGCCATCCGGTCGATGTCGGCTCGGGCTTCGTCGGCCAGTCGAGGTAGCTCGGCGAACTCCGCTTCGGCCGCGCGTCCCGAGGCCAGCTCGGCAGCCAGGTCGGAGTCCGCAGCGACGACGAAGAACGTCGCACCGAACAGGGTGTCGGGCCGGGTCGTGAAGACCGTGACCGGCTCTCGCGGTCCTCGATTGCGAACTGCACGTCGGCGCCGGTGGAGCGCCCGATCCAGTTGCGCTGCATGTGCAGCACCTTCTCCGGCCACTGGCCCTCCAGCAGGTCCATGTCGTCCAGCAGGCGGTCGGCGTAGTCGGTGATCTTCAGGTACCACTGGGTGAGCTTCTTCTTCGTGACGACCGGAATCGCAGCGCTCGCAGCGGCCGTCCGACGACCTGCTCGTTGGCCAGCACCGTCTGGTCGTTCGGGCACCAGTTGACCGCGCTGTCCTTGCGGTAGGCCAGACCGCGTTCGTACATCTGCAGGAAGATCCACTGGTTCCAGCGGTAGTACTCCGGGTCGCAGGTGTTCAGCACGCGGTCCCAGTCGAACGAGCACCCGTAGCGGCGCATCGATGCCTTCTGCGTGGCGATGTTGTCGTAGGTCCAAGCGCGCGGATCTCGCCGCGCTTGATGGCCGCGTTCTCTGCGGGCAGGCCGAAGGCATCCCAGCCGATCGGGTGCAGACGTTGTAGCCGCGCTGGACCCAGTAGCGCGCCAGCGACGTCACCGATGGCGTACGCCTCGGCGTGGCCCATGTGCAGGTCGCCCGATGGGTACGGGAACATGTCGAGCACGTACTTGCGCGGCGCTGGTCGTCGGGGCGGCCTGAGCGGGAACGGCGCGAGGTGGTCCCACACCTCCAGCCACTTGTCCTGCAGGGCGGTGGGGTCGTACCCTCGCGGGTCTCGGCGGTCTCCGACGGGTGGTGCTCATGGGGCACAAGGGTAGTCGCTGTG
>CAVTOX010000043.1:0-40940 GCA_963736425.1 uncultured Actinomycetes bacterium
CTGTTACCGGCGCAGTGTCCATGGCGCGACCCTAGCCGCGGGGCGGATTTCAGCGGCTCGCGCTCGGGGTCGGCTCCGATGGGAAGATCCTCCGCCAGCGGACGGACCCTCCGCGTCGATGCGGAGGACCTTGCCCCTGGCGGAGGATCTTCGCAGAGAGACGGTCAGCGGCAGGTGCACTGCCGGGGCTCGGGCACGCCGGCCATCACCTGGTCGACGTGGCGGCCGCAGCCGGAGTAGGTCACCTTGCCGCAGGAACGGCAGATCGCGGGGCTGCACATGAGGGTCTCCTTCGAGTTCGTGGTGACTCAAATATACCCCAGGGGGTATGTGGGATGAAGTTACGTGACCTCGCAGGACCTCCGTAAAGGGCAGGAACCTCCCCATCAACGCGGAGGGTCCTGCCCCTGTCGGAGGTCCGCCGATTGGGGAGGACCTGCTCAGGCGGGGCCAGTAGTTCGGATCGGCTCCCACGGGGGGGGCGGCGCCGGGATCCGGGACAGGGTCGAGTCCACGTCGCCGAACCGCTGCCCGTGGTCGCGCCACTCGGCGTAGAACGTCGAGACCTCGTCGGCGTCGCGGGCCACGAAGTTCCACCACATGAAGACCGGCTCCGGGAACGGGACGCCGCCGAGGACCATCAGGCGGGTCGACTCACGGGCCTCCACGTCGATCTCGGAGCGCCCGGAGCGAGCGCGGCGATCTGGCCCGGATCTGCGGCGGTGCGTGGGGCGGTCGGGCTGTCTCCTACCAGGAGCGGGCCCGTCGAGGGCGATGATCGCGTGCTCGAAGTCCGGGCGAGGGGAACGTCGTCACTCCGGGCTGGACGGTCACCTGCATGCCGAGCAACGTCGGTGGCGAAGGCGGCAGGGCGACGTCGCGCCGAGGTAGCTCCCCGCGATCAGGGTCGCCGAGGCGCCGGCCCCACTCGACGACGGGGAGGTCCGCGTGGTGCTCGAAACCAGGATCGCCGTGCCGGACGTCGTTGGGCTGGGCGACCCACAGCTCATCCCCTGGAGGGTGCCTCGGTAGGTGCCGGAGCTCTCCTCCGCGTGCACCACACCGCGGCCCGCGGTCATCAGGTTCACCTGGCCGGGGCGGATGAGCTGCTCCGAGCCGAGGCTGTCACGGTGCAGCACCGCGCCCTCCATCAGCCAGGTCACGGTCTGCAGGCCGGTGTGCGGGTGCGGGCCGACGTCGAGCCCGGCGGTCTCTGTGACCTCCGCGGGGCCCATGTGGTCGGCGAAGCACCAGGCGCCGATCGTGCGCAACCTGCGGCGGGGCAGGACGCGGCGCACCTGCATGCGCCCGACCTCGGCGGTGACGCCGTCGTGCACCTCGATGGACATGGCCCCAGCGTCGTCCGCCGGTCCGTACTCGCAACGGGAGGCCCGATCGGGAGTCGCCGGAGCGGCGTCGGCCGGGCGGGGACCCGTCCATGGGTCCAGGTGCCATCAACGCCACGACGTCGACGATGACGGGTCCGGCGCTGAGTCCAGCGCCCGGGCGAGCGCCCCGCGGCCATGGACCCTCAGCTCCGGTACACGTTCCCAGGTGGTACTCGACAGTCCGGGTCGACAGGAACAGCGCCTCGGCGACCTCGCGGTTGCTCATCCCCGAGGCCACGGCCAGTGCCACCGCTCGCTCCTGCGCGGTGAGCGCGGAGATGTCGCCGGAGGTCTCGTGCCCAGCTCCGCCCGGCTGCCCGCCGGCAGCGCGCAGCCTGGCCGGCCCGCGCGGACCAGGGGGTCGCCCCGAGCCCGTCGAAGGCGTGCACCGCGCTCTGCAGGTGTGCGCGCGCGTGGGACCTCTGGCGGTTCCGGCGCGGTGCTCCCCGAGCAACATGTGCGTCCGGGCCTGCTCGAATGGCTCGCCGGACAGGGCATGTGCAGCCAGAGCGGCCCGGTAGTGATCCTCGGCCTCCTCGCCGCCGGTGACCAGTGCGGCTGCGCGCTCGTCCAGCGCGGTCGCCAGCGGGTCGCCCATCGCGGTGAGCAGGGGATGGAGCTCGGCGTACCGCCCGGCCGCCTCGGCGTAGTCCCCGGAGCGCACCAGTGCCTCAATGAGGTCCACTCGAGCCGGAAGGACGGCGTCGCGCAGCCCACGCCCGAGGAACCGCACGTCCGCTGCCGCCGCGAGCCACGCTACGGCGTCGCTGAGATTCCCCTCGCGAAGGGCGCGCAGCCCGAGCGCGCGATCCAGGGTGGCAAGGCGCCGTCGGTCGGCACAGCGCGCCCCGACCTCACGCAGACGTCGGGCGTCGACCTGGAGCACTTCGTCCTCCCCACACAGCGCCGCGAGCTCGACCGCCAGCGCCGTCATCCCCAGCCAGGGTTGGGTGAGTCCGGCGGCCTCGGCCCGCGGCCGACCCGCGCGCAGGTAGGCCCACGCGGTCGGCCAGTCGCCTCGAGCCCGGGCCCGCCACCCCTGGATGCCGTACAGGCAGGGGATCAGTTGCGAGTCCTGGCCGGCGCGTTCGGCTGCCACCAGCAGGCGGTCGGTGGCCCCGGGGCTGATGTCGAGAAGGATGTCGTCGAGCCCGACGACCGCCATCAGCATCGGAAGCTCCACGGCCCTCGCGTCCAGGGTGGCCGATGCCTTGAGCGCCGCCTGTCTGAGCGGCATCGCGCGAGCGACCTGCCCGGCCTGGAACAGGCCCGCTGCCAGCAGGGCTGTCGCCGTCCACGGTGGGTCGATCCGGCCCTGATCGAGGGCGCGCCCATCCTGGACGAGCTGGGCGTAACGCTGTGCTGCCCGTAGGCCGTCCTCCGCCTCACCGACGCTCCCATGCGATCCCGGCCGCATCCATGAGCAGCAACGAGACCGTCTCCGGCGCAGTGACCTCGGGCCCTCTCGACCGAGGCCCAGATGGCTGGGAGTGCTGACTGTGGGTCGATGTCCATCCGGCTCTCAGCCCGCATCCCCGCGACCTGCGCCTGGGTCTGGGGCGTCAGGTAGTTCGTTGTGATCACCTGTAGCAGGGCCTCCGAGGCGGGCAGGCCGAACGAGAAGGCCACTCGGGCCGCTGAGAGGGCGAAGCCGACACGGTCGGAGGGGGCGGTCGTCATGTGGGCGGCGGCCTCCCAGGCGCGGGCCGCGACCTCGAACTGGTCGTGTGCTTCCGCGCGGGTCGCCTGCTCGGCGACCTGAGTCGCCGTGGATGTGTCGGCGGTGTTCACCGAGGCGATCAAGTGGTCCACGACGATGCCGGCGGGGAGATCCAGCCTCGTCGCGGCGTCCGCGGCTCGGCGGTGGGCGGCTCGGACCTGGGCGGGGGGCGCCAGGGCCAGCACGACGTCGCGGAGGGCGGGGGTGCGCAACCGACGGGTGCCGTCGGGCCCCTCGATCAGGAGCCCGGTGCCGCTCGCCTCGTCCAGCGCGACGGGCAGGAGCCCCAGTGCTGCGGTCATCGAGGTGAGCAGGTCAAGGCGGTCCCCAGCCACGGCAAGGTCCAGGAGCGTGGCGCGCGTCGGCCCGCTCAGCCCGTCGAGGGTCTGGACCCATTCAGCGGCGAGCGCCGGGGGGACGGGTACCGGGTCGGGGAGGGGCGTTCGCCCGGCGATCTGGTCGGTCGTGAGCAGGTCCCCCGCGCGGGTGAGGAGGAGCGGATGGTCGTGCAGGGCCGCGGCGACCTGGTCGAGGATCGGGGAGTCCTCGCTCGGACCCAGCGCAGCGCGGAGGACCGCCTTGGCGGCGTCCCGGTCCAACGGGCCGAGCACGAGGTGCGGCCATCCCGTGAGCAGGGCCCTCGTGGGGGTGTGGGGTCGGGTTGCGATCGCGAACGCCAGGGGCGAGGGGGCCAGTCGCTCGACGGCCGTGCGCAACGCCCGCAGCGAGGTGATGTCGGCCAGGTGGGCGTCGTCGATGGTGAGTAGGACCGGGCCGGCGCGGGTCAGGCGCAGGAGGAGCTCGAGGGCGATCCGCTCTGCGGGCTGGGCGGGATCGGCGATGGTCCGGACGCATTGGGCGCCGGACTCCTGGCGGAGCAAGTCCTCGAGCAGGGACGACTCGAGGACGGCCTGCCCCGGGGCGGCGCAGACCCGGAGAACCCGCAGGCCCCGGCGCCGTGCATGACGTTCCGCCGCGCCGAGCAGCGCGCTCTTGCCCATCCCCGGGTCGCCGACGAGGACCAGACGTCCACCGGCACCCGCCTGGGCGGATGCAGCCAGGGCGTCCAGCCGCGCCAGTTCCCCCGACCGTCCGACCAGCACCCTTCGAGCATGCTCCCGCAGGCGGCCCGGAGGGAACCCGGGTGGGCCTCCGATTCCGGGTCGTTCCAGAGATCCCCGTAGTTCCACGGATACCCGTGCCCGGCTCCTGGGCCAACGTGGAGTCGTGAGCACATCGCGCACAGAAGGAGAACTCCCATGACAACCCCCGTGATCCAACACGTGGCACTCAGCGTCCATGACATCGACAAGAGCGCCGACTGGTACGCGCGCCTGTTCGACATGACCCTGGTGGCCGAGTTCGATGAGCCGGCGCCGATGAAGGTCTTCATGACGCCCACCGGCCAGGCGATCGACCTGCGCCAGGACCCGGACGTCGTCGACGACGCGTTCACCCAGACCCGCGTCGGGCTCGACCACGTCGGGTTCGTCTGCGCGAGCCGCGGCGAGCTCGACGGATGGCTCGATCGCCTGCGCTCGCACGGCGTCACCGAGTCGGGCATCGAGGAGTCCCCGTTCGGCTGGCACCTGAACTTCCGCGACCCCGACGAGATCCCGCTGGAGTTCTTCCTGCCGCGGGCGACAGTCGAGGGTGCCTGAGCGTGTGACTGAGGAGAAGGGGACGGCCATGAGGAACATGAAGCGAGCACTGCTCGGCCTGGCTGTTGCCGGTCTGGTGGTGGGACAGGGGCTCGGGGCCGCCTCCGCGGTGCCGGCGGGACCCGATCGTGAGGGGTTCGACGCCCACGTCATCACCGCATTCGAACCGGGCCCTGGTGGGGCCTTCGCGGAGAGCATGGCCCCGGATGGCCGGGGCGGGATGGTGGTGAGTGTCACCTCGTGGGGTTGGCCGGTTGATTCGGAAAATCCTGATGGCCCGTGGACGCCTAACTCGGGGCAGCTCTGGCGTGTTCAGCCGGACGGAACGACGGCTATGTTCGGCCGGCCGATCGCTTTGGGTGATATGGCCATGCTCACCGGTGTCGAGGTTGACGCCCAGGGCCGAGTCTTTGTCGGGGTCTTCAACTTTGCCGCGGAGAGCGCCTCGCCCGGTACGAAAGCCAAGAAGACCAAGGAGAAGCCTGCCTCTGGGATCCTACGGGTGACCGAGTCGTCCGCGGAGTACGTCATGACCCTGCCCGAGATCTCGATGCCCAACGAGGTTGTCGAGCATGATGGCTTTCTGTACGTGACGGACAGCCAGAACGGCTACATCTGGAGAGGGTCGACGTCCCGACCTAGCACGCCTCACCAGCCGTGGTTCCAGTCCGATCTGCTCACACCTGACACGGGAACCATGGGAGCCAACGGGATCACCTTCGGGAATGACGCGCTTTACGTGTCCTCGTACGACCGCGGTCTCATCGTGCGTATCCCGGTGGGACCAGGGGCGTCCTCCGGAAGCGCCAGGGTTGTGGCTGAGGACGAGGCCCTGGTGGGTGCCGACGGAATCAGGTTCGACCAGAGGGGTCGATTGTGGGTGGCAGTCAGTGGCACCTACAACGACTCGGACGGGACCACGCTCATGCCACCGGCGGTTGTGGTGGTGCACGCCAATGGTCGCGTCTCGACGGTCACCACCCCCGATGAGTCGTTGGATTACCCGACCGCCGTCGCATTCGGTGGCCCAGGGACGGTCTATCTACTCAACGGGTCGTACCTCAAGGGAGAGCCCGCCCTGGTGGCGTTCACCCGGTGACGTCCATGGTCAGTGTGCCCGGGGTCGACGGCGGGGCGACCCCGGGCACACGCCTGTCCGGCCGTCGCGATTGGGCTGGTCGGCAGGGGACAGGGGAGCCTCGCCGGTGCCACACTGGAGGTGTGACCGGTGACGGTCGGCTCAACGCCCTGGAGGCCGGGTTCCTCTGGATGGAGACCGACGTCCAGCCGCTGCACGTGGGGTCGCTGCTCATCTTCGAGGGCCCCGCGCCGGACCATCACGAGCTCTGCGACCTGATCGCCGCGCGATTGGCGCCGGCGCCCTGGCACCGCCGGCGGGCCCAGCGGATGCCGCTCGACCTGGGTCGCCCGATCTGGGTGGACAGCGAGCACTTCTCGGTCGCCGAGCACCTGCACCATGCGGTGCTCGATCCACCCGGCGACGATGCCCAGCTGCGCGCCATGGTGCTGTGGATCATGGCCGAGCGACTCGACGCGGGTCGGCCGATGTGGGAGATGTGGCAGGTCGATGGGCTGACGGGTGGGCGCTGGGCGGTCATCGCGAAGGCGCATCACGCGATGGTCGACGGGCGGTCCGGGACCGATGTGGTCCAGTCCGTCCTCGACCCGGATCCGAGGGCAACCGGCGCGTTACGACCGGTCGCTCGGCCGGCGACGCTCCCCCCAGCGCCGTCCCGGGGCGTCCTCGCCGCGTCGGGCGCAAGGTGGTTGCTGTCCCTTCCCTGCCGCCTGATCCGGCTGCTCCTTCGTGCCGTGCTGTCACCGGGCGAGGCACGGCGTGCGATCCAGCAGGTGCGGGCGGGGCTGGCCGCCGTGGTGCGCCCCGACCTGCCTCCCAGCATCCTCAACGGGCCTCTGAGCGGTGAACGCCTGTGGGGCTGGACGGCGATCGACCGCGCACCGCTGGAGGATCTGCGGATGGCCACCGGATGCACGGTGAACGACATCTTCCTGACTGCCCTCACCGGAGGGCTGCGCCGGTACCTCCTCGATCGAGGTGAGCCCGTCGAGGCGATGGTGCTCCGGACGATCGTGCCGGTCTCGGGGCGCCGCGGACTGGGCCCAGCCGCCTCGACGAACGAGACGTCGGCGATGTTCGTGAACCTGCCGGTTGAGGTGGCCGACCTCGACGGGCAGTTGGCCGTGGTCATGCAGCGCACCGCTGAGCAGAAGTCACACGGGGTCGCGATGGGCACCGATGCGGTCGTGCGCCTGGCCGACCACATCCCGGCGCCCCTGCTCGCCCGGTCAGCGCGCAAGTACGTGCGCGCAGGACAGGCGCGCGTGAACGTCGCAGCGACGAACGTGCCGGGGCCTCGGGAGGTGCGTCAGCTCGGTGGCCGGCAGCTCCTTGACCTCGTGCCCTACATCCCCGTTGCGCTGGACGTGCGCTGCACGTTCGCGCTGATGTCCTACGCCGACCGCCTGACGATCGGGATCACCGCGGATGCCGTTGCGCTCCCAGACCTGGATCGGCTCGTGGAATCCGTCGGGCTGGCGCTCCACGACCTGGCTGAGGTCTCCCGCTCGGGCCGGCCCGTCGCATCTGCGACAATCTGACCTGCGCCAGGGGACGTCAGGGTCCTCACAGCGCACGGCCCCCGTAGCTCAGGGGATAGAGCGATGGTTTCCTAAACCACAGGCCGCAGGTTCGAATCCTGCCGGGGGCACCGGGTGACAACGCAGGTCAGAGGCTTGTTCGCAAGTGATCGTGGAACCACACATCGATCGCTGGATGGCCGACATGCAGGCGGGAGGGGTACCGTCATCTCAGAAGCTCGGCAGACCTCCGGATGGTAGTTCCAGCCGAGCTTCCTGCTATTCCAGAGTCGTTGCAGAACTCACGACGCTGCGGAGCTGCCCTTGTTCTGGCAAGAACATCAGGCCCGTGGGATCGGGTGGCCCTCGGAGGCCTGTACGACGACGAAGCCCTGGCCGGACAGTGCCAGCTGGTAGGCCTCGCCGGACCCGCGACCAATCATCGCGCCGGCCTTGGCGGTCTTGCGGATACCGGAACTCAGGGACGTGGACCACAGCACCGCGGCCTGCATGTCGACGAAGGTCGGGACGTCCACGTTGAGCACAACCGGGGTTCCGTGCACTGTGATCGCCAGCGTTCCGGTCCCCGTGAAGGTGGTGTTGAACAGCCCCCCGCTCATCATCGAGGCGCCCTCGACCTTGTTGATGTCCCAGGTCAACGAGCTCTCGAAGGCCAGGACATGGCTGCCGCCGATGGTCACGGACTCGTCCTCGAGGTGCAGGAGGAACACCTCGTCGGCCTGGTCGGCGAGGAACACGTCACCGTCGCCGCTGACCTTCATCAGGGCCATGCCCTCGCTGGTCATGGCCTTCTTGAACATCTTGGCCATGCCACCGCTGCCCTCGTAGGCGAAGTCCACGTTGCCCTGGTAGGCGACCATCGACCCCTGCTTGGCGTAGAAGGAGCCGCTGGTCCCCGACAGCCGAACCTTGAGCATCTTGTTGTTCTGCTTCGTGAAGCTGCCCGGGTCCGAAGTCGCCTCGGTGTTGTCGAACATGTCGCTGCGCATGAAGTCAGGCTAGGGCAGATGGGGCGACCGAGCGAGGCGGGGTCGGCACGACCCGGCCCTGGCATCGATCAGCTGCTTCCTTGACCCAGGCCCGCCCCGGGTCAACTTCTGTCTGCTGCTTGGGCTCCCCACCAATCTCGCCGGCGACTTCCCTTCGGGGTGATTCGGTGGGCCTCGCGAGGTTCCGAGTGATGAGTGCCGTGTGGGTCCTGTCAACGAGGGTGATGGGCTGACCCACAGGGCGCCGGCAACCCTGGTCAGGCGGGCCACCGGGCAGGGGCTGGTCACCACCAGCCGTGTCGCTTGGCCCATCGCAGCAGGAATGCGGACATCGTGATCATGACCACTAGTGACAGGGCCAGTGGGACCTGTTGGGTGCGCGAGTTCACGATGACGTTCATCCCGAGGACCGAGGCCAGGGCGGTGATCGGCAGGGTGACGACGGCGATCACCGCGAGTCGTTCGGCGGCGATGGTCATCTTGGTGTCGGTGCGGGTCCGGTAGAACTCGATCACACCCTGCAGGTACTCCCGCTGCAGTTCGGCCAGGCGGTGCGCCCGGCGGAACTGGTCGATGTTGTCGCCCAACAGGGCGCGGTCATGGGCGGTGATCCCGTGGGCGACCAGGGCCATCCGCTCGTAGATCTCGTGGCTGGTGGCGGAGATGTTGGACACAGCCATCAGGGCGTGCCGGGTGCGGAACATCCGGTCGAGGAATTCCTCGGGATCGCCCATGGCGCCCAGGGTCACTTGTTGCTCGAGGCCCCACACATCCTCCGTGACGACCTCGAGAGTCTCCTCCATACCCCGAACCATCGACGCGACGATCGCGTGGGACACCTCAGTCGCCGAGCGGGGGAGTAGGCGGCCCTCGCAGATGCGTTCCCACACCAGGGTCGTGTCCCGCACGGGGACGTGTGCGGGCACGGCCGGGTTCGTCGGGCCGTGGACGGTGACCAGATAGTTCGCTGCGATGAACTGGTCCAACTCGACGTAGTGCACATGCCCGTGATCCCCGAGCTCCGGGGAGTGCAGCACGACGAAAACATGGTCGGCGTACGGGTGGAACTTGGGCATCCGCTGGCGCTGCTTGCACTCCCAGATCGTCACAGCGTGGAAGCCGAAGACCTCGCGGAGCACGCCGAGGGCTTCCTCGTCGAGGTCTGGCACGTCCACCCAGACGATCGCCTCCGGGTCGGCCAGGGCGGAAGGTAGGGCCGCGATCGGCACCACCTCAGCCCGATCCCCGGTGATGACCATTGCCTCCATGGCGCTGCCTCCTCTTCGCGTTCGATGATCCCACCAGCGGAGCCAAGACTCGCTGCGGGCGCACCCGGCCGCGCACAGCAGCACGATTGCCCTCGTGGTTGGGGCCGCAGCGTGGGCTTCGCGGACACTGCCGCGTCTCCGCTACCGTCCTGGGCGTCGCCTCGTTGATGCTCGGGGCCCTGATCCTGGTGGTCACGATCACGGACCTGACCTGCATCCCGCCCCGACGAGACCGCCACGGGCGAACCTGTTGGCACCTGACCGCACAGTGCCGCGTGGCTGAACATCAGCGGCCTGGCCAGGTCTAGCCTGAAATGGTCATGGCGACTCGTGTGCAGAAGCCCGCACACCTCGGCGAGCAGCCCCGTGAATGGCTTCCCGTCCGGAAGTGGCTGCCCACGTACCAGCGCCGGTGGCTCAAGGGTGATCTGATCGCCGGGTCGGTCGTTGCAGCCCTGGCGATCCCGCAGTCCCTGGGTTATGCGAGCATCGCTGGGCTGCCCGTGCAGGTCGGCCTCTACTCGCTGCCCACTGTGCTGATCTGTTACGCCCTGTTGGGGTCGTCCCGGTTGCTGATCGTCGGACCGGTGTCGACGGTTGCCCTGCTCACCGGCACCCTCATCGCGGGGTTCAAGCCCGAGAGCCAAGCGGAGGCGATGGCACTGGCCGCCGGTATGGCCATCGCGGCGGGCCTGATCCTGATGCTGGCCAGCGTGCTGCACATCGGCTGGGTGGCGGAGTTCCTGTCCAAGCCGATCGTCACCGGATTCGTCCTCGGGCTGACGATCCTGGTGATCCTCGGTGAGCTGCCCAACATCCTGGGCATCCCCGGGCCGGCCACCTCCGACGTCACTGCGCGCATCACGAACCTGGTCACCGGTCTGGACGACATCCATCCGCAGACCGTTGCGGTTGGGGTCATCTCGCTGACCCTCATGTTCGCCGGCACCAAACTGGCGCCGAAGGTGCCGTGGGCGTTGGTGACCCTGATGGTCGGCCTTGTTGCGTCAAACGTCCTGGACCTGGCTGCTGACGGCGTTCGGGTGGTGGGCACCGTGCCCCAGGGGCTTCCCACGCCGGCGCTGCCCGGGATCCCGGTGTCCGACTGGGGCCAGGTCGTCCTGGCGGGGGCCGCCGTGGCGTTCGTGGGCCTGGCTGAAGGGCTGAGCGCTGCCCGGCTGTACGCGACGGAGGATGCCCGGGTCGACGCGAGCCAGGAACTCCTCGCGGTCGGCGTCGGCAACATCAGCTCGGGGATCTTCGGCGGCTTCGGCGTGGCCGGGAGCCTGTCCAAGACCGCAACCGTGGACAGGGCAGGTGGGCGCTCGCAGGTCGCCGGGCTGACCACGGCCTTCCTTGCGTTGGCGACGATCCTGTTCCTGGCTCCGCTGCTGTCGGCGCTGCCCAAGGCGACCCTGTCGGCGATCGTGATCCACGCCGTGTGGGGGTTGCTGGACTTCAAGTCGATGCGCCGGTACGCGTTCCTACGCGTCAACGACGTCGTCGCGGCCACCGTCGCAGCCCTGGGGGTCCTGGTGTTCGGCCCGCTGCAGGGCCTGCTGTTGGCCATCACCCTGTCGGTGTTCGGACTGGTCTACAGATCCAGCCGGGTGGACGTCGAAGTCATGGGTCGGATCCCGGGGGAGAAGGCCGGCTGGGGCGGCATGCGCAACCACCCCGAGCGCCATCCGGTGAAGGGGATCCTGGTCCTGCGGGTGGACGTGCCGCTGTTCTGGGTCAACTCGGCCTCGATCAAGGACGCGATCCTCACCCGGGTCGACGGCGCCCGGGAGTTCGTGGACGAGGAGATCGTGGCGGTCGTCGTCGACATCGAGGGCACCAACCAGATCGACACCACCACCATCGACATGCTCGAGGCCCTTCTGGCCGCCCTGCGGGTGCGGTGCGTGGACCTGTACCTGGTGCGGGTGATGTACCCGGTCCGGGTCATCCTGCGCCGGGCGGGCTTCGTGGCCAAGATCGGCGAGGACCACATGTGGCACACGATCAGCCAGGGGGTGCGTGAGGCCCGGATCCACTACGGGCTCAAGGAGGGCGTCGTCGACGCCTCCGGCGGGTACGACAGCGCGGCCGAGGAGCACGAACCCCGGATCGTGCCCACCTACTTCGCCGACTCCAGGGTCAACCCCGAGGAGTCCCACGACGCCGAGCTCGAGGACGGGACCCACGTCGAGGACGACCGGTCCGCGACGGAGTAGTGCCAGGGGTCAGGGGTCGAACCGGTACCCGAGGCCTCTGATCGTGATCAGGTGCCGGGGGTGCGCGTGATCGGGTTCGATCTTGGCGCGCAGTCTCTTGATGTGGACATCGAGGGTCTTGTTGTCCCAGGCGCGGTCGGTACCCCAGATGCGGTCATACAGCTGGCCCCGGGTCATCACCCGCCCGGCGTTGCGGACCAACGTCTCCAGCAGCTCGAACTCCTTGAGCGCCATCGGCACCGGGCGGCCGTTCACGGTGACCACGTGGCGGTCGGTGTCGATGCAGACCGGTCCCTCGGTGAACACCCGGGGGGTCAGGTCGGCCGGTGCTGGGGTTGCGCGTCGGATGACAGCGTGGAGCCGGGCCAGCAGCTCGGCGTGGGAGTACGGCTTGGTGACGTAGTCGTCGGCGCCCATCTCCAGGCCCACGACCTTGTCGGCCTCGGTGTCCCGGGCGGTCACCATGATGATCGGCACGTCCGAGGACTTCCGGATTGTGGTGCACACGTCCAGTCCGGACATGCCAGGCAGCATCACGTCGAGCAGGACCACGTCGGGAGCGATCCGGTGGAACAGGTGGAGGGCGTCCTGCCCTGTTGTCGCGACCTCCACGTCGAAACCATCGCGGCGCAGCAGGTAGGACAACGCCTCGGAGAACGCCGGCTCGTCCTCGACGAGGAGGACCTTCATCAGTTCACCTCCCCGTTCACCCAGGACCAGACCACGGTATGGAACGCACCTGGGAAAGTCCCGGGGGAGGCGTGAACACGGCATGAACGCTGGGTGATCACTGGAGCCCGTGGCTGACCAGGCCACGCCACGCCACGATCTGCCAAGCGGCCCGGGACGCCCCCAGCGCCACCTGGTCCGGGGCGCCGGGTCAGCTCGTGGGGGCGGTCCGGCGCAGGAGGGCGTGGATTCGGGCGCGCAGTTCGGCGATCGAGAACGGCTTGGTCAGGTAGTCATCGGCGCCGGCCTCGAGGCCGACGACCTTCTCGACTTCGGCGGCCCGGGCGGTGACCATGATGATCGGCACGTTCGAGGTGCGGCGGATGGTGCGGCAGACCTCGAGCCCATTGAGGCCGGGGAGCATGAGGTCCAGCAGGATCAGGTCCGGTGCCTGGGTCTGGAAGGCGTCCAGCCCGCCGGGGCCGGTGTCGGCCAGGGTCACCCGGAATCCGTCGTCGCGCAGTAGATAGGCGATCGCCTCGGCGATCGCCGGTTCGTCCTCCACGATGAGCACGGTCGCCGGGCCTGTGGTTCGGGTCCACCGCGCCTCGCTGCCGGCGCTGCCTGGCTGGAGGGTGGGCACCTGGTCACATCCCGTCGGAGTCATCGCGGTCCGCCGGCCGGGGGGCCGTGGGCTGGGCGTGATTCGCGGTGAGGATGATCTCCACGGCCTCATGGGGGTCGTCGGTCAGGTGCACCAGGTCCAGGTCGCGCATGGAGATCCGCCCGGTGGTGGCCATGGTCGACCACAGCCAGGCCAGCAGGCCCGACCAGTACTCGCGGCCCATCAGGACCACGGGGAAGCGGGTGACCTTCGAGGTCTGGACCAGGGTGAGCGCCTCGAACAGCTCGTCGAGGGTGCCGAATCCGCCGGGCAGGACCACGAATCCCTGGGAGTACTTGACGAACATGGTCTTGCGGGCGAAGAAGTAGCGGAAGTTGATGCCCAGGTCGACCCATTCGTTGAGGCCCTGCTCGAAGGGCAGCTCGATGCCCAGCCCAACGGACACGCCCCCGGCCTGGCAGGCGCCCTTGTTGCCGGCCTCCATGATCCCCGGCCCCCCACCGGTGATGACCGCGTAGCCGGCGCTGGCGAGCCCGGCGGCGACCTGCTCGGCCAGGGCGTAGTGCGGATCGGAGGGGTCGGTCCGGGCCGACCCGAAGATGCTGACCGCCGGCCCGAGGGTGGCCAGCGCCCCGAAGCCCTCCACGAACTCGGCCTGGATGCGCAGCACCCGCCAGGGATCGGTGTGCACCCATTCCCCGGCGTCCAGGGTGTCGAGCAGCCGCTGGTCGGTCGTGGTCGGCTGGACCTGGCCCCGGCGCAGCAGCACCGGGCCCTTGTGCTTGGTCATTGCGGCGGGTGCTGGCTCGGTCGGGTCCTCGACCCACGGGTCTTGTTCGATCATCTCTGTGGTCATGCCCCGCACGGTAGGGCCGCCGGGCAGTCCTGCCGGGGGCCGTGTGGAGTCGTGTCGGCCAACCCTGGGCGAAGTCCTGGGTGACCTACATTCCTAGGGACGACCCTTGGCCCGGTGGGTCGGACGCCGGGCCGGTCGTGCCGGTCTGGGAGAAGGGCGCGCCGGTCACCAGTTGGATGACCCGCCGCGCGACTGCGACAGCGTGGTCGGCGTAGCGCTCGTAGTAGCGCGACATCAGGGTGGTGTCGATCGCCGCCTGCACCCCATGGGTCCACGTCGGGGCCAGGACCGTGGTGAACAGGTCACGATGGACCCGGTCCATCTGGTCATCCATCGCCA
This sequence comes from uncultured Actinomycetes bacterium, assembly GCA_963736425.1. Lineage (GTDB taxonomy): Bacteria > Actinomycetota > Actinomycetes > S36-B12 > CAIYMF01 > Prado023. Next base: position 14,375 of record CAVTOX010000043.1, read on the forward strand.
GGATCTCAGTGGCCTGCGCGAGGTCCCAACTCTCCAGCAGTGACGCGGTCTTGGTGGCCATCTGGCCGGCCACAGCCCCCATCTGGGCGAACATCGGTCGTACGTCCTCAGGGACGCTCGAGCCCGGGTGGCGCATCCGGGTCAGCTTCGCCACATGGTCTGCCAGGTCACCCATCCGCTCGAGGGAGGAGGAGACCTGCATCGCCGACACCACCAGCCGCAGGTCCCGGGCCACCGGTTGCTGGCGGGCCACGGCGTTGTAGCAGGCCCACTCGATCCGACCGGTCAGGTCATCGAGCTCATCATCGCCAGCGATCACGGACTGGGCCGCGACCAGATCGGCGTCGAGCATCGCCTGCGTGGCGGTGTTCATCGCCGCGCCCGCCTTGCCGGCCATCTCGATGAGCAGGTCCCGGATCTCGACCAGCTCATGCTCGAACGCCTCACGCATGTCCACACCCCTCCGTCGTGTCTGGCGGTCCCACCTCAGTCGGCGACTCTACCCACCAGACACCCGACGCAGGGCCGCGTTGTTCGTCGGGTTCACCGGTGCCTGGCGCGGTGGGAGTGCCGAGCGCGCACCTGCTTGCGGGGGGTGCCCAGGGCCGATGCGATCTGCTCCCAGTCCCAGCCCAGGGCGCGGGCGCGGTGCACGGCCAAGGCTTCCACCTGGTCGGCCAGTGCGCCCAGATCGACTGCCTCGGCCAGGGCGGGCCCCGGCTCTGCCAGATTCCGCAGCCCGGTCGATAGGTGCATGTTCCGGAGGCTATCGCGCAACCTGGACCTCAGGTCAGAGTGGGCATCCGGGCCATGAGGCTGGGCGCAGGATGTTCATCCAGGATTCGAGCGCCGTCCACGCGGACCTCCCCTGGCGGGCCGCACCGGTGCGTCGGGCGTGGACTGAGTGCGGCGCGGAAGCAGGTGTCCCGCCTTGAGTCGGCGCGAGAGCGCAGCCGGGCCAAGCGCAGCGCGGCCTCCCGGACTTCGGGCCCCGTGCAGTCCTCGGCCGGTGTTGCAGCCGGGTCCCCTCGCCGGCCAACAGATCCCGGGCCAGCCCCTGCACCTGTTCGAGGGTGGGCAGCAGTCCACCGCGGGACAATGGTCCGGGCGGATCGTGGGGCGCGGTCATCGCGGTCAGTATCCCGCGGTGATAACGCCTACCACAAGGGCGCTTCCGGGCCCGATGAATCACATGAATCCGGCCCTTCTACCGGCCGTCCTCAACTGTTCACCTTCGGCCCCTAGGGTGCGCGCCATGGCAGAGCAGAGTGGCAAGACCGAGAAGAAGCTGTACACCGACTGGCGTGAGGCCGAGGTTCGATACGCCGAGGTCCTGGCTGCGTTCGGTGGCGACGGCCCGCCGGCGAAGGTCAAGAAGGAGTCCGCCCTGGTGTTGTCGAAGGCACGTAACAAGGCCGACCAGGCCCGGGACAAGTTCTTCAAGCGGGCCCTGAAGTAGCCGGGTGCGCGGCTACAGCCAGTCGCGGCGCTTGAACACCACGTAGAGGCCCACACAGGTCGCGACCATCAGCGCCATGGCCATGGTGAACCCGTTCGGGGAGTCCAGGCCGGGCATGCTGGCGAAGTTCATCCCGTAGGCGGTGCCGATCAGTGTGGGGGCGAACAGGATCGCGGCCCACGCGGAGATCTTCTTCACCTCGATGCCCTGGGCGTGGCTGGCCTCGGTCAGGGCGCGCATCTCCTCGTTCTGCTTCTGCGCGACCAGGGTCGCGTTCACGGTGAGCATGTCGCGCAGGATCTGGCTGAACCCGTCGACCCGGTCGGACACCTGCAGGTTGTGGTCGGCGACGTCGCGCAGGTAGCGACGCATCTCCTCGTGGACCTCGTACTTGTCGAAGCCGTCCTGCAGACCCTGGAGCATCGTGTTCAGCGGGTGGGTGGCGCGACGGAAGTCGATGACCTCGCGGGAAAGCTCGTAGATGCGCCGGGAGACCTCAGCGTCCCCGGAGAAGATCTCGGTCTCGATCTCGTCGATGTCGTTCTCCAGCCCGGCGACCACCGGGCCGTAGCCGTCGACGACGCGGTCCAGGATCGAGTACAGGATCGCCTCGGGTCCCAGGGCCAGCAGGTCCGGTTCGCTCTCCATCCGTGCCCGCACCCCGGTCAGGTCCGGGGACTCGCTGTGGCGCATGCTGATCACGAAGTCCGGGCCCACGAACACGTGCAGCTCGCCGAACTCGACCTCCTCGACGTCGTCGAGGTAGCGGGCGGCGTGCAGCACCACGAACAGGGTGTCGCCGTAGCGCTCCAGCTTCGGGCGTTGATGGGCGGTGATCGCGTCCTCGACGGCCAGCTCGTGCAGGTCGAACTCGCGGGCCAGCAGGGCCACGTCGTCGTGCGAGGGCCGGTACAGCCCCACCCAGGCAACAGCACCGGGGTGCTTGCGCCGCGCGTCGAAGAGTTGCTGCAATGTCGAGCACGCGACCAGCCGCCGCCCGTCGCGGTAGAGGGACAGGTTCACCACCGAGGGCGGCTTCGCCCCTGCCGGATTGGGCGACCTGATCGGCATGGCGGGAGCTGCCACATGCACTGCCCGCCCGCCCCGGTGCAGCAGACCGGGCCGCAGCAGTCCGGCGTGGATGTTCGGGGGTCGGGTCGGTCCGACCGTCGCCATCATCGCTCCCTTCAGCGCTGCCGGCGAATCGCTGCCAGAGCGATACCCCGTGGTCCCTGGATCAGAGGAGCTCGGCGTGCACGCCGAGCTGGTGGTCATGTGTCCCGCCGAGCACTCCCTGCTCCCAGGCGTACACCGCCTGGGTGATCGTGGAGTGGACGCCCGCGTCCTCCGGGTCCTCGTCGGGCCACCAAACCCCGAGCCAGTCGAGCAGCTCATCAGGCGAGCCGATGAGCGTGCGTCCGGTCGCCAAGTGGGTCACGCGCAGCCGGGGCATGCCCGGCATGCTAGGACGGGTCGATGGCGGCAACGTTGCCTCCAGGTGAACGGGCGACGACATCAGTGTCCGGCTCATCGGGCGCTGGCGGCACCGCCTCCTCCAGCCCGCGCCCGGTGTGAGATCGAACGGCGAAGAAGCGTTCATCGGACCTTCGCCCCCGGCTTGCCGCAGCGCCCCGGCGAGTCTGTCCGGCGGGGTCATGCGCTTCGCCCGCGCCCAGGCCAACAGCTACTGAGCCGCCGCCCCGCGCAGGTTCCTGCGGACGCCCCCGAGGACGCTGAGAGATGTCATGCCCCCGTCACCCAGGGGCCGGGTCCTCGCCACCTTCGCCCGTCATCGTTGAGGTCATGAACCAACCGTTGACCGTGGCCCTCGTCGCCCACGACCACTGCAAGGACGACCTGTTGGCATGGGCCACCTACAACCGGGACACCCTGGCCCGGTTCCGCCTCGTCGCCACCGGCACCACCGGCCAGCTGCTCAGCGAGGCATTGGACCTGCCCGTGCAACGAATGCGCTCAGGGCCGCTCGGCGGTGATCTCCAGATCGGGGCCGCCATCGTCGAGGGCCGGATCGACATGCTCATCTTCTTCTGGGACCCGCTCACTGCCCAGCCCCACGAGCCCGACGTCAAGGCGCTGCTGCGGATCGCGGTCCTGCGCGACATCCCCACCGCCAGCAACCGGGCAACCGCAGACCACCTCATCACCTCGCACCACCTGCTGTTCGCCCGATCGGCTGCGTTCGGCCGGGTGGACCTCCCACATCAAGCCGTGAGCAGCCGCGGGCTGGGAGTCGCAAGCGGCCACTCCAGCGACGCAGCCAACGGCTGGCTGGCGGCTGCCGAGACGTGCTGACACACCCGGTCGACGCTGACAACGAGGACCCAGCAAAGCTCGTCCCTGCCAAGCCCCTCGGCGACGCGTTCGTGATCTCGGACGCCGACGTAGGAGACCAGCCCGCGGCGCTGGTGGGCGTGGCCGGTGCGAGCGTGGACCCGGTCAAGGACTACCTGCAGCAGATCGGGCGGGTGCCGCTGCTCACCGCCGGCCAGGAGGTGGAGCTGGCCACCCAGATCGAGGCCGGCCTGTTCGCCGCCGAGCGACTCAACTCCGATGCCATCCTCGACCAGCAGCTGCGCCGGGACCTCGAGCAGATCGCCGAGGACGGTCAGCGGGCCAAGAACCGGATGATGGAGGCCAACCTCCGGCTCGTGGTGTCGTTGGCCAAGCGGTACACCGGCGGCGGGATGCTGTTCCTGGACCTGATCCAGGAGGGCAACCTGGGGCTGATCCGGGCGGTGGAGAAGTTCGACTACACCAAGGGCTACAAGTTCTCCACGTACGCCACCTGGTGGATCCGCCAAGCCATCCACCGGGCGCTGGCCGACCAGTCGCGCGCGATCCGCATCCCGGTGCCGGTGGTCGAGGAGATCAACAGGGTGAGCCGGATGCAGCGCCAAATGAGCGTTGACCTGGGCCGCCAACCCACGCCGCACGAACTGGCCCGCGAGCTCGACGTCACACCGCAGAGGATCCTCGAGCTACAGACATGCGCCCGGGAACCCCTCTCCCTGCACACTCCGACCGGTGAGGACGCCGACGCGGAGTTCGGTGACCTGATCGAGGACTCCGGAGCCGCCGCTGTCGGCCGACGAGCGGACGTGGGCCGAGATCATCGGCTACCGCCGGGTGCTGACTTACACCCGCAGGTGCCCCCATCGCCGCGAAACGCGCAGTCGCGTTCTGGCGGCCAGCACCGCGCCCAATGCGACCACGCGGGATCGGTCCCTGACTGTCCCGCACACGGAGTCCATCAGTCATTCGGCATCGGTGCGTCGAGTGAACGCTCGAGCGACTGCACGGCATTGGCTCGGTGCAGGGCCTTACCCGATGTGCAGGCGCTCAGACCGGGGAGCTGCCGCGCGACATCCCGTTGACTGGCGTTTCCGGCGGCATTGGCGGGACGTCGATGGCGTCGATGAGGGCGCGCAGGGTGGCGATCTGCTGGTTCAGGGCCCGCCGGCCGGAGGGGGTGATGGTGACCCAGGTGCGGGGTCGGCGGCCCTGAAAGGTCTTGTTCAGCGCGACGTAGCCGGCGTCGTTGAGGACCTCGAGGTGGCGGCCGAGGTTGCCGTCGGTGACGCCGAGGGTGTCGCGCAGGTAGGTGAAGTCGGCCTCGCGGGTCTGGGCGAGGATGCTCAGGATGCCCAGTCGCACGCGCTGGTGGACCACGTCGTCCAAGGCAGCGCTGGGGTGCTCGGTCATGGCCGGCGCGCGCGGAACGCTGCGCGAATCCCCAGAGCGAGGGTGGCGATCGCCACGCCGATCCCGACCGCGTCATCGAGCTGGGGCATCCAGTGCCCGAGGTCCCCGGAGCGGTTGCCGAAGAAGAACAGCACCGCCAGGGTGCCCAGGGTGCCGCCGATCAGGGCCACAACCCCGACCGCGCACAGCACGACCGCCTCAACCAGGGAATCCGCACGCGCCCGGTCGCGCAACGCATCGAGTTCGGCCACCGTCACCCCCGCCATAATCCTGCTCCCTCCTGCAAAGTGCTCTGCAATGCAGAGTAACAGCCGACGATCGCCAGTAGGCGGGTTGCGGCGCTGACTCGGACGTCTGCGCGGGCTATCCGTAGTGGTAGCGGCATGCGGCGATGCGCACTTCGTCCCCGGCGATCTTGTACACCAGGCGGTGTTCATCGGTGATGCGTCGCGACCAGTACCCGGCGAAGTCGTGCTTGAGCGCCTCAGGCTTGCCGATCCCGTCGTTGCCGTTGCGCTGGATGTCAGCCAAGAGGGCGTTGATTCGTCTGAGGACCCTGCGGTCCTGGGCCTGCCACCACAGGTCGTCCTCCCAGGCGTTCTCGTCCCAGACGAGCAGCACGTCAGTCGGTCTCGACCAGGTCGTGGGCCACGCCCCGGCCGGCTTCCAACCGTTCCATGGCATCGAGCAGGCGGCGGGCATTGGCTGGCGACCGCATCAGGTAGGCCGTCTCCTTGAGGGACTCGTAGTCCTCGAGGGAGACAACGACCACGGGCTCGTGGCCGGCGCGGGTGATGACGACTTCTTCGCGGTCGTTGATCACGCCATCAAGCATCTCGGCGTAGCGAGCTCGGGACTCGGTGTAGCTCATTGTCTTCATCGCCAGACCTCGTGTACGGAAAACTGTACGGGTTGGTGTCGACGAACGCAACCGCGCGACGAGACTCACGAAATGTGCCCGCGAACGTGGGTGCGTGCCTCACGTAGGAAATGCCCGCGAAACGGTGGCCCGGCCTGCGGTGGTTCTTGGGTCCGGTGCCACGCTGCGGGATGGGTTCAGGGTTGTCGATGAGTGCGCGCCGGGAGATCACCAAGAGGTACGCCAAGGAGTACCGGGCGGCCTCGAAGAAGGCCCGCGGGATACTGCTCGATGAACTGGTGGCGGTGACCGGGTGGTCGCGGGACAACGCCCGCCGGCAGGTGGCCCAGGCTGGCAAGCGTCGAGGTCCGGCCAAGGCGGTGCGTCGCAAGCCGCGGGCCCCGATCTACGGGTATGACACGCTCAAGGTGTTGCAGCAGGTGTGGGCCAAGATGGGCATGCCGTCGGGGAAGTACCTGGCAGCGACGATGGCCGACACACTGGCCGCGTTGGACCGGTTCGCCGAGTTGGATGGCCCCCGCTACACCCCCGAGGTCCGGATCCAGCTGCTGGTGATGTCCGCGGCCACGAGACATCAGGACCGCGTCGCCGCGCCGGGACGTGATCTCGACGGGAGTGCGATCGGCGTTGACCTGCTCGATGAGGGGGAACAGGTTCTTGCGGGCCTCGCTCGCGGTCACGGCCATGACCCTCCTAGTGGTACGACTTTCGGTACCAGTGTGCCCCTGGGTGCCCCTGGGTGCCCACGGTGACAACCCCTCGCTACAGCGGCGCGGCTCGGGGAGCGCGGTTTCAGGCGACTTGGAAGGACCGCTTGGACAGGCCGAACAGGTATCCCTCGATGGTGGTCTGGACGGGGGCCTCGGGGTCGGTTGCGGCGCCGAGGGTGATGAACAGGGGGGTGAAGTGTTCGACGGTGGGGTGGGCGTAGCGCAGTGCGGGGGCTGCGCTGCGGTAGTTGGTGAGGGTGTCCAGGTCGCCGCGGTGCGAGGGCGTCGGCGGCCCAGTGGTCGAAGTCCGCGGACCAGGTGGGGATGGTGCGGTTGAGCCACATGTCGGCGGTGAGGTAGGGCAGGCCGTGGGTCATGTAGCCCGATCCGATGATCAGGACACCTTCTGCGCGCAGGTCGTGCAGCCGTCGGCCGATGTCGAGCAGGCGGGTGGGGTCCTGGGTGGGTAGCGACATCTGCAGGACGGGCACGTCGCCGTAGGGGTACATGATCTTCAGAGGTACCCAGGCGCCGTGGTCCAGCCCGCGGCTGGCGTGCTGGTGCACGGGTTCGACGTCGGGCATCGCCGCACGCACGCGGGTGGCCAGCGCGGTGGCGTCGGGGGTGCGGTAGGTCATGGTGTAGTAGCGGCGGTCGAAGCCGCCGAAGTCGTAGACCAGGGGGGTGTTCGCCGCGGTCGCGGACAGGCTCAGGGGTGCCGATTCCCAGTGGGCGCTGACGATCAGGATGGCGGTCGGCTTGGGCAGGGCCTGGGACCAGGCGAACAGCTCGCTGATCCACAGCGCGTCGTCGAACAGGGGCGGTGCGCCGTGGCCGAGGTACAGGGCGGGCATCGGCCCGTCCGCGGGGGTCCATCGCCGTTGGTCGCGGCTGGCGGGCGCGTCCTGGCGCAGGAACGCGTCGAAGGCGGCGGCGGGGGCGGAGTGGGCGGTCATCTGCGGACCTCTCGAACGGGTGCTGAGGGCTCAGGCGTACGGTGCGTCGAGGTGCGGCGGATGTCGTGGGGGATGGTGCGGCGCCGTGCGGGTTCCGGTCGGAACCGGTGCCCGCACGGCGCCCAGGGGGTGGGTCAGGCGGCGACGCCGAACCCGCCGATCCAGGAGACCTTCTCGCCGACGGCCAGGGAGATCTGCTGTGAAGCCGATCGCCTCGAGCTCACGGGCCCGGCGCAGGGAGCCGGCGTCGATCGCGTTGAGCCCAGCGGCGGTGACGACCTCGGCGAGCTGGGTCTTGGCGTCGGTGTCGTCGCCGGCGATCAGCACGGTGGTGGTCAGCCCGCCGACGGTGCCGGCGGCCAGGGTCGCGGCGAACGTGGTGTTGAACGCCTTGAGCACCTGCGACTCCGGCAGCGCGGCGGCGAGCTCGGCGGCGGCGGAGCTGTCCGCGGGCACGACCAGGGAGTCGAACGTGGCGAAGTCGACCGGGTTGGTGATGTCGACCACGACCCGCCCGGCCAGGCTCGCCCCGCGGGTGGCGACGACGTCGGCCAGGGCGGCGTAGGGGACGGCCAGGACCACGATGTCGCCGGTGACGGCCTGGTCGGTGTCGGTCTCGCCGAGGATCTGGGCGGTGTTGCCGCCCTTGGTGACCAGGCCGGCGATGGCCTGGCCCATGTTGCCGGTGCCGATGATGGTGACGTTGCTCATGGCGTGCTCCTTGATCGAGTGGAGTTAGTTGTTGGTACAAGTAAGACTCTACAGGACTTTAGTTGTTGCGTCAAGTAAGACATCATGGGGGCATGGAATCCCGATGGCTCGATGCCCAGCAGCGCGCGGGGCCTGGGCGCCGACGGGCACACGGCTGCGCGTCTCACGCCTGGATGCGCACGACCGTGAGGGACGGGGGCGGGCTGAGCGTCTGGCCGACGACGCAGTAGCGCTCCGTGAGTTCGCCAAGTCGGATGAGCTGCTCGTCGGTCGCGTCGGTGTCGAGCGTGGCGACGACCTCGATGGTGGTGACACCCACAGGGATGCTGCGACTCAACCCCAGAGTGCCCCGCGCATCGAAGGTCCCGCGCGCAGTGATCGCAGCGGATCTGATCTCCAGGCGCATGGCCGTGGCGACGCTGCGCATCGTGACGCCGAGGCAGCCGCACAGGGCCTGGAGCAGCATGTCGGCGGAGCAGGCGTCCGCGCCGTCACCGCCGGTCGCGGGATGCAGCCCGGCGCGGACGGCGCCCGCCCACGTGTCGACCGTGGCAGTGATCCCCGGATCGGCGAACGTCGCCGACGCGCCGACCTCAGTGCGGGCGGACTCCGGGTCGGCGCTGTACTGATGCTTCAAGGGCGCTTGCTGTGCACGCAACTGCTCGATGTCCATGTCGGCATCCTTCCCGAGACCGGTGTGTTCCGCCGGACGACTGGCGTTGTCGTTGGTCGTGCGTTCCCCGCGTTGGAGGCAATCAGCCAACAAGCCCACGGCTGTGGGCGAAGACGACCACGTGGAGCCGGTCGCGCAGCCCGAGCTTGGCGAGGATGCGCGCGACGTGGGTCTTGACGGTTCCCTCGCCCACGACGAGGGAACCGGCGATCTCGGCGTTCGTCAGCCCGCGGGCGACCAGCGTGAACACCTCGCGCTCGCGAGGTGTCAGGGCCGCGAGCGGGTCCCGCCCGCTGGTCGAGGGTCGCGCGCCATGCACGTATCGCGCCACGAGGGTGGCCGTAGCCTCCGCGCCAAGGGCGAACTCGCCCTCTGCGACGGCTCGGATCGTGGCAACCATCCGTTCAGGAGCGTCGGTCTTGAGCAGGAAGCCGGAGGCACCGGCCGCCAGGGCATCGAAGACGTATTCGTCGACGTTGTAGGTCGTCACGATGCATACCCGCGCCCGGGAGCCGTCGCGCAGGATTGCCTGCGTGGCTGCGATGCCGTCCATGTCGGGCATCCGGATGTCCATGAGGACCACGTCGGGGTCGATGTCCTTGACGGCGCGCACCGCTGCGCGCCCGTCGGCAGCCTCCCCGACGACCTCCAGGTCGGGTTCAACCTCGAGCATGGTGCGCAGGCCGCTGCGCACGATGGCCTGGTCGTCGACGAGGAGCAGCCGGATCATAGGGGGAACGCCACCTCCAGTCGCCACCCATCCCCGGCGGGACGCGGACCCGCTTCGACGCGACCCCCGAACATGGCCGCCCGCTCCCTGATCCCGACCAAGCCGAGCTGCGACCCGGTGCCCGAGCTGCTGGCCCATCCATCGTCCTCGACCTGCATGACCACCCAGTCGGCCTCGTACTGGAGCCGGATTCGGCATGCGTGGGCGCCTGAGTGCTTCATCGCGTTGGCGATCCCCTCTTGGGCGACCCGGTAGACCGAGGCCTGCACCTCGGGACGCACCGGCCGGGGGTCGCCCAGCACGTCGAGCTCCACGTCGAAGCCCGCCGCCCTGCTCCGGGCGACGAGGGCATCGAGGTCGTCGAGGCGCGGCACAGGCGCGCGCTCACCCGCCGGCCCGTCGCGGACGACCCCGAGCAGGGAGCGCAGTTGGTCCACCGCCTCCACCGCGGTCTCCCGCGCGGCGTGCAGCGACTCCCGGGCGCGCACGGGGTCGGCCCTCCACGCGTGCTCCGCTGCACTCGTCTGCAGGACGACGACCCCCAGGCTGTGCGAGAGGATGTCGTGCAGCTCCCTGGCCACACGCGATCTCTCGTCCTCGACGGCCGCGCGGGTCGTGGCCTCGGATTGCAGCTCGACGAGTTCGCGAAGCGCGATGTTGGCCGCCGTGAGCTCGCGCTGACGCCGCGCGAGCAGCCCTCCGGCACCAGCCAGGCCCATGCTGATGACCACGAACAGCGCACTGCCGATCCGCCCCGGAAAGGGTCCGGAGCTCTCGGCCAGGGAGAACCCGATCAGCACCGGGATGAACACCGTCAGCGAGACCCCATACGACAGGGCCGAATAGCAGGCGACCAGACCGATGAGCAGACTCGTGCCCGCCTGGTAGGTCCCGTAGAGCAGGCAGACCGCTGACATGAGACCCAAGGAGCCAACGAAGGCGAGCGCCGGGCGGCTGCGACGCACGACCAGGACGAGACCCGCTGCGCCCATCAGCACAGCGGTGACCGGACCGGGGTTCGGGTACTCATCGGACGTCAGACCAGCGAGCGCGGCCAGGCCCCCGAGCCCGACCCCGAGCGCAACATCAAGACCGGCGCGCAGCCGCGGGGGAAGTCCCCGGGCCGCGCCGCTCGTCGCGGTCCCGGGGGCGCCTGTCCCATCGGCGGTCTGCATCCACCGAGCATGACACGCAGATGCCGCCATCGAGTCTGCCTCACGACATACTCCGGGTCCCCTCGGCGGGATACCCGAAGATCCGCCCCAGGACAGGCGACCGGGTGTGCACCGCCCGCCTAGCGTCACAGTCACCACAGCCCGCCACTCGGCGGACGGGAGGATACGAGGAGAATCATGGAGCGTTTCCTGCACGTCGGGCGCATCACATTGATCGTTGGCGGACTGCTCCTTGCCCTGGGCTCGGGGCTGCAGGCTGCCACGAGTGGCGGGGACCCCTTCTCCGTCCAAGTCACCACCAGCGTGTTCGCAGTGTCGGCTGCACTCCGCCTCGCGGGTGCGATCGCCATGATCATCGGATTCACCGCGCTCTACCTGCCAATCGCAAACCGGGCCGGCAGGTTCGGACTCGTGGCCTACTTCCTCACGGTCGCCAACCTGGTCCTGCAGGCGGGGTGGATGTGGGCGGATCTGTTCATCACCGGGGCCTTCGCCGCGAACGCACCAGGCGTCCTGGATGGGACCGTGGATGACGGCCGAATGGGTGTTGGCTTCATGCTCGCGTGGCTGTTCAACGCGACCTTCATCCTGATGGGCATCGCGCTGCTTCGCGCGCGCGGCTACCAGAGGGGAGTCGGGGTTGCCGTGATCGTCATGGGAGTCGTCACCCTGCTTCCGATGCCCTTCGACGGGCCGGTGTTCGAGGTCATCATCGGTGCCATGGCTGCACTCGCCGGAGCTTTGGCGATGCGCAAGCCCGCCGCGCCCATGGTGGCTCCGTCGATGGAGGAGATGTCCGCCTGAGGCCACGGCTCATTCAGCTGAGGAGGCGCACAAGTCGGCGAGCGGCTTCGCGCCTCCTCAGCTGATGAAGGGTTGCTTCACCCAAGGAATTGGACCAGCCCCTCGACCAGCTCGTTGACCACGACCACGAGTACGAGCGTGGTCGGCACGATGACCATCCAGGACCGCTCCTTCCTGCGGACCACCGCGATCAGTCCCGCGATCCCGGAGGCCAACATGCCCAGCAGGGCGGTCAGGGCGAACACCGTCCACCACCACGGGTTGTCGTCGGGCGGACCTGGTCCCTCGGCCATGATGTTCACGAGGATCACCACGAGGATCACCCCCACCGTTGCGGCAGTCGCCGCCCACCCGAGCCGGGTCGACGGCGTGCGCAAGAACCTGGGGATGTGGCTTCGACGTGGTTGCAGGGCCTGGTGCGTCATGACGGCCTCCTCCGCCCGTTCCCCCGTCACCTCCAGAGTCCCGCCGGTACGACTCGTGGGGAAAGAGGCGAAGGTCGGTCCGGCCGCCAACTCATCGGACGGCGCCGGGGACTGCGCTGCGGCGAGGTTCCGAGAGCATCACCCCGAACGACGATCCGGCTGCGATCCGCGCCGTCGTCCGGCCGGTCATGAGCGCACCGCTACCGGGTGACCGTCGCCGCGCAGGGCCCGTAGCCCTTGTCACCGAACTCGTTCAGCCCGTCGATGGCGATCGTGAGGGTCTCGTCCTTGCCCATCTGGAACGTCATCTCGCAGCCCTGCCCCTTGACCTTGGCGGCCTCGGTCTTCGTGTCGGAGCCCGCAAGCACCGTCAGGTCGAACTGCCCCTCGGGAAGCTTCTCGAGCGTGTCCGCGGAGGAGAACGGCGACCCGGTCACGGTCGTCGTGAGGAACGTCCAGACCGGGGCCTCCTGCCCGTAGTCGACGTTCATGCCCATCTCGGCGGTCAACTCACTGTTCTGCGCGCCCACCAGGTTGGTCACCTCCACCGTGAGACTGTTCGTCCCAGTCGTGTTGACCTCCTCCTGCCCGCAACTGCTCAGGACGATGGTCAGAGGGATGCAGAGCGCGAGTGCAATGTGGGGCCGTCTGGATCTGGTCATCACGCACCTCCCCTTCATCTCCAGCGTGGGGGGTCGAACCACCGGACGCCAGAGGCGTAGGGCCTTGACGGGCGGACCGTCATCACCATCCGCCGTTGGCGTCAGGGGGCGCGTCAGTCCGGAATGCCGGCTCGCGCATCCAGCTGCTGTCGAGTGAAACCCTGTGTGTCGAGGAGGGGCATCGCTCGGGCGATCTGATCCTTGACCCGGTCCAGTTGCAGTGAGGCTGCGTGTGCCCCCTCGGACCCAGACCTCTGTGACCCAGACACCATCTGCGTCGGTCGGATCGACCGCGACCGGTACACATCAGCCATCGGTTCGCCTGCTCGCTGGCCGCGAGGATCGCCAACAGTTCGTCCCGTTTGCCGGGCTTGGCCCCCAGGCGGCCGTGCAACATGAACATCCGCGGAGTCTAGGTGCTCGCGGGTGGGGTCACTGGCGTGCGGTGTCCAGGGCGTCGGTCATCGTTGGTCTGGACGCCGCCGTCCCCCGGCGGCGTCACATCAGGAGTAGCCCGCCGGATCTACCCAGCCGAGTGGGACCTGTGCTCTCGCGAGCCGGAACGGGACTTCCCCGAGTCGGCGGTGCCGGCCTTCGCTGCGCGGTCCTTCGCGGTGGCGGTGCCTGTCACCTTGTAGTCCGCGTCCAGGGTGACCGCGGCCTTGGTGCCATCGGCCTTGGTCACGATGACCAGGTAGCCGCCGTCCCGGGCGGCCCGCACGTGATGCACCGTGCCAGGGACCGCCGCCAACGCGGCCGCACCGGCCGTGTCCTTCTGGGTCGCGGTCAGGGTCGACTCGGTGGCCCGGTGGGCCCGATCCCTGCCCGTTGTGGACGTGGAGTCATCGTGACTGGTCTTGGTGTTCGCGGTCCGGCTCGAGCTGTCCGCGGCGCTGGCCATCCCAGCACCCCCCAGGACGAGCGTGCCGGCCACCGCGATCGCACTGCCGATCTTCATGGTCATGCGGTTCATTGCTGGTTCCTCTCGTTGTACGGGTTCGGGTCGCCGGGGCGGCGGCCCTTCCTGTCAGCAGCCATCGTCGCCACCCACGGTGAGAGCCCACCGCGCTGGCGGTAAGGGCGCGTTGTGAACCCAACCGGTCCGGTCGAGGGCAGCACTCAGAATCCGGCGCGTGCGGCTTTCGCGGCGAGGTCGGTGCGGCTCGTGGCTCCCAGGAGCACGCAGAGCCGGGCCAGCTCGGACTTGATGGTGGGCACCGAGAATCCGATCTCGGTGGCGATCTGTGGGTTGGTCCGGCCGTCTCGCACGAGTGCGATGATCCGTTGTTGGCGTTCGGTCACGGTCAGGGGCCGGTCCGGGCGTCGGGACCAGAAGGCGCCAGGGCCGTCATCGAGATGCATGCGCAGCGCGGCCCACATGGCCAGCGGGCCGGAGATGGTCGACACCGCCGAACGCAGGAACCACGGCTCGGCCTGGGGGTGGTCGAACTCCAGCCCGAGGACGGCGATGACGGCACCGCGGTAGCGGATCGGGAACGCCGTGGCCTCACCGTGCTGTGGGTCCTGGCCGGAGTTCACGTACGGTGCGACCAGGGGGTAGTCCACGGCGAGTCGTGCCGACGGCGTGGTCACGATCGCGTTCGTGCGGTAGCAGACGGTGGCCGGTATGTCGGTGTCCAACGGCACGGCTGAGTACAGGTGGCGCACCTCGGGGTCGCGCCCGAAGGCACCGGCGACAGCCAGGACCTGACGATCAAGGTGGATGAACCCGAGCGCGGTGACAATGGGTCGGAACGCTGAGAGAACTCCCTGTGCGATGGACGCGGCAACCGTGTCGGGGTCGGGATTGTCGGCCAGCATCCGTAGGAACGCCGCCAGCGAAGAATCGGCCAGGATCATCCAGTCCGAGGGCACCGGCCCTTGGCCAGCCCCCGTTCCTGGATCCTCCACGCCTTGGAGGGTACAGCCCGGATATGGCCCGCGCAGGTGGTGCCGGCCGGGACTCAAGCGCGCAGCCTCGCGACGATCGGCAGGCGCGGGTTGGTCGCATCGTGAACGCGCCCGGTGGGACGGACAGCTACGGGGGTGCTGTCCGTCCCACCGAGCCTGGGATCCACGGGTTAGTGATGGCCGGGGACTGAGTTGAATGCGCCCCCTGACCGCGACGGGGGAGCAACGGCCAGGGGGTGCCCCACAAGGATATAGCCAGGACATACCCGACGCCCAGCCGGGGCTGACACGGTATTGAGTCCTCTGGGGGAGCGGGGCCGGCGGAAGTGGAACAGGGGAAAGGGTTGGTCGCTCCAGGTGCCCAGTTCACGGTTCTGGGCGCGGTCGCTCGGGCGGTGCTGCAGTTGTGCTTCAGCCTGCGGGTCAGGGCTCGATCACGTGGCCGTGCTCTGCTTTCGTTGTTCTGTCGAGGAGTCGTGCCAGGCTGTCGAGGATCAGGGTGAGGCCGAAGTCGAAGTCGGCGTCGGGGTCGTATCCGCCCGCCTGGATGTAGTGGGTGATGACCTCGGTGAGGTGGGGGAACTGATCGGTGGGGATCTCGGCGAGCAACTGCTGAGCGGTTTCGGGCGAGCCGGGCTCGCCGCTGGACAGGTTGGCCTGTTGGCGGGCGAATCCGTAGACGTAGCTGTCGAGTGCGGAGTAGGCGTGCAGGGCCACGGCGACGGGAAATCCGGCCCGCCGCAGTGTGCCGATCACCCAGTCGAAGTAGCGCAGCCTTTCGGGCCCGCTGCTGGTGCGTGAATCGATCAGCTGGCTGGCCCAGGGGTGCCGGGCGAATGCCGCCTGGGCTGACAGTGCCCTCGTGCGCATCGCCTGCGACCAGTCGCCGTCATCGGGGGGCAGGTCGATCTCGCCCACGACCAGGTCGACGATCCCGTTGAGCAGGTCGTCCTTGTTGTCGACGTGGTTGTAGAGCGACATCGCGTCCACGTGCAGGTGCCGGCCGAGCTCACGCATGCTCAGCGCGTCGATACCCCGCTCGTCAGCCAGGACCAGGGCGGCGCGCAGGACCCGTTCCCGGGTCAGCGTCTCTCGTCTCGGGCGGTTCGGATCCCGGCGTCTGGGCATCGGTCACGTCCGTCCTGCCCGGCCCGGCGGTCGCTGGCCCAAGGCGTCAGGGGTTGACAGTACCTACGGTGTAGGTACTACACTTACAACGTAGGCAATGGTACTGGTCCCGTGCCCGTCCGGCAAGGCGGGTGTGGTGCCACTCGGATCGGAGGACAAGATGGACACGATCGGTCACACAACAGCAGCCCAGCAGCGGGCAGGTGGCGTTGCTGCCCTGTACCTGGGTGCCGCGTTCCTGCTGGCGATGCCGTTCTTCCTGGTGGTGGTCGACTACCCCGGTGCCACCGACGTGGCCGAGAAGGTCGCGCTGCTCGCGGCGAACCACGCCAGCATGCATGTCATGTACCTGATCACCTACGTGGTCTTCGGTGTCGTCCTGGCGGTCCTTGCCCTGGCTATGCACGCCCGGTTGAGCCCGGCAGGACCAGCCCTGATGCAGGTGGCCACCGCGGTGGGCCTGATGTGGGCGGTCGTCCTGGTCGCCAGTGGCATGGTCTTCAACGCCGGCATGGCCGCCGTCGTGGACCTCTACCCCACGGATCCTGATCAGGCGCGGTCCATGTGGCAGGCGATCGAGCCGGTCGCCCAAGGACTGGGCAGTGGCTCGGGTGGGGAGTTCCTCGGTGGCCTGTGGATCCTGCTCGTCAGCATCGTGAGCCTGCGGAGCAGGTCACTTCCCCGGCCGCTGGGCTGGTTCGGCCTGGCCGTGGGTCTCGCGGGCCTGTTCTCGATCGTCCCGCCGCTGAGTGCCACCGCGTACGTGTTCGGACTGCTCTCGATCCTATGGTTCGCCTGGCTCGGGATCGCCATGCTGAAGTCAGCTGCGGATTCGCCGCAGCCGAGCGCCACCGCACCGGAACCCGTGGCCGCAAAGGCCAGCATCTAGACACTCCGGAGCGCGGGCGTGCAGTCCACGGCAATTGGGCTGGCATCGTCGAACGGGTCGTTCAGAGCGTGGCGCCGTGTCGACGAACGGCCCGTCTGGTTGAAGTAGATGAGGTACTGGGTCATGGCTGCTCCTCCTGCCCGGTGGACCTCCACCTCCGCAGGGCGGTGCCGTTGGTCGCGATGACCTGCTTGTACCAGTGGAACGACTTCTTGGTGTAGCGCTGGAGGGTGCCGGTGCCGTCGTCGTTGCGGTCGACGTAGATGAAGCCGTAGCGCTTGCTCAGCTCGGCGGTGGTGAAGCTGACCAGGTCGATGCAGCCCCATGAGGTGTATCCGAGGACCTCGACACCGTCGGCGATCGCCTCGCCGAGCTGGACGAGATGGTCGTTCATGTAGGCGATCCGGTAGTCGTCGAGCACCGTCTTCACCCCGTCGACCTCGACCAGCTCGTCCTTGGCGCCCAGCCCGTTCTCGACCACGAACAGGGGTTTCTGCCACCGGTCCCAGAACTGGTTGCACACGATCCGCAGCCCGGTCGGGTCGATGGCCCAGCCCCAGTCGCTGGCCTGAAGGGTCGGGTTGGGGACCCCGCCGAACATGGTTCCTCCGGTGGAGCTCCGCTGGGTCGGGTCCGCGGTCTCGCACACACTCATGTAGTAGGAGAACGACACGAAGTCGACCGTGTTGGCCAGGATCTGACGGTCCTCGTCGGTGATGTGCAGGGTGATGCCGCGCTCGCGGAAATGCCGCAGCGCGTACCCGGGCCAGTGCCCGCGGGTGTGCACGTCGGTGAACAGCAGGTTCGCGTGGTCGGCATGCATCACCGCGAGGACGTCGGCAGGGTCCGGGGTCAGCGGGTAGGTGGGCAACGCCAGGACCATGCAGCCGACCTTGACGTCGGGGATCACCTCGTGGGCGATCCTCGTGGCCAGCGCGGAGGCCACCAGCTCGTGGTGGACCGCCTGGTACAGGTCGGACTCGGTCAGCCGCTCCTGGGGCGTGTTGATGGCCCCGCTGGCGAAGGGGGCGTGCAGCACCGAGTTGATCTCGTTGAACGTCAGCCAGTACTTCACCCGGTGGCCGTAGCGGTCGAACAGCACTCGGACGTAGCGCTCGTAGAACCCGATCAGCTCGCGGGACACCCAGCCGTCGTAGGTCTCGGCCAGGTGCAGCGGCGTCTCATAGTGGGAGATCGTGACCAGCGGTTCGATGCCATGACGCTCGAGCTCGTCGAGCACCCGGTCGTAGAAGGCCAGGCCCTCCTCGTTGGGCTCAGCCTCGTCACCCTGGGGGAAGATCCGCGACCAGGCGATCGAGAACCGGAACACCGAGAAACCCATCTCGGCGAACAGGGCGATGTCCTCGGCGTACCGGTGGTAGAAGTCGATCGCCACCTGCTTGAGGTTGTCCGGGGTCGGCCCCTGGGTGCGTGGGGCGCGCAGCCCCCTGGGCATCACGTCCTGGATCGACAGACCCTTGCCGCCCACGTCGTAGGCGCCCTCGATCTGATTGGCTGCCGTCGCACCACCCCACAGGAACCCCTCAGGGAAGGGCGCCGCCGGGTTCACATTCATCAGGACCTCCTCGTCGCCGACCCCGAACCACCCTAGCCCGAGGTACCCGGCATACGACCGACACCGGCAAGCAGAGGGACCCTCGCTGAAGGCGCTCGCCACTCGCCGAGGTCGCCTGACCTCAGCGGTCGGTGAGGCCCGCGCGTTGCGCCAACTGAGGCTCGACCTGATGAACGTCGCCGTGCCCTACGGGGCGCTCGGGGGCTAGCGTGGAGGCATGCTCCTCACCATCGAGCGAGGTCTGTTCGCCGGTCCGAGGACAGGGAACGTGAAGTGATCCAGGTCCGCGACCAGGGAAGGGGAGCACCCCCGGACCTGACACCGTCCCCTGCCAGCCCCACCAGGGAGGGAGGGCCACCATGAATCGCAGGCTCGTCCTCCTGGGCGGGGCCGGTGTCACGGCCGCAGCCGCCATGGGTGTCGCTGTGGCCGCGGGGTCGACGGCCAGGCGCCTGCGCGGGTTGCCGGATCAGGTTCCGCTGCAGGATCTGCTCCAGGAGCCCCCCGGCCAGGACACGGTCGTCGAACGCCCCGATGGCACCGGGCTGCGGGTCCGGGTCGTCGGGGCGGGCCCGACGGTGGTCCTGGCCCACGGCATCGCCCTGACCCTCGGGGAGTGGAACCTGGTGGCCGACCTGCTGCTCGCCGACGGGTACCGGGTCGTGGCCTTCGACGCCCGCGGTCACGGGCAGTCCACGATCGGCGCCCAGGGGATCAGCGCATCGGTGATGGCTGCTGACCTGGCGGCCGTGCTCGAGGCGACCGACACCAGCGACGCGATCCTGGTCGGGCACTCGATGGGTGGGTTCCTGGCCCTGGAAGCAGTGCTCGAGGTCCCCGAGGTTGCCGACCGGTTGACCGGGCTGGTCCTGGTGGCCAGCTTCGCCGGGGACATCCTCGACGGGGCACCGCAGAACCGGGCCGAGGCCCCCATCCTGCGCAGCCACCTGCTCCCCCGCCTCACAGCGAACCCCACCATCGGAACCCTGTTCGCCGCGTCATTCTTCGGCCCATCCCCCAGCCCAGCGATGCTGACCGCGTTCCTGCACATGGTCCAGGGCCGCGACAACGCCCCCCTGCTGCCCCTGCTCGACGCGTTCACCACCGACGACCTGCTCGCCCGCCTGCCCGCGATCGGGCTGCCGACCGTGATCGTCTGTGGCCTGGCCGACCGCACCACCCCACCCCGGGACTCCCATCGGATGGCTGCCGCCATCCCGGGCGCGCGCACAGTCTGGGTTGACGGTGCAGGGCACATGCTGCCCTGGGAGGCCCCCACATACATCCGCGACGCCGTCGCCCTTGCCGGGCAACCAGGAAGTCAGGATCCCCGTCGCTGACGACCGCAGGTGCGCCGTGACATGGCCGGAGTCCGGTGCCTGGGCAACGTGACCAGGGTCAGCGGAACCGTGCCACCACGTTCCTGGGGATGGTGGTGGCCGCGAACTTCAGTGGGTTCAGGACCGGACCGTGGCTTCATCCATCCGCGCACATGCGCGATGTTGACTTCGCCCTGGCAATCACCCCGATGATCTCGAACAGGTCGCTCTCGACATGGGCACACCCACCGAGGTCGGCGTCCAGCGCCCCCAGGATCCGCTCCCGCGGCGGGCCCACGGGCTGTGTGGGCCCCGGTTCGACCCCACCGGCCCGACCCTGCGCCCCGTGTTCTTCAACCACGACATCGCCCAGGCGCCGCAGTCGCTGGCCTTGATCGCCGACCTGGCAGCCGATGTGGTGGTCCCCGGGCACGGCCCGGTGTTCCGCGGCACGCCAGCGGGGCCGTCGCGTCCGCCCTGGCGGCGATCTCGCGCGGCAGGGGGACGGGGTAGGGCATCGATCCGCCGGCGCGCGGGAGGGGTTCGCGGGAGAGGCGGAGGCGTCTGGTGTGGGGCGCTTCAGTTCAGGTGCGCTGCACCAGGTGGGTGATGGTGTGGCGCGCGGTGGTCAGTGCCTGCTGCCCGGCGGTGATCAGCATGTGCTGTTGGAGATTGCGGATCGAGTAGTCGGGGTCGAAGTCCTGGCCGTTGGCCAGGCGCTGGAACTGGGCGATGTACCAGAGGAGCTCGCTCGCACCGGCCGCCGAGGGTGGGGGACCCGTGAGTTCGATCTCGTCAACGGTGCCGTCGAGGAGCCCGTGGGGGGCGTCGGGTTGCTCAGCCAGAGGTCTCGCCAAACCGACCACATCAACGGCCCCGGTGCTGATCAGGGTCTCCATGACGGCACGGGACCTCAGCCCTCCTGTGAGGGCCAAGGGAATGTGGGTCATCTTGCGGATGCGGGGTGCGAACCCCGCGAAGTAGGCATCCTTGGACGTCCCGGGCTCGTCGGGGCGGACCCCCAGGGCGCCGGAGGCTGACTCGTAGGTGCCCCCGGAGATCTCCACCAGATCGACCCCTTCGGAGTCCAGCAGCCCGACCACGTGGGCGGAGTCCTCGATGTCGAAGCCGCCGGGCTGGAAGTCGCTGGAGTTGATCTTCACGAGGACAGCGAACCTGGGACTGACCCGGGCGCGGATGCGGCGCACGATCTCCAGCAGGAACCGGGACCGGTTGGTCAGGTCCCCACCCCACTGGTCGGTGCGCAGGTTGGTGCTAGGGGACAGGAACTGCCCGATCAGGTAGCCGTGGGCGGCGTGGATCTCGACACCGTCGAACCCGGCCGCCTCCAGCATGACGGCGCCGGTGGCGAACCGGTCGATCAGGTCAGTGATCTGGGCGTCGGTCAGAGCCCGGGACGAGCCGAACACCCGACTGCCCCGTACCGAGGGCAGGGCGCTGGGCGCGAGCGGGTGCCGGGCAACCAGGACGGTGGTCTGCCGACCCTGGTGCACCAGTTGGCCGATGAGTCGCACGTCGCGCTGGTGGACCGCCGAGGCCCAGTTGGCCAGCGCCTCGGTGTCGGTCTTCTCGTCGAGGGTGACCATGGATGCGTCGCCAGCCCCTCGGTGGACGTTGATCACCCCGGTGATCAACGTCCCGGCACCGCCGTCGGCCCAGCGCTTGTAGAGCCGGATCAACTCCGGGGTCACGTTCGAGGTGCTCGGGTCGGCCAAGCCCTCACCCATTGCGGCCTTCATGATCCGGTTCGGCAGGACCAGCCCGCACGGCAACGCCAGTGGTTGCGCCAACACAGTGGTCCCGGTGCCCGGGATGGTCCTGGTCATGGTCGACCCACCTCCGTCGGGGTCCCGTCGCGGCCGCGGGCCGCGGCTGCCGGTCCCCATCCCTGTCTACCGTGTCGGCGGGGTCGACCCCCAGAGCCCAACGTCACCTGGTATTCCTGGAACCGAGGCGTCGGCACGGTCGGGGCGGTTGTCGCCCGGGTGCCTATTGGCCCTGTCCGCACCAGGCGCTCGCCCGTAGTCTGGGGGTAGGCCGCGACCCGAGATCGTCCGGTCCCGCGGATTCAGCGGTCGCTGAGGAGGTGGGACCCATGAAGCAGGTCGCCATCGTCACCGGGGGCGCGTCCGGCATCGGATTGGCCCTCGGGACCGCATTGGTACAACGGGGCTGGCACGTGGTGCTGGCCGACCTCCAGGACGTCGCCGCCAAGGAACACGCCGACCGACTCACCCGCCAGGGCCCCGGATCGGCCGTCGGCGTGTATGTCGACGTCCGCGACGCCGACGCGGTCGCCAGGCTGGTCGAGTCGACGCACGCCGAGCACGGTCAGCTCGACCTGATGGTCAACAACGCCGGCATCGCGATCGTTGGGGAGCCCGAGGAACTGGAACTGGTGCACTGGGATCGGATCATCGACGTGAACCTGCGCGGGGTGATCCACGGCTGCCACGCCGCGTACCCCCTGATGCTGCGGCAGGGCCACGGCCAGATCCTCAACGTCGCCTCCTCGGCAGGTCTGATCCCCAGCCTGGGGCAGATGGCCCCCTACGCGGCCACCAAGTTCGGGGTGGTCGGGCTCAGCCATGCCCTGCGCACCGCGGGTGCTGACCACGGAATCCGGGTCACCGCGCTGTGCCCGGGGTGGATCGACACCCCGCTGCTGGACGGCGCGTGGCCCGAGGACCTGCCCATCCCTCCCTCGGTCGCAAGCTCACCGCCCATCCGTGAAACCCTGGTAAAGGGTGGCGTGCGGATCTACCCGGCCGACCGACTGGCCGAGGACACCCTGCGCGGCCTCGAACGCAACAAGGCCGTCCTGGTGATCCCCAGCGAAATGCACCGCACCTGGCTGCTGTTCCGCCTCGTTCCCAGGCTGGTCGAGAGCAAGGTGGTCGCGATGACCCGCGCCGGGCGAAAGACGGTCGGACACGCCGCGCCCGCACGAGAGGCAAAGCAGCCGGCGTAGGCAGCCAGTCGTGGTCGCTTGAGCCTGCGGCTGCCGAGCGTCGCGTGGCGGTCGGTTCAACGGTTGGGTCCGGATGGCGGTCGGTCGCTACCCACACAACCCCCGGGGGCGGTGGCTGCGGTAGGGGCAGACTTCCCGCGCACGACGCGCTGCCAGCGAGCCCGCATGACGTGTGAGCCGACCTCCCGCTCTGCCGGGCCATCGTGGACGCCGCGCACAAGGTCCTGGGCCCTATGCCACCGTACTGATCCCAGGCGAGAACGCCGGAGCTGCGAGGACCAGCGGCCAGGGCGGCGTCCACACCGTAGGGGCTGTCCTCCACGACCACGCAGGAAGACGGATCCCAGCCCATCGCCTTGGCTGCGTGCAGGAACAGGTCGGGTGCGGGCTTCCCTCGGCTGAGTTCGGTGCCGCTGAGCAGGCGACCTTCGAAGCGGCCCAGCAGCCCCGTCAATCCAAGGGTGAAGGTCATCTTGTCGTGGGTGCCGCTCGACGCGACACACGAGGGCAGGGTGATCCGGTCCAGTGCCTCGACGATGCCGGGCACCGGTTGGAGCCCGTGGGCGTAGGCGGCCCGGTAGCGGGGTGTGCTCGCCTCGTCCCAGCCCGCGGAGGCGGGTGCCCGAGGTGGTCGGTGACCTCCTGAAGGAAGTGCTCATGGGAGCGCCCGACGAACCGGTCGATGATCTCGTCCAGGGACAGCTCCCAACCCAATTCCGCGAGCATCTGACGGTCCACCTCGATCGACAGCGGCTCGCTGTCCACCAGGACCCCATCGCAGTCGAACACGACATGGGCCGGCGACGTGGACTTCATCGAGTGGTCCGCTGCGCACGGGAGGTCACGGTGGGAGCGGCTGGGCGGTCAGGGTCGACACCGGCCACGGTGTAGCCCTCGGTCAGCCGACGACCGGCGAGGCGCAGCACACCCGACGCTTCCAGTGGATCCAGGGGCGGCATGACCGGCATCCTGCCGCACCCGTGCCCGTGGTGCGCTGCACTCAGTTGAGGATCGCCGGAAGCTCGGTCAGGGATCGGATGCAGGTGGCCCCGTTGGGCGCCCGACCCTCCTGAGCACGGTCGAGGAGCACTGCCTGTAGGCCCGCGGAACGCGCACCCGCAACGTCGTTCAGCGGGTCATCGCCGACGAACACGACCGACCCGGGCGCGGTGTCCAACCGCTGGCACAGGGCGGTGAACGCTCGCGGGTCGGGCTTCCCCGCGGGCAACTCGCTGGAGGCAACCACGACCGCGAACGTGTCAAGCAGTCCGACCCGGGCGAGTTTGGCCAGCTGCTGTGCGCGCTGCCCGTTGGTCAGCACACCCAGGACGTACCCGGCCGCCGCCAGATCGTCCAACACGGCATGAGCGTCGTCGAACGCCACCCAGTGGGACTCGTAGAACCTCGCGTACTCGGCGAACAGGTCATCGAGATCCGCCTCGGCCACGCCCGCACCGGTCACCAGCGGCAGGAAACCGCGCAGGCGCCGGCGGCGCTGCTCCTCGAAGGTGATCGCCCCGGCGGTGAACGCGGCGAAATGCTCACGCTCCAACCTCAACCAGTCCGCCCCGGCGTCCGCGGGGGTCTGCCAGCCTCGGGCAGCTACCCAGTCTCGGACGGCGTCGCGGGCCGCGCGCTCGTGGTCGAGCAGGGTGCCATCCACGTCGAAGGCAACCGCAGTGATCACGGCGGCAATACTGGCAGTCACGCCCAACGTGTGTTCTCGCCCGTGGGACCGTGACGCTGTATCACTCGGTGATGGTCAGGGTGACTTGGTAGGCCGCGCAGGAGACACCTGGTGGGGGGTCCTGCGCGCACCGTCACACCCAAAGGGGCCACGGTCACCTTCAGCAAGTGACGGCCCGCGCGGCCGCTCGGGACTCGCCCCGGGGCACCACGCTCGCCCTGGGAGGCGGTGACCCGTGGCGGGTCAGCCGACCGGGGGAGTGCGCTGCAGGGCGCGGGCCGCGGCGCGTGGGCCGACCAAGAGGAGCCCGAGGACCAGGGTGGCCACGACCACGAACGCGGCGGCGGTTCCCTGGTCGCTGATCTGTCGCAGCAGGAGGCCACCGACCACGGTGCCCGCCCAGATCACCAGCCCGGCCGGCACCGACCCTCCCGGGCGGCGGGTCAGTGCGACCACCACCCAGCCGAGCAGGGCACCGACGAGGAACGGCCACGCGGTGTGCCACCACCCCGACACCGTGACCCCCTCGTCATGACTGGCTCGGCCGATCACCGCGAACAGCGACACCAGCACAAGGTCGACAGGCAGCCACGTCACCGACCCAGCATGCCCGACTTCCGGCGAACCCTGGGGAAGGCACCTCCCAGCGATGGGCCGCGAAAGGCTCGGCGAGGGACTCGGCCTCGACCCGGCTGGGGACGCCGACAGTGTCCCGAGTCCCGAACTGTCTGGCGCGGGTCGGTCGCAGCGGCCTTCGTGGGTCACCCGGTAGTCGGCGAGCCCGCGCTCAGCACCGCCACCTCCCCAGCCGGTGGCCTCCCGCACTCCCTGCATAGTCCTGCGAACTGGGCATCGTCAGGGGCGAACGACCCCGATCGACCGCGGTCGCGGTGATGCAAGCCCCGACTCCGGGATCAGCAACACTGCCCGGGTCGCGTGGTGAGCCAGGGGTGCGCCACGATGCCCCCAGAGGGCAGTCGTGGGAGGAGCTTCAGTGACCACCTGGCAGCGAGGCCTCGGCGTAGCTGCGGCCGTGGGGGCCACCGTCGGAGTGGGGGCGCTCGGGTGGAAGGTGCGGGAGTTGGTGGGTCGCCCGCCGGCTCCAATCGGATACTCCGCCACTGCCGATCAGCTCTCCCGGGCGGTGGACCTGCTGGCCCGGTACCCGGCGATCGACACGCATGCCCACCCGGGGCGCACGTTCGTCGGTGGCGCCCAGGGGCTGGCGTGGAAGATGCGCCTCTACGCGATGCGGGGCACGTTCGAGGACCGTGCCGTGCGCGAGCTGCGGGAGGGGCATGTGGCCGCGGCGTGCTTCTCAGCCGTCTCGGACTTCCCGGTCCTCGACGCGCGGGCGGGTTGGCTGACGGGTGTCCGCGAGTTCGAGCCGGGTGAAGCATGGGCCTACTACCGCACCCAGATGGATGCGTTGCACCGGCTGGTCGCCTCCGGGCAGGTACATCAGGTGCTCGAGGTGGGCGACATCGAGGCGGCCCGGGCAACCGGCCGACCGGGGGCGATCCTGGGCGTCGAGGGCGCTGACTTCCTCGACGGTGACCTCAGTCGGGTGAGCGCAGCGTTCGATGATGGGGTTCGGATCCTCACCCTGGTGCACTACCTGGCGGGTGGGGTGATCGGCGATGTGATGACCTCACCCCCCGTGCACGGGGGGCTCACCCCGTTCGGTCGTGAAGTCGTGGCGGAGGATGAATCGGGTCGGCATCGTCGTCGACGTGTCGCACGCCTCCGAGGCGACCGCGTTCGACGCCCTCGAGGTCGCCGACCGACCACTTCTGGCCACACACACCGACCTGCTGGTCGGTGGACGGAGCAGCCCGCGTTTCATCTCCCTGGGTCTGGCCCGGAAGATCGCCGGGGCCGGGGGAGTGATCGGCGCATGGCCGGCCGGGATCACCCTGAACACCCTGGACGAGTACGTGCGGCGGATCGCCGACCTGGTCGAGCTGCTCGGCGAGGACCACGTGTGCCTGGGATCAGACATGGACGCCAACTACCGGCCTGTGTTCGAGACCTACGCGAAGATGCCGCTGCTCGTGGCCGGGATGCTCGACGGCGGCATGTCGAGGAGACCATCGCCAAGGTCATCAGCAGCAACTTCCTGCGCGTCCTCACCGCGGCCACCCCACACTGACGCC